>NZ_JBQFOC010000002.1:0-930811 GCF_056533065.1 Ruegeria sp. H4
GGTCGCCGTCATGACAAAACGCGCCGTCCAAGCTTGTAGCTAAGGGGGGCAGCCGAAGAAACAAAAGCCCCGGTGAAAACCGGGGCTTTTTCATGTGCGGCGTAGTCTGGGCAATTTTTTCGGCTGCCAATAAGCGCCTGAGTCTTCACGGGCTTTCTCATAGGCCTCGACTCGATGAAGGGCATCTTGACCACCCGCTGCAAACAAATGGCTCAGCAGGCATTCCAGCACCGCCATGGCCCCAGAAAAGCTAGAGAAATGGTGCATTGAGCGTGTGCTGATCTGCAAGCTGATATCGGGGCGCACTCCCGGTGCGATCACATCACTATCTGAAATCAGGATGATCCGGATGCCCTTGCCAGCGGCAAAGCGCATGGTGCGGATGGTTTCGGCTGAATAGGGCCTGACCGTAATGGCCAGCAGGCAATCGCCGCTGCCCGCATCCAGCAGATCATCTGCAGCAGAGCCCATATGCCGGGGAACCAGCTGCAATCCGGGATGGGCCATGCGACCTGCATAATGAAAGTAATAGGCCAGAGCATAGCTGGCCCGTGTTGCTGTGACAAAGCACCGTTGCGTGTTCAGAATGAGATCTGTTGCGGCCTTGACCCGTTCAGGTTCTACAAGGCGTAGGGATCGGGCGACCACGTTCAACTCATTGCGGGCAAAATCGGCTTGGGCCGCGCTGAACGGCCCTTCGGACGATTGAAGCGATAACCAATCCTGGTGCAGGCGATCCTCTCCATCCGTGACCAGGGCTTGCCGGAACGGGTGGCGGAATGCGTCGTAGCCGTCATAGCCCATCCGTTGGGCAAGGCGGACAAGAACGTTGGAACTGACGCCGATCTTCCGGGCCGTTGTGCGGATCGGATCAAGGCCGAAATCGCCGGGATGATCGATCACGTATTTCGCAGCCGCCTGTAGTTGTGGCGGCATGTGATCAATGTCATGCCGGAGGGTTTTGATCAAATGGCTATACGTATCGGTCATTGGACAAAGAAAACATATGTTTTCTATATTGCCAATTGAAAACAAGTTGGGACAGAGTAGGTCGAACTCAGGCAGTTGCGGAGGGTCCGGTGGCCACAAACCCTTATATTCTAGTCGCGCCGAATGGTGCCCGGCGTGGACCTGAGGATCACGCCAAGCTGCCGGTTACGTTGGATCGAACCATATCAACCGCACGGGCATGTCATTTGGCAGGAGCGGATGGTCTGCACCTTCACATTCGGGACGCCGATGGGCGGCATTCGCTGGACGCAGGGCGATATCTTGAGGCGGTCGCAGAGCTGAACAGGCAGCTCCCTAAGATGGATGTTCAGATCACGACTGAGGCGGCTGGTCTCTATGATGTTGAGGCGCAGTTTGAGTGTTTGCGCCGTGTGCAACCGAAATGGGCCTCCATCTCGGTACGAGAAATCGCCCGGCAGCCGGATCTGGCCGAACGCGTCTATGGGCTGTGTCATGATCAGGGCACACGGGTGCAACATATTCTGTATGACGCCGACGACGCGGCGCTGCTGAAGACATGGCAGAAGACTGGCGTTGTGCGAGACGGGCAGGTGGATCGCCTGCTGGTGCTGGGGCGGTACACAGTCAATCAAATCTCCTCAACCGAAGATATCGCATCCTTCCCTCAGGATACTTCGCCGTGGATGGTGTGCGCATTTGGGCCGCTGGAGCATGCGTGCC
Organism: Ruegeria sp. H4; assembly: GCF_056533065.1. Lineage (NCBI taxonomy): Bacteria > Pseudomonadati > Pseudomonadota > Alphaproteobacteria > Rhodobacterales > Roseobacteraceae > Ruegeria > Ruegeria sp. H4. The sequence goes on from NZ_JBQFOC010000002.1 coordinate 1,693, forward strand.
TGGCTGAGGCGGCACGACAGGGCGGTGATCTACGGGTTGGATTTGAAAACAGCCTGACAAATTCGGAAGGCCAGCCCTGGCCTGATAATGCAGCCTCGGTCACAGCACTCATCGCTTTGCTTAAAGGAACTTCCCAATGAGCCACGTGTTTCCACGCCATACAAAATCCACCTTGCCCGTCGCGGTTGCTGGAGACGGGTGTTACCTGATCGACGCAGACGGCAAGCGCTATCTGGATTGTGGGGATGCGGCCGTGTCCTGCTTAGGCCATTCCAACCCGGCGGTTATTAAGGCCGTGCAGCAGCAAGTGGAACAGATCGCCTTTGCGCATAGCGGGTTTATGACTTCGGAACCGGCTGAAACGCTGGCGGATTTGCTGATCAAACACGCCCCGGGTGATTTGGAGCGGGTTTACTTTGTATCGGGTGGGTCCGAGGCCACCGAAGCTGCGATCAAACTGGCACGGCAGTACTATCTAGAGATCGGGCAGCCCGAACGCCGCCATGTGATTGCCCGCAAGCAGAGCTACCACGGCAACACGTTGGGCGCCTTGTCGGCGGGGGGCAATGAATGGCGCCGGGCGCAGTTTGCACCCATGTTGATCGGTATGTCCCATATCGCGGCCTGTTACGAATATGCTGAAAGACCCGACAATGAGAGTAGCTTTGATTATGGTCAGCGCGTCGCCAATGAGCTTGAGGCCGAAATTTTGCGCCTTGGCCCGGATACGGTGATGGCGTTCATGGCAGAGCCGGTGGTGGGTGCGACCTTGGGGGCGGTTCCAGCCGTTGAGGGGTATTTCCAGCGGATTCGGGAGATTTGCGATCAATATGGCGTGCTTTTGATTTTGGATGAGGTCATGTGCGGAATGGGGCGAACCGGCCATCTGTTCGCCTGCGATCATGATCAGGTTAGCCCGGATATATTGTGCATTGCCAAAGGGTTGGGGGCCGGATATCAACCGATCGGTGCGATGTTGTGTACCGGTAAAATCTATGATGCCATTCGGGACGGTTCAGGCTTTTTTCAGCATGGCCACACTTATATCGGCCATCCCGTCGCCACCGCAGCCGCCTTGGCTGTGGTTCAGGAATTGACCTCCAAAGACCTACCTACACGTGCCGGTGCGATGGGCGAGAAGCTGGAATCCGCGCTGAACGCGGCCATTGGTCAGCATCCTCATGTGGGGGATATACGCGGGAGAGGCCTGTTCTGGGGGCTGGAACTGGTGGCTGATCGCGCGACCAAAACCCCGTTTGACCCATCTTTGGGGCTAGCTGGGAAGGTTAAGAAAGCGGCGCTGGCCCAGGGTCTGATTTGTTATCCGATGTCGGGTACCCGCGATGGTAAAACCGGTGATCACATCCTGCTGGCACCACCTTTCATCATCGAAGAGGCCCAGATTGAAGAGTTGGTCACCAAGCTTTCGGCGGCGTTGGACGCGTCCTTCTGACAATTCTGTGAGGGGCCTTTCAGCCAGTGAAGACGCGTTTAAGGTCGACCTGAACTAAAGACGGTAAGGCTCTTGAAAATGCTCAGAGATATCTGGATCAGCTTCCAAAACCTTCCGGCCTGGGTTCAGATTTGGATGTCGGTGGTTCTTGTTCCGGCCAATCTGGTGCCGCTGGCGTTTCTGGATCAGCCCTATGGCGCAGTTATTGCGGGACTGGCCATTCTGGGGATGGCATTGAACCTGCCGATCATGATGGCAGAGCGTGGCATGTCGCGCGCCATGGCGCTTCCGCATCTGCTGTTCTGGACGCCGATGGTTTTGATCATCGTCTACGTTCTGAACACGCATACCGATCTTCTGCCGATCTATGCGCAGTTTTTGCTGGTGCTGTTGGTGGTCGATCTTGTTTCGCTTGGCTTTGACTTGCGAGACGCGATTTTGTGGAACAAAGACCGCAAAAGCCAGTAGTGCGCGCGCAACAAAGCCCCCTTGGCTTCAAGGGGGCTTCTGCAATCGGGTTTATTTCTGCGGAAGCGGACCGATCATCATGATCATCTGACGGCCTTCCATCTTCGGCATGTTTTCGATCTTGCCGATTTCCTTAACGTCTTCTGCCACCCGTTCCAGAAGCTCACGGCCCAGGTTCTGGTGTGCCATCTCACGACCGCGGAAACGCAGCGTGACTTTGACCTTGTCGCCGTTTTCCAGAAACTTGAAAACATTGCGCATCTTGACGTCATAGTCATGGGTGTCGGTGTTGGGCCGGAATTTGACCTCTTTCACCTCGATGACTTTTTGCTTCTTACGGGCTTCGGCTTCGCGCTTTTGCGTTTCATATTTGAACTTGCCGAAGTCCATGATCTTGCAAACCGGCGGATTCGCATTTGGCGAAATCTCGACCAGGTCGAGACCAGCTTCGTCAGCAAGTTGCATGGCTTTGGCGGGATGAACCACCCCGACATTTTCGCCTTCAGCGCCAATCAGGCGAATTTCGGGGGCACGGATCTTGTCATTGACGCGCGGTCCGGTGTCTCTCTGCGGCGGCGCGTTGTGGGGTCTGCGAGCTATGGGTTCATTCCTTTGATGATTGCAGAATTTCGAGCCCGGAATTTAGACCGGGCCGGGCAGCGTTTCAAGCAGCATAAACGCCTGTTAGTCGGAAATTCCCGTGAATTATCGCGGGAATCGGCTGGTCGGGTCAGGAATGGTCCGGCCAGCCGTGTCGATCAGCCGACAAATGCCTTTTCGATCACGAATTCCTTGGGTTCAGAGTTTGCGCCCTCGCGCAGGCCAAACCCTTCCAGGATTTCCTTGATATCCAGGTTAAAAGCCAATGAACCGCAGACCATCGCACGGTCGGTTTCCGGCTTGATGCCACCCTCGATTCCTAGATCGGCAAACACGGTGCCATCTTTCAGCAATTCGGTAATGCGGCCCATCTTGGGGCTCTGTTCCCGCGTGGTGGTCGGGTAGTAGCGGATCTTGTCGGCAAAACCTTCGCCGATCAGCTCGGCCAGCAATTCGTCCTGACGGATGCTTTCGATCAGCTGACGACCATATTCCAACTCGGCCACTTCGCGGCAGGTATGGGTGATGATGACCTCGTCATAGTCCTCATAGGTCTGCGGCTCGCGCAGCAACGAGGCGAAGGGGGCAAAGCCGGTGCCGGTGGCGAAGAACCACAGACGCTTGCCGGGCAGCAGGGCGTCATGAACCAGCGTGCCAACAGGCTTGGGCCGCAGGATGATCTGATCGCCGGGCTTGATATGCTGCAGCTTCGAGGTCAGCGGGCCATCCTGCACCTTGATCGAGTAGAACTCCAGCTCTTCATCCCACGACGGAGATGCGATCGAATAGGCGCGCAACAGAGGTTTCTGACGACCGGTCTTGGGGTCCGGGTCGCCCATCAGGCCGATCATCACGAACTCGCCCGAGCGGAACCGCAGCGTTGCCGGGCGCGACACTTTGAACGAGAACAGGCTGTCGGTCCAATGCTTCACATCGGTCACGGTCTGCGCGTCGGGCAGAACGGGGGCCTTTACGGCGGTTGCTTCACTCACGGGTTTCATCTCTGTCATCGTTTCACTGCCGGTTTGTTAAACCGACATCTCCGTTTAATCTTTGATCCAGGTCAGGAAAAGGGGACAGATTGCCCCCGGTTCTGGTTGGCCGGTGATGGCGGGTTTAGCCGCGCAGGCGGGCCTGATAGTTGTTGTCTTGCCAATCGGCACGCGCCAGCCATTGATCTTCAGGTTGTCGGGCAGCCAGTGCGTTGTCGATTTCAACCTCGTCAAAGCCGCTGCGACGCGCCATGGCGTACTGGTCTGCAAGGACATGACCCTTTGCGCGCAAACGACCAGTAAAGCCTTTCAGGCGCAGAACACGAGCAATAGTGAAGCCGCGCCCATCCGCCGAGGATGGAAAGTCCACGCGTACCATCTTGGCGCCGCCCAGGCGATCAATCAGCTCATCCGGGTCGGTGTCCGAGGCCACATCCAGCGCCACAACGTCATTTGCGGCGTCTTCCAGTGTGACGAACCCGTCGGTCCAGTCATCGGGGGCAAAGCCCTCATCGTTTACGATTACGTTCATGTTGTCTCTCCGGCGCGCACCATCTTGCCATCGACAAAATGAATGCCGCATTCTTCCTTGCTCTGGTCGCGCCAGCGTCCGGCGCGGGGGTCTTCGCCTTCTTTGACCGGCGAGGTGCAGGGCGCACAGCCGATCGAAGGGTATCCTTTGGCCACCAGCGGATGCCGGGGCAGGTTGTTTTCTTCCATGTAAGCCCGCACGTCTTCGGGCGCCCAATGGGCCAGGGGGTTCACCTTGATCCGGCCGGTTCCGTCTTCGACCTCGAAGAAATCGAGCGCGGCGCGGGTGCCGGACTGGAATCTCTTGCGCCCGGTAATCCAGCCGCAATACCCGGTCAATGCCTGTTGCAGCGGGAAGGTCTTGCGCAGGTTGCAGCACACATCCGTATCCCGTAGGCGCAGCGCGCCATAGGGGTCTTCCCGCTGAATGTCCTGATCATCCGCGCGGACGATATGAACGTTTTTCAGGCCCAGACGCTCGCTGACCTCCTGCTGGTATTCCAGCGTTTCGGTGAACAGCATCTGCGTGTCCACAAACAGCACCGGGGTCATCTTGTCGACCACCGCCGCCATATGCAGCAACACCACCGATTCCGCCCCAAAGCTTGAGACCAGAGCAAGCTCGTCGATCTCTTCGATTGCGCCATGCATGACATCATGGGCGCTGTGGTGGCGGAACCGGTTGTTCAGCGCGTCAACCTTGTCGGTCAGTTCGCGCCTGTCTGCACCCAGTTCCGTCTGGATAAGGTCAAGCGGCATTCGCCTGAACCTCGGGGTAGAGGGCCGCCTTGAACGGAGCCATACCGACGCGGCGGTATGTTTCCAGGAAGGTTTCTTCGGCGCTCTCACGCTGGTTCAGATAGGTGTCCACGATGCGTTCGACGGCTGGCACGATCTCGTCATAGGCAAAGCCTGGACCAGTGCGGTCGCCAACGGCGGCTGTTTCGGTCGCGTCACCGCCCAGAGTAATCTGGTAGTTTTCGACGCCTGCGCGATCCAGACCCAGAATGCCGATATGGCCCACATGGTGGTGACCACATGCGTTGATGCAGCCCGAGATCTTGATCTTCAGGTGACCGATATCATGCTCCAGCTTCAGCTCGTCAAACCGGGTCGCGATTTCCTGCGCAACCGGGATCGAGCGGGCCGTCGCCAGCGCGCAGTAATCCATGCCGGGGCAGGCGATGATGTCGCTGATCAGGCCGATATTGGCTGTGGCCAGGTCGTATTCCTTCAGCTTCGCATGGATCGCGGGCAGGTCCGATTTGTGGACATGCGGCAGGATCACGTTCTGCTCATGGCTAATGCGCAGTTCGTCATAGGCGAACTCCTCGGCCAGATCGGCCATCACGCGCATCTGCTCGGCAGTTGCATCGCCGGGCGTCTGGCCGTGCTTCTTAATCGAGATCGTCACGATCGCATGGTTCGCATCCTTGTGCGGCGCGATGTTGGTGTCGACCCACGAGCGGAAGACCGGATCGTTGGTATAGGCGCTTTCAAACGACGCAACCGAGCCCTGACGGAAATCAGGCGCTGCAAAGTGACCCTTGATCTCTTCCAGCAGGTTCATGTCGGCTCCCTTGAACTGCGGGCGAACCTGCAGGAAACGCTCGTTCACTTTGGCGCGGATGGCGTCGATGCCATGCTCATGCACGGTGATTTTGATGCGCGCTTTGTACTTGTTGTCGCGGCGGCCGATCTGGTTCCAGACGGAAACGGTGGCCTCAAGATAAGCCAGCAGGTCGTCAAAGGCGACAAATTCGGACAGTTCCTTGCCGATCATCGGCGTACGGCCCAGGCCGCCACCCACGATGACACGGGCACCCAAAACGCCATCGCGCTCGACCAGTTGCAGGCCGATGTCATGCGCTTTGATCACGGCGCGATCATTTTCGCTGCCGGTGATGGCGATCTTGAACTTGCGCGGCATGAACTGGAACTCGGGGTGGTCGGTGGACCACTGGCGCAGCAGTTCTGCATAGGGGCGCGGGTCGGCGATTTCATCCGCGGCGGCACCGGCGAAATGGTCGGCGGTCACGTTGCGGATCGTGTTGCCCGAGGTCTGGATGGCGTGCATGCCAACCTCGGCCAGCGCGTCCAGCATATCCGGTACGTCTTTCAGTTTCGGCCAGTTATACTGGATGTTCTGGCGGGTGGTGAAATGGCCATAGCCCTTGTCCCACTTTTCGGCCAACAAAGCCAGTTGGCGCATCTGCGCGCTGTTCAGCGTGCCATAGGGAATGGCGACGCGCAGCATGTAGGCGTGCAGCTGTAGGTACAGGCCGTTCATCAGGCGCAGGGGCTTGAATTCATCTTCGGTCAACGAGCCGTCAATGCGGCGCTCAACCTGGGCGCGGAACTGTCTGTTGCGTTCTGCCAGGAATGCTGTGTCGAACTCGGAGTAGCGATACATATCTAGCTGTCCTTAGTTGCAGCCCCGAAACCAGGGGCCTTGAAGGGGAGAGAGAAGGGCCAGTTATCAGGCCCGGGGCTGCGTTTCGGTTTCCTGCTTGCCATGGGCATAGTTCGAGGGTCCTGTACGGCGGAACTCCTCTCGGAAATGGGTGGGTTCAGGGCCGTTTTCGCCAGCGGCTGCATCGGCCAGGTAGGCGCCGACGATCTTGTTAGCCTGCCGGGCAGCATCCAGCAGACGCACCTGTGCATGGGCTTCATCGGTGATCAGTTCTGCCTCGGATAATTCGCGCGACCAGCGGTCATCCTCGGTCTGATAGATCACGTCGCCTTCCAGCAGGTCGTTGGCGGTGACAACTTTGGGGGTAAAAGCGCGGGCCATCAGGCAAGCTCCTTATTGAATTCGGTCAGGGCCTCAGCCGCCTGACGCGGGGCAAGGCCATAGAATGTCAGAACCGGGCCGTCCATTTCGGCGGCGCTCAGGTCGGTGGGCAGTTGATCGAGGCTGGTGGTGAGAACGCGCTGATCAGGGCGCGAGGCGTTTTCGACCAATGTGATCGGGATCGCGCGATCTGCGCCATGCATGATCAGACGGCCCTGAATGAACCGCGCAGATTTCTTGCCCATATAGATCGCGGCAACCGAGCCATTGCGGGCAAGCGCTGCCCAATCGTGGTCGGCAAAGCCTTTCATGTCATGCCCGGTCAGAAAACGAACCGAAGAGTTGCGACCGCGCTGGGTGAGGCTTTGGCCGATTCCCGCAACGGCGGCAGACGCGGCGGTGATGCCCGGAACGATGCTCCAACGGATGCCAGCAGCATCGACGGCGTCGATTTCTTCATCCAGCCGTCCAAACAGGGTGGGGTCACCGGATTTCAGGCGCACGACGCGGTTGCCCTTGAGCGCATAGTCGACCAGAAGTGCGTCGATATCACTTTGTTTCCAGGAGGGGCCAAACCCGGCCTTCCCGACATCGACAAGAGTTGCAGTCTGACCGGCAAGCGCCAGAATCTCTGCGCTGATCAGTCGGTCATGCAGTACGACATCCGCAGCTGCGAAGGCTTTGAGCGCCTTTTGTGTCAGCAGGTCCGGATCACCGGGTCCCGCGCCGACAAATTCGACATATCCTATTTTGCGTTCGAACTGCATCAGATCGTCCAGAGCGTGGTTTGACTTGTCTCTCAATATAGGAAATATTCCCAGCAAATCGCCATATTGCCGATCAAATAAGAACGTCCGTTCCAATGATTGCATTTGGTGGGACACGGGTTCTGAAATTGAAGGAAAACCGGAATGACGGTGCGGATAGACAGCACAGATCGGAAAATTCTGGCCGAGCTACAACGCGATGCCAGTCAGTCGCTGGACGAAATAGCGGCCAGGGTAGGCAGTTCCAAGACGCCTGTGTGGAATCGAATCCGCAAACTAAAAAGCGCCGGTATTATTGGCCAGCAAACGGTTTTGCTGGATGCCGAGGCGCTGGGGTTTGAGGCGACATTCTTTGTTCTGATCCGGACCTCGGAACATGAGGCAGAGTGGCAGCGCAAGTTCCTGAAAGCATTGCGGGATCAGCCCGAAGTGCAGGAGGCGCACCGCCTGGCCGGGGATATCGATTATATCCTGAAGGTGCGCGTTAAAAATGCGCGCGCTTACGATCAGTTCTATCAATCTCTGATCGCTGAAGTGCGTGTGCACAACGTTACCGCACTGCTGTCGATGGAAGAGATAAAATCAACGACAATGCTTCCCTTGAATGCTTTAGCCGTTGACTAGGTGGTCAAGGGGGCGCTGCCCCCGCCGCCCCTGAAGGGGCGCCTCCCCCGGGATATTTTTGGCCAGATGAAGTCTGGATCCCTGTTCATCTGGCCCAGAATACCTCCGCCGGAGGCATCGCGCGGTACGCGCGATTCAGCGTTGAACCATGAGTTTTTCCAGGCCGTGGAAATGGTAGCTGTTCGAATAGTGCGGAGGTTCGGTCAATCGCAAATCGGGGCATCTGTCGAACAGGATTGGCAAGGCGATGCGCATTTCAAGCCGAGCGAGCGGCGCACCCACGCAGAAATGAAGGCCGCCGCCAAAGCTGGAATTGGTTTGGATGGGCCGAGTTGGATCGAAGGGGGTTGGATCAGACCAAGCCTCAGGGTCTCGATTGGCGGCCCCGAGCAGCAGTGCCACCTGATCACCGCGTTTGAATGAGTGACCGAAGACCTCGATATCTTCATAGGCATAGCGTGTGAACATATGTAGCGGCGGGTCGTAGCGCAGGATTTCTTCGACTGTGGAGTCTATGGTATCAGATGCCAACGCCGCTTTGTCAGTTTGGGTTTGCAACAGTGTTTTGACCCCATTGCCGAGTGAATGCACCGTTGCCTCATGCCCGGCATTCAAAAGCAGGATGCAGGTGGCGACCAGTTCATCTGTCGAGAGTTTCTCTTCTTCTTCCTCAGCCGCAATAAGGCGGGTGATCAGGTCATCACGCGGGTCCGTGCGTCGCTGATCGGTGTAGCCCAGAAGAAATTCGGCAAACTCGCGCGAGGATTGCGCCGCCCGGTGTTCCGTTTCAATGGTGCGGTTGGCCTGGTACATGGCGACCATATCGTGGGACCAGCGCAGCAGGTCAGGGGCCATTGTCTCGGGCACACCCAGAAGTCGGCAGATCGTGATGACCGGGATTTGGGTACAATAAGCCTCCAGCAGGTCGAACGACGTATCAGTAAATTGATCGATCAACGCGTGGCAGAGCGTTTCGATGGATGGCGCAAGGCTGGTAATCGCGCGCGACGTGAAGGCGCGGTTGATCAAGGCACGTAGGCGCGTGTGGCGGGGCGGTTCAGTTTCGAGCAAAGAATGCGCCTCGATCGCCAACCAAGGGGCCAGATGATCGGGCGCGGGTTGGGCGCGTTCAGGTGGAACCTCACGGCCAAACCGTCTGTCCCGAAACAGTGCCTGCACAGCCTTGTGCGAAACTGCTGAGACCATCTGGTAATCCTCCCAATAGAACAGATCACCACAGGCGCGGGCCTTGTCGTAGAAAGGATAGGGGTTTTGGACAAAATCAGGATTAGTCGGGGATTGTGACAGGGTCTTCATGTCGCGCAGACTTGCCATCGGGCGTGGTGAATGCAAGACCCTATGTCATGCAGAGGCTTTGGGTCATTGCTGGATTCCTGTTGGCGGTTGGTTTGCTATCGACGGCTGTCTGGTCTTATGGGTATCGGCAAGCCCTGTCGCAGCTCGGTGAAAAGGCCGAGGCCGATCTTGAATTGGCGGCTGACCGGTTGAGTACGCAGATGCAGGTCTATCAAGAGCTTGCTGTCCTGATGGCGAACCATCCGACGCTGCAAGAGCTCAGTACTCCTGAGCAAGAACTGGCGGCCCGTCTCATGCTGCTGGATGTGGCGGACAAGACGGCCGCGATCAACATGATTTATCTGGATCAGTCGGGCCGGGTTCTGGCATCCGCAAAGCCCGTGGGGCCGCGTAATATGGCCGAGCATCCCGCATTCAGGCGCGCCCTGCAGGGGGCCATGGGCAGCGCGCATGGGGTCGATCCGGACAGCGGAAACAGGATATATTCTTATGCTGCGCCCAGTTTTGGCGCCGCCGGGCAGGTTGTCGGCGCCCTGATGGTTGTCGCGGATGTGCAGGATGTGGAACAGACTTGGCGCGGCAGCACCGAGGCGGTGTTTTTTGTGGATAATGACGGGGTCGTCTTTATCTCAAACCGGTCCGATCTTCTGTTCTGGTCACGGGCTGAGGGGCAAAGGGGGCTCACACCGCCAGATGGGATCCCGATCGATTTTGCCACGTCTTGGGTGGACGGGCATGAGCTATGGTCGTTGAACTGGGGCCGTTATTTGCCACGTCGGGCGCTGCATCTGACACTTGATCTGCCGGTGATCGACATGACAGCTGAGGTGCTGGTGGATGTGGCCCCGGCGCGGCGTTTGGCTGGGCTGCAGGCGGCGGCGGTTGCAGCCATCTGTCTGGCCTTTGGAGCCTTGCTGTTTCTTGCAACCGAGCGGCGGCGCACGCTGGCCGAGGCAAATGCGGTGCTGGAAGGCCGCGTGGCGAAACGAACGCGTGACCTGACCACGGCCAATACCGCTTTGCGGCGCGAAGTGGCAGAGCGGCAGGAGGCCGAAGCGGCACTGAAAAAGGCTCAGGCAGATTTGGTTCAGGCCGGCAAGCTCAGCGCTTTGGGTCAGATGTCGGCAGGCATCAGTCATGAGTTGAACCAACCGTTGATGGCAATCCAGCAATTTGCGGACAATGGCGCGGCTTATATGGAGCGCGGGCAGGGCGAAAAAGCCGGGAAAAACCTCGGGCGTATCTCAGAAATGGCGGCACGCATGGCGCGGATCATCAAGAACCTCAGGGCTTTTGCTCGTAATGAGAGCGAGCCTATGGGGAAGGTCGATCTGGTGCAGGTCATCCAGTCGGCAATAGAACTGACAGAGCCTCGCCTGCGAGAGGAGCAGGTGACACTAGACTGGTCGCCTCCCTCACATCCCGCGAACGCCTGGGGTGGAGAGGTCCGTCTGGCGCAGGTTTTTGTGAATCTGATCAACAACGCTATCGATGCCATGGACGGTCAGGTGGACAAAGGGATCAGTATTCAGATCGATAACGGGGATCGTCTGGTTGTGTTCATCCGCGATACAGGCCCGGGGATCGAAGATCCGGACAAGCTGTTTGAACCCTTTTACACTACAAAATCTGTAGGCTCGTCCGAAGGTTTGGGGCTTGGGCTGTCGATCTCTTACGGATTGGTGCAAAGCTTTGGCGGCAATATCCGGGGTGCGAACGCGGAAGGTGGTGCTGTATTCAGCGTGGAACTGGAGCATTTTGCAGAGGGTAAGGTGGCATGACGCGCAAAGTGCTTTTGGTGGACGATGACGCGGCGGTGCGCGAGGCGTTGTCACAGACGCTGGAGCTGGCGGAATGTGAGCCTCTGTCCGTGGGATCGTTTGTGGCAGCCAAGGATCATATACGCGCCGATTTTCCGGGTGTGATCCTGTCAGATATTAGAATGCCGGGGCGGGATGGGTTTCATCTGTTGGCCTATGCGCATGAGATTGACCCAGACCTGCCGGTTGTCCTGCTGACAGGTGAAGGCGATATTCCGATGGCAGTAAAAGCGATGGGGCAGGGTGCTTTCGATTTTCTGGAGAAGCCCTGCGCCGCAGCTGATTTGCTGACCGTGCTCGAACGCGCATTTTCGGCACGCTGTGAAGTTCTGCGTGAGCGTGCGCTAAAAACCGAGTTGGAGCGTGGCGACCCAGCGGCACGGCTGCTGTTTGGTTTGTCCGCGCAGGCAGCGGCTTTGCGTGACCGGGTTCGCAATGTTGCAATGACCGGCGCCGAGGTTTTGGTGACCGGTCCACCGGGTAGCGGCATATCCAAGGTCGCGGAGGTGGTGCATCTGATGTCGCCCGTTGCCCAGGGATCGTTTGTGAAACGCCCAGCCTCGGGGCTGAGCGCTGATGATCTGGCGCAAAGTGCTGCTTCTGCTGTCGGCGGGTCGTTGTTTCTGGACGAGATATCGGCGCTGCCGGTGGCAACCCAATACGCCGCGCTTGAGCTGATGGAACAGGGCACTGAGACGCGGATTATCGCGGGAACAACGGCTGATCTGTCAGCGCTTTCAGACCAGGGTCAATTCAACGCCGATCTCTTCTATCGGTTGGATGTGATGCGGGTGCGTATTCCGTCACTGGCAGAACGGCCCGAGGACATTCCTGTCATCTTCCGCCACTATGTCGCGCAAGCGGCTGAACAGGCAGGCATTCCCGAGCCAGAGATCACCTCGGAACACCTTGCCTCGCTGATGGCGCGTGATTGGCCGGGCAATGCGCGGTCTCTGATGTCGGCAGCGATGCGTTTTGTTCTGGGGATGCCGGACGATGTGGCGCAAGCGGCTGAGCTTGGGCTCAGCGATCAGATGGCGCGGGTCGAACGATCGTTGCTGATCGCTGCGTTAGGGCGGCACAATGGCAAAGCCTCGGACGCGGCAAAGGCACTAAAACTGCCACGCAAGACGTTTTATGACAAACTCGCGCGGTACCAGATCAAACCGGAAGACTACCGAAGATAAGCAGATACTCCCGCCAGCTTAACCCGCATATCATGCGGGCAAGTTGTTGGGTCGGGCAGCCCGCTGGAGCGGGCTGCGGTCGGTGCGTTTGGGGATCAAACGCGATTCGTACCATTTGATTCGAATACCGTGCGAAAATCCGCACATACAAGAATTTTGATGTGCGGATTTTCGCACAAGCGAGTTGCCGTGTCTAAAGAAGTGGTTTGGAGTGAAGTGTAAAGCATTGTTATCCATAGTAAAAATAGAGGGCCGGCTATAATCGATCAAATCGTTGTGCCGTTAGAGTTGATTCGTTTGACTGCCGGGCATGCGGTGCCCGTGTGGCACCTATTGAACTGTTTTGAAGTCAGGGAGGAAGACAGATGAAATTTCTAGCAACCGCCGCAACGGCGATGGCGCTTACGGTAACCGCTACAGCAGGCATGGCGGCCTGTGATGACGGCGAGATTGTCGTCAAATTCGCGCATGTGACCAACACCGACAAACACCCCAAGGGCATCGCTGCCTCGCTGCTGGAGCAGCGCGTCAATGACGAGATGCAGGGCGTGATGTGCATGGAGGTATATCCGAACTCCACCCTCTACAACGATGACAAAGTGCTTGAGGCGATGCTGCAGGGCGATGTGCAATTGGCCGCGCCATCGCTGTCGAAGTTCGAGAAATTCACCAAGCAGTTCCGCCTGTTTGACTTGCCGTTCATGTTCAAGAACATCGATGCTGTGGATGCGTTCCAAGCATCAGCAGATGGTCAGGCGATGAAAGACAGCATGCAGCGCCGTGGCCTGCAGGGGCTGGCCTTCTGGCACAATGGCATGAAGCAGATGTCGGCCAACAAGCCTTTGGTTGATCCGTCCGATGCGGATGGACTGAAGTTCCGTGTGCAATCTTCGGACGTTCTGGTTGCTCAGATGGAAGCCATTGGCGGCAGCCCGCAGAAAATGGCCTTCTCGGAAGTCTATGGCGCGCTGCAGCAGGGCGTTGTGGACGGGCAGGAGAACACTTGGTCGAACATTTACGGCAAGAAGTTCTTTGAGGTGCAGGACGGCATCACCGAGACCAATCACGGTATCATCGACTATCTGGTTGTGACCTCGGTGGACTGGCTGGACAGTCTGGATCCGGAAGTGCGTGACCAATTCACGACAATTCTGGCCGAAGTGACCGAGCAGCGGAACAAAGAAGCCTTTTCGGTTAACGAAGCGGCCAAAGCCTCGATCACCGACGCAGGCGGCATCATCCGCGATTTGACACCTGAACAGCGTCAAGCCTGGGTCGATGCGATGAAGCCTGTTTGGGATCAATTCGCTGGCGACGTAGGTCAGGACAAGATCGACGCCGCTCAGGCGATCAACGCCGGGTTCTGATCCGGATCGGGCCACGCGTCGGGGGACTGGGGAGTATCCAACGCGCAGGCTGGGCGGGCTGTGAAAGCCCGCCCGCTATCACTCTCATCACAAAAATTGCGGGGACAGAAAGATGTCTGGTGCGAAATCCGGCCCGACCGGGCTGGTCGACCATATCGAAGAAACCCTGATTGCATTGCTGCTGGGCCTTATGACGGCCGTAACCTTTGCCAATGTGATCGCCCGGTTCTTCTTTAATTCCAATATTCTATGGGCGCTGGAGCTGACAGTGTTCATGTTCGGCTGGCTGGTTCTGCTGGGCGCTTCTTATGCAGTAAAAAAGCACGCGCATCTGGGCGTTGATGCGATCCTGAACATGCTGGCCCCTGGACCGCGTCGCATATTGGCGCTGATTGCCGTCGCCTGTTGTCTGGTTTTCTCGCTTTTGCTGCTCAAAGGGTCCTATGACTACTGGGCAGTGTTCGCGGATTTGCCGCCCACATCAGGCCGCTGGTTTCCCACGGGTCTGAATTTTGATGCGCGCAGTCAAAGCTTTTACGAAGTTGACGATATCCCGATGATCGCTCCGCTGCGGTTTCTGGAGGGCCTGATCAACTACGGCGAATACTACGAAAAACTACCCAAGGTCGTTCCTTACTTCATCCTACCCCTTTCGATGCTGCTGCTGGTGATCCGCTTTGCGCAAGTCGCCGTTCAGATCTGGCGTGGTGAGACCGACCGCCTGGTCGCCAGTCACGAGGTCGAGGACGAGATCGAAGAGGTCCGGGCTCAGCAAGGAGAGCACAACTAATGGACGTCGTACTTCTCTTTTCAATGGTCATTGGCCTCCTGCTGATCGGTGTTCCGATTGCCGTGGCTTTGGGCCTCAGCTCGACCCTGTTCCTGCTGATCTATTCCGACAGTTCATTGGCTTCGGTCGCAGGAACACTGTTCGAGGCGTTCGAGGGGCACTTTACCCTCCTTGCGATCCCCTTCTTCATTCTGGCCTCGTCCTTCATGACGACGGGTGGCGTGGCGCGGCGGATCATCCGGTTCTCGATTGCGTGCGTGGGGCATTTGCCGGGCGGTCTGGCAATCGCGGGTGTTTTCGCCTGTATGCTGTTTGCAGCACTGTCCGGGTCGTCCCCGGCGACCGTTGTGGCCATCGGCTCCATCGTGATCGCCGGGATGCGTCAGGTGGGTTATTCCAAGGAATTCGCCGCCGGTGTGATCTGTAACGCGGGCACTCTGGGCATTCTGATCCCGCCGTCGATTGTGATGGTGGTCTACGCCGCGGCCGTCGAGGTTTCGGTCGGGCGGATGTTCCTGGCGGGTGTTATTCCGGGCCTGATGGCCGGTCTGATGCTGATGATCACCATCTATGTCATGGCCAAGGTTAAGAACCTGCCGAAGGGCGATTGGAAGGGCTGGGGCGAAATCTTCGTCTCGGCGCGCGAGGCTGGTTGGGGCCTGTTCCTGATCGTAATCATCCTGGGCGGTATCTATGGTGGTATCTTCACACCAACCGAGGCCGCAGCCGTGGCCGCTGTCTACGCCTTCCTGATTGCCAGCTTTGTCTACAAGGATATGGGGCCGCTCAGCACGGAAGAAGGGACTGCGAATATCTCGCTGTTCAAGAAACCCCACGCGCTGATCACAGCGTTCTTCCATCCTGACACCAAGCACACGCTGTTCGAGGCTGGTAAGCTGACCGTCACGCTGCTGTTCGTCATCGCCAATGCGCTGATCCTGAAGCATGTTTTGACCGACGAACAGGTGCCACAGCACATTGCCGAGGCGATGTTGTCTGCTGGGCTGGGTCCTGTAACCTTCCTGATCGTGGTGAATGTGATTCTGCTGATCGGTGGTCAGTTCATGGAACCTTCAGGTCTGTTGGTGATCGTTGCACCTCTGGTGTTCCCGATTGCAATCGAACTGGGCATCGACCCGATCCATTTGGGCATCATCATGGTGGTGAACATGGAGATTGGGATGATCACACCGCCGGTTGGGCTGAACCTGTTCGTGACGTCCGGCGTTGCCGGCATGCCGATGATGGGTGTCGTGAAGGCTGCGCTGCCCTTCCTGGCGGTGCTGTTCGTCTTCCTAATCATGGTGACGTATATCCCGTGGATTTCGACCTTCCTGCCGAACTCGGTCATGGGGCCTGAAATCATAACGAACTAGCGTGTGGCTGGCCGGGCAGCAGATGTTGCCCGGCCGGACTTGAACCCCGGGACAGGGATACATATCTCTGTTTCAGAGGACGACCTCCCCACCACGGGCAGATCATGCGGGACGGCCCGCTTTGATATGGGGTCACCTCATGGCATGGATCATGCTTGTTTTTGCCGGAATACTAGAAATTGTTTGGGCGGGTGCGATGAAGCAATCCGCTGGTTTTACACGGCTGTGGCCGACCGCGATCATGGGCGTTTCGATGATCGGGTCGTTTGGACTACTGTCACTGGCGATGCGAGACCTGCCGCTAGGCACCGCTTACACGATCTGGGTCGGTATTGGTGCGGTTGGCGCGTTTGTGGTTGGCGTCACCGTGTTGGGTGAAGCGCTGACTCCTATGCGCTTGTTGGCCGCGGCCCTCATCATTGCGGGGATCGTAACGATGAAGCTGGCGTGATGGCGGCGTTGACGCCTGCATCTGTATTCGTCACGCTGCTGACAAAACACCGATCCGAGGAGGTTTGCTCGACATGATGACAGACACCGACATGCGCCTACTGCGCATTGCCTATGATGAGGCGAAAGCGGGGTTTGACGAAGGTGGCTGCCCAATCGGGTCGGTGTTAGCCCGGGGTGGAGAGGTTGTGTCCAGAGGGCGCAACCAACGGGTGCAGCGTGGTGACCCGATCGCCCATGGCGAAATGGATGCCTTGCGCAAAGCGGGGCGACAGAAGACCTATCGCGATACGGTCCTCTATACCTCTTTGTCACCCTGCATGATGTGTGCGGGCACCATCGTGCAATTCGGAATCCCACGCGTAGTGATCGGGGACACTCAGAACTTTGGCGGTAATGAAGCGTTTCTGCGTGAACGCGGCGTTGAGGTTGTCTTAGCCGAAGACCCAGAATGTATCGCCTTGATGAAGCGGTTTATCGCGGAGAAGCCCGAGCTTTGGGCGGAAGATATCGCTGAGTAACATCCGTCTCACGTCGCACACAATGCGTCGATAATACCCGAGAAATCATCTGCTTTCAGACTGGCGCCGCCCACCAGCGCACCATCCACATTCGAAACGCCAAATATCTCAGCTGCGTTCGACGGCTTGACTGAGCCACCGTAAAGCACGCGCACTGAACGGCCGACACCCTCGCCAAATCGGCGTTCAAGACGTGCACGAATGAAATCGTGTACGGCCCCAATCTCGTCCAGAGTTGGGACTTTGCCGGTGCCAATGGCCCAGATCGGTTCATAGGCGATGATCAGGTTCTCGCCAGTGGATTGATCGGGGATCGAGCCTGACATCTGACCGCCAATGATGTCCAGCGTGTTGGCCGCTTCGCGCTGTTCCAAGCTTTCACCGACGCAGATGACGGCTTGCAGCCCTGCGTCCATGACAGCACGGGCCTTTGCGCGGATATCTTCATTTTGCTCGCCATGGTCCACACGGCGTTCCGAATGGCCCAGGATCACCGCTGAGGCGCCCGCATCCCGCAGCATCTCGGCGCTGATGTCGCCGGTGTGTGCCCCCGTGCTTTCCGCGTGGCAATCCTGGCCACCAACGGCCACACCAGAACTTTCGACGGTTGTCGCAGCACGCTCTAGCAACGTGGCTGGCGGGCAGATCAGGATATCGACTTCGGGCGTTGGATAGCGCGCTGCCAATGCTTCAAGCTCGGCAAGGGCCGCGCCGGTTCCGTTCATTTTCCAGTTTCCCGCCGCCAGCTTGCGCCGCATATCCGTTTCTCCTGCTAGATCCGCGATTTGCCTTTCGGATAGCACCGTTGATCGGAGCTTACAATTCAGGTTGCAGTTCCGGCTGCACCTCGGCACGGTCCGCCGTGATTCGGTGAGGGCGCCATGATTGATAATCTTGATCTCGAAAAACTGGATAGCCGCGATAAGGACGAACTTATCCGGCTTCAGCAGGCCATCGGGCAGGTGGGTTTTTTGACCATCGGAAATACCGGGCTGAGTGCTGAACGGGTGCAGCAGGTGATTTCGACTTACTTCGACTTCTTCCGGCTGCCTGAGCAGGATAAGAAACTGGTCGATATGGCTGCGACCGGGTCAAACCGGGGGTGGGGCGCGCCGAAATCTGAACAGGTGGATCCGAACGCCAACCCGGATTTCAAAGAGGTCTTTGATTGCGGCTATGAGCTGCCTGAGCTGAGCCCGTATCGCGCGCGCAAACTGAGCGTCTATGCGCCGAACCAGTGGCCCGAGGCACCGGAAAGCTTCGAGCAGACCATCCGCGCCTACTATGCAGATGCGTGTGGTGTAGCAATGCAGGTGCTACGCGCGATCGCCGTGGCCCTGGGTCGAGATGCTGACAGTTTCGACACGGCCTTTGACACACCAATGGCTCTGCTGCGCGGGAATTATTATCCGCAGCGGCCTATCTGGGCGGGCGAGAAGGATTTCGGTATTGGGGCCCATACCGATTATGGCTGCCTGACCCTGCTGGCGACCGACGGAACCGCAGGCCTAGAAGTTCGTATGCCTGACGGGACCTGGGAAAAGGTGGAGGCCGCGCCGGGCACGTTCGTCATCAACTTTGGTGAAATGCTTGAGTTCTGGACCGCAGGCCGCGTCAAGGCGACCGAACACCGGGTGGTTGGCGGGGCTCATGAACGGATTTCGGTCCCGTTGTTTTTTAACCCGTCCTACGACACAAATGTTGCGCCGCCTGAGTCAGATCAGGTGATTTCGGCAGGTGAGCACTTAACGAAACGCTTCAACGAAACCTATGTGCATCTAAAGTCGGCCTAAGCCTCTGAAGAAAGGCTTTCGTCAAATTTGATTGACTCACCGCATCCGCAGGCGTCGACCACGTTCGGGTTTCTGAACTTGAAACCGGATTCTAGCAGCGAGACCTCATAGTCAATCTCGGTGCCGAACAGGAACATCTGCGCCATAGGGGCGATCATCACGCGTGCGCCGTCTTGCTCGACGACCTCATCATGGGGGTCGGCCTCATCCACATAGTCCATGGTGTATTCCATGCCAGCGCAGCCGCCCTTTTTGACGCCGATGCGCAAACCGGCATGCCCACCTGTTGTCATCAGGCGGGTGATCTGCTCTGCAGCTTTGGGCGTCATGGTCACGGCTTGTTTGCCGGGAGTGCCGAACATCTGTGTCTCCGTCGTCACGCGTTTGTTCTAATCTAGGCCCGACACGGGCCGGGCTCAAGAGAGCGCGCATTCAATTTCTGTTTCTGCTGCGGGTTGTCATCGGTGGCTGCGTCGCTTTAGCCTGCGAGCAGATAGTTTTGAAAGAGGTCAGATGCGATGACGGTGCAACACATAGCTAGAAAAAGCATATTGATGGGTTTGCTCTGCTTCGCTGTTGCGCAACCGTCGATGGCTGCCGATGACACAAAGCGGCATCCAGTTAACTGCGCGACTGCGCCCGGTGATTTACGCGCGATTGCAGCTGAGAAGCGACATGCTGAAGATCAGCAGGTCGAAAGTGTTGTTTCGATTCTGCCCGCTGGCGCTCTGCTGGGTCTGGTGACGGGAACTGAGAACAAACATCTTAAGATGTTAGCAGGCGACTATATCAAACAGCTTGATGCACGCGCGGCCGAGATCAGATCGACTTGTAGCATACCATAAGTATTTGTTAGACAATGAAAAAGACCGCTCTCGGGCAAGAGCGGTCCAAATTCGGGGCCGGGCGACGGGGGGCGGCGCATTGGTCACGGCCCAAGTGCATCACTGCGTTCAACCTGTGCGATTGTAGATGCGCCGTATATGTCCCGCAGCAATGTGACAACCGACACACAGCAAGGTAACGCAAAACCTAATGTTTTGTGACAATCCGCGTTCCGCAGACGGTTCAGGCTGAATTACATAAAGCCGAGTTCAAGCCGCGCTTCGTCGGACATCATGTCCATGCCCCAAGGGGGTTCCCATGTCAGTTCGACATCAACCTCTTTCACGCCAGCCACGGGTTCGATGGCTTCGACAATCCAGCCTGGCATTTCCCCGGCAACCGGGCATCCCGGGGCGGTCAGGGTCATGATGACTTTGACGGCATTATCTTCCTTGATGTCGATTGTGTAGATCAGGCCCAGGTCATAGATATTGACTGGAATTTCAGGGTCATAAACCGTTCGGCACGCATCCACCACTTGATCGTATAGAGGATGTTCGATTGTCGAGGGCGCAATCAAGGGTGCACCTTCAAACTGTTCGCTGGGATGGGTCATCATTGCCTCGGGTCAGTTGCCTGACTTTTTATATAGGGAATGGCCTGCCCAGCGTCCAGTCATGCCGTCCGGGCAATGCCAGAATGGTGTCAGTCATTGATATCGTGCTGGAATGTTTTCACTTGGCCATGCGGCAGTGCGAACATGCGGCGCAAAATCAGCCAAGCAATCAGCGACAGAACCGCAAAAATCAGCAACAGGATGGGCAGCGAAGGCGCGACTCCGGGGATGACCAGAATCAAACCTGTGATCGCGGCTCCGATCGCAAAGCCCAAAAAGATGAACCCGGGCAGAACCAGTTCCAATATGCCGAGCGCCAGGGCGCCCGCCAACCAGATCCACCATGTCAACCAAAAGGGATCAGCCATTACTTTGCTCCTTTCAGCATCTTAAACGCATCTCCAAATGCTTCCAAGGCGTTGGCCGGAACAACGATAGTCTGTTTGCCCGAACCATTGCCCAATGCGTTGAGCGATTCCACCTGTTTCAGGGCAACTTGGTACTGGGCGGCCTCAATCCCGTTGTCCTGAATGGCCTTGGCTACAACACCGGTAGCATAGGCTTCGGCATCGGCCTGAATGCGGCGCGCTTTGGCCGATTGCTCGGCGGCATAAAGTTCAGCATCTGCCTGTAGCTCTACTGCTCGTTTCTGACCTTCTGCCTCGGTCACCTGCGCACGGCGCGCACGTTCGGCGTTCAACTGCTGCAACATCGCGTCCCGCGTTGCTTGGTCAAGGTTCACGTCCAGAATTTCTGCACGCGTCACCTCAATCCCCCAGTCATCCACGGCAGTTTCAACGCTTTCCTGAATGCGGTTTATCAGTTGGGCTCGGTTCGATTGAACCTCATCCAGATCCATTTTACCGATCTCGGCGCGAACGATACCGGCAACCGTGGTGGCAATCGCGCCGTCCACATCGCGGATACGGTAGACAGTCTTTTCAGGCTCCAGAATCCGGTAGAAAACCGAGGTGTCGATCTGCACCAACACGTTGTCCTTGGTAATCGCGTCCTGCGTTGCATTTGGCAGCTGACGTTCCAGGATCGAGATCTTGTGGCGTGCAACATCCAGAAACGGAACAATAAAGTTGATGCCGGGCCCCAGCACCGAGTGCAAACGCCCGAACCGTTCGACTACGTATTTCTCAGATTGCGGCACGATTTTAATGCCCTTGAGAATAACGATGACGACCAGAACGGCGCCAAGCAGGTAGATAATGTTCGATGAAAGCAATCCGATGATCTGCTCTTCTGTCATATCTGTCCTCATTTATTGTGTACTATAGTATACATTTGGGGATTGAGTCGCCCGATTTCAACTCAGGTATGGCGTGAATGCGGTTGGATGCAAATAGTGTCGCGACTGGGCGAAGACGACAGTGATCGCTTTGCATCTGCATGTGACTGCGGTATCGGGGCGGAATGAAACTGATAATTGATACAGACCCCGGCATCGATGACGCGATGGCCATCGCTTACGCTGCTGCGGCACCCGAGATTGACCTGATCGGTTTGACAACGGTTTTTGGCAATACACATGTCCACCAATCCAGCCGGAACGCCCGGTTTCTGGTCGACAAATTGGGTTTGCATATCCCCGTTGCCCAAGGCGCGAGTGCGGCTCATGGCAAAGACGATCACAGCCCATCCGAGCATGTGCACGGGCCAGAAGGCTTTGGTGATCTGACCGATATCCCCGAGATCGGGCAGAACCACGACCTGACAGCGGCTGAGTTTCTGGTCGAAATGGCGCACGAACATGCTGGTGAACTGGTGATCTGTGCCATCGGTCCGCTCACCAATATCGCCGATGCGATGGCACTGGACCCGGCGTTTTCAAAGAATCTTGGGCGGTTGGTGATCATGGGCGGCGCGGTCTATTGCCCCGGAAACATCACTCCGCATGCCGAAGCCAATATCTATCACGATGCGCAGGCCGCCGATGCGGTTTTTGCCGCGCCGCCCGAAACGGTTCTGGTGGGTTTGGATGTAACGCTGAAAACGCTGTATCAAAACGCCGATTTTGAGGCGCTGTCGCAGAAATCATCCGATATAGGGGTGTTCCTGCGCGACATCTCCAAGTTCTATTTGCAGTTCTACAAGGAGATCGGCGGCCTGGATGGCTGTGGCCTGCATGACTCGACCGCTGTGATCGCCTGTACCCATGACCATATGTTCGATTTGGTTCAAACAGGGGTGCAGGTGACTACCGAAGGAGATGCGTTGGGCGCGACAATACCGCAGGATGGCCGCCCGCCCGTGACCGTATGTCGAGATGTGGATGGGGCAGGGGTGGTTGACCTCTTCACGGCCCGCGTCGCTTCGCTGCCCTGACGGGTTGCAATGCATCAGCGGATCGGGCAAAGCCTGCCCGGTTCCGCGATCTGAGATGATGATATGACCCAGCCGTTTTCATTTGACCTCAAAGCCACCGATGGCAAGGCCCGCACAGGTGTTATCAACACGCCCCGTGGTGAGGTGCGCACGCCAGCGTTTATGCCGGTCGGAACGGCGGCGACGGTCAAGGCGATGATGCCGGAAAGCGTGCGCGCAACCGGGGCGGATATCCTGCTGGGAAACACCTATCACCTGATGCTGCGTCCCACAGCTGAGCGGATCGATAGGCTAGGTGGTCTGCACAAGTTCATGAACTGGGACCGGCCCATTCTGACGGATTCGGGCGGGTTTCAGGTTATGTCTCTGGCCGGGTTGCGCAAACTGACCGAGAAGGGCGTGACCTTCAAATCCCATGTGGATGGGTCGAAACACGAACTAACGCCGGAACGGTCGATGGAGATCCAACGCCTGCTGGGCTCGGATATTGTGATGTGTTTCGACGAATGCCCTTCGCTGCCCGCTGATCGGGATCGGATCGCCGAGTCGATGCGGCTGTCGATGCGGTGGGCCGAGCGGTCTCGGGAAGCGTTTGGCGACCGCCCGGGCCATGCGCTGTTCGGCATCATGCAGGGCGGGTTGGAACAAGACCTGCGCGAAGAAAGCGCCGAGGCGCTGAAGGCGATTGGTTTTGAAGGCTACGCCATTGGTGGTTTGGCTGTCGGTGAGGGGCAGGAAGCGATGTTCGACTGCCTCAACTACGCGCCCGACTTCCTGCCCACGGACAAGCCGCGCTATCTGATGGGCGTGGGCAAGCCCGACGATATCGTGGGTGCCGTTGCGCGCGGCGTCGACATGATGGATTGCGTATTGCCATCACGCTCAGGGCGCACAGGGCAGGCGTTTACGAGACGTGGTGTCGTCAACATCAAAAACGCCCGCCACGCTGATGATCCGCGCCCGCTGGACGAGGAATGCTCGTGCCCGGCCTGTTCGAACTATTCGCGCGCTTATTTGCATCATGTGTTCCGGTCGAATGAGATGATTTCGGGCATGCTGCTGACTTGGCACAATTTGCATTACTTCCAGGACATCATGCAGGGCATGCGGGATGCGATCGCTGCCGGAACTTTCGACGCGTGGCAGGCTGAGTTTCATGCTACGCGCGCGCAAGGTGATATCGAGCCGCTATAGCCGTCCCGTTCGGGTGACAATAGCGTGGTTTTCAGGTAGTCTAAGACCACTTCAAGCAACGCTATTTTTAGTTCGTGACCCGGAGAGTTTTGATGTTTCGCCTTTTTCTCGGTGCAGCCGTTTTCTGCGCGACACCTGCTATTTCAGATGTCTGGACCTTTGAAACCCCATCCGAAAATATTCAATGTTCGGTGGGCGAAGGCGCTGAGTCTTCTGATATCCAGTGCACGATAATCGAAAAGTCCGGCCAGCCCGCATTGCCGCGGCCTTCGGACTGCCAATCCGACTGGGGCCATGATTTCTTGATGTTCAATACCGGCCCTGTGGAAATGCTGTGCCAGCCGCTGAATCGAAACCGCGACGGGTTTGAACGTGCGGAATATGGGGTCACGGGCCAGTTTGGTGGATTTACCTGCAGTTCCTCTCGGAAAGGTCTGGAATGCCGCAATCAGGACGGCCACGGATTTTTCCTGTCCCGCGCCGTGCAGCGTGTGTTCTGAATTTTGGCTGCGTATTTTGCATGCGTAGGGCTCTAATTTCGGTGGATATCTCGGTCGGGCGCCTTGCAGTCCGGAAAGCCTCGGGTCATGCTGAGAACTGAGACATGATGGTGAGGTTGAAATAGGGCCCATACAGCCCCACCTTTAACCATCCAAGACAGGAGACGGCCAGCGGTTGCCTCAAGCAGGGACCAGAGCCGTCTTGCCAACGATAAGGATAGAGCATGCAAGAGCCTCTGAATTCCTCATACCCCGTCCTGCCGCTGCGCGATATTGTGGTGTTCCCGCATATGATCGTGCCGCTGTTCGTGGGCCGAGACAAATCGGTCCGCGCGCTGGAAGAGGTGATGCAGGATGATAAGCAAATTCTGTTGTCCAGCCAGATCGACCCCGGTGTCGATGATCCGGAAGTGGACGGCATCTATCAGGCCGGTGTTTTGGCCAATGTGCTGCAGCTGCTGAAACTGCCCGATGGCACCGTGAAGGTGCTGGTCGAAGGGCAGGCGCGCGTGCAGATTACGGAATTCCTTGAAAACGATCAGTTTTTCGAGGCCCGTGCCGAGTATCTGACCGAAATTCCTGGCGATGTGACCACCACGCAGGCGCTGCTGCGCACTGTGGCGGATGAATTTGAGCGCTATGCAAAAGTGCGCAAGAATATCCCTGAAGAGGCCCTGACCGCAGTCGGTGAAACCACCGAGCCTGCCAAGCTTGCCGACCTTGTGTCGGGTCATCTGGGCATTGAGGTTGAACAAAAGCAAGAACTGCTGGAGACGCTCTCGGTCAGTGAGCGGCTTGAGAAGGTCTATGGTCTGATGCAGGGCGAAATGTCGGTGCTTCAGGTCGAGAAAAAGATCAAGACCCGCGTCAAATCTCAGATGGAGAAGACCCAGCGCGAGTACTATCTGAATGAGCAGATGAAGGCCATTCAGAAGGAGCTTGGCGATGGCGAGGACGGCTCTAACGAAGTTGCCGAGCTGGAAGAGAAAATCGTCGAGACCAAGCTGTCGAAAGAGGCGCGCGAAAAAGCCGAAGGCGAGCTGAAGAAGCTGCGCAACATGAGCCCGATGTCGGCTGAGGCCACCGTCGTGCGCAACTACCTGGACTGGATCCTGTCGCTGCCGTGGGGCACCAAATCCCGTGTGAAAAAGGACTTGAGCCGCGCGCAGGACATTCTGGACGCTGATCACTATGGCCTTGAAAAGGTTAAGGAGCGGATCGTTGAGTATCTGGCGGTTCAGCAGCGCTCGAAGAAGCTGAAAGGCCCGATCCTGTGCCTTGTTGGCCCTCCGGGTGTGGGTAAAACCTCGCTGGGTAAGTCCGTTGCCAAAGCCACGGGGCGCGAGTTCATTCGCATCTCGCTAGGTGGTGTGCGCGACGAATCCGAGATTCGGGGCCACCGCCGGACTTACATTGGCTCGATGCCCGGCAAGATCATTCAGGCGCTGAAAAAGGCGAAAACCACGAACCCACTGATCTTGCTCGATGAAATCGACAAGATGGGGCAGGACTTCCGTGGGGATCCGGCTTCGGCAATGCTGGAGGTGTTGGACCCGGAACAGAACAACACGTTCATGGATCACTACCTTGAGGTGGAATATGACCTGTCCAACGTGATGTTCCTGACCACGTCTAACAGCTACAACATGCCTGGGCCT
The DNA here is from genome assembly GCF_056533065.1 of Ruegeria sp. H4. NCBI lineage: Bacteria > Pseudomonadati > Pseudomonadota > Alphaproteobacteria > Rhodobacterales > Roseobacteraceae > Ruegeria > Ruegeria sp. H4. The sequence goes on from NZ_JBQFOC010000002.1 coordinate 27,670, forward strand.
CTGCTGGACCGGATGGAGATCATTCCGCTGGCTGGTTACACCGAAGAGGAAAAATCCGAGATCGCCAAGCAGCACCTGATTGGCAAGCAGGTCAAAAACCATGGTCTCAAGGCCAAAGAGTTTGAACTGACCGATGAGGCGCTGCAATCGATCATCCGCACCTACACCCGTGAGGCGGGTGTGCGGAACCTTGAACGTGAGATCGCCAAGGTTGCGCGGAAATCGCTGACCAAGATCATCAAGAAAGAGGCGGACTCGGTTACCGTGACGCCGGACAATCTGGACGATTTCTTGGGTGTGCCGAAGTTCCGCTATGGCCTGGCCGAGCAGGACGATCAGATCGGCGTTGTGACCGGTCTGGCCTGGACGTCCGTGGGCGGTGATCTGCTGCATATCGAGGCGTTGAAACTGCCCGGCAAGGGGCGGATGAAAACCACCGGTAAGCTGGGCGATGTGATGAAGGAATCCATCGACGCGGCGTCGTCTTACGTACGGTCGATCTCGCCGAAGATCGGGGTCAAGCCGCCGCAATTCGATAAGCTGGACATCCACGTCCACGTACCGGATGGGGCAACGCCCAAGGATGGCCCATCGGCGGGTCTGGCGATGGTCACGTCGATTGTCTCGGTCCTGACCGGTATTCCGGTGCGCAAGGACATCGCAATGACGGGCGAGGTCTCGCTGCGCGGGAACGCGATGCCGATCGGTGGTTTGAAGGAAAAACTGCTGGCAGCGCTGCGTGGTGGCATCAAAACGGTTCTGATCCCGGAAGAGAATGAAAAGGATCTGGCCGACATCCCAGACAATGTGAAGGACGGGCTGGAGATCATCCCGGTCAAACATGTCTCGGAGGTGCTGAAACAGGCGCTGGTGCGTGATCCTGAACCCATTGATTGGGACGAGGCCGCTGAGGAAGCAGCCGCTGCCGCTGCCAAAGCTGCGGAAAGTGCGGGTCCTTCAGCGACTGCGCACTGAGCTTTCAAGCAGAATTCAAAGAGGCGGGCCATTAGGTCCGCCTTTTTCGTTTTTTTGGAAGCGGTTTAGCGAGCAAACCCGCTGCGGGGTTTAAACAAGTCTTCAAAGGTAAGATGGTGGGTGATAAGAGATTTGAACTCCTGACATCTTCGATGTGAACGAAGCGCTCTACCACTGAGCTAATCACCCATAGCGCGTGCTGTTATCGCGTCCCAAAAGGCTGCGCAAGCCCGAGCTGCTCGGAAAACGCTGTGTGAGACACGAAAATGGGGCCTTCGATTTGGGCCGCATGGAAAAATCAGGCTTCTGTCAAAAAACTTCAAAACGCCGCTTGACGATGTCGGGGCGGGGTCATAATACACCCCAACGTTCCATCGGGAACGGGCAGTGGGCGGTTGTAGCTCAGTTGGTTAGAGTACCGGCCTGTCACGCCGGGGGTCGCGGGTTCGAGCCCCGTCAACCGCGCCATCACTGTCAGCCTTTGATCCGGGCAAACGGATCGGACATAGACCCAAAATGCGCGGTTGTAGCTCAGTTGGTTAGAGTACCGGCCTGTCACGCCGGGGGTCGCGGGTTCGAGCCCCGTCAACCGCGCCATTTTCTTTCGTATACGCAGTGTCATCAAAGCGCAGGCCGCGCCCTGCGTGTTTGCCTTGCATCCTGTCAGGATGTGTCGGCAATAATCCAAAAGTTCCGCCTTTGTTCTAACTTTTCTGTTGGAGACTCAGCGCCACTCGCCTATTTCTGAGTGACGTGTTTGTTGGGGGCCAGAATGGCTGAGCTGAAAAATATCGAGGTGCGCGGCGCGCGCGAGCATAACCTCAAGGGGATCGATGTGGATATCCCACGAGATCAGCTGGTGGTGATCACCGGCCTTTCGGGCTCGGGCAAGTCTTCGCTGGCCTTTGACACGATCTATGCCGAGGGTCAGCGCCGCTATGTCGAAAGCCTGTCCGCCTATGCACGTCAATTCCTGGACATGATGGAAAAACCGGATGTGGACCACATCAGCGGCTTGAGCCCGGCGATTTCCATCGAGCAGAAAACCACGTCGAAAAACCCGCGTTCGACTGTGGGGACCGTGACCGAGATTTACGACTATCTACGTCTGCTGTTCGCACGGGCAGGGACGCCCTATAGCCCCGCAACCGGCCTGCCAATCGAGGCTCAGCAGGTGCAGGATATGGTCGACCGGATCATGACGATGGAGGAGGGGACGCGGGGGTACCTGCTGGCCCCCATCGTGCGGGATCGGAAAGGCGAATATAAGAAAGAGTTTCTTGAACTGCGCAAGCAGGGGTTCCAGCGTGTGAAGGTCGACGGTGACTTTTACGAGCTGGACGAACCACCCACGTTGGACAAGAAATTCCGTCACGATATCGACGTGGTGGTCGACCGTCTGGTGGTCCGCAAAGGGATGGAGACCCGGCTGGCCGACAGTCTGCGAACCGCTCTGGACCTTGCGGATGGCATTGCCGTTCTGGAAACAGCTCCGCGTGAAGGTAACCCAGAGCGTATCACGTTTAGCGAAAATTTTGCCTGTCCGGTCAGTGGTTTCACCATCCCTGAGATCGAACCCCGGCTATTTTCCTTCAACGCCCCCTTCGGCGCATGCCCGGATTGTGACGGCCTGGGGGTTGAGCTGTTCTTTGACGAACGGCTGGTTGTGCCGGACCAGACATTGAAACTGTATGATGGGGCCTTGGCCCCGTGGCGGAAGGGTAAGTCTCCGTACTTTCTGCAAACTATCGAGGCCATCGCACGGCATTATGAGTTCGACAAGAACACGCCGTGGAAAGATTTACCCAAGAAGGTACAGCAGGTGTTCCTTCGTGGCTCAGGTGAGGAGGAAATCCAGTTCCGTTACGACGAGGGTGGTCGGGTCTATCAGGTCACGCGCAGTTTTGAAGGTGTGATCCCGAATATGGAACGCCGCTATCGCGAGACCGACAGTGCCTGGATCCGGGAAGAGTTCGAGCGGTATCAGAACAATCGTCCCTGCGGGACCTGCGAAGGGTATCGCCTGCGCCCCGAAGCGCTGGCCGTGAAGATCGCCGGTCTGCATGTCGGGCAGGTTGTTGAGATGTCAATCCGAGAGGCGCTGGCCTGGGTTGAGGATGCACCAAACCATCTTTCCGCCCAAAAGAATGAGATCGCGCGGGCTATTTTGAAGGAAATCCGCGAACGGCTGGGGTTCTTGAATAACGTCGGTTTGGAATACCTTACGCTGTCACGTTCAAGTGGCACTTTGTCCGGTGGTGAAAGCCAGCGTATCCGGTTGGCCAGCCAGATCGGCTCGGGCCTGACCGGCGTTTTGTATGTGCTGGATGAACCCTCTATCGGGTTGCACCAGCGCGATAATGATCGGTTGCTGGGGACGCTCAAGAACCTGCGGGATCAGGGCAATACCGTGATTGTGGTCGAGCATGACGAAGAAGCCATCCGCGAGGCGGATTACGTCTTCGACATCGGCCCCGGTGCCGGTGTGCACGGCGGGCAGGTTGTCAGCAAAGGTACTCCGGGCGAAATTGCGGCAGATGCGGCCTCGGTCACCGGGCAATATCTGGCCGGAACGCGCGAGATTGCGGTCCCGACTGAGCGGCGCAAAGGCAACGGCAAGAAACTGACCGTTGTGAAAGCGACGGGCAATAACCTCAAGAATGTGACCGCAGATTTTCCACTGGGCAAGTTTGTCTGTGTCACGGGCGTGTCCGGCGGGGGGAAGTCGACGCTGACGATTGAGACATTGTTCAAAACCGCCTCGATGCGGTTGAACGGCGCGCGGCAAACTCCGGCGCCGTGCGAGACGATCAAAGGGTTGGAGCATCTGGACAAGGTTATCGACATTGACCAGCGACCGATTGGGCGTACGCCGCGGTCCAATCCAGCGACCTACACCGGGGCGTTCACGCCGATCCGTGACTGGTTCGCCGGACTGCCTGAGGCGAAGGCACGCGGGTACAAGCCAGGGCGGTTCAGCTTCAACGTCAAAGGGGGGCGGTGTGAGGCCTGCCAGGGCGACGGTGTCATCAAGATCGAGATGCACTTTCTGCCTGATGTCTATGTCACCTGCGAAACCTGCAAAGGCGCACGGTACAACCGCGAGACGCTGGAGATAAAGTTCAAAGGCAAATCCATCGCTGATGTACTCGATATGACCGTGGAGGATGCGCAGGAGTTCTTCAAGGCGGTGCCCTCGATCCGGGACAAGATGGACGCTCTGGCGCGCGTGGGGCTGGGTTACATCAAGGTTGGTCAGCAGGCCACAACCTTGTCGGGGGGCGAGGCACAGCGGGTGAAACTGTCAAAAGAACTCAGCAAACGCTCGACCGGGCGGACGCTGTATATTCTGGATGAACCGACGACAGGCCTACATTTCGAGGATGTGCGTAAGCTACTGGAAGTGCTGCATGAATTGGTTGATCAAGGGAACACCGTTGTCGTGATCGAACACAATCTGGACGTTGTGAAAACCGCAGACCACATCATTGATATCGGCCCTGAGGGCGGTGATGGAGGTGGTGAGATCGTGGCGACCGGTACGCCGGAAGACGTGGCCGAGGTCGAACGCAGCCATACAGGGCGGTATCTGAAGCCTATGCTGTCTGGGACACGTGTGGCGGCCGAATAGGGCGCGCGTTTCTTTGAGAGGGAAGGCAGCGAGGCTCTGCCTCGCGCTCCGGGATATTTTTGGCCAGATGAAGAATGGATCGCAGCAGTTAGCTGCGACCTCGTTTTTCAAATCGCGGTAGCATGGCTGAGAAATCCTGGCCAAGGCCGTTTTCTGCTTCGACAAATTGCTCGTAAAGGGCGGTGGCGGCTTGGCCCATTGGGGTATCCGCATCGGCGCTGTCGGCGGCTTGCTGACTGAGGCGCAGGTCTTTCAACATCAGCTCGGCAGCAAAGCCGGGTTGGTAGTTGTTATCGGCAGGACTGGTCGGGCCGACGCCCGGGGCTGGGCAATAGGCGTTCATGGTCCAGCTGTAGCCGGATGAGGTGCTGACCACGTCGAACATCTTTTGACGGTCCAGTCCCAATTTGTCGGCCAAGGCAAAGGCTTCGCAGGTGGCGATCATGGTAACGCCAAGGATCATGTTGTTGCAAATCTTGGCTGCCTGTCCGGCCCCGGCCTCGCCGCAATGCACCGCCTTTTGACCCATTATGTCGAATAGGGGGGCGGCTTTGGCAAAAGCGTCATTGGTTCCGCCTGCCATGAAAGTAAGCGTTCCGGCTGAGGCGCCGCCGATCCCACCTGAAACGGGCGCATCGACCGATAGCAAGCCAGCGCTACCGGCTTGATCAGCCACAGCGCGCGCGCTGTCGACATCAACGGTGGAGCAATCGATCAGGGCAGCGCCAGATAGCATATGGGGGATGATTTGATCGGCAACAGCCCGCAGGATGGTGCCGTTTGGTAGCATCGTTATGACAGCATCGGCTCCAGACACGGCATCGGCGGCGGTTTCTGCCTTTGCCACACCATCGACACTGACCCCGGCGGTATCGAACCCGCGCACCTGATGACTTGCTTTGGCCAGATTGGCCGCCATGGGCGCGCCCATATTGCCCAGCCCGATGAACCCGATTTGCATGTCTTATTCCTCCTCGAAAGTCAGGGCGTCCTTGCCCAAGGGCTGCAACATCTTTGAAACCGCGACCGCAGGCACGATCATATCCGCGTATTGCCAGCGGGGGTTGCGATCCTTGTCGATGATCTGCGCCCGAATGCCTTCCAGAAGATCACCGTGCTGCATGGCGCGGAAGGTGAAGCGGTATTCCATTTCCAGCGCCCGATGCATGGTCAGCGCGGCCCCGCGCAGGCGGTGCAGCATCTCGACCGTGCAGGCGGTTGACAGCGGCGCGTTGCGCTCGAGCTTGGCAAGCGCTTTCGCCGCGAACTCTGATCCGTTTCCACGCAGGTTGGTGAGGATATCGCCAAGTGTTTCACCGCCAAAGCTATCATCAATTTCGGATAGCAGATCGGCAAGGTCGCCGTTGGGCGGCGTTACCGCGTGTTCTGCGATCAAATCGGTATTGCCGGAGACTTCCAGCATTTCGATCAGGTCTGCCCACTGATCCTGTGGGATGAAGTGATCGGCGAAGCCTGCAAGGATCGCATCGGCAGGCCCCATGCGATGGCCTGTGGTGCCCAGGAACTCTCCCAACCGGCCAGGGGCGAGAGCCAGCATGAGGGTGCCGCCAACGTCAGGAACCAGCCCGATGGAACATTCCGGCATTGCGATCTGGGAACTTTCGCCAACAATCCGGTGGCTGCCATGGCAGCCAATGCCGACGCCGCCACCCATGGTGAACCCTTGCAGGAAGCTGACGACAGGCTTGGGATATTCAAAGATTAGTGCGTTCAGCCGGTATTCGTCGCGCCAAAACGTCTGGCCATAGGTGAAATTGCCCTGCGTTCCTGTCTGATAAAGTTCGGCAATGTCCCCGCCCGAGCAAAAGGCTTTGTCACCCTCGGCATCGAAAATGATCAGATCGACCGCGTCATCCTCACGCCAGTTGCGTAGGGCAGTATCAATGGCCATGCACATGTCATAGGTCATGGCGTTCAGCGCTTTAGGGCGGGTCAAGGTGATACGCCCGGCGCGCCCGGTTGTGCGGATGTCGATGTCAGACATGAACCCTTTAGCCTTGTGCAATCATCTGGCGCGCAACGATCACGCGCATGATCTCGTTCGTGCCTTCCAATATCTGATGCACGCGCAAATCACGTACAAGCTTTTCGATGCCATAGTCGGCCAGATAGCCGTAGCCGCCATGAAGCTGCAGACATTGATCCACGACCTTCGAGCCGGTCTCGGTCACGAATTTCTTGGCCATGGCGCAGAACTTGGTTGCATCGGGCGCACCCTGATCCAGTTTCCAGGCGGCTTGACGCAGGAAAGTGCGGGCAGCTTGCAGTTCAATCTCCATATCCGCAAGGCGAAATTGTAGGGCCTGGAACTGGTCGATGGATTGACCAAAGGCTTTGCGCTCGGACATGTATTGTAGTGTCATGTTCAGCCCGGCTTGTGCGGCACCCAGCGAACAGGAGGCAATATTTAGACGACCGCCATCCAAACCCATCATGGCATATTTGAACCCGTCGCCTTCGACCCCGACAAGATTGCCCGAAGGGATTTTGCAGTCGTCGAACTGAACCTGCGCAGTGGGCTGGCTTTTCCAACCCATCTTCTGTTCTAGCGCGCCAAAGCTGAGGCCCGGTGTGCCATCCTCGACATAGACAGTTGAGATACCCTTGGGGCCGTCCTGACCGGTACGCACCATGCAGACATAGGCGTCCGAATACCCTCCACCGGAGATGAAGGCCTTGGAGCCGTTCAGCGTGTAGCCCTCGTTGGTGCGTTCTGCGCGGGTCTTCAGTGCAGCTGCGTCCGAGCCGGAGCCCGGTTCGGTCAGGCAGTAGCTGAGGACTGTGTTCAAGCTCAGTACCTCGGGCATGATGCGGGATTTCAATTCGTCGCCGGCAAAGCTGTCCAGCATTTTGGCGCACATATTGTGGATCGAGAGGAACGCAGCAACCGAGGGGCAGGCCATAGACAAAGCCTCGAACACCAGCGTGGCGTCCAATCGCGTCAGGCCCGAGCCGCCGCTATCCTCGGACACATATAGCGCACCAAACCCTAGCTCGCCGATCTGGGGCCACAGCTCTTTTGGGATGGTGCCGTCACTTTCCCATTGCCGTGCGAATGGGGCGATGTTTTCCTGCCCAAACCCATAGGCCATATCGAAAATCGCGGTCTGTTCCTCGGTCAGCCCGAAATCCATTGCTACCCTCCCGTCGGCATTGAATTGAACGGTTGTTTATTTCTCAATCGTTACAGAAATTTTTCAAGGTCGGCAATTGCAGGCGGCGCGCGTTTTTCAGTGCTGGTACGGGGTCACAGATCCGCGTGGAATTCCTCGATCAGATGCCGCACAACCGCTTGGCCCGGGTCGTCTCCCTTGGCGACAGCCTCAGCATGAATGCGGCGCTGGCGGGTGGCCGAGGTTCCGGTTTCGGCGATCTGGCGCAAGCGGGCAAGTTCGGTCATAGTGCCCAAGGCCTCGGCATCCTCAGCCAGCATGCCCATCAGTTCGCCGATGAGTTCGGCCATGGGTTTGACCGAACGATCTCCAAAATCAATCAAGCCTTCGCCGACTCCGTAGCGTTGTGCGCGCCAACGGTTTTCGCCGATCAGAAAGCGATCATATTGGCGCCAGCGCAGGTTTCGCGCTTTTAAGCGGCACAACATCCGGGTTAGGGCCTGGACTAAAGCGGCTAAAGATAAGGTGTGTTCCAGACGCGGTTGAACATCCATAATTCGCGTCTCAAGTGTGGGAAAGCGATGTGAAGGGCGCAGATCCCACCAGATTTTGGAGGTGTCCTCGATTACGCCGAGCTCTACCAGAACTCCGGTTGTCCGCTCATATTCCGACCAGCCGCTGAAATCCGGCGGCAGGCCGGTGCGGGGCAGGTTGTCAAAGACGGTCAGCCGGTACGAGGACAAACCGGTATCTTCGCCATTCCAGAATGGCGACGAGGTTGAAAGCGCCAGAAGATGTGGCAGGAAATAACACAGCTGAGGCATTAGATCGGCCCGCAATGCCTGATCCTCGACCCCGACATGCACGTGCATCCCGCAGATCAGCATGCGCCGCGCCACGCCGCCCAGTGCGTGCTGAAGGGCATCATAGCGCTCTTTCCGCGTGTGATGCTGGTCTTTCCAATTGGCGAAAGGATGACAGGAAACGGCGATTGGGCTGAGATTGTAATGCGCCGCGTGTTTCGAAACACAGCTGCGCAAGCGCTTGAGATCCTCACGCGCGCTTTTGATCGTGCTATGAGGTCGGGTTCCTACTTCGATCTGGCATTGCAGGAATTCTGGGCTAACCTGACCTTCGAAATCGGTCTGGCAGGCCTCCATCAGGGCGGCGGGTGCCTCGGTCAGTTGCAGGCTGTCGCGGTCGACCAGCAGATACTCTTCTTCGATGCCCAGCGTGAAATCCTGCTGCATGGGCGGACCTCTCTTTATCGTGTTGATCCAGTGAATACGGAAATTGGCCTTTTGCCAAGGGTTTGGCGTTCTGCCGCTTGCAGAGGTCGGTCCTGCACAGGTAAGGAGCGGTAACTGCCCCCTCAGATCGGAGCCCGCCGCGTGAAACCCAGAAAATTCCCCCGGATCAACGCCGCGTTGGACCGTTTTGGCGTCAAGCTGATCGATAAGCTCACCGAGCGGGAGGAGCGTGCGCGGCTCGAAACCTTTGAGCAGGCAGGAGGGCTGACGCGCCCGGCCTATGCCCTGTCACCGGGGATGGCGGGGTTTGATATCGAGCCGCTGAAACAAGAGTTCGCGCAGCATCATGACGCTCTGGCCGCGCTGAAAGACCCCGCGCGCAACAAAACCGGCTATCGCATTGGCAATGGCTATTACGACAGTCCGGATGCGGATGCGCTGTATCTGATGATCCGTCGGTTCCAGCCAAATCGGGTGATCGAGATCGGGTGCGGGAACTCAACCCGTGTGACGCGGCAAGCGATCATCGATGGCGGTTTGGACACAACGATAACGGCCATTGATCCGTATCCTCGTGCCGATATCGCTCATGTGGTTGATGCGTTCGAACAAAAACGGCTGGAGGATGTGGACCCGGCGCTGTTCGACCAGCTTGAGGCAGGCGATGTCCTGTTTATCGACTCCAGCCATGTCGTGCGGATGTCCAACGACGTGGCGCACCTGTTCTGCCGGATCATTCCTGCGCTGAAACCCGGTGTTGTGATCCATGTGCACGATGTTTTTTTGCCCTATGAGTATCCCAAGCGCTTCTTCTATGATTGTCCGGGCTGGGGCGAGCAGTACATGCTGCACGCAATGCTGCAATCGGGCGCGTTTTCAATGCTTTGGCCGGGGTACTACCTGCAAAAGGATCGCCCCGATGCGGTCGAGGCTCTGCCGTTTCTGGCCGATGGGCGCGCGCAGAGTATCTGGGTTCAGATCAAGGAACGGTGATCGCAAAGTGATCCGGCTTGGAACAAGGCCCGTACCCCTTTCCATAACAAGCTGGAGAGGAGAAGACAGCCATGTTTCGTCGTACGTTTATGGGCGCTGCCGCCGCAATCGCACTTGCCATGCCGCTAAAGGCCCAGGCTGCTGACATTGTCGACACCGCCGTTTCGGCCGGATCGTTCAGCACTTTGGTTGCAGCCGTTCAGGCCGCCGGACTGGTCGATACGCTGAAGGGGGATGGCCCGTTCACTGTATTCGCACCAACCGATGAAGCATTTGCTGCGCTGCCCGAAGGCACCGTTGAAAGCCTTCTGTTGCCCGAAAACAAGGATCAACTGGTCGCGATTCTGACCTATCACGTGGTTCCGGCCAAAGTCATGTCGGGCGATATCGCAGGCAAGCGCGCGAAGGTTCTGACCGTGCAGGGCGACCGCCTGAGCGTGAATGCCAGAAACGGCGTCAAGGTCAATGGCGCCGAGGTGATCCAGGCAGATATTGAGGCCAGCAACGGTGTGATCCACGTGATCGACGAAGTGATGCTGCCGGAGTAATCGCCACCACTCACGAAAAAGCCCCGGTCCTGATGGCCGGGGCTTTGCTGATTCTTGGGTATCGCGTTTCAGACCAGACGCACCTGCGTGCCGACCTGCACCAGCGGATACAGTTCTTCAACATGCTGGTTGTAAAGACCAATGCAGCCGGACGAGCTCTGACGTCCGATCTTGCGCGTGTCATGCGTGCCGTGCACCAGATAGGCGGGCCAGCCCAGATACATCGCGCGGGTGCCCAGTGGATTGCCGGGATCACCGCCATCCATTCGTACAGGCAGCGAAGGATCGCGTTCCCGCATTGATGCGGTCGGGGTCCAGCTGGGGTTTTCGGCTTTGCGCACCACTTTAGTATAACCGCGCTTTGTCAGTTCTTCGCTCATCGGAACGGAGCTTGGGTACAGCTTATAGGTCCCGTCAGGCCCCCAGTAATGCACAGCGCGGCTGGTGATATCCGCCAGTAAGCATCCAGAGCCCAATTCGTCAAAGTGATCCTGCCAATTCTGCTGTGAGAATGAGGATACATTGCGGCGCACCGGGGGTTGCGTGCTGATCGGGTCTTCGGCCTGCGGAAAGGCATCCAGGCTTTGGGCGCGCAATACTACGGGCGTCGCCAGGACGGACGCTGCGCCCAACAGGGCAGAGCGGCGGGTCATGCGGGAATTGGACAATTCGACCTCCGATTATTCAAACTGCTCGATCAACAAATCGCGTGTAAGATATTTCCGCAGGGCTTTGAATTCCAGCCCAAGCGGCCTGAATTTATCGTGAGGGCACAGGGCTATCTCAAAACCTCGGCAAGTCTTTGCACAAAAAAAAACCGGCCCTGATGAGGCCGGTTTCTTGTTTTCGGGATAAACTTTAAAGGCTTAGTCCATGGCCTTGAAGTTAAACTCGCCACCTTCCTTGATTCCCGACGGCCAGCGCGCGGTCACGGTTTTGGTGCGGGTATAGAACTTGAAGCTGTCCGGGCCGTGCTGGTTCAGGTCACCAAACATGGATTTCTTCCAGCCGCCGAAGGTGTGATAGGCCAGTGGAACAGGGATCGGCACGTTGATGCCAACCATCCCGATATTGATCCGGCTGGCAAAATCACGGGCGGTGTCACCATCACGGGTGAAGATCGCTGTCCCATTGCCGTATTCGTGATCCATGGCCAGGCCAATCGCCTCTTCGTAGGAACCGGCGCGGACGGTCGACAGAACCGGGCCAAAGATCTCTTGTTTGTAGATGTCCATGTCGGGCCTCACGTGGTCAAACAGGTGCGGGCCGACAAAGAAGCCATCTTCATAGCCCTGCAGGCTGAAATCACGATTGTCGACAACCAGCTTCGCGCCTTGCTCAACGCCCGAGTTGATCAGGCCGAGGATACGCTCTTTTGCCGCACCGGTTACAACTGGGCCCATATCGACGTCGTCACCCGCAGTGTAAGGGCCAACTTTCAGCTTTTCGACACGCGGGATCAGCTTTTCGATCAGGCGATCCGCGGTTTCTTCGCCAACGGGGACGGCGACTGAAATTGCCATGCAGCGCTCGCCTGCCGCACCAAAACCAGCGCCGACCAGCGCGTCTGCCGCCTGATCCAGGTCAGCGTCTGGCATGACGATCATATGGTTCTTGGCGCCGCCAAAACACTGCGCACGTTTGCCGTTGGCGGTTGCGCGGCTGTAAATGTACTGCGCGATCGGGGTCGAGCCCACAAAGCTGACGCCTTGAATGATTTCGCTGTCGAGGATGGTATCGACGGCTTCCTTGTCGCCATTGACCACCTGGAATACACCTGCGGGCAAGCCAGCCTCGATGAACAGTTCGGCCAGCATCAGAGGGACAGAAGGGTCACGCTCGGACGGTTTAAGAACCACGGCATTGCCACAGGCCAGTGCCGGACCAACGTGCCAAAGAGGCATCATCGCCGGGAAGTTGAATGGCATGATTGAGCCGACAACGCCCAACGGCTGTCGCATCGAATACATATCGATACCAGGGCCCGCGCTGTCGGTGAACTCACCTTTCAGCATCTGCGGCGCGCCGATGCAGTATTCGATCACTTCCAGACCACGCTGCAGGTCACCCTTGGCGTCCGGGATTGTTTTGCCGTGCTCACGGCTGAGCGCTTCGGCCAGCTTGTCCATGTCGCGGTTCATCAGGCCGACCATGGCCATCATGACACGCGCGCGTTTCTGCGGGTTTGTCGCACCCCACGCGGGTTGCGCTGCGGCGGCGGCCTCGATCGCGGCAGTTGTTTCGGCTGCACTGGCCATGGGGCATTTATACTGAACTTCGCCGGTTGCGGGGTTGAAGACATCGTCAAACCGGCCCGAGGTGCCGGCGACTTGCGCGCCATTCAGGAAATGGGTCAGGTCTTGCATCGAAAACTCCTCTGAATCTGTTGCGCGCAGAATAGGCTTGCAGAAATCACCTGAACAGAGGCAATGTTTCAAAAGGGCTTTGCAAAAATGCAAAAGGTAGATCATGAACCCAAACTGGGATGATATGAGGATTTTTCTGGCCGTTGCGCGCGAGGAAAGCCTGTCTTCGGCGGGCCGCATCCTAAAGATCGATCCCGCAACGGTCGGTCGCCGCATTGCGCGGCTCGAGGCCAATCTGGACGCGCCATTATTTACCAAATCTCAGCAAGGCTACATGCTCACGACCGCAGGGGAACGTTTGCTGGATCATGCACAACAGGCCGAAGAGGCGATGCGTGCAGCCACAGGGGCTGTGGTCGGATCCTCCAAATCACTCAGCGGGCAAATTCGGATCGGGGCGCCGGATGGATCGGCCAATTATCTTTTGCCGCAAGTCTGTGCAAAGATCAGCGACGCGAACCCTGATCTGGATATTCAAATCCTCGCCTTGCCCCGGATCATCAACTTGTCTAGGCGCGAGGCGGATATGGCTGTCACAGTCAGCGCGCCGACAGCTGGGAAATTGCTGGTTCAGAAAATCTGTGACTACCAGCTGCACATGGTAGCCACGCAGGACTATTTGGATCGTCACAACGCGATCCGCTCGGTCGCTGATCTGCAGGGGCATCGGCTGATCGGGTATATCCCAGACATGATCTTTGACCGGGAACTTGACTATCTGAATGACATAGGCATCGACCGCGTTGCGCTTGCGTCAAACTCGGTTTCTGTTCAGTTGCGGCAGGTGTCTCTGGGAACCGGCGTCTGCGTCGCGCATGATTTTACACTGCCGTTCCACCCGGGCCTGCGTCAAATCCTGACGGATCAGCTGAGGTTGACGCGCAGTTTCCATCTGGTTCGACATCAGGGCGATCAGCGGAATGAACGGTTGAACCGGTTTGCCGAGGCCCTGACCCAGGGTATTCGGGAAGAGGTTGCCCGGCTGGAAGCTGCCACTGCAACTTGACAGGGTGCCCTAATCGCGCAACGCTTTGGAAAACAGTACGTTATTGCCGGAGGTTTTTTTCATGCTCGTTCAAGCCATTCTGAAATCCAAAGCCACCGAGGGTGTTGTGACGGTCAAGCCTTCAGCGACCGTTTCGGAAGCATCGAAAATACTCGCGGAAAAGCGGATCGGTACAGTTATCGTTTCCGACGATGGGGGGCAGACGGCCAAGGGTATTCTGTCAGAGCGTGATGTCGTCCGCGAACTGGCCGCCAGTGGCAGCGGATGTCTGAACGAACCCGTCAGTTCGTACATGACCAAGGAACTGGTGACGACGACGCGACAGGCGACCGTGCAGGACATCATGTCCCGTATGACCGAAGGCCGCTTTCGCCATATGCCGGTGGTCGAGGATGGCAAGCTGATCGGGATTGTCACGCTGGGCGATGTGGTCAAGGCACAGCTGGCGGAACTGGCCATGGAGAAAGACGCATTGCAAGGGATGATCATGGGCCATTAACGGGATAGGGGTGTTCAACCCCTTGCACCTGCGGCAAAGTTATGTTTGCTAGCGCAGAAATTTTATTGCGCGGGAGAGCCTGATGCGGGTTGGATTATATCCAGGAACTTTTGATCCGATAACCTTGGGTCATATTGATATCATCCGTCGGGCCGCTGCGCTGGTGGACAAATTGGTGATCGGTGTCGCGATCAACCGTGACAAAGGACCGTTGTTCACCTTGGAAGAACGTGTGGCCATGATCGAGGCGGAATGCGCCCAGTTGACCCAGCAGACCGGGACCGAGATTGTTGCGCATCCGTTCGAGAATCTGCTGATCGATTGTGCTCGCGATGTCGATGCGCAGATCATCGTGCGCGGGCTGCGGGCCGTTGCGGATTTTGAATATGAATTCCAGATGGTTGGTATGAACCGGGCGCTGGATGATACGATTGAAACCGTCTTCCTGATGGCCGAAGCACGGCACCAAGCGATTGCCTCAAAACTGGTGAAGGAAATCGCGCGGTTGAACGGGGACGTGTCGAAATTCGTCACGCCCCGCGTGAATGACGCTCTGAAAGACCGTTTAGGATAGCGCGCCCATTGCGGCGGCGGTGTCCAGCATACGGTTTGAAAAGCCCCATTCATTGTCATACCAGGCCAGCACGCGCACCAAAGTGCCGTCCGTGACTTTGGTTTCATCCAGCGACACGGTCGAGCTGTGGGCATCGTGGTTGAAATCGATCGAGACCAGCGGGCGAGATTCCGCAGCCAGGACGCCGGGGATCTTTGCTGCTGCCTCGACGAACAGGGCATTCACTTCTTCTTCGGTGGTTGGACGTGACACTTCGGCCACCAAATCAACGACCGAGACATTCGGCGTGGGGACCCGGATCGCCTGACCGGTCAGTTTGCCTGCAAGCTGCGGTAGCACCAGACCGACAGCCGAAGCCGCACCGGTGGTGGTCGGGATCATCGATAGGGCAGCAGCGCGTGACAGGTAAGGGTCTTTACCCGCGTTATCATGAACGGGTTGACTGGCCGTGTAGGCGTGTACAGTGGTCATATTGCCATGCACAATGCCCAGCCCAGCATCCAGTGCCGCAGCGACCGGAGACAGGCAGTTGGTGGTGCAGGATGCGTTCGAGACGATCGTGTCTGCTGCCGTCAACTCGTGATCATTCACGCCGAAGACGACGGTTTTGACACCCCCATCACCGCGTGCGGGGGCCGAAATCAGTACTTTCTTCGATCCGTTCTTCAGGTGACGTTCTGCCGCCTCACGGGTACGGAAGACGCCGGTGCATTCCAGAACCACATCTACGTCAGACCATTCCAGTGCTTCGGGATCGCGCTCGCTGGTCAGGCGGATCGGACCTGCTCCAACATCCAGGCCTGCTTCGGTTAGCGTGACTTTGTTTGGATAGCGGCCATGCACACTGTCAAACTCAAACATATGCGCGTTCATTTCCGGTTTTCCCAGATCGTTGATTGCTACGATCTGCACATCTGTGCGGCCTGTTTCGATCAAGGCCCGCAGAACACCGCGCCCGATCCGTCCAAAGCCGTTGATTGCCAGTTTGAGTGTCATGTCACGCTCCGTTCGTCAGCTGGCCCCGATATGAGGCTTGGTTAGCGCTAACAATGGCAGATTGGCACGAATGTCAAGCAAAACCTAGATCAACGCCAGAAGGCGAGCCAGTCCAGAAACGCGTAAAGCTTTTTGCTTAGAAACACCAAATGTTCCGGGCCGAACAGTGCATAGTCCAGAATCACCACGCCAAGGATCAGAAGCCCAAGCCATATAGCGAGTTGATTTGTCATTCTTTCCCCGAACGAAAAAGGCCCGCCCAGATAACCTGAGCAGGCCCGAAGGTACAAGCGATGTGCAAAGGGTCAGTTAAGACGACCCATTGCAACCGCCACATCGGCCATGCGCACGGAAAAGCCCCATTCGTTGTCATACCAGGCCAGCACACGCACCATGCGGTTGTCGACCACACGAGTTTGATCCGGTGCAAAAATTGAGCTTTCTTCGGTATGGTTGAAATCGGTCGAAACCAGCGGAGCGGGCTCAAAGCCCAGAACGCGTTGCATCGGGCCTTTGGCGGCTTCTTCGACGATGGCGTTGACCTCTTCGACAGTGACATCGCGCGAGGCGCGGAAGCTCAGATCTACCGCCGAAACATTCGGGGTAGGCACGCGGATCGCCGAGCCATCAAGACGGCCCCTCAGATTGGGGAGAACTTCCCCCAAAGCTGCAGCGGCACCGGTCGAGGTCGGGATCATCGACATGGCGGCTGCACGCGCGCGGTACAGGTCGCTGTGGCGGCGGTCCAGCGTTGGCTGGTCGCCTGTATAAGCGTGGATCGTGGTCATGATGCCATGTTCGATGCCAACACCTTCGTCCAGCACCTTGGCAAGCGGAGCAAGGCAGTTGGTGGTGCAAGAGCCGTTCGAGACCATGTTGTCATTGGCGGTCAGAGTGTTGTGGTTCACGCCGAACACGATGGTCTTGTTGACGTTCTTGCCGGGCGCAGACAACAGAACCTTTTGTGCGCCACGTTCAAGATGCGTTTTTGCTTTGGTGCCATCGTTGAACTTGCCGGTGCATTCCAGAACGACATCGCAGCCTTCCCAGTCCAGCTCGTTCATGTCGTAGGTCGAGAACATGTGCATCGGGCCGCGACCCAGATCCATGGTGTTGCCCTCGATTGAGACGTCGCGGGGAAAACGACCGTGGATACTGTCATATTTCAGCAAATGCGCCGAGGTTTCCAGCGGGCCGGTGGCGTTGACTTTGATCACCTCGATATCATTGCGCCCAGAGGCGGCGATATGCGACAGGGTACAGCGACCGATACGGCCAAAACCATTAATCCCGACCTTGATGGTCATAACATGTCTCCAGAATGCGCTTGTGTTGTTGGCCATATAGCGGTGAAACCTGAGTCTCAAAAGGGCAAAAATGGCATATTTTGAAGGTGTTAGCGCAAACCTGATCCGATTGCGCTAACGCTTGCGCTAGCTGTTGGATCAGGTAGGGTCCGAAACGCGACAGGTGACAGGAAAGGAAGCGCGATGAGCGGTCTGTTGGCCCTTTTGGACGATGTGGCGGGGATCGCCAAAGTTGCGGCTGCTTCGGTTGACGACGTTGTCGCCGCTGCGGGCAAGGCCGGGGCCAAGACGGCGGGTGTGATCATCGACGATGCGGCGGTAACCCCGAAATACGTTCAGGGTTTTGCGCCCGCGCGCGAATTGCCGATCATCTGGCGCATTGCTCGGGGGTCCTTTTTTAACAAGCTGATCCTGTTGCTGCCCGTTGCATTGTTGTTGGCCAATTTTGCACCATGGCTGATTACGCCGTTGCTGATGATCGGCGGCTCATACTTATGTTTCGAAGGGGCCGAGAAGATATTCCATGTGCTGTTTCCCCATGGCAGCCACGTCATCGACGAGGATATGAAAAACCGCGATCCAGGCCATTTGGAAGAACAAAAGGTCAAAGGTGCAATCAAGACAGATTTCATCCTGTCCGCCGAGATCATGACCATTGCACTGGCCGCGATCGAAGCCCCAAACCTGTGGATGCAGGCGGCGACGCTGGCTGTTGTTGGGATCGGGGTGACCGTGGCCGTCTATGGGTCAGTCGCGCTGATCGTGAAGATGGATGACGTGGGGCTGTTCCTGGCAGGCAACGCGCCCACGCCGATTGGCCGCGGGATCGGTCGCGGATTGGTGAAGGCGATGCCTGTAGTGATGAAACTGCTCTCGATCATCGGCACCGCCGCAATGCTTTGGGTTGGTGGGTCGATTGTGATTCACGGGTTTGAAGTGCTGGGCTATGGCTGGCTGGGTCACCATATCCACGATTGGGCCTATGCGCTGGCGCATATGGCATCCGAGCAATGGGTCGGAGCAGTCGAGTGGATTTCCAAAGCAACAATGGATGGCATTTTCGGCTTGGTCTATGGGCTGGCGCTGATCCCGGTGGCAACCAGGATCGTTGCTCCGTTGATGGGGATGGTTTCAGGGTCGAGCAAACAGCACTGAAAACCCTGTTTGTGACGTTGGGTCGTTGTGGTCGCAAGCCGAACAGCAGATACGCTGTGACCTGAAACACAAGAACTGGAATTCAAATGTCGTCTCATACCCTAACCGAGGTTCTTGAGAGCCGAACGCCGGCGGGCGATGGTCTGAGCTATCCTGTGCCATCCAACTGGATGCAGGGCCGGACCACTTTTGGCGGGTTCTCTTCTGCGCTTATGCTGGATGCGGTTCGCGCGCAGCATAAGGATTTGCCACCCTTGCGCTCGGCGTTGGTGAATTTTACCGCACCGATTGGAACCTCGCCGATCATCGGAACAGAGGTGCTGCGACAGGGGCGGAATGTGACCATCGTCAATGCCCGCGCTCAGATCGACGGGAAAGTCGCAGCCATGGCGACGTTTTCCTTTGGTCGTCCTCAGGATAGCCACGTTGCGTTTGACTACCCGGCCAAACCTGCGGAAGACCCTGAGGAAACAGGGGCTTACTTCCCGCCAGATTTGCCCAGACCTCCTATCCCGTTCCTTCAGAATTTCGATGTCCGGCTGGTCGAGGGCGCGTTGCCGTTCTCGGGTGCCGAGAAAGGGTACCTGCGCCTTTGGGCCCGACATAAAGACCCGCGTATGTGGGGCCGGATGGAAGGGTTAATCTCGGTGGCTGATCTGCCGCCACCTGCCATCTATCCAACGCTGAAGAAACCCGGTCCAAACTCTTCAATGAATTGGATTTTCAATGTGTTGGCCGAGGATATTCAAACACGCGAGGGGTGGTTCTTGCTGGAGCATCAACTGACCGCCGGGCGCGATGGCTATAGTTCTCAGGTCATGCGGGTCTGGAACACTGACGGTGATCTGGTCGTTGACGGGATGCAGTCGGTTATCATTTTCGTCTAACAAAAAAGCCCCGGTCTGGACCGGGGCTTTTGACGTTTTCAGGCAGGGATCAGCCCAGCAGATCTTTGACCTTCGCAACTGTCGCCTCAGCCGTAATGCCGAAATGCTTGTACAGCTCACCCGCAGGGGCCGAGGCGCCAAAACTGGACAT
Source organism: Ruegeria sp. H4 (assembly GCF_056533065.1). NCBI lineage: Bacteria > Pseudomonadati > Pseudomonadota > Alphaproteobacteria > Rhodobacterales > Roseobacteraceae > Ruegeria > Ruegeria sp. H4. The sequence continues at coordinate 47,142 of NZ_JBQFOC010000002.1, forward strand.
GCCGATGAAGCCCGCCTTGGCTTCGCGGCCACGTTCACCCAGCAGCCAGCGGTCCCAACCACCGGCACGCACGGCGGCCTCGACACCGACGCGCACAGGGCCCGCGGGGAGAACGCGCTTGCGATAGGTTTCATCCTGCTGCGCGAACAGCTCCATGCAGGGCATCGAGACGACGCGGGTGCCGATACCTTCGCCTTCAAGCAACGCTTTGGCCTCCATCGCCAGCGAAACCTCGGATCCGGTGGCGATCAGGATCGCCTGACGCTTGCCTTCGGCCTCGGCCAGAACATAAGCGCCTTGGGCGGTCAGGTTCTTGGTCTTGTGATCCGTCCGCACGGTCGGTACGCCCTGACGGGTCAGCGACAAGACCGAGGGGCTGTCCTTGAAGGTCAGCGCCAATTCCCAGGCTTCAGCGGTCTCGACCGTGTCGGCGGGGCGGAACACATAGGTGTTCGGTGTCGCGCGGCTGATCGCCAGATGCTCGACCGGCTGGTGGGTCGGTCCGTCTTCACCCAGACCGATCGAGTCATGGGTCATCACAAAGACTGACGGGATTTTCATCAATGCGGCCAGACGCATGGACGGGCGGGCATAGTCGGTGAAGGCCATGAAGGTCCCGCCATAGGGGCGTATGCCGCCATGAAGCGCCATACCGTTCATCGCAGCGGCCATGCCGTGTTCACGGATGCCGTAGTGGATGTAGCGACCCTTGCGGTTTTCGGGCAGGAACACACCCATATCAGCCGATTTGGTATTGTTTGATCCGGTCAGGTCAGCCGAACCACCAACGGTCTCGGTCATGATCGGGTTTACAACGTTCAGAACCTTCTCGGACGAAGCGCGAGTGGCCAGTTTCGGCTGGTCTTCCGACATCTGTTTCTTGAACGAACGGATCGCCCCGGCCAGCTTTTTGGGCGCTTCAAACGCATAGGCCCGGTTGAATTCGGCCTGCTTGCGTTCGGACAGCTGCGCGAAACGCTCTTCCCAGGCGGCACGCTCGGAGGCCCCACGCGCCCCAATGGCTTCCCATGCGGATTTCACATTGGCCGGGATTTCAAACGCATCATGGGGCCAACCATAAGCTGCCTTGGCCGCCTTCAACTGCTCCTGATCCGTCAACGCGCCATGACCTTTGGAGGTATCCTGCGCCGCATGACCCAGAGCGATATGGCTTTCGCAGGCAATCATGGTCGGCTTTTTCGACGTTTTGGCCTTGGTGATGGCCGCATCGATTGCCTCGGGGTCGTGCCCGTCGATCTCGATCACCTGCCAGCCCGAAGCGGCAAAGCGTTTCACCTGGTCAGTGCGATCAGCGATATCGACGGTGCCGTCGATGGTGATGTTGTTGTTGTCCCAGAAGACGATCAGCTTGCCCAACTCGTGACGACCGGCCAGAGTGATCGCTTCTTGGCTGACGCCTTCCATCAGGCAGCCGTCACCTGCGATCACATAGGTGTAGTGATCGACAACCTTTTTGCCGTAATGGGCGCGCTGGATTTCCTCGGCCATGGCAAAGCCCACAGCGTTCGAGATACCCTGACCCAGCGGCCCGGTGGTGGTTTCGACACCGTTGATCAGAAAATTCTCCGGGTGGCCTGCGGTTTTCGCGCCCAACTGGCGGAAGTTCTTGATCTCATCCAGGGTCACATCAGCATAGCCGGTGAGATAGAGCAGCGAATAGACCAGCATGGAGCCGTGACCAGCAGACAGGATGAACCGGTCGCGGTCGGGCCAGCTGGGGTTTGCTGCGTCGAATTTCAGGTGCTTTTCGAACAGCACGGTCGCAACATCAGCCATGCCCATTGGCATGCCGGAATGGCCGGAATTTGCGGCGGCGACGGCGTCAAGGGTTAGGGTGCGTATGGCCGCAGCTTTGTCCCAGTGTTCGGGGTTTGCATTGCGCAGCGCAGTCAGGTCCACGGGCGTTGTTCCTTTGGATTACATGCAGATTGCGGGCTCAATACCATCCAGCCCTCAAAGTGCAAGTAGAACTGGGTTTTGCATAGGGTTTGTGCTTCAACAGCGCAGTCCAAGTTGTTGAAACCAAACAGTGGGTATTTTCCATCGCATTCCGCTAGACTAGGCGCAGGCGGGGCGTGATGTTGATTCGGATCGCCCTGCAACAGAACGAACCTTGATAAAGAGGTGACAGGGGCATGAGCCAAATCGAGGAACTACAGCATCGCATCATCGCCGCGATGGAGCGTATCGGCGCAGGTGTCGATGCCATGCAGCACGCGGCCCCCGGCGGCGAACCGGTGGATGACAGCCTGAAGATCGCGCTTGAAGAGGAGCGGGTCGCCAATGCCCAATTGCAGGAGCGGTTGAAGTCCCTGAAAGAACGGCATGATCAGGAAATGGACAGCCTGCGCGCTGAACTGGATCAGGCGCAGGCATCGTCTGGTGACAACGCCGAGGTCGAGGGGCTGCGCGAACAGCTGGCGGAAGCATCGACCAAACTTGCAAGCGTTGAGGCCGCCCGGTTGGAACTTGCCGAGGCCAAAGAGGCGCTGGAAAATTCAGAAGAGCTTGACGCTTTAAAATCCGAGAATGCGCAGCTTCGATCAGAAATGGACATGCTGGCCGATACTGCGCCCATCCAGGCCGAGTTGGATCAGTTGCGGGTGCTGGTGGAACAATCCAAACAGATTGAGGCGGAAAATAGCCGGCTGCGGTCAGAACTTGCCGATACCGAACGGGTGGATGATCTGAACGCCGAACTTGATATGCTGCGTGCCGAACGGGCCAGCCATGGGGCGGCAATGTCGCGTCTGGACAGCGATCTGCAACGGATGCGCAAGGCGAACGCGATGCTGCAAAGCTCGCTTGATGAATTGCGCGGGGCAGCAGAGCAGGGGCTTTCGGTCGTTGAATTGCTGGATCAGGCCACGGCTGCTGAACTGGAGGCGACCCGCGCGGAACAGGCCTCGGATGCGTCCGAGGCACATGCCATTCTCGCCCGGCTTGAGCCCTTGCTCAGCAAAGCGGAACTGGCAGAAGGTGAGGTAGAGTGATGCCCGAAGTGACCATTCATATCGGCGGACGCGGCTTCGAGGTGTCCTGTCAGGACGGGGAAGAGGCGTTTCTGCACACTGCCGCCAAGATGCTGGATGACGAAGCGCAGGTTCTGTCAGATCAGATTGGCCGGATGCCCGAGGCGCGGATGCTGTTGATGGCGGGCTTGATGCTGGCCGACAAAACCGCCGCTACGGATGACAAGGTCAAAGTTTTGGAACGCAAATTGACCGAGGTTGAGGCCGAGTTGAATACGCTGCGCGCAGCACCTGCGCCAGAACCGGAACGGGTTGAGGTGGCCGTGGTGCCCCCGTCAGTAACTGACACATTGGCTGAACTGGCCGCACGGGCCGAGGCTTTGGCATCCGTGATCGAGGAGAAGAAATCCCAATGACCATGATGCGATCTTTGGCCTGTACCGCCGTTCTGGCCCTGTCTGCATCCGTTGCATCCGCAGACATCGACATTCTGACCGTAAGCTTCACCTGTGAAAATGGCGTGCCACTGCCCGTGACCTACTTTAACGCGGCGGACGGGTCGGGCGCAGCGGCGACGATTTTGGACAACACCCTTGTCTCGATGCGTCAGGTAGAAAGCGGTTCGGGCATTCGGTATGAATCCGTGGACACCAACGGAACATACATTCTGCGCTCAAAAGGGTGGGATGCCAGCGTAAGCTACGCGGCGGCCTCAGGTGCCGCCGACGAGCAGGTCATCTATCAGAATTGCTCCAGCCGCTAAGGCCAGGTCAGGCGTTCGCTTCGCGGATTTTGTCTGCAGCGTCTTTGTTGTAGTCAACGCCGTTTTCGTCAAACAGTGTGTCCAGCTCACCTGACAGGGTCATTTCGGTGATGATATCGCAGCCACCGACGAATTCGCCTTTGACATAAAGCTGAGGAACGGTCGGCCAATCGGAATAGTCCTTGATGCCTTGGCGCACCGCTTCATCGGCCAGAACGTTCACATCGGCATAGTCGACGCCCATATAGTTCAGCACACCGGCCACGCGGGACGAAAACCCACATTGCGGCATCTCTTTGGTGCCTTTCATATACAGCACAACGTCATTGGCTTTGACGGTTTCGTCGATCTGGGTTTTCACATCGGTCATTTTGCGTTTCCTTTGCTCTTCGGCATCATCGCTTTGGCGTAGTCTTGTGGGTCTTTGGGCATATGGGTCTGCGACGAGCCAATAGCACCATCATGTGAATTGTAAGAGGAATGCAAAAGATGCTGTCCGCGTCCGGGCGGCGATCCTCGCCTCGTCTTGCGTCCAGTCTTTGAATGGTTCCGCGCGATAAGCGCGATCAGTACAACAAAGACGGAGACCGCAATTGAGATTACAATCGCATGCTCCATTTTACTCCGGCACTTTTGTGGTCAGCGCCAGCGCGTGCAGATCTCCATCTGGACCGTCCATCTTGCCTTTCAAGGCAGCGTAGACAGCGCGTTGCTGCTGCACGCGGTTTTTTCCGCGAAAGCTCTCATCCACGATCATGGCGGACATGTGAACGCCATCGCTGCCGCCAACCTGTATTTCCGCATTCGGAAAGCTCTCGCGCAGCAGGGTTTCAATTTCGTGGGCGCTCATCGGCATGTAGGTTTCTCCTGAAGGTCTTTCCCAAGATGTAGAGCGGCATGTGAGCCCGCGCAAGACGTGCTGCGCAGGATCAGGCGACAGCAGCCGCGAAACTGGTACGGAACGTTTCGGTCAACTCCGCCAACGGCGCCTCAGAGCCGCCAATTTTCACGGTATCGCCGGTAAAGCGCCCGACCGACACCAGCGCCACACCGGCCTGACCGGCGGCAATCATCAGCGCCTCGGCCTGATCAAAGTTGCAGGCGACCAGATAGCGGGCCTGATCTTCACCGAACAGGAACTCGGTCGGGGCCTCGTCGAGATGTACGCCGACACCGACGGCTTCGGCCAGTTCGAACGCGGCGAGTGCAAGACCTCCATCGCCGAGATCGGTGCAGGCCTTGATCATCTCGCGATTGGCGCGGATGAAATCACCATTGCGCTTTTCGGCATCCAGATCGACATGCGGCGCGTCGCCGTCTTCGCGGTTGAACACCTCGGCCAGCAGGGCGGATTGGCCCAGATGGCCCTGGGTTTCACCAATCATCAGAGCCACATGGCCCTCACGAACCTCGTTGCCGATGATTTCATCACTGTGGCTGAGCAGGCCAACCGCACCGATGGTCGGCGTGGGCAGGATCGCCTGACCGTCTGTCTCATTGTACAGCGAGACGTTCCCCGACACGATTGGCATATCCAGCGCGCCAACGGCTGCGCCGATGCCCTGAATGGCGCCGACGAGCTGGCCCATGATCTCAGGCTTTTCGGGGTTGCCGAAATTCAGGTTGTCGGTGGTCGCCAGCGGTTTGGCCCCGACAGCAGTCAGGTTGCGATAGGCTTCGGCCACCGCTTGCTTGCCGCCTTCGACCGGGTTGGCGCGGACATAGCGCGGGGTTACATCGCTAGTGAATGCCAGCACCTTGTCGGTTCCGTGGACGCGCACCATGCCTGCGCCCAGCCCGGGTGTACGGGTGCTGTCGGCCATGACCATGGTGTCATATTGCTCATAGACCCATTGCTTGCCTGCGTAATTGGGCGAGGCGAGCAGAGCGCGCAGCCCGTCGATAGGGTCGATCTGAGGGACTTCGGCCAGTTCCTCAGCCTCGGGTGTCGCAACCCACGGACGGTCATATTCCGGCGCGGTTGAGGAGAGTTTCGACAGAACCAGATCGGCTTTGACCTCGCCGTTATGCATGATCAGGAAGCGGTCTTCGGCGATGGTTTCTCCGACGATGGCGAAATCCAAATCCCATTTCTCGAACACAGCGCGCGCCTCAGCCTCAAGCTCGGGCTTCAGCACCATCAGCATGCGTTCCTGAGATTCCGATAGCATCATCTCGTACGCCGTCATGTTCTCTTCGCGCTGGGGGACGTTTTCCAGATCCAGACGCACGCCCAGACCGCCCTTGTCGCCCATTTCCACGGCAGAACAGGTCAGACCCGCCGCGCCCATGTCCTGAATCGAAATCACGGCACCGGTCTGCATCAGCTCCAGGGTCGCTTCCATCAGGCGCTTTTCGGTGAAGGGGTCGCCGACCTGTACGGTGGGGCGTTTCTCTTCGATGGTGTCGTCGAATTCGGCCGAGGCCATGGTCGCACCGCCAACGCCATCGCGCCCGGTTTTTGCGCCCAGATAAACGACGGGCATTCCGACGCCCGAGGCGGCCGAGTAGAAAATCTTGTCGCTGTCTGCCAAACCTGCGGCGAAGGCATTCACAAGGCAATTGCCGTTATACGCTGGGTGGAAACGGACCTCGCCACCGACGCAAGGCACCCCAAAGCAGTTGCCATAGCCGCCAATACCTTCAACCACGCCGTTGACCAACTGGCGGGTCTTGTGGTGGTCGGGCTCACCAAAGGACAGAGCGTTCATCGAAGCAATCGGACGGGCGCCCATGGTAAAGACGTCACGCAAAATGCCACCCACACCAGTCGCCGCGCCCTGATAGGGTTCGATATAGGACGGGTGGTTGTGGCTCTCCATTTTAAAGACCACCGCCTGACCGTCACCAATGTCAACCACACCAGCATTTTCGCCCGGTCCGCAGATGACCTGAGGGCCCTCGGTCGGAAGGGTGCGCAGCCATTTCTTGGAGGATTTGTAGGAGCAATGCTCGTTCCACATGGCAGAAAAGATGCCCAGCTCGGTGAAGGTTGGCTCACGCCCGATGATCTCTAGGATCATGTCGTATTCCTCGGGCTTAAGCCCGTGTGCGGCAATCAAATCCGGTGTGATGGCTGGCTCTTGCATCCTGTATCCGTCCCCGAGATGGCAATGTCTGGCGCCTTTTAGGGGAAGCAGCCGCCGGGGGGAAGAGGAAAGGCGGCTCTGTCAATTGAGACAGGATTTTGAGTGTGTATGCGATGTCTGAAGAAAACAGGGGCCGCCTCATGACGACCCCGAGTTTGATCTTTGGATCACAGAATGATCTGCAGCTTATTTGGGCTGATCTTTCTGTTGCTGGGCCTGCTGAGCAACAGCTCCTGCCGCTGCGCCAATAGCAGTCTTTTGCTCGCCAGACAGGTCATCATTGTCATCCAGCCCGGGGATCGCAACGCGCACCTCGCGGCGGGCAAAGTCGATACCGTTTTCCTTGAACGACGCCTTGACCCGGTTGAAGATTTCCTTGCGCAGTGTGAACTGCTTGCCCGGCTTGGCCATGAACTTGCCGCGGATGATCATGCCCACATCGTCAAAGTCAAAGACACCTTGAGACTTGAATGGCTGCAGGAAGCCATCCTTGTGGGTCTCGTCCTCCATCATTTCGGCACCGATCTTTTTGAAGATCTTCTTGACCTTGTTGGGGTCGGTATCAAAGGGCACGGTGAACTTCAGCTTCATGATGACCCAGTCGCGGCTGTAATTGGTCAGCTTCTGGATCTCACCATAGGGAATGGTGTGCACCGGCCCGCGGTGGTGGCGCAGCTGCATCGACCGGATCGAGATTTTCTCGACCGTGCCGGTTGTTCCGCCCACATCCACATATTCGCCGACCCTGAAGGCATCATCGACCAGAAAGAAGATGCCGCCGACGATGTCGGAAACCAGTTTCTGGGCGCCGAAACCGATGGCCAGGCCCAGGATACCAGCACCGGCCAGAAGCGGCGTGATATCCAGGCCCAGGGCCCCGAGTGCCAGAAGCGCGAAGATGACCGCGATCGCCACCTGTGCCGTCACGCGCAGCAGCGGCAGAACAGTTGCCAAACGAGAGCCGCCCGCGCCGCCACCTTCGCCGGCCTCTTCATCAGGGCTCTGCTCGGATGCAGTCATCTCTTTCGCCAAGCGGCGGTTGATCCAAAGCGAGACAACCTCATTCAAGATGTAACCTACTGCGGCGATAATGAAGAATTGGATGACACGACTGCCTTCTTCCCCACTGCCACCAGCGATTTCGCTGAGGTTCAGGTTCCAGGCGCGGGCAATCATCAGGATCACGAAAATTCCCGCCACAACACGGCCAATCCGAATGTAGCTGCGCTTGGTGGATTTATACGCTCGTTCCGCTACAGGCCCATCGCCCAGCATTGGTGGCTGAAGGTGGCGGACCAAACCCCTGATCAATGTGTCGAGAGCCGGAGCGATCAACAACCAGAACATGGTCGTGAAATGCGCCCCCTGAACCAGCAGAGCCAGCGATGCGGGATTGCGCTGCGCCACCAGAAATTCGACCAGCAGCCAGGTCGCAGCCGAGACCGCAACGGCGAAGTAGGGGTAGTATTTTGCTACTTCCTCGTCGAACCTGGTGTGGTCCGGGTCAGTTCCCAGCATCATCTGCGACAGACCTTCGCGCGCTTTCCATGCGATCAGGCCAATATAAATGTGAATACCTGCGTTCAGCCAGAAACCGATACGCGTTTCATCACCCGTGATCCCGTTCAGCCGGTTAAAATGCAGCAGGAACAGAGTGAAACCAATCAGGATCAGCAGCCCGATCAGATTGCGATGCAGATACTTTGCCCAGTGATCTTCGATGTTGACCAGACGGTAATGCGGTTTGTTCGGGGCCAGAACAAAGCGCGAGGCGGCCGCACCAAGCCGCGGTACCCAGATCAAGTAGAACACAAACGGCGCCGCGTAAGTGATTTGCTCAGGTGTCAGAAGCCCACGCCCAACCGCACGGATGACCACGTAAAACACCACAAGTCCGGCGATCTCGCGACAGAAGCGACCGAAAAGATATCGGACAGCGCCCCAAAGATCACCTTCGGATTCAGCTTCGGTTTGAACATGCCAGCGGCGTGTCAGGATCTCGAATAGTTTTTCGGCGATCAAGCCCACAACCAGAACGCTGGCAACCAACCCCATCAAGACCAATGCACCGTATGAAGTGAAAGTGGCCACAAAATTCTTGATGGCGGTCGCTTGCGCGCTGAAGAGATTGGGGACGGTGGTTATGACATGTGTCCACGAGGTGACCATTTCGGTCCAGACTTCATTAAGCTCGGTAATTGGATCCTCGCGATCCTCTGCAGCGGCTGCGTTTTTCTCGGCCACCGCGTCCAGACGCTCCAACAGAATCGAGCGGACCTGGTCATCTGACATGCGTGCAACGAGATCATCCACTTGTTCCGGTGTAAGGTCTTCTGGAACTGTCACGCTGGTCGACGTTTCGCTCGAAGTGGTCCCTGGTACCTGCGCATGAAGCGGCAGGGTCAGGAACATGACAGATACTAGCGCCAAAATCAGGCGGAGTGGGTGGAGCATGAATTTTCCCTCGATCTTAGAAATTCGATCATTTTTTTGTGATCTTAGTGCGCACCCGCCTGTTTTCCCAGACTTATTCACGCCTTGAGGGATGCAAATGTCAGAAAACCAAAAAAAAGGCCGAGCACTAAGCTCGGCCGTAGTCCAACAGGGAGGTATGAAGATGATGAGCGTTTCAGCATCACCGCCTTCGAGAGTTCATTTAGGTGGCAGTTTGTGAACGTTCAAGGAATAACAGCGTGTAGATTGGTCATGTCCGATATGCTGTCAGTGCATATCTAAAGTTTACCCATTCTTTTCATTTGCTTACGCTGTTCAATGATCTCATCTTGAACGAAATCACGGAAGGCTGCGACACGTTTGGAGTGACGCAATTCTTCCGGATATGCCAAATAGACGGGGACATCGGCAGTTTCGATATCGGAAAGAACCGGCAGCAAATGCGGGAAGTCCTGGGTCACGTAGTCAGGTAGAACACCAATTCCCAGATTGTGCAAAACGCCCTGAAGCACCCCAAAATAGTTGTTCACCGTCAAAAGTGACCTCGGATTGTAGGTCATCAGGTGCCGCACCATCGAGGCACTTGCGCCCACCTGGGGGGCCGCGGGTGTTTGACAGATCAGTCGATGATCCTTGATGTCCTCAAGCGCATTCAACATCCCGCCATGCGTTTCGATGTATTCCTGCGTTGCATACAGCATCATCTGAACGGTCATAAGGCGTTTGCGTACCAAATCAGCTTGGCTGGGCTCTTTCATGCGAATGGCCACGTCTGCTTCGCGCATGGGCAAGTCCAGCACACGTTCTTCCAACATCAGGTCGATGTTCAGATCGGGATATTCCTCATAAAGCTTGGGTAGGCGCGGGGCGAGCCACAATGTGCCAAAGCCAAAGGTCGTGGTGACGCGCAAAACGCCGAAAACTTCTTCTTCGCTGTCGCGGATACGGGCAGCCGCTGTATCAAGACGTTTGGACATGGCCGAGGTGGCGTCGAACAGCAACTCACCCTGTTCGGTCAGGATCAGGCCGCGGGCATGGCGGTGAAACAGGGTTGCGTCGAGTGATTCTTCCAAAGCGCGGATCTGGCGGCTTACGGCGGATTGAGACAAATTGAGCTTGTCGCCCGCATGGGTCAGGCTGCCCGCGTCCGCAACTGCGTGAAATATTCTAAGCTTGTCCCAATCCATCGCCGCAACTTTCGTTATCCTCGGGAAGACCTATATGAAATAGGTAACAAGTTCCACAAACAAACCACGAAATGCTTAGGTTTCAGTGGATAAACTCTATACAGGTCAGCAATTGTGACCTAATATGCGCGAAGATAAAGCACACTGATCTGACGAAGGGAGACGTCTGATGAGTCAGCCACAGATTTCGCTGAATGACCGGTTTGATCTTGAGAAATCACCTGTTCTTTTGAACGGGACGCAGGCGCTTGTGCGGCTGATGTTGATGCAGAAGGCACGCGACCAGCAAACGGGCTTAAATACAGCAGGTCTGGTGACCGGGTATCGTGGTTCGCCGCTCGGGGCGGTCGATCAGCAGATGATGCGTGCGCAAAAGTATCTGACCCAGAGCGATGTGACTTTTCAATTCGGATTGAACGAGGATCTGGCCGCAACTGCGCTCTGGGGCAGTCAGCAGGCCGGTCTGCGCGGCGATGGTAAATTCGATGGGGTTTTTGGCCTTTGGTATGGCAAGGGTCCGGGCGTTGATCGGTCCGGCGACGTGATGCGCCACGCGAATATGGCGGGCACTGCACAGCATGGCGGTGTGTTGATGGCCATGGGCGATGACCACACGGGCGAAAGCTCGACCGTGTTGCACCAATCGGAATGGTCTCTGGTCGATATGTATATGCCGGTGGTTAGCCCGGCGGGCGTTCAGGAAATTCTGGACTACGGCATCTATGGCTTTGCGCTTAGCCGTTTTGCGGGTGTCTGGGTCGGGTTGAAGACCATGAAAGACACGATCGAGGTCACCTCGGTTGTGGATGGCAGGCCGGATCGGATGCAATTGGTGATGCCTGAATTTGACATGCCCGAGGGTGGGTTGAACATCCGGCTGGGCGATACACCGCATCTGCAAGAGGCGCGGGTCATTGATTACAAACGCTTTGCGGCCGAAATGTTCTGCAGGGCCAACAAGCTGGACAAACGGGTCTGGGGCAAACCCGGTGCCAAGGTCGGATTCGTCGCGGCAGGCAAAAACTGGCTGGACCTGACCCATGCGCTGTCGCTGTTGAGTATCGATGAAGCAGAAGCGGAGCGTCTGGGCATTACGACCTACAAAATCGGTCAAACCTTCCCACTGGATATGACCAGTTTCCATGAATGGGCAGAGGGGCTGGACCTGATTGTGATCGTTGAAGAAAAACGAAAACTGATCGAGGTTCAGGTTAAAGAGGCCATCTTTGACGACCGTCGCGGTCGCCGGGTTTATGGCTGGTACAAAGGCGGTGCGGGCGCGCTGCATCGGGAAGAATTGTTCCCGACCCGCGATGCGCTTGATCCGATCATGATTGCCGAGAAGCTGGGCGAGATTTTGATCGAAGAAGGCCGCGACACAGACGGGGTGCGTGCCGGTCTATCAAAACTGTCCGAGGCGCGCCGAGCGGACAACGCACAAGAAATCGCAACACGTCTGCCGTATTTCTGTTCGGGCTGCCCGCATAATAGCTCGACCAAAGTACCTGAGGGCAGCCGGGCTTATGCCGGCATCGGTTGCCATTACATGGTGCAGTGGATGGATCGCGAGACGACTGGTTTCACCCAAATGGGGGGCGAGGGCGCGAACTGGATCGGTGAAGCACCGTTTTCGACCACCGAACACGTGTTTCAGAACCTGGGCGACGGAACGTATAACCATTCGGGCGTCCAGGCGATCCGCGCGGCGCTGTCGGCGGGGACGAACATGACATTCAAGATCCTGTTCAACGACGCGGTCGCCATGACCGGTGGGCAGGGGAACGAGGGTGATCTGACCGCCGAGCGGATCGTGGCCGAGGTAAAGGCCATGGGCGTTCAGCATGTCGCACTTGTCTATGATGAAAAGGAAGACGTGAACCTGAGCGCGTTGCCTGCGGGCGTGGAAAGCTTTGAACGCGCAGAGTTGATGAAGGTTCAAGACCGTTTTCGCGAGATAGAAGGTGTCTCCGTCATCGTCTACGTGCAGACCTGTGCTGCCGAGAAACGTCGCAGGCGGAAGCGAGGCGAATTCCCAGATCCGGACAAGCGCGTGTTCATCAACACCGATATCTGTGAGGGCTGTGGCGATTGCGGTGTGCAATCCAACTGCGTCTCAATCGTGCCGAAAGAGACCGAATTGGGCCGCAAACGTGCAATTGACCAATCCAGCTGTAACAAGGACTTCTCGTGTTTGAACGGGTTCTGCCCGTCTTTCGTCACGCTGGAAGGTGCGAAAATCCGGAAAGAAGCAACGAAGCAGCTTGATCTACCCGATCTGCCAATGCCGAAGCTGCCCGAAATCAACGGGACCCATAACGTCGTCATCACTGGTGTTGGCGGCACGGGTGTTGTCACGCTTGGGGCCGTTTTGGCGCAGGCTGCGCAAATCGACGGCAAAGGCGCCGGCATGATGGAGATGGCAGGGCTCGCCCAGAAAGGCGGCGCTGTGCATATCCATTGCCGTCTGGCCAACAAGCCGGAAGATATCAGCGCCATTCGTGTGGCCACGGGTGAGGCCCACGCGCTGATAGGCGGCGATCTGGTTGTCTCTGCCGGGGCCAAGACGCTGGGCCTGACACGGGCAGGGCAAACCGGCGCCGTGGTGAACAACCACGAAACGGTGACAGGTGATTTCACCCGCGATACCGAGTTCCGTATCCCCAGCGATCAATTGGAAATGGCGTTGCAGGCACGTCTTAAGGATGGGGTGAGCCTGTTTGACGCGACCGATCTGGCAAAAACCGTTATGGGGGACTCGATTTACTCAAACATGATGGTGTTCGGGGCCGCTTGGCAGCGGGGCATCTTGCCCGTCAGCCATTCGGCCATTATGGCTGCGATCGAACTGAACGGCACCGCGGTTGAACGCAACAAACGCGCTTTTGATTTTGGCCGATGGGCGGTTCTGTTTCCGGCAGAGGCACAGGCGGTGCTGGCACCGTCTGTTGCTGAGTTGCCAAAGACTCTGGATCAAATGATCGATTTCAGGGCCCAGCATCTGACCGATTACCAATCGGCCCGTCTGGGCAAACGCTACCGTAAGCTGGTCGATGACATTCAGGATGAAACGGTGCGTGAAGCCGTGGCGAAAGGCTATCATAAGCTGTTGTCCTACAAGGATGAATATGAAGTTGCACGGTTGTTGCTGAGCAGTCGCGACAAGGCCACGGTAGAGTTTGACGGCGATTTCAAAATGACCTTCCACCTGGCTCCTCCAATCCTGGGCGGGACGGATGGCAATGGCAGACCCCGAAAACGCGCCTTTGGCGAATGGATGATGGGGCCATTGAAATTGTTGGCCCGGATGAAAACGCTGCGCGGCACGCCGCTGGATATCTTTGGCTATACCGCTGAACGACGGATGGAGCGTGCGCTGATCAAGCAATATGAAAGTGACATGAAACAGGTTCTGCCTCTGCTATCGCAGGACACGCACGACGCCATTGCAGCCTTGGCGCGTTTACCGCTGGAAATCCGAGGTTTCGGCCCTGTTTTGCTGGAAAATGAGGCCAATGCTGCAAAAAGGCGCGAAGAATTGCTGGCAAGCATCCGCAGCGGAGGCCCCGAATTGCGCGCTGCGGCGGAATGAGGCGTCACAAATCTGTCACAAGAGCTAGGCAAAAGTGTCGCTTAATTTATAATGCAGGCGAAATACCGGAGATCTTAGATGCCCTCGCGCCGTCATGTCGTTCGTGACATTTCTTATGCCCATTCTGCCGAAACCAAGGGTGGCCGGATGGTCATAAAGCTTATGGAAAATACAACTGGTCGGATCCGCCTGATCAAACGTGCGGATGGGTACGAAAAAGACGTCGCCAGCGGGCGTGACTTCTGGGCCGTTATGGTTGAACGCTACGGTCTGACCTTGGATGTTGTTGGTGGGGCGTTGTCGAACATCCCCAAAGACGGTCCACTGATCCTGATTGCAAACCATCCCTATGGCATCCTAGACGGATTGATGATGGGGCACATGTTGTCCGAGATGCGTGGAGATTTTCGCATCCTAGCGCATCGGGTTTTCCGTAAGGCCGAAGAGCTGAACCGCATTATCCTGCCGATCTCATTCGATGAGACGAAAGAGGCGATGAAGCTGAACCTAGAAACCCGAAAAACCGCGCTGAACTATCTGAGCGATGGCGGGGCGATTGGCATTTTCCCGGGCGGGACGGTAAGCACGGCAGTCAACCCGTTTGCCTATCCGATGGATCCGGGCTGGCGCGGGTTCACCGCGCGGATGGTGGCCAAATCAAATGCGACCGTGGTGCCGGTGTTCTTTGACGGCCACACCTCGCGCCTGTTCCAGATCGCCAGCCATTTACACAACACGTTGCGCATGGGGCTTTTGATCAAAGAGTTCAAGAAACGCGTCGATACCCCGGTAAAAGTGGTAATTGGCGAACCCATCGGGCGTGATGTTCTAGACCCGCTTGGCAAGGATACGCGCAAGATGATGGATTTCCTGCGCAAAGCCACGTATGAGCTGTCTCCGAAGCCGTTGAAGTCTTATGACTACGGCTATGAATTCGAGGAACGGCATCGCGCCTGAAGGGGCAAATGGCAGTAGGTATCTTTGATTCCGGTTTGGGCGGTCTGACCGTCTTGAACGCCGCGCAGAAACACCTGCCGGACGTTGATTTCCTGTATTATGCGGACAGTGCGCATGCGCCTTATGGCGTGCGCGATTCCGACGATATCTATGAGTTGACCCGTAAGGCGGTGCACGATCTGTGGGATCGCGGCTGCAATCTGGTGATTCTGGCCTGCAATACCGCAAGTGCGGCGGCGCTGCGGCGGATGCAGGAGGCCGGTGTGCCCGAGGGCAAGCGGGTTCTGGGCGTCTTTGTGCCCCTGATCGAGGCGTTGACAGAACGGCAATGGGGCGACAACTCACCCCCGCGGGAAGTGGCGGTTAAGCATGTGGCGCTGTTTGCCACACCTGCCACCGTCTCCAGTCGGGCCTTTCAGCGGGAACTGGCGTTCCGCGCGATTGGTGTCGATGTCGAAGCACAAGCCTGCGGCGGTGTGGTCGACGCCATCGAAGATGGCGATATGATCCTGGCCGAAGCGCTGGTGCGCAGCCACGTGGATGCGCTGAAACGGAAAATGCCAGAGCCTCAGGCCGCTATTCTGGGCTGTACACATTATCCGCTTATGGCCGAAACCTTTCAGGCGGCTTTGGGTCCGGATGTGCAAGTGTTCAGCCAGGGTGATCTGGTTGCCGAAAGCCTGGCGGACTATCTGCAGCGCCACCCCAATATGCTGGGCGATGGCGGCGGCGGATTCCTGACCACGGGTAAGCCCGGGTTTGTCAGCGACCGTGCGACCCAGTTCCTCCGACGACAAATCACGTTCGAGGCGGCCTGACTTAGGTCAAGGCGCATCCTTTTCGAAATTCTGAATATAAAGACCGTCACATCGGCGGTCACATCCCGTGACACATGTAAAGAAGAGGTCTGATATGACCCATAAAATCGCAATCCTGGGCGCCTCGGGCTATACTGGCGCTGAACTGGTGCGGCTGATTGCCGAGCACCCGAATATGGACATTGTTGCCCTGGCCGCCGAGCGCAAAGCCGGGCTGTCTATGGCGCAGGTTTTTCCGCATCTGCGCCATATGGACCTGCCGGATCTATGCAAAATCTCGGAAATCGATTTCTCGCAGATTGATCTGTGTTTCTGCGCCTTGCCACATAAGACCAGTCAGGAGGTGATCCGGGATCTGCCAAAAAACCTGAAGATCATCGACTTGTCTGCAGATTTCCGGCTGCAGGACCCGGATGAGTACGAGAAATGGTACGGTAACCCGCACAGTGCTTTGGAGCAGCAGGAAGAGGCTGTTTATGGTCTGACCGAGTTCTACCGGGATGACATCCGCACTGCGCGGCTGGTCGCTGGCACGGGTTGCAACGCGGCGACAGGGCAATATGTGCTGCGGCCGCTGATCAGCGCCGAAGTGATTGATCTGGACGATATCGTTCTGGACCTTAAATGCGCGGTGTCGGGGGCAGGGCGCTCGCTTAAGGAAAACCTGTTGCATGCTGAATTGAGCGAGGGCGCAAATGCCTATGCTGTCGGAGGTACGCATCGGCATCTGGGGGAGTTCGATCAGGAGTTTTCCAGACTTGCTGGCCGGACCGTCCATATACAATTTACACCCCACCTGATCCCGGCCAACCGGGGTATTCTTGCGACGAGCTACGTAAAGGGCGATCCGCAAAGCGTCTATGAAACGCTTTTTAAGGCATATGCGGACGAGCCCTTCATCGAAGTGCTGCCAATGGGCGAGGCCCCATCGACCCACCATGTGCGCGGCTCGAATTTCTGCCATATCGGCGTGGTGGCGGATCGGATTGAGCGGCGTGCGATCGTGGTAGCGGCACTGGATAACCTGACAAAAGGTAGCAGCGGTCAGGCCTTGCAGAACGCCAATCTGATGTTAGGTGAGGATGAAACCCAGGGCCTGATGATGGCGCCGCTTTTTCCGTGAGGACGGTATGAAATCGCTCAAGAAACGTCGTCGGATACAGGTCATTCTGGTGGCAGTTGTTGCCTTGGTGGCTTCAACGGCGTTGATTGGATGGGCCTTGCAGGACGGGATCAATTTCTTCCGATCCCCCAGCGAAGTGATCGCCGAGCCGCCCGAGCCTACGGAAGTTTTCCGGATTGGCGGCCTGGTCGCGGAAGGCTCGATCCAGCGTGGGCAGGGCGAGACTGTGCGTTTTGTCGTGACCGATGGTGGCGAAAGCGTGCCGGTGGCCTTTACCGGTGTATTGCCCGATCTGTTTTCGGAAAATCAGGGGATGGTTGGGACCGGGCGTTACGTGAACGGTGTATTTGAAGCGACTGAAATCCTGGCCAAACATGACGAGACCTATATGCCGAAAGAGGTGATGGACGCGCTGAAAGAACAAGGCGTTTATCAAGAGCCCAGCGACAGCTGAACGCAGCGCTGCTGCGTGCCTCCGGCAGAGGTATTTTGAAGCAGAAGATCAAGGGGCGTTGCGCGCGAAGGGCGGGCAGCGCCCCGTGTCGTTTGAGGATATTAAGCTTACTGACGGACCGTTTCACCTGACAGAGCATTCGAGGGACGACATGCAGACGGTTCGGGATATAGCGACAGAGATTGTGGCGCGCGAAGGTGGATTTGTGGATGATCCGGATGATCCAGGTGGTGCTACGAATTTTGGTGTGACCATCTACACCATGCGGCGGTTGGGACTTGATCTGACGGGTGACGGGCACATTGACACGAGCGATGTGCGCGCGCTGAGCAAGCGGCAGGCGATTGACATTTTTGTGCGCCACTATTTTGAAAAACCACGTATTTCAGCGTTGCCCGTCGTGCTGCATGCGTCGGTTTTTGACATGTATGTCAATGCGGGCAGTCAGGCCGTGAAAATCCTGCAGCGTTTGCTGCGCGAGATGGGGTTTGACGTCTCAGTGGACGGCGTGATCGGGCCGCAGACCACTCGCGCCTGCGCGCAGGCGGCCCTGCCGGGGGAGGTAGCCTTGCGCGATGCATATGGGGTGGCGCGACGGAACTACTATTTTCGCTTGGCCGATCGCAGGCCTGCCTCGCGCAAATATGCGCGTGGCCGTGCGGGAGGCAAAGGGGGGTGGATCAAACGCGCCGAGGAGTTCCTTTCTTCGAAGTACCACCTGACCGACGCGCAGTTTGAGGAAAGGGTCGCAGCATGGGGCTGATATCGGGCATTCTGGGTTTTCTGTTTGGTGGCGGGCGCAATGTTGTGCGTGAAACGGCAGAGGTTTTTCGGGAAAACGCCGAAGAGGGTGCGCAGCGGGCAATGACGGTTCAAAGCCAGGCGATGGCGCAGTTCTGGGCCGAGTTTCAAGTGCCGCGCAAGGGTGCTTTTGACCGGTTTATGGATGGTTTGAACCGTTTGCCCCGCCCGGCACTGGCTTTGGGGACGTTGGGCTTGTTCGTGGCCGCGATGATCGATCCCTTGTGGTTTGCTGCTCGGATGCAGGGCATTGCACTGGTGCCGGAACCGCTTTGGTGGCTTTTGGGCGTGATCGTTTCGTTCTATTTCGGCGCGCGCCATCAGGCCAAGGCGCAGGAGCTGCAGCGTGAGATTTCGGATACGATGATGCGTGCACCCAAGGTACTGGCCAATTTGCGCAGCCTGGCTCAGATGCGCAGTGACAGCCCTGGCATTGCTGATCCGGGCCCGGATGCGGGTTTGCAGATTGAGGTCGCACAAGCGGATGACAATCCGGCCTTGACCGAATGGAAACGGCTGAGGCACGCCTGAGCCGCGACACTATGTTCGGAAGAATTTGGCGAAAGTTATTGGCGCACCACGTAGCTGAGCGATATATCCTGAGGCATGATTACAGAGCTTGGTCACTTCGCCCTCATCCTCGCATTTATGATTGCCATCGTTCAAAGCGTGGTCCCTCTGATCGGGGCCGCGAAACGCTGGACCGGATGGATGGTCTTTGCCGAACCTGCGGCGATCTCCCAATTTTTGCTGACGGCGTTTTCCTTTGGGGCGCTGGTCTGGGCATTTACGACTTCGGACTTCTCGCTTCGGATCGTGGTGGAAAACAGTCATTCGGCGAAACCGATGATCTACAAGATCAGCGGAACCTGGGGCAACCACGAAGGATCGATGCTGTTGTGGGTTCTGATCGTGACCTTGTTCGGGGCCATGGCAGCGCTGTTTGGCGGCGGGCTGCCACCTACCTTGAAGGCGCGTGTTCTGGCAGTTCAATCGGCCGTCGCCGTAGCGTTTTTTGCGTTTATTCTGTTTACATCGAACCCATTTGATCGGCTGGCAATTGCGCCATTTGATGGGCGTGATCTAAACCCGCTGTTGCAGGACCCCGGCTTGGCGTTTCACCCGCCGTTTCTGTATCTGGGATATGTGGGCCTGAGCATGTCGTTCAGTTTTGCCGTTGCCGCACTGATCGAAGGTCGGGTTGATGCGGCCTGGGGTCGGTGGGTGCGGCCCTGGACACTAGCGGCCTGGGTGTTTCTGACGATTGGTATCGCACTTGGGTCCTGGTGGGCCTATTACGAGCTTGGTTGGGGCGGGTTTTGGTTCTGGGACCCGGTTGAAAACGCCTCGTTCATGCCCTGGTTGCTGGCGGCAGCATTGTTGCATTCGGCCATCGTTGTTGAAAAACGTGAGGCGTTGAAAAGCTGGACCATTCTTCTGGCGATCATCGCCTTTGGGTTCTCGCTGATCGGAACATTCATTGTCCGTTCGGGGCTTCTGACATCGGTCCACGCCTTTGCCACCGACCCGGAACGGGGTGTGTTCATCCTGATGATCCTGGTCTTTTTCACCGGCGGTGCGCTGACCCTGTTCGCGGCCCGCGCCCAGACTATGGAGGCCAAGGGTGTGTTTGGCGTCATCAGCCGTGAAAGCGCGCTGGTCGTGAATAATGTCCTGCTGGCGGTAAGTTGTTTCGTGGTCTTCGTGGGAACGATGTGGCCGATGGTGGCCGAGATGATGTTTGACCGGACGCTTTCGGTCGGGCCGCCATTTTTCAACTTTGCCTTCACGCCATTCATGGTGCTGCTGGGGCTAGTTCTGCCAATCGGTGCATTGCTGCCGTGGAAGCGTGGCAGACTTGGAAAAACCGCATGGTCTTTGCGCTACGCGTTTCTGCTGGCGCTGGCTGTGGCGCTTTTGGTTTGGGCCATGCAGACGGGGCGCAGTGCGCTGGGGCCTGTGGGGCTGTTTCTTGGGGTCTGGATCACCTGCGGCGCAATCATCGATCTTTGGAGCAGAACGGGCCGAAAAGGCAGCCTCAGGCGCTTGTTCCGCCTGCCCGGTGCGGATTGGGGCAAGGCGATTGCCCATACCGGTTTGGGTGTCACGATCTTTGCGATTGCTGGCCTGACCGCGTGGGAGGTCGAAGACATCCGTGTTGCTCAGCCCGGAGCACCTTTTGAAGTTGGACAGTTCACCCTGACGCTGGAAGATGTGCGGCGCGTTCAGGGGCCGAACTATTTCTCGACCATGGCCGATATCTCGGTCGAGACAAACGGTCGGTCCTTGGGAATGCTTCATCCTGAAAAGCGGGATTATCCAGTTGCACGTATGCCCACGACTGAAGCTGCGATTGACTATCGCATTTGGCGAGACCTCTATGTGGTGATCGGTGACCAACAGGCCGATGGGGGTTGGGTCGTGCGGACCTATATCAAACCTTTCGCCAACTGGATTTGGGCAGGATGTATCCTGATGGCCTTGGGTGGCGTTTTCAGCCTGTGCGATCGCCGTTTCCGGGTGGCTGCTGGCGCACGCAAAACGCCTGCGTCAGGGGTGCCTGCGGAATGAAACGCCTGATCCTGATCCTAATGCTGTGGGTTGCCCCGGCATATGCTGTGCAGCCTGATGAAGTTCTGGATGATCCGGTGCTTGAGCAGCGGGCCCGTGATCTGAGCGCCGAACTGCGGTGTCTGGTCTGCCGGAACGAAAGCATCGATGAAAGCAACGCGGATCTGGCTCGCGATCTGCGCCTTTTGGTCCGCGAGCGTCTGGTTGCCGGGGATAGTGACGAAGAAGCGATGGCCTTTATCGTCGACCGGTATGGTGAATATGTGCTTCTCCGGCCCCAAATCTCAGGCGCCAACCTAATGCTGTGGCTTGCAGGGCCGTTCATGTTGCTAGCTGCAGCGGGCATGGGATGGGCGTTTGTCCGCAACCGATCAAGGGCCCAAGCAGTTGAGGCTGATGATACGCTCAGCGATGAAGAAAAAGAACGGCTGCGCAAGATTCTCGACGGCTGACGTTCGGTTCCACTTTCCCTTGCTGTTCGAATAGGTCAGGGTTCGCAAAACCTGGCGCGAGGGGAGGCTTTATATGAACTACGAAACGATCCTGTTGGATATCACTGACGGCCTCGCCGTTCTGACGCTCAACCGCCCGGACAAAATGAACGCGCTGACCACTCAGATGCGGGCAGAGATCACCCATGCGATGAAAGAGGCCGCTCGCAACGCGCGCTGTGTGGTGCTGACCGGGGCTGGACCGGCCTTTTGCTCGGGTCAGGATCTGGGCGATGCCTCATCAACCGGCAAGATCGATCTGGAACGGTCCTTGCGCGACGAATATGAGCCGATGCTCGAAGCGATCCACGATTGCCCGGTGCCAACCATTGCAGCGGTAAACGGCGCGGCTGCGGGGGCAGGGGCGAACCTTGCCTTATGCGCCGATGTGGTGATCGCAAGTGAAAGCGCATACTTCCTGCAGGCCTTTGCCCGGATCGGCCTGTTGCCTGATGCTGGTGGCACCTGGTTCATGCCGCGCCAGATGGGTTTGGCCAAGGCCATGGGCGCAGCGCTTTTTGCCGAAAAGATCAGTGCCCGTCAGGCCGATGACTGGGGCCTGATCTGGGAAGCGGTCGCCGATGATGATTTCGCCGCGCATTGGCGCAAGCGCGCCGAGTACTTGGCGAACGGCCCAACAGCTGGCTTCGCGGCCATAAAAACGGCCCTGCGCGGTACATATGAAAACACGCTGACCCAGCAGCTCAAGACCGAGGCGAGCCTGCAGGGAGACTGCGGGCGCTCGCGTGACTTTGCCGAGGGTGTCGTGGCCTTTCTGGAGAAGCGCCCCGCCAAGTTCGAGGGGCGCTGAGCGCAATCAGGCCCGGCGGCGCCGACGCGTGCGCCGTTCCGGGGCCGCTTCCTCTCCGGTTCCGTCCGAGGCCGACGAAAAGGGCCCCAACGCATCGGTGATCTGATCCAGCGTCGGGCGTTCGGCCCGTGGGGTCGTATCCAACGCCTCGCGCATTTTCTCTACATGGGCGGGCATTGTGCCACAGCAACCGCCTATGATCTTCGCGCCCGCATCCCGCGCCATGACGGCATATTGGGCCATCAGATCAGGCGTTCCGTCATACTTGATGCTGCCATCTACATATTTTGGGATGCCTGCATTCCCTTTGGACACCAGCGGGCGCTGAGTGCCTTGCGCGACAAATCCTAGAACGGTGCGCATGATATCCGAAGAGCCGGTGCCGCAATTGGCACCAAAGGCCAGTGGCGGGTTCTCGAAAGTTTCAACCAACTGCGCCAGATCGGCGGAGGTTACGCCCATCATCGTGCGACCTGCAGTATCAAAGCTCATGGTGCCGCACCATGGCATATCGGCCAGAGCAAACGCTTCGGCCGCCGCGCGGAATTCTTCGGGGGCGCTTATGGTTTCGACCCACAAGACGTCTGCGCCGCCTTCTTTCAAAGCGGCGGCCTGTTCGTGAAACATCTCGACCGCATCGCTATGCGAGAGGCTGCCGACTGGTTCCATGATCTCGCCCGTTGGTCCGACAGAACCAGCAACAATAACGGTGCGCCCGGACGCATCGGCGACTTCGCGGCCAAGCTCTGCCCCGATCCGGTTCAGCTCGGTCACGCGGTTCTGCGCATCGTGCAGTTTCAAACGCGCCGCTGTTCCGCCGAAGGTGTTGGTCAGGAACAGATCACTGCCAGCATCGACCCAGCCCTGATACAAAGCCTTGATTTTTTCAGGCGAATCCACGTTCCACAGCTCGGGCGCGTCACCCGATTGCAGACCCATATTGAATAGGTTGGTCCCCGTTGCACCATCGGCCAGAATTATGTCGGCGGTGTTTAGAAGGTCGGTGAGCGCATTTGTCATGAGAAAAGCCCGAAAATTGGCGCAAAGCGCCATTATGAATAACAGACGCCCCGTGTCACATGACCGGGGCGTCAAATCAAATTCATAATACTCATGAACATCATGAGCGGTGCTGCAAAGAGACTTAGATGTCGGCCTCAGCCATAACCTGTTCTTTGGCTTCGACCAGAAGTTCCGCCATCTTCGCGCGAATTTTGGCTTCATCGGCAAGATCGCCCAAGTAGCCTTTGACCGCATTGACGACGTCATCTTCGTTGACGTGCTTCAGGTCGGTTTGAACCAGTTCCTGACCATATTTGCGCGCCTGTTCTACGGTTTCGCCTTTCAGGGTCGAGGCCCAGACAGCCATGAACCGGTTGCGGCGCATACGGGCGATGAACTGCATTTTTTCGTCATGCGCAAATTTCGTTTCAAACGCATTTTCACGTTCGTCAAAGGTGGTCATGAGACAAGGACCTCTTGGGTTGCTATTACTCTGTTGATGATATGACCATACGGCAGCACGGGTGCAAGGGATTTGCGCTGTGTCAAAGTCTCGCTGCGTTGCAAACTTGCGGGGAAGGGGGGCATGGACTATGAGGGCGCCAACCAGCGGGACTCATTCCCACTGCTCAGACTGGAAAGGTCGCTTATGGCGCGTCGCAAGAAAATCTACGAAGGCAAAGCCAAGATTCTGTATGAAGGTCCTGAACCGGGCACAATCGTGCAGTATTTCAAGGATGACGCCACCGCTTTCAACGCGGAGAAGAAGGACGTGATTGACGGTAAGGGCGTTCTGAATAACCGCCTGTCTGAATTCTTCATGAACGGTCTGAACCAGATCGGTGTGCCGACCCATTTCATCCGTCGCCTGAATATGCGGGAACAGCTGGTGCGCAATTGCGAAATCGTGCCGCTGGAAATCATCGTACGCAACTATGCGGCCGGGACCATGTCCAAGCGTCTGGGCATCGCCGAAGGCACGCAGCTGCCACGTCCGATTGTCGAATATTGCTACAAAGACGATGCTCTGGGTGATCCTTTGGTTACCGAGGAACACATTGCCGCCTTTGGCTGGGCCAGCCAGCAAGATATGGACGATATCCTCAGCCTTGCCCTGCGCGTGAACGATTTCATGAGCGGCGTCATGATGGCCGTTGGCATTCGACTGATCGACTTCAAGATCGAAATCGGCCGCGTCTTTGATGGTGACTATCAACGATTGATCGTCGCCGATGAGATCAGCCCCGACAGCTGCCGCCTGTGGGATATTGAAACAGGCCAGAAACTGGATAAAGACGTCTTCCGCCGCGATCTGGGCAATCTGACAGATGCCTATTCCGAGGTCGCGCGTCGCCTGGGCGTTCTGCCCCAAAGCAACGTGACCAAGCCGACGCTGATCAACTAGGCGATACTGGTCTGAATTCCGTGAAGGCGCCGCTTATCCTTAGCGGCGCTTTTTCTGTTTCAGAACGTTTGACAGCTTATGCGTTCCTGATCATGTTTGGATTTAAGCAGCCAAATAGCTTGCGATCGGGGTGATCTAACGCATGACGGAATTGTTTGATCAGGCAGTTTTCCTGAAGTTCTTGGCCGCCGTGCTGGCAATTTTTAACCCGCTCTATAACATTCCGATCTTTCTCAGCATGACCAAGAACTGTTCGGCAGCGGAACGTCGTCATGTTGCGATTGTCGTTGCAATTTCTGTCACGATAATCGCATTGGCCGCCGTGCTGACAGGCGAAAGAATCCTTGGGATTTTTGGCATAGATGTGCCGTCTTTCCGGATCGCGGGCGGTATCATCATTTTCGGAATAGGTATGTCGATGCTGAAGGCCGAGGATCGCACCCCTGGCGATCAGGCCGCCGTAGCGGACGGACATCAACGAAAGCTGAACTTTGCTGTTGTTCCGTTGGCGATCCCTTTGACGATCGGGCCCGGCACGATTGCAATTACCATTGTGTTTTCGCATCAGCTGTCTGACGGTACGGAAATCCTGACGCTGGGTGCTGCGATATTGATTGCCTGTGCAATAGTCGGGTTGGGATTGTTGTTCGCGGATCAAATCTCGCGCCTTGTAGGCGAGACGATGATCAACGTTGTGACCCGTATCATGGCGATATTGTTAATGGCCGTTGCGGTCGAAATGGTTTTGACCGGCACATTCAATGCGATCGATGCGCACTATCCTGCATTGTCCAAGGGTGACGGCTAGGGTACCACCTGCGGCAAACTGCGGATCATACAGGGTTGTTCAATGCACCCAACCACGCTATCCCCCGCGCAACGGAATAGGGCCGGCCTGCGGCCCCAGGTGGAGTTGCGAAAATGAAAGCACGGGTGCATGTGATGCTCAAGAATGGGGTGCTTGACCCTCAGGGTGAGGCGGTACGGCACGCACTAGGCGCCATGGGCTTTGATCAGGTCGAAGGCGTTCGGCAGGGCAAGGTGATCGATCTGGAGCTTGCAGACGGCGCGACCGAGGCGGATGTGACCGAGATGTGTGAAAAGCTGTTGGCCAATACGGTCATCGAGCGTTACGAGATCGAACTGGTCTGATCCAGGCCCATAAGGAGGGTTTGCCATGCGCGCTGCCGTTATCGTCTTCCCCGGATCGAATTGTGACCGGGATCTTGCCGTGGCTTTCAAGCAAGCCGGTTTACAGGTCGATATGGTCTGGCACAAAGATGCGACGCTGCCTGACGGCGTTGATATCGTCGGTGTTCCGGGCGGATTTTCCTATGGCGACTATCTGCGCTGCGGCGCTATCGCGGCCCAGTCGCCGATTTGTCAGGCGGTGATCGATCACACCAAACGCGGTGGATATGCAATGGGGGTCTGTAACGGCTTCCAGATATTGACCGAGACCGGCATTTTGCCGGGCGCGTTGCTGCGAAATGCGGGCCTGAAATACATCTGCAAGACCGTGGGCCTGAAAGTCGAAACCAGCAGCAGCCCGTTTACCGAAGGCTACAACGCAGGTGACGTGATCGGAATCCCGATTGCCCACCATGACGGCAACTATTTCGCCGATGACGATACATTGTCCACGCTGCGGGATAAGGACCGCGTTGCGTTCACCTATACCGAGAATCCGAATGGCTCGGTCGGGGATATCGCGGGCATCCTGTCGGAAAATCGTCGCGTTCTCGGCATGATGCCGCATCCGGAGCGGGCCGCGGATCAGGGGCATGGTGGCACCGACGGTACGGCATTGTTCCGCGCATTGTCGGGCGTCCTGTCGCCAGCGTGACTTGAGGTCAGATCATAGCGCGCGTACCTTCTGGGGATGAGTACAGAGGTTCGCACTGGCTGGTCCAAACTTCTACGGCCCTTTCGCGGCGCGCCGCTTGGTTGGCGATTGCGACTGGCCGTTTTTGTCCTTTTGGCCGCCACGGTTGTGACGGTCTGGACGACGAACCGTTTGCTGACGGATCGTTTTACCCAAGATACGCGAAATCGGGCCGAGCTCAGGCTGACACTCGACTCGGGCAACCTGGTCAGTGAGCTGCGCCGCAATGCTATTGTGCCGCAATTGTTGGCGCGCGATCCGACGCTGATTTCTGCCCTGCGCTCCAGCGACTATACGCTGTCGACCCAGCGATTGATTTCATTTGTCGAAGAGATTGGCGCAGCTTCGCTGATGCTGCTGGATAGCGATGGGCGATCAGTTGCCGCAACTGATCGTAACCGTCTGGGTGAGGCGCATCGCAACGCGCCTTATTTTGTGGATGCGATACGGTCAAATTCGACGATTTTCTCGGTCATCCCGCGAGAGGCCGGTGGCTATAGTTTTGTCTATTCACGCCGTATCCAGGGCAACTCGGACATACTCGGCGTGATCGTGGTCGAGGTCGACCTGCAGAAGTTCGAAACTGCCTGGGCGCGGATTGCACATGCGGTGCTGGTCACTGACAGCGCTGGCAACATCATCCTGTCGACCGAACCACAATGGCGCGGGTTGGATGAAGAGGCGGCGATGCTGCGCCAACCACCGCTCAGCGCCATTCAACGCGCGATCCGCGTCACAACGGATTGGACCGCGTTGCCACCAGATGCCTATCTTCAGGGTGAGGCGGTGATGCGGATGGAAAAACGGATTCCGTTTCGCGGCTGGCAAATGACATCCTTCACAACATTCGAGTCGGTGCGCGAGCGGGTGAACAGCGTTTTGGCGCTTGAGATCATGGGATTTGCGATTCTACTGGCGCTCGCCTTCTACGCACTCAGCCGCCGCGCCACCTTGCGGATGGCGCTGTTCCAGCGCGAGTCGGCAGAGCTTCGCGCATTGAACACAAGGCTGCAGCGGGAAATTGCTGAGCGGGAACGGGTTGAAAAGACGCTGGATTTGGCCGAGCAAACGCTTGCCCAAAGTTCGAAACTGGCGGCGTTGGGAGAGATGTCGGCAGCGGTGAGTCACGAGTTGAATCAACCTTTGGCTGCAATGAAAACCTATCTGGCGGGTGCGCGGCTGCTTTTGCGCCGAAACAGGCCCGAAGAGGCATTGGCCAGCTTTGGCCGCATCGATGGTCTGATCGAGCGGATGGGCGCAATCACCCGACAGCTCAAATCCTATGCGCGCAAGGGTGCGGATGCGTTTTCGCCCGTAAATCTTGGAGAAGCGCTGGCTTCGTCGCTGTCGATGATGGAGCCTCAGTTGCGCCAAAGACATGTTAAGATCACTCAGATTCTGCCCGAAGAGCCGGTGTTGGTGAACGGAGATCGGATGCGGATCGAACAGGTCATGGTCAACCTGTTGCGAAACGCTCTGGACGCTACCAAATCGGTGGCAGAGCCGGATGTGGAGATCATCCTGGCGGCGGGAGATATGGCGGTGCTGACCGTGCGCGACAATGGCTATGGGATCGATGACATCGAGAACCTGTTCGAACCGTTCTATACCACCAAACAGCCCGGCGATGGCGTCGGGCTGGGGCTTGCCATCTCGTCCGGGATCGTGAACGACCATGGCGGACGGCTGACTGCGCGTAACGGCCAGCACGGCGGCGCGGTGTTTGAAATGCAATTGCCCATCTTGGGCAGCGACGGCCTTGAGGCCGCAGAATAAAAGGGAAGACTATGGCCCAAGCCATGAAGATCGCCATTGTGGATGATGAACAGGACATGCGCCAGTCAATCAGCCAATGGCTGGCATTGTCGGGGTATGACACCGAAACCTTTGCCAGCGCTGAGGATGCGCTGAAGGTTCTGGGTCCCGAATATCCGGGGATTGTGATCTCGGACATCAAGATGCCCGGCATGGATGGCATTCAATTGCTGAAAAAGCTGATGGGGGCGGACAGCACTCTGCCTGTGATCATGATCACCGGTCACGGCGACGTCCCTATGGCGGTTGAAGCGATGCGCGTTGGCGCGTTTGATTTCCTTGAGAAGCCCTTTAACCCGGATCGTATGTCGGAATTGGCGAAGCGGGCCAGCAATGCCCGCCGTCTGACCTTGGACAACCGGGCCCTGCGCCGAGAGCTATCGGGTGGCACCCAGATCATGAACAAACTGATTGGCGCTAGCCCTGTGATGGAGCGTTTGCGCGAGGATATTCTGGATCTCGGTCAAGCCGATGGCCACGTGCTAATTGACGGTGAAACCGGGACTGGGAAGACCCTTGTTGCGCATGCTCTGCATGCAGTGGGCAGCCGAGCGGGCAAGAAATTCGTTCTGGTCTCCTGCGCGGCGCTGGAAGAAGAGGCTTTGTCTAAACGCCTGTTCGGGCCGATGATGCCTGAGGACGCGCAACTGCCCGCGATTGAAGAGGCGCGCGGTGGAACACTGGTTCTAGAAGACGTTGAAGCGCTGAGCGACACGCTACAGGCGCGCTTGCTAAGCGTGATGAACGAACAGGGCACCCCGGCAGAAACGCGCATTGTGGCGATTTCCAACCTGCAAGAGGCCGGAAAGACCAGCGAGGACGTGCTGCGCCCTGATCTGTTCTACCGTCTGGCGGCGTTACGGATTACTATGCCGCCTTTGCGGCAGCGAGGCGAAGATATTCTGACCCTGTTCACCCGCCTGAGTGAACAGTTTGCCGAGGAATATGGCTGCGATGCACCGCAGGTGAGTGCGCAAGAAGCCGCACAATTGTTGCAGGCTCCGTGGCCGGGCAATGTGCGTCAGTTGATCAATATTGCCGAGCGCGCCGTGCTGCAATCGCGGCGCGGGTCGGGGACGATTGCGTCATTGCTGATGTCGGATCACGAGGAAATGCAGCCGGTGATGACCACCGAAGGTAAGCCTTTGAAGGAATACGTCGAAGCGTTCGAACGGATGCTGATCGACAACACGATGCGCCGCCACAAGGGATCGATCGCGTCAGTGATGGATGAGCTCTGCTTGCCGCGCCGGACTTTGAACGAGAAGATGGCCAAATACGGTCTTCAACGGTCGGATTATTTGTGAACAAGGGGAGGGGGTCAGCCCCCTCTTGAGCCTCCGGCTTAATTCACCCCCGGGATATTTTTGGCCAGATGAAGGGGATCCTGCGCTGTGTTGGCAGGCGGGATGCAGTTTGCCCATTGTGTTTTCCACAGGACTGCTTTTATTGTGTCCGGACGGGCCGGACCTTTTTCGTGTCTTTAAGTCCCGATTTTTTGAGTTTCGCTGTTTTGCCGAAGGTGAACTTTGGTTTTCATCGCAAAGCAGACCGATTGTGCCCCTTTCCCCGGGGCAGTGGAGTGCCTGAACCCGATGCGTCGGGCGAAAGGAATAAATGGGCAGGCAGCGGTGAGCCGCGCCTGTCGGAGAAGAACCGCGATGACGCGCGCGCAACGTTTGAAAGACCGGGCAGGGGGCCAGAGCGCCAGACCCTGCCGCGCGCCGTCTAATATCGCCCTGACAAGACACCTTCCCAAATGCGCCTGTCCGCCTGGACGGGTCAGGACAACGCGTTTGGCGCGGTGCACCAAGGACAAATGGCTAAGAAAATGCTTATCGATGCCACCCATGCGGAGGAAACCCGCGTCGTGGTGGTCGACGGAAACAAGGTCGAGGAGTTCGATTTTGAATCCGAAAACAAACGCCAGCTTGCTGGCAACATCTATCTTGCAAAAGTAACCCGGGTAGAGCCGTCGCTGCAGGCGGCCTTTGTGGATTATGGTGGGAACCGGCATGGATTCCTGGCGTTTTCCGAGATTCATCCCGATTACTATCAGATCCCCGTCGCCGACCGTGAGGCGCTGATGGAGGAAGAGCGCGCTTATGCCGAAGCGATGAGAGCGCGAGATGAGGCGGAAGAGGTCAAGCCGAAAAAGCGCCGCCGCTCACGTACCAAGGCGGCGGATGTGAAATCCGATGATGCGGTTGAGTCGATTGAAGTGTCGAACGAACCGACCGGCATGGAAACCATCGACCTGGAAGAGGGTGAAGAAGCGGACCTGGCGGTTGAGGAAGGAACCTCGCCTGCGGATCGTGTAGCCGAAACACCCGTCGAAGAACCGGTTGATGAAGTTGAGACCTCCGATTATGCGGGTGCCGAGGAGGTAGCTCAAGAGGGTGTGGAAGACACCGCGCTGGAAGACGCATCTGAGGCCGAAGCAGAAGCGGTCGCTGAAGAGACCTCGGAATCTGAGCAAGCGGAGCCTTCGAACGAGATCGAAGAGGCCAAATCTGACTCCGATACCGAGGAAGGTGAAGAGGGTGAAGCACGATCGGACGCGGCTGAAAAAGACGCATCCATCGAATCTGTGGCTGACGAGGATGACAGCGAAGATATTCGCCCGCCGCGCAAGCCCCGCCCGCGCCGGTACAAAATTCAGGAAGTCATCAAGGTCCGTCAGGTTCTGCTGGTGCAGGTGGTCAAGGAAGAGCGCGGCAACAAAGGGGCAGCGCTGACCACCTATCTGTCTCTGGCAGGGCGCTATTGTGTTCTGATGCCCAACACAGCCCGTGGCGGCGGCATTAGCCGTAAGATCACCAACGCACCTGATCGTAAGAAACTGAAAGAAATCGCCGCCGAGATCGATGTGCCAACGGGCGCTGGGTTGATTATCCGTACTGCGGGGGCCAAGCGCACGAAGTCCGAGATCAAGCGCGACTATGAATATCTGCAGCGTCTATGGGAGCAGATCCGCGAGCTGACGCTCAAATCCATTGCACCTGCGAAAATCTATGAAGAAGGCGATCTGATCAAACGGTCGATCCGTGATCTTTATAACCGCGATATTGATGAGGTTCTGGTCGAAGGCGAGGGCGGTTATCGCATCGCCAAGGACTTCATGAAAATGATCATGCCGTCCCACGCCAAGAACGTGAAACGGTATGAGGACGCGTTGCCACTATTCGCACGCTATCAGGTCGAAAGCTATCTGGCCGGGATGTTCAACCCGACCGTGCAGCTGAAATCCGGTGGCTATATCGTGATCGGTGTGACCGAGGCGTTGGTGGCGATCGATGTGAACTCTGGTCGGGCGACCAAGGAAGGTTCGATCGAGGAAACCGCGCTCAAGACCAACCTTGAGGCCGCCGAGGAAGTGGCACGCCAGTTGCGTCTGCGGGACCTGGCGGGTCTGATCGTGATCGATTTCATCGATATGGACGAGCGCAAGAACAACTCAGCCGTCGAGAAGCGTCTGAAAGACAAGCTGAAAACCGACCGCGCGCGCATTCAGGTGGGCCGTATTTCCGGCTTTGGCCTGCTCGAGATGTCGCGCCAGCGCCTGCGCCCCGGCATGCTGGAGGCGACCACGCAGCCTTGCCCGCATTGTCATGGCACCGGCCTGATCCGGTCGGATGACAATATGGCGCTGTCGATTCTGCGCCAGATCGAAGAGGAAGGCACCCGCCGCCGTTCGCGCGAAGTTCTGGTGCGTTGCCCGGTTGGGATTGCCAACTTCCTGATGAACCAGAAGCGCGAGCACATCGCTCAGATCGAGGCGCGCTATGGTCTCTCTGTGCGTGTCGAAGGGGATTTGCATCTGGTCAGCCCGGATTTCTCGATGGAGAAATTCAAGACGGCCAGCCGGATCGTGCCCGAGGCGACCGCGCCGGTTGTATCTGTTGATGCGTCGCTGATGGATATGGTTGACGAGACTGATGAGGACGAGGTCGAGGACGAAACCGTTCAGGCCGAAGAAGAGGTCAAGCCCAAGCGTAAACGTCGCCGTCGTCGCCGTAAGAAGGGTGGAAATTCTGGCGAGCAACAGGATGGCGAGAATGACGCGTCCGAGGCAACGCCCGAAGAGGTAACGCCGGAAGACATCCCAGCGGAAAGCGCTCAGGAAGACCCGGAGGCCACGGGCGAAGAGGAAAAACCCGCCAAGCCGAAACGCCGCCGGGCGCCGCGTCGCAAGAAAAAAGACGCCGAACCCGTTGCGGCAGAGGTCGAGGTGGCGGATGCCGAGGTTCAGCAAGAGCCTGAAGTTCAAGCGGCTGAGGATGCCTCGGTTGAACCGTCAGAGCTTGCGACAGAACCCGATGTAGCTGAGGTAGCAGTCGAGAAAGCACCTGCACCAGCGGAGCCCGAACCGGAACAGGCTGAACCCGAAGTAGCCGCTGAAGAACCGGTATCTGTGGAAGAGGTTGCAGAACCCGTTGCCGAAGAGGTTCAGGCCGAACCCGTTCTGGAAACGGTGGCGGAAGAGCCAGAGCAACCAAGCGAACCCGCCAAGCCCAAACGGCGCGGTTGGTGGTCGTTGGGCAGCTAAACCAAATAGAAAAGGCGGGCCTCTTGCCCGCCTTTTTCGTTGCCTCTTCGGGCCTCGATCAGCCTTGTTTCTGGATCAGATAGACCTGATGCCCGTTCTCTTCGCCTTGCGAAACGAGTTTGTGGCCAGACTCAGTGCAGAAATGCGGTACATCTACGATTGCGGCGGGGTCATCAGCCAATACGCGCAGCACCGCGCCGCCGGGCATGGATTTCAGCCGTTTGCGCGCCTTCAGCACAGGCAGGGGGCAAAGCAGCCCAAGCGCATCAAGGGTCTCAGTTGGATTTGACATAAGGGTCAGATATTTCCACTTTGCCATGGTGTCCAGCGTGCAACCACGAGGTTGTGACTGATTGGCCCCGTGACGAAGCCGCTTTCATGCCATATGTGCAGGTCTATGTTCGGAATAGATATCATCGACGCGGGACTTCTGCCTGCCATGTTCATCGCCATGATCGGCGGGTTGATTAGCTTTCTGTCACCCTGCGTTTTGCCGATTGTGCCACCCTACCTGGCCTATATGAGCGGTGTGACCATCAACGAGATGCAGGATGAGGCGCGTGCCCGACGCAAGGCGACGCTGTCTGCGCTGTTTTTTGTGCTGGGTCTGTCAACCGTCTTCTTGCTGCTGGGGTTCACTGCATCGGCCTTTGGGGCGTTTGTTCTGAAGAATCAAGAGCTTTTTGCCAAAGCTTCCGGCGCGGTGGTGATCATCTTTGGCCTGCATTTTCTGAACGTGTTCCGTATCCCGCTCTTGGATCGTGAGGCGCGGGTTGAAACTGGTGATTCCGGAGGGTCCGTATTTGGAGCCTACATTCTGGGTCTCGCCTTTGCCTTCGGGTGGACACCCTGCATCGGCCCGCAGCTTGGGGCGATCCTGTCACTTGCCGCGTCCGAGGCTTCGGTCGCGCGCGGCACGCTTCTGTTGGGCGTATATGCGGCAGGTTTGGGCATACCGTTTCTGCTGGCAGCGATGTTCCTGAACCGCTCGATGCATGTGATGAATCGGATCAAGCCCTACATGGGTACGATTGAAAAGGTGATGGGCGGGCTGTTGCTGTTTGTTGGCATCATGCTGATCACCGGTCTGTTCACCGAATTCAGCTGGTGGCTGCTGGAAACTTTCCCGGCGCTAGCGGTACTCGGCTGATCCATCTTACCTTGGCCGCAATGCTGCGTTAACCTGCGCAGCAGAAGGTAAGGCCATGAGCAGTCAGACAAAACAGCCACAGGTGCGCAGACGGCGGGTGTTCTATATCCCGGGCTACGACCCGATTCCTGCCCGGCGCTATCGTGAGCTGTATCGGTCCGAATCCCACCAACAGGCTGCGATTTCAGGATATGATATCGCGATTGCGCCGAAATCAGGCGAGGGGCCGTTTGGCTGGCATGTCAACTCAACTCAGGACGGGGTTGAGGTGCAAACGGATATCGAGGTTCTGGTCTGGTCTGACATCGTGCGCGACAGCATGTCCGGGTCGATCCTGGGGACCTACCTGCAGCTTGCCCGCACGGCCTGGATTTATGTCTCAACCGGAACGCTGCAACGTCTTCGCAAGCTGAGAAAAGGACCGGTGATTGCAGCGCTTTATCCTGTCGGGATGCTGCTGTTACAACTGCTTGCCGCATTGGGCGTTGTGGCCGGAGTAACGGCAGTACTGGGGATTTGGATTGGCGTTTGGGCGCTGTTGCCTGCGCTCGCCTTGGCCTATGCGCTGCTGCACTGGTTCCGCCAGATCGACAACCGCTTGTTTGCTTACTACCTGATGCATGACTATGCCTATTCCGCGCGATTGAATGGGGAAACGCCAGCGGAACTGCAGGATCGTCTGGATCAGTTCGCCGCGCTGATCAGCGCATCCTTGCAAGACAATGTGGATGAGGTTCTTGTGGTTGGCCACAGTTCCGGGGCGCATTTGGGCGTTTCGGTGTTGGCCGATGTCATCCGTGGCAATGGCCACGCGTCGGAAGGTCCGGCGCTTTCATTCCTGAGCCTGGGGCAGGTGGTCCCGATGGTGTCATTCCTGCCAGATGCCAGGAAACTGCGGGGCGATCTGCAATTTCTGTCAACTCAAGAAAATCTGACCTGGGTAGATGTCTCGGCCCCTGGCGATGGATGCTCCTTTGCGTTATGCGATCCGGTTGCGGTTTCCGGTGTGGCCGGGCCGGACAAGATCTGGCCCTTGGTCCTGTCTGCGGCTTTCACGCAGACATTGTCGCCTGAGCGTTGGCAGGCATTGCGCTGGAAATTCTTCCGGCTGCATTTCCAATATCTCTGTGCCTTTGATCAACCTGGCACCTATGACTATTTCCGCATCACCGCTGGGCCACAGACGCTGGGTGCGCGATTTGCGGGGCGGCAGCCGTCTAAAACGCGTATCGAAACCCCGGTTTCCAAATACAGAAACGTTAGCCCATGACGCCGCCCAAGCCAAAATCCCGCCCGGATGGTGTTTCATTATGGCGTTATCTGAAACTGTTTCGGCGGGATTTGCTCTCGGCGCAGCCTCAGCGCCTTTATCGCGCCTGGATGGCTGAGTTTCGCACGCCGTTCTTCCGATCTTACATGATCAACCAGCCTGATCTGATTGATACGGTCCTTAAGAAAAGACCGGATGATTTTCCAAAATCCAGTCGGATCAGCGAGGGGCTGCGGCCGTTGTTGGGTAACTCAGTATTCCTGACCAATGGCGAGACCTGGAAACGGCAGCGGCGCATCATTGATCCGGCCTTCGAGGGCGGTCGTCTGAAAGATACCTTTCCGGCCATGCGTGAGGCTGCCGAGGCCTGCGTAGCAAGACTGCGCGACAAAACAGGCCAGCAGATCGAATGTGAAGAAATCACCAGCCACGCCGCAGCCGATGTGATTTTTCGCACGTTGTTTTCTGTACCAATCGACAATGAAATCGCCACTGAGGTCTTTCAGAAATTCCGCGTCTATCAGCGCGCGCAGCCTTTGTTGAACCTGGCCGCTTTTGTGCCTCTCCCACACTGGTTGCCCCGGTTTCATTCCAGGAACACCCGCCAAAGTGCACAGGATATTCGCTCTCTGATTGGTCGGCTGACAGCAGAACGGGCGAACGCGATCGAACAGTGCCGGGCACCAGATGATCTGGCCACGAAGATCATGACCACGGCTGATCCCCATACAGGCAAGCGGTTCAGCACGGATGAGATGGTCGATCAGGTGGCGATCTTCTTTCTGGCAGGGCATGAAACCAGTGCCTCCGCCCTGGCGTGGACGCTGTACCTGATGGCGCTTTATCCCGAGTGGCAGGACAAGGTTGCATCCGAGGCAGAGGCGTTGGACGACCGCACATTCGCGGCCATGTCACGCCTCAAGGTCAGCAGGGATGTCTTCCGCGAGGCACTGCGCCTATATCCGCCTGTTCCGATGATGGTGCGGCAGGCCAGCTGTCCTGAACAGTTCCGGGGTCGCGAAATCCGCAAAGGCTCACAAATCGTCATAAGCCCCTGGCACCTGCACCGGCAGGAGAGGCTATGGGACAATCCGGATGCGTTCGACCCCGCCCGCTGGAGCACAGAGAATGGCAAGACCTGTCAGCGAGAGGCTTATATTCCGTTCTCAGCCGGCCCCCGCGTTTGTACAGGTGCTGGGTTTGCAATGGTTGAAGGGCCGTTGATCCTGTCTATGCTGCTACGTGCCTACAAATTCGAAACAATCCCGGGCAAAACACCTGTTCCCGTCGCACATCTGACTGTCAGATCAAAGGATGGCATCTGGTTGCGCATGGTTGAGCGCTAACAAACTACCATCCCCTCACGCCGTACTGTATTCGAAGGACAACGGAATCAGTTTTTACGGGAAAGCATTATGTCCAAAGCAGAACAGCGCGCGCAGATGTCCACAGGCGCAGGGTTTATCGCAGCACTGGATCAAAGCGGCGGATCAACACCAAAGGCGCTGGCGCTTTATGGCGTGGAAGCCTCGGACTATGGATCGGACGCCGAAATGTTCGGCGAGATCCAGAAGATGCGCGCGCGGATCATTCTGGCCGATGATTTCACCAAGGATAAAGTGATCGGCGCGATCCTGTTCGAACGCACGCTCGGTGAAGACATCCAAGGCCGCAAAGTGGCTGACTACCTGTGGTCGGTCAAAGGCATTGTGCCGTTTCTGAAAATCGACAAAGGCCTGGAGGATCAGGCAAACGGTGTTCAGTTGATGAAACCGATCCCCGGTCTGGCTGAAACTCTGGGTAAGGCCGATGGTGTGTTCGGCACCAAGGAACGCTCGGTCATCCACGAAGCAAATGCCGAAGGTATCGCTGCCGTGGTTGCGCAGCAATTCGACGTTGCACGCGAAGTTCTGGCCGCCGGGATGGTTCCCATTATCGAGCCCGAGGTGAACATCCATTCCGAAACCAAGGCCGAGGCCGAAGACATCCTGAAAGCTGAGATCGTCAAGAACCTCGACCAGCTGTCCGACGGGCAGGATGTGATGCTGAAACTGACGATCCCGAGTGCTGCGGGTCTTTATGACTCGGTCGCGGATCACCCGCGTGTTGTACGTGTTGTAGCGCTGTCTGGCGGCTATTCGACCGAACAAGCTTGTGATCTGCTGGATCAGAACAGTAAAATGATCGCATCCTTCTCGCGCGCGCTGACAGAAGGGCTGTCTAAGCAACAGTCTGATGCGGAGTTCAACGCAGCCCTGGGTGGGAATATCGACAAGATTTTCAAAGCTTCCTGCTAAGTCTCAGACGGGTTTGACAAAATCGCGGCGCATCTGCGCCGCTTTTTCCCGAAAGGCACAACCTTCTGCGTGATCGTTGATTAGCCCCATCGCTTGCATAAAGGCAAAGACGGTGGTGGGCCCCACGAACTTCCACCCGCGTTTTTTAAGATCTTTGGACATGGCGATGGATTCTGCTGAGGTTGACGCGGTTTGCGGCGGCGGAGGGGTTTCTGGCTCGAACCGCCAGACATAGGCCGCAAAGGAGCCTTCAGAGGCCGCTAGGTCCTGCGCGCGGCGGGCGTTGTTGATCACAGCTTTGATTTTGCCACGATGACGGATGATGCCAGTGTCCTGTAACAGGCGCTCGACATCTGCATCAGAAAACGCGGCCATCTTGTTGAAATTAAAATCACAAAAAGCCGCGCGAAAGTTCTCACGCTTGCGCAGGATCGTCAGCCAACTGAGACCGGACTGAAAGCTCTCGAGGCAGATTTTTTCGAACAACCGCTGGTCATCGGCCACTGGATAGCCCCACTCATTGTCGTGATAATCCAGAAATTCCGGCGCGGCCTTGGCCCAGGCACATCTGGGTTGAGCATCCGGCCCGATAAATGTGTCGCTCATGAATGTACCCTTTTTGTTCTCATTTGACGCTACACCTATCATGGCGCGGCTGACAAGGGTCAAAGCTTGTTGCGATACCAGTTTAGAATGAAAACACGGATGGCCGAGGCAAGGCCCGTTTCCGGGTCACGCTCGACATCAATCTCGGCGGCTAAAGAGTTGATGGGTTGATCTTTTTCAAGCGCGATATCGCGAAAAGCCCGCCAGAATTCATCCTCTAAAGACACCGATGTGCGATGTCCTTTGAGGGTCAGAGAGCGTTTGACAGGCCGACCGCTCATTCATCCAGCTCGTGATTGTCGAGATCGCGTTTCTGCTTGTCCTGCTGCAGTTTTACGACCACTTTTTCAACTTTGGTGCGCCCAAAGGCGACAGCGTTCTGATCTGCGCGGGCCTTTTCCTTGGCCCGCGCTTTTTCCTTTCGGTACCGGTTCAGATTAACCGGCTTGCCCATCAATCTTTCGGGCCGATCATCTGTTCTGGCCGAACAACGGCGTCAAAGGTCGCCTCATCCACAAAGCCCAGCGCGATGGCTTCTTCCTTAAGGGTGGTGCCGTTCTTATGCGCAGTTTTGGCGACCGTGGTGGCGTTGTCATAGCCGATGGTCGGGGCCAATGCTGTCACCAGCATCAGCGATTCCTTCATCAGCTTGTCGATGCGCGGCTCGTTGGCCTTGATGCCCAGCAGCATACGCTCAGTAAAGCTGTCGGCGGCATCACCCAGCAGTTGGATCGACTGCAGCAGGTTATAGGACATCATCGGGTTGTAGACGTTCAGCTCGAAATGCCCCTGAGATCCGGCAAAGGTCATCGCGGCATTGTTGCCCATCACGTGGGCCGCGACCTGTGTCAGTGCCTCGGCCTGCGTTGGGTTCACCTTACCGGGCATGATCGACGAGCCGGGCTCATTCTCGGGCAGGATCAACTCACCCAGACCGGACCGGGGGCCAGAGCCGAGGAAGCGGATGTCATTGGCGATCTTGTAGCAGCTGCCCGCAATCGTCGCCAAAGCGCCAGACAGGAAGACCATGGCGTCATGGGCGGCCAGCGCCTCGAACTTGTTGGGCGCTGTCACAAAGGGCAGGCTGGTGATCTCGGCCATGTGGCCGGCAACGGCTTCGCCCCAGCCGTTTTGCGTGTTCAGGCCGGTGCCAACCGCCGTACCACCTTGCGCCAGCTCGTAGATCCCCGGCATCGCGGCATGTACGCGGGCGATCCCTTGGCGGATTTGGTGTGCGTAACCGCCGAATTCCTGACCCAGCGTCAAAGGCGTCGCGTCTTGCGTATGCGTCCGTCCGATCTTGATGATGTCTTTGAATTCCGAGGCCTTTTGTTCAAGGCCCGAAGCCAGCTTCTCAAGGCCCGGCAGCAGCACATCGCGTACGCTCATGGCAGCGGCGATATGCATGGCGGTCGGGAAGGTGTCGTTCGACGACTGGCCCATGTTGCAGTGATCATTCGGGTGCACTGGGTCTTTCGAGCCGATAACGCCGCCCAAAATCTCGATCGCGCGGTTGGCGATGACCTCGTTCGAGTTCATGTTCGACTGTGTTCCAGACCCGGTCTGCCAGACGACCAGAGGGAAGTTGTCGTCAAACTTGCCTTCAATCACCTCACCTGCGGCCTGAATGATCGCATCGGCGATCCTGGCATCCAGTTTGCCGGTTGCCCTGTTTTCAATCGCGCATGCTTTCTTGATCACGCCCAGCGCACGCACGATGGCGACGGGCTGTTTCTCCCACCCGATGGGGAAGTTCATGATCGAGCGCTGTGTCTGCGCGCCCCAATATTTATCGGCAGGAACCTCTAGCGGGCCAAAGCTGTCGGTTTCGGTGCGGGTCTGAGACATCGGGTACTCCGTCTGGTATGCAGTCGTATGCCGTTTAGCTGCCTTAAGCGTATCGCGCAATCGGCCAGTTGCGCGCACCTTAGCCCTAAGGCTGCCAAAGGTATAGCGCCGGGCTGCGTCATTTTGTTCTTGCAACAAGGGATTGTGGCATTGTGCAGCGATCATGCTTAGCTAGAATAAACAGGCTTCTGTTGAGGAGGACGAGATGCCCGGTACCCTAAGGTTTGTGCCCTTGAAATCCATGGCGGCGGTTTTGGTTGCAACGCTGTGGCTTGGGCTGCTGAACATTGCTGCCCACGCCGCCAATATCGAGCCCTTTGTCGGGGATTATATCGGATCGGCGAATGTGGTGGATGCGGATGGTACATCAACCCCCCGGGATATGAGCGTTTCCATCCACGACACTAAAAACGGGTTCAATGTCAGCTGGAAAACCACCACCTACAAGGCCGATGGGCGGGTGAAAGAGCAGAAATTCTCGATTGATTTCCAAACCTCCGAGCGGCCCGATGTGTTCTCGGCTGCGATGAAACGCAATGTATTTGGGCATGAGGTGCCACTGGACCCGATGCAGGGTGAACCCTTTGTCTGGGGCCGGATCGAAGGTGATACTCTGACCGTGTTTTCGCTGTTTATCAACGAATCCGGCGGGTACGAATTGCAGCAATATGACCGGACATTGGCTGATGGCGGGCTGAACCTGTCATTCTCACGCTTTATCGATGGGAAAAAATCGCGCTCAGTCGAAACTTTCCTGAAAAAGCAATAAACCCCGCGTTGCGGCGGGGTTTAGAAGACTATTTGCGGAAGCTGTCCAGCGAGACCACATCAGCGTCGTGATGTTCTTCGGGGTCTTCAACCTCGATCGTCTCTTCGACAAGTTCGTCCTCGTCCAATTCATCCTCGGGGCTTTCAAAGCGAAGGCCAAATTCAACTGAAGGATCAACGAATGTCTTGATCGCCGCGTAGGGGATATACAGCGGTTCGGGCGCGTCACCGAAATTTAGCGTGATGGCAAAACCGGTATCCCCGACCTCAAGGTTTTCGAACCAGTGCTGCATCACGATTGTCATCTCTTCGGGATAGCGCTCATGCAGCCATTCCGCGATTTGCACACCCGGTTCGCGGGTGTCAAAGGTAATGAAAAAGTGGTGGGCACCGGGCAGCCCGGTTTCGGACACATCGGTCAGAACAGTTTTGATAAGGCCGCGCATGGCGGTGTGCATCAGGTTTCCATAGTCAATGTCTTGCGACATGGGTCATCCTCGAAAGTGGTCGTCTCCAGCATAGGCGTTTTAACCGGAAACGAAAGAGCGGGAATCGATGGATTGATCAGAACAGATGCAGGCATATCCCTGCACCCATCATCAGCGTCAACACCGTGGCCATCCCCAGTTTTACCCTAAGAATCAACACCCCAGCTACAAATGTGAGCAACAGCGCGGTGAAGTCCAGTGATCCGAATCCCGGAACAGGAAGCGAAAGCGGGCCCCATTGAAACTGGGATATGTCATGGAACAAGACATTCAGGGCAAACCACAGTGACAGGTTCAGAATCACACCTACGACCGAGGCTGTGATTCCATGCAGCGCTGCGGCCAGCCGTGGTCTTGAAGCCAGCCGGTCCAGATAGGGGGCGGCTAGGAAAATCCAAAGAAAACAGGGCACAAACGTTGCCCATAGCGCCACCGCACCTGCGGCGAGCGCCAACGAAAGCCCACCGCTAATTTGCCCCGTCAGCATCGCCACGAACTGAGTAACCAGGATCAGGGGTCCAGGGGTGGTTTCTGCAAGGCCCAGCGCATCGATCATTTGGCCCGTGCTGATCCAGTTGTACTGGTCCACGACGGTCTGAGTCATATAGGCCAGTACAGCATAGGCCCCGCCAAAGGTCACAACGGCCAGACGAGCAAAGAACCAACCTAGATCGCTCAGCAATTGCTGCCCGGACAGCGACAGCGCAATCAGCGGCCCAAGCCACAGCGTCAGCCAGATCGCGGCAGTGCGAAAGGGATTGGCAAGAGTAGGGGCAGGAGGTGCTTGTTCTTGCGATGCAGAACCTCTGAATGAGGCATAGCCCCAACAGGCCGCTGCCAGAATAATTAGTGGAAACGGGATGTTGAACAGAAATATCCCCAGAAAACCCAAGGCTGCGAGAACGCGGTGCCGGGTGTCATTCAAAGCCTTGCGCGACAGGTTTCGCAGGGCTTGCAGAACGATAACGATCACGGTGGCCTTGATCCCAAGAAACCCTGCCTGAACCAGTGGCAGATCGCCAAAGGCCGCATAAAGCGCGACAAGAACCGCGATCACAAGGGCTCCTGGCAGTACAAACAGCGTTCCAGCGATCAATCCACCCATGACCCCGCGCAACCGCCAACCGGCATAGGTGGCAAGCTGCATGGCTTCGGGGCCCGGAAGCAACATGCATAGCGATAAGGCGCGCAGATAGGTTTGTTCATCCAGCCAGGGGCGGCGTTCGACCAGTTCCTGATGCATCAGCGAGATCTGAACGGCTGGGCCACCAAAGGACAGCAGCCCGATCCTGCCGAATACGCGTATCATATCGCGGAGTGTTGGCGTCATGACTTCCGGTCCGTTGGCCAGTCGTGGGTTTCATCAAACCCGTCACGGGCCCAACGGTACAGCGCATCATAGAGATGCAGTCCCGCCTCAAGGTTTTGGTGATCGTCGCGGTATTGCCGGGACAAACCAACCGAAACCGCCAGTAAGCCAGCAGCCTCAGGGGCGAGGTCGTGGCGATTAGTATCAGCCGCCCGAACCACAGTCGAAAGCCGGTCGAGAGCATCCGATCGCAGGTATAGCTTGTCGAGTATGGTGTCGAACGTGCAGCGGTCGCCTTGATGGCTCCATTCTGTGTTTTCAACATCAAATGGCGTCGCGTTGAACTTTTCCGCGACGCTTTCAACTTCGGAGGGCGCGACGAATAAGAACTTAGCTTTCGGGTCAACAAAACGCCAGATCAGCCAGGGGCAGGCGATACGATCTATCTTTGGTCGGTGCCGCGTCACCCAGACAGTATGTCGATCTATTGAGCGCGGCAAAGATGCCGCTGGAATACGCAGATTTCCCGGCAAGTCCCGCCAGGCGTACATGCCACCTTCAAGATACTCAGCCTTGCAACCTTCGCTACGCAGCCACGAGACGATACCTTGGCTGATTTTCTTACCCTTTTGGCAGATAATCACGCAGTGATGGTTCCCAACACGTTTTATCAGACCGTCAATATCGGAAGCCGGATGTCGGCACGATCCGGGGATCAGAAACGGGTCGGCCTCAAAATCTTCGTCCACGCAGATATCGATAAGCATCGGGGCCTGAGGTGTTCCGATCAGACGCAACAGTTGCTTTGGGGTAATTGAGTTCGGCGATGCCATGGCATGTTTCCTTGCAATCTCGGATACATGCGAAACTTGGGCTGGCGCCTCACGGGGCGTTCGCAATCTTACCCCATGGCCCTTGCTAACGTGCAAGCAACCAAAGGGTCAAGATTGTACCGCCTTCGGATCAGGCCCAATCCAACCGCTGGCCGGTCATGCAGACAGGTAAAGTATCCTGTGGGAACTGACCAAGCTGTTCGAAAAGCGAAACAAAATCGAACTGGTTGTAAGCTTCGACCATCTTGTCGTCCTTGAAGCGCGCCATGACCTGACCTGTCACCTCCAGCGGTGCACCATTATCGGCGCGGAAGGTTTTAACGTGCAAGATCGCCGAAACCCAGTTGCCGTTTTCGATGATCTTGGGCATCTCAACCGAGATTTCCCCAAGAATGTGGCGAAAGGCCATAACGAGGTCGCGAAAGTCATCCGCACCGACCTGCATTTCAGGGATCAATCCTTCTGCCATTGTATCCGGTGCGAAGTACTGATCGATCGCGTCGGTATTTCCCTGTTCCCAAACCTCAGCATACCATGCTTTTAGGATATCAGTGTGAGTCATCCCGGCTCTCCTATCTGTTTGGGACGACCATGAGCAAAAGGGATGAAGAAACTCTAAATCTTTGCAGAAAAAGAATTAAACTCAGACATAAGGCGTATTGGAAATGCAGGTTTCTGTTGCCAGGTACCTGCGAACCCCGCCTTACGCGGCTAGGCGCAAGGGCTTAAGTTTCGGTCTTGCTACTGCTTACGCAGCAACTGCAACCGGAGCACGATTGTCGTTTGCAATTGTACTAGTTTCGCCGATAACGGTGGCAGACAGCCGAGACAAAGCTAACCCCTTTAGACGTTCGTCGATCCTATTTCGGCCCCAGAATCCTCAAACGAAGGATGGTTGGTGGAGCCGCCGGGTACCGCCCCCGGGTCCGATCCGCTTATTACGAGCGCGTTTATGTCCATAGTCCCGAAGGACATACCCTATATAGGTGAGGTTTCATCGGGTTGCAAATCCCGAATAAATGAACACTGATCATTATTTAACAGTATGTTACGTAGCTTTATTGAAGTTCGCTGCGATCAGCCAGATCGCCAACACAAGCTCGATTCCACCAAACGTCGCGGCTTTAACAAACGGTGGGTTGTCCAGCACAAGAGACACGAACCGACCCAATGCAGCCCCGGCATAGACCACGCCCAGCATGGTATAGGCCATCGGCGCATTCAGCCAGATCACCGCGATCCCGGTAACAACAAACAACCCGCCGACCGAGGCGCGTATCTCGCTTAACCCCATGGTGCTGTTCGTGGGTGCAAGATCCAACGCGTTGGCCGTGTAGGCCGGGGCCAGAAACCCAAAGAGTCCAAAGCCGATTGTAAGCAACGCGGCAATTACGTTCAGAGTGGTGATCATATCGGCCTCAGATATTATTCGGTCCGCTACAGATAATCTGTTGGTTTGCAAAGGAAAGGTATTGTTTGTTCAGGCTGGCTTGCGCTTGCGTTCGGCCACATCCTGAGCCAGTTGCCGTGTATAGGTTTCCAACTCAAC
The DNA here is from genome assembly GCF_056533065.1 of Ruegeria sp. H4. Lineage (NCBI taxonomy): Bacteria > Pseudomonadati > Pseudomonadota > Alphaproteobacteria > Rhodobacterales > Roseobacteraceae > Ruegeria > Ruegeria sp. H4. The sequence continues at coordinate 92,017 of NZ_JBQFOC010000002.1, forward strand.
CAATGCGAAATCGACAGTTTTGGCGTCGCTGGCTTCTAGCGCATCTGCGATTTTTGTGTGGTAGGCGATGATCGCTTCGCGGGATCGGGCCGTAAAAGTGATCATGTTCATCAGGGGCTGCATGGCCTCAACCGCACCGGCCAGTTGATAAGACAGAACCGGATTGTCGGCCCCATCTACAAGCGCCCGGTGAAAGGCCACATCTGATGCGCAGAACGCTTCGTCTGTCAGACCGGGCTGGGCTTGTCGAAAAATCTCGGCCCGCATCGTGGCCAGTTGATCCGCTGTTCGACGTTTGGCCGACAAAGGCGCACAGGCGCGTTCCAGCGCGTATCGCGCCTCGCACGCCGTATCGAACCGCACCGCATTCATCGACAATAGCAAAGTCGAGGTGGTGATCTGCTGAGAATAAGCATCCTCAAAGCTGAGCCGATTGACAAAGGCTCCGCCCGTCGCCCCGCGTTGGGTGCGGATCAGCGATTGTGCTGCCAATCGTTTCAATGCCTCACGCACTGTGGGGCGCGACACCTGAAACTGCTCGGCAAGTTCCGCCTCAGACGGCAGGCGTTCATCGACGATCAATTGGCCTGAGATTATAGCGTCCCGTATGGCCTGCGCGATTTGGGCAGATAGATCAGCCGGTTTCTGAGGATCGATTTTCATAATTACTTGCCCGAAAGTCAGATTTTATTTGTCTGACATTTAAAAGTCTGACATTTGAAAAGCAAGGACTGAGTCGGGAGGGGCGCATGAGTCGCGCGGTTCTACGCACTGGAATGTGGCTGGGCTTTTACGCAGCCATCCTGTGGGCGTGGTGGATGATGCTCTCGATGAGCCGCAGCATGGATCTTGATTGGATCGGTCGGCCCGGCCCGATGGGACAAGCCATGGCGGCGATGGACCCGCGGATGGACATGTATATGCCCATGGCCGAGTTCGGGCCGTTGTTTTGGATGTGGGCCATCATGATGGCAGCGATGATGCTGCCGACCCTGGTGCCAACCCTGCGCAGCTACGATGATCTGATATACAGCGCCAATGGAACGCGCGCCGGATGGCTGGGCGTGCTGGCTGGATATGCGGTCGTCTGGGTCGGATTTGCGGCTTTGATCACCGGGGTTCAACTTGTTTTGCTGTTCGGCGGGGTGGTCGATATGCTGGGGATTGCCAAATCCGGCTGGGTCGCCGGTGGGCTAATGATTGTTGTTGGCACATTCCAGTTCTCGCGCGTGAAAGAGGTGTGCCATGGGGTGTGCCACGCACCCATGACTTACTTTCTGGGACATTGGAAAACAGGCTTCACCGGCGGAGTGCGCATGGGCTTGGACCTAGGCACGTTCTGTGTCGGATGTTGCTGGGGTTTCATGGCGCTCGGCTTTGTGGGCGGCGTCATGAGCTTGCTTTGGATGGGTCTGGCGACTGTGTTCATGGTGTTGGAGAAATTGCCCCAGATCGGGCACCGCGTGACGCGGCCCATGGGGTTTCTATTGATTGCAGGTGGTGTGCTGTTACTGGCGTTCCCCCTGAGCTACGGAGGATAAGCGAATGGCTAAGAACAGAAAGATTGATGCCGATAGGCTGCCAATCAGCCAGCGGATCGACAGTCGGATGCCCAATCCCAAGCGGCGCGAGATGAGCCCGACGGAGTGGGGCATCAAAGGCGAGCTGATCCTGAACTGTTCCTGCGATGTGTTTTGTCCTTGTGTTGTCTCACTGGGCGCACATCCCCCGACCGAGGGCCATTGCCATGCGTGGATGGGCGTGATCATCGACGAGGGGCATTACGAGGGCGAAGACCTCAGCGGTCTGAACGTGGGTCTTCTGGTCGATATTCCCGGTCGCATGGGCGAGGGGCAATGGAAGGTTGCCGCCTATGTTGACGAACGCGCCAGCGGCAAGGCCTATAACGGGTTGCTGCAGATCTTCAGCGGTCAAGCAGGTGGCACCACGGGTCTGTTTACCATGCTGGTGAGCGAGATTATCGGTGCTGAGCGAGCTCCGGTCCAGATCGAACGCGATGGGACCAAGCGCCGGATTGTGATCGGCCGTAAAATTCAGGGTGAGATTGAAATGCTGGCCGGGAAAGACCCCGAACATCCGGTGATGGTCTCGAATTCGAAATACTGGATGGGGCCGGACATCATCGTTGCACGCGGAGTCAAATCCAAGGTTCGGGACTATGGTCGCGTGTGGGATTTCGGTGGCAAATCCGCCGAGATTTGCCCGATCGACTGGCACGGACCAAAGTGATGATTACCGGAGCCTATGCCCGTGAAATGGCGCGGTATAATCATTGGCAAAACAACCAGTTGTCAGAGTTCCTTGAGGCGCTGACCGAAGAAGAGTTGACCCGCGAACGCGGTGCGTTTTTCGGCTCGATCTTGGGCACCGCGAACCATCTTCTCTGGGGCGACTGGATCTGGATGTCACGTTTCGACAAGGGCGACGGGCCAGAGGCCAATATTCACCGTCCCGGCGGTGGCATACATGAAAGCGTGTATCTGTGCCCTGATCTGGAAAGCTGGCTGAGCCTGCGAAACACTATGGACACCCGTATCTCAGACTGGGCAGAGACGCTGGGCAATGATCCCATATCAGGGCCATTTATCTGGTATTCAGCGTCAAAAGAGGCCGAAGTCACATTGCCTTATGCGCAATGCATCATGCACTTTTTCAACCATCAGACGCATCACCGTGGTCAGTTACACAAAATGCTGACCGAGACCGGCTCTGGCGCGCCGGTCAGCGATCTGTGTTTCATGCCAACGGAGGGCTGAATGCCGCAAATATCATTGTCTCGCCGTCTGCGGCGCACACCCTTCTCGGAAGGTGTCACGGCTGCAGGGGTCAAAGGCTATACGGTTTACAACCGTATGCTGTTGCCGACGGTGTTCGAAAGCGTCGAGGCAGACTACCGTCATCTCAAGTCCCATGTTCAAGTCTGGGATGTCTCGTGTGAGCGACAAGTGGAACTGCGCGGGCCGGATGCTGCGCGATTGATGCAGATGCTGACGCCGCGCGATCTGCGGGGTATGCTGCCGGGGCAGTGCTACTATGTGCCTATCGTGGATGAGACTGGCGGTATGCTGAACGATCCGGTGGCGGTGAAACTGTCTGAAGATCGTTGGTGGATATCCATTGCCGACAGCGATTTGCTGTTGTGGGTCAAAGGCTTGGCCAATGGCTATCGGCTGGACGTGCTGGTGGATGAACCCGACGTATCGCCTTTGGCCATTCAGGGGCCCAAGGCAGACGAGCTGATGGCACGGGTGTTCGGGGACCGGGTGCGTGATATTCGGTTCTTCAAATTCGATATGTTCGAATTCGAGGGGCGCGATTTGGCCGTCGCCCGCTCGGGCTATTCCAAACAGGGCGGGTTCGAGATTTATGTCGAAGGCGGCGATATCGGGATGCCTCTGTGGAACGCGCTGTTCAACGCGGGTGAAGACTTGCAGGTGCGCGCCGGCTGCCCGAACTTGATCGAACGGATCGAAGGCGGGTTGCTGTCATATGGCAATGACATGACGGACGACAATACGCCGCATGAATGCGGGTTGGGTAAGTTCTGTAACACGCACACGGCCATTGGCTGCGTGGGCAGGGATGCTTTGTTGCGCGTTGCCAAGGAAGGCCCGGTGCAGCAAATTCGCCCGATTGCGATTGAGGGTGATGCCGTGCCGCCTTGCGTTGAACCTTGGCCGGTTTATGCAGAGGGAAAACAGGTAGGTCAGGTGACATCTTCCGCCTGGTCGCCTGATTTCACGACCAATGTTTCGATTGGGATGATGCGATTGAGCCATTGGGACACTGGAACCAAGCTTGAAGTGGAAACGCCTGACGGGATGCGGAACGCAACAGTACAGGGTCATTTTTGGATCTGACATGGGGGAATGGGGCTCTGCCCCCGTCGCTGCGCGACTCCCCCGGGATATTTTGGGCCAGGTGAAGTGATGGGCCGGTCGAGAGAAAGCGAAAGGATTATAAACATGTTCAATGCGTTGGTTATGGACAAGAATGACGAAAGCGGGCTGGCGAGCGCGTCGGTTAAACAGCTTTCAACCGAGGATCTGCCGCATGGTGAAGTGACCGTTGCGGTGGAGTACTCGACGGTGAACTACAAGGACGGGCTTTGCCTGTCTCCCAAAGGCGGTGGTCTGGTCCGGAATTACCCTCATGTACCGGGGATCGACTATGCCGGGACGGTCGAGGCCTCGTCGGATGCGCGCTACAAGCCGGGCGACAAGGTCGTTTTGACCGGCTGGCGCGTGGGAGAGGCGCATTGGGGCGGATATTCGCAAAAAGCCAATGCGCGGGCCGATTGGCTGGTTCCCTTGCCAGACGGTTTGGATGCCCGGCAGGCGATGGCGGTGGGGACGGCAGGCTTTACCGCAATGCTTGCGGTTATGGCGCTGGAAGATCATGGGCTGCAACCGGGCCATGGGCCTGTGCTGGTAACCGGGGCCGCCGGGGGTGTTGGGTCGGTTGCGACCGCGATCCTGGGGCATCTGGGCTATGAGGTCGCGGCTGTGACCGGGCGACCTGAGACCGGGGACTATCTGAAATCCTTGGGTGCGACGACGATTGTTCCACGCGACGAGTTGAATGAGACCACCAAACGCCCATTGGAAAGCGAAACCTGGGCCGGGTGTATTGACGCCGTTGGTGGTGACATGCTGGCGCGTGTCTTAGGGCAGATGAAGTATGGATGTTCGGTTGCGGCTGTGGGTCTGGCAGGCGGTGCGGCGCTGCCAACGACGGTGATTCCCTTCCTGCTGCGTGGCGTGAACCTGTTGGGCATCGACAGTGTGATGCAGCCCTACGAAAACCGCGTTCGGGCCTGGCAGCGGATCGCGACCGACTTGCCGATGGAAAAGCTCGAGGCGATGGTGCATCCCGCGACCTTGTCTGATCTGCCAACACTTGGGGCGGATATCCTGAAAGGTCAGGTCAAAGGGCGCGTCGTAGTCGACGTGAACGCCTAATGTAATACAGCAGCGAGGGTGGGTCAGGTTATCTGCCTGCCCTTGCTGATCAAAAGCCGGCAAAAAGGACCGAAACTCTGCTGGTCATTGCCGCAATTCCTGCCCATGATTGCTATACATCCCATATGTGATGGCGTAAGACCCATCCAAACAGACTTGAAGACGGGGAGTGAGCAGCATGTCTGACGACTTCGAACTGGACACCGATGATCTAAAGCGCCGCATGGATGGCGCGATGTCCAACCTCAGAACCGAATTTGCCTCTTTGCGGACCGGTCGGGCCTCGGCTTCGATGCTGGAGCCGGTAATGGTCGACGCTTATGGGGCGATGACACCGATCAATCAGGTTGGCACGGTCAATGTTCCGGAACCGCGGATGGTGACGGTGAATGTCTGGGACAAGGGCCTTGTGGGCAAGGTCGAAAAAGCGATCCGCGAAAGTGGTTTGGGGATCAATCCCCAGCTGAATGGCACGATCATTATGCTGCCGATCCCTGAATTGAACGAAGAACGCCGTCGCGAGCTGGGCAAGGTTGCTGGGCAATATGCCGAAAGCGCGCGGGTTTCGATCCGAAATGTACGCCGCGATGGGATGGACCAGATCAAAAAGGCCAAATCGGATGGCATGTCCGAGGATGACCAGAAGTTCTGGGAAAGCGAAGTGCAGGACCTGACGGATGAGATGATCAAGGCTGTCGATACCGCACTTGAGACGAAACAGTCAGAAATCATGCAGGTCTGAGCCGGTCTTATGCCCAAAGATCCCCAAACCGAGCCAGGGTCTGGCCCGCGCCATGTGGCGATCATCATGGATGGTAACGGTCGCTGGGCGCAGGCACGTGGGCGGCCTCGGTTGTTCGGTCATCACGCGGGTGCGCGTCGGGTGCGCGAGGTGGTTGAAGCCTGTCCGGGGCTGGGCATCAAGTACCTGACCGTCTTTGCCTTTTCGACCGAGAACTGGAAACGTACGCAGGTCGAAGTGGCAGGGCTGATGAGCTTGTTTCGCCGCTATATCATCAAGGAAACCAAGACGCTGGCCGAAAATGGCATTCGCGTGCGGTTTATAGGGGATCGGGTGCGTTTGGATTCAAAGCTGACCGATCTTATGGATTCTCTGGAAGAAGAAACCAAAAACAACGATCTGGTGCATCTGACCGTCGCGCTGAACTACGGCGGCCGGGATGAGGTAGCGCGTGCGACCAAACGACTGGCCCGTGATGTGGCCGAAGGGCGCTTGCATCCCGATGATGTGGACGAAGAAACGCTGCCCAAATACCTGGATACACGGGTTCTGCCGGATCCTGATCTGGTGATCCGCACCAGTGGTGAGGCGCGCATCTCGAACTTCTTGCTGTGGCAATCCGCCTATTCTGAATACGAGTTCATCGACACGTTGTGGCCTGATTTCACCGCCGCCGAGCTGGAGCGCTTGTGCAACAACTTTGGATCACGTGAGCGGCGTTTCGGGGCAGTTATCGCATGAGCGATGGCCGATGGTCTGATCTGACGACGCGGGTTCTGTCTGCCATTGTGCTTGTCGCCATTGGTGCGATTGAAGTCTGGCTGGGCGGTATCTGGTTCGAAACCTTCATCGCGGTGGCCTGTGGGCTGATGGCATGGGAACTCGTTCGGATGATCGAGCCGCAGCGCACAAGCGTCGCGGTGCAATTGGGAATCCTGACCTGCGCGGTGGTGTTTGGCGTCGCAGAGCTTTGGCGTTTTGAATTTTCTCAGGTTTATACTCTGCCAATCGTTGCCGCGCTTGCTTTGGTTTCGGCCGGGCAGGTTAACCATTCCCGCGGGTTGTGCGCGGTTTTTATGCTGTGGATTGCCGGGGCAGGGCTGGGCTTTATTTCGATACGAGAGACGTTGGGTTTTACCGCGATGATCTGGCTGATTGCCTTGGTCGTGGCAACCGATGTCGCGGGGTATTTTGTCGGCAAGGCCGTGGGTGGCCCGAAATTCTGGCCCAAGGTCAGCCCCAAAAAAACATGGTCAGGTACAGCAGGGGGCTGGGCAGCTGCTGCCTTGGTTGGCATCCTGTTCGCCGTCCAGGGCGGGTTTGGCGTGATGTTTGTGGTGATTTCGGTGCTGGCTTCGATGGCCAGCCAGGCTGGCGACATTGCTGAAAGCGCGGTCAAACGCCGGTTTGGGGTCAAGGACAGCTCGAATCTGATCCCCGGTCATGGCGGGTTTCTGGATCGGTTTGATGGAATGATGGGTGCGGCGCTGTTCGTGCTTTTAGCGGGTTTGATCTATTCACCCGGGGCGATGTGATGCGCAAGGTTTCGATTTTCGGTGCGACCGGTTCGATCGGCCAGAACACAATTGATCTGATCGCCCGTGCGCCGGATCACTATGACGTGGTCGCCCTGACCGGGGGCGCCAATATCGCTCAGCTGGCTTCAGATGCCCGTCAGTTGCGTGCAGATATCGCTGTGACGGCTTATGAGGATCGGTTGCCCGACCTGCGTGATGCGCTGGAAGGCTCAGGTGTTGAAGCGGCCGCTGGTGCGCAGGCCCTGACCGAAGCAGCGACGCGGCCTGCAGATTGGGTCATGTCGGCCATCGTGGGCGCGGCCGGGCTGGCACCAGGGATCGAGGCGCTGAAGCAAGGCGCGACGCTGGCGCTGGCCAACAAAGAAACGCTTGTTTGTGCCGGGGCTTTGGTGCTGGACACAGCCAAAACGCATGGCGCGCGCCTGCTTCCGGTGGACAGTGAGCATTCAGCGGTTTTTCAAGCGCTTGTGGGCGAGGACATGAGCGCGGTTGAGCGGATCATCATCACGGCCAGTGGCGGGGCCTTTCGGGACTGGCCCGTCTCAGATCTGGGCAAAGCGACGGTTGAACAGGCCTCAAGCCACCCGAACTGGGATATGGGGCAGCGGATCACCATCGACAGCGCCTCGATGTTCAACAAGGCGCTTGAAGTGATCGAGACCAAAGAATTCTTTGGGTTAGACCCGCAGCGGATCGAAGTTCTGGTGCATCCCGAATCTATCGTGCATGCGCTGGTTGGGTTCCGGGATGGCGCGGTGATGGCCCATATGGGCGCGCCCGATATGCGCCACGCGATTGGCTATGCGCTGCACTGGCCGGACAGGCAAGGCCTGCCGGTCGAACGGCTTGACCTGGCGGCGATTGGCCAGCTGAACTTTCAAAAGCCCGATCTGGCCCGTTACCCCGCGCTTCGGCTGGCGTGGGATGTCATGGAACGCGGAGGATTGTCGGGCGCGGTTTTCAACGCCGCTAAAGAGCGGGCGCTGGATCATTTCATCGCGCGTCGGATCGGATTTCTGGACATGGCAGATTGTGTCGCCATGGTTCTGGACAGATTTGATGCGGAACAATGTCTTATTGATGCCCCTTTGACACTTGATAACGTACAGCAAACGGACCATCTGGCACGGCAATGGGCAGATGACGCCGTGCACAAACGAGCAGGATAGAATATTGGACGTACTTTCCCTGATCCCGCAATTCGGCAATTTGCTTTGGACGATTGTGGCCTTTGTGATCGCTTTGTCCGCCATCGTGGCTGTGCACGAGTACGGGCATTATATCGTTGGTCGCTGGTCCGGCATTCATGCAGACGTGTTTTCCATAGGGTTCGGCCCGGTGTTATGGAGCCGGTTCGACAAGCGTGGCACAAAATGGCAGATCGCGCTGCTGCCGTTTGGGGGCTACGTCAAATTCAAGGGCGATTCCAACGCGGCCTCGGGTAAGGACGAAGAGGCGATGGAAGAAATCGCCGAACAAAGCCCGGAAGAGCTGCGCAGTACCATGCATGGCGCACCGCTCTGGGCCCGTGCTGCAACCGTTGCAGCGGGTCCGGTATTCAACTTTGCCATGTCGATCATCGTCTTCGGGATGATCTTTTGGTCGCAAGGCGTCTCGCGCGAACCTCTGACAGTGGGTGAATTGCAACCTTTGCCGGGAACCGTTCAAGGCCTTCAGGTTGGCGATGAGATCGTCGCGATTGCCGGTATCACCACGCCTGATTTCGATGAGGAAAGCAACTGGAGCGAATTCACCGGATCGCTGCCTGTTGAACCTGTTCTGGACTATACCGTAATCCGCGATGGTGAGACGCTGGATGTCGAAGCGCCTTGGTTGTTCCCGCCGCTGATCCGTCAGGTTGCACCCCGCAGTGCCGCGATGGATATCCAATTGGAACAGGGGGATGTAATCACCGCCGTTAATGGGCAGCCAATCTTTGCCTTCGACCAGCTTAAGGAATTTGTCGAAAGTTCGGATGGACGCGTATTGCTGCTGAACGTCTGGCGCGATGGGGCTGATCTGGAATTTGCTCTGGCCCCGCGACGCACAGATGAACCGCAATCCGAAGGCGGCTTTGTCACCCATTGGCGTATCGGGATCGTAGGCGGCATGATGCTGGAACCTGCGACCCAACCCGCTGGCATCTGGGATTCGCTGACCGGAGGTGTTAGGCAGACCATCCGCATTATCGACGGATCGCTGTCGGGGATGTGGCATATGATTACTGGCGCGATCAGCACCTGCAATATCTCTGGCCCGATTGGTATTGCCGAAACCTCGGGTGCCATGGCCAGTCAGGGTGCGCAGAACTTCATCTTCTTTATCGCGGTTTTGTCGACCGCGGTTGGTTTGCTGAACCTGTTCCCAATTCCGGCTTTGGATGGCGGGCACCTTGTCTTTTATGCCTATGAAGCCGTCGCTGGAAAGCCACCCAGTGACCGAGCGCTGCGAATTTTGATGACGGTGGGAATTACCCTGATTCTTAGCCTGATGCTGTTTTCGGTAACAAACGATTTGTTCTGCTGATTGTGACGTCTCGCGCACAACAAAGCCGCATTCTTGCCTCAATCTGACGTTAGTATTTTCGCCAGATTGAGGGCGATCCATGACACAAGCACTGCGCAAATCATATAAAAGCTTCAGTTTCCTGTTCATGCTGAACTGGGATGTGTTGCTGAGTTTTGCAGTCACCGCTTTGGCCCTTGGTTTAGGTGCTTATCTGGCCGGTTTCTGATTCTGGCCCAGCGTATCGGCGCAAGACAAAGGTAATCAAATGCCAGTTGGGCATTTTGGCCTTTTGACAAGCACATCCAGACCCGTTACTCAGCATTAAAGTCTTAGAATTCTGGGTTGAGATAAAAATGACCGACGGGCGAGGCGCGGGCACATCCTGCGGGGGGCGTAAGTCTTCAAACAAGATTTTGTGGCAAACGCTCACGTTTCTTTTCCTTTTTGTTGCGGCAAGTTTACTGGCACTGCCAAACGTTGCGACCGCGCAAAGTTTCACGATCAATTCGTTTGACGTAGATGGAAACCGGCGTATCGAGACCGGTACGATCATCGCCAGAACCGGGATCGAACCGGGCCAGACGGTGACAAGCGGTCAGCTGAACGACGCCTATCAGCGTTTGCTTGACAGTGGTGTTTTTGAAACAGTCGAATTGACACCACGCGGCACGACCCTGGTGATCGAGGTTCAGGAATACCCAACAATCAACCAGATCAGTATCGAGGGGAATCGGCGTGTCAAAGACGACGTCTTGCTCGAAGTGATTTCATCGCAGCCCCGTCGGGTGTTTACGCCTCAGGCCGCCGAGGCCGACTCCGATCTGATCGCCGAGGTTTACTCGGCGCAGGGGCGTGTGGCGGCGACTGTGATTCCGCGCATCATCCGCCGTAGCGAAAACCGGGTTGATTTGGTGTTCGAAGTCTCTGAAGGCACCACGATTGAGGTCGAGCGTGTCAGCTTTGTCGGCAATCGCGCCTATTCTGATCGCCGCTTGCGCCGCGTGTTGGAGACGAAACAGGCCACCATCCTGCGTACGTTCTTTCGCAGCGATACATTCATCGGCGACCGGATCGAATTCGACAAGCAGGTCATTCGTGATTTCTACCTATCGCGCGGCTATATCGACTTCCGTGTAAACAGTGCCAATGTAGAGTTCACGCGCGAACGCGATGCGTTCTTCCTGGTGATGAATGTAACCGAGGGACAGCAATTCTCATTCGGCAAAATCACAACGGTAAGTGAAATCCCTGGCGTGGACCCGGCAGCCTATCAGGACGCGCTAAAGATCAAGCCCGGCGTGACTTATTCTCCTACGCTGATCGAAAATTCGATCGCTCGGCAGGAACGGTTGGGCGTGAAACAGGGCGTCGATTTTCTTCGGGTCGAGCCGCGTGTCACCCGGAATGATCGCGACCTGACACTGGATATCGAATTCGTACTCAGCAAGGGCCCGCGCGTCTTTGTGGAACGGATTGATATCGAAGGGAACACAACAACGCTGGATCAGGTGATCCGTCGTCAGTTTGACACTGTCGAAGGTGATCCGTTCAATCCGCGAGCGATCCGTCAGGCGTCAGAGCGCATCAACGCTTTGGGTTTCTTTGCCACAGCGAGTGTTGAGCCGCGCGAAGGGTCAAGCCCAAGCCAGGTTATTTTGGACGTGGATGTTGAAGAACAGCCCACGGGTTCGCTTTCGCTGGGCGGTAGCTACTCGGTATCGGACGGTATCGGACTTGCTGTTGCATTGAACGAATCCAATTTCCTTGGCCGTGGTCAGAATCTTGGTTTTTCCATCTCGACCGCGCAGGAATCCGAACAGTACACCATCAATTTTACAGAACCTTACCTGTTAGGTCGTAGATTACGCTTTGATCTTGGGCTTGGCCTCTCGGGGACCAACTCCGGTTTTGCGAGCTACGACACCCAGCGCCTATTCTTTAATCCCCAGTTGACCTACTCGATAGGGGAGCTGTCCGCATTGCGCCTTCGCTATGGCTGGGAACGCAGCGAGATGACGCAGCAGGATGATGAGATCAACGGTGCTGTTATTTCGTCTGAAATCGCACAGGGAAAACGAACCAGCAGTTCGATTGGCGTGTCGTATATCTATGATAGCCGCATCGGTGGTTTGAACCCAAATGCAGGCGTTTTGTTCGAGGTCGGTGTGGATGCGGCGGGTCTGGGTGGCGACAATGAGTTTTTTAAGACGACGGCACGCGGTATCGCGCAGACGCGCATCCTAAGCGAAGAGGTCGTTTTGCGCGCCACACTTGAAATGGGTGCACTACACTGGAGAGGGGACGACTTTAGCCGCACAGTTGACCGTTTCTTGTTGGGGCCCAGCGTCTTCCGTGGGTTTGAACCCGCCGGCCTTGGCCCCCGTGATCTATCCAATGGTCAGGATGACGCCATTGGTGGCAATTATTACTGGGTTGCGCGCTTCGAGTCGGACTTCCCATTGGGCTTGCCCGAAGAATTGGGTCTGCGCGGGGGTGTGTTCTACGATATTGGCAATCTCTACAATATCAGCAACGTCAACACCGCCGGCGCGGATATCGTCGGTGCAAACGGATCGATCCGTCAGGTTATCGGCGTGTCCGTCCTGTGGGAAACACCCTTCGGTCCGCTGCGATTCAACTTCTCGCATGCTTTGAAGAAAGAAGAGTTCGATAAAGAACGCAGCTTTGATCTGACCGTTCAGGCCAGGTTCTGATCTTTCATGGCTGATTACGGTTTCAACCTCCTACAGGGCCCCCTTCGGGCCCTGTGTGTTTTTCTAGCCTGCGCTTGGTCTATCCCCGGTTTTGCACAGCAGTTGGGTGTGACCCAAAGCGAAGTCGTAACGATCTCTAGTGATCGCTTGTTTACGGAATCCCAATTTGGTCAGCGCGTCCTACGCGAGATTGAACAGGAAGGCGCGTTGCTGGGCGAGGAAAATGAACGCATCGTCGCTGAACTGAGCACTGAAGAAAAAACTCTGACTGAGAAGCGTAGCGAACTGACGCCGGAAGAGTTTCGCCCCTTGGCTGAAGCGTTTGATATCAAAGTGCAATCTCACCGCGAAGGTCAGCGGGCCAAACTGGACGCTTTGGCCCGTCTCAGCGAAGACAGTCGGCAACAGTTTTACGAACTGGCGCGCCCGGTTCTGATCGATATTCTGCGGGAAAGCGGCGGCTCGATCATTCTGGAACGCTCAAGTGTGCTGCTCAGCTCGGACGCATCGGACATCACCGATGTTGCGATAGACCGGATCAATGCGGTCATCGGGGATGGAACCGGCTTGCAGGACGGACAAGGCGAATAAACAGGTTTGCTTGCCCTTACGCGCCTGTATTGCTAACCACGCGAGAACTGAGACTTCCAAGACGGGATTTGTGACTTATGACCTCGGAAACCAAAAGCGCCGACATTCAGCTGATTCAGCGCATATTGCCGCATCGCTATCCGTTTCTACTGGTCGACAAGGTGGTTGATATCGAGGGCTATCAATCTGCCATAGGCATCAAGAATGTCACCATGAACGAGCCTCATTTTCAGGGCCATTTCCCCGGTACTCCGATCATGCCAGGTGTCACCATCGTCGAAGCGATGGCGCAAACGGCCGGCGTCATGCTGGGTGTCGGCATGGATGTGATCGACACGGAACTGCTGATCTACTTCATGAGCATCGACAAGTGCAAATTCCGCCGCAAGGTTGTGCCCGGCGATGTTCTGGAGATGCATGTGGAAACCCTGCGTGGCAAGAAAGGCGGAAAGCTGTTCAAGTTCAATGGCCGGGCTACCGTCGATGGAGAAGTCGCCGCCGAAGCCGAGTTCTCGGCCTATGTTGATTGGGACATGGAAAAAACGGCATGAGCGGTGTTCATCCCAGCGCAATCATAGAAGAGGGCGCTCAGATCGGGCAGGGCTGTTCGATCGGCCCGTTCTGCTATGTCGGGCCTCAGGTGCGTTTGGGCGACCGGGTCGAGTTGAAATCGCATGTGGTTGTCACGGGTGACACTTCGGTCGGTGGAGATACGGTCATCTTCAACTTCTCGGTCATCGGTGAGATCCCTCAAGATTTAAAATTCGGGGGTGAAAACACGCGGCTGGAAATCGGCCAGCGCAACAGGATTCGGGAACATGTGACGATCAACACCGGCACCGATGGCGGTGGTGGCGTGACGCGTATCGGTGATGATTGCCTGCTGATGGCGGGCGTGCATGTGGCCCATGACGTTCAGATGGGCGATCGGGTGATCATGGTAAATCACGCGGGCGCGGCCGGTCACTGTGTCATTGAGGATGATGTGATAATCGGCGGGATCTCGGGCCTGCATCAATGGGTGCGGGTTGGTCGCGGCGCCATCATCGGCGCGCTGACCATGGTGCCGAACGACGTCATTCCCTACGGTTTGGTCCAGGCCCCGCGCGGGGAACTGGACGGGCTCAACCTGGTTGGCCTGAAACGGCGCGGCGTATCACGCGAGGATATCTCGGCGCTGCGGGCTGCGTTCAAGGAACTGACCGGTGGAGAGGGGACGTTTCAGGAACGTGCCCATCGGGCAGGTGAAGGCACCAACAGCGAATATGTCCGGCGCATTGTCGAGTTTGTCACCGGTGACACGGATCGTTCTTTCCTGACACCAAGGAAGTAAGCGCATGCTGGCATTGATCGCAGGCACAGGTGTCTTGCCGGATGAGGTCGTCGCCGCTTTGCCAGAGCGCCCGTTGATCTGTGCGATGGAAGGGTTTGAGCCGGATACGCTAGGACCAGACATCGTGTTTCCGCTCGAACAGCTAGGCAGCTTTATCGCTGAGTTGAAAGCGCGCGGTGTGACCGAGCTTTGCATGGCCGGGGCAGTTCGGCGACCGCGGGTTGATCCCGCGCGCATTGATGCGGCGACCTTGCCATTGGTTCCGATCTTGCAAAAGGCGATGACCTCTGGCGACGACGGGGCGTTGCGCGCGGTCATTGGTATCTTTGAGGATGCGGGCCTGTCGGTCAAAGCCGCTCATGAGATAGCACCGGACTTATTGCCGTCTGTGGGCTGCCTGACCGAGGCGCAACCATCTGACGCCGATTTGGTCGATGCAGACCGGGCGGCCGGTGTTCTACGTGCCATGGGCAGCGCCGATATCGGGCAGGCTTGCGCCGTGTCCAAAGGGCAGGCTTTGGCTGTCGAAAGCATTTTTGGCACCGCCTGGATGTTGCAATCCTTGACCCAACGTCCGGATGCAGGTGGTGGCGTTCTGTTCAAAGCGCCAAAGCCAGCTCAGGATCGGCGGGTGGATTTGCCTGCAATAGGCCCCGAAACCGTGGCCAGCGCCGTGGCAGCCGGATTGACCGGTATTGTCATCGAAAAGGGCGGTGTCATGGTATTGCAGCGCGACCGGGTGATCGCCGAATGCAACCGTCTGGGCCTTTTCCTGTTCGTCCGTGAAAGGGCGGTCTGATGCGCGTCTTTCTGGTCGCCGGTGAACCTTCGGGTGACCGGTTGGGCGGTGCGCTGATGGAAGGGTTGAAGACCCTTGTTCCAAACGTTGAATTCAGTGGAGTTGGCGGGCCATTGATGGAGGCACAGGGCCTGAACAGTCAGTTCCCGATGTCCGAGCTCAGCGTTATGGGCCTTGTCGAGGTCCTGCCCAAGTTCTTTCACCTAAAGCGCCGGATCGCTGAAACCGCGCAGGCGGTTTTGGACACGCAGCCGGATGTGCTGATCACCATCGACAGTCCGGACTTCTCATTGCGTGTGGCCAAGATCGTCAAAGCCTCCAGCGACATTCGCACCGTTCACTACGTAGCCCCAAGCGTCTGGGCGTGGCGTCCGGGGCGGGCGAATAAAATGGCCAAGGTGATTGATCACGTTCTGGCGTTGCTGCCATTTGAGCCGCCCTATATGGAACGCGCGGGGATGGAATGTGATTTCGTTGGCCATCCCGTGGTGAACGAACCGCTTGCCTCTGATCAGGACATCCAGAAATTTCGTGCGGATCATGATCTGGGCAATGCGCCAATCGTGCTGGCGTTGCCAGGCTCCCGGAGAGGGGAGGTCGAACGGTTGGCCCCGATCTTCGGTGCGGCACTGGATGAGTTCCTGAAAGATCGCGCCGACACCCGCGTCGTGGTTCCGGCGGTTGCGCATATGGTCGATATGGTTTCGGACCACATCAACGACTGGCCTGGTCACCCGGTTGTTGTCGATCCGCGCAAACTGCCCTCGGACGAAGCGCAGAGCCAGAAAAGAGCAGCCTTTGCCGCCGCCGATCTGGCATTGGCGGCCTCGGGTACGGTCTCGTTGGAATTGGCAGCGCAGGCGACGCCCATGGTGATCGCTTACAACCTGAACTGGCTGACCACGCAGATCGCCAAACGTATGGTGAAGCTGGATACGGTCACTCTGGTCAATCTGGTCTCGGACAGCCATGCCGTGCCCGAATGCCTGCTTGAGGATTGTGATCCAACGAAGATCGCGGATTCGTTAAAGCAAGTGGCCGGCGCACCGGATGCTCAGAACCGGGCCATGGCAACGACCATGGAGCGTCTTGGGCGCGGTGGCGAGGCACCGGGTCTGCGCGCAGCAAGGGCCGTTTTGGACAGAATGAACGCGTGATGCTGGATCATGTGATCTTTGCTGCTTCGGCCTTTGCGGCGCAGATATTGACCAATCTCGACAATCTTGCCGCGTTAGTTGCGCTGATGATGGTATCTGGTCCACGTCGCGCCATTGCAGGGTTCCTGTTTGCGCAGATAATCGTGATCACCATCGCTTTCCTACTGGCATTGGGGGTCGATGACGTGGTGCCGCACTGGGCGGGCTATTTGGGATTGATCCCTTTGGGGCTTGGCATCATCGGAATACTCCGTCAATTCCGGGGGGAGGAGATGCAGCAGGCTGCGCGCTTATCTGCAGGTGCTTCGACCTTGGTGACCATGCTGCTGTTTGTCAGTATGTCGATGGACACGTTTGCGGTTCTCGCGCCGCTCTTGGCGGATTCCACCCCAAGCTATCGCTTTGCCGGGGTTGCTGGGGCCATAGCAGCGGCGCTGACCCTGGGTGTGCTCGCACTATTGGGCGCTCGCGCGCCAATCATGACCGGAGGCTTGGCGCAACGGCTTGAGACGCTCGTACCTTACGTGATGATCTGCGCCGGGATCTACATCCTCAGCAACTCGTGGACTGACGCGATTTAGTAACCGCGCCAGATCCAGCCACCGCCAAAGATACGGCTGCCCTCATTCGCATAGAACACACAGGCCTGACCCGGAGAGATCCCTTCCTCGGGCGTCAGCAGCTCCACCTCGGCGGTCGTGTCGGACAGGGGGCGAATAATCGCCTCGCGCGGGGGTCGGGTCGAGCGGACTTTGACCGACAAATGCCATTCGCTGCGCGCGGTGAAGGGCTCATCCCCCAACCAGTTGATTTCACGCACTGGAATAGTTCGGGTGGCCAGCATTTCTTTGGGGCCGACGACAACCTGTTTCTTGTCCACATCCAGCTTGACCACATAAAGCGGCTCACTCAGGCCGCCAATGCCCAGGCCGCGGCGTTGGCCGATCGTATAGTGAATAACGCCATTGTGTCGCGCCAGAACGCGGCCATCGGCATGCACGATCTCACCCGGTTCCGCAGCACCCGGGCGCAGTTTCTCGATCACGCTGGCATAGTCGCCATTGGGCACAAAACAGATATCCTGACTGTCGGGTTTGTCCGCCACGGCCAGCCCGTACTGCGCCGCCATTTCGCGGGTCGCATCCTTCGAAGGCAGGTGCCCCAGAGGGAAGCGCAGGAAATCCAGCTGCTCGGGCGTGGTCGAAAACAGGAAATAGGACTGGTCGCGGTTCGCATCCTCGGCGCTGTGCAGTTCCGGGCCACTAGGGCCCATCATGCGCTGAATATAGTGCCCAGTGGCCATGCAATCGGCTTCAAGGTCTTTGGCAGTTTCCAAAAGGTCCTTAAATTTCACCCGCTCATTGCAGCGGATACAGGGCACTGGGGTCGCGCCTGCCAGATAGCTGTCGGCGAATTCATCAATCACCGCGTCTTTGAAGATGTTCTCGTAGTCCAGAACGTAATGCGGGAAACCACGCTCTTCGGCCACGCGCCGCGCGTCATGAATGTCGATCCCGGCACAGCACGCGCCTTTTTTGGCCAGCGCCGCGCCATGGTCATAAAGCTGTAGTGTCACACCGACCACGTCATAGCCTTGGTCCGCCAGATAGGCAGCAACGACCGAGCTGTCGACACCACCGGACATGGCAACAACCACCCGCGTTTCCGAGGGCGGTTTGGCAAAGCCAAGCGAATTGAGTTGGGTCTCGGCGGCGAGGGCCATGGCGATTCCGTTCGGATTAAGAAAGACCGGCAGAATATAGGAAAATTCTACACACTCTCAAGGGGCGGTTTCACGCGGCATTAAGTAGGCTGATGTCAGCTTTGTCGCAGCAGGAAAAGGGTAGAAAGATGTATTTGCACAAAGTTGAAGGGCCGCGATCTGTTACCTTGCCGGATGGCTCGGTTCTGTCGCGCGCAGATCTTCCACCCGCTGACACACGACGCTGGGTCGCGTCTCGCAAAATCATTGTTGTGCGTGGCGTTCTTTACGGCCTGATCACTCTGTCGGACGCCAAGAAACGATATGGCATCAGCGATGAAGAGTTCAACACATGGGTATCTGCCGTCGCCGAACACGGAATCGAGGCATTGAAAGTAACAGCCCTAAAAAAATATCGACAACCTAAAGATGAAAGTGAATAAATGATTCAACGGTAACGTCAGATTAACCATTTTTGATCAGGTTTGAATTGAATTGAAGTTTTATGACCTGAATTGGAGCAGTGAAATGAGAATACTTCTTGTCGAGGATGATCCAACCACATCCAAAAGCATCGAATTGATGCTGACACATGCAAACTTGAATGTATATGCGACGGATTTGGGGGAAGAAGGGATCGATCTGGCAAAACTCTATGATTACGATCTCATTTTGCTGGACCTGAACCTGCCGGACATGAACGGGCATGAAGTACTGCGCCAATTGCGGATCGCGCGGGTGGAAACTCCGATCCTGATCCTATCTGGGGCTGACGATACGGAAAGCAAGATCAAGGGCTTTGGATTTGGCGCGGATGACTATCTGACCAAGCCGTTCCATCGCGAAGAACTGGTTGCCCGTATCCATGCGATTATCCGACGTTCGAAAGGGCATTCACAATCGGTGATCCATACCGGGCGCGTTGCTGTTAACCTGGATGCCAAGACGGTTGAGGTTGATGGCCAGACTGTTCACCTGACTGGCAAGGAATATCAGATGCTGGAGCTGTTGAGCCTGCGTAAGGGCACAACCCTGACAAAAGAGATGTTCCTGAACCACCTTTATGGCGGCATGGATGAGCCAGAACTGAAAATCATCGATGTGTTTATCTGCAAGTTGCGCAAGAAACTCAGCAATGCAACCGGCGGCGACAACTATATCGAAACGGTTTGGGGCCGCGGCTATGTGCTGCGTGATCCGCAATCCGACAGCATGGACGATACCCGTATCGCAGTCGGCGCCTGACATCCGAACACTTGTGCCGCTGTTGGTCCAGGGCGGCACCCACACTCACGGCTCAGCACGTCTGGACCTAGCCGTGGCCTCGCCCTATCACTGATGTCCAAGAAGACGTGACAGGGCGAGGCCATGGGCAATTCAATTCCAACAGCAGACCTGACCGAAGACCAGGCCCGGGCCGAGCTTGCTCAACTGGCCAAGGTGCTTTTGCAGGCCAATCAACTGTATCACGGCGCAGATGCGCCCGAGATTTCGGATGCAGACTACGATGCGCTGAAACGGCGCAATGCCGAAATCGAGATGCGATTCCCACATCTCAAACGCGCCGACAGCCCCAGTGATCAGGTCGGTGCCCGGGCAGCAGACGGGTTTTCCAAGGTCACCCATGCCGTGCGCATGATGTCACTGGGCAATGCGTTCGACGATGAGGATGTGGCCGATTTTGACCGGTCGATCCGCAAATACCTCGGGCTGGATGACGCAGCACCACTCGCCTATACTGCGGAACCCAAGATCGATGGCCTATCCCTTTCGCTGCGCTATGAAAACGGCAAGCTGATTCAAGCGGCTACGCGCGGCGATGGAGAGGTTGGTGAGAATGTCACAGCCAACGCGCGAACGCTGGCCGATATTCCCCAAACCATTGAGAATGCACCCGCTATTCTAGAGGTTCGTGGCGAGGTCTATATGTCGCATGCAGATTTCGACGCACTCAACCAGCGCCAAGCCGAAAGCGGCGGGAAGACCTTTGCCAACCCTAGAAATGCAGCGGCCGGGTCGTTGCGGCAGTTGGATTCGGAAATCACCCGCGCGCGGCCGCTCCGGTTCTTCGCCTATACCTGGGGTGAGGTGTCAGAACCGCTTTCTGATACTCAGAAAGGCGCGATTGACCGCTTAAATGCGTTTGGTTTCTCAACGAATGAGCTAACTCAAGAATGCAAAACCACGGATGAAATGCTGGCCCAGTACCGACAAATCGAAGCACAGCGCGCCACGCTGGGCTATGATATCGACGGTGTCGTCTACAAGGTCAACGATCTGGCGCTGCAGGCGCGATTGGGGTTCCGGTCAACCACGCCCCGCTGGGCGATTGCCCACAAATTTCCTGCTGAACTGGCCTGGACCCGGCTTGAAGCGATTGACATTCAGGTTGGTCGGACCGGCGCGCTTAGCCCGGTTGCACGATTGCATCCGGTTACGGTGGGCGGCGTCGTTGTCTCAAACGCCACATTGCATAACGAAGATTATATCGCGGGCCGTGACGCTAAGGGCGGTGAAATCCGCGATGGCAAGGATATTCGGGTCGGTGATTGGGTGCAGGTGTACCGTGCCGGCGATGTGATCCCCAAGATCGCAGATGTCGACATTTCCAAACGCCCAGATGACGCAGTGCCTTTCGATTTTCCAACGCGGTGCCCCGAATGCGGCAGCGAGGCAATCAGGGAAGAAGGCGATGCGGTTCGGCGCTGCACAGGTGGCTTGATCTGCCCTGCGCAAGCTGTTGAGAAACTGAAGCATTTCGTCTCGCGCAAGGCGTTTGACATCGAAGGTCTGGGTTCCAAGCAAATTGAGATGTTCTATGACGATCCCGAGTTGCCGATCAAAACGCCGGTCGACATCTTCACGCTGCAACAGCGCGATGCGGGCAATCTGACCAAACTGGCCAACCGCAAAGGGTGGGGTGCGCAAAGCGCGGGCAACCTGTGGGCCGCAATAGATGAAAAACGCAATATCGGGTTCGGGCGTTTGCTGTTCGCTTTGGGCATTCGCCACATGGGTGAGGCCGCGTCGAACCTGATTGCTACTCACTATGGCAGTTGGGCCGAGTTCGAAACCGCCGTGACCGTAGCGGCCGCTTTCGAAGGGCCAGAATGGGAGGATCTGCTGGGTATCGACGGAGTGGGCGAAGTCATGGCCCGCGCGCTGGTTTCGGCCTTTGCACAAGAAGCGGAACGAGCCAGCATCGATGATCTTGTTGCCCAGTTGCAGGTAGAGGAGGCAAAGCGCCCGGATACAACAGGCAGCCCGGTTGCGGGTAAAACCGTCGTCTTCACCGGAACGCTGGAAAAGATGACCCGTGCCGAAGCCAAAGCCCGGGCTGAGGCATTGGGCGCCAAGGTCTCTGGTTCGGTCAGCAAGAAAACCGATCTGCTTGTCGCTGGTCCAAGTGCCGGGTCCAAGGCCAAGAAAGCAGCTGAGCTGGGGATCGAAACACTGGATGAGGATGGCTGGCTACAGCTGATTGACGGCGCATGAGTGGACGGCCCGAACAGCTGTTCCCGCTGTTTGCCGGGTTGGAAACACTGGAGGGTGTCGGCCCAAAAACGGCACAGGCCATGGCACAAAGCGGGGTCGAAAGCCCACGAGATGTACTGTTTGGTTTGCCTTATGCGGTGGTCGACCGGCGCAGGCGTGAGACCATTCAGGGTGTTGATCTACCTGCGACATTGACAGTTGAGGTAACCGTTGGCGTACACAGACCACCACGCAATAAAGGTGGTGCGTATCGGATTCATGTCGAAGACAGTCAGGCCGATTTCCAACTCGTGTTCTTTCACGCGCGGGGCGATTATCTGAAAAAACTGCTGCCGCAGGGATCGCGCCGCGTGATCTCGGGCAAATTGGAGCTGTTTGATGGTATGGTGCAGATGGTCCATCCCGATCATATGCTGCCGGTTGAGCAGGCGCAGGATATCCCGGAATTCGAACCGGTGTATCACCTGACCCATGGCGTCACCCAAAAGACGGCCTTCAAAGCGGCCCGCAGCGCTTTGGCACGCGCGCCAGACCTGGCCGAATGGATCGATCCGGCCCAGGTGGCGCAGCAGAAGTGGTCAAGTTGGAAGGGGGCTGTCGAGGCGGCCCATAACCCGCAGGGCGCAGATGATGTGGCGGCGTTTTCACCCGCACGAGAGCGTCTGGCCTATGATGAGCTTCTGGCCCATCAGTTGACGCTGGCTTTGGCGCGCCAGATCGAGCGTAAAGCGCGGGGTATCGTCAGCGCTGGAACCGGCGCGTTGCAATCGAGGGTCTTGGGTAGCCTGCCTTATCGCCCAACCAAGGCACAGACCCGCGCCATCGAAGAGATTTCTGTTGATATGGCCTCTGATGCGCGGATGAACCGTCTGTTGCAGGGCGATGTGGGGGCCGGGAAAACACTGGTCGCCTTCATGGCGCTACTGATTGCGGTCGAAGCTGGCGGGCAGGGCGTGATGATGGCCCCGACCGAGATCTTGGCGCGGCAGCATCTGGAAGGATTGCGCCCCCTGGCTGAAGAGGCCGGCGTGGTGCTGGAAATCCTGACAGGGCGCGACAAAGGGGCCGAGAGGCGGGCGAAGCTGGCAGCCCTGAAAGCTGGGGATATTCAGATTCTGGTTGGCACACATGCGGTGTTCCAGAGCGATGTGGAGTTTCACGCGCTGCGTCTTGCCATCGTTGACGAACAGCACCGGTTTGGCGTGCGCCAGCGGATGGAATTGTCAGAAAAGGGGCAGGGTGCGGATGTGCTGGTGATGACGGCCACTCCGATTCCACGCAGTCTTGCACTGGCGCAATATGGCGACATGGATGTCTCGGTTCTGGATGAAAAGCCGCCCGGTCGGAAGCCAATCAAGACAGCCATTGTCAGCACGGACCGTATGGATGAGGTTGTCTCGCATTTACGTCGTGCGATTGATGAGGGGCGGCAGTGCTACTGGGTCTGTCCTTTGGTGGACGAATCCGAAGTATCGGACCTGACCGCTGCAGAAGAAAGGTTCAAACGCCTGCGTGCTATTCTAGGTGAAGGAGTTGTCGGTCTTGTTCACGGCCAGATGCCGCCAGCCGAGAAAGACGCGGCCATGGCAGCTTTTCAGAGCGGTGACACCAAGGTTCTTGTGGCCACGACCGTCATCGAAGTTGGTGTAAACGTGCCAAATGCCACGATCATGGTGATCGAACGGGCCGAGATCTTCGGGCTGGCACAATTACACCAATTGCGGGGACGCGTTGGTCGAGGTGATGCGGAGTCAACATGTTTGTTGATGTATCAACCGCCGCTCAGCGAAGGGGGGCGCAAACGATTAGAAGTGCTACGAGAAACCGAGGATGGCTTTCGTATCTCGGAAACCGATCTGCAAATGCGCGGCGCGGGCGACCTGATCGGGACCGCGCAGTCAGGATTGCCAAAGTTTCGCATTGCCGATCTCGAACGGCAGGCCGGGTTGATGGCGGTGGCGCAATCAGATGCCCGTGCGCTGCTGAACCAAGACCCGAAACTGACCTCGGAGCGGGGTAAGGCCGCGCGTGTTCTGTTATGGCTGATGAAACAGGATCAGGCGATCCGTTTGATTTCAGTGGGTTAGGTAAATAATCCCTTAAAGTTCACAAATGTTCTTAAAAAGTTCTTTACTGACTTGAGGAAATATGAGAACAAAAGGTCAACAAAGGATTAAATCTTCGACCGGAGGTGACCCAATGCTGACCCAGATCAAGACCGCGTTTAGCCGTTCGCACACGACCATCCTGCAGGATGTCGCGGGGGTTGCGTCCTTGGTTGTCATGCTGATGGTTGCCCTTCACCTTCCCGTTGGTTTCTAAGCCTTTCTGCCTGCGATCTCGTGCCGATCAACCCGCGCCTGTCATCCCCATTACGATCAAGGGTGACCTGCCTGTCCCAAACCCCTTGAAGGGGCCATGCCTCGGCCCCGCGCGGCGTTCCGGACCCCACGCGAGACACGCATAGACTGCCGCCGCCCTTTCCGCCCGGAAGGAGCGGCGGTTTTTTTTATAGCTGACCAGTTTTCATGATTTCCAGCATGGCCGATAAAACCGAATTGACGGCGACTGAGGCCAGGATCATGCCCATCACGCGACTGATGATGGCAGCCCCGGAATGACCGATCAGACGAATGATCGGCTCGGCCAGCAACATGAGAATAAATGCGATCACGAGCACAGACAGCATGACTAAGGCTGTGATGCCCTGGTCTGCTGCGCTGTAGCGGTTGTTGTCGGTCAGAATGACGATCGCCAGCATCGCGCCGGGTGAGGCGAGGGACGGCACCGCCAACGGAAAGATCGCTGGGTTGTGCTTATGGGTTTTGTCGTCTTTGTCATCTTCGGCTGCGCGTTGTTCGATATCCTGCTTGCTTTCACCAAAGATCATAGTCAGCGCGAACAGGAACAGGATGATGCCGCCAGCGACCTGAAACGAGTTCAGCCCAATATCCAGCGCTTCGATCAGTAATTGGCCGAAGATCAGGAAGAACAGCAGGACCCCGGCGCTGATCAGTGCGGCCAGAACGGCGACCCGTCTGCGGGCCGATGCCGCAAGACCTGCGGTCACTGCGATGAAAACCGGGATCGTACCGATCGGGTCGATCACGACCCATAGGGTTACAAAATGCTCTAGTAAATTGTCCACATCGAACCCCTCTAACCAGTTGTTGGCGAGGTTAGACGGGAAAGTGTTGAAAAGCTACGCTCAGGCGCAGTTGGCCTGTTCGGCAAGTGCTATGGCTTCGGCCGTGGCGTCCAGACACAGCAGGATCGAGGCGTGACGGTTTTTGTACTCGCGTGCCGGCATCAAAACCTCAAGCCCGTCAAACGGTGCATCCGGAACCGGGCCGTCCTTTTTTAACATCGCTGCAAGCTGATCCCGGGCCGTTTCGATCTGTGCGCGCGTCGCGCCGATCACTGCGTCACCCACAACAGAGGCCGAAGCCTGACCCAATGCGCAGGCTTTGACATCCTGCCCAAAAGCACTGACACGCCCATCCTGCATCTTTACATCCACGGATACCGTTGATCCGCACAGAGGTGAGCGCTTTTTCACCGTTGCGTCGGCGTTCTCCAGCCGTTCGAGATGGGGGATATCTGCGGCCAGCGCAAGAATTCTTGCCGAGTACAGCTTTATCAGATCGTTTTCGCCACTCATGGCTTTCCCTCGTTGCGTGTTCCCCATACATAGTGGCCAGCCCTTGGGATGCAAAAGGTTTTTCTGATGACTGATCCAATTGTGTTTGACCCCGCAACCTTGAAATATAATGAGGCGGGGCTGGTTCCAGCCATCGCGCAAGATCATGCATCGGGCGAGGTTCTGATGATGGCCTGGATGAATGCACAAGCGATTGAACGCACCCTGGAAACAGGTCGGGTTACCTATTGGTCAAGGTCACGGCAGTCCTTCTGGATCAAGGGCGAGTCTTCGGGTCATACGCAAGAGTTGATCGATTTCCGCGTTGATTGTGACCGGGATTGTCTGTTGGTTCTAGTCGATCAGAAAGGTCCAGCCTGTCACACGAACCGGCGCAGCTGTTTCTATACCGCCATCCGGGACGGGGATGAAACCGAGCTGATGAAACCGATGGAATAGGTAACGCAAACACCACGCGTTCGGCGAAGATATTCCAGATAAGATAAGGATGTGGTCAAAGATCGACCATGGCCCGAATATCTTCTGGGCTTGCCCCGTCTAATCGGTATTTAGCGATCGCGCGCGCGTCGTCTCGTTTCGCCAGACGTTTGCCATTCTCGTCGCGGATCAGGTCGTGGTGAAAATACTCGGGCACCGGCAAGTCAAGAAGGGCTTGCAGAAGAACATGGATACGTGTCGCGTCGAACAGGTCCTGACCTCTGACCACATGTGTCACACCTTGTGCCGCGTCGTCCAAAACGACGGACAGATGATACGAGGTGCCCATACCGCGGCGGGCCAGAACGACGTCTCCGATCGTAGTGATCAATTCTTCCGGCGAGAAACGGACCGTTCCGGTTCTGCCGTCGGGGCCTGCGCCGTGTTCAGTGAACTGCCAGACCGAGGCATCTTTATCAAAGACGTGGTGCGCCGCTTTGTTCATATCCAAACGCAGCGCTTCGGTTTGAGGTCGGGGTGTATCTTCTGATTTAGGTGCGCGGTGCCGACATGTGCCCGGATAGATCACACCATCAGGGCCCAATAACGGTGCGCCTTCCTGAGGGGCGCTGACCGCTGCGGCAATATCTTTGCGGTTGCAGCCGCACGGGTACAGGAAGCCGCGCCGCCAGAGTTCATCCAGCGCTGCATCGTAGATTGCCTGACGCTCGGATTGGCGCATGACGGGTTTGGGCCAACGCAGGCCAAGCCATGTGAGGTCGTCATAGATCTGTTCTTCCCAGTGTGGGCGCGATCTGGATTGATCGATATCTTCGATCCGTAATAGGAATTCACCGTCTTCAGACGTCGCCATATCATGGGCCAGCAACGCCGAATAGGCGTGCCCCAGATGCAAAGGACCCGTCGGAGATGGCGCAAATCGCGTGGTGAATGTCACGTTTTTTCTAGCACATACACGTCGGAGTTCATGTCCAGACCCGGCAAATGAGGACCGTGTTCACGGAACAACAGTCGTGCCGCGCCCATATCCAACCAGTCGTTCAGCCGAGCTGTATACGTGTGATCCGCAAGTGTATGATCGTTGAAGGAAAACGACAGCATTCCACCTTTGGGCAGCGCGTGCATCAACATATCCAGCGTTTCAGGTGGGGCGGCACCTGCTCCGATGACACCGATGGCAGTGATCGCGGTATAAGCGCCATTGGTAAGCGGCGCAGGATCGGTGATCTCAAAGCTGGACAGTGTTCTGTAGACGCCTTTGGTTTTTGCAACTGCCAGCATGTTGGCGGTTGGGTCCATGCCGTCGATGACTGCGAAACCGGCATTTCGCAACGCGACCCCTGACAGACCGGTGCCGCAACCATAGTCCAGAACCGGCATCTGAGATTCGGGCTTTTGCGACCAGAGCGCCTGAGCCACGCGATCCGGTGTAGCATAACCTTGCTCGGCCACTTCGGCCTCATAAGTTGCGGCCCATTTTTGGTAGTGGGCCTCAGTCTGTTCGGGGGTTTCCAGATCGTAGGTGCTTTTGAAGAATTCGTCGCTCATATGCCGATGGTAGGCTGAACCTCTACGCTTCGTCCAGTCAGCAAGCGGCTAACCAGTTGTTCCATTCCGTTTTGGCGCGATCTGTGTAGGCTTTGTAACGGTCCTTGCGTCCCCGACGACCGCCTTTCAGGCCGTCGACCGGACGGAACAGGCCGAAATTCACATTCATCGGCTGAAAGGTCTTTGCCTCAGCCCCGCCCGTGATGTGGTGGATCAAAGCGCCCATCGCACTGTCTTGCGGCACCTCGGGCAGCGAGTGCCCCAGAATTTCTGCTGCGGCCAGGCGTCCGGCCAGCAGACCCATTGCAGCGCTTTCAACATAGCCTTCGACCCCGGTGATCTGACCGGCAAAGCGGATGTTCGGTTTCGACTTTAGCCGCATCTGTGCGTCCAGCAGGGTGGGCGAGTTTATGAACGTGTTCCGATGGATACCGCCCAAGCGCGCGAAGCTGGCGTTTTCCAGGCCAGGGATCATGCGGAACACCTCGGTCTGCGCGCCGTATTTCATCTTAGTCTGGAAGCCCACAATATTGAACAGCGTGCCAAGAGCATTGTCGCGGCGCAGTTGCACAACGGCGTGCGGTTTCACATCCGGTTGATGCGGGTTGGTCAGGCCAACGGGTTTCATCGGACCATGACGCAGGGTTTCGCGTCCGCGTTCCGACATCACTTCGATGGGTAGGCAGCCGTCGAAATAGCCCGCGGTTTCGCCTTCGTGGAACTCGGTTTTGTCGGCGGCCAGCAGGGCATCGATAAAGGCTTCGTACTGATCGCGGTCCATGGGGCAGTTCAGATAAGCCGTCCGCTCTTCCTCGGTCTCGCCTTTGTCATAGCGAGACTGCATCCAGGCCTGGCTCATGTCGATACTGTCGGCATAGACAATCGGCGCGATCGCATCGAAGAAGGCCAGCGCCTCAGCCCCGGTTTCAGCCTGGATCGCTTTACCCAGAGCCGGCGAGGTCAAAGGACCCGTGGCAAAGATCCAATGCCCATCATCAGGCAGCGTCGTGACCTCTTCATCGGTGACGCTCACGCGGGGATGGGCGCGTAGCTTGGCGGTGACGTCTTCGGCAAACGGATCGCGATCAACCGCCAGCGCACCACCAGCGGGCAGGCGGTGCGCATCAGCCGTGGTCATGATCAGCCCGTTCGCGGCGCGCATCTCCCAATGCAGCAAACCAACGGCGTTTTGTTCATCATCGTCAGAGCGAAAAGAGTTTGAGCACACCATTTCGGCAAGGTTGCCTGTCTGGTGCGCAAAGGTGCCGATAGTGGGGCGCATTTCATGGATAACTACATCCACGCCCATCTCTGCGGCTTGCCATGCGGCCTCGGACCCGGCCATGCCGCCGCCCACGATATGCAAAACTTGTGTCATGCGCTGCCACATAGGGCAGGGGGCAAGTGGACGCAACTCACCCGTAGGAATGTAGCGCTGATTTTACGGGAGGTCTTGGGGTCGCCGCTGCGGGAATGTCAACGCCGGTGAGAGAAACCAGCTTGGAGGGACCTTCCGCCCACGGCGACCCAAAAGTATGTCCGAGGCCTTAGCCTCGTCTCAGCTTTGCCACAGTGCTGCCCTTTTGAAAAGTGCAAAAATGAAAACAGTGGCAAAAAATATACCCCACAATTGCGTTATTGGGTCCAATTCGGGGGGCGTTTCTCGATAAAGGCGGAAATGCCTTCTTCTGTATCCCGATGCAGCATATTCTGCGCCATTACCTCTCCGGTATAGGAATAGGCCTGATCCAGTGGCATCTGAAGCTGTTGATAAAACGCTTCTTTCCCGATTTTCACCGCACTTCCCAACTTGCTGGCCAGCTGCTCTGCAAGCGAGATTGTCTCGTGTTCCAGCAGCATTTCAGGCACCACGCGATTGACCAAGCCGAGTTCCGCTGCGCGTTCGGCGGTGATGAAATCACCAGTTGTCAGCATCTCAAAGGCCAGTTTTCTGGGGATGTTGCGGCTAAGTGCGACCATGGGCGTCGAACAGAACAGCCCAATATTCACACCATTCACACCAAAACGTGTGCCTTCAGCCGCAACGGCCAGATCGCAGGTCGCCACTAACTGACATCCCGCCGCTGTCGCAATGCCGTGCACTTGCGCGACAACGGGCTGCGGGAGGGACTGGATTGACATCATCATCTTGGCACAGCGATTGAACAGATCCTGAAAGTAAGCTTTGCCGCCATCCTCGGATTGCCGGCCTGCTGTCATCTGTTTCAGATCATGCCCGGCGCAGAAGGCTTTGCCCGCACCCGACAGGGTAATGGCGCGGATCGATCTGTCCTCGCGCAGTTTGTCGAACTCAGCTTGCAGGGCCGCCAGCATCTCATCGCTCAGGGCGTTCAACCGATCCGGCGCATTCAATCGAAGCTGCGCGACCGCGCCAGTGTCGTTACGTTCCAAAATTGCCATCTTGCCCTCCTGCTGGCTGTTGGGCCAACTCTAGGGCGCAAGATACAGGAGGGGAAGCATGGGATTGGCGCTGAACAAAGACGAACTGTCACAATACCTGGCCGAGGTATTCCCACAGGTCCATAAGGACTTCGTGGTCGAGGCGCTGGATGAAGACAGCATCACCATGCGCCTTGTTGTGGCAGATCGTCACTTGCGCCCCGGTGGAACAGTGTCTGGGCCTTCGATGTTCGGGCTGGCAGATGTCTGTGTTTACGCGATGGTTCTGGCGCGCAAAGGTCGCCAGTCGCTTGCCGTAACCACCAACAGTTCGCTGGATTTTCTGCGAAAACCGGAAGGCGGCAAAGATCTGGTTGCAACTTGTCGGTTGCTGAAACTTGGGCGCAGCCTGGCTGTCGGGGATGTGCTGATCTACTCCGAAGGCTCAGATCAGCCGGTTGCTCGGGCCAGTATGACCTATTCCCTTCCACCGGCGGGGTCGGCTGCGGCCAAGTTTGGATAAAAAAGGCCGGGGATAAACCCCGGCCCAGGAAGAGGTCCCAAAATGGGACTGGGGATCAATCAGAGCTGCCAGAAATGGCGGCTTACCTCACGTTTGGCCTGCATTGGGGTCAGACCAACATCCTCAAGAAGCCTGTCATCCAGATAGCTCAGGTTAATGCGACTGCGACGACGGCGTTCCCATTGAGTGACCGCCGCCGCAAACCGCACGGCCAGCGCGGCGATCAGCGGCAACCGGGGGCTGTCGTTCAGCAGCAAGAGGGCGGGGTTGTGCATTGTGCGTGTCATCTCAGTATTCCTTTCCCATTGTATTGACACAAAGCATTGATGTTCGATATGTGTACTTGATACATTCAAGATTGTGTCAAACGCAAAGGAAGAATTGTAATGGATACAATTTGGCCAAGCACGCTGCCAAAGTCCAAGGGGCCAAAGTATACTCTGGTTGCCGACACAATACGAAAAGCTATTGATAACAAAACTTTAGATATCGGCACCAAACTGCCGCCGGTGCGGGAACTGGCGTATCGATTGCAAATTACACCCGGCACTGTCGCACGCGCCTATACGATTCTCACCGATGAGGGGTTGCTACAAGCCGAGGTCGGACGTGGTACATTCGTAGCCCCGCCAAAATCTCCGATTCTGGATGATGTCTGGTCCCGGCAACTTCATCTGGCCGAGGCGCAGAACACCCACCATGTTAGCCTGTTCAGCCCCAGGCTGGTGGATATGGGGCAGGTGTCGTTGATCCGTGAGTGTTTGCAGAAAGTCTCTCAATCCGATCCAGCACTATTTATGAACTACCCCACACGCGATGCGTATCAGCCCATGCGACAGGCAGTGGTTGATTGGCTTTCGGATCTTCCGCTGGGCCCGCTGAACGATGATGACATTGTCCTTACCCATGGGGGGCAGAATGGGCTATGCTTGGTGTTTCAAACCATCCTGCAAGGGCCCAAGCCGGTCGTTTTGGTCGAGGACCTGTCTTACGCCGGTTTCCGTCGTGCAGGAGAGTTGATGCGCGCCGAGGTGGTCGGCATCCGAATGGACAAATGGGGTATCGATCCCGGCGCAATGGAACATGTTCTGCGCCAAACCCCGGCGCAGGCGGTGTGCGTGTCACCCGAAGTTCAAAATCCAACCGCAACGCACACGCCTTTGGAAAGGCGCAAAGAAATCGTTGAGATCGCGCGGAAATTTGATGTCCAGATCGTTGAGGATGATTGCTATCGAATGGGGGATGCCAAAGAACCCAGTTTCCGCGCCCTTGCGCCCGAGCGTGGGTGGCACGTGTCTTCGATCTCGAAGATTCTGACCCCAGCTTTGCGGGTTGGCTTTGCCATCGCTCCGCGTGAACGCAGCGTGGGTTTGCGCCGGTCTGCCGAATATGGGTATTTTGGCTTGGCTCAGCCCTTGGCCGAGTTAACCCGCCTGCTTCTGTCCGATCCTCGAACGCGTCAGATTGCACAAGACGTACGTGGTAGGATGACGGAATATGTTCACATCACAGTAAACGCCTTGGGTGGGTTTGATCTGAACTGGGCCCCCGATGTTCCGTTTGTCTGGCTGAGCCTGCCGTCGGGTTGGCGCGCCGCTGCCTTTAGCCGCGCGGCTGAGCGAGAGGGGATACAATTGCGGTCTGCGGATGAGTTCGCATTGCGGGATGGTCGTGCACCAAATGCGGTGCGCATTGCCATGAACGGGCATGTCTCGCTGCAACGATTTGAAGACGCCATGATGCGTCTGCGGTCTTTGCTGGACAATCCACCGGAACAGATCTCGGTCTAAGGTGAATAGGTTAATGCATATCCCCCAATTGCGCGGCGGTGGGTTTGTAATTGACCCAATGACAGAAGCCGATTTCGAGCCGCTCTATGCTGCCGCTAGCGACCCTGTGATCTGGGCCGGTCACCCGGCAACGACGAGGCATAAAAGAGATGTCTTTGGCCCGTATTTTGAGTTCCTGCTTTCGACAGAAGGTGCTGTGATAATCCGCGACGTAGGTGGTCGGGTTGTGGGATGTTCAAAGTATTACGAGCCCCCCGAGGTTCCTGGTGGGATCGCGATTGGGTATAGTTTTCTGACTGTGGATCATTGGGGCGGCGACAGTAATCGGGCGGTAAAGGCGCTGATGCTTGATTATGCCTTTCAGGATTGGGACCAAGTCTGGTTTCATATCGACCCTTCCAATATTCGATCGCAAAAAGCGACAGCAAAACTAGGGGCACGACACGTGGATAACCAATCACTTGACTTGGGGAATGGTCCTACGATGTGGATGCGCTGGGTTTTGCTGAAAGATGTGTGGAGTAATATGGGGTAAAATAATACCTATTTTTTAAAGCATTGTTATCTAACAAGTAAATCTATCTTTGCGCGCTTGACCTGCATGCTTTCACCCCATAAAACCCGTCCATCGAATTCGGGCCGCTCTGTATTAGGGCGGTCTTTCACATCAAACAGGACTATCCTGCCATGAAAACCTTTTCTGCAACACCTGCAGACATCGACAAGAAATGGATCCTGATCGACGCCGAGGGCGTTGTTCTGGGCCGTCTCGCCTCGATCGTCGCCATGCGCCTGCGTGGCAAGCACAAAGCGTCGTTCACCCCGAACATGGACATGGGCGACAATGTCATCGTGATCAACGCTGACAAAATCCAGATGACCGGCAAGAAGCGCGAAGAAAACTTCTACTGGCACACTGGCCACCCGGGCGGCATCAAGTCGCGCACCAAGCAGCAGATCCTTGAGGGTGCACACCCCGAGCGCGTCGTGACCCAAGCGGTCAAGCGCATGCTGCCGGGCAACCGTCTGGCGCGCCAGCAGATGACCAACCTGCGCGTTTATGCCGGTGCCGAGCATCCCCACGAGGCGCAAGCGCCCGAAGTTCTGGACGTGAAGTCCATGAACAAGAAAAACACCCGGAGCTAATGACCGATGGCTGATCAGATCAATACTCTCGAAGAGCTGAGCGCCGTCGCAGGCGTTGAAACCGTGGCCGAAGAAGTCATCGTGCGCGAACCCGTGCGTGACGAGCTGGGCCGCTCCTACGCCACCGGCAAGCGTAAAGACGCTGTTGCCCGCGTTTGGATCAAGCCGGGCTCCGGCAAAGTCACCGTAAACGGCAAGGACCAGGACAAGTACTTCGCACGTCCCGTTCTGCAGCTGATCCTGCGCCAGCCGTTCCAGGTTGCCGGTGTAGAAGGTGAGTTTGACGTTGTCGCAACCGTCAAAGGCGGTGGCCTGACCGGTCAGGCCGGTGCGGTCAAGCACGGCATCTCGAAAGCGCTGCAGCTTTATGATCCGAACCTGCGTGGCGCCCTGAAAGCCGCTGGCTTCTTGACCCGCGACAGCCGCGTTGTGGAACGTAAGAAATACGGTAAGCGCAAAGCCCGCCGTTCGTTCCAGTTCTCGAAGCGTTAATCACCAACTGCTTCCAGATTTCAAATCGGGCGTCTGCAATCGCAGGCGCCCTTTTTTTTGTGCTGATAGGCAACAATGCGCTGCCTGTCTCAAATTTTGAAACCAGCGCTGCCAATTCGTGTAAACCTGATCTCGAAGAGTACAGACTGTTAGAAGACCGTAGTTTCCTTTCAAAGCGGTGGCCTAAGGTTGTCGCGTAGTTCGAGGCACCCATGGACACGGCAGAGCTTGACGAAATTATTGAACAGGCGATCGGGATCAGTCAGGACCGGCATCAATTGTGGGTCAATCTCATCTCGCGGCTGAAGTGTAGATCTGTTTGTGAGGTTGGGGTCTGGAAAGGCCAGTTTGCCGAAACCCTGCTGACACAGGTCGCTCAAATTGAACACTACACCCTGATCGATCCATGGCGGAATCTGCCGGACTGGAACAAGCCTGCCAACAAAACCGATATCGAGTTCGAAGAAATCCGAAACGAAGCGCTCAGACGGGTCAGCCCGTTTCTGGACAAGGTGACTGAAATTCGCGACACAACACGCAACGCACAGTCGCAGATACCAGACTGCTCGCTGGACTTGGCGTATATCGACGGCGATCACACCTTGCGTGGGATCACCATTGATCTTCATGCGATGCTACCGAAGATCCGCAAGGATGGGTTCATTGGCGGCGATGATTTCACCAAGACGATCTGGCAGCATAGCCAAGAATACAGCCCCAGCGAGGTTTTTCCCTATGCCATTTATTTCTGCGAGGCGCAGGGGCTTCCGATCTATACGCTTCCGTTCAACCAGTTTCTGATCGTCAATGCCCAGACGGGATTTCGCGTCATCGATCACGGTGGGTATGCAACTCTGACGCCAGCTCAGATCTATGCCCGGCCCAGAGCGCAGAAATTGCGGAAAAGACTAAAGAAATTGCTTAGGGCCTGAGAGTGCGAAAGGGGCCGCAGCCCCTTTCATTGGATG
This sequence comes from Ruegeria sp. H4, assembly GCF_056533065.1. NCBI lineage: Bacteria > Pseudomonadati > Pseudomonadota > Alphaproteobacteria > Rhodobacterales > Roseobacteraceae > Ruegeria > Ruegeria sp. H4. The sequence goes on from NZ_JBQFOC010000002.1 coordinate 126,544, forward strand.
GCCTACTCCTCGTAGACGAGGTTCCAGGCTCCGTTTTCCACCACATTCACAAAGACCGTATCGGCGCCCTGATGATCATCCGCGCTGTACGAGATGTGGTTGCCGACCAGCTCATCCGTGTAGTCCAGCGATTCCATCGCGGCGATAAAGCTATCGTGGGTCAGGTCTGGGCCGGCGGCCTCTAGCGCTTTGACCATCATTTCAGCGGCGGAATAACCCAGCATTGCAAAGCCAACCGGGTCTTCGCCTGTGGCGGCCTTGTATTCCTCGATAAACGCGGCAGGGACGGGTTCATCCGCGCGCGCCCATAGGTCCTGCCAGGATGCTGCGGCGTAGAACCCATCGGTCACACCACCCGGAACCTGTGCCACAACGGTCAGGAAGCTGGCAGATGTGCCCAGGAATTTCATATCCGTCAGGCCCATCTTTTTGGCAGTCCCAACAACGGTGATGGCCTGACGCACACCAAGGGCAATGGTGACAATATCGCAGCCATCTTCCTTAAGTTTGCTCAACGAGCCGACAAAATCCGTTTCATCCGGTTTATGCGTGGTTTCCGAAGCAAATGAGATACCTGCCTCTTCCGCGCCCGATTTGCTACCTTCCAGTATTTCTTCACCAAAATCGGTTGGCAGATACATAGTGCAAACAGCCTGCGACCCGAACTCGCCGGCGAGGTATTTCACGCCAACCCGCGCCTGGTCGTAATAGGTTGAGAACGACGTGAACTTGTTCCTGACCGGCTCTTGCAGCATTTGCCGTGCAGCGGTCAGGGGGGCAACGTTGGGAATGCCTTTCGGGTCCAGCAGTTTAAACCCGGCTAGGTTCATGGGCGTGCCCAGCGATTGCAGCATGGCGAATACCTTGTCGCGGTTCAGCAGCTTGTTATAGCCCTGCATCGCGCGCGGCATCTGATAGCCGTTGTCTTCGACCACATAGCGGATCGTGCGACCATGCACGCCGCCTGCCGCATTGACCCGGTCAAAGACCACATTCGCGCCCTTGGTCGCCGGAACGCCCACGGCGGCGAAAATACCGCTGAGGTCATTGACCGCACCGATCACGATCTCATCATCGGTCACACCCTGCGTTTGTGCCCAACCCATCGTGGCTGACGCTGTCAAAGCCGCAGCGACCGTTAGCCGGTTTATCAGCTTGCTCATAGTTCTCCTCCCGTTTCGTGCTTTGGTTAAGTGTACATGTCTTCAATCAGATGTGCGTGTTTCTTTTCCACGGCGCCGCGTTTCAGTTTCATCGTCGCGGTCAGTTCTTCATCTTCGGCGGTCAACAACACGTCGATCAGCCTGAAATCCTTGACCTGTTCGACGCGGGCGAAATCCGCGTTTACCGAAGCGACCTCGGCCCCGATCAGCTCTTTGATCTCAGGTGCTGCGCAAAGCGAGGCAAAATTCGAGAAAGGGATCTTTCGGTCCTGCGCGAATTTCTCGACATTCTCCTGATCGATCATGATGAGCGCTGTCAGAAACTTGCGCTGATCGCCAACAATCACGGCGTCCGAGACATAGTGGCTGAACTTCAGCCGGCTTTCGATCTCGGCAGGGGTGATGTTCTTGCCGCCTGCCGTGATGATGATGTCCTTCATTCGACCGGTGATCGAGACATAGCCATCCGCGTCAATCGTTCCGACATCGCCTGTGCGCAGCCATCCATCATCGGTGAAGCTTTCAGCCGTCTTGGCGTTGTTGCGCCAATAACCTTGAAAGATGTTCAGACCTTTGATCTGCAACTCACCTTCGTCCGAGACCCGGATATCGCAACCCTCTGCCGCGCGCCCGATGGTTCCGATACGGTTCTCATCGGTGGTGTTCAGTGATGCCAGACCTGCGGTTTCGGTCATGCCGAACCCTTCGACCAGCGGTACACCAATCGCCCAGTACCATTTCAACAGGTCAGGCGAGATTGGGGCCGCACCAGACCCGCCTCGGCGCATCTTGTCCATGCCCAGCATTCGCCGCAGGTTGCGCAGGACCAGATGATCCCAAACCCAGAATTGGGCGGCGATACCCGCCGGGACAGGCTGTCCTCTGCTCAGGTACTCAGCCCGCGCCAGACCGGCCTTAACTGCCAGACCAAATGCAACCCGCCCAAAGCGCGTTGCGTCCTGTGACATGATCTGAACCTGAGCATAGATCTTCTCCCACACGCGCGGCACAGCGGTGAAGGTGGTGGGCGAGACTTCTTGCAGGTTCGCAAACACCGTTTCCGGGCTTTCCGCGAAGTTCACCGTGCATTTGGAGGCCAAAGGAAAATAGACCGAGACATCGCGCTCCAGAATATGACATAGCGGCAGGAAGCAAAGCTGTTCGTCACTGGCCTTGGCAGGCAGGGCCCGCGCGCCACTTTCCATGGCGGCCAGAATGTTCTCATGGCTCAGCATCGCACCCTTGGGCTGGCCCGTTGTGCCCGATGTGTAGACCAGCAAGGCGGTGTCCGATGGTCGGGCTTGAGCGATTTCAGCTTTGAACCGGCCCGGGTCCTCTGCCTCGACCTGCTGACCAAGGGCATAGAGCTGATCGATCATCATGCAGCGCGGATGGTCGAGGTCATGCAAACCTTCATCTTCAAGGATGATCACCATTTGAAGGTCAGGAACCGCGTCTTCGACCTCAAGAAACTTGTCCAGTTGTTCTTCGTCTTCAACGATCAGAAAGCGGCTGGTGCTGTCGTTGATCAGATATTGCACCTGACTGGCCGCATCGGTCGTATAGATACCGGATGAAATCCCGCCGACACATTGAATGCCCATGTCGAACCAGGCCCATTCCTTGCGGTCCTCGGACAGGATCGAGACGACCTGACCGCGCTCAAGCCCTAACTTACGCAAGCCAAGCCCGATCCACTTGGCGTGCTGCCAATAGTCGGTCCATGAGTAGGATTTCCAGATACCCAGATCTTTTTCCCGATGGGCCGTCCGGTCGCCCAGATCGGCGCAACGGTTCTGGAACAGCTCCGAGATCGTGACAGCCCCGTCGACCCGCACGGGACGCTGCCCAGCGGTCGCGTTGAACCGGACACCGTTGATGTCGATCTGAGGGGGCAGAGGCGTGCTGTCCATCCGTGTCACCTCCACGTCTTTTTGCGTTTCCAGCGGCGGTTTTCCCGCGCACCTTCTTCCTGCACGCCCAGATAGAAGTTCTGGATGTCCTCGGATTGTAAAAGCTTGTCGGCAGCACCGTCCATGACGATCCGCCCAACCTCCATCACATAACCATGATGGGCCAATTCCAACGCGGCGTGAGCGTTCTGTTCGACCAGCATCATTGTCATCTTCTGCTCTTCGTTCAGACGTTTCAGAATGCCAAAGATTTCCTGAACCAACAGCGGCGACAAGCCGAGCGAAGGTTCGTCCAGCAGCATGATCTTGGGGCTGGCCATCAGCCCCCGGCCGATCGCCAGCATTTGCTGCTGCCCGCCTGACAGCGTCCCGGCCTCTTGTCCGCGACGGTCTTTCAGAACCGGGAAGTAGCTGAACACCATATCGCGGTCCTGTTCGATCTGGGCTTTGTTCTTGGCGGTGTAGGCCCCAAGGCTGAGGTTTTCATTGACGGTCAGCAGGGGAAACACTTCGCGTCCTTCGGGGACATGCACGATACCCTGTTGCACGACCTTATGAGGCTCAGATCCCTGAATGTCCTGCCCGTCGAAGGTGATTGTGCCTTTTTCCGGGTCCATGACGCCTGAAACCGTTTTCATCAGTGTGGTTTTGCCCGCGCCATTGGCCCCAAGGATCGAGACGATCTGACCGGGATACACATCGAGCGAGACGCCGCGAATGGCCATGATCGGGCCATAAAAGCTTTCGATGTTGCGGATTTTCAGGATCGGCTCGCTCATGAGGCTTTACCCAGATAAGCCTCGACCACGGCATGGTGGGATTGTACCTCAGCCGGAGTGCCGAGGGCCAGTTTGGCACCGTCGGCCATAGCCAACACGCGATCAGATACGCCCGAAACCAACCCCATATCATGCTCGACCATCAAAACGGTGATCCCCATCTGACGCCGAATGTCATCGATCCACCAGCGCATATCGGTGGTCTCTTCGACCGACAGCCCCGAGGCTGGTTCGTCCAACAGCAGTAGCTTGGGATCGGTGGCCAGCGCACGGGCGACCTCGACCACTTTTCGAACCCCATAGGGCAGGCCCGAGATCATCTTGTCGCGGTAAGCCTGCAGATCGAGGAAATCGATGATCTGTTCGGCTTTCTCGCGGTTTTCCAGCTCTTGCCTGCTGGCAGAGGGCAGAAACAAAACCTCGGACAGAAGGTTGGTTTTGCGATGCCGGTGCCGACCGACCAGCAGGTTCTGCAACACCGTTGCATGTTCGAACAGTTCGATATTCTGGAACGTCCGTGCCACGCCAAATGCAGCCACGCCCGACGGTTTGACCCGCAACAGATCATGATCGTCAAACCGGATCGAGCCTGCGACAGGGTCGTAGAAGCGTGAGATCAGGTTGAATACCGTCGACTTGCCCGCGCCATTGGGGCCGACGATGGCAAAAACTTCGCCTTCTTCAACCTCGAAGGAAAGACTATCGACCGCCGTGACACCGCCGAATTTCAGGGTGACGTTTTCAAACTCAAGCAGGCTCATCTCAGACGCTCCGTCTTGAGATAGGATTTCTGCCGTTTGAACATGTCCTTGCGGTAGAAGGGGAACAACTCGAACCATGTACGGATTTTCAGCCAGCGGCCATACATGCCCAAGGGTTCGAACAGGATGAAGGCGATCAGGATCATGCCGAAGATGCCGAATTCCAGCCCCGGAATGGCGACTGTGCTACCGCCAAAGATCGCGCCGACATATTCCTTGGAAATCGACAGGAATTGCGGCAGGAAGCCAATCACGATGGCCCCCAGAAACGCGCCATGGATCGAGCCCAACCCGCCGATCACGATCATCATCAACAACTGAATCGAAATCAGGACCGAGAAGGTTTCGTTATTGAACGCCCCGGAAAACATACCCATCAGCGCACCGGCCAAACCAGTGACAGCGCAGGACAAGGCAAATGAGATCATCTTAGTGCGCGCGATATCCACGCCCATGGCTTGCGCGGAAACTTCGGAATCCCGCACCGCGATGAAGCTGCGCCCCAATGGCGCGCGCAGTAGGTTGATATAGCCCAGCGTGACCAGAACAGCGACACAAAGCACCAGCCAGAAGAACGGGGCAGGGGTGCCCCAACGATCCACACTCAGGCCAAAGATGTCGACGCCGCCGATGAACTTGCCCGCCACGCCACCGGTCAAGGGTTCGCTCAGAACAATCACGTCATCCATCAGGATCGACAGCGCCATGGTGAAAATCGCCAGATAGATGCCATGCAGCCGCAGGGCAGGGATGGCGACGGTGACTCCCGCTATGCCAGTCAACACACCGGCAAGCGGAAAGGCGATCAGAAAGGGCACCCCCGCTTCGATCAGGATCACATTGGCATAGCAGCCAAACGCCAGAAACGCAGCGTGGCCCAGGCTGACCTGACCGGTGTGGCCGGTCAGGATCATTAGACCCAAACCAGCGATAGCCCAAATTAGAACGTTGGTCAGTTCACCCAGATAGAAATCATCAAGCCACCATGGGGCCGCTGCAACGACAACAAGCAAGATCAGATAAAGGCTGAGCTGATAGCCGTCTTTCCAAGGGCGGATATCCTGCATGTAATCGGTTTTAAAAACGATACGCATGGCTCAGACCTTCTTGACCCGAACCTGGCTAAACAGGCCATTGGGTCGGAAAATCAGCACGGCCAGCAGCAACGCATAGGGGGCGATCTGGCTGTAGCCAGCAGCGATATAGCGGCTGGCAAAGGGTTCGATCACGCCGACGATCAAACCGCCCGCAAGAGCGCCGGGCAGGCTGCCAAACCCTCCGATCACAGCAGCGGCGAAGGCTTTGATCCCCAGCAGGCCGGTGGTTGGGTCCACTGATCCTTTGGCGGCGAAGAGAATGCCCGCAATCCCTGCAACAACTCCGGCAAGCGCCCAGATGAAACCCTGCACGCGCTTGACCGGAACGCCCATATAGTAGGCCGCCAACTGGTTCTGCGAGGCACCCTGCATTGCCAACCCAAGCTTGGTTTTGCTGAAAAACACGTAAAGCCCCCAGGTCAGCAGGATGGTTACGACGATGACGGCCACATCCTCCATCCCCAGTACAAGCCCGCCAAAACGAACTTCTTTCCCCGCCAGCGGGTTTTGCAGGGTATGAGGTTCATGCCCCCAGATCAGCCCGGCGACAAAGCGGATCACAAAGCCCAAAGCAATGGTCAGGATCACAACGGCGGTCTGGCTTTCCCCAAACATGCGGCGGATGATCAGCCGATCCAGCAGATACCCCAGCGCCCCCATGATGCCGAGTGAGATCGGCAGCGCCATCCAGAAGGGTAATCCCATATATTCGGTATTCGTCAGGCCAATGGTGACAAAGGCCCCCAGCATCATGAAATCGCCTTGTGCGAAATTCACCGCTTCGGTCGCCTTGTAGATCAGAACAAAACCAAGCGCGATCAGGCCATACACACACCCGTTCGCCAGCCCGCTGATCAGCAGCTGCGCGTTATCCAAGCTTTCCTCCCCATGCTGGTGATCCAGCGTTTGTTCTACTATGGCGTGATAATCACCTTCCCGTCACTCTTTTTCAGCGCATCGGCCAGATTTGGGATCAGATTGCGGAGTGTAAGCCGTTCCGATACATCGGTTTTCCACCGACCGTCGGCAAAGCGCGCTTGCACTTCAGCCACAACGCGCATTTGATCGGCAGGTGGTGTGGACATCATCCATTGGGTCAACCAGAACCCTTCGATCTGCTTGCCCATAAAGATCAACTGGCCGGTTTGTGTCAGGGTAGGGGCTTCGCTGCCGAGCTTGCCATAACAGACCCAGCGCGCCCGGTTTGGCATCGCGCAAAAGATCTGTTCCGAGAGTTGATCCATCACCGCATCCAGGAACATGCGAGGTTTGAGCGTGGCGCTCAGTTCGGAGAATTTCTGCGCAACATCTGTATCGGTGGTCACCAACACCTCAGCCGCGCCAAGGTCTTTGAGCATATCAACCGCCTCGGCCCGTCGGACCAGAGCAATGGGTTTCAAACCCAGATCGCGCCCCAGGCTGCACATCAGTTTGCCCAGCTGGCTGGTCGCGGCCGAGAGGACAAAGGCGTCTCCTGCCTCTTTCGCCATGTCGACCATCGCCATCGCGGTCAGCGGATTGACGATTTGCGCCGCGCCGTCATCGTCAGAAATATCCGGGCGCAGCGGGATGCACATCTGCATCTGGGTCACGACATACTCGGCCCATGCACCTGAGCCTGCGGCGACAAATGCCACGCGCTGCCCTTGCAGGGCCTCGGCACCTTTGCCGCTGGCCACGACGTCTCCGCATCCTTCAAACCCGGCCGCAGCACCTTTGACCCGAGGCTGTCCATATTCGCCCTTTATGAAATGCAGATCAGACGGGTTCACCGATGCGGTGCGCAAGCGGATCAGAACCTGCCCAGGGCCGGGTTGGGGAACAGGCAGTTCCGCTTCGGCAAGCCAGTCACCAGCATTCTCGATCACCGGTCCGGTCATGGTGCCGGAATACCCATCATATTTGAGAATAGTCGCGAACATCGTTTTGGGAATTTCAGTCACAGATGCGCCCTCGGTTCAGCGCGCTTTCCAATGAGTTCCGAAATCAAATGACGACGAGGGAAAGCAACGCGGTTGGTTTGAAGACAAGCCAAACAAATGGGCGGTGCGGCGTCAATCGCGTGTCGCGCTGACGTAGCGGAATTGGCAATTTCTTACATAGAAGCAGGGCCCGCCCTTAGGGCTGGCCCAATATCTTTTATTGTTGAGTCAGCAGGTTGCGCAGGTCCTGGATCTTCTGCAGCAGGGTTTCTGGTGATGCTTTGATTTCGTCAAATATCTGGATCGCCTGCGTTTTTAGCTCTTGCGTCAGGTCGCTGTCCTGAACAGAAGCGACCATCGCGTCATAGTCGAATTCTCCGGCGGTCAGCAGCCCGTCCTGCAGCCAGGAATTGAACAACTCCTGCCCCTGATTGGCCAAGGCGGCCACTTGCTCGCCAGCTTGATCCGCGGCATCCGAAACCGATGAAGCGGCTTCGCTGGCCTGATCTGCAGCCGCGTCCAATGCGTCCGAGGCGGCATCCTGAGCGGTGTCTACGGCATCATTGACAGCCTCCTGCGCGTCAGTGACCACGTCATTTGCTGCGTCGCCAGCAGCATCAGCGGCATCATCCACAGCATCGGCAGTATCTTGCGCCGCGTCCTGCAATTGCTCACCTGGAGTTTGCTCTGCCTGGTTAAAATAGAAATAGCCGCCAGCGCCGATTGCAGCGATGACAATGGCCAGAATTAGTGTACGCGACATGTGGTTCTCCTTTGAAATATGTGTCGCCGAGATGGGGCAAAACTATCTGTTCTCAAAGGGGAATTCTTTGTGTTTTTCTGCAACTGCGAGATATGGGCCAAGCTACGCTGATCCCGCGCCACCCGCGTGGCAAGAACACGCCCAATGCGAGATGGGAATGGGTTTAACCATGGTTTTGTATTGAGAAGAACGATCGATTTTGCTGGGCAAAACAAGCTGGCGGAGAGACAGGGATTCGAACCCTGGGTGGGCTTGCACCCACAACGGTTTTCGAGACCGCCCCGTTCGACCACTCCGGCACCTCTCCGCGGGGGTCTGTGAGGGGGGGATTTAGTTAGGAACGGGCAGGGGTGCAAGCAGAAAATTCCGGAATTCGGCAAAGCCGCGTTTTTCCATTGCCTACAGGGGTAAAACACCTAGGCTCATCCATATGACACATCAACCACGCCGCTTCGCCATCGCCTTTTTCGCCCCGCTTGTCGCGCTGATCCTGTTGCCGTCGCTTGTTATGGCCGCCAATCGCGATCGGATTGAGGCGTTTCTGACCACAACCGGATTTGATGTTGCATTGGAAAGCATCGCTTTGGCATCCGGTTCAGCACCGCAAATGCTGGGGATTGATCCAGAAGGGTTCGGGTCTGACTGGACGCGCTTGACAGAAGAGGTGTTCAACACCGAGGGCATGCATGAAACTGCCGTTTCGATCCTGGAGGAGACGCTAAGCGACGATGCCCTGAACCACGCAGTCGATTTCTATGCATCAGATCTGGGTCAGCGTCTGGTCGAGGCTGAAAACGCCTCGCACATGGAAGAGGATGACGACGTCAAACAACAGCAAGGGCAGGAGATTTTTGCCGCGCTGGTGCAGGCTGGATCGCCGCGGGTTGAAAGCTACAAACGCATGAATGCGGCCATTGATGCCTCGGGCACGTCCTTGCGGGCGTTGCAGGAAATTCAGGTGAGGTTTTTGCTGGCTGCAAGCGCGTCCGGCGTGATCGAATTGCAGTTGAGCGCTGATGAGCTGAGGCAGATGTTGAAAAGCAACGAAGCCGGGATGCGACAATCCTTGCAGCTTTCTGGTTTGGCGGGGGCGGCCTATACCTATCAGGCGTTCTCGGACACCGAAGTTGACGATTATGTGGACGCTTTGGAACATCCGCTTATGCAGGAAGTCTATGAGCTGCTGAATGCCATTCAGTATGAAATCATGGCCATGCGCTTCGAAGTGCTGGCCGCCCGCATGGCTGAACTGCACCCCGCTCAGGATATCTGATGCGCCTACTGCCCTTGTTTTCAGCGCTATTTGTCGGGGCCTTGCCAGCGTTCGCCAGTGAGAAAGCCGAACAATTGGCCGAGGCCATGCGGCTTGACCAAGTGGCGCAAATTCTTGCGGAAGAGGGTGACATATATCGGCGCGAAGTGGATGAAACGCTGCTGGATAATGCGGGTGGAGATTTCTTCCAGGCTCAGGTGCAGGACATTTATGATCCGACCTGGATGCGCAACCAGATGCGTGACGCGTTTGCCGCCCAAATGTCAGACGCACAGATGGATCAGGCCATCGTCTTCTATAACAGCGATCTGGGTCAGACGGTCGTTTCGCTTGAAAACTCGGCGCGTCGCGCCTTTCTAACCCCCGAAATCGAGGAAATGGCGCGCGCGACATACAAGGACGCATTACCTGACTCGATGTTGTTCGAACTCGTGACAGAGTTCATTGGGGTCAATGATTTGGTCGAGCAGAATGTGCAGGGTACGCTGAGCGCCCAATATAACTTCTTCAAAGGGATGACACTAGGCCAGCCCGGCGACGACGCCGAGTTGTTGGCGCAGCTTTTGGCCGAACAGGACGCCAAAACAGAGGACACCACCGAATGGCTCTATTCCTTTCTGCTCATGGCCTATGCACCGCTGGATGAGGCTGAAATGCGCGAATACATCGCCTTTTCCAGAACCAAGACCGGGCAGGCGCTGAATACCGCCTTGTTTGACGGGTTCGACCAGATGTTTAATACGATCTCGTTCCAGTTGGGCGAGGCTGTAGCGCAGGTTTTGAACGGGTCCGATCTTTAACACGCTTTGGTGTTGACTTTGCCCCCTAATCCATGGATAAGCGCGCATCCCGGCCGGAATACCGCGCCGGGTATCGTTATTATTTGACCCTTGGACTTGCTTCAAAGGTCATTCATCACAGCCCGAAAAGGGCTCGCTGTTCGAGGTGGCGAAAGCCGACAACACCCAGGCGGGGACCGCAGAACGCGATTTGGAAAAGGAAAGACGCATGTTTGCGGTCCTCAAGACTGGCGGCAAGCAGTACAAGGTTCAGGCGGGCGATGTGCTCCGCGTTGAAAAACTGGCTGCCGACGCAGGTGAAAAAGTTCAATTCAACGATGTTCTGATGCTGGGCGGTGACGCTCCGGTTGTTGGTGCACCTTTCGTTGAAGGCGCAGGCGTACAGGCCGAAGTGATCGACCAGATCAAAGGTGATAAGGTCATCAAATTCGTCAAACGTCGTCGTAAGCACAGCTCGAAGCGTACCGTTGGCCACCGTCAGAAGCTGACCCTGGTCAAAATCACCGATATCCTGTCGTCGGGTGCGGACAAGTCGGGCATCAAAGCGGCGACCGGTTCGGTTTCTGCGGCGGCTGTCGAAGCAGCTGCGCCGAAGAAAGCACCGGCCAAGAAAGCTGCTGCGAAAAAAGACGCGGCACCCAAGGCCGAAGCACCCGCTGTTGACGCTGGTGCAGACGATCTGAAGAAACTGTCCGGTGTTGGCCCCGCGCTCGAGAAGAAGCTTCTTGCAGCTGGCATCACCACCTTTGCCCAGATTGCGGCATGGACGGAAGAAGACGTTGCTGCTATGGACGAGAAACTGTCGTTCAAAGGTCGGATCGAGCGTGAAGGCTGGATCGAACAGGCCAAAGAACTGGCTAAAGGCTAAGGAGAGAGAGAATGGCACATAAAAAAGCTGGCGGTTCCTCCCGTAACGGTCGCGACTCAGCGGGTCGTCGCCTTGGCGTGAAACTCTATGGTGGCCAGGCCGCCATCGCAGGCAACATCATCGTGCGTCAGCGCGGCACCAAGTTCTGGCCGGGCGAAGGCGTAGGCATGGGCAAAGATCACACCATCTTTGCAACCACCGATGGCGCCGTGAAGTTCCACAAGGGACTTAAAAACCGCACCTTTATTTCGGTCCTGCCAGTGGCGGAGGCCGCAGAGTAAGCCGAGACCCAGAAGGTTAATAAAAAATTCACAGGGGACCGGCAGAAAGTGCCGGTCCCTTTTTCGTTTTAACCCAGTCGTGAACAAAACCCGATGACAGTCGCAACCACCAGTTTCCTCCTGTTCGCCGCCAGTCAGGTCGGCACGCCGGGACCAGCCAATATGGTCCTGCTGGGAACAGGTGCGCGCTATGGTTTTCGGGCGGCCTTACCATTTGTTGCAGGGGTCATCCTGGGCAAGCAGCTGATCATTTGGCCCGTTGGTTTTGGCCTGATGCAATTGGCGGATCGGGTGCCCATGGTGTTTGAGGTGCTCAAATACGCCTCGGCGGCCTATATCATCTGGCTCGCGTGGAAAATCGCCAATCTGCGCCTGTCGCGCGGTCAGGGCGATGTTGCGGTGCCGGGCTTTTGGTCAGGGCTGATCGTGCATCCGCTGAACCCCAAGGCCTGGGCCATGATCATCGCAGGCTTCACTGGTTTTGTCGCTGCGGGGACTTCGGCCTTTCAGGCGACTTTAACAATCGCACTTTGTTTGTTGTTTTGTCAGGTAATTCTCCATCCGATCTGGACTTTTGCGGGCGATAGAATCGCCCATGCGGTTGAAGGACGGCCTATGGAAAAATATCTGATGTGGACGTTAGCGAGTGTCACAGTTGCGTCCGTACTTTTCGTGTTGTTCGGAGGAGGAGCACAGACATGAAACTTGAGACGATAATCAACCAGCCGGTCATCGAAACCGAGCGGTTCGACCTGCGCCCACTGCGCCGTTCGGATATGGGTCTCATTGAACATTATGCAGGCGATGAGCGCGTGGCGCGCATGACCACAACGATTCCACATCCGCTGCCACCCGGTTCGACCGAGGCTTTTGTAACCCGTGCCATGGCGGATGAACGGGATGAGGACGTATGGGCGCTGGATGCCACCAAGGATGGCGGGCCGGAATTGATCGGCCTGATCTCGCTACAGCGGTTGGATCGTAACCAGGCCGAAATCGGCTATTGGGTCGCACCGGTTTACTGGAACACCGGCATCGCCTCATTGGCGGTAGAGGCTTTGGTTCTGGCCAACCCCCTACAGCATTCCAGCATGTTCGCCAGTGTGTTTCAGGACAATCCAGCCTCGGCGCGAGTGCTGACGCATTGCGGGTTTGAATATCTTGGCGATGCCGAGACCTATTCGGTTGCGCGCGACGCAAATGTGCCCACCTGGACATATAGCAAAAAACTCTGACTTGTGGCCGATGGGGCCTTTGCAGTAGGGGACAGTTATGAAATTTCTCGATCTTGCAAAGGTCTACATCCGGTCCGGGGCCGGAGGTGGCGGCTGCGTCAGCTTTCGACGCGAAAAATACATCGAATATGGCGGCCCTGATGGCGGGGACGGCGGCAAAGGTGGTACAGTTTGGGCCGAAGTTGTCGATGGGCTGAACACCTTGATCGACTTTCGCTATCAGCAGCATTTCTTTGCCAAGAACGGACAGCCTGGTCGCGGCCAGCAGCGCACTGGCAAGGATGGTGATGACATCATCCTGCGTGTGCCGGTCGGGACCGAGATCCTGGATGAGGACGAAGAAACCGTGATCTGCGACCTGACAGAGGTCGGGCAGCGGTTTTCGCTGGCCAAGGGCGGCAATGGCGGGTTCGGCAACCTGCACTTCAAATCGGCGACCAATCAGGCGCCACGCCGCGCCAATCCGGGGCAGGCAGGGATCGACCGCACGATTTGGCTGCGGCTGAAACTGATCGCGGATGTGGGCCTGCTGGGCATGCCGAATGCGGGCAAGTCGACCTTTCTGGCCGCCACATCAAATGCGCGACCCAAGATCGCCGATTATCCGTTTACGACCTTGCATCCCAATCTGGGCGTTGTCGGCGTCGACAATGTTGAGTTCGTGGTGGCCGATATTCCCGGTCTGATCGAAGGTGCGCACGAAGGGCGCGGGATTGGCGACCGGTTTCTGGGACATGTGGAACGCTGCGCTGTGCTCCTGCATCTGGTCGATGGCACCTCAGAAACTGTGGCCGAAGACTATCGCACCATCATCCATGAACTCGAAGCCTATGGCGGTGAACTGGCTGATAAGCCACGCATTACCGTGCTAAACAAGGTGGATGCGTTGGATGAAGAAGAACGCGACCTCACCAAGGCCGAATTGGAAGAGGCGGTTGGCGGCCCTGTCATGACCATGTCAGGCGTTGCCCATCTGGGCGTGACCGAGGTGTTGCGTGCGCTGCGGGCCGAGATCGATGAAAACCGGCTGCGCCAGAAACCCGCGGAGGAGGCCCAATCGTGGCAACCCTGACCGCAGCCCGTCGTTTGGTGGTCAAGATCGGGTCGGCCTTGTTGGTGGACCGGCATTCCGGCGTGCTGCGTTCGGACTGGTTGAAATCGCTTGCACAGGATGTGGCCTGGCTGAAGGGGCAGGGGGCTGATGTCATTCTAGTATCCTCGGGCTCAATCGCCTTGGGCCGTGGCGTTTTGGGCCTGCCCTCCGCTACACTGCCGTTGGAGCAATCTCAGGCTGCCGCAGCGGTGGGTCAAATCCGACTGGCCCGCGCTTACGAAGAAGCGCTGACCCCGCATGAGATCACAACGGCTCAGGTGCTGGTCACTTTGGAAGATAGTGAGGACCGCCGCCGTTATTTGAACTCGCGCGCAACGTTAGAAACTCTGTTGGGTCTCGGCGTTGTGCCGATTGTCAATGAGAACGACACTGTAGCGACAGATGAAATCCGCTATGGCGACAATGATCGTCTGGCGGCCCAGATCGCGGTGACGGTAGGCGCGGATCAACTGATCCTGCTATCTGATGTGGATGGGTTCTATTCGGGCAATCCGAACGAAGATGCCACGGCTAAACGATATGAAACCATTGATCACATCACACCTGAGATTGAAGCAATGGCGGGTGATGCCGGGTCTGGCCTGTCCAAAGGCGGGATGAAAACCAAATTGTTGGCGGCCAAGATGGCAACAGCCGCCGGATGCGATATGGCGATTACCGAAGGGTCAACGCTTAAACCTCTGCAATCGCTTGAGAATGGCGCAAACTGTACATGGTTTACAGCCAAGCTGGACCCGCACGCGGCGCGTAAGCGGTGGATTTCAGCAATGAAACCTCGGGGCGAGATCACCGTGGATGAGGGCGCGGCCAAGGCTCTTGCAAACGGCAACAGCTTGCTGCCTGCTGGAATTACCGAAGTGACCGGGGATTTCGGTCGCGGCGATCCGGTCGCGGTTCTGGATCCTCAGGCGCGGCGGTTGGCTCAAGGGATCAGCCGCTATACGGCGCAAGAGGCGGATGCGATCAAAGGGCGCAAATCCTCGGAGATAGAGGCGACGCTGGGCTATCCCGGTCGCGCGGCGCTGATCCACAGGGACGATTTGGCGCTTTAGCGGCGCAGAAAGGTGCACAAGATGAAAGACCTCGATAATATTCCCGCCCTGATGGCCGATCTTGGCAAACGCGCCAAAGATGCAGCGCGTGAGCTGGCCTTTGCCAGTGCCGAACGCAAACATACAGCCCTTATCGCCGCCGCCGATGCGGTTTGGAAGAACCGTGCCGAGATCATCGAAGCCAACAAAAAAGATCTAGAATTCGGTCGCAACAAGGGCCTGAGCCCTGCAATGATGGACCGCCTGATGTTGGACGAGACCCGCATTCAGGGCATGGTCGATGGTTTGCGCACCGTTGCAAAACAGACGGACCCTGTGGGTGAGGTGATGACCGAATGGGACATGCCTTCGGGCCTGCATATTCAGCGGGTTCGGACGCCCCTGGGTGTGATCGGGGTGATCTATGAAAGCCGCCCGAACGTGACCGCCGATGCAGGCGCGCTTTGCCTGAAATCCGGCAATGCGGTGATTTTGCGGGGCGGGTCCGAAGGGTTTCATTCGTCCACCGCCATCCATGCCTGCCTGATCGAGGGGTTGAAGGCCGCGAACCTGCCCGAAGATGCCATTCAACTGGTCCCGACCCGTGACCGTGCAGCGGTGCAAGAATTGCTGACCATGACCGATTATGTGGACGTTATCGTGCCGCGCGGTGGCAAAGGGCTGGTCGGTCTGGTGCAGCGCGAGGCCCGTGTGCCCGTCTTTGCGCATCTGGAAGGTATTGTTCACATCTTTGTCGACAAAGCTGCTGATCCGCAGAAGACGCTGGAAGTGGTACTGAACGCCAAAACCCGACGCACAGGTATCTGCGGTGCGGCGGAATGCCTTTTGATCCATCAGGATATTGCCGAAACTCTGGGGCGTGACCTAATCGCTGCTCTGATCGCCGCAGGCGTCGAAGTTCATGCCGAGGGCGCGTTGGCTGTCGATGGAACGCTCCAGGCGACAGCCGATGATTGGGGCAAAGAGTTTCTGGACAGCATCATTGCTGCCAGACCGGTAGCCGATATTGATGCCGCCATCGCGCATATCCAGCAGTATGGCTCGAACCATACCGATTGCATCATGACCGAGGATGGTCAGGCGGCATCGCGTTTCTTTGAGCGGCTCGACAGTGCGATCCTGATGCACAACGCCTCGACCCAGTTTGCCGATGGTGGCGAGTTTGGGATGGGCGCAGAGATTGGGATCGCAACCGGCAAGATGCATGCGCGTGGCCCGGTCGGCGCGGCGCAGCTGACCAGTTTTCAGTATCTGGTGCGCGGCAACGGCACGATCCGGAGCTAAAACCTCAGCGCTACGCGGGTCGAACTGGTTTCGACCGCGACCCGCCGTCCTATCGTTGCTGCTGATTCTGGCAAAAGTGCAAATTGCACCTGTGCAGGCGTGATTTTGCCCGAGGGGTGTCCTGTGACGACACTTTTCCACAAGTCGCTGTCAACATTCAGTTTATCAGCGGTTCCGACAACCTGACAGCCCGAGCCATTGGTTGAGATTTCAACTTCACCCCCCAAAGGCATCGCGCTTTCGCAGCACATCAGTGCCAGAAAGGCCAGCTTAACCTGATTGCGCGGTATAGGTTCAGTCAGGTTCCACCTGACCCGAACGCGCCCGGCGCGCTCGATATCGTTCAGCAGCTCTGCTATTTCGGTCTTGCCCAAGGGCTGATCGCTGGCCGCACCAAAGGCCACGCGAAAAAACCGGATGCGCGCACCAGCGCTGCCGACACTGCCCGAGATCAATTCCATCTCGGGGCCTTGAACCGCGCCCACCATCTCGAGCAGTTCCAACCCGTTGGTGATTGCCCCGATCGGGCTGATCAGATCGTGACAGATCCGCGATCCGATCAATTCGGCCAGGTTGACGTCTGATGCGCCCATGCGTACCTCCTGCTGTATCTGCCGCAGGATACAAGGGACCCGCATGACAGACATGAATGCTATTCTTGCACCGGGCATGTTTGTTCGCCACCCGGATTTCCCCGAATGGGGTGTTGGACAGGTACAGTCCAACATCGCAGGCAAGATCACCGTAAACTTCCGCGAGCAGGGGAAAGTGGTAATCAATGGAACGCGCATCGCCCTGATGCCCGTCTTTGATCCGTGAAACTGGTTTAGGAAAGGTTAACAACCCTGACCAAAGGCGCAACAGTTGCGCCTGGTCGAAAGACTGCGGTATCAGCCCCTAAACGAGAACGGATCACCTTATGCCGGATACTGGCCCCACCTTTACAGTAAAGCTCGCCGAGACCGAGGCTGAGCTGCGCGCCGCACAAAAGCTGCGCTACGACGTCTTTGTGCGCGAATTGGGCGGTGGCGGAGAACTGGTCGATCACGAAGCGGGATTAGAGAAAGACAGGTTCGATCCCTATTTCGATCATATGCTGGCCTATGACGATGGTACCGGGGAAATTATCGGCGTTTACAGGATGTTGCCTGGGGAACGTGCGGTAGATATCGGGCAGTTTTATTCCGAGGATGAATATGACCTGAGCGTGCTCAAAGACAGCGGGCGCAGGTTGTTGGAACTGGGCCGATCCTGCCTGCACAAAGACTATCGCGGCGGCTCGGCGATGTATCATCTTTGGAACGGGCTGGCCGTCTATGTCGCCGAGCGCCGGATTGAGGTTCTGTTTGGTGTGGCCAGCTTTCACGGCACGGATGTGGCCGCCTTGGCCCAGCCCTTGGCGATGCTGCATCACAACCACCTTGCCCCGCCTGATCTGCGCGTGCGGGCGCAATCGGATGTGTTCCAATCCATGGATCTTGTCGCGCCTCAGGATCTGGATCGCCGCGCCGCAATGGTTCAGGTGCCCGCGCTGATCAAAGCCTATCTGCGGTTGGGCGGTTTTGTGGGCGAGGGGGCATTTATCGACCACAACTTTAACACGACGGATGTTTGCCTGATCCTCGACACCGCGCGCATGAATGAACGCCAAAGGCGCATCTATGGTGGAGCGTAACGCGGTGAGCGATCCCCTTTGGAACAGCGAAGACGCCCCGGACCCGATTGAGTTGGGGCCGGTTGGCTGGGTTCTGGTCCTGCTTCGCGGCGTGCCTTTGGCCATTCTGGTCTTTGGCGGGCTGATCATCTTGCTGCTGGTGCGCCTTGTTGAACGGCCCCTCTATGGTCTGCACCGCCCGGTCACACCGTACATCACCCAATTTGTCTGTCGCAACGCCTTTCGCATTCTTGGAATTACGTTCAGAACATCGGGGGATTTGATGCAGCATTGCGGGGCTGTTGTGGCCAACCATACCTCGTGGCTGGATATTTTTGCCCTCAATGCACGTAAGCGGATTTATTTTGTCTCAAAAGCCGAAGTGGCGCGCTGGCCCGGCATTGGCTGGCTGGCGCGTGCGACGGGCACGGTCTTTATTGAGCGGAACCCCAAAAAAGCAAAAGAACAGACCAAGATTTTCGAAGATCGGCTGAAAGCAGGACATAAGCTGTTGTTTTTTCCAGAAGGCACCTCGACCGATGGGTTGCGGGTTTTGCCATTTAAAACAACGCTTTTCGCCGCGTTCTTTACAGAAGAGTTGCGCGATTTCATGTATGTACAGCCCGTTACAGCGGTGTTCCACGCGCCAGATGGACAACCAGCCCGCTTTTATGGCTGGTGGGGAGATATGGAGTTCGGGCCGCATCTGCTCAAGACACTAGGTGCCCGGCGGCAGGGAGCGGTCGAGTTGATTTACCACGCACCAGCCAAGGTCAGCGACTTTGAAAACCGCAAAGCACTAGCGGCCTGGTGCGAGCAAGCCGTTCGTCACGCACACAGCTTGGCGCGGCTTGAAAAATAGGGACATTTGGCCCTTGCACTGCCCCAAAACCTGCCGTATACGCGCGCCATTCAAACCCGCAGGCGGGGTTTGGGCTATTTGAGGGAGACATCCTTATCTGGCCCGCCGGTTGGAGCATCCGCTTCTTTCACCCCCGCCAAGGCGTAAACCGGAAAAGGAAAATAGCATGGCTCTTCCCGAGTTCACCATGCGTCAGCTGTTGGAAGCTGGCGTTCACTTTGGTCACCAG
The DNA here is from genome assembly GCF_056533065.1 of Ruegeria sp. H4. Taxonomy (NCBI): domain Bacteria; kingdom Pseudomonadati; phylum Pseudomonadota; class Alphaproteobacteria; order Rhodobacterales; family Roseobacteraceae; genus Ruegeria; species Ruegeria sp. H4. The sequence goes on from NZ_JBQFOC010000002.1 coordinate 145,594, forward strand.
ACACAGCGTTGGAATCCCCGCATGGGCCCGTTCATCTACGGCTCGCGCAATGGCATCCACATCATGGACCTGACCCAGACCGTTCCGATGCTGGATCAGGCGCTGCAGGCTGTTCGTGACACCGTTGCAAAAGGCGGCCGTGTCCTGTTCGTTGGCACCAAGCGCCAGGCGGCTCAACCGATCGCTGAGGCAGCCGAAAAGTCGGCTCAGTATTTCATGAACCACCGCTGGCTGGGCGGCACGCTGACCAACTGGAAAACCGTTTCGCAGTCGATCAACCGTCTGAACCAGATCGACGAAGCCATGGAAACAGGCGCAGAAGGCCTGACCAAGAAAGAGCGTCTGGGCATGGAACGTGACCAGGCCAAGCTGCAAGCTTCGCTAGGCGGTATCCGCGAAATGGGTGGCGTTCCCGATCTGCTGTTCGTCATCGACGTCAAGAAAGAAGCACTGGCCATCGCCGAAGCCAACAAGCTGGGTATCCCGGTTGTGGCCGTGGTTGACACCAACTGCTCGCCCGATGGTGTGGATTACATCATCCCCGGCAACGACGACGCAGCGCGCGCCATCGCTCTGTATTGTGATCTGGCCGCACGCGCCGCTCTGGACGGTATGACCGCTCAGATGGGTGCCGCAGGCGTTGACCTGGGTGCGTTCGAAGAAGCACCGGTTGAAGAAGCCGTTGCCGAAGAAGCACCTGCAGAAGCCGAAGCAGAAACACCTGCCGAAGCGTAAGCTGCCCGTCACGTAAATGACATATGGGGCAGGGTAGACCTGCCCCAATTCCGTTTGAATTGAGGAGAGCCTAAAGATGGCAATCACAGCAGCAATGGTTAAAGAACTGCGCGACTCGACCGGCGCAGGCATGATGGACGCAAAAAAAGCGCTGACCGAAACCGGTGGCAACATGGACGAAGCCGTTGACTGGCTGCGCACCAAAGGTCTGGCCAAAGCGGCGAAGAAATCGGGCCGTACCGCAGCAGAAGGTCTGGTTGCTGTTCACGTCAACGGCGGCACCGGTGTTGCAGTCGAAGTGAACTCGGAGACCGACTTCGTTGCGAAGAACGCTGAATTCCAGGAAATGGTTGGCAAGATCGCTTACGCCGCAGAAGGTGTCGACAATGTCGAAGCGCTGCTGTCAGCTGATCTGGGTGGTAAGAACGTTGCAGACACACTGACTGACAAGATCGCCACCATCGGCGAGAACATGTCGGTGCGCCGCATGGCCAAACTGTCGGGCGACACTGTTGTGTCCTATGTCCACAACGCGGCCACCAACGGCATGGGCAAAATCGGTGTTCTGGTTGCTCTGACCGGTGGTGACGAGGCGATCGGCAAGCAAGTTGCGATGCACATCGCTGCTGTGAACCCGGCGGCTCTGTCCGAGGCGGACATGGATCCAGCTATCGTCGAGAAGGAAAAGCAGGTTCAGATGGATATCGCCCGCGAATCTGGCAAGCCGGAGCAGGTGATCGAAAAGATGATCATCGGCCGCATGAAGAAATTCGTCGCCGAATCGACTCTGCTGAACCAGCAGTTCGTTGTGAACCCTGATCTGACCGTCGAAGCGGCGGCCAAAGAGGCAGGCGCCACCATCACCGGCTTCATTCGTCTGGAAGTTGGCGAAGGCATCGTGGTCGAAAAAGAAGACTTCGCAGCCGAAGTCGCCAAGGCGGCTCAGGGCTAAAGCACTTCAAAGGCCCCGTTCTGGGGCCTTTTCAAAGCATCGAAACGGGTTGCGCGGTCGCAGCCCGTTTTTTTGTTTTCGTCAAACTGAGAATAGAATGGAGGGCCCCGCATGATGGGGATGGTCGAGGCCCCCCAAATTTCCGACCTAGAGACGCGGACAAATAGGCGCCCCTGTGTCAGAGTGATCAGAGAGCTTTGGTATTGCAAAGATCTGATCGAAGTGTTCCCTGGCTAAAGCCACCACTCACGGAACAAGACCAATTTGCAATTTTACCTACCAATTCGGAAGTCATGTTTTCCTTACCTAGGGTAAACCATCTTAAATACCCTTGGCGCTTAAGCTTCCATTAGGAACATCTGATTGTGCAGAGATGCCTTGAGAACGGCCTGTGCTGTGGTCTCAACAGACAGGGATTCGCGTGCAAGCCTCAGATGTTTTTCCACGGTTGCCGAGGTCAGCCCCATCAACAGCGCGATATCCTGCGTTGTTTTGCCATCGCCGACCCATTCCAACGCTTCGCGCTGCCGCTTTGTCAGAGCGCGGTTGGGCGGGTTGTAGGGCAGGGTCAGAATTTTCAGATGTGCCATATTGTTCATGAGCAATATGGCATCTCCGTGCTCCGCCCAGATCGCATCAACCTCTTCCTGGCTGATATCGCCCCGCGCAGATAGCGAAATCGCCCCTTTCGAGCGCAACGAGACCGAGTTGAAGCTGACCGTGTAGCCATTCACAACGCCCATCGATCTGTTGAAATCGATCACCCGCTTTTCTTCGGCGCTCATCTGCCCGGTGGACATCATCTGTTGGATCATCTGCCAACTGGCCGCGCCTTCATTGTCCAGCGCCCATTTGAGCATCGGGGCGTGGAAATACATCCCGCGCTGCAGAAAGCCATCCGTGTAGGCCGGATCATGGTTGGACAGGATTACAAAGTCTTCGGGATCGCCCAACGAGGTTTCGGTCCGATACTGCGTATAACCATAGATCAGCCGGTCAAAGCCAAACAGCGCCATTTGGCGGCAATGGGCGTCCCACAACTCTTCCAGCGTTTTGGCATAGCTCACAAAGTGCAGATACTCGTTTAGCTTCATCTGCCACCCGTTGCCCCAAGATGGGCCGCTATAGCGTCTAGCGCCAGAACGTAACTTTGCACACCAAATCCGCAGATTTGCCCCAGCGCGACTGGGGCAACAAAGGACTTATGACGAAACGCTTCACGGGCGTGAATATTCGACAGATGCACTTCGACCAGCGGCAACCCGACGGACGAGATCGCATCCATCAGCGCCACGGATGTATGCGTATAGCCGCCCGCATTCAGGATCAGCCCATGCTGTGTTTCGCGCGCTGCGTGAATGGCATCGATTAAGGCGCCTTCGTGGTTCGACTGAAAATGGGTTACGGTCAGACCAAGCTTAGCGCCATGGTCAACACACAGATCCTCGACCATCTGCAATGTGGTGCTGCCATAAACCTCCGGCTGGCGGGTGCCAAGCAGGTTCAGGTTCGGACCATTCAAAACCAGAATGTTCGTCATGTCTTTTTATTCCCCATCACTGGTTCATAGCCACGATTAGCCTGAGTTGTCTACTGCGCTTTGTTGCACAGTGATACAATGCCTGCCGGCTGCAGAACCGTCTTTCACGCCATTCTGTGACCCTCAGGTCGCGCCCGGTGTGATGACCAGTTTGCCCAACACGGAACGATCCGCCATTAGCTTCAACGCATCGGCAGCCTGATTCAGGGGGAACTGCGCGCTGATGCGGGGTTTGATTTGACCCTTTGCATAGAGTGTAAATAGCTCTGCAACATTCTGCGCATGACCCTGAGGATCACGGTACACCGACGCGCCCCAAAAGACGCCAACGATCTGGCACCCTTTGAGCAAAGGTAGGTTCAGCGGAAGGTTGGGGATGCCAGCAGGGAACCCCACCACCAGAAAACGCCCGTTCCACGCCATGCTGCGCAACGCGGGTTCGGCAAACGACCCGCCGACGGCATCATAGACAACATCCACGCCATTGGGACCGGCCAGCGCTTTGATCTGGCCCGAGAACGCCTTTTGGGCGTCTTTGTCCATCTCGCGCGGATAGACGATCGTTTCATCCGCACCAATCTGTTTGCAAAATACGGCCTTGTCCTCGGATGACACGGCGGCGATCACCCGCGCACCCATAGCTTTGCTCAGCTCAATCGCGGCAGAGCCGACACCACCCGCGGCCCCCAAGATAAGTATGGTTTCACCGGCTTGAAGCAATGCCCGGTCCTTGAGCGCGTGGTATGAGGTGCCATAGGTGAAAATGAAACAAGCCGCGTCCTCATAGGGCATACCATCCGGAAACTTGATGGCAGTGGCGGCCTTGATCGTCAGGTGGGTCGCAAACCCGCCATAACCCGTCAGCGCCAGCACCCGATCACCAGGTTCAAACCCTGTTACGCCCTCTCCGATGGCCAGAACCTCTCCGGCGATTTCTCCGCCGGGGGCAAAGGGGCGCGGTGGTTTCATCTGATAGAGGTCACGAATGATCAGCGTATCCGGGAAATTCACCCCGGCCGCCTTCACAGCAATCAACAGCTCGCCCTTGCCGGGCGATGGATCGGGCAGGGTGGTCAGTTCCAAAGTCTCTGGCCCACCGGGGGCGACGCTGAGTAATGCTTGCATGTTGACCCTGTTGTCCCTGTTATTCTGGTATCGGAAACTTTTGAGGCTGGGTTATGTATTGTCAACGGCCACCTCTGGTTCCCGTCACGGCAACCGCCACCACGTGTAAGTCAGGAGACACCCATGACCCCCGAAACCCTTTTTTCACTTCAGGGTAAAACCGCGCTGGTCACAGGCGGGGCCACTGGAATTGGCCGCATGGCTGCCGAAGCACTGGTGCGGGCCGGGGCCTATGTGATGATCGCCTCACGCAAGGGTGAGGCCTGCGCTGCGGTCGCTGAAGAACTCAACGCGCTGGATGCGCCGGGAAGCGCGGTCGGGTTTGCGGGCGACCTGGGCAGCAAAGAGGGGATCGAGGCACTTGTTTCCGACATCAACGCGCGGACCGAGACACTTGATATTCTTATGAATAATTCTGGTGTCAGCTGGGGTGCGCCGATGGGTCAGTTCCCCTATGAGGCCTGGGATAAGGTGATGTCTGTCAACGTGACGGGCATTTTCGAACTGACGCAGAGACTGCTGCCGTTGCTGATGAAGTCTGGAACGGCCGAAGATCCAGCACGCGTCATCAATGTTGGCTCGGTGATGGGTGAAGTTCCCATGGGCGACGGCGCCTACAGCTATTCCGCGTCGAAGGCGGCGGTGCTTCATCTGACCAAAATCCTGGCCAAAGAGCTGTCGCCCTATCATGTCACTGTCAACGCGCTGGCCCCGGGGCCGTTTGTATCGCGGATGACCGCTTTTGCGACTGCGGATGAGGATACGCGCGATAGGGTTGGTAAATCCGTGCCATTAGGGCGTGTAGGTCGGGATGAGGATATTGCGGGCTGTATGCTGTTCCTGTGTGGTCGTGGCGGAGGATACGTAACAGGTGCAGTCATTCCGGTGTCGGGCGGTATTAACGTTGTAACCGCTCCGAATATCTTTGCCGAAGCTCTTTAGGCGAGGATAGGACATGACAACCAACACGGATTTGGACCTGGCTGCCATCGACGCCTATCTGTCAGCGCATCTGACAGGCTATAGCGGCCCGCTCGAAGCCCGAAAATTTGCGATTGGGCAATCTAACCCGACCTATGAACTGCGCACGCCTACAAGGTCTTATGTGCTGCGTCGCAAACCGCCCGGGGTGCTTCTGAAATCAGCCCACGCCGTAGATCGCGAATTTCGCGTGCAAAGTGCACTGTCGGATAGTGCCGTTCCGGTGCCCAAAATGCTGCTGCTGTGCGAGGATGACTCGGTTATCGGATCCGCCTTCTACGTGATGGAGCATCTGCGGGGGCGCGTCTTCCTGCAACCCACGCTGGAAGGGGAAAACAATCAGGTTCGTAGCGCTTTGCTGGATGAAATGAACCGCGTTCTGGCAGAGCTTCATATGGTGGATATCGATGCCGTAGGCCTGTCAGACTATGGGCCAACCGGCAATTACTTTGAGCGCCAGATATCCCGATGGACCAAGCAGTATCGCGCCTCTGAAACCACTGATATTGCTGATATGAACGCGCTTATCGAAGCGCTCGCCTCTGTGATCCCTGATGATGACGGGCAGCGCACGCTTGTGCATGGGGACTACCGCATCGACAACCTAATGTTTGCTGCAGATGGGACCAGCTGTATCGGCGTTCTGGATTGGGAATTGTCCACAATCGGCCACCCCTACGCCGATCTGGCCGCAGTGATCATGCAATGGCAGATGCCACCCGGCAAAGAAGGGCGCGGGCTGGCTGGTATAAATCGGGATCAGCTCGGCTTGCCCAGCGACGCTGCCTTTATTGCGAAGTATTGTGCACTGCGCGGGTTGCCGAGGATTGACAACTTCGGCTTCTACCTGGCGTTCAACTTCTTCCGAATGGCAGGAATCCTACAAGGTGTCTACAAACGCGCGCTGGATGGGAACGCCTCGGACCCGAAACGAGCGCAGGCGTTCGGGGCCTATGTCCCCGTTTTTGCGCAACATGGTTTGGCTGCACTTGAACAGGATTAATATATTGCGATAGAGCTTTGTTTTGGATCACTTATGTAGCGCAAGTTCCAGATCCAGATTGCCCAGACTGTTCTTTCCAAAGAACATCTCAGTCCCTGCAAACATGCTAGGCACGCCAAAGACGCCGCGCCTGACCATGGCTTTGGTTTGTTCTTTTAGCAGCTGCTTGGTTTCCGGAGCGGCAATCGCCTCGCGGATTTTACGAACGGGCAGTTCTGCTTCACGCAGAATGTCGGTCAATACGCCAAGCTCCTCGATCTTCTGACCATGCACCCAGATCGCATCAAAAACGGCATTTATATATTTGTTTTCCCAAGATTTCCCCGATGCATAGTATGCGCCGCGCATAGCGAATTTGCTATTGATCGGGAAATGCGGACTCATGTGGAAACTCACACCACGCCGCCGGGCAAAGCGGTGCAGATCGTGGGTCAAATAGGCCGTTTTTTGACGATTTTCGGAAAACGCCTCGAACGGGCTCTGGTTGTTGGTAGATTTGAACACACCGGACAACAGCACCGGGATTGGGTTGATCTTCGCCTTGTGCTTTTTGGCAAGTTCCGGCAGCATCTTATATGCAAGAAACGCGTTTGGGCTGCTGAAATCGTAAACGAAATCTATAGTTTGCGCCATGTTGATACTCCAATCCGGGGTGTCAGCAGATTTTAGAACCGGCACGCAACGAATCCGCGACAAGGGTCGTTTTTCAGTGGCAACAATCGCGTATGGCTTTGGTAAAGCAAAGCGTATTTTTCTGACATAAGCAGGATCAGGCAGGTTCTATGACACAATCCACTGCAAGTTTTGATCATGATCGGCTGAACCGCATACGTGTCTGGATGGAACGCTATGTCACCCAGCGCAGATATGCCGGAAGCGCCTTTCTGCTGCATCACCAAGGCGCCGAGGTGTTTTTTCATGTCTGTGGTCAGCGCAGCGTTGAAAACAACCTGCCATTCCAACGCGATACTCTGGCGCGGATTTATTCGATGACTAAGCCCATAACTTCGGTTGGATTGATGATGCTGGTCGAACAGGGTTTGATCCACCTTGATTCGCCGTTGTCTGAATTTATACCCGAATTCAATGATATACAGGCCCTTGTTCCCGGTGCCACCCGTTTGGATCAAACCGAAACAGCAACCAGTCCGACGCTGCATCACCTGCTGACGCATACAAGTGGTCTGAGCTACCCGTTCAATCCCGGCCTTTTGCCTGAGGCTATGGAACAGCAGGATTTGCTGTTCAAACCCAATCAGGGCCCGTTGGCGGATCGGATCCATGATTTGACGCGCTTGCCATTGGCGTTTCAACCCGGTGCGCGCTGGGAGTATTCCGTCAGCATCGACGTTCTGGGGCGCGTGATCGAAATTGTCTCGGGCCAGCCGTTGGATCAATATTTCGACCAACAGATCTTTGCGCCTCTGGGCATGTGGGAAACTGGTTTTTCCGTGTCCAAAGGGGTAGGGGATCGCTTTGCGTCTCTTTATTCTCCCTTGTCGGGTGATGCGATGGCGCTGAACTCAGCCGAACGGGGCAGCGATACACTTCGGCTGGTGGATGAGGCCGGGTCGTCCCCCTTCGAAAACACCTCAACTTTCTCGGGTGGTGGCGGATTGATCGGCACCATCGATGATTATGCCAAATTCGTCGGAATGCTGCGCAATCGAGGGACAGCCAACGGGCATAGAATTCTGGGGCCCAGAACCGTAGACTTTATGCTTTGCAATCACTTACCCGGCGATATTGCATCAATGGGGCCCAGCAGTTTTGCCGAACAACCGATGGAGGGGATGGGCTTTGGCCTCGGTGGATCCGTGGTTCTGAACCCTTCAAGGATGCGCGTGCCCGGCTCGGTTGGCGATTTCAGTTGGGGCGGCATGGCCTCAACCTATTTCTGGCTGGATCGAGAAAACGATCTGAGCGGTATCTTTTTTACTCAGTTGTCCCCCTCGAGTTCTTATCCGTCACGCGCCGAGTTAAAGGCGCTGGTACTAGGCGCGGTGATTGATTGATCCGAACGCGACTGATAGGCGGACATCTGTCACACTCAGAGAGCAGAATATGACCGAAGCAGAACGCATTCTTCTTGATCTTTTGGATGTTGAACGTCTGGAAGTTGATCTGTTCCGGGGCACGGGGTCCGGTGGTGAAACACCAACGCGTATCTTCGGCGGGCAAGTGATCGCACAGGCACTGGCTTCGGCCTATAGAACAGTCGAAGATCGGTTATGTCATTCGCTACACGCCTATTTCATCCGCCCGGGTGATCCATCGATACCCGTTATATATCAGGTGGATAGAGCGAGAGATGGAAGTTCCTTCACAACCCGCCGTGTGGTCGCAATTCAGCATGGAAAACAGATTTTAAACATGTCCGCCTCGTTCCATGTTCAGGATGAAGGCTGGGCGCATCAACATCCAATGCCGGATCTGGATGCGCCAGAAAGCTATCCCGCGCGGTCCGATTTGCGCCATCAATATTTGGAGCGCGTTCCCGAGAAACTGCGCGTTGAATTGCTGCGTGAACGTCCCATCGAGGTGCGTGAGGTGGATCACCTTGATCCGTTTAACCCCGTGGCCGCTGACGACCGCAATCAAATCTGGTTCCGGATGGGGGCCGCGGAAACTGCAGACGCGCGCACTCAGCACCTGTTGCTGGCATATGCCTCGGATATGAGCTTGCTGAGTTCTGGCATGCGTCCACACGGGCTCAGCTGGTTTACTGGTCAGGTTAACGGTGCGAGCCTCGATCACGCGCTATGGTTCCATGCTCCAGTGCAGTTCGACAATTGGCATCTTTACGCGATGGATTCGCCGTGGACAGGGCAGGGCCGGTCATTCAACCGGGGCTCTATTTACACACAGGACGGCGTTTTGGTCGCTTCTGTTGCCCAAGAAGGTTTGATGCGTAAACCGAAGACTTAAGTACCTTCCACAAAGGTTTGATTTAGCTTGCGCATTCCAGCCAACCAGCGATCGTAATCTGCCGTTTTGTGTCGCATATAGTCTAGCACCTGAGGGTGCGGCAGAACAAGAAACTGCTCAGCCCGAATGGCCTCAACGCAGGCGTCTGCAACGTCCTCGGGTTCGAGCATTCCATCGATGGAAGCGACCGAGATCTCGTGTCCGCGTGTCATCTCGGACCGAACGGCTTGAGGACATAACGCAGACACACGCAAGCCTTTGTGGCCGTAGGTCAGCGACAACCATTCGGCAAATCCAACAGCTGCGTGTTTCGTGACGCCATATGGCGCGGCTCCTGGCTGGTTCAGTAAACCAGCAGCAGATGCGGTGATCAGCATGTAACCCTGACCGCGCTCAAGCATTTTGGGCACAAGATGGCGTGCGGCCCAGACATGAGACATTACGTTAATGTCCCAGATGCGGTTCCAGTCTTCATCTGGCACATCCAAACCGCCAAGCGTCAGTATTCCTGCATTGGCGCAAAACAGATCGATCGGCGCGATCTCAGCTTCGACGTAGTCGATCAGAGCCTTGATCTGAGCTTCGCTGGACACGTCGCAGGGATAAGCATGACCACCAATGCGATTGGCGAGATCCTGTGCTGCCTGTAGATCGACGTCAGAACATATAACCGTAGCGCCATCATGGGCGAACCGTTCTGCAAGACCTTTGCCAATCCCGCCAGCGGCGCCGGTAATTACGACGGTTTTTCCATTCAGTTCCATTTAGCTGTCTCAAGTTGGATAAAGTTGATTTAGTAAGCTGTTGTTTTCTGGCGTTATGCTAGATTTAATATTTACCATAATACCAATTATGCGAATTATTATTTGCAGGGAACTAGGCCACCTGCTGAACGCGTGATGGCCCAATTCAGCACGATCTCAATAGAACGCCTGTAACCCGGTTTGCGCACGTCCAAGGATCAACGCGTGGACATCATGTGTGCCCTCATAGGTGTTCACGGTTTCCAGATTGACCATGTGGCGGATCACGTGGAATTCAAGCGAGATACCGTTGCCGCCATGCATGTCACGCGCCATGCGCGCAATATCGAGCGCTTTACCGCAGTTATTGCGTTTGACGATTGAGATCATTTCAGGCGCGGCCTCGGCCTGGTCCAACAAACGCCCAACACGCAGGCTTGCTTGCAGACCCAATGCAATTTCGGTCTGCATATCGGCCAGTTTGCGCTGGAACAGCTGAGTTTGCGCCAGAGGTTTGTCGAACTGCTTGCGGTCCAGACCGTATTGCAACGCTGCATGCCAGCAGCTTTCTGCAGCCCCCATGACGCCCCAGCTGATGCCATAGCGCGCACGGTTCAAACAGCCAAACGGGCCTTTCAGGCCTTGAACATGCGGCAGCAAGGCACCCTCGCCCACTTCAACGCCATCCATCACAATCTCGCCGGTGACTGACGCACGCAGGCTCAGCTTGTTTTCAATCTTCGGCGCGCTGAGACCTTTGAGGCCTTTGTCCAGAACAAAGCCCCGGATTTTACCATCATGGGCATCAGATTTGGCCCAAACGACAAACACATCAGCTATCGGGGCGTTTGATATCCACATCTTGCTACCGGTCAAACGGTAGCCGCCATCGATCTTCTCAGCCCGTGTTTTCATACCCGCCGGGTCCGACCCAGCATCCGGTTCGGTCAGGCCAAAGCAGCCAATCCATTCACCCGAGGCCAATTTCGGCAGGTATTTCCGGCGTTGATCTTCGCTGCCATAGGCGTAGATCGGATACATGACCAGAGAGCTTTGCACCGACATCATCGAACGATAACCGGAATCCACCCGCTCAATCTCGCGCGCGACCAAACCGTACGAGACGTAGTTGCCACCCAGACCGCCATATTCTTCGGGAATGGTTGTGCCCAGCAGGCCCATTTCCCCCATTTCACGGAAAATCTCGGGGTCAGTTTCTTCGTTCTGATAGGCTTGGGTCACACGCGGTTGCAGCTTTTCCTGCGCATAAGCGCGTGCGCTGTCAGTGATCATCCGTTCGTCTTCGTGCAACTGGTCGGTCAGGCGGAACGGATCCTCCCACGAAAATTTACCCAAATCTGGGGCATCTTTTGCCCGCAAGGTCGGTTTCGTCTGAGGCGCGTTCATTGTGCTTCTCCGTTGGATCAATTTTGCCGAACCCTAGCGCGGGTCCGACGCAAACAACAACAGGAGTTTGGCACATTGCGACAATCAAAGACAAAGCGGCGTGAACGACCCCGCGCCCCCTGCCCTTGGCATTAGCCCAAGGCGTATCCGGCGCCACGTACGGTGCGCACCGGGTCTTCGCCCCCATGCTGCGTCAATGCTTTGCGTAGCCGTCCGATATGCACGTCTACGGTGCGCGTATCGACATAGATATCGCGCCCCCAGACCCGATCCAGCAATTGCTCACGGCTCCAGACGCGGCCGGGCTTTTCCATGAAAGTGCTTAGCAGGCGGAATTCGGTCGGGCCCAGTTTCAGCGGTTTGCTATCGCGGCTGACCTTATGCGTTTCCGAATCCAGGATGATATCGTCAAATTCCAACAGAATCCCGACCGTCGCCGGACGTACACGGCGCAGTTGGGTGCGCACGCGCGCCATCAGCTCGACCACCGAATACGGCTTGACCACATAGTCATCCGCACCTGTTTCCAGCCCGCGCACCTTATCCACCTCTTCCGAGCGGGCCGACAGCATGATGATCGGGATCGAACGCGTATCGGGCCGCGTTTTCAAACGCCGGCAAACCTCAATCCCGCTGAGATTGGGCATCATCCAATCCAGCACGATGATATCCGGGCAATCTTCGTCGACCAGCAACAGTGCTTCATCGCCGCTGGCCGCTTTGGAAACCCGAAAGCCTTCGGCCTCAAGATTATAGGCCAGCACTTCACGCTGGGCCAATTCATCCTCGACAACCAGGACAGTCGGCTGATCTGCGGACATGGTCTGCGTCTCCTAGACGGTTTGCGACGTGTTATCGGCCTTGGGCCGCGCCTCGGCCGGGCGTTCACCCGTGACCAGATAGACCACCTGCTCGGCAATCGAGGTTACATGGTCGCCCATGCGTTCGATGTTCTTGGCAATGAAATGCAGGTGCATACAGGCCGAGATGTTGCGCGGGTCCTCGGCCATGAAGGTCAGAAACTCGCGGAACAAGCCGTTATACATCTGATCGACCTCCTCATCGCGATTGATGACGTCAGTGGCAAGTTCAGCATCGCGCTGAATATAAGCATCCAGCGCATCACGCAGCATCAGTTCAACCTCGCGCGCCATGCGGCGCAATGCGGCGGCACTACCGTTGATCTCGCCCGCATCCACCAGAACCGTGGTGCGTTTGGCGATATTCTTGGCATAGTCGCCAATCCGCTCAAGGTTGCCCGACACTTTCAGTACCGACAGCACAAGGCGAAGGTCACTGGCAGTTGGCGCGCGCAGCGCGATCAAGCGCGCTGTCTCTTCGTCGATCACCTCTTCCAGCGCATCGATGGCCTTGTCGCCATCGCGCACTTCTTCCGCCAGTTCTACGTCGCGTGATTCAAGGGACCGGGCCGCGCTCATAATGGCCGCTTCAACCAGCCCGCCCATCTTCATGATATGCGCTTGGATCGCCTCAAGGTCGCGGTCGAAAGCAGATGCAATATGTTGTTCGCTCATTTCGGTCATATCTGAATACCTGTGCTCAGCCGATGCGGCCGGTGATGTAGCTTTCCGTGCGCGGGTCTACGGGATTGGTAAAGATCGTTCCGGTTTCGCCAAATTCGACCAGATTGCCGAGATGGAAAAAGGCGGTTTTCTGGCTGACCCGTGCGGCCTGCTGCATCGAGTGGGTCACGATGACCACTGAATATTGCGCGCGCAGCTCGTCAATCAATTCCTCGACCTGGGCCGTGGCGATCGGATCCAGTGCCGAGCATGGCTCATCCATCAGCAGAACTTCGGGTTCTGTTGCAACGGCGCGGGCAATACACAGGCGCTGCTGCTGCCCACCTGACAGACCGGTGCCGGGCGAATCCAGACGATCCTTGACCTCATCCCAAATTGCACCTCGGCGAAGGGATTTCTCAACGATTTCGTCCAGTTCAGCTTTGTTCTTGGCCAGGCCATGAATACGTGGGCCGTAAGCGACGTTGTCGTAGATCGATTTCGGAAACGGGTTCGGTTTCTGGAACACCATGCCGACCTTGGCGCGCAGTTGCACAGGGTCAACGCGCTTGTCATAGATATCTTCGCCATCCAGCTTAAAGCTGCCCTTCACCCGCGCGATATCGATTGTATCGTTCATCCGATTCAGACAGCGCAGGAACGTGGATTTACCGCAGCCCGACGGGCCGATGAAAGCCGTGACAGTCTTATCTTCGATATCGACATTCACATCTTTGATGGCGTGGGTGTCACCGTAAAAGACCTGGCAGTCCCGGCACTCCAGCTTGATTTCATTGGTATCCACTTGTCTCTCCACTCGTGACATGTCGTTCATGGGTCTGCCCTTCTTACCAGCGGCGTTCAAAGCGGCGGCGCAGAATGATTGCGATGATGTTCATAGTCAGCAGGAAAATCAAAAGGATGATGATCCCGCCCCAGGCTTTTTCATAGAAACCCACATCAGCCCGTGCAGCCCAAGTGTAGATTTGGGCGGGCATGGCCGAGTTCGGCTCGGTAAACCCTGCGATGAAACCATCGGGGTAACCACGAGCAACAAAGCCCACCATGCCGATCAGCAGCAGAGGGGCGGTTTCACCCAACGCCTGTGCCAGACCGATGATGGTTCCGGTCAGGATGCCAGGCGCGGCCAATGGCAAAACGTGATGGAACACTGCCTGCATTTTCGAGGCCCCTACCCCAAGCGCCGCATCGCGGATCGACGGCGGAACCGCCTTCAGCGATGCACGGGTCGAGATAATGATTGTCGGCAAGGTCATCAGCGTCAGCACCAGCCCACCAACCAACGGCGCCGATTGCGGCAGGTGCATGAACTGGATGAAGACGGCCAAACCAAGGATACCAAACACGATCGAAGGAACCGCGGCCAGGTTCGAGATATTCACCTCGATCAAGTCCGTAAACCTGTTCTGCGGTGCGAACTCTTCCAGATAGATCGACGCGGCCACACCGATGGGCAGCGACAGGCCCAGCACAACCAACATCATAAAGAATGAGCCCACGACCGAGGCGCCGATTCCAGCACCGCCGGGATTATCCACGCCCGAGTCTGCCCCGGTGATGAAGGGCCAGTTGAAGACCTGTTTGATGATGCCAGCCTCTTGCAGCGCATCCACCAGATCCAGGTCGCTTTTCTGCAAAAAGCGACTGTCCTGAATTGTGTCTCGCGAAACACGGCCTTTGTAGTAGCCATCGACGCGGCTGGAGGCGGCCAGATCAAACTCGATAGGTTCACCCAATTTGTCCGGGTTGTTCGCATAGAAGGTTCGGATGGTTCCGCCAACCTTGCCAAGCAGACGCTCAATCGCGGCTTCGTCGAAATCGACCTCAAGACCGCTTTCATCAAGCTCTTTGTTCAGGGCAGCGATGAACAGGTCAGAATAGGCTTTGGTCTTGAACAGCGTACCTTCTGCCTCTTCCTGCTCTTGCTGGGTCAGGGTGAAATCAACGCTGACAACGGTCCGGGTGAAGGCCGGAATACCCTCGGACAGGATCGAGGCGAACAGGACGATCAAGAAAAACAGACCGGTCGCAATTGCGACGATGCCATAGGCGCGAAACCGTTTTTCTGCCTTGGCGCGTTTGCGGGTCCGCGCATCATACGCAGTCAGGGAAACAGCGTGGCGCCCCGTTTCAGGGGTTTGCATGCTTGCGTCGGTCATTCGTACTGCTCCCGGTACTTGCGCACGATGTAAAGGGCAAAGACGTTCAGCCCAAGCGTGACGATGAACAGCGTCATGCCTAGGGCAAAGGCCACCAGTGCTTCGGGTGAGGCGAAGTCTGCGTCACCTGTCAGCTGGCTGACGATCTTTGCGGTCACGGTTGTCATGGCCTCGAAGGGGTTCAGGCTGAGCCTTGCGGCGGCCCCTGCCCCCAGAACCACGATCATGGTCTCACCAATGGCACGCGAGGCGGCCAGCAGGATCGCACCAACGATGCCGGGCAAGGCAGCGGGCAAAACCACCTGACGGATGGTTTCAGACTGCGTTGCACCCAACCCGTAGGAGCCATCGCGCATCGCCTGCGGCACGGCGTTGATGATGTCATCGGACAGAGACGATACAAACGGGATCAGCATGATGCCCATGACCAGACCGGCTGTCATCACCGCGGTGCCTGCTTTCATCCAACCCAGCCCGTTGTCCCCGAACACATCCAGCAAAAGCGGACCGACTGTCAACAAAGCGAATAGACCATAAACGATGGTGGGAATACCGGCGAGCACTTCCAGCAGCGGCTTGGCGAAAGCGCGCACCGCAGGCGAGGCATACTCGCTGAGGTAAATTGCGGCAAACAGACCGATTGGCACGGCAACCAGCAGCGCGACGATGGAAATATAGAGCGTGCCCCACAACAATGGGATGATGCCCAGATCAGAGGCCCCGCCGCGACCCGAAAAGCTGGGCGACCAAGTCAGGCCAAAAAAGAAATCAGACGCCGGGTACAACCGGAAGAATTCCCAGGTGTTGAACACCAGCGAAAGAACAATGCCGATGGTGGTCAGAATGGCAATCGATGCGGCGCCCAGCAGCAGGACCCGGATGCCTTGTTCTACAACGTTGCGGGCGCGGTAGTCAGCGTTGGTTTGCGCCCAGCTGACGGCAGCCCCGATCAAGGCCACAACAATCACCGCGATGGCCATGATCCGATAACCGGTCGCATTCATGATACGATAGCTTTGTGCGCCGCGCAGAACGGTTTGAGTGATGTTCGATGTTACCACCTGACCGGCATCTTTCAGACGCTGCGTCATATCCGTGAAATCCGCGCGCGCATTGCGAGCGGTATCTTCTGTGATCGCCCCTTGCGCAACTGCATTGTCCAGACCGGTTGCTGTCCGGCGCACCTCGGCCAAAACCAGACCGCGTGACGATCCTTCCTTGATCGCACTGTCGGGAATCATGCCTGAAACCTGAGAATTCACATAGAGCGGCTGTACCAGCAGCCATATCAGAAGAAGTCCAAACGCAGGAACAACCACCTTAAGCGCGACGTTCGCGCCGTAGAACGCGGGAAGGGAGTGCAGGTTTCGGATATCACCGCCGGCGCTTTGCATAGCCCGAGATCGGCCGAGCACAAATCCGACCACAGCGATCGCAGCAACGATCAAGAAAAGCCAAAGTATCGGCATGACACCCCCACTGGTCCGATTGGGAATTCAAAAAAGAAGCAAGGGGGCGGCGACTACGGCCGCCCCCGGCAATTAGACCAATGTCAGGCTTAGCTGCCCGAACCCATGGTGACTTCGTTGGCAATCGCGTCCTGAGTTTTTGCCAGCTCAGGGTCAGCAACCAGGCCGTAGTTGGCCAGCGGGCTGGTCGGGCCGGCGATTTCGTCAGCAACGAAGAACTGAGCGTACTCTTTCAGGCCAGGGATCACGCCGATATGGGCTTTCTTCACGTAGAAGAACAGCGGGCGCGATACAGGGTATTCACCGGTCGAGATGGTTTCGGTCGACGGCGCGATACCCGACATGGTCGCAACTTTTAGTTTGTCGGTGTTGTTCTCGTAGAATGCCAGACCGAAGATGCCGATACCGTTCGGGTTGGTGTCAATACGGGCCAGGGTTTCGGTGTAGTCACCGTCGATGTCGACCGACTTGCCATCAGTGCGCACGTCCAGGCATGCATCTTCTGCGTCATCTTCGCTCATGCCGCCAGCGATCATCGCTTCCATGGCGCCAGTTTTTTCACAGCCGATCAGCAGAACTTTTTCTTCAAAAACTTCACGAGTGCCGTGCTTTGTGCCGGGGATGAAGCCTGCGATTTCAACATCAGGCAGGTCGCCGTTGAACTCGGCCCAGGTGTTGTATGGGTTGTCAACGATCGCGCCGTCTTTCAGAACCTTCGCACCCAGTGCGTTGAAGATGTCTGCGGGCTCGAACGCGGTGAAAGCGGGGCCAGTCTGCTGGCTTGCAAACACGATACCGTCATAACCGATGCGAACTTCCATGATGTCGGTCACGCCGTTTTCGGCACAGGCTTTGATCTCTTTTTCGCGGATCGCGCGCGACGCGTTTGCGACGTCGATGGTGTTTTCGCCAACGCCTTCACAGAAGCGTTTGAGGCCAGCCGAAGAGCCGCCCGATTCAACAACAGGTGTTGGGAAGTCGGTGTTTTCACCAAACAGTTCAGCAACGATCGACGCGTAAGGCAGAACGGTCGAAGAACCGGCAACCTGAACGTTGTCACGAGCAGCAGCAGCAGTGGCCGAAACAGCAGCGATCGCCAGCGCAGAAGCCGACAGTTTTACAAAGGACATTACAGTCTCCCTGAAAAAGGAATGTTTGATCACCCCCATGATGATCTCGGCTGAACCCCTAGGGGTCCTGCGTAAGGCTTTTGTGACAAGTTTGTAACGCTTTTATGACAGCTGAAGTTTTATTTGAAATCCGCCTCACACAGCGGTGCAAGCTACACCCTGAGTTGAACCCATCGCCCGCCGTAAACCCGGTGCGCGTTATCGCGGTAAAATAACAGTGAAGACCGATCCTTTGCCCAGATCGCTTTCAACTCGAAGGCGCCCCCGATGACGGTTGACGATGTGTTTCACAATCGCCAGCCCCAGGCCTGTGCCGCCCAGTTGCCGCGAGCGATGGCTGTCGGCGCGATAGAATCGCTCTGTCAGTCGCGGCAAATGCACCGAATCGATCCCCGGCCCTTTGTCGACGATCTGAACCCGCACAGCCGGACCACGCACCGCCGTGTCCCGCTCGGACGGTGCGATACGAACCTCGACGCTGCCACCGCTGCCGCCGTATTTGATCGCGTTTTCGACCAGATTGGTGAAAACCTGCCGCAGTTGATCGCTGTCTCCGGTGATCGAGACCGGATCATCAGGCGCGGTCAAGGTCAGCACAACATCTGCATCTTCAGCCAAGGGTTTCAGAGAATTCAGCGTCGATTCCAGCAAGCCATTCAGCTCCAGCTGCTCTTTCGGGCGCACCCGTTCTTCGCTTTCAACACGGTTGAGCGACAATAGATCACCAACCAAACGGTTCATCCGGTTCGCCTCGTCTGTCATGATCTGCAAAAACCGATCCCGCGCCGCTACATCCTCGCGCGCCGGACCGCGCAGGGTTTCGATGAAGCCCATCAAAGCGGTCAATGGCGTGCGCAATTCATGGCTGACATTGGCGACGAAATCACGCCGCATCTGACTGGCTTGCTCTAAATGGGTTATATCCTGAAATACGGCCAGAACCGCCCCCCCGGAGACCGCGCCGATCCCGTTCATATAGCGGCACTGCATCTCGAATGTCGTGTCCTGCGCACCATCGTTCGACAGATGCCGGGTCTTGCGCGGGCCTTTGCTGCGCAGGCTTTGTTCCATCGCGTCTATCACCTGCGGCTGACGCAGGATTGTTGCAAAATGTCGGCCCAACATGTTCTGGCCCAAAAGCGTGCGCGCATCGGTATTGGCAGCAATGATACGTTCGGTCTGATCAACCATCAACGCCGGCATCGGAATGGCTGATACAATTTCCGCAAGTAAATCCTCTGACATCGCCTGCAACCTTGTTCGCTTCGGCCTGTTAGGACACGGGCGTTAGAGTTTCACGAAACCTGCGCATGTTTTCCTGATAATACTGTGCACTGAATGTGATCCGCTGCGCGGCAGAGCTGTCCAGTTGGCGCACGACCTTGCCGGGTGATCCCATCACCAGAGAGTTGTCTGGTATCTCTTTGTTTTCAGTGATCAAAGCCCCTGCCCCGATCAAGCAGTTCTTGCCGATCTTTGCCCCGTTCAGAACAATCGCGCCCATTCCGATCAGGGTGTTTTCGCCAATGGTGCACCCGTGCAGCATGACCTTATGGCCAATGGTACAGTTCGCCCCAACGGTCAGCGGAAAGCCCGCATCAATATGCATCACACAGTTTTCCTGCACATTGCTGCCAGCGCCCACGCGAATTTCTTCGTGATCCGCGCGGATGGTGCAGCCGAACCAAACCGATGCGCCCTGCTCTAGCACCACTTTGCCGATCAGATTGGCGTCCGGTGCAACCCAAGTGTCTTCGTGTATTTCGGGGGCGTCTTTGCCCAAAGCATAGATTGGCATCACAGGGCCTCGAACTCATTTTGTAGTTTACGTACGTGGTCTTGCAGCCTGGGTTGCTGAATACGGCGCATGCGTTCGGCGCTAACGATGGTTTTCAACTTTTCTTCGGTCGCGTCCAGATCGTCATTGACCAGAACGTAGTCGTAATAGCCCCAATGGCTGATCTCATCCCAGCTTTTGAGCATACGTTTGGCGATCACATCGTCGCTGTCCTGACCGCGGGTTTCCAGACGGCGGCGCAGTTCCTGGATCGAGGGCGGAAGGATGAAGATCGACAAGGCGTGTTTGCCTAGGTCGGAATTGCGGATCTGAACCTCACCCTGCCAGTCGACGTCAAACAGAACATCTCGACCTGCGTTGATCGACTCTCGCACCGGTCCGGCCGGAGAGCCGTAGAAATTCCCAAAGACGTGGGCGTGTTCCAGCATCTGGCCATCGGCGACCTGCTGTTTGAACGCATCCTCGGTCTGAAAATAATACTCGCGTCCATCCTGCTCGCCGGGACGCGGTGCGCGGGTGGTAGCCGAGATTGAAAATTCCAGCCCCTCATCCCAGGCCATCAAACGCCGCGCCAAGGTGGATTTGCCCGCGCCAGACGGCGAAGAAAGGATGATAAGAAGGCCTCGACGATTTGCCATTTCAATATGTTCCGTCATTATTCAACATTCTGTACCTGCTCGCGCATCTGGTCGATCACAGCCTTTAGTTCCAATCCGACCGAGGTCAGATCGGTGCTTTGCGCCTTGGAACACAAGGTGTTTGCCTCGCGGTTGAATTCCTGCATCAGGAAATCGAGTTTACGACCCACCGCCCCGTCCTGAGCCAGTAGATCACGCGCGGCGGCTACATGGGCGGTCAGGCGATCGATCTCTTCGGTCACGTCTGCCTTGACCGCGATCAGCGCCAGTTCCTGCGCCACGCGGTCCGGATCGGCACCCTGAGCATTCTCCATCACCCGCGCTAAATTCTCACGCAGGGCTTCGGCCATTTTATCCTTGCGCTGTTCGGCCAAATCAGCCGCCTGCGCGGTCAACGCCGAAACCTGGTCCAACTGCAAATCCAGAACCTCAGCCAAAGCCTCGCCTTCGGTTTGGCGCATTTGCAGGAACGCGTCCAACAATGCGGGAAACGCCTTGATCAGATGCGCGACCAGAGGGGCCGGATCATCGCTGTCAGATCCCGCATCCATCATGCCTTTTAGACCCAGCAAATCTGTCGCTTTGGAAGGTGTTAGGGCAATACCTTTGGCCTCAGCCATGTCCTGGGTCTGCTGCAACGCCTCCAGCGCAGCGGACATCGCGGCTGTATTCAACGCAAGCTCAGTAAGCGTTTCGTCGCGGCTCAGGCGCATGGAAAGCGTCACGTTGCCACGACTCGAAGACTTGGACAGGGTGGCGCGCAACTCGGCCTCAAGCCCGGTCAGCCAATCCGGGACGCGAATGCGCATGTCCAGCCCCTTGCCGTTGACACTGCGCAGCTCCCACGTCCAGCTATGCAGGCCAAACTCGCCTGTCCCCGAGGCGAACCCGGTCATGGATTTGATCATGACAGACCTTTCTTTGGCTTTCCGCATTTTCAACTCTTGCCGCACCTAATGCCATTGGCCTTGCAAGGGCAAGAGTTTGCTCAAGCCGCAATTCATCCGCAGAAGTTAACCATTCATTAAAGAATTCCTCCAAAATTGTATTAACCCGTGTCAATTTGGCCAAAGCAAAGGCTGTCGGGCCGCAGATGTCCCGGATGCGATGCATTTTAAGAAAATAGCGGCTGAATGGCGTTAGGGTGATGGAAATGAAAACCTTTTTCGGGACTGATTCCGGGTCAGAATTTGGAAAGATCGTCGCAATGGATCGCTTTGACAGTGGACGTTCTCTTTCGCCGATCCGTCAGGCCGAGGCGTATTGGACCGCGCTGTTGTCCGGCGACGGAGTGCCCATGCGGTCGCAAATCGACCCGCGCGGGTTGGAAAACGTGCTGGAATATACGTTCATTCTGGAACGGATTGCGCCCGGGCTGGCCCGGTTTCGTTTGGCGGGAAGCCATCTGAATAAGCTTGCCGGTATGGAAGTGCGTGGCATGCCGCTGACTGCGTTCTTCGAGGCCGAAGCACGACCCAAAGTCAAAGAGACGCTGGAACAGGTGTTCAGCGCGCCCGCCACGGCCGAGCTTGGATTGACTTCCAGCGGCGCATTTGGCCGCGCCCGCATGCAAGCCCGGATGATCCTGCTGCCCTTGCGCAGCGATCTGGGTGATGTCAGCCGTGTGCTGGGCGTGATGCTTAGCGATGGTGCCATCGGGTCGACCCCGCGCCGCTTTGAGGTCTCAGACCAGCGGATCAAGCAGGTTTCCGATCTACACAGCCCGGTCGAACCTCAGCGTGATGCCGCAGGCTTTGCCGAAGATCAGACCGAATTTAGCCGAAGAAGCCATCTACGACTGGTCGTCTCGCGCGACGACTAGCCGCCACAAAAAACGGCGAGCCCTTGGCCCGCCGTTTCGATTCTTGGATTACTCTATTCAGCTGGCCGCGCGCTTGGAACCGTTCCGGCGCAGATTGGTCAGCTCTTCCGCGACCAGAAACGCTAACTCCAGCGACTGCGACGCGTTCAGGCGCGGGTCGCACGCGGTGTGATAGCGGTCGGACAGGTCTTCTTCGGTCACGGCGCGCACGCCGCCGGTGCATTCGGTCACATCCAGTCCGGTCATCTCGAAATGTACGCCGCCGGGGATGGTGCCCTCGGCCTGATGCACGCCAAAGAAGTCGCGCACTTCGCGCAGAACCGAGTCGAACGGACGTGTCTTATAGCCTGTGGCCGACTTGATCGTGTTGCCATGCATTGGATCGCAGACCCAAGTGACTTTGGCCCCTTCTTCCTTCACGGCCTTGACCAGACGCGGCAGATGCTCACCCGCCTTACCTGCCCCGAAACGCGCAATCAGGGTCAGGCGACCCTCTTCGTTGTCCGGGTTCAGCTTTGACATCAGAACCTTGAGGTCCTCGGCCGTTGTGGTGGGGCCGCATTTCAGGCCAATCGGGTTCTGAACGCCGCGACAGAATTCGACATGTGCGCCGTCGGGCTGACGGGTGCGGTCACCGATCCAGATCATATGACCCGAACCTGCCAACCAGTTGCCTGAGGTTGAATCCAGACGGGTCAGCGCCTCTTCGTATTCCAGCAACAGCCCTTCGTGGCTGGTGTAGAATTCGACGGTTGAGAACTCATGCGTCGTATCCGCCGTGATCCCGGCAGCGCCCATAAAGTCGATGCTGTCCTGAATGCGATCTGCAATCTCGGAATATTTCTGAACGTCCTGGTCATCGGCGAAGCCCAGCGTCCAGGCATGAACGCGGCTCATATCCGCGAAACCACCGGTCGAGAAGGCGCGCAGCAGGTTCAGTGTCGCCGCTGCCTGCGTGTAGGCCTGCAACATTTTGGACGGATTCGGAATCCGTGCTTCGGGTGTAAAGGCCAGTTCGTTGATGATGTCGCCGCGGTAGCTGGGCAGCTCCACACCATCCACGATCTCGGTCGGTGCGCTGCGCGGTTTGGCAAATTGGCCGGCCATACGGCCCACTTTGACCACCGGCACCTTGGCACCGTAGGTCAGCACCATTGCCATTTGCAGCATTACCTTGAACGTATCACGGATCGCATCCGCGCTGAATTGTTCAAAGCTTTCAGCACAATCCCCGCCCTGCAACAGGAAAGCCTCGCCGCGACCGGCGGCACCCAGATGTTGCTTGAGACGCCGCGCCTCACCGGCAAAGACCAGCGGGGGATACTGCGAAAGCTGCGCCTCGACTTTGGCCAGGGCGGCCGCGTCGGTATAGTCTGGCATCTGAACCCGGGGCTTGTTGCGCCAGTTCGATTTCTGCCATTCGGTCATAGCCTTGATCTCCGCTGATAGTATTCAGGTGGTCTCTATACAAAATGCAATGAAGAGTGACCATATCCCATTTGCGCCTCTTGACGCCGGAAACAAGCTTTGAGCATGGTGTCTGGCAAAATACGCGCGACGAGGTGCAGCCGTCGTGGATTCGGGGAACAACAGCCATGCAAGAGCAACGCCAAGTTGTCACAGTGGACGGCGACACAGATAAGCCGGTCAACTTTGTATTCATCTTGTTAGACAAATTCTCGCTACTGTCTTTTGCATCCGCGCTAGACAGTCTGCGCATTGCCAACCGTATGGCAGGCAAAGAGATTTACACCTGGTCGCTGGTCGGCGAAGGCGGCGAGGTGGTGTCGTGTTCGGCTGGAACCACCTTCAAGCTTGATGCGGATCTTGGCGATTTGCGCCGTGACGATATGATCATGGTGTGTGGTGGCGTCGATGTTCAGAGCTCGACCACCAAAAAGGTTTTAAGCTGGCTACGCCGCGAGGCGCGCAAGGGCCTGAAGATCGGTGGTCTGTGTACCGCAGCTTATACGCTGGCCAAAGCAGGCCTGCTGGATGACAAACGTGCGACCATTCACTGGGAGAATGCTGACAGTTTCGCAGAAGAGTTCGACACCGTTGAACTGACCAAATCGGTATTTTTGATCGATGGCAATCGCATGACAACTGCTGGGGGCACATCCTCAATCGATTTGATGCTGAAGCTGATCGCAGATGATTTCGGCGAAGAATTGGCCAATGCCGTCGCCGATCAGATGATCTATTCCTCGATTCGCACGGATCAGGACACACAGCGCCTGTCGACGCCGACCCGTATCGGCGTTCGTCACCCCAAGTTGAGCCAGGTCATCCTGATGATGGAGAAAAATACGGAAGAACCGATCTCACCCTCGATCTTGGCCAAAGATGTGGGCATGTCTACCCGTCAGCTTGAACGTCTCTTCCGCCGCTACCTGAGCCGCTCGCCTAAGCGGTACTACATGGAACTCCGCCTGCATAAAGCGCGCAACTTGCTGATGCAGACGGATATGAGCGTGATCAACGTGGCACTGGCTTGTGGCTTTGCTTCGCCCAGCCATTTCTCAAAATGCTACCGGGCGCATTACAACACGACGCCCTATCGGGAACGAGGATCGCAAAGCGGGCGCCTGTCGATCTGACATCTCAGCCAGGTGTCATACGATAGACCGCACCCTGACCAACGGAAATGAACCAGATCGATCCATCTGTGGCTTGAACGATATCGCGGACACGTTCTGTTTCCGGTCCCTTAATCTGCTCGACTTCGCGCAAAGGCGATCCGGACAGTCGCGCGATGTAGTCAAACTTGAGCGAACCGACGAAGATGTCGCCGCGCCATCTTGGAAACAAATCATCGGAGTAAACCAGCAAGCCTGAGGGCGCGATGGAGGGGTCCCAATAGAAAGCAGGCTGTTCAAGGCCGGGCTTTGACGTACCCTCGCCTATTTTCTCACCTGAGTAATGCGTGCCATAGGAAATAATCGGCCAGCCATAGTTTTTGCCCGGCTGCGCCAGATTCACTTCATCCCCACCCCGCGCACCATGTTCTGAAACCCAGAGCGCGCCATTTGCATCCAGACCGGCCCCTTGCGGGTTCCTATGGCCAAAAGACCAGATTTCGGGTCGAATACCGGACTGCCCGATAAAGGGGTTGCCGGCCGGAACCGTCCCGTCACGGTTGATACGGATGACCGAGCCCATGTGATTGCTTGTATCCTGCGCTGAGGGCCGATCCCCCCGGTCGCCGATGGTTAGGAACAGCGTTCCATCCTGCGCCTCGACCACGCGTGATCCGAAGTGGCGACCACCGGAACCGCCGGGCTTGGCCTCGAACAAGACACGCAGGTTGGTCAGGCGTTTGCCATTTTCTGATAGGCGCGCAACAGCCAAGGCGGTGCCAGCCCCGCCCGCTTGGGGTTTGGAAAACGTCAAAAAGACCTCGCGGCTCTGACTGAAGTCACGAGGGATGGTAACGTCCAGTAACCCGCCCTGCCCGGCAGCGGCCACCTTCGGAACGCCTGATACGCGATTGGTTTCGCCATCCGACACATAGATCAGCTCTCCGTCCCGCTCAGTCACCAGAAAGCTTCCATCAGGCAGGAGCCCCAAGCCCCAAGGCGTGTCCAACCCGCTTAGCATCTGTGTGGCCTCAACTGAGCCCTCTTTGGTTTGCAGCACTCCGGCAAAGGACGCGCCACCTGCGCAGATCAACAGAACAAGAGCAAAAAGCCGGAACATAGAAAACCTCCGCAGATTCGGGTTGTGCGACCATTACGGGCCGATACCCTCAATAGATAGGTGCGCTTAGACAAAAAGCAGGCGTTTCTAGGGACTTTTCTTTTGCGAACAGCTTGCCTAGGGTCGTGCCCAGTTGGAATACGAAATCAGGGAGTAACTTCATGAAAAAGCTGCTTACAGCAACCGCAGCAACCGCCTTGCTGGCGGGCACGGCCATGGCCGAGGATGTCAAATTGGGCATTCTGTTCGGCTTCACAGGCCCAATTGAATCGCTGGCCCCGGCCATGGGCTCGGGTGCCGAAATGGCAATTGCCGAAGTCACCGAGTCGGGCAAGCTGCTGGATGGCGCGACGGTTGTTGGCACCCGTGCCGATACCGGCTGCATCGACAACGGTCTGGCCACCTCAAATGGTGAGCGTTTCATCGCGGATGGAGTCAGTGGCATCATCGGCGGTGACTGCTCGGGCGTAACCGGCGCGATCCTGCAGAACGTCGCGATTCCGAACGGCATGGTGATGATCTCGCCATCGGCCACTTCGCCTGGTCTGTCGACCATGGAAGACAACGGGTTGTTCTTCCGCACCGCACCGTCGGATGCGCGTGAAGGTCAGGTGATGGCAGACATCCTGAACGATCGCGGCATTAGCTCGATTGCTCTGACCTACACCAACAACGACTACGGCAAGGGTCTGGCGGACGCGATCCAGTCCTCGTTCGAGGCATCGGGTGGCGAAGTGACCATCGTTGCCGCACACGAAGACGGCAAGGCCGACTACTCGGCTGAAGTTGGCGCGCTGGCCTCGGCCGGTGGCGATATTCTGGTCGTTGCAGGCTATCTGGACCAAGGCGGCCTGGGCATCATCCAGTCAGCTCTGGACAGCGGTGCTTTTGACACATTCGGCCTGCCCGGCGGTATGATCGGTGACTCGCTGCCTGCGAATGTCGGTCCGGACCTGAACGGCTCGTTCGGTCAGATCGCTGGTTCGGGTGGTGAAGGCGCCGAGAAGTATTTTGCCATGGCCGAAGCTGCAGGCTTTGATGGCTCGTCGCCCTACTCTCCGGAAAGCTACGACGCCGCTGCTCTGTTCATGCTGGCCATGCAGGCTGCAGGCTCGACCAGCCCGGCGGACTATGGTTCCAAAATCATGGACGTTGCCAACGCTCCGGGTGAGAAAATCTATCCCGGTGAGCTGGCGAAAGGCCTGGAGCTGCTGGCTGCTGGTCAGGAGATCGACTATGTCGGCGCATCGGGTGTTGAGCTGATCGGCCCCGGTGAAAGCGCGGGTTCGTATCGCGAGATCGAAGTGACCGACGGCGAGAATAAAACCGTCAACTTCCGTTGATCCGAGAACAATAGTCATAAAATCAAGCAGCCCGGGCCTTGTGTCCGGGCTGTTTCAATGAAAAAAGGCCGCACCCCGAAAAACGGGGGCGTGACAAGAATGCCAGGACCGGCAGCTGGGGGAAAAGATGATCGTCGTCGATGACGTGCACAAGCATTTCGGCGGGTTTCACGCGGTGGATGGGGCATCGCTGGAAATCCAAAAGGGTTCGATCACCGGCCTGATCGGGCCGAATGGGGCCGGAAAAACGACGCTGTTCAATGTAATTGCCGGGGTTTTGGCCCCAACCTCTGGCCGTGTGTTCATGGATGGTGAGGATATCACCGGTCTGCCGCCGCATGATCTGTTCCATAAGGGGCTGCTGCGCACGTTCCAGATTGCGCATGAATTCTCGTCGATGAGCTGTCGCGAGAACCTGATGATGGTGCCAGGCGCCCAGGCGGGGGAATCGCTGTGGAACACTTGGTTCGGGCGCAAGCGGATCGCGGATGAAGAACGGGCGTTGAAGGCCAAGGCCGACGAAGTTTTGGAGTTCCTGACCATCGAACATCTGGCTGACCACAAGGCGGGTCAGGTTTCGGGTGGTCAGAAGAAACTGCTGGAGCTTGGCCGAACCATGATGGTGGACGCCAAGATCGTATTTCTGGACGAGGTCGGCGCGGGCGTGAACCGCACCCTACTGATGACCATTGCCGATACGATCCTGCGCTTGAACAAGGAACGCAGCTATACCTTTGTTGTTATCGAGCATGACATGGATTTCATCGGCAAGATCTGCGACCCGGTCATCTGTATGGCCGAGGGCAAGGTGCTGGCCCAAGGAACTCTGGATGAGATCAAGGCCAATGAGCATGTGATCGAAGCTTATCTGGGCACCGGCCTCAAAAACAAAGACAAGCTGGAGGCCCACACATGACCGCTGGCAGAAGCGACAACCCCTACAAGGACGACAAGGGCAACAAAGACGCCTCGATCACGAATACTCACGGGGTCGGCACCCTGACGCCTGCGCGCACCACAAGCGGCGAAACGCATAAGGTCGAGGGCGGCCCCTTTCTGATCGGCGACACTATGACTGGCGGCTATGGTAAAGGCCCAGACATTCTACACGACTGCACCATCTCCGTCGACAAGGGCGAAATCGCGGTCATCGTTGGCCCCAACGGCGCGGGCAAGTCGACGGCCATGAAAGCTGTGTTCGGTATGTTGGACGTTCGGTCCGGTTCTGTGCGTTTGGATGGTGAGGACATCACCAACCTCACCCCGCAGGATCGTGTCATCCGCGGCATGGGATTTGTGCCCCAGACCTCGAATATCTTCACATCGATGACGGTGGAAGAAAACCTCGAAATGGGGGCATTTATTCGCCGGGATGATTTCTCGGACACGATGGAACAGGTCTATGACCTCTTCCCAATTTTGCGCGACAAACGCAACCAAGCCGCCGGAGAGCTGTCGGGCGGTCAACGCCAACAGGTCGCCGTTGGACGCGCTTTGATGACCCAGCCCAAAGTGCTGATGCTGGACGAGCCCACCGCCGGTGTTTCACCCATCGTGATGGATGAGCTGTTCGACCGGATTATCGAAGTCTCACGCACAGGGTTGCCGATCCTGATGGTTGAACAGAACGCTCGTCAGGCGTTGGAGATTGCCGACAAAGGCTATGTTCTGGTGCAGGGACGGAATGCGTATACCGGGACGGGCAAAGAACTGTTGGCTGATCCCGAGGTGCGAAAGAGCTTCTTGGGGGGGTGAAGATGAGGTTTTTTATCGCATTACCAATTGCTTGTATGCTCCAAGCCTCAGTTCTTTGGGCAGCTTGGGACCAATCTGGATTCCCGGCAAATTGCAGCATGTACGCTGCGTGTGAAAAACAAGTGTGCGTGCGGGCAATTTTGCCGCTTTCTTCGTTTGTTTTGAGCCGTGAGAACAACGACTATTTTCTGGAAGGAAATGAAGATCGACGTATCAAACTCGGGTACTTTGAAAATTACGCTCAGGCGGAAACATACATCAAACAAAATCCTAAACCCGACTATTCTACCGTTATCGTGCCCAACGGTGAAATTGCTGATGCGTTTGGTATGAACCTCATTGCGATAAGTAACTGGGGTCGAAATGCGTCTCTGTCTAATCGAATGACAAAAATTACTTGCAGCGCCATTCGTGGGGGTTTGAACTAATGGATTTCCTCGACGTTCTTGTGACGCTCTCCAACTTCTTTCTTGTTCACGAAATCGACTGAAGTCACCAATCTCGCAGAACATGCAGATTGATCTCGGTATCCAACAGTCTCAAATCCTCGATCACCATCCCAACAATTCCACGAGTCGGCTGTAATCCGGTCACATTCTGTAATTAGCGCAGGCTCTGTGAAGGAAACAGTTTCCCGGATAAGCCGATCCAGCCCGGTGAAATCAGCGAACCTTCTGGATAAAAACTCTATTCAGGACACTAAAATGAAAAAATGGATGTGGGTGGCCGTCACCACCCTATGCGCGACCGCCGCAACGGCCGAGGAACGTCACTTTGTCTGTGTCTCGGATCGGGACGGCAGCGAAGTCCGACTGGACCGCTCGGCTGAGCGTGACAAAGGCAGTATCGCAACCGACAAGGTCGCCGGGGATGCGATCGTCCTCAAAGGCATTGGCAACATGACCTTTGTTCACATCGAAGGCGCGGATGTGATGACCTTTGTCGTGCATATGGACGATATGAGCTATGATCTGTCGGTAAAAGGACCACATGCCGGAACCGATCACGGGTCGTGCACAGAAACTGGTGCTTAACCCGAATACTCATAAATATCAGAACGATACAAGTCAGCCCTGACCTCCGCGAGAATCAACAGATGGGCGAGGGTCGCCAACTGCGATTAATGGGCTGGATGTTGCATCCAGTATCTATTCCACCCTGAGTCTCAAATTGTGAACACAGGGTGGAATTCCCCAAAACAACGGGGAAACAGGCTAGAAAACCGCCCTCTTGTGTTGTGTCCTGCGATGGCGTCGTGCCATAAGGCCGCACCCGGTCAGAGGGAATGAATATGGACCTGTTAAATGCGCTCGTGGCGCTTTCGAATTTTGTGATCGTGCCCGCGATTGCCTATGGCAGCCAATTGGCGCTGGGCGCGTTGGGGGTGACGCTGATCTACGGCATCCTGCGGTTCTCGAATTTTGCCCATGGCGACACCATGGCCTTTGGCGCGATGATCGCCGTTTTGGTCACATGGGCATTGCAGGCGGCCGGTGTCAGTTTCGGCCCGCTGCCAACCGCATTGTTGGCCCTGCCCTTTGCTATTTTAGGCTGTATCGTTCTGGTGCTGATCACAGATCGGCTGGTCTATCGCTTCTATCGCGCGCAAAAGGCCAAACCGGTCATATTGGTGATCGTCTCGATGGGCGTGATGTTCATCATGAATGGACTTGTGCGCTTTATCATCGGGCCGGATGATCAAAGGTTTTCGGACGGGGCGCGCTTCATCGTCTCGGCACGGGATTTTAAGGCGATGACCGGGCTGCGTGAGGGGCTGGCAATCAAGACCTCTCAGGGCATCACCGTGATTGTCGCTATTCTGGCCGTTGCTCTGCTGTTCTGGTTCTTGAACAAGACCCGCACGGGTAAGTCGATGCGCGCCTATTCGGATAACGAGGATCTGGCGCTGCTGTCGGGTATCAATCCCGAACGTGTGGTGATGATCACGTGGATCATCGTGGCTGCACTGGCGACCACGGCGGGCGTGCTTTACGGCCTCGACAAGAGTTTCAAGCCCTTCGTCTATTTCCAGCTTCTGCTGCCCATCTTCGCTTCGGCCATTGTAGGCGGCCTAGGCAACCCGTTGGGTGCCATCGCAGGCGGCTTCATCATTGCGTTTTCAGAGGTGACGATCACCTATGCGTGGAAAAAAGTGCTGACATATGTTGCGCCGGAAAGCCTTGCCCCTTCAGGATTGGTGCAATTCCTGTCGACTGATTACAAATTCGCCGTCAGCTTTGCGATCCTGCTGATCGTGCTGCTGTTCAAGCCCACGGGCCTGTTCAAGGGGAAAGTGATATGAGCGAGTCTGTTAAAAACACCCTGCTCTTTATCGTCGTTGGCGCGCTGATCCTGCTGACCGGGTTCACACAAAGCTGGAATGCAGCGATCCTGATCCTGAACATGGGGCTGATCTCGGCCATCATGTCGATCGGAGTGAACCTGCAATGGGGCTTTGCGGGCCTCTTCAATGTTGGTGTCATGGGCTTCGTCGCGCTGGGCGGCTTGGCGGTTGTGCTGGTCTCGACCCCTCCAACACCCGGTGCATGGTCGGGTGGTGGCTATGGTGTCATCCTTGCGCTGTTGCTGGGGGCGGGTACGGTGGTCGCCGCCGTAATGGTTGCGCAGAAGATGCCAAAGGGGCGCGCGCAGACCTTAGCCATCATCGGCATTCTGATCGTCGGCTTCTTTGTATACCGCGCGATCTTTGATCCAAATGTCGAAACGATCGAGGCGATTAACCCTGCCGTCGCAGGCAATATCGGTGGCCTGAATATGCCCGTTCTGCTGGCCTGGCCTGCCGGAGGTCTGCTGGCAGCTGGTGCTGCCTGGTTGATCGGGAAAACCGCGCTGGGCCTGCGCTCGGACTATCTGGCCATTGCCACGCTTGGCATTGCCGAGATCATCATTGCCGTGATGAAAAACGAAGACTGGCTGGCCCGTGGCGTCAAAAACGTCTACGGCATACCGCGCCCTTCGCCTGTCGTTGGGTACGAGGTCGATTTGCAACAAGATCCTGCGTTTATCGCTCGGGCAGATTGGCTTGGGATTGACCCGGTCACGGCTTCGACACTGTCGGTTAAGCTAGGCTATTCGCTGCTGTTCCTGATCGTTCTTCTGGTCCTGCTTTGGATGGCGCAGATGGCACTCAAAAGCCCATGGGGCCGCATGATGCGCGCCATTCGTGACAATGAAGTCGCGGCCGAAGCGATGGGCAAGGATGTCACGCGCCGCCATCTGCAAATCTTTGTGCTGGGGTCCGCGATCTGCGGCATCGCGGGTGCCATGATGACCACGTTGGATGGGCAGCTTACACCGGGTACCTACAACCCCTTGCGCTTTACCTTTCTGGTTTGGGTTATGGTGATCGTCGGTGGGTCAGGCAACAACTTCGGTGCCGTTCTTGGCGCCTTCCTGATCTGGTTTCTTTGGGTTCAGGTTGAGCCGATGGGCCTTTGGCTGATGAACCTGATCACCAGTGGAATGGCTGATGGTAGCGCGCTGAAGACACATCTGATCGATAGCGCCGCCCATATGCGGCTGTTTACGATGGGCCTGATCCTGCTGATTGTTCTCAGATTCAGTCCAAGAGGGCTGATCCCTGAGAAATAGGCCGAAATCCTCTTAAATCAGATGGCCGCGTCGGCAGGAACCGGCGCGGCGTCTTGTTTCTTAAAGGTTTTTTGACTAAACCAGCCTACCATTACCAGTAACTGAAACTGTTCGTTTTGTTGACGCTCACTCACACCGTTCATCGGGCCCGCAAATGACCAGTAAACCAGTCTAAAGAGTAGTAAGAACCATGAAAAACCCGCTAACCAAAGCTATCGTCTTGTTGCCGCTTGTTGCGATAGTCGCGGCATGTATTCCCTCACCGAAAGATTTGGAAACGACACCAGTCCAGGTCCAGACGTCCAAGGGAGTCGTGACGTGCCAGCTGTATCGCCAAGATCGC
Source organism: Ruegeria sp. H4 (assembly GCF_056533065.1). Lineage (NCBI taxonomy): Bacteria > Pseudomonadati > Pseudomonadota > Alphaproteobacteria > Rhodobacterales > Roseobacteraceae > Ruegeria > Ruegeria sp. H4. The sequence continues at coordinate 178,320 of NZ_JBQFOC010000002.1, forward strand.
GTGACTTGGGATCGCGCCATCGATTTCCCGGCTACCAAGATGTCGGTGCCCGAGGCGGATGCCATTTGCCAGCAGGAAGGCCTGCGCCGCATCGGCAAGTAAATTGTTGCATTTGACATGAGACGCTCATGCCCCGCCGAGCCGATGGCTTCCGCGGGGCACACGCTGCACATATTTGTCTGGTGAATTCGAAGGCCTTATCTATTCCGGAACAGGCCCCCAAGAATACCGCGCACGATACGGCGGCCAGTGGTGCCTTTGAGCTCTTTGATCACAGCTTCACCCATGGCCGTGGCAAACGTGTCTTTCTTGCGCGTCACGCGCGAGGAAGATCGCCCAACACGGCTACCAGAATATCGACGGGCCGAGGCAAACTCTCGCTCCATCGCGGATTGCATCTCTACCACCTCATCAGCTTCGGCGGCTTCCGCCTCTTTGGCGGCGGTTTCGGCACGGGCCTGAAGGATTTCAAAGGCCGATTTCCGGTCGACCGACGTGTCATATTTTGCCGCCATCGCGGATGCTGCCATCACCGTTTGACGCTCTGCCTTGGTAATCGGTCCAAGCTGAGACCCCGGAGGGCGGATCAACGTCCGCTCGACCATCCCCGGCACGCCTTTCTTTTGCAGCATTGATGTAACGGCCTCACCGACACCGACCTCTCGGATTGCGACTTCTGTATCGAAGGCCGGATTCTCGCGATAGGTCTCGGCTGCAAGGCGCAGGTTCTTGCGATCCCGCGCTGTAAAGGCGCGCAAGGCATGCTGAACGCGGTTTCCCAACTGGCCCAGAATGTCCTCGGGAATATCGGCCGGGTTCTGCGTGATGAAATAGACGCCAACGCCTTTGGACCGGATCAGGCGCGCGACCTGTTCGACCTTGTCGACCAGAACCTTGGGCGCATCATCAAACAGCAGATGCGCCTCATCGAAGAAAAACACCAGCTTGGGTTTTTCAGGGTCACCAACCTCGGGCAGTTCTTCAAACAGCTCACTCAGCAGCCACAACAGAAAAGTTGCATAAAGGCGTGGCGACCCCATCAGTTTGTCCGAGGCAAGGATGTTCACCGTGCCATGCCCGGCCTCATCGGTGCGCATCAGGTCTGACAAATCCAGAGCGGGCTCGCCAAACAGCCGCGTTCCGCCCTGGTTTTCCAGCACCAGCAACCGCCGTTGGATCGCCCCGATGGACGAGGTCGAGACATTGCCATAGCGCAACGACAGCTGTGCACGGTTTTCACCAATCCAGACCAGCAGCGCCTGCAGGTCCTTTAGGTCCAGAAGCGGCATGCCTTCTTCATCCGCCACGCGAAAGGCGATGTTCAGGATACCCTCTTGCGCCTCGCTCAGCTCCATCAACCGCGACAGCAGCAGCGGGCCCATCTCAGTCACAGTTGTGCGCACGGGATGGCCCTGTTCACCAAACAAATCCCAGAAGGTGACCGGACATGCGTTGTAGGAAAAATCCGAGAAGCCAATACGCGTAGCGCGATCCATGAAAGCCTGATGCAACTTATGGGTTTCGCTGCCGGGCAGTGCCAAGCCGGACAGGTCACCTTTGACGTCGGACAGGAACACCGGAACACCCGCCTTGGAAAACCCTTCGGCAAGAATCTGAAGCGTCACGGTTTTACCGGTTCCAGTTGCCCCGGCAATCAGGCCATGCCGGTTTGCATATTTCAGCGTCAGCCCTTGTGGCTGCCCATACTCGGTCCCGCCACCGCCCAGAAAAATATCTTCGCCCATGTTTTCACTGCCTTAATGTCCATCGCTCTGGGGCCAGCATACAAAGTTAACCTTTGACTGCGATAGTCAATTTGCGCGCTTTGTGGTGCCAGCTGCAAAGGCGCACTTCCTCCCTGTCGACTGGCCGTGCCTTCGGGCACGGCTTTTTTGTGCGTTGGACCGATTAAAAGTGAACTAAGGAGTATATTAATAATCCAGGTTAGCTGTTGACCGCTGCGCCCCCCTCTCGTAACGTCTGCGCATAAATAAGTCGGCCAGTCCGACGGGGAGAACCAATTCGAAAAGGGAGCTGCATCACCAGCTCCCTTTTTCTTTGGATTTCTACGCAAAATTCCCATCTTTACGGCAAGAAATTGTTCACTTTACAACCTGTGCGACGCTTAGTGACTGACACTGAGGGCGAACGGTGCTAGAGGAAGAAAAAAACTCACTCAATCATCAAACCGAGGCATTCATGAACAAGAAACTCCTCTCGATCAATACGCTCGTCGCTGCGCTGATCTGCGGTGTCGCAAGCGCACAAGATACCAGCACCACAGATGCTGACACCGGCTTGGATCTCGGTGAAACCGGCCCGCGTGTGGGTGAACAGTTCGTCAGAGAAACCAGCGGAGATTGGGAAGTCTCTTGCATCAAGGCGGCAGAGGGTGATGACCCTTGTGCAATTGTACAGGTGCTGAAAGGCCAACAAGGTGAGCCCATTGCCGAAGTATCGATCGGCAAATTGCCCGAAGGTGGTGCGGCTGTAGCCTGGGCCAATGTGATTGTACCGCTGGAAACATTGCTGCAAGCACAGCTGGCACTGTCGATCGATGGCGCCCCGCGCAAGCTATATAACTATCACCACTGCGTGCCTGTCGGTTGCGTTGCACAGCTTGGTCTGAGCCAAGGTGACATCGACGCGATGAAAGCTGGCAGCACCGCGATCTTCTCGCTGGTGCCTGCGCGTTTCCCGGATCAGATTCTGGATATGGATATGTCGCTATCGGGCTTCACATCTGGGTTTGATGGCCTGACCGTCAACGCGAACTGAACCAGATACGTCCATCGCCGCAGTGCATCAACTGCGGCGATGCTGATTCACTGCAGCTTTTTCAACGCAAGCACAGCGTTCAAGCCTCCAAAGGCAAAAGCATTGCTGAGCGCGACCTCAACCTTGGCCTCGCGCGCTTCGTTTGGTACCACATCCAGCGCGCATTCCGGATCAGGTTCTTCATAGCTGATCGTCGGCGCGATGACTCCGTCCCGCAGTGCCATGATACATGCCAACAGCTCGACCGCTCCAGTGCCGCCGATCAAGTGGCCGTGCATGGATTTCGTGGATGAGATCATCAGATCATCCGCATGCGGCCCAAACACATCGGCAACGGCCGCGCATTCGGTTTTGTCATTCGCAGCCGTCCCAGTGCCATGCGCGTTGATATAGCATACGTCGCTGGCGTTCAGTTTCGCATCCGCCAAGGCCCCCGCCATCGCGCGGGATGCGCCCTGTTTGCTGGGCATGACGATATCGGATGCATCAGATGACATGGCAAAACCCACGACCTCGCACAGGATGTCGGCGCCACGTGCGCGGGCATGGTCGTATTCCTCGAATACAAAAATGCCAGCGCCTTCACCCTGCACCATTCCGTTGCGGTTGGCGCTGAAGGGGCGACAGGCATCCTTGGACATGACCCGCAGCCCTTCCCAGGCTTTCACGCCGCCGAAACACAGCATGGATTCGGACCCACCGGTGACCATGGCAGGCGCTGCTCCGCTACGCACCATCTGAAAGGCCTGCGCCATCGCATGGTTCGATGACGCGCAGGCGGTCGAAACGGTAAAGCTTGGGCCCTTAAGGTTGTGTTCCATCGACACGTGGCTGGCCGCGGCATTGTTCATCAGCTTGGGCACAACAAAGGGGTGCACGCGGTTCTTGCCGTCTTCGTAGACCGACCGGTAATTGTCATCCCAGGTCGAGACGCCACCCCCAGCCGTACCCAGAACCACGCCAGACCGGGCCGCCAATTCACCATGGAATTCGATCCCCGATTGGTCGATGGCCTCTTTCGCGGCGGTCAGAGTGAATTGTGTAAATCGGTCATACAGAGACATCTGTTGGCGGTTAAAGCGCCCTTCGGCCTCGAACCCGCGCACCTGCCCGCCGATCTTGATGGCCAGGCGATCCACGTCGCGAAACTCCAGCTCAGAGATCCCGCAACGCCCCTCGCGCATGGCTTCCAGCGTGTCGGGCACTGAATGGCCCAGCGAATTGATAGTACCTGCCCCGGTAATGACGACCCGTTTCATTGTTCCGGGTCAGACCTTTTCCGATACAAGCTTTTCGATGCCCGCAATGATTGCGGCCACGTTCGAGATGTCGAAATCATTCGCTTCGGGCTCATTGGCATTGAAGGGCACCGAAATATCGAACTCTTCTTCGATGGCAAAGATGCTTTCGACCAGACCCAGGCTGTCGATGCCCAGATCCTCCAACGTGCTGTCGGGCGTCACATCCGATGGCTCCAGCACGGCCTGCTCTGCAATGATTGCGATGACGCGGTCGCTGATGCTCATGTCGATCCCCTGATTATCAATCTGAGGATGATTTAATCACTCGGGGCCTGTTTGGAAACAGCCTTTTTGAGTGCCTCGACGTCGCGTGCCAAGCGCGGCAAACGGCGTTGTGCTTTGTAGATCTCGGTATGGGTGTCCATCTTGATGCCCGGATAGCCCATGATGACGCGCCCCGCAGGCACATTCGACAGAATTTTCGTGCCGCCCCCCGAGATCACGCCGTCGCCGATGAAGATATTGTCGACAACCCCGGTCTGGCCGCCCAGCACCACGTTATTGCCAATCTCGACCGAGCCCGAGACGCCGGTTTGCCCACATAACAGGCAATCCTGCCCCACGCGCGTGTTGTGACCCACATGCACAAGGTTATCCAGTTTCGATCCGTCACCGATGCGCGTGTTTCTGATTGTGCCATTGTCCACGGTACAGTTCGAGCCGACCTCGACATCATCACCGATCTCAACCGCGCCCAAAGAGTGAATCCGCAGCCAGCTTTGCGCTTTGGCCTCGCCCTGATCGCCCATGGTTTTGCGTGCGTTTTCAGCGCCCGACACCTCAGGTGTGACAAAGCTGAACCCGTCGCCGCCAATCCGAGCACCCGGTTGGGCGATAAAACGATCTCCGATTTGGGCGCGGGCACCGATGCTGACCATTTCGCGCAGCAGTGCCTGTTCGCCAAGAACGGCGTCGATCCCAATCGTGCAATGAGCGCCAATGACTGAGCCTGCACCGATCCGAGCGCGGGCGCCTACAACTGTCAAAGGCCCGATTGAAACATCCGCGCCAATCTCGGCCGTTGGATCGATCACCGCAGATGGATGAATGCCGGGTTCAACCCCCTGCCCGCGATCCAGCATCGATGTGATCCCAGCCATGGCCATACGCGGACGTTTTACAAAGATTGCAGCCTGCAATCCCATTGCCTGCCAATCTGCGCCTTCCCAGAGCACCGCCGCGCGCGCCTTACCACCGGTCAGAGCGTCGGCATATTTCGGGGACATTGCCATAGCCAGATCCGTGGGTCCGGCGTCACCCGGCTCGGCCGCTCTGTCGATCGTCAAGCTGGTGTCGCCCTGACACTCCGCACCAAGGCTGTCGGCGATTTTCTGGATGGTATATTGCATGAGGGGCGTTCCCTTTGGCAGGATTTGCCCTTGTGCTTATCCCTGAACGTCCGGCAGGACCACCCCTGCCTTTTGCAGTGCCGCCCAAATCTTGGCATCGCGGTTATAGACGTCGCGGCGATACTGAACCTCACCTTTCGGACCCATATAGGCCGTACGATAGATCAGATGCACCGGCACCTTCTGATCCAGGTCCACTTTGGTCTCTTTCCCGCTGTTCAGCACACGGTGGAAGAACGCCTTGGGGTCCTCCTCCTGTAAAGCCAGCAGCGCATAGGCGAACTCGAAAGGTTGCGCCAGTCTGATACAGCCGTGTGAGAACGCCCGCACTTCACGTGCGAACAGGGATTTCTGAGGCGTATCATGCAGATAGATGTTGTACTTGTTGGGGAACATGAACTTCACCAAACCCAGCGCGTTGCTTTTGCTGGGCGGCTGGCGCATCGCAAATGGGAAGTTGCGCGCCGTGAATTGCGTGAAATCCACGGCCCCACGGTTGACCTGACGGCCGCTGCGATCTGTGATCTGGATATGCCCGACAGCATTCGGGTTTGATTGCAGCTTAGGCAGATATTCCTTGGTGATGATCGAGCGTGGCACATACCAGCTGGGGTTGATCACCATATGCTCCATTTCGTCCGAAAACTCGGGGCTGCGGCGATCATGGACATTTTTGCCGATCACAGCGCGCGTTTCAAACGTGACTTGCCCGTCATCCACGATCTTGGCTGAGAAATCGGCCTGATTGACAAGAATATGACGCTCACCGCGTTCGCGTGGCAACCACCGCTCACGTTCCAGCGCGACATGAACTGCTTTTAGCCGATCTGATACCGGGCGGTTGATCTCGGAGATGGTGCCCTTTCCTGCAACTCCGTCGGGTTCCAACCCATGATCGGTCTGGAAGGCGCGAACGGCAGCAAGCATGGCATCGTCATAGCTCGGGCTCGCGGTTGGCTTCAGATACCCCATGGTCACCAAGCGGTTGCGCAGTTTGACCACTGTGGCACCCATGTCGCCAAATTCCAGCTTGGTTACGGGAACAGTTGGCCCCCAACCGCCCTGATCCAGCAGAGCTTCCAACGCCAGTTTCTGTTTCATCAATGACCGGTATTGACGCGTTTGGGGTGCAAGCTGATCAAAATAGTCAGCCCCTTGGGCGTTTAACTGTCGCAAATGCGCTTCGGGGCTGCGGCGCTCGACCTTACGAACAAGTCCGTCATCAATGCTGGCTGGGCGCAGTGCCCCGGCATAAAGATCGTCGGCATAGTCCAGAAACAGGGTGGTCAATTCAGCTTCAAGTGCGCCAAGATCCCGCACCGAACGAGCGGTGCGCATCTGGTCCACCAGAGCGTCGATATCATAGCTTGCGGATGGCAACCCATGCATATGACTGCTTGACAAAGCTTCAATCAAAGCGGCGCGGCGATCGGCATGATCTTGCGAAGGACCCACCCAAACCGGTGCATAGCCGTTGGACCGGTAAAATACAGCGATATCGTCTGACGTTGGCATATGTTCAGCCACCGCCATTTGAAACGCCGTCCCCTGCATCGCGTCAGAGGCGGTATTGGCCATCGCAGCCGTTGCCGCAAAACAGGCTGTCAAAAGGATACTGGTACTGGTCCGAAATACAGAGAACATGGGATGCCCTTGGTTATTCAATAGCTTGCACAAATGGGAATGCGCCGAACCACTATGATTTTGGGAACAGGTCGTTGTCTATTCACAAATACCTTATCCCTGGTCTTCTTTTGCGGCTGATGCGCGATTGCATCGCGGCGATGCCAAAACCCCTCAGTCGTGCGAAAAATATGCGAAAAATCTCAGTTGCGCGAAAAACTGCCGAAAATTCCCCCTTGTTCTGCTGAAAATCAAACAAAACTTGGCCCTCGAATCTGTTTGTGCCATAAATTCGCCATCTGGGATGGGAAATATTAAGACAGCGGACGTAACATCGTTCGCAGGCAGGATACAGTACGGGACGAAACTGAAATGACCAAGAGCAGTACATCGGGCTTGACCCGGCGTGCCCTATTGGGCGCATTCGCGGCAACGGCGGTCGTAGCCGCACCGACCTATTCCAATGCAGCAGGATTTCTTCGCGGTGGTGGCGATGTTCGTCGCATTCGCATGTATTCCGGTCGCACAGGCGAACGGATCGACATGATATATTGGGTTGACGGCAAATACATCAAGGATGCTGTCAAAGAAGTGAACCACTTCATGCGCGACTGGCGCACCGATCAATCCAAAAGCATGGACCTGCGTACCATCGACATCATGGCGGCTTCACACAATCTTCTGGATGCAGACGAGCCCTATATGCTTTTATCGGGTTACCGCTCCCCTCAAACCAACGCAATGCTGCGCTCAAAATCCCGTCGTGTGGCCCGGAATTCGTTGCACATGCAAGGCCAGGCCGCCGATTTGCGCCTGTCGTCCCGTTCGGTATCGCAAATGGCCAAGGCCGCGATGTCCTGCCGCGCTGGTGGCGTAGGGCAATACTACCGGTCGAACTTCGTACACATGGATTGTGGTGTCGTTCGAACCTGGCGCGGTTAGTCTACCTGCCAAACCCAAACGTCCCGAACCCCCGCAGATCGTCTGACGGGGGTTTTGTTTTGCCAAAACTTTCGGGCGGATTAACCCGCTGCCTAAATCTCAATGAAATATGGCGCGCCTAGGAGGAGAAAGTTCGAACTCCCTCCTGGAAGTGTTGCGCGAATGGGAGCGCCACTTAGAAGGATCTGAACTCGCTAATACCTTGAAGGACTTAGAGTCTGAATCGAGGTGCAGCGATGTCCACCTCGAATAAGCAATTCAACCAGCAAGCCAAAGGCAAGAAACCTACACCATTTTCGCTGCGTTTGACGTTTGAGGAACGCGCGAAGCTGGAAGAAGCCGCCAATGGCGTGCCGTTGAGTGCTTACATCAAAGCCAGGCTTTTTGAAGGTGATCTGGAAAAGGTCCGCGGGCGCAATACAAGGCCTGTGGAAGATCACATCGCTCTGGCGCGTGTTCTGGCGGCTTTGGGGCAATCCCGGCTGTCCTCCAACCTCAACCAACTCGCCAAAGCGGTGAATACGGGCACGCTGCCTGTTCACCCCGAAGTCGAGGCTGAGATCAAAGATGCCTGCCAGGACATCGTGTCCATACGGGCTGAACTGCTGCGCGCTTTGGGCAAGAAAGGCGTACAGCCATGATCCTGAAAGCCAAAGAGCGCGGTGATGCGGTGCAGTTGGGGCGATACCTGATGGCTATGCGCGACAATGATCATGTCGAATTGCATGAGCTGCGCGGCTATGTCAGCGAGGATATCGTTGAAGCTTTCAGCGAGGCCGATGCCATCGCCAAAGGCACCCGTGCCACAAATCATCTCTTCTCGCTCAGCCTCAATCCTCCGCCCGATCAGCAGGTCACAGTCGAAGGCTTTGAAACGGCGATAGAGCGGATTGAAGGGGAATTGGGTCTGGATGGTCAGCCCCGCGCCATTGTCTTCCATGAAAAAGACGGGCGGCGGCATGCGCATGCTGTTTGGAGCCGGATTGATGGCGAAGAGATGAAAGCGATCAATCTGCCATTCTACAAAAACACGCTCAAAGGTATCTCGCGTGATCTCTTCCTTGAACATGGCTGGGAGATGCCCAAAGGCCTGCAAGACCGCAATCAGCGTGATCCGCTGAGCTTCAGCCGTGAAGAATGGCAGCAAGCCAAACGCACGCGCCAAGACCCCAAAGCGATCAAAGAAGCCATGCGCGAGGCTTGGGCTGGATTGGATTCCCGCCAGAGCTTTGAGGCCGCTATGCGTGAACGCGGCTATATGCTGGCACAGGGAGACCGACGCGGATTTGTTGCGGTTGACTGGCGCGGTGAGGTCTATTCACTTTCCCGCGCCACCGGAGCCAAAACCAAAGAACTCAAGGCGCGGTTGGGTGATCCCGAGAATCTACCATCCACCGATGATGCGAAAGGTTTCATTGCGGAACGTATGACGCCCAAGCTGCGCACTTGGGCGCGTGAGGCTGAGGATAAAGCCACCAAGGAAAACCTGGCAACGCAGTATCAACGTGAACAAATGGTGCAGCGCCAGCGTCACTTGCGCGATCAGCTTAAGACGCAACAGGAACGCCGCTGGCAGGAAGAAGAACAAGCACGCGCTACACGCACGCCGACAGGTATACGCGGGCTGTGGGGCTGGATTACGGGCAAGAACAAAAAAATCAGAGAAGAGAATGAAGCCGAGATGGCACGCGCGTTGGAACGTGACCGCGCCGAGAAACAGGCCATGATTGAGCGTCAGCTTGAGGAACGCCGCAGGCTGAAAGAACAAGCTGATCTGATGCGAGAAAAGCAGCAGGAACAGATGCAGGCGCTTAACCGTGATGTGGCGCATTACATGATGCTGGGCGGTAAAGCCCCGGTGGAAATCACATAGCGCTTTGAAGAGCAGAACCAGCAGGCGCGCAAGGATGCCGAGCGCCGCCACCAACAGGAAAGACAGAAACAGATGGATCGCCAGCGTGACCGTGGGCGTGATCAAGAACCCGGATAACCAAAAAAGGAGGCAGACATGGCTACAATTATCATCCCATTAATAGTAAACGAGACTGAGTTTGTACGACTGAGGGATATTGGCGAATTTGAAGGTACCGATATCCATGAAACCCTGCACGCGTTGATCGAACGCCAGTACATGGCGCATTGCGGCGATGTCGCGCGATTTATCGAAGAATGCAAAGACGACCCAATCGGTCCTGAAATGGACGATGAGATTCCTTTCTAAATTAGGTCAAAGACACCGGTCTCAATTTACTCCAAGTTTATCACAGACTGGGCTTGACCTAACTACAGGATGATAAATCCAATGAGAAAATGCCTAAGTCTTGCAAGCTCAGTTCGCTCAAGAAGTCTTTCTTGGCTATTATCTCAGTCAGTTGCTCGACCAGCGCTTTGAGTTCATGATTGATTGTGAGGCCATTGGACTCATAAAGTCCGAACATATAGTCGTACGCTGCTGCCATCCTATCACCTGCAAAGGGATGAGTAGCTGTTGTCTCAAGTATCCAGCGCTCGTTTGCCGCCGCAGCGGTGATTGGATCAGTGACGGACAACAGGTGCCAAATTGGCGTGTAGTGAAGCGCATCCGCCCAACCAAGTTCAAATAATTTTCTAACTGCGAACCTATCGGCCTGCAACTCGTGCGAACGGGATACACAGAAGTGGCTTAGTGCTTTATTCATACTGGATAAATCGTTGCTAACCTGGACGTGTTTGTGCATCCGTATATGGCCGATCTCGTGCAGTATCACGAATCCCAACGCGTTCCCGACCAGAATGTCTCTTTGTGGTCTGAACTGTTCGGCGAGTGGAAGATATTCTTCGATGCCATTGCACTCAGGTGATGCGAACGCAACATCTTCTGGTGGTAGTATTTCGTTGGGTTTTCCGCCTGCTGCTTCAACGGCTATGCTGCGAGCGACCTCGCGCTGCAGGTATGTTACATACTGTTCAGCGCAACCCAAAAACTCATTTTGCGTAAGTGAATTTGCTGCGTAAATGTCTGCCAGAAAAAGGCTCATCAGAATGAATGCATGATTGACGTGGATCTCAGAACCGCCAGATTCACCTCGGTAAATCACCATAGCAGACGGGACTGCGGTGCCTTCAGTCACCCGCAATTCATAGTCCTGCCGCAGTTCCGGATCGATTTCTGAGGCTTGCTGCACCGCGTAATTTGCAAGTTCAGCATAATATACAAGCCAATCACGTTGATCGCTGCTGCGCGTTACTTGTGCTTGTGAGTTGGAAGAAAATAGCGCCATAACACTTAGAAGCGCAATGAATCCCAGTGGTTTCATTTTATAACCCCATTAAAAACTCGATCATTGTCTGGTTCGATGGGTTCGCAATGTTCTCGCCACGTTGCACAGCGCTGACTTCCGATTCTGGAAAGCGCGAAAAAACCAAGCTGTTTCTCCATCGAGTCAGTCTTGCCAAAAGCTCTCGGCTCTCCTGGCTTCCAACCTCAGCGTTTTGTTGATTGGAGAACTCTCTTATTGTTAGTGATAAGTCGCGAATTCTCTCATCGGGTAGTTCGTTGACTGGAAGAGGCCTAGGAGCGGGTGCAGCGCCAGCAGCTTCGACGATGTAATTGTCCTCAAATTTTACAGCGACGGGAGAGGAAAGTAACACATACGAATACCCAAGAAGAGCAATCAGCAAAAAAACCGGTATAAGAAGCGTGACCGAGGCCTTCAGGGTCATATTTTCGAGAGAAAAATCAAGTTCAACCTTCTGGAGCACCCTGCGATAGGCGAGCATGATGGATATGGTTACCAGTATGAAAACAGCCGAAATAATGAATTGCTTAGACACCACGATGAGTGCAAGAAAACGCGCAAATTCGGAGTCCGTATACTCTGAAATCATTCTATAACCCAGCGAATCAAAAAATATGACATAGGGTAACACGGGTCTTCAAATAGGCTTCGGTAGAATCGAACAGCGCGTCGCGAACCTGAGGCTTTACGCGCATGTTGATGCTCTTCAGCCTAAAACGATAGCAAGTTTCGTAACTTTTGATTTAGGTGATTTCCAATGTCAGATGACCGTGTTGATCCCGTGACGGGTGAAAAGAAAAAGAAATGTTTGGAATGCCAGGGTACGGGTACTACCACAGAGTACTACGAAGAGCCCGCGCCGTTAGGTAACAAGGTACGCACTCCTGTTCAGAAGAGCCGCCAAGTCGTGTGCTACATGTGTCAGGGAAAGGGTTATCGCTAGGGTTCGCAATCCGTATTGGCCAGCATGAGATCGACGCGGCAGCTTTTTCGGAAGTCGTGCGTGGCAGTCATTGCCCAACCAAATAGTTGCGGCAATGAAGCGTAACCGCCATCGTAAAACAGTCTTACGTCTTCAGGTGAGTAGCCCAAAAATATACCTACATCATGCTGAAGCGGTCGAGTGTCCCTTCCTTCGCTCTCCGCGATGATAAACTCGGCAAGCTCGTTCATATCTCTTTCGAGGCCAGGCTGGCAGTAGAATGCCCATATGCGTTTCTCACCTTCAACTTGTCCAACGCGGACGAACTTTAGAGCATGCAATTTACCGAGACTTGCCGCATCGTCTAGTAACTGGATGTCATTTCTTATCTTGTCGATGTCTGGATTTGGATCTTCAATGACGCCTGGTGGCGGTGTTGCCATTGATAGAAATCCTATAGGCTTTGCCCCGGAAATGAGGAGTTCCCTTTCTATACCTGCATGCGGTCCATTAAGTGGTAAATACCCTGCAATTCGAAAAATACGTCGTAGTAAGCTCACAAACTATTGTAACATAATGAAGAATCATGATGCAAAACTTGATAAGGAATCAAGTTGTGATTTCCTCTGCTTGTTCTCAGATACTGGAGTGGGAAAGCATGTTGGATTCTTGGAGAGAAACTTCAGGCATTGCTTGATCATTTTGAAAAAGGGAAATGGTTGGATTTATCTGAATCCGTTAAGGTCTGGCTTGGTGAGAGCGAGTATTGATCCGGTCGATATTGAAAGTCTGGAAGAAGTTTACTCCGAACTGGGACATATATCTTTCAAAGGAAGGCGAAGACATCGCAACATCGGCGGCAGAAATGTAGTCAATCGTCGATACATGAGTTGCGTTGGTTTTTGCAGATATTTGATTGGGGTTAGGCAATCGTTTATCTACACTCCAAAGCAACTTTTTGATCATCTTTCCAAGAATCAATCCTTGTATTCTTAACCCTAAATTAACCATAATTCTTTAAGATATTGCTATGAATTTAGAGAATGGTGGAGATGATGCCCGCCAGTTGGAGCGGGACAAAGAGCGCACGCAGCTACGAGACGATTTCAACAATGAGATGGCCGGACGCGATGTTGGCCGCATTGATCGGTTTCTTGGTGATGCTGCGCCCAACCATTCGGACGCCGCCAAACGCCGCGCAGAGCGTGATGTCCAACTGACAACCTTACAGATTTTAATGAAAGACGATCCGGCTTATTTGAAGTTGTTCCAGGAGACTGAGAGACGGCTACGTGAGGTGCAATCGCGTTTGGATACGGCGCTGGATACTGTGTTGCGTGTCAGAGCCGAGACCGAACAGCGCCTGAAAGATGAGCAGACGCAGGTCGAACGCCAAGCGCTGCAAGAACAGCTGGATGAGTTGGACAAGCTGGAAAAAGATATCCGCAACGGCCAGGATGAAATTGGCGGGATGGAACTGCAAATGGATGATGAGGAAAACCCACCATCCAAAGATAAACTAGAGAGTTTCCATCAGCGTATGGATGAAATCGAAGACACGGTACTGCCTAAAGTAGACGCTCTTACACGTTCAACACCGAATGCGCCTGAAGTGGATAAAAAGCCAACATTTACAACGGCTGAAGTTGATATTCCGAAGTTGTAAGGCACTCAGTCGCTTTTGGGCTTTACGTAGCCGATGGGGTTCTTCGGCTCTTCTTCTTGCGCCATCAATTGACGAACATAGTCATACAAGGCTGAAATATGCTGGTCGTGCTCATCAATTTTGCGCGCAATATCTTTGTGGGTTGCCAGAATTTCACGCATACGTACGAATGTTCGGGTGATAGCGATGTTGATTTCCGCCGCACGAGAACTTCGCAAAACACTGGATAACATCAACACGCCGTGTTCAGTGAAAACCCACGGTGCCTTTCGGCGGCCACCGCGCCCGGTGTTTGATATCGCAATTTGCGACATCAAAGCATCAAATTCTTCTGGTGTGAGTTGAAAGGCAAAGTCTTCCGGAAACCGTTCTATGTTCCGCTTCACCTGCTCATTTAGCCGCGAAGTTGGGACGCCATAAAGTGTTGCAAGATCACTATCGATCATGACCTTTTGGCCGCGAAAGACATAGATGTTTTGAGCGATCCTCTCTATGGGAAGAATGGATTTTTCTTCATTCATACCAATATGTTGAACGAATTCACTACAGAATTCAAGCGTCTAGTCGTGATTGCGATTAGCGCGCGAACTCACCGCAGGCTTCCTCCAGAACGGCCAGAATGATCCCTTGCGGGTGGTAGTTTGGAAAATCTCTCAACTTGCCGCGAATATAGGCATTACGTTCTGGCCGGGTTTCATTCTGCCCATACCAGTCATTCAGGCAAGCAACCAAATTGTCATGCTGCCCAGTGCGGGTCACGACGATGGCTGTCATCGAGATGGCGTTCTGAAAGAACGAATCCTGCGCGCTTTCCTCCCACGCGAGCACGTCGGCACTGGTAAATTCCTCGGCCATTGAAAGCTGTGGATGGAACAGACAAGCCGCCAGAAACGCTTTGCCGGAAACCTTTAAACATTTGATCATAAACGAAGGTTTTTGATCAACGGCACTTTAACAGGAGGAGTAATGACAATACATTGTGAAAGCCGCAATTTCCGGCGGGGAAAGCCCCAAAATCTGACGAAAAAGGCGCAGCCTGCGCCCTGCTCAGAAAGGTTCGTTTCTGAGCAACGCAGGAGACTTAAATCCATGAGTGTTTGGCCTATTCTCGGTGCACAGGGGCGGCGCATCGGCTATGCCCGTGTATCCACCAAAGACCAGAAATTGCGGATGCAGCGTGACGCCCTGTCCGATGTTGCCTGCGAGAAGATCTTCGAAGATCACGGCGTATCCGGCAAGAAGTCCAGCCGCAGCGGTCTTGATGCGATGCTCAAAGAGCTACGATGCGGCGACACGGTGGTGGTGTTCAAACTCGACCGTCTGGGGCGTTCTGTGCAGCATCTTTCTGACTTGCTGGTGCGCTTTCATAATGACGGCATTCACTTCTGTTCTCTGAGCGAGGGGATAAACACCACGACACCGGGCGGGAAGTTGATTTACCACGTGTTCAGCGCTGTTGCCGAATTCCAGCGCGATCTTACCGTCGAGAACACGACGGCAGGGCTGCAAGCCGCCAGAAAACGGGGCAAGCGCCTTGGTAGACGCCCGGCACTGGACATAGAAACGGTAGTCACTGCACAGCAGCACATCGCGCAGACCGGGATTTCTGTTTCTGAGGCCGCGCGGCGGATCGGGGCGGCACGGGCAACACTCGACCGTCAGCTTAGGGCGCTAGAGCAATGATTACCCAACGCCCAAGCGGATTTGCATTGAAGTCGATGTAGCTGTAACCTTTTTGGTGTTTTTAGCATCTCAATTGTGCGTGGTCTGAGGCTTTGAGTTAGAGATTTAGGGGGGACTATGGTTGATCCAGTGACAGTTGGCGCGTCAATTTCGATACTTGCTTCGGTGGTGAGTATTGCGGCCTCAGTAAAGCAATTGATGGTAAGCCGAAACATCGGTGTTCAAGAAGCTATCGAAGGATACCGAAAACAAGCAACACCGGAAGAAGAAGAGATTTTGAACGATCCTGATTTGGTTGAAACAATCTCGAAGTTAACAATTATTTCTGATCGACTTCTTAAGCAGCTTTCAAGTGAAGCTGACGAATGCGAAAAGAAGCACATTCAAGATCGTCAAAACGCCAGTGGACAAATTGACAAAGACCAAGCTGACATAGACGCTTCCGCATGCATGTGTGGAGTTCTCAGAGATATCCGGCGATATAATCAAGGCCAACTCCCGCCAACAGGCCCGTTTAACGACTGGTGGATACAATATAGTTGCAAGGCTTAGTCTAAATCTCCGGGGTTCCGCTGGAAGGCACGGGGAAATCTCTAAAGGGCCATAGCGCATCGGTTTTTCTAATTCGTGCGAGAGCTTCGGCTAGCGATAGGTTTTTCAATCTCTCAGATTTGATCCCTGATAGGTCAATTTCTAGATCCCACAACCCGTTGGTTTTTACTGTCGCTGTGACACCGTGATTGGTGTCGCCTTGTCCATGAAGCCAGAAAAATATCAGAACTTTATCGCTCGTGGTGGTTCCTCCACCTGAAATGCGAGGGTTGGAGATATCATCGGGCAAGCTGTCGAGGAATTTGTTCGCAGTTTGAATGGCTTCTGCAACTCGTGTGTCAGAGCTTGATCGAAAGTATGAACCGATACCTGCAACAAAATATGCCCGACTGATATGCTCATCAGATAATCTCATAAGCTTATTCAGGCACAGAGAGCTTATAAGGTCAATAAATTTGACCTTTTTTGAAATTATATTACTTCTGGAACACCGTATGAAGAGTTCATGCGATGTCTGGCTGACTAGGTGATACGACGATTCAACGCGCACGCCATCTGGATTTAAATCGTCAGATCGTCGATTGATTTTCCGGCTTCCAGCGCCTCTTTCACCCAAGCGGGTTTGCGGCCACGGCCAGTCCATGTCTGGGACGGATCAGCGGGGTTGGCGTATTTGGCTGCGGATTTTGTGGCTGGCTTTTTGCCCTTACCGCCGTGCAGGGCAATCACATCTTCAAACGCCACGCCCAGCTTGTCAGCAATGGCGCGCATTTCTTTCAGCGCCGTTTGCAGCGTTTCTTTTTCCACCTGCACCACACGTTTTTCAATCTTCACGGCCAGCTCTTTCAATTCAGCGGCATTCAGACCGCTAATGTCTATCGACATTGCATTCCCCTTATTTCTGTCCTGCTGCGACAAAGCAGATATCGGGTGTCAGAGCAAGCTTTGCGCCTTCGGTCACCGCATTGCGCACTAAACCGCGCGAATTTCAGCATTCCTCCTTTCAATCAAGTTCCACCGCCCACCATCAGGCCTTCATGAGCCGAGGATGATCTGGGGACGGGCCGAAAGGCCCTGATGGTTGGGGCCTCCTTGATCCAAAGGAGGATTACATGAAACTCGTCACACGATTTGAAGCAGCAAAGTTCAGCGATAACGAATTGCGCAGCCTGCTCCGCGAAACCTTCAACGCTCTGGCAGCATCGGATACCGATAGCGCAGAACGCAGGAACGCCCTGGCAAAGCTTGAAACTATTCAGGCTGAATTGGCGTTACGCGCGCATGAACATTGAACATCGCAGCAGGCGATAAAAGCCTGCTGCACCAACTCAATAAAACAGGCCTACCGCCGAGAAGCGAAAAGAAGTGTTCGTTCTGCGAACCCAGTTAACTCAGCATCATTGATTACGGCAGTCTGCCAGGCAGGATTCGTATCGTGATGGAAGCGGTTTGCGTAGTTGAGAAGTGCGCGGAGCTCTGTGATATCCGCTTGGGAAAGAATTTCAGTGGCCATGCCTAGGCGCTGTTCACATACTCCTATGAATGAGCCAAGAAACGTACCTGGCGGAAAACTTTCAGGAAAGGCCACACGAATAAAGGCTTCGAGAATGTGCCGCAGCGCCTCTGCAACCGGGCGCTCTTTGGTTGGATCGGCAACCTGAAGGTACGAGCGTACTAGCTCATGACGTTTGTCATGTTCTGTAATGCTGTCATCGCGCACGTTCCAAACGGCGAGTTCGGAACCTGTTACGGCACGATTTATTCGGATAGCTGTGCGCGCATTCCTATCTGCTTGTTCCCAAAGCCCACACAGAAATGACTTCGAATGAGAAAGCACCAAAACCTGTTGAACCCGCTGCGATATAGCCATGATCTCTTGACGTGTGCAAAGGCTGCGGTGGTCGTCAAGGCTCGTCATAGGGTCGTCGATGACCACAACCTTTTGCGCAAGATTTTGGTCCTGTTCAAGAAATGCGAAGAAGAACGCAAGAGCGAGTGTATTACGATCACCTGCACTTAAGGTGTTCTTGAACGATGGCCCTTCGGCAGCTGTGATATTAACCTCATGATTATTAATGACCACAAAGTAGGAAGCCGACGAACCGGCACGTGTGTTCTGGGACTCCACTCGAGTCAGCCGGAAGGACGCGTTGAATCGTCCCAAGTAGTCATTGATTGCGCCCTCATAAGCTGGAAAAATCTGCTGGCGGTAAGCATCAAGGGCAGCGCGTGCTTGATCGCGCAATGTCTCTGTTGCTGTCTTGGCTTGTTTCTCTGCAAGGTAATCATCGCATTTCTGAGCAACTGCAGGATCAAAACGCGCCTTTTGCGCCCGCAATCGGGCTAGATCATTCTCGAGAGAAGCAAGATCGTCGGCTGCAGCTTGTTCCTTGACGACATCAATTCGATCATTGCTGTCGGTTATCCGTTCAGAAAGGGCAGTAACTTCGGCAATTCTAGCTCTGAACGTTTCAACTGAGTTTAGAGCATCATTAGATAGAGCCATTCGTTCGAGCGGCGCTGCGGCTTTTGAACGCAAATGGTCTAGAACTTTTTCACGAGCGGCATTCCACTCCCTTGCAATTGCGGCAGTGTCGATCTCAATGTCAGGTATTTCTGTGAAGTCCTTCCAAAATTCATGAGTTTGAGCAGCTGTCCGAATGTCCCGTTCGAAGGCAGACGGCACGTCCCCTGAATGAGTATCGCGCACGGCAATCCCTGTTGCTCTTATGCGTGATTTAAGGTCGTCGTAAGCGTCGCTGAAATAGGCGCGATAGTGATTTATGATCCTAGAGCCTGCCAAGTCCTGAGCGCAGAATGGACATTCTTGATCATCGCGGGTCCGAGCAAGTGGCTCAATGCGAGGCATTCCATCGGCCACCCATGCTTCTCCACCCCTACCAATTGATGCTAGATGACTTTTCACTTGCTCAACAGCCGCCTCATCGAGGTCATCCAAAGTCTGTCCGAGAATTGCGTTGATTTCATCGACATTAAAATTTGGAAGGGAAACGACCCCAAAGCCAGGACGGTTTCGGATTGCATCAGCGGATTTTGCCGCAGCGAACCGGCGCTCGGCATCTTCTAGCTTCTGATCAATCACCTGATCTTGTTCGAGATTACAGAAAGCATCGGGTTTGTATGGCCCTCGAGCTACTGCGGGAATCTCGTTGGCAAAGTTCTTGAGGTCCTTGTTGTGCTCTTCGACACGTTGAACATGCCCTTGAAGCGTGGCATTCAAGGCAACACCTTGCGCACCGAGTATGAGCTCATGAAGTCTTTGTCGGTGATTGGGGTGGAGTTCTATTCCTGAGCAGACATTTTCAGCAACAAAAGTGTCATCAAATATTGCAATGTCGGGCGTTTGTTGGTTCCACGCACCGTTCTGGAACATTGCAGTGCCGCTAGAGGTGGCAACAACAACATGGGGATCATTCTGGGAGCCGAGGCGTTTGCGTTCTGTAATCAGTGTACTTTGCCCTGTCGAAAGTGAACGCAGAATTGCGGCGAGCGTTGTTTTTCCACGCCCATTCTCCGCATAAACGAACGACAATGGACTAAAACCTGTGTCCTGAGGCGGACTGACATTGTCAAACTGACCAACATTTCTAAGCAACTGTATTTGTTCAATCATTCTTTAGTCTTTCAGAACTTTCTTTTGCCGCCAGGGCAAGGGCGTAAATTACCAAAGCCATGTGTCAGTTACAGAAGGCACTAGGCTTCAAGGCATCTAACAACTAGGTCCGCGAGGCTATCCCACATGGCAGTCAGATGAGACTCTGACGGCGCAAAGTCGGCGGAATGGACATAGCGGTTCAGGGTATCAGCTGAAATTAACTGATCGATTTGACCGAACTTCTTGGTCGCGTCGAGCTGTTTTTTGTCAATTTTTCCCTGAGAATATAGGTGTTGTCCTACTTTTTGGACCTTAAGTGCAAGCTTGTCATTCTTGTGAGCGCTAGTCGATTGTTGACTGATGTAATTCTCAACCGAAAGCTCAAGCAGTACACGAAATAGGACTGAAATTGCATTTCTGTGTTTTTGCAAATCCAGGCGGAATTGTAGCTCTTCCCAAATCTCATGATGTCGCTGAAGCCTCCCAGGCCACGTAATTCCATAGTTTTTTTGCGGAATTAGCGTCTTCCTGGACGATGGCTTTGGTAGTGGCGTCGGCTTAGGCTTTGGACTGGGAGGTTTAGGGGAAGTTGGCGATGGAGTCCCTGAGCCAGGTGTTTGTAGAGCATCAGCTGCCGTTGGAAGGACACCCTCTTTTTCAAGCCCATCAAGGTATCTTCGCTTACCGTCGACATCCCATAGGTCGCCCAATACGATTTTCTTGGTCGCTAAGTCTTCAGCTACGCGGGACAAGGCTGTCAGCACTTTCTCTTCAACGTGTGTGAACTCGAACTTCTTCTTACGAACGCTAAAGCCAAGCCGATTCCGAAAGGTTTCAGCGGACAGCAAACGGTTCATAGTTGAGCGAGGAATTCTCTTTCGACCAGGCAAAAGTTTGGCTTCAGTGAGCCTGGCTTCGACTTCATCTGCTACGTTGAAGCCGCTGGCTTGGCCTGTTCGAAGAATGAAGTTGTTCTTCATTCGGTCGTCCCAGGTTGATTGGCCTACGCCATTTTGCGATCCCGTGTGCCGCCTGAAAAGAATGCTATCTAGGCGATCACGGTCGGCCTCGACATGGCAGGTGAACTTGGTTGGAAAAGTGCCAGACCACTGTTTTCGGAGTGTAGCAAAGTACTCCTGCAACTGAATGGATGGCGCGCGCGATGGCTTTTCAAGGAGTTTGAGGCATGTGACCCTTCGGTTTCCATCGAAGACCGTGTAAACGCCATTGTCTGGTGACACCAAGGGGGGCTCATAGATCGTACCTTGTTGGACAATGTCCTTTGCCAAGTTACGCATATGGACTTCACGCGTATTGAACAACCAAGCGATCGCGGCGGTCTCGTTCTCCAACTCGCCGTGTCTGTCGTTTGCACGATTCACGCGCAAATCGCTCAATGGTATGGTTCTTAACTGCATGTTTTTAATATCATTTAGTTTGGCATATCTTGCAGTATCTTGCTTAGACACGCAACAGTTGAGTTTGCATGATTTGGTGTCGGTGTAGAGAGAATTCTCCGAGCCTGACGAGTGGTTTCAAGGGGCGCGATAGCCCTTTGATCGATAGGATGGTTCCAAGGCAAGGACAGCTATGAAATGCTTCCTTCCTGGTCGCGCTGAAAGCGTCTCCATGACATGGCGCGTATCCAAACTGCGGAAGGTTGGTCTCCATGAAATGGTCTGGGGTCTAGGGGGCAGGAACGCCCTCAAGTCGATGGGTTTGGGAGAGCGAAGTCTCCCATGTGGCTCTAGAACGGGTTCGATACCCTGGAAGAGCCAATGACGAGAGGGGTTTGCGGGAGAGCGTAGCGTCTCCCCAACAAGATGTGGTGTACTACACCACACATCTTGCGAAGACTCTTAACACTTCAACACCGGACACTTAGGAAATCGTTAATACCGTTGCTCATAAGCGCGGCGCTTACTACACTCTAACAATTCATGCCACATGCATTTGAGAGTACTAGGCCAGATCATTATGTTGAAAGATCTTAAGTCCGCATTTGCAATCCAAGTTACACTTTTGCTAGTCGCGGCGGTCTTTCTATTTGATCGATGGGAAACTAGATCTGATCTTCTGACCGTAGAGGACAGCTTGATATTCAAAACGCTATTAACGGTAAAAGACGATATCAACGGCCTACCATTAGAATATCAATCTCACGAAGGTGGTGATAACTTCGAAGACGATCTATCGAATTACTACCACAACGATAATGAAAAACCCGAGGTGCTAAGACTCATCGAGTTCACAGCAGGTGATCGACCGTTTTGGTCTTTGGCCCAAAGCGCACCATTCTCGAATGGTAGAAGGCTGTACTTTCGAAATGAAAGAATTGATGTATTTCAAGAATCCATAGATGAATTAGATCAGCTGTACGAATGTGAAGAGGACGCACCTACAGCTAACATGACATCCATAAGAGTGTTTTCAGATACGATTTTCTCCAAAGAGAAATTCTTACTCTTCTCGGATCGGGCTCCTATCTGGAAGGCAGAAGACTTGAGCTACTGCTGGGATTCCGAAGAAAGCCTAACACTGTTTTTTCCGAACGAAAACAATAACCTTATAGCGCATTCCGCTCCACACAGCTTTAGTGAGACTATCCAGACAATTGGGTTGCGCCATGGCCTACAAAACGTCAACGATGATAGAATTTATAATTCCCTGAGGCATACTGTTGAACAAGCCCGCATCAAAGTTCCCGGACTAGGCGTCTTTATGAACTATAAGCTCTCACTCATTGTCATCTTGGCCCTTTTACTGTGGGGGAAGGTTTCTGCAATATCGTTGCTTTCTCGAATTAAACTCGCCAGAAAGAGTGAGGATAAAGTTGAAGGTCAGTTTTTACTATTGCAATATTGGTGGGATGAAGGCGAAGTTCGCAGAGATGGTTTTCGTATAATTGTACTCATCGCTTCTTTTTTGTCCGTGTTTATTTTCTTTACAGGTGACTTTTTTGTCGTAATCGGGATTCTAGTTACACGCTCCTTCAATTTCGAGAGTTCTTTAGAAATGGCGATACTCGTAGGCGTTTCACTGATTTCAGTTTATCTTACGATAGCTGGCATTCGCTCACTTCGAGCAGCTTTAGCTTCTTAGCTTGATTTAAATTTTGTTTCGTAGGAGTTCAAAACCTGGCGTTTTATGCATTGAAACCTTCAATTAATTTTGGATTCTACGGGCGTTAAGGTTACGTTCCCGATGCATCACTTGCATGTCTCAGGTGGCAAAACTAAAAATCGTAAGTCCCGTCGGTGCGAAGTGATATTTCGGTGCAATTCAAGGTTAAAACGCTACCGAGTAGTGCCAAGCAAAGTCGCGTTGCATTGGTAGCGCTCAAACGCGCTCTATTATATATCAGCCACCGCAAAAACGGGTGTACGAAAAAAATATCATGGTGCGCTATGGATCATGAAATACGAGCTACCTAGCTTGTCGAGCAGACAACGACAGAAAACTAAAATCGAGCCGCGCTGAGAGGCGCATTCCTACAGAACCAAGAACCTGAATTCGGAAAATTCCATTTTCTGAAGCCAGTCGAAATGCGCGCTGTCGCAAGTTGAATTGGAGATTGTTATGCCTTTGCGCAGACCACAACAACAAAGTCCGCTGATTAAGGTGCTGGATTGGCTGTCGATGGTCGCGGCCTTCATGATCGCTTTGCTTGGCGCGCCGTATCTGAATGCACTGAGTCAGGACTTCGTACTGGATATTGCGCGCGGATCATACTCTCCGAATCTAGTCGGCTTTATCGGGTTTTTGTGGAAACTCGGCTGCTTTCCGTTTTGCTTTTTTGCGGCACGCGCGGCGCTGAATGTTTCGCTGATCATGATCGGCGTCATGCTGGGGAAACGCGTGTGATGCTGATGGGTTATGAAGATCATCCTTACGGCTCGGCATCACTGGCACAGCCCCACGAGGTTTTGCGGGCGTTCCGGGACAAAGGCGGCATCCCATTCGGCTTTGCGGGGCGGCGGATGCTGACGCATTCCACTTCGGCTGGTGCGCTTCTGGTTAGTGGAGCCGGGGCGGGAAAGCTCACGACCGTTCTTAGCCATATTCTGGGTGCGCAGGGTCGCAAGGGACGTCCTGTACGCATGGCAATTGTTGATCCCAAGGGTGAGATGGCCGCCGTCATCGTGCCGGGCCTCGTCCATAGGAGAGCCAAAGCCTACGTTATTAATCCATTCAGCTTGCATGGCCTGCCCAATCACAGGGTCAATCTGTGGGCGCATCTGGTGCCGGACAGCCCTACACTTGTTGCCGACTGCCGAAATGCCGCGCAGCAGGTGATTGCGCTGAGTGGTGGCGGGGAAGCGCGGTTCTTTGAGCAGAAGGCGCAGAACTGGGTTGAAGCCCTTATTCGCGGGCTCGTTACTCTGGACGGCGAAGTCTCGCATTTACGCCACTTCGAGTTGGTCAATCTCATCCGCTCCAACATCGAGGCCTGGGAGTCGCTTTCCGAACTGATAGCGCGGCGCGGCAGCCCTGATCTTGGCACAGTTTACGGCGAGATGCTGTCAATGGCGCGAAATAGCGAACGCACCTTTTCCTCTGTGATGGGTGAAATCTCTAACGCTATGGCCAAATTCAGCGATCCGTGTTTGCAGGACAGCTTTGTCGGCACGGCGCAGAGCGATTTTGATTTGTCGGTTCTGACCGCAGATACCGATGAAGACGTCTATGTGTTCTTTGTTATGCCTGTCGAGTTGATGGCGCAATATGCGATGCTTGCGCGCCAATTCCTTTCAACAGTGCGCATTCTAAAGCAACGCAAACCGTCAGCCCCTGTCATAGACCTGATCTGCGACGAGGCTGCACTTTTGGGCGAATACGAAGATGCGGCGACGCTTTACAGCGCTGGCCGGGGTTTTGCTCTGTCGCCTTTCTTCGTCTACCAGTCACTGAGCCAGATAGAGCGAAATCTGGGCCATACCGGAATTTCCACTTTGATGGCCAGTTCTGATCTCCAGATATTCCTGGGATCGGGTGTGTCAGATATCCGCACAGCGGATCAGATCAGTCGCATGTTGGGGCAACAAACCCTCGAAATCGCAGACCCGCTGGTGCAGGAGCGCGCGGTGCGGGCACGGGATGAATTGATCCATAGCGTGTTGTTTGAAGGTTCTGATCCTCTGCGCGCCGGGCTTGGGATGCGCACGTTGGAGCAGGAAATGCACCACACGCGCAAAATGGCGCGAGCACTGCTCACGCCTGATGAGATCATTGCCCTGCCTCCAGACAAGGCGCTGATTATCCCTGCGGGGTATCCCTGTGGCCCGTTTATTGCGGACAAGGTGCCGTACTACACGCTCCGCGCGTATGCGGGCCGATACTTCCCCAATCCATATTTTGATGCGGATCTTAGCTCTCTGCGGGTTCGCACATTCTGGGGCATGCGGCAGCGCCGCGTGATCCGCGAGGCTGTGCCGGAAGCATTCGCGGGACTCCCCCAATACCAAAACGGTGAGTGGCAGTTCATCCAGGGCTATCGCCCGAAACTCTAACCCGGAAAGGAACCAAAATATGAGCAAATCCAAGTTGAAGGTCCGCGTACCTGAAAACGCAGAAGTCGAGAAAAAAGTGAGCTTTGGAGAACGTCTGTACTTCGCCCTTGGCGGCGCGAGTGGCGCTTTTGGCACCTGGGCTACGGCATCAGCGGGTGAGACCAAGGTGGCGCTCTTCGGAGGAGCATTCACCCTAGTATGTCTGTACCTCGCCTGCAAACGCTACCGCAAACTCGACTGAAAACACGGCTGACGCATCCGGGCTTTGTCCGGGTGCGCACCAGCCCGCTTCAACAGAAACAACCCAGAAGGAGAGCAGTAATGCGTGGATTCATCGTCCTGATCAGGAAAGGCGAGAAAGAACCAACTCGCCCACCCATGACGTTGAGGAGGTTATGGAAGTACTTTCTAGTCCTTTTGGGTACAGCGGGAGTACTGTTCTCAGTTGGATATTATTTCTTCGGCGATGAACCAAACGCTGCGCCAACGCTCGCCTATATGACGCTGATTATCGTCTTTCTGCTCTGGCCACACCAATCCAAACGCAACCGTTAAATCAACAAGGAGACCAAAATCATGAATGAAGAGCAGAAGAAATCACCCGCTGATACCTTGCGCGAGAGCAATCTGAATGCTGCGATCTGGGAGAACCAGCACGAGAAGGGCGTGAACTACAATACCACGTTCAGCCGCTCCTATCAGGATCAGAATGGCGAATGGCAGCAATCAAACAGCTTTGGCGAGAATGATCTGCTGAAGCTCGCCAATTTGGCCACGCGCAGCAATGACCGGGTGCAGGAGATGCGCCAGCAACAGCGCGAGACTGCCCGCGAGAACGAGCGCCAGAATGCCCGTAGTCAGCAGCGCGATACGGATCGGGGGCGGTGATGTGAAAGAGCGTTTCAACGCCTCTGCCGATGCTGTCTCCACATGGAAGCGTGAGAATATGCCCGATCCGGCTAAGGTGGCGGATCGCGGCATCAAAACCCAGGAGAGTCTGGCCTATCTGGCGGCGCAACACCCCGCGCCGCCAGCGCCAAGCTATGACATCGATCAGGAAAACACGCGCCAAGCGGCTATCGAGCAGGGACGGGCGCGCCAGCGCATGCGGCTGAACTGGATGCGGGAGCGATTTCATGAGCGGCCAGAAAAAGCCCGCCAGGATTTCAGAACGGCAAGGGACTACCGGGGATACGAGCAAGAGAGGTAAGTTTGCGTGGCAGATTCAACTTATGGTATTATGAAAAGTAAGGGTCCAGGTGCAATGCAGGCCCGGTGTGGCCTGCGCAGGATGAGCACCTGCCAATGGACTCATAACCCGGGGCGCAAGAACCGCGCAGATAAACCGGAACATATTCAACATAAAAAACCACGATCTCGTGCCAATGCATGCGGCCCGCAGGCTGCGGAGATATCGATCTCGCATGTTCAAGGAGGTGAGCGGTGAAAGATACTGAGCATTTAGAAGATCGCGACTTGTTGCGAGTGTTTACGGCGGCGGTGGCCAATTCAGCTTCGGGCAAGCCGAGTGTAAAAATCGACCTTCGTGAGTTCCTACACCATCTGGAAGAGATGGATGGAACGGAGGAGGAAAAGCTCCAGCTATTGGGCATTATCGCTGATGTGATGGTTCCATTCGTAGAAATGGGGTTCGGTATTCACCCAATCCAACAAAGTTGTGGACAAGACTTCGAAAGCGCCGCTGAGCCTGCACAAGCGGATTCCGGGATGCTAGAATCGAGGTCAGAGGAAAGGAAACCGGAATAATGGCGCAAAAACAGGATGATACAGATCTGAGAAAAGCCGTCATATATAGCCGCGTTAGCTCTACCAAGCAAAAACGCAAAGGCGATGGCCTGGCCAGCCAGGAGACGCGATGTCGGGAATTTGCCAAGTTCAAATCCCTGGAAGTCATTGAATCGTTTCAGGATGATGCGTCAGGCGGCCTGATCAATCGCCCCGGCATTCAGGCTATGCTCCGATTTATCCGTAAGCGCCGTAAAGAGAAAATCGCTGTCATCATCGACGACATCTCCAGGCTGGCTCGTGATTTGAACGCGCACCTCACCCTTCGGGAAGAAATTTCTAAAGCTGGTGGGGTGTTGTTAAGTCCCTCAATTGAATTTGGCGAGGATTCAGCCTCGCTGTTGATCGAGAATATCCTGGCCTCCGTGGCGCAGAACCACAAACAACGCAATGCCGAGCAAACCATTGATCGCAGCCGTGCGCGCGTCATGAATGGCTATGTTGTCATGAGCCGTCCGCCCAAGGGCTATGTGTATCAGGATCATCCTGTCCACAAAAAGTTTCTGGTGCGCGATGAACCTGTGGCCTCCATACTCACCGAAGCATTAGAATCTTTCGCAAACGGAAAACTACAGACTCAAGTCGAGGTCAAAAGATACCTTGAAAGCCAACCTGATTATCCCAAAGACACGCCGCAGGGTACGATCAGAAACCAGCGCATCAAAGACATCCTGACACAGCCCATCTATGCAGGAATGGTGCACGGTTTTGGTATCGCGCCGCGCAAGGGGCATCATGAAGGACTGATCAGTATCGAAACCTTTCAGCGGATTCAGGATCGACTGGAAGGCAATGCCAAAGCCCCGGCGCGCAAAGACATTAGCAAAGACTTCCCGCTACGCGGGTTTGTGCATTGTGACGACTGTGATCGCCCGATGACAGCTTGCTGGTCGAAATCAAAAACTGGCGACAAACACCCATACTATATGTGCAAGACCAAAGGTTGTGAAAGCTACCGCAAATCAATCCGGCGCGCTGATCTGGAAGGCGACTTTGAGGAATTGCTGAAACAGATACAACCGACCCGCATGCTGTTAAATGCGGCCAAAGACGTGTTCCGCAAGCTCTGGGAGTGGCAGCGCGCAAACATGCAGGAACAGGCCAGGACGTATCAGAAACAAGCCAAAGACGCGCAAAAGCAGATAGAAGGCATAATTGACCGCCTCTTGGAAACGGATAGCCCGACGATCATTGCGGCGTACGAGGCACGTATTGAAAAGCTGGAACGCGAGAAACTAATGGCTGAGGAAAAGGCCGCACAAACGGAAAAACCATGCCACCCCAAGGAGGATATGTTCGAACTCGCTTTCGGAGTCCTCGCAAACCCTTATGAAATATACAAAAATGGCTGCTTGATCGTAAAGAAAGGTATCATGAGGCTTGCTTTCGCGGAACCTATTTTTTATGGCCGGGAAACAGGTGTTCGAACCCCAAATATGGCCTTACCATTTAGGGCTTTAGCAGAGTTATCCACAGGTAGTAGTGAGTTGGCGCACCTGAGAGGATTCGAACCTCTGGCCTCTGCCTTCGGAGGGCAGCGCTCTATCCAGCTGAGCTACAGGTGCCTTGGCCGTTAGCTAACGCTGATCCGGTCCGGGTGCAACTGGAAATCTTTGTCCCCGGGGATCGTTTCAGGCAAACAAATCATGCGCCAGTTCAAGTGCTTCGATCAGAGTATCGACTTCATCGGTGGTGTTATAGAGGCCAAAGCTCGCCCGACAGGTTGCCGTTACACCCAGATGATCCATCAGCGGACCCGCGCAGTGATGACCGGCGCGCACAGCAACGCCTTTTTTGTCAAGGATGGTCGAGACGTCATGCGCATGCCCTGCCCCGTCCAGCGTAAAGCTGAAGATCGCAGCCTTTTCCGGACGCGTTCCCTGAACCTGTAGCCAGTTCAACCCGTTCAAACGCTGCATGGCGTAATCGCGTAAGTTGGCTTCGTGGGTGGCGATGTTCTCCACCCCCAGATCCATCATATACTCCAACGCTGCACCCAGACCGATGGTTTGCACGATACCAGGGGTTCCAGCCTCGAATTTCATGGGCGGATCATTGTAGATGACCTGATCTTTGCTGACCTCTTTGATCATGTCACCGCCGCCGATGAAGGGGCGCATCTCGGCCATGCGGTCGGATTTGATGAAAATCGCGCCCGATCCTGACGGACCGTACAGCTTGTGGCCGGTGATAGCATAGAAATCACAACCGATCTCATCAATATTGACCTGCATATGAACCGCGCTCTGGCTACCATCCACCAGCACCGGAACACCTTTGGCATGGGCGCCTTCGGTGATCGCTTTGACATCCACCACCGTGCCCAAAACGTTCGAACAATGCGTGATCGCAACCAGTTTGGTCTTTGGTCCAATCGCATCGAGCACCGCTTGAGGGTCCAGCCCGCCATCAGTATCGACATCAACCCATTTCAGAACAACGCCCTGCCGTTCACGCAGGAAATGCCAGGGCACGATATTCGCGTGATGCTCCATCACGCTCAGGACAATCTCATCCCCAGCCTCAAGCCGGGGCATGGCCCAGCCATAAGCCACCAGGTTAATCCCCTCGGTGGTGCCCGAGTTCAGAACGATTTCATCCTCATTGGCGACACCCAGAAACCGTGCGATGGTGCCGCGCACGTTTTCATAGTTCTCGGTCGCCAGATTCGACAGGTAATGCAGCCCGCGATGCACGTTCGAATACTCATGTGAATAGGCCTGCGTCACCGCGTCAATCACAACCTGCGGTTTCTGCGCCGAGGCCCCATTGTCCAGATAGGTCAGTGGCTTTCCATTCACCTCGCGCGACAGGATCGGAAAGTCAGATCGGATTTTTTGCACATCATACATGAGGTGATCTTTCTAGACGGGTGCCGCAGGGGCGAACATCAGGACGAAGGGAACCGCAACCAAAGCGGACAGCAGCACGACGGCAAAGGATTTCCAGAGCGAGCCGAACTGATGCGCCTCGTTCAGGAAATGCAGTGTGATATAGAGGCTCAGTATTGCTGTGGCGAACAACAACAGTGCCATGAAGACCGGAACGGTCAGGCTCAGGATCAGTGTCCCCATCAGGGCGGCGATCTGAAGGTATTGCAGCCAGATCGTCAGGATCATCATGTCGTCAAATGTAGCTGTACCCCCCAGCAGGCGGCCAACGAACAAAAACGCCAAGATGCTCAACATCATCGCGCCGGCCGATCGGATCAGAACCAAAGGTACGCTATCGATCACCGGGCCGGTTTCGCCGTCGCCCACGGGAACGGACAGATCAATACCCAGCTGGATCAGGCAGTTGAGGACAACCGCCAGAAAGAAAGTCAGCCAAAGAACTTCTCGCCCCGGTTTCAGAACCAATAGCTGTTTTGCCGCTTCGGCGGGTTTCCTGATTGTCAGAACCGCCAGTTGACCCAGATGAGGAACATTCATTCTGCTGACCTTTGCACTTGCCTTAACCCGGATAACCAGAACCAGAAAAAGACAGCAACCCAAATCAGCCCAACCAAGGTCAAAGCCGGGCCTGGACCGATGAATCCGGCGACTAAGCCATTCAGCAACACCAGCGGAGCCGAAGATAGCAATGCCCAGAATAACGCCAACCGCGCGCCATAGGGCGTGCCATTGCCGCCCATCATGCGCGCCGCCCAATGCGACAACAGCGCAATCGTGTAGAAACACAGTGGCAGAATAAAGACAGAGCCCATCAAGGCCCCGCCCAGAAGCATATTCAGTTCGACACCTTCAATATGGGCACGGCGCGCAAGGCTGGGCATCTGCGCGATGAAGGCGACAATGCAGAAGGCCATGACGAAGATCAGCGCTCGGTCTTCGCGCGGTCCCATATCCAGAAGCCGGCGCACAACGCGCCCCGGCCCCCGATATGTGGCAACGATATCTGATGACACCGGCATCAGCTGCGGCGGGCCAGCCACCCTTCCAGCCGGCTGACCAAAGCCTCAGCCAGGGCGCCGTCTTCGACCTCGTCCACGGCTTCAGCCAGAAACGCCAGCGTCAGCATGTTGGTCGCGTCTTTCTCTGGAACCCCGCGCGAGCGCAGGTAGAAAAGCGCGGTTTCGTCAATCGCGCCCGAGGTTGACCCGTGCGAACAGGCCACATCGTCGGCATAGATCTCAAGCTCGGGTTTCGCGAGGAACTGACTGTCGTCATCCAGCAGCAGCGATTGGCTGATCTGATAGCCGTCGGTCTTCTGGGCCCCTTCCTTGACAAGGATCTTGCCCTGAAAAACACCGGTCGCGCCGTTGCGCAGCACCTTCTTGAACACCTGACGACTTTCGCAATTCACCGCATCATGGGTGATGAACACCGTGTCATCATGGTGGAAATCTCCATCACCGACACAGGCCCCGGCCACATGCGCAACCGCATCATCGCCCGTCAGTTCGATGATCTGTTCATTGCGCGTCAGAACGCCGTTCACGGTTAAGGTGAAGGATTTGTAGACCGATTCCTGCCCCAGCCGAGTGAACATATGCGTCGCCGCGCGACGTTCATGGTCACGACCCTGTGCACGGACATGGTGCAGGGTGCCGGTATCTGCAATGTCGATTTCCATACATTTGTTAAAGCGCGAGGCCGCAGGACCCGTCTCCAGGATGGTCGCCTCGGCCCCGCTTTCGACGCGGACCACGTGATGTAGGATCGCGTCCGATGTCGGCGATGCATGACGATAGATCAGGTTGATCGGTTTCGATGGTTTACCGGTCACATGAATGGCTACCCCATCCGAGGCAAAAGCCGTGTTCAAAGCGGCCAGAGGGCGCTGTACCGGCACCTGACCACGCGCTTCCAGAACGCCATACAGGTCCTTGGCCCAGTGGATATCTTTGCAGCAAATGTCTTCTAGCCGGTCTATGCTGACACCTTCCAGCGACAGATCATCGGACTCTTCAGCGCTGAACACACCGTCGATGAATACGATCTTCAGGCTATCGAATTCATCAAAGATCAGCGCTTCATCATCTGCAAAAACAGCCGCAGGCAGCGCCGCTGCCGCGACCAGAGTATCGGGCTGTGTGTATTTCCAGTATTCGTCGCGGCGCCCCGGCAGACCTGTTTCCAACACACGGGCCAGCGCATCTTCGCGGGCCGCGCGGGTGCAGCCTGCATCGGGCATGGTCAGCGCGGCCAGCCGCGCCTCGGTTGCGGATTGTTTGACTTCGGGCAAGGCCATCAGTTCACCTCGGCAAGAATGTCGGAATAGCCGTTGTTTTCGACCTCAAGCGCCAGCTCGGGCCCTCCGGTTTTGACGATACGGCCGTCTGCCATGATGTGCACGACATCGGGTTTGATGTGATCTAGAAGGCGCTGATAGTGGGTGATGACCAGGAAACCACGGCCCTGATCGCGCAGCGCATTCACACCTTCAGCCACCAGTTTCATCGCATCCACGTCAAGGCCTGAGTCGGTTTCATCCATGATGCACATCTTGGGTTCCAGCATCGCCATCTGCAGGATTTCGTTGCGTTTTTTCTCACCACCTGAAAAGCCCACATTGACCGGACGTTTCAGCATGTCGGCGTCGATCTTCAGGGTTTTTGCCTTGGCGCGTACCTCTTTCAGAAAGTCCGCGGCAGATAGCTCCTCTTCACCGCGCGCTTTGCGCTGGGCGTTCACGGCGGTGCGCAGGAAGGTCATGTTGCCGACGCCCGGAATCTCAACCGGGTATTGGAAGGCCAAAAACACACCCGCAGCGGCGCGTTCTTCGGGTTCCATCTCCAGAAGATCTTCGCCATCGAGTGTGGCAGTGCCTTCGGTGACTTCGTAACCATCCTTGCCCGACAGCACATAGCTCAGCGTCGACTTGCCCGAGCCGTTCGGCCCCATGATCGCGTGTACCTTGCCAGCTTCAACCGTCAGGTCCACACCTTTGAGGATTTGCTTGTCTTCTTCTTCAAGCTGTACTTGCAGGTTCTTGATTTCCAGCATGTTTTGTCCTTTTGCGTATCGCAAGGGGTCGCAAGACCCGAATTTGTTCTGAATTCTGTGAAAGGCGGGATTAACCTACTGATCCTTCGAGGCTGATGGCCACCAACTGCTGGGCTTCCATCGCAAACTCCATCGGCAGCGCCTGCAGGACGTCCTTGCAGAACCCGTTGACCACAAGGGCCACGGCCTCTTCTTCGTCCATGCCGCGCTGACGGCAGTAGAACAGCTGATCGTCATCCACCTTGGATGTCGTCGCCTCGTGTTCCACACGGCTGGAGTTGTTCTTGACCTCGATATACGGAACCGTATGCGCGCCGCATTTGTCGCCAATCAGCAAGCTGTCACATTGGGTGTAGTTCCGGCTGTCCTTGGCCTTCGGGTGCATCGAGACAAGCCCACGATAGGTGTTCTGTGCCTTACCCGCGCTGATGCCCTTGGACACGATGCGCGATTTGGTGTTCTTGCCCAAGTGAACCATTTTGGTCCCGGTATCAGCTTGTTGATAGTTGTTGGCAATCGCGATCGAGTAGAACTCACCCTGGCTTTCCTCGCCGCGCAGAATGCAGGACGGGTATTTCCACGTCACGGCCGAGCCAGTTTCTACCTGCGTCCACATCACCTTGGAGCGATCCCCACGGCAATCCGCGCGCTTGGTTACGAAGTTGTAGATGCCGCCCTTCCCGTTCTCATCCCCGGGGAACCAGTTTTGAACGGTCGAGTACTTCACCTCGGCATCTTCTTCGACGATGATCTCGACCACGGCCGCGTGCAGCTGAGCAGTGTCGCGCTGAGGTGCAGTACAGCCTTCCAAGTAGCTGACATAGCTGCCTTTATCGGCAATGATCAGGGTGCGTTCGAACTGACCGGTGTTTTCGGCGTTGATGCGGAAATAGGTGCTCAACTCCATCGGGCAGCGGACGCCCGGCGGGATGTAGACGAACGAACCATCCGAGAACACGGCTGAGTTCAGCGTGGCATAAAAGTTGTCCGAGACCGGAACCACGGTACCAAGGTACTTTTTGACCAGCTCAGGATGTTCTTTGATCGCCTCGGAGATCGAACAAAATATGACGCCTGCGGCCTTCAGCTCTTTCTGAAAGGTTGTCCCTACCGAGACGGAGTCAAACACCGCGTCGACAGCAACTTTGCGCCCCTCGGCCGGCGCGTTTTCAGCGCCCTCAACACCCGCCAGAATCATCTGTTCTTTCAGCGGGATACCAAGCTTTTCGTAGGTAGCCAGCAGTTTGGGATCGACCTCATCGAGCGACTTGGGCTTTTCCTCCATCGATTTCGGACGGGCATAGTAATACTGATCCTGGAAATCGATTTCAGGGTAGCTGACCATCGCCCATTTGGGCTCTTCCATCTTGGTCCAACGCTCGAAGGCCGACAGACGCCATTCAGTCATCCATTCGGGTTCTTCGTTTTTTTCAGAGATGAGCCGCACGATATCAGGGTTCACGCCTTTGGGCGCATACTCCATCTCGATATCTGTATCCCAGCCGTATTTATATGTGCTGACCTCGCGCACCGCATCCACGGTTTCCTGATCAACACCTTCTTTCACCTGGGTCTGGTCCAAAGCGGCCATTGCTTCCTCTCCATCAGATCACGCGGCGCGCGCGCGATGCTTTTTCTCTTTATCCAGCCACGTTTCAGCAAACCGCAGCACTTCTTCATTTGTGGTCCGAGGGCCAAGCGAAACGCGGATTGCGCTGGCTGCTGTTACCTCGTCATATCCCATCGCCGTCAGCACAGCACTGGCGCGCACCTTGCCGCTGGAACAGGCCGAGCCCGCGCTGATCGCAAAACCCGACAGATCCATCTGCATGACCTGGGTTTCACCTTTCCAACCGGGTGAGGCGAAACACAATGTGTTTGGCAGGCGCTTCTGACCTTTCCCGACAAAAATAGGTGATTTATTTCCGGCCTCAAGAGCATTTTCTAGAATATTTCTAAATTCTTCAATCTGCTCCCAAACACCATTGGCCAGGTCGCGCGCTGCTGCTTCAGCTGCGGCCCCGAACCCTGCGATTCCAATGACATTTTCCGTGCCTGAACGCCGTCCCATCTCTTGCCCGCCACCTTTGATCTGGGCTGCAAGATCGGTGCCGCGCTTCATGACAACAGCACCAACACCCTTGGGCCCGCCCAGTTTATGCGCTGAGATCAACGCCATCTGAACGTCCATCCAGTTAAATGCCACCGGCAGCTTTCCAAAGGCCTGTGTGGCATCCGTCACGGCCAGTCCCGAAGGAAGAGTCTGAACAATACCCGTTTCGGAATTGGCCAACTGAAGCGTTGCGTTGGCTGGATCGGGTAGATCAACAAGACCCGTTTCGTGAACCGGAACATCTTCTTTGATCCATGACCTTACGGCATCATGCTCAATTGCTGCTCCATGCAGTCTTCGACCAGCAAGCGCCAACGCCGCGCCTTCGGTCGATCCTGAGGTAAATACGATATCCGCCCCATCGGCCCCAAATGCGGCGGCGATCTGCGCCCTTGCACGTTCGATCAACGCTTTGGCTGTACGGCCTTCGGCGTGCACCGATGACGGGTTCCCGCAGACCTCCATCGCCGCAATCATCGCGTCCCGAGCTTCGGGCCGCAATTGTGTAGTGGCGTTATGATCGAGATAGACGCGAGTCATGGATACATCTTTTGTCAGACACTAAACAGGCAACCGAGAATCGAAGCCCTATTCATCAACAAGAGCAAATAAGCTGGGCACAGCAGGACATGGGGCGAGATCGTTCTTGATCACATCTGACAAGCGGGTCTGATGCAGGAACACATAGACATGTGCGCTCATGCTTTCCCAAAGACGATTGGTCAGGGATTGAGCGCGGCTGCCAGAAGATGCCCCAGAGGCACCCGCGCCCTTGGACAAGGCGTCAACTGTCTCATCAACGGCCGACAGAACCTCGACGACACGGATTTCGGACGCGGGCCGCGCCAGACGATAGCCACCGCCGGGTCCTCGAACAGACGCTACAAGTTCAGCCCGGCGCAGTTTGACAAATAACTGCTCAAGATAGGGCAGCGAAATGTCCTGTCGTTCCGATATCTCACCCAGCGTGACCAACTGATCCGAGGGCTGCAGCGCGATGTCGGCCAGCGCAACCATGGCATAACGGCCCTTCGTCGACAGCTTCATTGGCATTCCCTCATGGCAAGATACACGCGAAATCATTGACGCCGCCGCCGCCAGTGCGTATCTCCGACGGGCAGCGACAATACGCGCCGCTATTAATTAGAACCGTTCTAAGGTGCCCGACGATTATCGTCAAGTATATCCGGGCTCGAAGAAGAAAAAGACAGGACCAAAGCACACATGCCCGAGGTGATTTTTCCCGGACCCGAAGGCCGCCTGGAAGGCCGCTACCACCCGCAAAAGGAAAAAGACGCTCCGATCGCCATCGTCCTGCACCCGCACCCGCAGTTCGGCGGGACCATGAACAATAAGGTCGTCTACAACCTGCATTACGCATTCTACAACATGGGCTTTACCGTGTTGCGCTTCAACTTCCGCGGCGTGGGCCGAAGCCAGGGCGAGTATGACCAGGGCGTAGGAGAATTGAGCGATGCGGCATCGGCGTTGGATTACCTGCAGTCGATGAACAATAACTCGAAACACTGCTGGGTGGCGGGGTTCTCGTTTGGCGCATGGATCGGGATGCAGCTGCTGATGCGTCGACCCGAGATCACGGGCTTTATCAGCGTCTCGCCCCCAGCCAATATGTATGATTTCTCGTTCCTGGCACCCTGCCCGTCTTCTGGCCTGATCATTAACGGCTCATCCGACCGTGTTGCGCCGCCGGCAGACACCACATCACTGGTCAACAAACTGCACGAGCAGAAAGGCATCACCATCACCCATACCGAGGTTGAAGGCGCCGATCACTTCTTCCAGGATCGCCACATGGACACGCTGATCACCGATGTCAGCGACTATGTGAAACGCCGCCTGACCGAGACCACGCGCTGATGTCAGACACCATCACAAGCCTCGCTGCCAAATTGGCCGAGGATACGATGAAGGTTATGGATGAAACCGGCGATGATCGATTCTTTGTCGAAGTTGGCGAAGTGCTTGGCGCGGCTTCTCAATCGCTGGAAGAGGCGTTTCTGACTGAAATTCGCGTGCGTCTGGCCGAACGCAAGGCCCGCGCCTTCGTCATTAAACGCCTCAGCACCCACCGCTCCAAAGTGAAAGCCATCGAAAAACAATGACGGATCGACTGTCGGCTCAAATCGCGTTTCTGAAACAGGCCGACAGGTTAAAAACGGTAGAACGCGCCAATGTTCTGCTGGATCAATCGCGCCCCGAAAACTCGGCCGAGCACAGCTGGCATCTGGCGCTTTGGGCGTTGGTTATGGCGCCTCTGGCTGCACCTGAGGTCTCGATTGACCGGGTCATCCGGATGCTGCTGCTCCATGATCTGGTCGAGATCATCGTAGGCGACCATCCTATCCATCTGGATACCGACTGGCAGGCGGTGGCGGAGGCCGAAAAACGGGCGGCGTCACAGCTCTTTGGCCTATTGCCGCCCGATCAGGCACAAGAGTTTCAGGCGCTTTGGCAGGAATTTGAAGGCGATCAGACGGCAGACGCCCGCTTTGCCAAGATACTGGATCGCTGCCAGCCCCTGTTTCAGGTGCTCTGTGCAGATCAGCCCCAGCCCGCGCATATCGAGATTGCAAAGGACAATATGGACGGCGGGCGCGTCGCCTATCTGGCCCAAGCGTTTCCTTTGGCCTTCGGCCACGCAAAGGCCCTGTTGACTAGGGCAACCCCAGACACAAACGCATTTACCACGCGGCTTCCGTTCCTGTCCGAGGCCGACCAACTGAAAACCGTTTTGCGCGCCTCACGTCTCATGACATCGGACAGGTTCGAAAACTCAGCCGAGCATTCCTGGCACATCATGCTCTATGCTTGGGTGCTGTCGGAACATGCCGAAACCGATATTTCGGTTGCGCGGGTGCTGCGTATGCTTTTGCTGCATGACATTGTAGAAATCGACGCCGGCGATCACCCCATTCACGGTCACGTGGATCACACGGCACAGGCCGCAAAGGAAGAGGCTGCCGCACAGCGGCTTTTCGGCTTGTTGCCCGCAGCGCAGAACGCCGAATTTTCTGATCTGTGGTATGAATTCGAAGCGGCTGAAACAGCGGATGCGGTATTTGCCAAAGCAGTTGACCGCTACCAAACGCCCATCGCCAATCTGGAAACTGGTGGTGGATCGTGGGTCGACTATGACGTGACTTATGCGCAAATCGAAATGCGGGTTCGGCCTGCAATTGAGACTGGCGCGCCTGCCCTATGGCGTTGGCTGCAGCCTCAATTGGCCGCGTATTTCCAAACCCAAGTCACAGTGGACGCCTGACACATAACGGAAAAAAGGAGCCCAAAGGCCCCTTTTCCCCTTACCGGATCAGATCGGCGCTCAAATCACGCTACCATCCAACTTTTGAACCATACTGGCTGCATCAGTATCGACGGACCCCCCGCCAGCAAGCCACCCAAGCGCCACGATAAGAAACGCGGCAAGAATCACAGTTTTTGCAAATAAAGTCATAAAATACACTCGGTAACAAAACACCAACAACGGCGCAGATGTTACACGATCACGTGTCTACCTAAAGTCAGGTATACCTGACCCGGTAGTCAGCGCCATGACCGGCTTGCTTGAATCCCCTTGCCTGCCAGCCTGATTCCGTGCTCAAGCTGACCCGGCCTATGCAAGACTAAGGTTATGACAATGCCCAAAGCCTACCTGATCCTGTTGATCGCGGTTTTTGCAGAAACGGTTGGGACAACGGCATTGCAGGCCAGCCAGCAGTTCACGCGATTTTGGCCTTCGGTTCTGGTCGTGATTGGCTACGGGTTTGCATTCTACCTGCTGGGGCTGACACTGAAGTACATGCCTGTGGGCATTGTTTATGCCATCTGGTCCGGCCTTGGCATCTTCTTCATCGCAATCATCGGCTTTGTCGTCTTTGGGCAGAAACTGGACATCTGGGCGATCCTTGGTCTGTCGTTGATTCTGGCCGGGATTTTGATCATTCACCTGTTTTCAAAGACTGCAGGCCACTGAAGGCCGGTTAGGGCTGGTATATTTTGCCGCGCCGCGTTATGCGCGCGGCAACTTCCCGTTCAAAGGCTGACCTCTCATGGACCTGCGCAATATCGCAATCATCGCTCACGTAGACCACGGCAAGACAACGCTGGTGGATGAGCTGCTCAAACAATCCGGCGCGTTCCGGGAAAATCAGGCCGTGGCCGAACGCGCCATGGACAGCAATGATCTGGAACGCGAGCGCGGCATCACCATTCTAGCCAAGGCGACCTCGGTCGAATGGAAGGGCACGCGCATCAATATCGTCGACACCCCCGGCCACGCCGATTTCGGGGGCGAGGTCGAGCGGATCCTCAGCATGGTGGACGGTGTCGTCCTGCTGGTCGACGCGGCTGAAGGCCCGATGCCGCAGACCAAGTTCGTCACCTCCAAGGCACTGGCCTTGGGCCTGCGCCCGATTGTGGTGCTGAACAAAGTCGACAAGCCCGACGCCGAACCCGACCGTGCGCTGGATGAGTGTTTCGACCTCTTCGCCAACCTCGGCGCCGATGATGATCAATTGGATTTCCCGTCCATGTATGCCTCGGGCCGGTCCGGCTGGGCCGATATGGAGCTGGACGGGCCGCGCAAGGACCTGACCGCACTGTTTGACCTGATCGTCGATCACGTCCCCGCCCCAAAGCAGGCCGAAAAGAAAGACGAACCTTTCCGTATGCTGGCCACCACGCTAGGCAGCGATCCGTTTATCGGGCGCATCCTGACGGGCCGTGTGGAAAGCGGGACACTTAAAGCGGGCGACAGTCTCAAGGCGCTTAGCCGCGATGGAACACTGATCGAGAATTTCCGCGCCTCCAAGATTCTGGCCTTCCGTGGTCTGGCGCAGCAACCGATTGATGTGGCCGAAGCTGGTGACATCGTCACCATCGCCGGGATGAGCAAAGCCACCGTCGCTGACTCGCTGGTCGCGCCGCAGGTGGAAGAAGCCCTGCCCGCGCAACCCATCGACCCGCCAACCATCACCGTGACCTTCGGCATCAACGACTCGCCTCTGGCCGGTCGTGACGGCAAAAAAGTCCAATCGCGCGTCATCCGTGATCGCCTGATGAAAGAAGCCGAATCGAATGTCGCCATTCGCATCACCGACACCCCGGGAGGCGAAGCCTTCGAGGTAGCAGGACGTGGTGAATTGCAGATGGGTGTTTTGATCGAAAACATGCGTCGCGAAGGATTCGAACTCAGCATCTCTCGCCCGCAGGTTCTGTTCCGCGAAGAAGATGGTCAGCGCCTGGAACCGGTCGAGGAAGTCACGATCGACGTGGATGACGAATATTCCGGGTCGGTCATCGAAAAGATCACCGGCGCCCGTAAGGGTGAGTTGGTCGAGATGCGCCCGGCAGGCGCTGGCAAGACCCGTATCATCGCCCATGTCCCCTCGCGCGGGTTGATCGGCTATCACGGAGAGTTCCTGACCGACACGCGCGGTACAGGTGTTCTGAACCGCGTGTTCCATGACTGGGCCCCGCATAAGGGCCAGATTCCTGGCCGCCGTGCAGGTGTTCTGATCTCGATGGAGAAAGGTCAGGCTGTCGCCTATGCGCTTTGGAACCTCGAGGAACGTGGTCGCATGTTCGTGGGCCCACAGGCCGAGGTTTATCAGGGCATGGTAATCGGCGAGCATTCGCGCGATAACGATCTAGAAGTGAACCCGCTGAAAGGTAAGAAGCTGACCAACGTTCGCGCCAGCGGCTCGGATGATGCAGTGCGCCTGACACCGCATGTTCAATTCTCATTGGAAGAGGCGATCGCCTATATCGATGACGACGAACTGGTCGAGGTTACACCCAGCGTTGTGCGCCTGCGCAAACGATATCTGGACCCGCACGAGCGCAAGCGGATGGCGAAATCTGCCTAAATTGTGGCAAATTCAGGGTTTCAAAATTAGAAACAATGACACGAGTGTGACATTTTTTCATCCATCGCAAAAATGGTGAACTGGGGCCGGTTTGACCTAAGGTCAGGTTTAGCCCCTGTTTTTCATGGCTGATCAACTTTAAGTAAAGTTAAGAATAACTCTTTCACCAAGAGTCCCTCTTGTAAATTCGGCCTAACAAAGGTGTATTCTGGGCCAAAGTGTGACGTCGTTCATACAACGCACGTTTTGATTGGTGCATAAGATCGACGCAGTTGGTAATGAGTTTTGAGGAGTGGCGCTATGCGCATTAAATCCCGTTTGTTTTCCCTTGTTTTTACATCTGCATCTGCGTCTTTTCTTGCAGCAGGCCCAACCTTTTCGGACGGGACCTGCACGATCCGCACTGCAAAGCAATCGGTTTCAACAGAAACCCTTTGCGCTTGTAAGGTCGTGGACGCCCGAATGCTGCGATACATTCAGCGTCGGGCTGATTTCGAAGACATTCTATCCCGCACGCTTCAAACCTGCCCGGCTTTCGCAGCAGTTCTGACTGACTTCCCCACAGCGTCGATTACAAATCCTCAGCGTACGGGTGACGGCCCCGCTGATGAGAGCGGTGGCGGATCTGGAGGTGGTTCCAGCTCTGGTGGCGGCTCAAGCTCTGGTGGCGGCTCAAGCTCGGGCGGTGGCTCGGGTGACGGCGGTGGCACCGGCGGCGGTTCCAGCTCGGGTGGTGGCTCGGGTGACGGCGGCGGTACCGGTGGTGGTTCCAGCTCGGGTGGTGGCTCGGGTGACGGCGGCGGTACCGGTGGTGGTTCCAGCTCGGGTGATGGCGGCGGCACCGGCGACGGTGGTGGCTCAGGTGGCGGCACTGGTGACGTGGGCGCCACCGGCACAACAGACGACCCTGCCCCGAACAACAACGTTTGATACAGCTTCAAAAAAGCACCAGCTGCGTAACTCGCGGCTGGTGTTCTCTATTTCACAACAAACAAAAGCGTTTAGCTACTTCCGAATACACCTACCCAACGACGGGGTTGCTTGGGATCCTGCATGCGAAGGAACAGATACCGTGTCGATGCCCAGGGCTTGATGCTGTTTGTCAGGTTATCCAACACTAGATCGCCGCTGTCAGAACGATAGACCAACACCGCATGAGCGTTGCGACGTGTATCCAACACAGTTGCAATCAGCAGCCTTCTGGGGTCAATGCCTGCCGCGATCAGGTCACGCTTTTTCAATAGAGCAAAGTCTTCGCAGTCACCGCCCCGAGACGTTGGAAGTGCCCAACGTTCACGGGTTTTGTATTGCGATTGATCCGTCACTTCGCGAATGGTCGCGTTAACATGACGGTTTACACGCTGGACGATCTGCATTTCCTGCTGGCTGGTCAACCTACCAGACCGCTTGGTGGCACAAGCCCAGTCATACTGACGGCACAGCTGTCGCGCTCCGGAAGGCGGAGGAGAGGCTGAAACGATTGTGATAAACGCACCCTCGGAGGCCTGCACTGCTGGCGCAGCCCCCAAAGTGCCAAGCAAGAGAGCGGCTGCACATACAAGGTGCCTCGACCCTAACGTCGCGCGCGCCAAGACAGGCATGAGTTTCGTGCCGATCGATTTCATTCCTGATCCCCAATCCGTGTTCAACCATGCGATTGCAGTCAAACCGGACACTGCCCTGTTTTCAGAAAATATCCGTAAACATGGCCCGCGATGCAATCTAGGATGA
The DNA here is from genome assembly GCF_056533065.1 of Ruegeria sp. H4. NCBI lineage: Bacteria > Pseudomonadati > Pseudomonadota > Alphaproteobacteria > Rhodobacterales > Roseobacteraceae > Ruegeria > Ruegeria sp. H4. The sequence continues at coordinate 221,026 of NZ_JBQFOC010000002.1, forward strand.
ACTTGACGGGGAAAAAGGGCGGAAATTCGTCACTTACCATGACAAAGTTGGGCAAGAATTGGGGTCAGATTGCCACAATTATAACGGGAATTCTGAGTTTCAACCTTAGGTTATCGAGATAACTCGATGTAATTAAACATATTTAGTCAAGAAGTGATAGTCGGCACGAAGAGTCTCAGATTCATCCTTCGCGCCTTGGCCGATTTTCGCTTATAAACCGCGTGCTTGCGCTACAAAGATCGCGCAAGATGATTCTCACTCTGTGATTTCGACGACAACCAGCTCGCGCTCACTTGCGCCGCGCGCATGATTCAAGGCTGCCTGGTAGTCGTCTGAGTTATAACACTCAACCGCCGCTTCGACCGAAGGAAAGCGCGCAACCACATTTCGGGGGCGCTCTTTTCCTTCCAGTTGAACATAGCGGGCCGCACGCGCGATGAACTCACCGCCATGTTTTGCAATCGCAGGCCCTGCCAGTTCTGCATATTTCCCATAGGCGCCGGCGTCAGTCACAGTCACATGTGCAATCCAAAGTGCAGCCATCTTATCCTCCCAATACCTGCTCGGCGGCCTTGATCGCAGCGTCTGAGCTCGTGGTATCCTTACCACCGCCTTGCGCCATATCCGGGCGTCCGCCACCACCCTTGCCACCCAATTCGACAACGGCTGCTTTGACCAGGTCCACCGCAGAAACTTTATCGGTCAGATCAGCGGTAACACCGGCCGCCACAGCTGCCTTACCGCCTGTATCCGCAATCAGCAGAACTGCGCCCGAACCAAGACGCGCTTTGTGTTCGTCGATCAAAGCCGGCAGGTCCTTGCCCGAGACGCCGCTGAGAACCTGCGCCAGAAAGCTGACCCCGTTTACATCACGGGCCTCGGCCCCACTTCCCTGCCCCGCGCCACCAGCCATTGCCAGATCGCGGCGCAGCTGCGCAACTTCGTTTTGCAGCGCCTTCCGCTCATCCAGCAAGGATTTCACGCGCACGACGACATCATCCGACTGCGCCTTTAACTCCAGCGCAACTTGTGAAAGCCGCTGATCCTGCCCGGACAGATAGCGGAACGCCTCATCCCCGGTCAGCGCCTCGATGCGGCGGACACCGGCACTGCTGGCGCTGTCGCCCAACACCACAAAGGTTCCGATATCGCCGGTCTGGCGCACATGGGTGCCACCGCAAAGTTCAATCGACCACGTCTCACCATCCTGGCCCTTGCCAGTTGGCGCTTTGCCCATCGACACAACGCGCACTTCGTCGCCGTATTTCTCGCCAAACAGGGCCTGAGCACCCAATCCACGCGCGTCATCCGGTGTCATGATCCGGGTCTCAACGGTTGAGTTCTGGCGGATGAAGTCGTTTACCTCACGCTCAACCTTTTGAATTTCCTCAGACGTCAACGCCTTTGAGTGGCTGAAATCGAACCGCAAGCGATCCGCCGCATTCAAAGACCCACGCTGCGCCACATGATCACCCAGCGTTTCGCGTAAGGCTTCATGCAGCAGGTGCGTCGCCGAGTGATTGGCCCTGATCGAGGACCGGCGAGCGTGATCAACTTCAAGCTCGACCGCATCGCCCTTGGACAGCACGCCGCGCTCTACGGTCACCTTGTGAGCATAGACTTTACCATCCGCGAACTTCTTAGTGTCTTCCACGCGCGAGACATCTTCGCGTTCTTCCAAACGTCTAATCTCACCCATATCTCCAACCTGACCGCCGGCCTCACCGTAGAACGGAGTCTGGTTCACTACGACCCAGCCGGTACCACCCTGGTCGATTTTGTCGACCAAAGCACCATCAACGATCAACGCCGCGATCTGCCCTTCAGCCTTTTCGGTGTCATAGCCCAAGAAATCGGTTGCGCCAGCGGTATCGAGCACATCGAACCACACCGCCTGATCCGCCGCCTCACCCGAGCCGGCCCAGGCTGCACGGGCCTTAGCCTTTTGTTCGGCCATGGCTGCATCGAAGCCATCGGTATCCACGGTCCGACCCTTTTCACGCAACGCGTCCTGTGTCAGATCCAATGGGAAACCATAGGTGTCATACAGCTTGAACGCGGCGTCGCCAGGTAAGGCCGCGCCCTCGGGCAAGCCTGCCACTTCTTCATCCAGAAGTTTCAGACCACGATCCAGCGTTTGCTTGAAGCGTGTTTCTTCCAACAACAGGGTTTCTTCGATCAGCGGCTGCGCCTGTCCCAACTCGGAATATTGCGCGCCCATCAACTGCACCAATGATGGCACCAGACGGTGCATAACCGGATCTTTCGCACCCAGCAGATGCGCGTGGCGCATGGCCCGGCGCATGATCCGGCGCAGCACATAACCGCGCCCGTCATTGGATGGCATTACCCCGTCGGCGATCAGGAATGAGGTCGAACGCAGGTGATCCGCGATCACCCGGTGATGCACATTCTCATCTCCGTAAGGATCAACTCCGGTTGCATCTGCCGAGGCTTCGATCAGGGTCTTAAACAGGTCAGTGTCATAGTTGTCATGGCTGCCTTGCAGCAACGCGCCGATCCGTTCCAAACCCATGCCCGTATCAATCGACTGCATATCGAGTTCGACCATCGAGCCGTCCTCGAACTGCTCGTTCTGCATGAAAACGATGTTCCAAATCTCAATGAACCGGTCGCCATCTTCCTCGGCAGATCCCGGAGGGCCGCCCCAAATATGATCGCCGTGATCATAGAAAATCTCGGTGCACGGGCCGCAAGGGCCGGTCGGGCCCATCTGCCAGAAATTGTCATTGGTAGCGATGCGGATGATCCGGTCTTCGGGCACGCCGACCTTTTTCCAGATCTCAAACGCCTCATCATCCGTATGGTAAACCGTTGTCAGCAAACGGTTCTTGTCGATGCCGAATTCCTTGGTAATCAACTCCCAGGCAAAAGGGATAGCCTCAGGCTTGAAATAGTTACCGAATGAGAAGTTTCCCAGCATCTCAAAGAACGTGTGATGCCGTGCGGTGTAACCCACATTATCCAGATCGTTATGCTTGCCCCCGGCGCGAACGCATTTCTGCGCCGTTGTGGCGCGTTGATAATCACGAGTTTCAACGCCGGTGAACAGGTTCTTGAACTGCACCATGCCTGAATTCACGAACATCAGCGTCGGGTCGTTGCGCGGCACCAAGGGGCTGGACGCCACCACTTCGTGCCCTTGCTTGGCGAAGTAGTTCAGAAAGGTCGATCGAATATCGTTCAGCGTGGGCATTTGGGCTCTCTCAGCGCGCAATCAGAATGGTTTGCGCAGGTTTACCGCCGCACCTAAGGAGTGTCCACAGCATAGGCTGCCCGAAAACGAAACAAGGCGGCACTATGGGCCGCCCTGTTCCTAATATTCTCAGCGCCTTCGGGATGCAGGGGTATTTCTGCAGCCCTCCAAGCGATTACTAAGCCTCGAGGATATCGTCATCCTCGGCGGCACCTGGTGCCATGTCGAAATCCAGCCCATGTGCTGCGCGAATCTTATCTTCAATCTGCAGCGCAATCTGGCCGTTATCTCGCAAATATTGCTTGGCGTTTTCACGCCCCTGCCCGATCCGTTCATCGCCATAGCTGAACCAGGATCCCGATTTCTCGACCACACCGGCCTTCACACCCAGATCGAGCAATTCACCCATCTTGCTGATGCCTTCGCCATACATTATGTCGAATTCCACCTGTTTGAACGGCGGTGCCACCTTGTTCTTCACAACCTTCACGCGGGTCTGGTTACCCACCACCTCATCACGATCCTTGATTGCGCCGATACGGCGGATGTCCAGCCGGACCGAGCTGTAGAATTTCAGCGCATTACCACCGGTCGTGGTTTCCGGGCTGCCGAACATAACACCGATCTTCATCCTGATCTGGTTGATGAAGATGACCATACAGTTCGAACGGCTGATCGAGCCGGTTAGTTTGCGCATCGCCTGGCTCATCAATCGAGCCTGAACGCCGACATTGCTGTCACCCATGTCGCCCTCAAGTTCGGATTTCGGCGTTAGCGCCGCCACCGAGTCGACCACGACCATGTTCACCGCACCCGACCGCACTAGCGTGTCGGTGATCTCAAGCGCTTGTTCGCCGGTATCAGGTTGCGAGATCAGCAATTCATCCAGATCAACACCAAGCTTGCGCGCATATTGCGGGTCCAGCGCGTGTTCGGCGTCGACAAAGGCGCAAACCCCGCCGCGTTTTTGCTGTTCTGCAATGCAATGCAGCGTCAGCGTGGTTTTACCGGAGCTTTCTGGCCCGTAAATCTCGACAATCCGGCCCATGGGCAGGCCGCCAATTCCCAGCGCAATATCCAGACCCAGCGACCCGGTCGAGCTGGCCTCGATATCCTGTTTGCTGTCTTCACCCAGCTTCATGATCGAGCCTTTGCCGAACTGACGTTCGATCTGGGCCAGCGCACTGTCGAGCGCCTTTTGCTTATCTGCGTTTTTCTTGTCGCTCATCGTCAGAAGATCCGCCATTGTCCTGTCGCTTTCCCTTTTGTCACACCCTTTGCCGGGCGGCAATCGCTGCTTTGTTCGCCTCTTGTTCCTTATGGGACCAAAAAGAGAACATTTCAACTAAAACTTACAGAACCTACTCTTCGGCAATTGTGTTAAAGAGTGGTTTACGACAATCTGCAATCGTAACGGTCCAAGTCTCGGAATTGATAAATGCTTGTTTTTTATAAAGAACGCCTTGCGTTTTTATCTGTACCCAAGACAGGTAGCACCGCCTATCACATGGCGCTCGGATCACGCGCGGATCTGGTGATCACGGGCCCGCCCGAGTTGAAACACGCCCCAGTGCGCCGGTTTGATCGTTTTTTTCAAAACATGTACCGAAAAATATATGACACCGAGATGGAGATCATGGCTGTCGTGCGTGAACCCATCGACTGGCTGGGCAGCTGGTATCGCTTTCGCAGCCGCGATGACCGTATCGGGCATCCGCATTCAACCCGTGATCTAAGCTTCGATGAGTTTGTCCGCGCCTATATGCAGAACCCGCGCCCGGAATTTGCGGATGTGGGCAGCCAGAACCAGTTCTTTCGCACCCGCAACAACGGCGTCGGCGCCAGCCACGTTTTTAAATATGAACATCAGGACAAAATCCTGAACTTCCTGCAAGAGCGGCTGCAAATGGACATCACCCTGCCACGCGAAAATGTCTCTCCGACCCGGAACATGTTTCTGACGCCTGAGACCGAGACCATGTTTCGCAATAAACACTCCGAAGAATTTGCGACCCATGACGCAGCGCTTTAGCCGCGTCAGTTGAGCTTTTCGAATACGGCTTCGGTCAGTTGGTTCAGTGAAAACGGCTTAGGCAGGAAGGTCGAGTTGGCGATCTGCGGTCCGGAATCGCCAAACGCGCCTTCGGTGTATCCAGACACAAAGACAACGCGCGCATCGGGCCGGAATTCCAGGGCCTTGCTAACCCAGGTCGGACCATCCATGCCCGGCATCACCACATCGGTTACAAAAACATCAACGACCAATTCAGGGTCGTCCAATATGTTCAGGGCATCCTCGGCGGACTCGGCCTCGAGCACCGTGTAGCCTTTCAGGCGCAAAGCGCGGGTTGCAAAGGCGCGGACCGGAGCCTCGTCTTCGACCAGCAAAACGACCCCTTCACCTTGACGGGCGGTCTGCGGGCTATGCGATACATCTTCGATCACTTCTGGTTCAGAGGCGGTTTTGCAAACCGGGAGCAAAAGAGTGAAGTTCGTGCCGTGCCCAACAACGCTGTCGACAAAGATAAATCCACCTGTCTGTTTCACGATACCGTAGACGGTAGACAGGCCCAGACCAGTCCCCTCGCCGGTGCGTTTGGTCGTATAAAACGGCTCGAACACTTTTTGTAGCTTATCGGCCGGTATTCCTATACCGCCATCCTTGACCTTGACGGTGACATATTCGCCCGGCTCGACCGTGGCTCTGTCCCGCGTCAACGGGTTCGTCAGGGTTAGAACCTCAGTCTCAATCCGAATTTCACCGCCTTCGGGCATGGCATCGCGGGCGTTGACCACCAGATTCATCAGCACTTGTTCGAGCTGGCGCTTATCGGCCCGAACGGGTTTGAGCACGGGGTCATGGCTCAGCGTCAGATGTACCTTTTCCCCGACCAGACGGTTCAGTAAGTGGATCAGATCCGAGATCGTATCCCGCATATCCAGCACCTCGGGGCGCAAGGTTTGTTTGCGCGAAAAGGCCAACAGCTGGCTGACCAGAGCCGCAGCCCGGTTGGCGTTCTGGTTGATCTGCACGAGATCCGCATAGTCGGGATCATTCTGATCGTGCCGCAGCAACAGCAGGTCGCAATGGCCTGAGATGGCGGTCAGCAAGTTATTGAAATCATGCGCAACACCGCCCGCCAACTGCCCGACAGCCTGCATCTTTTGTCCCTGCACAAATTGCGCCTCAAGCGTTTTTAACTCGGTCGCATCGTTCAGAACCGCGATCAAACATACCTGACCATCTTTGTGAACACGGCTGAGTGTAACTTGTATGAATACCTCTTTGTCATCACGACTAAGACGCAGAAACTCGGACCGATGCGCTTCTTCTTCCGCTGCCGTCCGAGCCAGCCACTCTAACACAGGATGGTTCAAGCCCTGCATGATGGTGCTGATGTTAGTGTCGGTGAGTTCACCGCCACCCAACAGCTTCAACGCCAGCCGGTTGGCTTGCAGGATCGTCCCGTCAGGGGACAGGCACAAAAGCGGCACGGGAAGATCGTTGAAATGCGTCCCGATCCCCTGTTTAGGAGGGGCGGCCAACGGAACCAGCGCCAGATTGCGCCCTGTGCTCGAGTTGGACAACTCGGACACGACCGCGGTTTGATCCCCGGCTTTGGTACAGAGCCGCATGATACCGATTTGTTCATTGCCAACTTCGGGCAGTACCTGATCCATGGTTTCTGGCAGAAAACCCAATAGACGTTCAGCGGCGCGGTTCAGTCGCAATACATCACCGTTTCGCCCTTCGGTCAGAACCGGCAGAGACACTGAGTCCCAGGGTCCGCTCTCTTCAAATCGAAAACGCCAACACAACAGCCCGTCACATAGCCGGAAGACCGATACCGGGATTGTTGTATCAAGCGTCACCACATGTTCGTGCGCCCGGCCCTGTGATTGCGCCCGCGATTGCAGGCGCAGTAAGATCGCCGCCGGGTTGGCAAAGACGGGGCGCAGACAATGGGTCAGTGCCTCACCTGGCATCGCGCGGAGCCTTTGATAGGAAGCCGCATTGGCAATCAGGATTTCGCCCTCGGCATTGGCAATCAAACAGGGGTACGTATCCTGCTGCGCAAAGGCTGCCATCACGGCGGTCGATCTCTGTACAGATCGGTTGCTCAGCGCCACCCTGAGAACAGCAATCAGCGCAATCACTGCCAGCGATCCACCTGAAACCCAAAGCCCCATGGCCCAATCCGGGGATACAAGTTTCGTGCTGGGTGCCAAAACAAGTGCGAGCGCCAGCAGGGCCAGTGCAGCAATACGTTGTATAGAAGGGACCGTATCAGAACGCGGTTGATAGGGTAAATCGGCAATGTCGGACATCAATGGCTCGGTCAAAAGGGCGTTGGGGCATCAGGAACTTAAATTGGTTAAAACCCGCTTAACGAATCCAGTCGCACGAGCCTCTACCTGAAGTTGCTAGATCCCGCCCTACTACCGCGTCAAGTGTGCCGTAAAGAAACCATCCACACCGTGTGTTACCCGCCACGATTGGCGTAAAGACTGCTGCCAGTTGGGGTTGGTCTCTAAAAACGCCTCGACAATGTCGCCGTTCTCACAGTCAAGCATCGAGCATGTGGCATAGGCCAGAACACCATCGCGCTGCACAAACCCCTGAATGTCATTCAATATTTGGGCTTGAATATCCGTCAATTCGTGTAAACGCGTCCCGGTCAAGGCCCATTTCCCCGCCGGAGCACGCCGCCAGGACCCGCTGCCAGAACACGGGGCATCGGCAAGCACGATGTCAAACGGCCCATGGTCTGCAAGCTCACCAGAGCTGAGCAAGGTGATATCAGCCCCCGCCCGCTCCGCTCGATTGGGCAAATCCCGCATGCGGCCTGCATTCACGTCATGGGCGAACACGGTGACATCTCTGTGCGCAGCAAGAGCCAGCGATTTACCCCCGCCGCCGGCGCAATAGTCCAGAACACGCATACCCGGCTGCACATCCAGCGCCGCCACAACGGCTTGGCTCGCAGCGTCCTGCAATTCAACCAGCCCGTTTGTATAGGCACGGCTTTGTCCGATCTTGCGCGCACCGTCCGTGACATCAAGCGCCGTTTCACAAATTGGATGCGGGATTGCGGCGATGCCCTCCGCAGCCAAGGCCTCGGTCGCCAACGCAAGATCGGCTTTCAGAAGGTTCACGCGCAGATGAACACCCGCACGGCTCTGCAAAGCTTCTGCAGCGGCTTCCGTATCCGCGCCCAACGAGGCACAAAACTGCGGCCACAGCCATTCAGGGATGTCCAATCTTTCCGCATCGCTTTCAAAAGCACGCGCGGTTTCGGAGGCACTTACAGGCGGCGGAGCATGCCTGTCGCCCGCAAACACGGAGCTTACATCACCACCCTGCGCCCGCACGGCCCCGATCATTAGGCCGCGCCCGGTACATGCACCGCCAAGCGCGGCAAAAGATCGTTTGCGGCGTAACGCGTCAAACACATGATCCCGCACCGCTGCACGATCCTTGGACCCGGCAAACCGGCTGCCGCGCGCCCAGCCGGTCAGGGCCTTTTCAACGGGTGCTCTGCCCAGTATCTCATCCAGAATCTCGATCGAAGCCTGGACGCGCGCCGCAGGTGTCATGTCTTAACCTGCAACCTTACATCACCCGATAGTTCGGGCTTTCGCGGGTGATCTGCACGTCATGCACATGGCTTTCTTTCAGACCTGCCCCGGTGATTTTCACAAAGTTGCAGTTCTTACGCATCTCTTCAACGGTTGCACAGCCGGTATAGCCCATCGCTGCGCGCAGGCCGCCCACCAACTGGTGCACGACAGCCCCGGCTGACCCTTTGTAGGGCACCTGCCCCTCAATCCCTTCGGGCACCAGCTTGTCATTGGCGGCATCCTTCTGGAAATAGCGATCCGCCGAGCCACGCGCCATCGCACCCAGGCTGCCCATGCCGCGATAAGATTTGAAAGACCGGCCCTGATACAGGATCACCTCACCCGGGCTTTCATCGGTCCCAGCAATCATCGAACCCACCATGGCGCAGGAGGCCCCTGCCGCAATGGCCTTGGCAAAATCGCCCGAGAACTTGATACCGCCATCGGCAATAACCGGAGCATCACCGGCTGCCGCCGCACAATCCATGATCGCTGTCAGCTGGGGTACGCCAACCCCGGCCACCATGCGCGTGGTGCAGATCGAGCCCGGCCCGATGCCAACCTTGATCGCATCTGCGCCTGCGTCGATCAGCGCTTTGGTCGCCTCGGACGTGGCAACGTTCCCTGCGATGATCTGAACCTCGTTCGACAGGGTCTTGGCGCGTTTCACCGCATCCAGAACACCTTGTGAATGGCCATGCGCGGTATCCACGACGATGATGTCGACACCTGAATCGACCAGCAGTTCCGAGCGTTCAAAACCGGCATCGCCAACCGAGGTTGCAGCCGCCACACGCAGACGGCCAAGGCTGTCTTTGCAAGCGGTCGGGTTCAGCACCGCCTGTTCGGTGTCTTTCAAGGTCAACAAACCAGTCAGCTTGCCCTCACCATCAACCACCAGCAGTTTTTCGATCCGGCGAGCGCGCATCAGGCTTTTGGCTTCTTCCAGATCGGCAGGCTCTTGTAGCATCGCCAGGTTGTCCGCGGTCATCATCGCGTGGATCGGCGTGTCATCCGAGGTCGCAAAGCGCATGTCCCGATTGGTCACGATGCCGACGACGCGCCCCTGATCATCCACCACAGGGAACCCGGTGAAATTGTAGCGCTGCACCAGCGCCTGCGCATCGGCCAGTGTCTGGTTGGCGCGCAGCGTGACCGGGTTGTAGACGATCCCAGATTCGAAGCGTTTGACCCGGCGCACCTCGCGGGCCTGTTCTTCGATCGAAAGGTTCTTGTGGATCACCCCGATGCCCCCCGCCTGGGCCATGGCAATGGCCATGCGCGCTTCTGTCACGGTGTCCATGGCCGAGCTGAGCAGCGGGATGTTCATGGTAATCTGACGTGTCACACGTGTCGTGGTATCTGCCGTGGCCGGTAGCACCGTTGATGCCCCTGGCACCAAAAGAACATCATCAAAGGTAAGCGCCTCACGAATCTGCATCTGATCACCCCATGCAAAAGCCCGTTTGGCGGTGACCCTATTGCATGGATCATCCCCAAGGAAAAGCCCCTGAACCCAAGTTGTTGTTAAAAGCAACAGAACACCGCGCCTTAAAACGACGCTTGTTGGTGAAAACCTGCCGCTGAATGGCCTTTCCCTTTGCGTATAAACTCATATCTTGCGCGGGACACGCGCAAATTCAAAGGCAGGCCATTCATGACCACCGACCCTCTTGTCGTCTTCACCCCATCCGGCAAACGCGGGCATTTCCCGGTTGGCACGCCAATTCTGACTGCAGCGCGGCAGTTGGGTGTTGATCTGGATTCGGTCTGCGGCGGGCGCGGCATCTGTTCGAAATGCCAGATCACACCCAGCTATGGTGAGTTTCCTAAACACGGCGTGACGGTGAATGATGGCGCGCTGAGCGAATGGAACGCGGTCGAGCAGCGCTATGACGACAAGCGGGGGCTAAAGCCCGGCCGCCGTCTGGGCTGTCAGGCCACGGTACAGGGCGATGTCGTGATCGACGTGCCCCCGGAAAGCCAAGTACACCGTCAGGTGGTGCGCAAAGCGGCCACTGCACGCGCCATCACCATGGACCCGGCCACGCGCCTGTATTTCGTTTCCGTAGAAGAACCAGACATGCATTCGCCCACAGGTGATCTGGAGCGGCTGGAGCGCGCCTTGCGCGACCAATGGAAGATCGACGCCATCACTGCTGATCTGTCGCTTATGTCCAAGCTGCAACCCGTTCTGCGCAAAGGCAAATGGGAGGTCACGGTCGCCATCCACAAAGGCCACAAGGACTCTGTCGCGCGGGTTGTTGAAATTTGGCCCGGCCTGCACGAAGGCGGTCTCTATGGTTTGGCCATCGACCTCGGTTCGACCACCATCGCGGCCCATTTGACCGATCTGGATACGGGTGAGGTCAAAGCCTCTTCCGGCCTGATGAACCCCCAGATCCGTTTTGGCGAAGATCTTATGAGCCGCGTGTCCTATGCCATGATGAACCCCGGCGGCGATCAGGAAATGACCAAAGCGGTGCGCGAGGCGATCAACGATCTGACCACCTCAATCGCTGATGAGGCCGGAATTGACGCCGCGCTGATCGTTGAAACGGTATTTGTCTGCAACCCGGTCATGCATCACCTGCTGCTGGGTCTGGACCCGGTCGAGTTGGGGCAAGCCCCATTTGCGCTAGCCACATCCGAGTCGATGTCCCTGCCCGCGTGCGAGATGGACCTGACCAACATGAACCCACGCGCGCAGGTCTATATCCTGCCGTGTATCGCAGGCCATGTGGGTGCGGACTGCGCCGCTGTGGCCTTGTCGGAAGAGCCCGGCAAATCCAAAGATCTCGTGCTGATCGTCGACGTGGGCACCAATGCGGAAATCCTGCTGGGCAATACCAGCCGCGTTCTGGCCTGTTCCTCGCCCACCGGACCGGCCTTTGAGGGTGCTCAGATCAGTTCCGGCCAGCGCGCCGCCCCCGGAGCGATTGAGCGGATCGAGGTCGACCCCGTGACCAAAGAACCCCGGTTCCGTGTCATTGGGTCCGAGAAATGGTCGGACGAAGAGGGCTTTGACGTCGATATCGCCACCACCGGCATCACCGGCATTTGCGGGTCCGGCATTATCGAAGCCGTCGCTGAAATGCGCATCGCGGGCCTGTTGGATGAAAGTGGCCTGATCGGCTCGGCCGAGCAGACCGGCACACCGCGCAGCGTGCCCGAGGGGCGCACCCATTCCTACCTGATCCACGATGCCAGCGCTGAGGGCGGCCCGCGGATCACCGTCACCCAAGGCGACATCCGCGCCATTCAACTGGCCAAATCCGCGCTCTATGCAGGCGCGCGGTTGTTGATGGATGAGATGGAGGTCGACCGGGTGGATCGCGTTGTCCTCGCAGGTGCGTTTGGTGCACATATCTCGACCAAGCACGCGATGGTTCTGGGCATGATCCCGGATGCCCCGCTGGACAAGGTGTCCAGCGCCGGGAACGCCGCAGGTACAGGTGCTCGGATAGCGCTGTGCAACATCGGTGCACGGGCCGAAATCGAGCGCGTGGTTCGCGAAATCACAAAGGTCGAAACCGCCATCGAGCCGAAGTTCCAAGACCATTTCGTGGCCGCCAACGCGATCCCGCACAAGACGGACCCGTTCCCCGAACTGGCCCAGGTCGTCACCCTGCCCGCGCCCTCGTTCAATACAGGCGGTGGCGAGTCCGAAGCTGGTGGAGGTCGGCGCCGTCGCCGCAGGGGATAACTGCATCAGCGCAGGACCTAGTTTTCCGGGTCTAAACACGGACATCTGGAGCGGGTAGCGGGAATCGAACCCGCGCGTTCAGCTTGGGAAGCTGACAGGCTACCATTACATCATACCCGCCGCGCAGATGTGGATAGCACCCCCTTTGACCGGGGTTCAAGAGGGATCATGCGGGGCCAAAATCTACTTGGTCAGGTCCTGCGCCAGCATCAGCGCATTGTTGTCCGGGTCAAAAAAGGTTGCCGTGCTGACCATGCCTTCGATGGTCTCGGTTTCGCCATCAAACCGTACGCCAGCGGATTCCAGCGCCTTGCGGGCTTCTGATATATTGGCCACGCCGAATACGGGCACGCAGTTGCCGGGATTGGGCTCTGCCTGCTCGCCCAGACCCAGAGTCACGCCCTTGGTGTTGGTCTGCACCTCGCTCCAGCCTGCTTCGTCCATATGGTATACAAGCGAGAAACCCAAGTTTTCCTGATACCACGTCGCGCTTGCGTGGCGGTCGCGTACGGACAGGGCAAGTGTGATCGTATCATCAAGAGAAACGCGTGCCATGTGCTTTACCTTTTTTCATAATACTAGTAACTATACTTTATGGACATTCCGACACTTGTCAACCTGACATCACGGGCCTGGTCACTCAGCATTCTGGCGCTGTTGGATGCGGGTACGCCGGGACGTCAGGCCCCCTTGCTGGCAGCGACCAACGCAAGCCGGACCTCCTTTCGTGCCAGCCTTGATCACCTGATTGCGCTGCGTCTTCTCGAAAGAAATCCGGGCCACGGCCATCCTTTGCGGCCCGAGTTTCGGCTGACACTAAAGGGTGTTGAGGCCGCGCAGATGGCCAGCAAGATTATTAAGGCCGTACCTGATGAAAGTGAATTTGCCCTGCTACGTAAAAGCTGGTCAGTCCCAGTTTTAGCGTTGACCAACTCGCCTCAGCGATTTTCAACCATGAAAACGGCACTGACTACAATCACGGACAGGGCGCTATCCGAGTCCCTGTACAGGCTGGAAGATCATCAATTGATTCAACGAGATATCAACCTTTCTGAACGCACACCCTACCCGACCTATTGCGCGATCAACACCGGTTTAGCGGTGAACAACGCCATCGGTTTGCACATCTGAGATCATACGCTGATCAGAGCTTCTCCTGCATGGAAAATAGAAAGGCCGGGCAAGTGCCCGGCCTGTGATCAAGTTGCGTTCAGCTTAGGCGCGGCGGCGGCGACCGCCTCCGCGACGTCCTCGCCCTTCTCCCTCGGCTCCGGGTGCCTCGGGGGCTTTGTTGAACCTGATCCACTCACCACCATGGGGGTCGTTGTTGGTGAGCAAATTGGCGGCGCGGATGGCCTCCATTTCTTTACCAGCGCGCGGTAGGGTCGATCCCAAACCGAACATCTGCACGAATGTCTCATCATCCATACCTTCAGGCAGGATGATACCTGCGGCGGCGACAGCCTCTTTCTTTTCGGCAATCTTCTTTTGCGTGACCGGCAATGCCACCGGGTTCATGATGGCCGAGGTCATGCCAGCGCCCATCGCCATCGGCAGGAAGGCGTTGTTGATGCCGTGACGGTTTGGCAGGCCAAACGAGACGTTGGAGGCACCGCATGTCGTGTTCACGCCCAGTTCTTCACGCAGGCGGCGAACCAAAGCGAACACCTGCTGACCTGCGGTCGCCATCGCGCCGATGGGCATCACCAGCGGGTCAACGACGATGTCATGAGCTGGGATACCGTAGTCAGCAGCGCGTTCGACAATCGTCTTGGCAACCGCAAAACGCACGTCGGGATCTTCGGAAATGCCAGTATCGTCATTCGAGATGGCAACAACCGGCACGTTGTATTTCTTCACCAGCGGCAAAACCAGCTCCAGACGCTCTTCCTCGCCGGTGACCGAATTCAGCAGCGGACGGCCTTCAGCCGCCTCAAGACCCGCTTCCAACGCACCAGGGACCGAGCTGTCGACGCAGAGAGGCACATCGACCAAGCCCTGTACCAGCTCAACGATCTTGCGCATCAGCGGCGGTTCGGTCTCGTTCGGATTGGGGTTCGAGTTGTAGACAACACCCGCATTGATATCCAGAACGGTCGCGCCTGCAGCAACCTGCGCCAGCGCGTCTTTCTCGACGGTCGAGAAATCGCCCGCTTCCAGTTCGGCGGCCAGTTTCTTGCGGCCCGTGGGGTTGATCCGCTCGCCGATCACGCAGAACGGTTCGTCAAAGCCCAGAACGGCAGTTTTTGTTTTTGATTCTACGACTGTACGGGTCATGTCCGTTCCTTAGGAATTTGCGGGCTTTGCCGAAGCGCCGCCGTTATTGATCGCCCAGTTGGCGTTGGTCTTAATCCCGCCCAGCGGGAAGAAGTGGACGTTGGTGATGTTGAAATCCGGGTTGGCCGCTTTGTGGTTGGCCAGTTCGGTGACAACATCAGTCGGCTCATAGGGCAGCAACAGCTTGGACACGTCCATGGCGCGTTTCTGCAGAACTTTCAGCGACGGACCAACGCCACAAGCGATGGCGAACTTGATCAGGGTCTGCAGTTTGGCAGGGCCAGCGATGCCGATATGGACCGGGATGTCGATCCCCGCCTCTTTCAGACTGTCAGCCCAGGCAATGATCGGCTTGGCGTCAAACGCGAATTGCGTGGCCAGCGCCATTTCGGCATCCGTGGTCTCAGAGAACTTCTGTTTCCAACGCAGTGCGTCATCGACATTCTTGGTCGAGCCGTCCGGGTCGATGTCTTTGTTGCCCTCGGGGTGGCCTGCGACGTGCAGACGTTTGAAACCAGCCTTGTCGAACAGACCGCTCTCCAGCAGCTGCATCGAACTGTCGAACTCACCATGGGGCTTTGCAACACCACCGGCCAGCAGCAGCGCCTGCTCAACACCGGCTTCACCCTGATACATCGAGATCCAGTTCTCAAGCGTCGCCGCGTCCTTGATGATCCGCGCCGGGAAGTGTGGCATCACCGGATAGCCATCATCAGCGAGGCGCTTGGCGGTCTTGACCATATCTTCGATGGGTGTGCCCTCGATATGCGCGATGTAGACGCGGGTGCCTTCGGGCAACAACGCGCGGAAATCTTCAACCTTTTCGGCGGTGCGGGGCATCACCTCGATCGAATAGCCCTGCAAAAAGGCTTCGACGGTCGGATTAACCGGCCCGTTTTCGACCGCATCACGTTTCTTGAAGTTCAGCAAAGCCATTGCGGCCTCCCATAGCTGTCTCGGGCTCATGCCCAACCGTCATTGGCGATCAGCGCTTTGATGCGGTCCTGATCGTATTCCGTTTCCAGACGCACGGCCTGTGCCTCCGCAATCTCGGACGGGTCGCCCTCAACTGCAAAAGGCGCGGCTTTGCGCCATTCCGCAAGGTAGGCATCACTGTCCTTGGCATTCACCTTCATAGCGGCGCGGTCGATGGCTTGTTCAAACCGTTCTTCCAATTGCCGCTTGGCGCCGCGACGGCCTTTGCCGACGATGACCTGAGCGGGAATGTCGCGCCAGTAAACGATGGTGACGTCAGGCATTGTTGTGATTCCTCCTAACCCGATGGGGCGGTTCTAAACATCTATATGGGCCTGGGTCGGTCGGTTTTCGACACAAGTGGTATTTCAAGCGACTTTTTGGCCTACGGTTGTGTACCGGCGCTTGTAGCTGAGTTCCCAGCCAATCAGCATATCAAAATTCTCATTGTCACTATGAAACTACTGCATGAAACAGAAAAACCCCGGACGAAGCTATGCGTCCGGGGTCGTCGTTCAAAAGATCAGCGATGTTAGCCGACCAGACCACCGTCTTCGCGGGTAACCGCGATGATCGCAGAGCGTGGAACCGCGTCACCGCCTTCGGGCCAGTGGCTGTTGCCGTCCTCACCCGGGTGCTGGACGCCCACGAACATGGTGCGGCGATCAGGCGACCAGCTGATACCCGTGATCTCACACTCGTTCGGGCCAACCATGAAGCGTCGGATTTCGCCGGTGACCGGATCGCCGGCCAGCATCTGGTTGTTACCCTGTCCGGCGAAATCGCCTTCGTTGCCATAGTTGCCGTCGGTCTGGATCCACAGCAGACCATTGCTGTCGAACTTCAACCCGTCGGGCGAGTTGAACATGTTATCCGCATTGACGTTGTCCGAGCCGCCATAGGCGTCTTGATGCACAGTCGGGTTACCGGCCAGAACATAGAGGTCCCATCCAAAACCTGCCGCGGTATGATCGCCACCATTCGGGGTCCAGCGCACGATTTGGCCATAGTTGTTTGCCTCACGCGGGTTTGGTCCGTTGACCGATGTGTCATCTCCACCGGCATTCGGCTTGACGCCCCGGTTCTTGTTGTTGGTCAGACAGCAATAAACCTCGGGCGAGTTGGGGTTTGCGGCAACCCATTCCGGACGGTCCATCGTAGTCGCGCCAACCGCTGAACCGGCCTGACGTGTGTGGATGCTGATTTCAGCCTGCGAGGCCAAACCCGTGGTTTCTGGCGTTAATTCCAGCCACTCACCCGTGCCGTCGTCGTTGAACTTCGCAACGGACAAAGTGCCATTTTCCAGCAGCGCATTGGTGTCAACGCCTGCCGCATAAACGCCGTCCGATACAAAGCGATACAGGAACTCGCCCCGTTCATCATCGCCCATGTAAACGACGACGCGACCATCGTTGTTTACAACCGCTTCAGCGTTCTCATGCTTGAAACGACCCAGCGCGGTCAGCTTGCGTGGGGTCGAATTTGGATCGGTCGGGTCAATCTCCACCACATAACCTGCGCGGTTCGGCTCATTGGGGTTTTTCGAGACGTCAAAACGGTCATCGATCTTGGCCCAGCCATAGCCCCAATCCTTGGACGAGACGCCGTAGCGCTTCAGTTCAGGGCTGACCTCGTGGTTCTCATCAGCTGCCGAGAAGTAGCCGTTGAAGTTTTCTTCACAGGCCAGATAGGTGCCCCAGGGCGTCATGCCGTTGCCGCAGTTGTTCCAGGTGCCCTTCGAGGTGGTCCCTGTTGCATCAGCTGCTGTTTTCAGCAGATCGTGCCCAGCCGCCGGGCCGGTCAGGGCCATATCGGTCTGCGGCGTAATACGACGGTTGTAAGGGCTGTCCTTGACAATCGCCCATGTGCCATCGGTGTTGGCGATCTCGACCACGGTGACACCATGGGCCATCATGCCCTTGGCAACATCATCGTCCGAGGCCGCCTTGGCATCGGGGTTATTGCCCCAAAGGATGTCACGGTTGGTGTATTCGTTGTTCACAACCAGCAGCACATGACCATCATGCAGGAACACATCCTGACCGTCGGTATTGTCGCCGAATGCACGTTCCTGACTTGCAGCGGTACCGCGCGTTGCATGGTCGAATTCGGGTGCATCGGACCAAAGCGGGTCACCCCAACGCACCATAACCTCGGCTTTGTAGCCCGCGGGCACAACTACGTCATCTGCGGTGGAAACCGGGATTGCATCAAACGCAAAACGATCCGCAGCCGCGCGTGCACCTGAGGGGACAAACGAGCCCGCGACAGCCGTAAAACTGCCCATCGCCAGAACACCGCCCAAAAAACCGCGTCGCGACAAGGCGCGTTCAACCACACGGTCAAATTCGCATTCTTCGGGGCGGGGATTTACGACCTCATCATATTCATCAAAAGAAAGGGTGTGCTCGTCTTTCATGGCAATCTCCATATCTGGCTGAAAGCTGGTAGAGAATCCCGTATCGGGGCTCGGCCACGGGATCGCACCCCAGTATGAACGCGGTGTGACACTCACGTTAAATTCAAAATTGAAATCACTTGCGCGTCGGCGATCCCCCGCCTAGGGTCAAACTAACTCGAAAATCGGAGGGCGTGACGAATGGCGCCCAAGCGTCCCAAAGGTGCGGGCGCGTTCCCGAAGGCGGTCGAAAGCCCCGCGCCGGCAAGACCCGATCCAGATGCGCTCTATGCGGCGTTGGATCTGGGGACAAATAGTTGCCGCATGTTGATCGCCCAGCCCAAGGGCAGCGGGTTCCATGTGGTCGACAGCTTCTCCAAATCCGTGCAATTGGGCGCGGGTCTGGAACGGACGGGGCGACTGTCTCGGGCCTCGATGTCGCGCACGGTTCAGGCCCTGCGCATCTGCCAGCAAAAGCTGAAACGCAACAAGGTCAAACGGATGCGTTTGGTCGCGACCGAAGCGTGCCGCCGCGCCAAGAACGCGCGCGACTTCATCCGTCAGGTGAAGCGCGAAACCGGCCTGACGCTGGAGATCATCCAGCCCGAGGAAGAGGCACGGCTGGCCGTTATCTCTTGTGCGCCTTTGGTCTCCACCAAGACCGAACAATTGCTGGTCGTTGATATCGGCGGCGGTTCGACCGAACTGGTTTGGATCGACATATCTTCGATTCCCCGCCGCGATCGCCCGGCCGCGATCATGCGGCTTCACAATGGCTTTCACACAGCTGACAGCCCCTTCCCCGCCGCAAAGGTCGTGGATTGGATCAGCGTGCCCCTTGGTGTCGCCACCCTGCGCGATCAGTTCCACGACGTCGAAGACGACTCGGCTCGTTTCGCCCTGATGAGTTGGTTTTTCGAAGAAAATCTGGCCGACTTCGCCCCCTACAAGGACGAACAAACCCGCGAAGGATTCCAGATCGTCGGCACCAGCGGCACGGTCACAACCGTTGCCGCGTCGCATCTGGGGCTGAAGCGCTATGACCGAACCAAAGTGGACGGTCTGCGCATGACCAGCGATCAGATTGACAAAGTCATCCGCGGGTATTTAGAACTCGGCCCTCACGGGCGCCGCCGCGACCCCCGGATTGGGGATGACCGGCAGGCCCTGATCATGTCCGGCTCGGCCATTTTGCAGGCCCTTTTGCGTTGCTGGCCCACCGACCGCTTGTCTGTAGCGGACCGGGGGCTGCGCGAAGGTCTGCTTTATGCACAGATGAGTGCGGACGGCGTATTGGAAGACGGACCTTTCTGATGGCAAAGACACCGAGTGGAAAAAACACCTCAGGCCGCGGACAGCGCGACCTGAAGGTAAAGGTAAAGACGGCGCGTGGGCGTAAGCTAAGCTCAACACGTTGGCTCGAGCGGCAGCTGAACGACCCCTATGTCAAACGCGCAAATGCCGAAGGGTATCGCGGGCGCGCGGCGTTCAAGATATTGGAACTGGACGAGAAATTCCGATTCCTCGTACCCGGTGCGCGCGTCGTGGATCTGGGTTGCGCCCCCGGTGGCTGGCTGCAGGTTGCGGTCAAGCGGGTGAATGCGCTGGGCGAGAAGAGCGGCAAGCGCATTGGCACTGTACTGGGCATTGATCTTCAAGAGGTCGAACCGGTTGCTGGTGCGACGGCTCATGTACTGGATTTCATGGAAGATGACGCCGATCAAAAGGTCAAAGACTGGCTGGGCGGCAAGGCCGATGTGGTGATGTCGGACATGGCCGCCGCGTCGTCAGGCCACAAACAGACCGACCATTTGCGGATTATGGCCCTGTGCGAAACGGCTGCGTATTTTGCCTTTGACGTGTTGGAAGAAGGTGGCACGTTCGTCGCCAAGGTTCTGGCCGGAGGCGCCGAGGGAGATTTGCAAAAGCTGTTGAAACAGAAGTTCGAGAAGGTCGCCAACGTCAAACCGCCCGCATCCCGGTCGGACAGTTCCGAGAAATTCGTTGTGGCGACAGGGTTTCGCGGCTGAAGTTAATCTTCTGTCGTCAACTGCACTGCAAGCGGATGCTCCTGAAAAGACGCGGCTGCAAGGTTCTGCATCTCAACAACCTCTGAATGGTTCAAATAAACCGGCTTACGATCCCGCAACTGCGCGATACGCTGCTCCAATGACCCCTTCACGTCCCCTACACAGGGATGTTTCTGCATCGTTTCTGACATACGCCACCTGCAAACAAACCTGAGGCTGATGCCCCTAAGGCTGTCTACAAGTGAATTTTGCCGGGATCATGGCCCAATACCGGCAAGCGCGTGCCGATCCATCGGCACCTAGGCCTGCACGCCCGTATCGTCTTTTGATAGATCAATCAGCGCGCTGTTGTATTCGGCCCCCAAAATCACAATCGCAGCGCAAAGGTACAGGAAGATCAGCGCGGCCATGGCCCCGGCCAAACCGGCGTAAGTGGCGCTGTAGCTGGCGAATTGACCGACATAGATCGAAAAACCCCATCCCCCGGCCCCCAATAGCGCAAGTGTTAGAAACACGCCCGGCAGGATCTGCATCAGACTGTGACGTCGCGTGGGCAGAACAAGATGCGCCATCAGAATCGTCACTACAGGCACGGCCACTGCAAAGGTCCACCGCAGGCGATCCGCCGACAACCAAGTCGCGACATCTAAGTCTGTGTGCTCGGAAACCAGCGCCGTGTAGACGGGCAAACCCACCTCGACCGCTGCGACGATCAGGATGGCTGCACCGCCCAGAATGACCAAAGCGATACACAGCAAACGCGTTTTCCAGAAGGGCCAGCTGTCATGGTCGTGGTAGGCGTGATTCATAGCTGTCCGCACCGCTGCAACCCCGTTTGAGGCAAAGTAGACAGCTAGCAAACCGCCAAGCGTAATTGCCCCGGACCCGGACCCATCCAACACCGCCCGCAGCTCCGCCACAATCGGTCCGGCCACATCCTGCGGCCATGCACCAAAGATCAGATCGACCAGTTCATCCGTCACATAGCCCTGCGAAAGTGCCCCTGCCAGCGCGACGGTGAACAGTACAAAGGGAAACAGCGCCATCATCATCGACATAGCGACATGGCTGCTCATGACAAAGCCGTTCTTGGCATTGAACCGCCGCAGCGCCAGAAACAGCGCCTTGACCGGACGGGCAGAGAACAGAATCGAAGCACCAGACATGGTGCAACCCTAGCCCGCCGACGGCCAACGTAGAAGTCGCTCGATCACAAATCCGGAATTATAAACAGCTGACAGCATTGCATAAACCTATCGGGCTGTGCAGGATCAGAGCACGCATGCGCCCTGCCCCAAGTCAGGTTATCTATGACATCGGACCCCAATACGCCCACAACGCGCCGCCGCCTCAGCCTGTCTGTGGTGCGCGACAGCTGCATCGTTGCAGCTTTGGTAGTGCTGGGGCTCTATGCAGGCGCTGCTTTTCTGATCCCACTGACACTTGCCCTTCTGATCAACGTTCTGATCATCGCCCTGAGCGATCGCGTCATCTCCCTGACCCAATCACCGATATGGCTGGCAAACCTGGTCGGAGTGACAATTGTGTTGGCCGGTTTGTTTACCATAATGTACATATTGGGCAGCCAGGCGACCCAATTCGCACGCGGCATCACCACCTATGAAGCCCAGTTCGATAGCGCAATCAACCGAATTGCGGGATTGGTGGGCAGCGATGTGACAACGTTTATCCGGGACAACCTTGTCAGTATCGACATGTCCTATCTGGCGCGGCTGTTGCTGGGCAGCGCAACATCGCTGCTGAATCAGTTCTTTCTAATCAGCCTCTATGTTTCGTTCCTTATGGTCGAACGTTTGGCCTTTCGCAAAAAGATCCAGCTGGCTGCGGGAAGCCCGGAAACCGGGAAAGAGCTGTCGGCAATGCTGGATGCAATCTCGTTCAGCCTACAGCGGTATGTCGGTGTCAAAACCCTGATCAGCCTGATCACGGCGGGTATCAGCTATAGTATCTTCCGCATGCTTGGCCTGGAATATGCCGAGACATGGGCAGTTCTGACCTTTGCCTTGAATTTCATCCCTTCGATTGGATCGATCATTGCCGTGGTGTTTCCGGCTATGATCGCTTTAGTCCAGTTCGAAAGCATCGGCCCGTTTCTGATAGTGGTTCTGGGCTGCGGCACGATCCAGTTCCTGATCGGCAATTTCCTGGACCCTGCGATGCTGGGCCGGTCCCTGAACATGTCCACATTCCTGGTCATACTGGCGTTGACTTTCTGGACGACGGTCTGGGGTTTGATCGGAGCCTTTTTGAGTGTGCCCCTGACGGTCTGCATCCTGATCGTTTTCAGCCATATCCCGGCGCTGCGCCCAGTCGCAATCTTGATGTCTTTGGATGGGCGATTAGGGGACGACTCCAGATAAAAAAGAAGAAGAACGCAGCTTGGTTCGCCTATCGCCTCTAACCCAAAGCAAACAGACGGAGCCCTGAAAACAAATGTGGACAGTATTGGTATCTGCGGCCGTCTTTGCACTTTATGTTACAGCCGCTATCTTCTCGCTCAGGGCAGCGCAGACAGCTCGCACACCGCAAGGTGCGGTTGGCTGGGTGGTCTTTCTAATTGCCGCCCCTTTCTTTGCCGTACCGATGTATCTGTTTCTGGGTCACCACCGTTTTCACGGCTATCGCATCGCCCGGCAAGAAAGTGAGCGCGTGGTCGAAGGGATCAAAACATTCGCCGATCACTCCAAGCCAGACCCTGAGAAAATGTCGATCAATCCCCGACCGTTCGAATTTCTGGCCCATCTACCCGTTTCGCGCGGCAATGGGGCAGAGCTGTTGATTGATGGCGATGCCACATTCGATGCGATTTTCGAAGCCATTGATGCAGCAAAGAACTACATCCTGATCCAATTCTACATCGTGCGCGCCGATGAATTGGGATTGAAGCTGCAGGAACGGCTCATCGCGGCCTCAAACCGCGGGGTGCATGTGCGGTTCATGACCGACGCGGTGGGCAGCTATGGCTTGCCGTCCGACTTTCTGGAAACCATGCAGAACGCCGGGATTGATGTCGCCGACCCGAAGGAACAGCGCGGCCCGAATTTTCGCTTTCAGTTGAACTACCGCAACCATCGGAAAACAGTGGTGATCGACGGAGAGACCGGCTTTATCGGCGGACACAATGTTGGTGTAGAGTATCTCGGTCAGGGCGAAAAGTTCGGCCTCTGGCGTGACACTCATGTAAAGATCACCGGCCATATCGTTCGCCAGCTACAGTTGATTTTCACCGAAGACTGGCACTGGGCCCGTGGTGAGGACCTGATCGATGATCTGGACTGGGCTGGCAGCGAATCTGATCAGGACATGAACGCGCTACTCGTCGCAACCGGGCCCGGCGATGATACCGAAACCGGCGCTATGATGTTCTTTTCGGCCATAGCCGAGGCAAAAGAGAGGTTCTGGATCGCCTCGCCCTATTTTGTGCCCGATATCGACGTCATGACCGCGCTTCAACATGCGGCGATGCGTGGAGTGGATGTGCGTATCCTTGTGCCCGAGGTGATCGATCACCGCCTGCCCTGGCTGGCCGCCTTTGCCTATTTTGATGAGGTTCGAAACTGTGGTGCGCGGGTGTTTCGATACACCGATGGTTTCATGCATCAAAAGGTGTTTGTGGTCGATGATACTCTGGCTGCGATCGGGACAACTAATCTGGACAACCGATCATTCCGGCTGAATTTTGAAGCAATGGCGTTGTTTTTTAATGCTGAGGCCGCACAGGCGGTGGAACGGATGCTTCTGGCTGATTTCGATAAAAGCTATGAACTGACGCGATCCTTGTTCCAGCAACCGGTCTATATTCGATTTGGTGCGCCCCTGGCCCGTTTGTTTGCGCCTATTCTTTAGGGGGTTGGCCCAAGGAAAAGAACCGTTCCTGAAACACCCGGGACATCAGCGCAACCATATAGGCCGTTGAAAGTCCAAAGGCCAAAAGCCCGGTAACCGACGCAAAAGATCCAAAAATCCTTAGCGCCTCACCCAAAACGATATCGCCATAGCCCAGCGTGGTGAACGTCACCAACGAGAAATACAGAGCCGTATTCCAATCCGGCAGCACCTCAAGTAAGACCCAAACGATCGCCCATATCCACACCTGAATTGTGTGTGTCAAAACGATAAACGCCAATGCGACGGCAATCGGGGCGGCAGTGGCCAGAAACAGCCCATGTTTTGACCATTTCGGCTCCATTTTGATTACAAAGATCGTGCACCAGGCCAGAAAGAATATCTCGACCACAAAGCAGAGCCCCAGAAAGGCACTGCCCCAAACAATCTGGTGCAGCAAGCTCATGTTTTTCCACCCTGTTCCGCGATGATCCCTTGAGTATTAGAATGGACTCTGCGGCGGAAAGGCACAAGACCGGCGTGCCCTCAATGTACCTGCGGCGAAACGCATCGGAGGGCGTTCGGCACTGGACATGGGTGAGTTCCGTTGCACATCCTGCATGAAAAAGCGGGGCAGATCATGCTGTTGACGATCGACAAGGTGCAGAAATCCTATCCTGGTGGGCGACCTGTCCTGCGTGATGTGTCGCTGACTCTGGATCACGGGCAGACACTGGCCCTGACCGGTGAAAGTGGCAGCGGCAAATCCACCTTGCTGAACTTAGCCGCTGCTTTGGATAGCTTCGATGCGGGTGAGATCACACTGGATGGCGTTGCCCTGACAGCGCTTGATGACGCAGGGCGTGCAGGGCTACGCCGTACTCAGGTCTCGCTGGTGTTTCAACAGTTTAACCTGATCCCGTCGCTCTCGGTGTCGCAAAACCTCTCCTTTCACGCCCGCCTAGCTGGCTGTCATGACCCGGCCTGGAGCACCCATCTGGCTGATCGACTGGGGTTGTCCGATTTGCTGGATCGTTTCCCCGAAAACCTCTCTGGCGGCCAGCAACAGCGCGTTGCCATTGGCCGCGCCATGGCTGCGCGGCCCAAACTGCTGCTGGCGGATGAGCCTACGGGTAACCTGGACGAAACTGCCAGTGCCAATGTTCTGAACCTGATGCTGTCCCTGGTTGCCGATACCGGGGCCGCTTTGCTTTTGGTGACCCATTCACAAGACATTGCCGCTCGGCTCGACCGGCGCGTGCATCTGGCCGGTGGTCGCATCGAATGACCAAGGCCGTCATACAGGCGCTGCTATCACATTGGCGCGCGCATTGGCTGCAACTGGCGACGCTGCTGATCGGCATCGCCTTGGCAACCGGTCTGTGGTCTGCTGTGCAAGCAATCAACGCCGAGGCGCGCGCAAGCTATGCGCGGGCCAATGCGCAGCTGGCCTTGGGGCAGTTTGATGAGTTGCGCGATCCAAGCGGCCCCGTCCCTTTGTCCCGATATGCCGAGCTGCGCCGGGCGGGCTGGCAGGTCGCTGCCGTTCTGGAAGGTCCTTATCGCGCCCAGGGTCGTACCCTGCGGGTGATGGGCGTAGATATGGTGGCCTACCCTGCCTTGCCTGCGGTGACGGAAACCGAGCAGAGCGTTGATCCACCAGAGCCGGCCGATATCTTGACGGCTCCGGGCCGCTTGTTTGTTCATCCGGACCTTGCGCCGCTATTGTCTTCGGTTGAAGGATTGCCGCCGATCATCCTCAGCACGTCTCTGCCTGCCGATGTGATTTTGACCGATATCGGCGTGGCCGAAACCCTACTGGACCAACGCGGCAAGATTTCCCGTCTTGTGGTTTTGCCGAACCAGCCACGCGAGCGTCCGCCCCTGTCGCAGATTGCACCTGAGCTACAGCAGATCAGCCCGGCCTCGCAGGTCGATACGGCGCAGCTGACGGACAGTTTTCACCTGAACCTGACCGCCTTCGGATTACTGTCGTTCGCCGTCGGGTTATTCATTGTGAACGGTACCGTCGGGCTCGCCTTTGCCCAACGGCGCGGCATGATCCGAACCTTGCGCGCCTTAGGCGTTTCGATGCGGCGGCTGGTGTGGATGGTGTTGGTCGAACTGACGGTACTGGCCTGTATCGGCGGGGCTTTGGGCCTGATCCTGGGTTTCTTTCTGGCAGGTGCGTTGCTGCCGGACGTGGCCGCAACCTTACGCGGGCTTTATGGCGCACCTGTCACCGGGCAGCTGAGCCTGCAGCCAAGCTGGGCGCTGGCCGGTCTGGCCATGGCGCTTCTCGGAACCTTGGGGGCCAGTGGTCATGCGCTGTGGCGTCTGTCACGTATGCCACTGCTCGAAGGGCCCGGCATTCAGGCCTGGAGCGGTAGCGGCCAATCACATAGCCTGACCGGGATGGTCGGAGTTTGCCTGATCGCCTTCGGATGCGCCCTCTATTTCGGCGTGGGTGGTCTGCTTGGGGGTTTTGCACTGCTCGCTGGGCTGTTGACCGGTGCGGCACTGGTTTTGCCGTGGTTCCTGTCGCTTGTCCTGACGATCTTTGCCGGGAAAGCACGCGGGCCGGTGTCTCAATGGATTTGGGCAGATATGCGGGCGCAACTGCCTGGCCTTTCCTTGGCACTGATGGCCCTGTTGCTGGCGCTGGCGGCCAATATCGGTGTCGGTACGATGGTATCGAGCTTCCGGCTGACCTTTGTCGGCTGGCTGGATCAACGCCTGACTTCGGAACTGTATGTTACCGCCGAAGATGATCGGCAAGCGCTGGAAATTACGGATTGGCTTGCTCCTCAGGTCGATGCAATTCTACCCATCCGCAGTGTCGAATTGGCCCATGAAACCGGCCCGCTGTTCCTGTATGGCGTGGTCGATGACCCGGTCTACCGGGATCATTGGCCGTTGATCGCGCGATCAGATGGCGATTGGGATCGGGTGATGTCAGGACAGGCAATCCTTATTAACGAGCAACTGGCCCGGCGCGCGGACCTTTGGCCCGGAGATGCTCTGGCGCTTTCTGCAACGGCCTCTCTGCCCATTGCAGGCGTCTATTCCGACTATGGCAATCCTACCGGTCAGGCCATCGTGTCGATGTCCCGTATGGATCAGATCGCGCCGGGGGCCGAAGCAAGACGGTTCGGTATTCGTATGAACCCAGATCAAGCGACGGAGATGGCACAATCCCTACGTACAAAGTTCGAAATGCCTCCACGCAGCGTGGTTCAGCAGGCGGCGATGAAGGCGCAATCCAGGGCGATATTCGAAAATACCTTTGTCGTGACCTCTGCCTTGAATATCCTGACCCTTGGGGTTGCCGGATTTGCCATTCTGACCAGCCTGCTTACCCTTTGGACGCAGCGCCTGCCCCATATCGCGCCGGTCTGGGCCTTGGGTCTGAACCGTGCGCAACTGGCCGGGTTCGAGCTGTTGCGCAGTGTCCTGCTGGCCGCATTGACCGCCTGCCTGGCTTTGCCCTTGGGGCTGGTTCTGGCCTGGGTCTTGCTAGCCGTCATCAATGTGCAGGCCTTTGGATGGCGCCTGCCAATGTTCCTGTTCCCTTGGGATTGGTTGTATCTGTTCCTTCTGACATTACTGGCCGCATTTGTCGCGGCGGCCCTGCCTGCCCTGCGATTGCTGCGACTGCCCCCAGCCAGCTTGCTGAGAGTGTTTGCCAATGAACGTTAGAGCGTTTCTTCTATTCCTGCTGGTCTGGCTACCGACACCCTTATTAGCGCAGGGCTATGCCGGTTTGGGCGGATCGGCAGACGGGTTTGACGTGCCACAGCGCGGGGTTCTATTCGAGTTCCCAAAGGATCACGGGCCGCATCCCAGCTACCGGATCGAGTGGTGGTATCTGACCGCCAATCTCAAAGGGGATGACGGGCGCGACTATGGCATCCAGTGGACCTTGTTTCGCTCGGCCCTCAAACCCTTTGACCTCGACGATTGGCAAAGCCCTCAGATATGGATGGGCCATGCCGCTGTCACCACGCCTGAACGACACTACTTTGCCGAACGCCTGTCACGCGGCGGCATAGGTCAGGCAGGCGTCACGAGCGAACCCTTCGCCGCCTGGATCGACGAATGGCGCATGAGCGGTCCGGATTTCGACACGCTGTCCCTGACCGCAAACGGAGAGGATTTCGGGTACACCCTGTCCCTAAATGCCCAAGGCCCATTGGTGTTTCACGGCGAGGATGGTTATTCCGTCAAATCCGCCGATGGGCAAGCCAGCTACTATTATTCTCAACCCTTTTATGCGGTCGAAGGCACGTTGCACCTGCCTCAGGGCGATGTCACCGTCAGCGGTTCGGCGTGGCTGGATCGCGAATGGTCTTCGCAACCCTTGGCCGAAGATCAAAGCGGATGGGATTGGTTCTCGCTGAGTTTTGACGATGGCGACAAGCTGATGGCTTTTCGGCTACGCGGGGATCGCGGCGATTTTACGGCTGCCACTTGGATCAATGCGGATGGCAGCACCGAAGCACTGCCAAACGGCTCCGTCACCTTCACACCGCTTGAGGCCGCGCAAGTGGCCGGTCGGGATGTGCCAATCCTATGGCAGGTCAGCCTGCCGGATCGGGGGCTAGACGTCGATGTCGCTGCCCTAATCCCGGACGCCTGGATGGCGACACGATTTGAATATTGGGAAGGCCCGGTCATTGTCTCAGGCAGCCACGCGGGACGCGGCTATCTGGAAATGACCGGGTATTGATCAGCGCACCACGTAGACCGAGGCTGTGGCGTGGCGCACCACACGCGCAGCATTGGGACCCAATAGATAGTCTTTGAAATCCGGTTTATGGGCACCGATCACGATCAGGTCGGAGCCGGCGCCCTCTGCTGTTTTCAGGATTTCCTGATAGGCCGTGCCAGTCGCCACCACGTGGCGCATAGCGGCATTGCGTTCCACTCCAAGTACTGAGACGCAAAGGTTGGCCAGCTTGTCATGCGCCTCGGCCAGCGCCTTATCATGGAAGTCGGGCTCGAAAAAACCCGATACCCAGCTTTCGCCGAAATCAGGAAGCACGGTCACAACATCAAGCTGCGCCCCGTCCAGATCCGCCAGCCTAGCGGCTTGTTTCAAAACCGGACTATCCAGATCGCCATTGCTGATATCGACAGCGCAAAGAACTGATTTGGTCATGCTGTCACCTCTTCTTGTCTGGCGGCCCGGCCGCGTTGCAGGAAGGCGATCAGAGCCAGCAGGATCATCGCCGGTATATAGACCAACTGTTTCGGAGGCTGGCTGGACGGCAAGCTGACCGAGGTCAGACGTACCGGCTCATCCCCATAATAGTCGAAGATACCCAGATCATCGGCCACAGGCGTGCCAAATAGAGGCTCCTCAAGCTTGATCAGTCCATCTTCGGGGATCAGGATCAGCCCCATCGCCTCGACCCGCGCCGCGCCACCCTCTTCGTCGCCAACGGTGACAACAACGGTGGTGTCGGCCATTTCGAGCGTGTCGAAATCCGGGCCGGATATGACCAGTCGCACCTCAGACCCTGGCGGTGCTTGACCTATCGTTTCTTCAAACGCAGCGGGTTCAACCGACTGGAACGGAGGCGAGATGCGGTCCATGAAATAATCTGGCCGGAACAGCGCAAAGGCAACAAAGATCAGCGCGATGCTTTCGTAGATGCGGCTATGGGTCAGGAAATAGCCCATCGTGCCAGCCGTAAAGACCAGAATAGCGATGGTTGCAAATATAGCGACGATTATGCCTTCGACCCACGTCACGTCGATCAACAGAAGGTCGGTGTTGAAGATGAAAACGAAAGGCAGTGCTACGGTCCGCAAGCTGTAGAAGAACGCGGTGAAACCGGTCTTGATCGCATCACCGCCCGAAACGGCTGCGGCCGCGAAGCTTGCCAAACCAACAGGCGGCGTCACGTCCGCCATGATCCCAAAGTAGAATACGAACAGGTGCACCGCGATCAACGGCACGATCAGCCCGCTTTGCGCACCCAGTTCAACAACCACTCCGGCCATCAGAGAGCTGACGACGATATAGTTCGCCGTGGTCGGCAGGCCCATCCCCAGGATCAGGCTGAGGATACCGACCATGATCAACATCAGGATCAGGTTGCCGCCCGACAGGAACTCGACCAGATCGGCCATTACCTGACCCACACCAGTCAGGGTCACAGTGCCCACGATCACGCCTGCGGTGGCCGTGGCCAGAGCAATCCCGATCATGTTGCGCGCCCCGTCGATCAGGCCTTGCCACAAATCAGCAACACCGTCGATGAAGCGGTTGTAGACCTCGCTCTCGCCCCGGAAGATCGCCTTGAGCGGCTTCTGCGTCAGTAGGATCACGAACAGCAGCGCCGTTGCCCAGAAGGCCGATAGACCCGGCGATTTCTGCTCGATCATCAGGAAGTAGACCAGCACGATGATCGGCAGCAGATAATGCAGACCAGCCTTGTAGATGTCGGCGATAACCGGCAGCTCGACCTCTTTGGCGTTTGGATCGTCCGGCTCAAGGTCAGGGACCTGCGCGGCCAGATACAGCAGAGCGACATAGACCGCACAGACGATCAGGCTCAGCACCATGCCAGCGGCCGTTGGCACCATGCTGGTGACCGCATCGACCGGGTATTGCGAGCCGTAGCATAGGCCCGCAAAGACGATGAAGAAGGACAGCATCCCAACCACGGTCCGCGCAAGGTGAACCTCACGGTTGCCCAGCGTCGGCATGTTCCGCTTCACGGCTTCCAGATGCACGATATAGACCAGCGCGATGTAAGAGATCGCAGCCGGCAGGAAGGCATGGGTGATGACCTCAACGTAGGAAATACCCACATACTCCACCATCAGGAAGGCCGCAGCCCCCATCACAGGCGGCATGATCTGGCCGTTCACAGACGAGGCAACCTCGACCGAGCCTGCCTGTTCACTGCTAAAGCCCACGCGCTTCATCAGCGGGATGGTGAATGTGCCTGTGGTGACAACGTTGGCGATGGACGAGCCAGAGATCAGACCGGTCGCCGCCGAACCCACAACAGCCGCCTTGGCCGGGCCGCCCCGCAGGTGGCCGAGGGCCCCGAAAGCCATCTTGATGAAGTAGTTTCCTGCCCCGGCCTTATCCAACAAAGCCCCGAACAGCACGAACAGGAACACAAATTTTGTTGAGACACCAAGCGCGATGCCAAACACGCCCTCGGACGTGATCCACATGTGGCTCATCGCCTTTTTCAGGCTGGCCCCTTTCCAGCGGATAACCTCAGGCACCCATTCGGAAGATCCAAAGAATACATAGGCGAGGAAAATCGTTGCAATGATTGCCATTGCCGGGCCAAGCGCGCGTCGCGCGGCCTCGAACAGCAACAGCAGACCGCACAATGCAACCCATTTGTCGGTATCATCTGCAAGACCGCCCGCATTGACGATCTTGTCATAGAAAAAGTAGCCATAGAGCGCGACAAACGCGCCCAACAGGCCCATGATCCAATCCTGTATGGGGATATAGTCACGCGGGCTGGATTTCAGCGCCGGATAGGCCGCAAAGGCCAGAAACATCGCAAAGGCCAGATGAAACTGCCGTGAGTTGTTCACAATGCTGCCTGGCAGCACATAGTTCGCTATGGGCGAGGCCAAAACGACCTGAAAGATCGACCAGATCGCTGCCACAATGGCCAGGAAAATCCCGACATTGCCGACCGGATTACGTCCGCCCGCATCAGATGACGCCACTAGTTCCTGTAGCTCTTCTTCGGATAGCGGACGATTGGATTGTGTGTCGGAACTCATGCAAATGTCTCCCCGTCGCGACCATTTTTGGCCTTCTGAAATACCCGCTTTGTGCGGGTTTGGGTTGCAGGGCGCCCGTAGGCGCCCTGCTTTAGGTCTGGCTTACTGAATCCAGCCTTTTTCTTTGTAGTACTTCTCGGCGCCCGGATGCAGCGGAGCCGACAGGCCGTCCGCGATCATCTCTTCGGGCTTGAGGTTCGCAAATGCCGGGTGAAGCTTTTTGAAGTCATCGAAGTTTTCGAAGACCGAGCTGACAACCGCATAAACCGCGTCATCCGACACATCCGCCGAGGTCACGAAAGTCGCGCCCACACCGAAGGTTACTGTGTCGCCGTCCGAACCACGGTACATGCCACCAGGAATGGTCGCAGTCCGGTAGAACGAGTTGTCGTCGACCAGCTTGCTTACCGCGTCACCGCTGACGTTCACCAGAACCGAGTCGCAAGCTGTGGTCGCTTCCTGGATCGAGCCCGAGGGGTGACCCACGGTGTAAACCATCGCGTCGATCTGGTTGTCGCACAGAGCCGCCGACTGTTCGGCCGCCTTCAGCTCGGTCGCCAGTTCGAAATCGTCGGTGGTCCAGCCCATTTCGCCCAGCAGCACTTCCATAGTACCGCGCTGACCGGAACCGGGGTTGCCGATGTTAACGCGCTTGCCCTTCAGATCTTCGAAGTTGGTGATGCCGGAATCGGCACGCGCCACAACGGTGAACGGCTCGGGATGAACCGAGAAGACGGCGCGCAGGTTCTCGAAAGGACCGGCCTCTTCGAATTTCGAGCTGCCGTTATAGGCGTGGTACTGCCAGTCAGACTGCGCCACACCAAACTCCAGCTCGCCTTCACGGATGGTGTTGATGTTGTAAACGGAACCGCCGGTCGATTCGACCGAGCAGCGCACGCCATGTTCCTTGCGGCCTTTGTTCACCAGACGGCAGATCGCGCCACCGGTAGGATAGTAAACGCCAGTCACGCCGCCGGTGCCGATTGTGATGAATTCTTCGGCATAAGCCGCAGGTGCCATCATTGCAGCGGTCACAAACGCGCCGAGGCTAAGCTTGCTGCTGTTTTTCATGTAAAAACTCCCATTTTTTTAGTGTGGGCGGTAAAAGCCAAAATCCCTGCAATAGCGAGGGAGCGCGCTGGTATCTTAGAACCGGCTGCCCTGCAACTGCTGCTACTTTTGAATTTTTCCAATGTCTCCCAACATCTTCGAGGTTTCATTCAGATACAATGAATGTCAAGACCAGCCCCGCGTAGATCGCGCCAAAGCAGCATATCTGAGGCTGTTTTTTGAACTTTCCCCGTTAAGCCATCAAAGACGAAGCGGGCTGCCCGCTTACACGGACAGCCCTGTGAAACTGTTGGTCAGCATTCTCCTAAGATCGGAAAAGTCAGTCGGAATCGGTGTTCTGTTCCCGAGTTGGAATCTCAATAATCCCGAACAAGAATGCGGCAAAGGCGGTTTGTACCGAAACGGCCATCAGGCTGAACCCGGCCACGGTCAGGCGTGTTGGCAGCGGGTTTTCGATGTTCCCAAACCCCAGGCGCGCCCATTGGCCGAACGCCACGCCGAACAGGATGACACCGAACAGGAACAACCAAAACGCAAATAGGGCGATATTGTCGGTAGTGGCCCAAGTTCGAAGAATCCGGCTGGGCTCTCCCACTGGCAGCAATCCGCTCCGGGTCGCTATCATCCGTGCCAAGGCGCCAAAGGTCAGCAACTGGGTTCCAAGGATGGTGATCACACAGGCGGCGATAAAGGTGTTTGTGCCCAACTCAACCGAGCCTGCAACCTGAACAGGACCGAACATCAGGATCAGGGCGGCCAGCCCGCCCAAAACGCTGAAAAACAACCCCGGATAGACAAACAGCCAGCGCGGATTGTGCATAAGCAAAAACTTGAGGTGGCGCCACCCATCCCGCCAAGTACGCAGATGCGGCGGGCGGCTTCGACCATCGGGCCGCAGGGTGGTCGGCACCTCAGCAATTTTCAGACGCGACATCGCGGATCGCGTCACCATTTCGGAGGCAAATTCCATACCGGAAGTGTGCAGTTGAAGATCCCGGATCGAGTCACGCCGAAATCCGCGCAAGCCGCAGTGGAAATCACCAATATTGATGTTGAACAAAAGCCGGCCAATGAAGCTGAGCACCGGGTTACCCAGATATCTGTGCAGAAATGGCATCGCACCATCCGAGATACCACCTTTGAACCGGTTGCCCATGACCAGATCGTTTCCGGCCCGCAGCGCTTCGACAAAGGGATCCAGGCTAGAGAAATCATAGCTGTCATCTGCATCGCCCATGATCACATAGGTGCCCAAGGCTGCATCGATCCCGCCCGACAGCGCCGCGCCGTATCCCTTTTGCGGGACATTCACAACACGCGCATCCAGAGCCTGAGCCATTTCAATCGAACCATCGGTGCTGCCATTGTCGGCAATCAGCACCTCGCCTTTAATCTGCGCACGTTCAATAAAATCCTGCGCTTTCTTAATACAAATCTCGATTGTTTCCGCCTCGTTCAGACAAGGCATCAAAATCGTAAGTTCAAGCGCGTCAGTCTGGCCGACGGGCTTGGCGGTTTCCGAGTTTCCCACCAATGGAACGTACCTTTCAAATCAATACACTAACCAATATTCCACGCACGGATCAGATTTGTAAGTGAACGATATGCGACATCTGCCGCTGTTTGAGTGATTGTTGGCAACAAAGCCACCACAAAACCGGCATTAGTTCCCAGAATCATAAAAACGCACAATTCAATCCGCGCAGCGAACTTAGGTGGTTTTTAGATTCAGGTACAGCTTTGTGAAGTCGAAACCTGTCCAGACTAATACCCAACAGATAACAAATCTGTGGCAAGGGTTATCAGCGATCACATGTGATGCCTACACAGTTTTCGTCCGCTGTCACTGTACCATTGGAACGACGGAACCTAGTTTGCTTTCTTGGTTATCGCTACCTGACCATTCAGAACCGGAATCGCCTTGTTTAGGTTTGTGAAAAAGCACCCAAAATACAGCAGGCTTTCGATTTCTTCTTCCTTCTCTGAAATAAACTGTGTCACAGCTTTGGTAACACCAGGGTGATCTGAGTTTGCATAGTCATCAAACATCATAAGCCCATCTGGTTTCAGCAAAGGCCAGCAAATGCGCGCATCTGTCAAACAAGCTTCAAACCTGTGATCTCCATCGATGAAAATCGCGTCATAGGTTGGTTTATGTTCGTGACGTTTTACAAAATCAAGAGACGTCGAACGGTCTAGAGTATAGCCGAGCTTTCCAAAAAGTTGAGATGTGTTTTCATAGATGGATTGAGCGCCCTGTTTGTTGCTCCAATATGCGCCAGTATACGGATCGGAATCGTCACCCAGATACGGGTCAACACCCGTGAATGACGCAACATTTGTTTTGCTTGTCGAAATATGTGACGCCCAGCCCCCCTTAAAAACCCCGATCTCGAGCATGTTTATGGGATTGTTAGAAAACTTCTTTTCAAAAATCTTCAACCAAATCGGTATCCTTTCAGATACATGTACAGAAACGATGTTCTCGGTCCATTTTGGTTTGAAGGTTGACGGATCTGGATACTCCCAAATACAGCCGTCAGGAACGCCATCAATCAAAAACTTGCTCTGCATCATACCTCCTAGACGCGCGAAACGACCCCGCATGGACTCTGCAAGAACCGTCATAAAAGGCAAGACCCAAGAATGGAGCTGAGGAAGTTTGAACGTTGGCTCCAGAAAGCTGCCGCAATAAAACCAAGAGAGATAAGAAACTCTTCAAGGACTTGAGATTGTGGTGCCCAAGGAGAGACTCGAACTCTCACGCCCGTGAAGGCGGGGGATTTTGAATCCCCTGCGTCTACCATTCCGCCACTTGGGCCACGGACACTGGATTAGCGCCCCCGCGCGGGAAGGTCCAGAGGCAAAAATCAACCAGCTTTCGGTTTGTTTGACCGCCAGCAGTTGACGGGTCCGTGGGTGCATGATTTGGCTTGCATGGGCAAAGACCGGGATTTGAGTAGACTATGTTGCGATCGCTTTACGACTGGACCATTCGACTGGCCGAGCACCCCCATGCCCTTTGGGCGCTGGCGATTGTAGCGTTCATCGAAAGCTCATTTTTCCCGATCCCGCCGGATGTGCTGATGATCCCGATGATTCTGGCACGCCCTTCGCGCGCTTGGCTTATCGCGGGTGTTGCGCTGGTTGCGTCGGTGCTGGGCGGTTTGTTGGGTTATGCGATCGGAGCATTCGCCTATGAAAGCATTGGCCAACCCATTCTGGAATCGATGGGCAAGGCCCATGCGATGGAAGAGTTCAACACCCGCTTCAACGATTTCGGCTTCTGGGCTGTGCTGGCGGCGGGGGTGACGCCCTTCCCTTACAAGGTCATCACCATTATGTCGGGCTGGACGGGCATGCCGCTTGGCACCTTCATAGCGACGTCGATTCTGGCGCGTGCGCTTAGGTTCTTTCTTGTGGCAGGCCTTCTTTGGAAATTTGGCGAACCGATCCGCGATTTCATTGAAAAGCGTCTGGGCCTGATGTTCACATTGTTCATCATTCTGCTGTTCGGCGGCTTTCTAGCGGTGCGATACCTATGACACAGCGCAGTATTCTGATTGGTCTCGCCGCCGGCGGTTCGGCAGCATTGCTGTTAGGGGCCTGGGGTTTCCAATATCTCGGCGGGCTCGCACCCTGCCAAATGTGTGTTTGGCAACGCTTTCCACATGGGGCCGCATTTGTCATCGGGCTGATCGCACTGATGCTGCCCTTTGTCCGCCTGCTGCCATTGGCGGGCGCACTTGCAGCGCTAACAAGTGCAGGCATTGGCCTGTTTCATGCGGGTGTCGAACAAGGCTGGTGGGAAGGCCCAACCAGTTGCACATCCGGCAGCATCGGCGGGTTGTCCGCAGAAGAGTTGTTGGATCAGATTATGTCTGCTCCGCTGGTGCGATGCGACGATATCCCATGGGAAATGCTGGGCCTCTCGCTGGCCGGATGGAATGCCGTTATGTCTTTGGGGTTAGCGTTGATCTGGGTCGCAGCCTGGCGGTCTAAAACCTAGAACTCATCCAGTTCTGCATCCCAGTACAGGAAGTCGATCCAGCTGTCGTGCAGGTGGTTTGGCGGGAATTTGCGGCCAATGTTGCGCAAAGCCTCCGCATCGGGCTGGCGCGGGGGCTTGCGCAAGGACATCCCCGCCTGACGCAGGGATTTGGACCCTTTCCTCAAGTTGCAAGGGCTGCACGCCGCCACCACGTTCTGCCAGCTTGTCACCCCGCCTGCTGCGCGCGGAACCACATGGTCAAAGGTCAGATTGTCCCGGCTACCGCAGTACTGACAGCGAAACTCATCCCTCAGAAATAAATTAAAGCGCGTGAAGGCCACGCGCTTTCTGGGTTTTACATAGTCTTTCAAAACAACGACCGAGGGTATTCGGATCTCGGTACTCGGGCTTCGGACGACTTCGTCATATTCGGCCACGATGTCCACCCTGTCCAGCCAGGCGGCTTTGATCGCCTCTTGCCAGGGCCACAGCGACAGCGGGTAGTAAGACAAGGGGCGGTAATCGGCATTCAAAACCAAGGCCGGGTGATGCTTGAGCGTCCCCGGCTCTCTTACAAATTCGGTCCTGAAGTCTCCGTCCATCACAGAATCGCTCCTCGCTCTCAGCTGCCCGTTTGTGACACCAGAGCGGAGAGCACCCGCCCCGGTCTTAAGATAACTATATATCGTGGTAAATCTCTGACAAGCCCTGAGTTTCCACAATATGTCGCTGATTGGGTAAGCCGAATCCGTAACAGGCGCATGACAGTTATCCACAGGTTGCGCACAGCGTGTTTTGCAGGCTATGGCGGGGCATGTCCTGGTTCATTCGATTCAATAAACCCTTTGATGTTCTGCCGCAATTCACGGACCGCGCGAATGCAGATTCGCCGCGCAGCACCCTGTCGGACTTTATCGACCTGCCCGGCGTCTACCCTGCAGGACGGCTGGATCGGGACAGCGAAGGGCTAATGTTGTTAACCGATTATGGGAGACTGCAGGCACAGATATCGGATCCCAAGCACAAGATGGCCAAAACCTATTGGGTTCAGGTTGAAGGTGAACCTGACGCGGGCGCAATGAACGCGCTGAGGGACGGTGTTGAGCTGAAGGATGGCCTGACACGCCCCGCCAAAGTACGTCAGATGGATGAGCCAGAGGGCCTCTGGCCCCGTACCCCTCCGATCCGCGAGCGCAAGACCGTTCCCGACAGCTGGATCGAGCTGACGATCCGCGAAGGCAAGAACCGGCAGGTGCGCCGGATGACGGCCGCTGTCGGCCTGCCGACCTTACGCCTGATCCGCTATCGCGTCGGCGACTGGACTTTGGACGATCTTGAGCCCGGCCAATGGAACAGCCTACCCCTGCCCAACCTGAATGCCGCCCCGCAACGTAAACGAGACAGATGCGCACGGCGGTGACACAGCCCGCTTCTTTCTGCTAGAATACGGCCATGAAACTTACGCCAGACATCCCTGCCCCGTCAGGCATTCTGGAGGCTGCGCTATATGTCGATGATCTGGGCGCGGCAGAACAGTTTTATGGTGAAATACTGGGGCTGGAGCGCATTCAGCGGATCAAGGACCGGCACGTGTTTTATCGTGTTGGCGGGTCCGTTCTATTGCTGTTCAATCCGGATCAAACTGAACAACCGCCCCTGAACCCGGACCTGCCCGTGCCGCCTCATGGCGCGCGGGGTCGGGGGCATGTCTGCCTTGTGCTGGCCCGTGACGAGATCGCCGCCATGCGCAAACACCTATTGGATTGGAATGTCCCGATCGATGCCGAGTTCGACTGGCCCAGCGGCGCACGGTCACTCTACATCCGCGACCCCGCAGGCAATTCGGTCGAGTTTGCCGAGGGCCATTTGTGGGGCTGATCCAGATCAGCCGAGCGGCTGCTTCTTACCGCCGACAACTTTGTAAATCTCGCTGGAAATCAGACCAACCTCGGCCAAAGTTGCGCGAAAAACGGCCATATGAGGCGTTGCAAAATGCGCCTCAAGCGCGGCTTGATCCTGCCATTCCTCGTAAACGCGAAACCGGGTTTTGTGGCCCAGCACCTGACTGAATTCATAGACCAGACAGCCGGTCTCTTTCACGGTTTCCGCAACCATCTGCTGGGCAGCCTCGCGGGCCCGTTCAACCCCGGCCTCGTTCACTTCCACAACGCCCGTGACAACCAGCATCATCTATCCTCCGTCAGATCATAGCGTTTCGATATGCGATTGACCGGAGTGCCGTCCCGCAGCGGAACGCCGTATTCAACCGAGTAGTCGCGGAAACCCATTTTTTCATAATAGCTTAAGCCAAGAAGGTTGTCCGCTCGGATCGTGGCATTGATCGCGGCAAATCCCAATGCACCTGCCGTTTTGACAGTCTCGGCAAACAGGGCCCGGCCTGCGCCCCGCAGCACCGGGTTTCGGCGGGTGAACGTGGCGACATCGGCGCAATTCTCGGGCAAGGCCTGATGCGTGCCAAGCCATTGAAACCCCGCGACCTCGCCTTGATGATCCAGTGCGACATGGCAACAGACCTTGTCGGCCCCGTTCAGATAGCTCTGCGCAAACAGCGCGTCCGAGAACGGGATTTCGAATGCAGTCGTACCACCCGCCGCGATGATATCGTTAAGAATAAGCCGAGCCTCGGCCACATCCTCTGGCATAATCGGGCGAACGGCAATCATCGCTAAAAGCTCAGCTTGTCACGCATGAAAGCCAGTGCCACACTTAGCCCGTCCGGTGCGATACCGTGGCCGGTTCCCTTCATCACATGCGCATAGACCTCTTTGAAATCAGCAGCTTGAAGGGCTTCGGCCGCCTCGGGCAGCGATTGCGGCGGAACCACATCATCGGCGTCGCCATGAACCAGCAAGATCGGCATCCGGCTGACGGTTTCATCGGGCAGTAGATCGGGTTCCAGCAAGCGGCCCGAGAACGCAACGATCCCGGCTACCGGGTCTTCACGCCGCGGGGCAACATGCAGGCTCATCATCGTGCCCTGAGAGAAACCGAACAGAACGACCTGCTCGGGCAGGACATCTTCATCCACCATCAGTGCGTCGAGGAAGGCGTTGAAGTCGTCGCTCGCCATCTCCATGCCGCGGCGCGCTTCTTCCTCGGACGAGCCGTCAATCCAAGGGATCGGAAACCATTGAAAGCCATTTGGCATTCCGGGAATCTGTTCGGGTGCATCGGGCGCGACGAACAGCGTATCGGGCAGATGTTCACCCAGCGGATCAGCAAGACCCAGCAGATCGGCCCCGTTGGCGCCATAGCCGTGTACGAACACCACGACCGAGCGTGTGTCGCCTGAAACCGGCTCTTTCCGGAGCGCGTTCAAAACCCGTGTCATCTGATCCCTTCTCTTTTCTTGGCCACCCGGTAATAGGCCCACAAAACGCGTGCCGCAACCGACCGCCAAGGCGACCATGCCTCGGCCATCTGGCGCAGTTCCTTGTCGGTTGGACGTTGGGGTAGATCGTAAAGCACCCGTGCGGCCTCCTGCAGGGCCAGATCACCCGGAGCGATGACGTCCGCGCGACCAAGCGAGAACATCGCGTAAATCTCAGCGGTCCAGACACCGATGCCCGGAACTTGGATCAATGTCGTGATAACATCCGCATCAGGAGCGTCGCGTAACGCTTTGTAATCAATACGCGCCTCAGCCAACGCCCGCGCATATCGAACCTTCTGACGGCTCAGACCTACAGCCCGCAGATCGTCATCGGTGGCCCACATGATCTTGCGCGGCCCGGTCAGCTTTGCATCCTGCATGCGCTTCCAGATCGCATTGGCCGAGGCCACGCTGACTTGCTGGCTGACAATCGCGCTGAGCAGTTGGGCGAATCCATCGGGCTTGCGCCGCAGGGGCAAAGGGCCGGTCTGCTCCATCGCATGGGCCATGCGCGGGCAGGTGTTGGCCAGCCACTCGGCCCCTTCCGTCACGCAATCGGGCGTTTCAATGATGCGACCTACGGACATGCGCTCTCTGCCTTGTGATACGGGTTGCACGTTAGGGAGATCAGCCTCAGATGCAAGCCGCTTGTGCCCTGGCGCGTTCACCGATACGCATTGGCCCATGACACTGACGACAGCCACCCCGGACGACTCGCAAGCCAAACGCAACGTAGCGGTTTTGGTCGCTGCGCAATCGATCTTGGGCGCGCAAATGCCGATGATCTTTATCGTCGGTGGATTGGCCGGCCAGTCCCTGGCCAGCAACCCCTGCCTAGCGACCCTGCCAATCTCGCTGATCGTTCTGGGATCGATGCTGGCCGCCACGCCTGTCTCGGCCATCATGCAACGTTGGGGGCGCCGGACCGGCTTCCTTGTCGGGGCAACAGCCGGGGCCTTGGGCGGCCTTATCGGAGCCTATGGCCTTTATCTGGGGTCCTTCCCGATCTTCCTGCTCGGCAGCCTGCTGACCGGTATCTACATGAGCGCGCATGGGTTTTACCGTTTTGCCGCAGCGGATACCGCATCAGATGAGTTCCGCCCCAAGGCGATTTCCTATGTGATGGCAGGCGGTTTGGCCGCTGCGATCATCGGACCACAAATCGTCAAACTGACGTCAGAGTCATATGTGATCCCGTTCCTCGGCACATACGTGGCAGTGATCGCGCTGAACGTGATTGGATCGGCGCTGTTCTTCTTTCTCGACATCCCCACCCCGCCGAAACCGACCGAAGATGCGCCCAAGGGCCGCTCGCGGCTAGAGCTGCTGAAAACCCCGCGCATTGCTGTTGCGATCATCTGTGCGATGGTGTCCTACGCGTTGATGAACCTTGTGATGACCTCGACCCCACTGGCGGTTGTGGGCTGCGGCTTCTCGGCCAATGACGCGGCGGATGTGGTCACCTATCACGTGCTGGCCATGTATGTTCCCAGCTTTTTCACGGGTCACCTGATCGCGCGCTTTGGGGTGGAAAAGATCGTGGCTCTTGGCCTTGCGATCCTGGCCGGTGCCGGAGTTGTCGCCTTGCAGGGTGTCGAGTTGGAGAACTTCTTCATCGCTCTGATCCTGCTGGGGATCGGCTGGAACTTTGGCTTTATCGGTGCGACCAGCATGCTGGCCGCGTCGCACGAAGTGCATGAGCGTGGCCGGATGCAGGGCCTGAACGACCTGTTGGTATTCGGCGGTGTGACCGTTGCTTCGCTGGCATCGGGCGGATTGATGAACTGTTCCGGAGGGTCACCGGTTGAAGGCTGGACAGCCGTCAATCTCGCCATGATCCCGCTGTTGACCCTGGCTGGTGGCGCATTGCTGTGGCTTGTCCTCAGACCTGCCGATGCGAAACCGGCCTAATCACCAGCGACCAGTCGCAGCAGTCCACATCAATGACAACCGCCGCCGCACCTCGCTCTGCGCCAAGTCACCTACCGCAACCCGGTCGGGCTGTGCGCTCACCCGTTTCAAAATCCATTCTGCCTGCCATCCGAGATAAAGCGCCGGACGCGCCGCATCTGACACTCCAGACCGGTTTGATCGTGCCCGAGCCAGTCGCGCCAACGCCGCTTCTGCCAGTACCTTCACGCCTTCGGGTCTGCCATCCAGCAATGGTATACGCCCACGCGCCTCAAGCTCTGGGATCGCGCGAAACCAATTCGCCACGCCCACGCCATAGCCGAAATCGCGCAACACATCCTCATCTGCCGCCCCAAGGGACTGAGCTGCGGCCACCAGCAGCGAGCCGGAACTGTGATTGATATAGGCGTCAAAATGTTCCTGATCCTCAAAAGGATCGCGATAGATGTCCCACCGTCGCACCGCCACATATTCATCAAGCATCCTGGCCAAATGAGGCGACAGAACCTGCGACAGAGGCGTTACAACCTCGTGCCGCCGCACGGTGGGCCCTTGCGAGATCTCCTGCAGGGCATCGCGCCACCATTGCAGGCGCATTTCGGCAATCATCGGCTCTTGCGTCACCCAAGGGGCGCGCGCGACCTCGACATTCAGTGCATAGATCGGAAACAAAACCGCCCGCGCCGCAACCGGAGCAGCCATTGCCGCCAGAAACCGATCGGGATCGGCCTTGTGCACCAAAGCGGCACAGGCTTTGACATCCTCGTCAAATGCAGCCGTCACTCTGCCGCTGCCTGCTGAGGGTCACAATCGCGCACCAGTTTCCATTGAATCGCCTCCAGCAGCGCCTCGAAGGACGCGTC
This sequence comes from Ruegeria sp. H4, assembly GCF_056533065.1. NCBI lineage: Bacteria > Pseudomonadati > Pseudomonadota > Alphaproteobacteria > Rhodobacterales > Roseobacteraceae > Ruegeria > Ruegeria sp. H4. Next base: position 264,097 of record NZ_JBQFOC010000002.1, read on the forward strand.
GACTATGTTCGCGCTGACCCCAACGGTGGACCACCGCCGCCCCTGCCCGTCTTCGCTGTCGATGATGACACGCGTGACGGCCTCGGTCCCGCCCTGGGTGATCCGCACTTTGAAGTCGACCAGCCGCATATCCGCCAATACCTGCGAATATTGCCCCAGATCCTTGGCCAGCGCCTTGGCCAGCGCGTTCACCGGCCCCCGATCACTGCCTTGCTCGTCCAGAGACTCGCTGACCGACAGTTTCTTTTCACCATCGACCTTCACCACAACCACGGCCTCGGACAGGCTGACCATGTTGTTGTACTTGTTCTTGCGCCGCTCGACGGTGACCTTGTAGCGCTTGACCTCGAAGAACTCGCGCAACTGCCCTAGTTCATCCCGCGCCAGCAGTTCGAAACTGGCCTGCGCGGTGTCATAGGAATAGCCCTCGGCCTCGCGCTGTTTGATCCGCTCAAGAATGCGCCCCAAAGCCGGGTCTCCGTTTTCCACGGACAGCCCGGCCTCGGTCAAGCGTTTGCGCAGATTCGACTGCCCAGCCTGGTTTGACATCGGAATGATCCGTGCATTGCCCACCGTTGCCGGATCGACATGTTCGTAGGTCGATGGATCCTTGAGGATCGCGCTGGCATGCAGCCCCGCCTTATGCGCAAAGGCCGAGGCTCCCACATAGGCCGACTGCTTACTGGGCACCCGGTTCAGGATATCGTCCAGCATCCGGCTGATCCGTGTCAGACCGGCCAGCGCCGCAGGGCTGACACCGATCTCGAACTGCGAGGCATAGGGTTCCTTCAGCAACAAGGTCGGGATCAGAGCCGTCAGGTTCGCATTGCCACACCGCTCTCCTAGCCCATTCAAGGTCCCTTGAATTTGTCGCGCCCCCGCATCGACAGCGGCCAAAGAACAGGCCACCGCATTCTCGGTATCGTTGTGGGTGTGTATACCCAAACGATCCCCCGGCAGGCCCGCTGCGATCAGCTCTGATACAATGCGTCCGACCTCGGCGGGCAAAGCGCCGCCATTGGTGTCACACAACACAACCCAACGCGCGCCCGCATCCAGTGCGGCCCGACAGACCTCAGTCGCATAGGCCGGATTGTCTTTGTAACCGTCAAAGAAATGCTCGGCATCGAACAGAGCTTCACACCCCTGCGCCACCAGATGTGCAACCGAGGCGCGGACGTTCTCGACATTCTCCTCCAGCGAGATGCCAAGCGCGTGGGTCACGTGATAATCATGCGACTTGCCGACCAGACAGACCGCCTGCGTGCTCGCATTCATCACCGCCGCCAGCACGTCGTCATTTTCTGCCGACCGACCCGAGCGCTTAGTCATCCCAAACGCCGTCAACCGGGCCGAGGTCTTCGGTGCAACGTCAAAAAACGCGCTGTCGGTCGGATTCGCCCCGGGCCAGCCGCCCTCGATGTAGTCGACACCCAACTCGTCCAACGCCTGCGCGATCTGCACCTTCTCAGCAGTCGAGAATTGAACCCCTTGCGTTTGCTGCCCGTCGCGTAGGGTTGTGTCATACAGATAGAGGCGGGTTTTGGTCATTGGTCTGGCTCTTTGGCTTGTTCGGGCATCGCCCCGCCCGGACAGTTCCGGGCGAAGCATCTGATTATACGCTTTCCAGCTTCGACGCGTCGAAACCCGATCCGGCGATGATCTCAACAGCGTCCTTGCTCATGCGCACTTCCAGACCTGCGGCAAGATAGGCGGATTTCAATCGATCCACTTCCGAGAAATCCTTGCTCACCATGGCTTCTACACGCGCGGCTGCCAGCCTTTCTTCGTATTCAGAGAAATCCGCCGCCGGAATGGCAGCCCAGCCGCCCATCTCATCCGTCAGCAGGCCCAGCACTTGCGCACTTGCCAGCAACGCCGCAGCGTCCCCGCCCGAAGCGAGACGGTGAAGCTCGGCGATGGCACCCGCTGTGTTCAGATCATCCGCAAGTGCTGCGATCACCGAGGGTGCCGCGCTGGCGGCGGGCTCGATGCCCGCTGTCAGCGCCCGCCACTTGCGCAGCGTTGCTTTGGCTTCGCGCGCCTTCTTCTCGGTCCAATCCATCGGCTTGCGATAATGGGTCTGCAAGAACACAAACCGGATCACCTCACCCGGCACGCCCTGTTCCAACAGGTCATGCACGGTGAAGAAATTGCCCAGCGATTTGGACATTTTCTTGCCCTCGACTTGCAGCATTTCATTATGCATCCAGACCCGAGCGAACTCACCCTCGGGATGCGCGCAGCAGCTTTGGGCGATCTCGTTCTCATGGTGCGGGAACATCAGATCGTTGCCGCCACCATGAATGTCGAAACTGTCGCCCAGCAGTTCATAGGACATGGCCGAGCATTCGATGTGCCAGCCCGGACGCCCCCGACCCCAGGGTGACTGCCACCCTGGCAGCTCATCGGTCGAAGGCTTCCACAGCACGAAATCCATCGGGTTCTTCTTGTAAGGTGCAACCTCAACCCGCGCCCCCGCGATCATGTCATCGACCGACCGGCCCGAGAGCTTGCCGTATTCGTCCTTCCACGAGTCCACCGCGAACAGCACATGACCTTCGGCCTCATAGGCATGGCCCTTCGAGATCAGGTCTTCGATCATCTCGATCATCTGAGGGATAAACTCAGTCGCTCGTGGCATCTGGTTCGGTTCCAGCGTCCCAAGCGCACCCATATCATGCAGATACCACCCGATGGTCTCATCCGAGCGTTCGTGGACCAACTGCTCCAAAGACCCTTCGGCCCCGGCTTGTTTGCGCTTCAGCGCGGTCACGTTGATCTTGTCGTCTACGTCGGTGAAATTGCGCACATAGGTGACGTGATCCGCACCATAGACATGGCGCAGCAACCGATACAGCATGTCGAACACGACCACAGGTCGCGCATTGCCCAGATGCGCCCGGTCATAGACCGTCGGCCCACAGACATACATCCGCACGTTATCAGGATCGATCGGAACGAAGTTTTCCTTCGTCCGTGTCCGTGTGTTGTGCAGTTTCAGTGTCGTCATCACTTGGGCTCCTAAAGCGTACGCGTTGGCGCGGGCTTAGCAACTTGTCTCAGGGATGAAAACGAAAGATACCGGCCCGCTTGATAAATCAGCAGGAAATGCAGCAGATAATGATGCAGGTCATCCGGTTCATGGTGCTGACATACCACGCGCAACACGCCAAGCCAAGGCTTGAGTTTGCCTCACCTCCCCTGCATGGTGCCGAACATGAGCCGGGATTTCGTCAACTCTGTGTGCCGCGCCCTACCGGGTGCTGAATGGTCCGATCCCTGGGGCGGCGGCCATGATGCGTGGAAAGTGGGCGCCAAGATGTTCGCCTGTATCGGGGTTGCCAATGATGGTGTCTCGGTCAAAACCGCCGATATCGAAACCGCACAAATGCTGATCGATGCAGGTGTCGGCGTCAAAGCCCCGTATTTTCACCGCAGTTGGATCCGCCTGCCCTTTGACGCGGAGGAGGAAGAACTGAGGCACCGCCTGACAGCGTCTTATGATCTGGTCCGTGCCTCATTGACGAAAAAGGTTCAGGCGACCCTTCCCGCGCGCAGCTGATTGACCATCGCGAGCTGTTCGAAACTTCGCAAGCAGGTGTTCAGATGAAAGTGTCAAATCGCATCTCTCAGATCACAGCAGGCGACAGTGATGGCTGGGATGTGTTCTACCGGGCGCGCCGGATGGCCAGCGCCGGACACGCCGTGACCGAGCTGACAATTGGCGAACACGACACCCGAACCGATGTATCGATTTTGCGCGCCATGAACCACTCGGCGCGAAACGGACACACCGGATACGCAATGGTCCCGGGAACCGATCAACTACGCGACATGGTCGCCGCAAGAACTCAGGTACGGACCGGGGTGCCCACCACGCGTGACAATGTTCTGATCACGCCCGGCGGACAATCCGCCCTGTTCGCAGCACATATGGCCCTGTGTGATCCTGGGGATGTGGGGCTGTATATTGATCCATATTACGCCACTTATCCCGGTACGATCCGAGGGGTCGGCGCGCAAGCCCGCCCCATCCAGGCGCAGGCCGAGGAGTCATTTCAACCGCGCGCCGAAGATATCGAAGCTGCCGCGGACGGAGCCGTGTCCCTGTTGATCAACTCACCCAACAATCCAACCGGCGTGGTCTATTCCCACGAAACGCTTGAAGGCATCGCAGGGGCCTGTAAACGGCACGATCTTTGGCTGATCTCGGACGAGGTCTATGACACGCAGGTCTGGGAAGGTGAGCATGTATCTCCCCGTGCCTTGTCGGATATGGCCGAGCGCACACTTGTTGTTGGGTCCATGTCCAAATCCTATGCCATGACAGGCTCTCGCTGCGGATGGGTTATTGGTCCACAAGAGGTGATTGCGCATCTGATCAATCTGGCCACGCACACGACCTACGGCGTGCCAGGTTTCATTCAGGATGCCGCCTGTTTTGCATTGAAGGCCGGCCCGGAGTTAGAGGCTGGTATCGCCGCTCCTTTCCGTCGCCGTCGCGCGCTTGCCATGGAGATTCTGAGCAAGCAGCACGTCATCAGCCTCGTGCCCGCACAAGGTGCGATGTATCTGATGCTGGATATCAGCGCGACCGGCCTATCCGGTGAAGGTTTTGCAAACGCTTTGCTGGACAATCACGCCATCGCCGTCATGCCTGGTGAAAGCTTTGGCCGGGCCGCAGCGGGCCATATTCGCTTGGCAATGACGGTAGAGGACGCGCGTTTTTCGCAGGCTCTGCAGACCTTATGCGATTTTGCGGCTGGTCAGGCAAAACATCGCGCGGCCGAGTGATGGGCTCAGAACCGGAATGTTGTCCTCAGGTTGAAAACATTTGTACCCAAACCACCCTCAGATCGGGTGGCATCGTCGAAGTTCTGGCGCAACGCCTCACCACTGATCACAAGGTTTTCGCCAATCGGATAAGCGACACCGATGCCGTAAACCGCCGCTGTATCGCTGTCGGTCGAGGTTTCCGCGCGGGCCGCACCGACCACCACGTATCCGAGCGCGTTGCCAAAATCATACCCGCCACGCAGTTTAACAAGTGACATACTGTCCAGGCTTCCCTGATTTTCGCTGAGGTTCAGGGACAAGCGATTATATTCCAACTCACCCCCCAAAACGAAATTGCCAAAATCCTGATCAAACCCGATGTGGGCACCAAATGTGCCTGTGTCACCGCTGGAGCTGTCAGGGCCGCTTGCCTCGGCATAGCCGAAACTGAAACCCGCATAGGCACCTGACCAATCCTCTGCCAAGGCAGGGGTGGTGCATGTGATCGTCATCGCGGCGATCAGGGCCCAACGTGGTTTCCAATCCATCATCAACAGTGTTCATCCGTGTCTGGTGCAACGACAGTCACACATTTAAACTGGCATGCAGTTGCCAGATTTCAATTCTGATCACAGGATATTCAGCAGTAAGTTAATAAAGTATAACAGATTTCACCCAAAGCGGGAGAAAATGTGCCCAGAACACGCGTTCAACAAGGCCAGCGATACAATCTGTCGGTTTTTGACAGCTAAGTCGCAAACGGAACAGAACAGGGTGTGGCCGTCTGACAGCCTATCGGGCAACTGAGAGGTCTCATGGCAAACGAGATTTGGAAAATTCGTCTGATCAGTCGTACCATTGGTGCGGATCGTGGGCGCGCGGCAAGGGGTCGGCCTGGCTTGTCTTGATCGCTCATGCTCAAGATACCTCTTTAAAGACCGGACTTATTCAATGAACACGCAATCCCGTAGTGCCTCTCGTAGCGGTGGACGTTCTGCACGTCGCGCAGCCCGTGCATCCGCCCTTCCAGAACATCTGCGCCCGATCCGCCCCGGCATGGAAGGCGGCACATACAAACCTCTGACACCAGCTCAGGTGGAAAAAATCCACAATGCCGCCCTACAAGCCCTTGAAACCATTGGTCTTGCAGACGCCCCCCAAAGCGGTATCGACTATCTGGTCGGTGCGGGCTGTACACTGGGCGACGACGGGCGCATTCGGTTCCCGCGCGCATTGGTTGAAGATACGATCGCAAAGGCCAACCGGTCCATCACGCTCTGCAGCCGCGACGGCCAGACCGACCTCGACCTAACCGGCACCAAGGTTCACTATGGCACAGCCGGAGCAGCCGTAAGTATGGTTGATGTCCATGGCCGTCAATACCGCGATTCAACCGTACAGGATCTGCACGACGCCGCGCGGATTTGCCAGCAGCTGGACAATATCCACTTCGTCCAGCGCCCCATGGTCTGCCGCGACATCCTCGACAATCTCGAGATGGACTACAATACAGTTTATGCCGCATGCTCAGGGACTTACAAACACATTGGAACATCCTTTACCGAGCCATCGCATGTAGCACCTGCCATCGAAATGCTGCACATGATTGCCGGTGGTGAGGACAAATGGCGCGAGCGGCCTTTTGTATCCAACTCGAACTGCTTTGTCGTTCCGCCGATGAAATTCGCCACCGAAAGCTGCGAAGTGATGGAGGAATGCATCAAGGCCGGTATGCCTGTTCTGTTGCTGTCTGCTGGCATGGCCGGCGCAACCGCCCCATCAACCATCGCCGGGGCGATCACGCAGGCCACTGCCGAATGCCTGGCCGGTTTGGTTTATGTAAACGCCGTAAAGCCAGGCGCACCCGCGATTTTTGGCACATGGCCCTTTGGTCTGGACCTGCGCACTGGGGCCATGTCTATCGGGTCTGGCGAACAAGCCCTGCTGAGTGCGGGCTGTGCGCAGATGCACCAGTTCTACGACCTGCCGGGAGGCGCCGCCGCGGGCGCGTCAGATTCGAAACTGCCCGATATGCAAGCCGGGTGGGAGCAGATGTGTTCGAACGTCATGGCCGGGTTGTCCGGGCTGAACATGGTCTATGAAGCGGCGGGCATGCATGCTTCGCTTCTGGGCTTTTGCTTCGAAAGCCTCATCCTCAGCGATGATCTGATCGGTCAAGCACAGCGCTGCGTGCGCGGCATCGAAGTCAATGATGAAACACTGGCGCTGGATCAGATTGCCGAGGTTTGCATGGGCGGGCCGGGCCACTACTTGGGAACTGACGCAACACTCAGCCGGATGCAGGCCGACTATGTCTATCCAATATTTGGCGACCGAACGTCACCAAAAGAATGGGCCGAGATGGGTAAACCAGATTTGCTGGAGAAGGCCACTGCCCGCAAGGAAGAAATTCTGAGCGCACCGTCGTCCGCTCAGTTTGATCCGTTGCTAGATGCCGAAATTCGCGCCAAGTTCAACATTCACTTACCCGCGTAACCATTTGTAAAGGCGGCCCGAAACCCTCGGGCCGCCCTTATTCAATACAAATCAGCCGTTGCTGGGGGGCAGCAAACCGGCTTCTTGCGCAACTGCGATCTCATCCTGATCCAGCGCGCCATCACCATTTGCATCCATGGCCGAGAACGTATCGGTATCCACTTCTGGTACCACAGCCTGCACTTCTTCGATGGTCAGAACGCCATCGCCATTCGCATCAGCGCTCGATTGCGCCAAAGCCAACGAGGGCAAGCCAAGTGCGAATGCCGAGATAACGGCCAGATGTTGCGGTTTCATGATAGTGCCTCCTGAGTGAGTTTTGCGTTGTTACGTCCGGACAAGCACCACAGACACCATCTTGCCCTTCGCAGTCACCCGCATCCCTTTCATCCCCGAATTTCGCGCCATTCTTTGCGGATTTCCCCGAGTCGGCCCTGCGATCTCCCGCCGGGCGAAATCCGCCGATCTGCTTTCGGCGGTTCTTGCCCGATGACTGCCCGGAGATCCGGCAAGGCTCTGCTGACAACCGCGGTAAGGGGTTGAAAAAAGAAAGGGGGCCGAAGCCCCCTGTCAGTTTCGCCTTCCAGGCTCATTTCGTTGACCGCCCGGTGTTTTTTTGCCTGCGGCCTGGACTGCGCATGGGGCGAGCGCACCCGCCCCGTGAGAGAGTGGGAGGGAGCAAATATTCCGCCCCACCCTGTTCCCGGCCAACACGGGCATGTCGGCCGAGTGGACCAAGGCATCGATGGTAAGTCTCAGCGCCTTGATCCGTATTCGTCGGGGTCGGTACCTGTGGCAGCTATCCGACCCCTGCGCCCCGGGGTGCCGGGGCGCTAAACTCAGCTACACCCGCTTGTCGCGCCGCAGGTGTTGCATTTCATGCAGGTGCCGTTGCGCACCAGCGTGTAGTTTCCGCATTCGCCGCACGGGTCGCCCTCGTAGCCCTGCATCTTGGCTTTGGTACGAGCGTCCATGGTGGTTGCGACGGCAGTTTCTGCGGCCGGAGCTTCAAATGCAGCGGCTGTTTCTGCCATGCCGTTCAAATCAGCCTGACCCGCGTTGAACACCGCCAGATCTTGCGGCAGGCGCTTGCGCAGATAGCCGGTCGAGCTGATTTGCTTCAACACTTCCAAAGACTTGGACGCCGCACTGTCGCTGATTTCTGAAACGTTCGAGACGTTTTCGTCCTCGCCACGACCCAGATCATCGAAGGTTGCGCCTTCAGGTTTCACATGGGCCAGATCGGTGCGGTCCAAATAAGACACGGCCAATTCGCGGAAAATGTAGTCCAGAATCGACGTTGCATTCTTGATCGAGTCGTTGCCCTGCACCATCCCAGCCGGTTCGAATTTGGTGAAGGTGAAGGCATCGACAAACTCTTCCAGCGGCACGCCATACTGCAGGCCGACCGAGACCGCGATGGCGAAGTTGTTCATCATTGCCCGGAAGCCAGCGCCTTCCTTGTGCATGTCGATGAAAATCTCGCCCAGCTTGCCGTCTTCGAACTCACCGGTGCGCAGATAGACCTTATGGCCGCCAACGATCGCCTTTTGGGTATAACCCTTGCGGCGATGCGGCAGTTTCTCGCGATGGCTGCGGATCATCTCCTTGACCACAACCTTCTCGATCACCTTCTCGGCCAGGACGACGGCTTTTTCCTGCGTCGAACCGCTTTCCAAAACTTCTGCCGCTTCGTCGTCATCCTCGACCAGAGCCGCCGCCAGCGGCTGCGAAAGTTTCGAACCATCGCGATACAGCGCGTTCGCCTTCACGCCCAGCGACCAGCTGAGTTCATAGGCCTTCTGGCAATCCTCGATGGTCGCGTCATTGGGCATGTTGATCGTCTTAGAGATCGCACCCGAGATGAAGCTTTGCGCTGCCGCCATCATGGTGATGTGGCTATCAACCCCAAGGAAACGCTTGCCCTTCTTGCCGCACGGGTTGGCGCAGTCGAAGATCGAATAGTGCTCTTCCTTCAGATGGGGTGCGCCTTCCAGCGTCATGGTTCCGCAGACGTGATCGTTCGCTGCGTCGATATCCGCTTTGGTAAAGCCAAGATGGCGCAGCAGGTCGAAAGTAGGATCGTTCAGCTTGGTCGCCGGGATGCCCAGTACGCCGGTGCAGAAATCCTCACCCAGTGTCCACTGGTTGAAGACGAACCGGATGTCGAAGGCGCTTTCCAGCGCGGCGTCCACTTTGGCCAGTTCATTCGGGCCGAACCCGTGACCTGTCAGCGAGGTGTGGTTGATCCCCGGCGCGTTGCCGATGGTGCCGTGCCCAACCGCATAGCCCACGATCTCTTCGATCTGAGACGAGGAGTAGCCCAGCTTCTCCAGCGCCGACGGTACCGAGCGGTTGATGATCTTGAAGTAACCGCCACCGGCCAGCTTTTTGAATTTAACCAGTGCGAAGTCCGGCTCGATCCCGGTCGTGTCGCAATCCATCACCAGACCGATGGTCCCGGTGGGCGCGATCACGGTGGCCTGTGCGTTGCGATAGCCGTTCTTCTCGCCGAGGCTCAGCGCCTCATCCCAGGCCGACATGGCCAGATCGATGAGACGTTTGTCTGGGCAGTTGCCGTGATCCAGAGGCACAGGCTTGACGGCCAGTTTCTCGTACCCGTTGGTCACACCCTGCGATGCGCGGCGGTGGTTACGGATGACGCGCAGCATGTGCTCGGCATTGCGCTCATACCCTTTGAACGGACCCAGCTCTCCGGCGATCTCAGCCGAGGTCGCATAGGCCACACCAGTCATGATCGCGGTCAGCGCGCCACAGATCGCCCGACCTTCGTCCGAGTCATAGCTGTAGCCCATGTTCATCAGCAGTCCGCCGATATTGGCATAGCCAAGACCCAAAGTACGGAAATCATAAGAGAGTTTCGCGATTTCCTTGGACGGGAATTGCGCCATCGTCACTGAAATTTCCAGCGTCAGGGTCCATAGGCGGGAGGCGTGCATGTAATCCGCCGCCTGAAACTCGTCATCCTTAAGGAAGGTCAGCAGGTTCATCGACGCGAGGTTACAGGCCGTGTCGTCCAGGAACATGTATTCCGAGCACGGGTTCGATCCGCGGATCTCACCATCTTCGGGGCATGTGTGCCATTCGTTGACAGTGTCGTGGAACTGAATACCAGGATCAGCACAAGCCCAAGCGGCATGGCCGACCTTCTCCCACAGGTCGCGCGCTTTGACCGTGCGGGCAACCTTGCCATCGGTGCGGTTGATCAATTCCCAATCCGCGTCTTTCTCAACAGCGGTCAGGAACGCGTTGGTCACGCGGATCGAGTTGTTCGAGTTCTGACCCGAGACCGAGCTATAGGCTTCCGAATCCCAGTCGGTGTCGTAGGTGGGGAACTCGATGCTGTCGTGACCCTGCCGCGCATAATCCAGCACGCGCTTGATGTAAGTCTCAGGGATCGCGACCTTTTTGGCCTCACGAACCGCTTTCTTCAGACTATCGTTCGCGTTCGGATCATAAGCGTCATCAGCAGAGCCATCCCACGAACGGATGGCCTCAAAAATGCCGTTCAGCATCTTCTCGTGCATCTTCGATCCGGCAACGATCGAGGCCACCTTCTGTTCTTCGAGCACCTTCCATTCGATGAATTGCTCGATGTCCGGGTGATCTGCATCGACGATCACCATCTTCGCTGCTCGACGGGTTGTCCCGCCTGATTTAATCGCGCCAGCGGCGCGGTCGCCGATCTTGAGAAATCCCATTAGGCCCGAGGATTTGCCGCCGCCCGACAGCGCCTCGCCCTCAGCCCGCAGATGGCTGAAGTTGGTCCCGGTGCCTGAACCGTATTTGAACAAGCGCGCCTCGCGCACCCACAGATCCATGATGCCGCCCTCGTTCACCAGATCATCATCGACGGACTGGATGAAGCATGCATGCGGCTGCGGATGCTCATAAGCGGATTTCGATTTGGTCAGCTTGCCGGTTTTGTAGTCGACATAGTGGTGACCCTGCGCAGGGCCGTCGATCCCGTAGGCCCAGTGCAAACCGGTGTTAAACCATTGCGGGCTGTTCGGAGCGGCGCGTTGGGTCGCCAGCATATAGCGCATCTCGTCAAAGTAGGCGCGCGCGTCTTCCTCGGTTGAGAAATAGCCGCCCTTCCAGCCCCAGTACGCCCACGCGCCGGCCAGACGATCGAACACTTGCTTGGAGGATGTCTCGCCATCGAATTCAGCGCCATCGGCCGGAACCGAACGCCACAGGAATTCGGGAACGTCTTTCTCTTTGACCTTTTTCAGCTTGCTGGGAACACCGGCCTTGCGGAAATATTTCTGCGCGATGACGTCGCTGGCCACCTGGCTCCAGCTCGACGGAACTTCGATATCATCAAGCCGAAAGACAATAGTGCCGTCGGGATTTCGAATCTCGGACGTGGCCGAAATGAAATCCAAGTCTGCGTATGCATCCTGCCCCGGTTTGGTGAACTTTCTTTCAATTTTCATTTCCGCTGCCTTCGAATTAATGACCGTCTACCCAGCTTCGGGCCTGAGAAATGCCAAGCCCCCCACCTTGCCGAACTCGACAGACGCAAAGGTCCGGACGCTGCCGCGCGCAGCGCAAAACCGCATCAGCGGTTGCACAATCAGTTGGTGTGCGTCCCGTCCCTGCCCTGCGCCTTCTCTGATTTCATACCAGATGTAGTGGCGTCATATTCGGCTCATACAATCTGGCGTATCCACCCATAGAAGGTCAACGGCCTTTTTGAGTCATTTTTGAAATCTTTTGTGTTGACCCGATCATCGCGCCGGGTCTTGCGTGGGGCGTTTCCGATTCCTCCACAGAATGATCCACGGCAAAATCCCGCCGATCCCAAACTCATCAGAATGAAATTCCTGTTTTTACCAGCATGTTTATAAGCGTTTGATGAACCAGACCACTGCTGGTTAGGCTGGAACAGAATCATCGCGAGCCTTCCAAGGGTCGAGGTGGTTAACGCGAAAATCACTAAGGGCTTACAATCAGATGCGGCTGTTTCACTTTTTATCGCCAGTGGCCCTATTCGTGGCGTGCACACCACAAGATGTGTCCGAACCATCACGCAGTGCTCAGTTCAACGACTACCCGACGCGTCTGTTCGAAACCTTCGAAACGAGCTGCACCGGCCCGGGCGACAGTTTTCGCAAGCTGCCCGACAGAAGCTTTGAATGCAGCGAATACCTGCCCCCCGAAGCAGCCGCTTTCCTGATACTAACCTATGATGGCTCGCCTCAGAACCTGCCCAAAAGCGTCATGCGATTGAACCCGAGCAAAACCGCATCTGGCTACCGCGTGGATGCCTCGCTGGTGTTCAGAGTGCCACAGAAAGCAGGATCAGTTGTTGAGGTTCCCGTCGAAAGCGAAGCGTTGGACCAAGCTCTTAGCAGGCTTTATCGCACGATGGGCGGGTTGCCGGGCTGACTATATTTTTACGGCCGCTGTGTTGCTTGCATTATTCAAACAGCTTGTTGTTGGTCCAGTCAAAACTACCTTCGTCCCACCCCTGAATCGCTGCCTTCCAACCGACCTTTTCCACACGGGCTTTGAAGTTTGGCCCCTCGGGAGAATGGCGTGCAATACACACTATGTGCCAATCAATATCTGGTTGAGTGCACAATACAGCGTGCGCGTAATTTAACATTTTTGGAAGTGGTCGGGGCGGCAGGATTCGAACCTACGACCCCCTGTACCCAAAACAGGTGCGCTACCAGACTGCGCCACGCCCCGGACCGTGCGCCTTCCTAAACGTGCCGATCTGATTTGAAAAGCCCTAACAGGGCCAAATTGCGGGGCCTTGTGAAAAAATTTCATGGCGCATCTGGGTTCCAGCTGCGATTCCATAGCGTGTGGCCAATCCAGCATTGATTTCGAGCACCGCAAACACGGAATCGCCGCCCTCAATCGGGGTCAAATCACCCGGAATCGCGCCTTCATGCACGCTGCTGACTGCGCCGGTTTTGTCGATGAAGATCATGTCCAGTGGAATCAGGGTGTTCTTCATCCAGAACGCCACGCGCTGAGGCGGATCGAATACGAACAGCATTCCCGACCTGCTGGGTAGGGACTCTCGAAACATCAACCCACGCGAACGCTCTTGGGGTGTTATCGCCAGTTCAACGTCGAAACGTATCTGAGTCTGATCGTTCTTCAGCTCAACCCGGTCAGGACGGCACTCCGCCAACGCGCCCGCGGCCCAAAAGGCAATGATCAGGGCAGGAGCGATAAGGCGACTCATCATTGTGGGATCAATCGTCCAGTGCGGCTTCCCAGGCAAGAACCTGTGCAGCCATCCGGCCCCGTTTACCATCGATCACACGCATGGCGAGCGCTTCGCCGGGTTGCAGGTCGGCAAGGCCCGAGCGACGCAAAACTTCGATATGCAGAAACACATCCTCACCACGACCAAACACATTGGCAAAGCCAAAACCTTTGCCCTTGTCGAACCATTTCACCCGCGCGGCCTCCATCGGGGCATCTGCGATCACATCTGGATCAAGTTCGGCGAAATCGGCCAGTAGCATCGAATCTGCGCGTGCAGGCGGATCAACACTGATCACCTCGACCGCCTGAACGCCCCGGTCTGTCCGATGCGTCATAATTTCGATGCCCGCACCATCCGCGACAGAGCTTTGCCCAAAATTGCGCAAGACGTTGACATGCAACAGAATATCCGGACCGCCTTCGTCAGACACAACGAACCCGTACCCTTTCGCAGGGTCGAACCATTTTACGTGTCCACGTACGCGATACATGTTGTTCAGATCGTCCGGCACTGTATTCCTTACGCGCATTTATTAGGATCGTTAAGGTTTGTCTGTTTATGGGAATGGCCCGCAAATTCAAGCTGAAAAAACTCATTGTTTTCTGAGCGTTGCATTTCACGTAACGCGAAGATCATGGATTCAGCCTTTCCACTTGCCAGACTGAATCGGACCGATCCCTCGTCCACCTAAAGCGATCATGCAGGCGAAAGGCCCCATCTGCCCAGAATTCAATTTCAGTCGGCGCGATTCTGTACCCTCCCCAAAATGGCGGTCGCGCAGGGTTCGGCCCATGTTTCGCAGTTACCTTTGCAACCTCGGCCATCAACGCAGCGCGACTGCTCAGCGGCTGAGACTGCCGCGAAGCCCAGGCCCCCAATCGACTTTTAAGCGATCTGGATGCATAATACTCATCCGCTTTCGGACCCGTTTCGCGCGTTATTATACCACGAACTCGAATTTGACGCCGCAAAGATTTCCAGTGCATCACAAATGCCGCTTTGCCCGCACCATCCAGTTCTGACGCTTTGGTGCTTTCGTAGTTCGTGTAGAAAACGAAGCTGTCCGGTTCGATCTCTTTCAAAAGAACCATACGAACATTGGGCATACCATCCTGGTCGACAGTCGCCAACGCGATTGCGTTCGGATCGTTGACTTCACTCTCTTCAGCCTCACCCAACCACCGAGCCGCTATTTCAAACGGATCGGAGCCAGCAAAGATGCCATCGCGCTCGTTCATTTCCATCCCCTGGAAAGTACTGAGAATGAACCTAAGGCGATAACCCGCTACGGGCAAGAGTGGATGGCCTTGATGCAGCGCTAACGATGGCATAAACCAACGCAATACAATGCGAAGACAGGCGGAGAACCAAACATGGCAAATCAGTTGATGGCCGGCAAACGCGGCCTCATCATGGGACTGGCCAATGACAAATCAATCGCATGGGGAATCGCGCGCGCTTTATCCGATGCCGGGGCCGATCTGGCTTTTTCTTATCAAGGCGACGCTCTTAAGAAACGGGTCGACCCATTGGCAGCGCAACTTGGCAGCGAAATCGTCCTGCCGTGCGACGTCAGCGACGAGACGTCAATCGACGCATTGTTCACCGCGCTTGAAACAAAATGGGGCAAGCTGGATTTTATCGTTCACGCCATCGGGTTCTCGGACAAGAACGAACTGCGCGGTCGTTATGTAGACACCAGCCGCGCGAATTTCAATTTGACGATGGATGTGTCCGTCTTTTCCTTCACAGCCGTCATGCAGCGCGCGGAAAAGATGATGGGCGAAGGTGGCAGCGCAGTGACCCTGACTTACTACGGCGCCGAGCAGGTCATGCCGCATTATAATGTCATGGGCGTTGCCAAAGCCGCGCTGGAAGCATCGGTCAAGTATTTGGCCGAGGACCTGGGCAAGGATGGCATACGCGTGAACTCGATCTCGGCGGGGCCCATCAAAACGCTCGCCGCCAGTGGCATCGGGGACTTCCGCTATATCATGAAATGGAACGAGTATAACTCACCCCTGCGTCGCAACGTAACCATCGACGATGTCGGCAACTCGGCATTGTACTTACTGTCCGATCTCAGCAGTGGCGTCACCGGTGAGAATCTGCATGTAGACTCGGGCTATCACATTGTCGGCATGAAAGCCGTCGATGCGCCTGACGTAGAAAAGGGCTAAGATCATGAGCGCCAAGGATCGCCTGCCCCACGAAAAAGGCTTTCATATCAGCTGGGATCAGATTCACCGCGATTCCCGCGCTCTGGCCTGGCGGCTGGATGGTCAAGGCCCCGATGATGGATCATGGCGCGCGGTTGTCGCCATCACGCGTGGCGGCATGGCCCCGGCCATGATCGTCAGCCGTGAGCTGGACATCCGCACCGTCGACACGATCAGCGTACGCTCCTACCACCATCAGGAACAGGGCGAGGCCGAGGTGCTCAAGGCCCCGGATGCCCAGTTGATGGGCGATGGCGAAGGCGTTCTCATCATCGACGATCTGGTCGACAGCGGCAAAACCCTGGATCTGGTGCGCCGGATGTTTCCAAAGGCGCATTTCGCGACGGTCTATGCCAAACCCAAGGGCCGCCCGATGGTCGACACGTTCATTACCGAGGTCAGCCAGGACACCTGGATCTTCTTCCCATGGGATATGGCCTTGCAATATGTCGAACCCTATCGCGGCACGGACTAACTTCTTCTGTTCAAAAATACCTCGGAGCGCGAGGCAGAGCCTCGCACAAGCCCTGCTGGCACTGTCCAAGGACAAAACCCAATGACTCAAACCCGCACCAGCGTCACCTTTCCGCCCCCGGTGATGGAGGCGCGTCGCTGGCTGGACGGGGTTGCATTTTCAGATGACCAGCCGCTGATCAATGTTAGTCAGGCGGCCCCGGTCGAACCACCACCGCTGGCCATGCGTCAGGCCATGGCCGAGTTTGCAGTAGAGCAAGATAGCGCCCATCTCTATGGGCCCGTCTTGGGTAACAGTGATTTACGCGCGGAGCTGGCCAACCAGATCAGCACCCACTACGCGGCTGAGGTCGCCGAGAACCAGGTTGCCATCACCTCGGGGTGCAATCAGGCGTTTTCGGCCGTCATCTCGGCGATCACGGATCAGGGGGATGAGGTCGTCCTACCTACCCCATGGTACTTCAATCACAAAATGTGGCTGGACATGGCAGGCGTGCACTCTGTCGACTTGCCAACCGGCGCTGATCTTTTGCCTGATCCCGAACAGGCGCGTGCGCTGATCACCGACAAAACCCGCGCTATTTCCTTGGTCACGCCCAACAATCCCGGCGGGGTCGAATACCCGGCGGACCTGCTTCGCGCCTTCTACGATCTGGCGCGCGAGGCTGGCATCTACCTGCTGGTCGACGAAACCTACCGCGATTTTGACAGCCGCAGCGGACCGCCGCATGCGCTGTTTCAACAACCGGGCTGGGATCAGACGCTTGTGCATCTCTATTCTTTCTCGAAAGCCTACCGCCTGACCGGTCATCGCGTCGGAGCGATTGCGTCCAGCACCATCCTGCTGGCCGAGATCGAAAAATTTCTGGATACGGTTGCCATTTGCCCCGGTCAGATCGGTCAATTCGCGGCCCTGTGGGGCATGCAGAACCTCGGCCAATGGTTGGCCGGGGAACGAGATGAGATCCTCGACCGGCGCGCCGCCATCACGGATGAGATGCCAAGGCTGACTGCCACGGGCTGGCGGTTGTTGGGCCTCGGCGCATATTTCGCCTATCTCGAACACCCGTTCGATATCGCCTCGGATGAACTTGCCCGCCGCCTCGTTCCCGAAGCCGGTATTCTCCTGCTGCCCGGTACGATGTTCATGCCCGCAGGCGATCCTGCCGGTCAGCGCCAGGTGCGCATCGCTTTTGCCAATCTGGATCGAGCTGGGATTGGCCAATTGTTCGACCGCTTGCAGGCAGTTTCCTTCTAAGCTTGCCCCCCGGCGGTGCCCGTCGTATTCAGGGCGGCGACCAACAGGGCAGAGACCTGCCAAAACACCAAGAGGGCATCATGGCTGCAGGCAAGAACAGTCTTTCGAAAACCTTTGTCTGGATATTGATGGGCCTTTTGTTCGTCGGTCTTGCCGGCTTTGGCGCCACCAATCTCAGCGGCACCATCCGCACCGTTGCACAGGTGGGTGAAGAAAGCGTCTCGGTCGATGCCTATGTACGCGAGTTGCAACGCGAGATCCGTGCTGTTGAGGCCCAGACCGGACAATCTCTGCAAATGTCTCAGGCCCGAGAGCTGGGTTTGGAACAGCGCGCCTTGTCCCGCCTGACCGCCCTCGCCGCGTTGGACAACGAAGTCAGCCAGTTGGGCATTTCGATTGGCGACGAAAACCTGCAGGAAGAGATCGTTGCGATCCCAGCCTTTCAGGGCGTTGATGGAAGTTTTGACCGCGAAGCCTATCGGTTCCAACTGGATCAACTGGGTATCTCGGATACCGAATTCGAATCGGATCTGCGCAAGGAATCTTCGCGCACGATCCTGCAGGCAGCTGTGACCAGCGGTGTAGTCATGCCCGATACGCTGACACAAACGCTGGTCGATTATCTGGGCGCACGGCGCAGCTTTACCATCGCGACCCTTGGGGTTGAGGCGCTGACGACGCCGGTTGCGGATCCAACCGATGAACAGGTTCAGGCGTTTTATGATGAAAACACCGATTTGTTCACCCTGCCCCGCACCAAACGACTGACCTATGCGATCCTTTCGCCCGAGATGTTGATCGATACGGTCGAGGTCGACGAAGATACACTGCGCCGACTCTACGACCAGCGCGCGGCTGAATACCAACAACCCGAACGCCGGTTGGTCGAACGGCTGAACTTCCCCAGTGAAGAGGCGGCAAATGACGCAATGGCACAGCTTGAGGTCGGGGGCACCACATTCGAACAACTGGTGCGCGACCGCGAGCTTGAGTTGAGCGATATCGATCTGGGCGATGTCACCCGCGACGATCTGGGCGACGCTGCCGATGCCGTATTCGCGGCAGAACTGGATCAGGTTGTCGGACCTCTGCCTTCGGTCTTTGGCCCGGCTTTGTTCCGGATAAACGGCTCACTGGCCGCCAACAACGTTCCTTTTGAAGAGGCTGAACCAAGCTTGCGCGAAGAACAGGCTTCTGAGCGCGCGCGCCGCCTGATCGAAGCCCAATCTGAGGATATCAACGACCTACTGGCCGGTGGTGCCACGCTGGAAGAGTTGGCTGCTGAAACCGAGATGGTGCTGGATCAGATTGACTGGACCCGCGACAGCAGCGAACAGGTTGCTGCTTATGACGGGTTCCGCGTGGCCGCCGAAGCGGTGCAGGACGGTGACTTCCCAGAGATCGCGTTCCTTGAGGACGGATCGATCTTCGCGCTGCGTTTGGAAGAAGACCTGCCCCCGCGCCCCGAACCCTTGGATAGCGCACGCGACCGCGTCGCTGCAGCCTGGATTGCGGCCGAGACAAACGCGGCGCTTCAGGATCAGGCGGCCTCGGTCCTCTTGGATCTGGCCACCGATGGAGACTTCACCGCAACCGGCCTGCCGTTCCGCGTGGAAAACGCCCTGACCCGCACCGCATTTCTTGAGGATGTGCCCCCCAGCTTCATGGCAGACGTTTTCGAGATGGAGCCCGGCGAACTGCGCGTGGTCAGCGGCAATGGCGCCGCCTTGATCGTACGTCTGGACGAGATCCTGCCACCGGATGAAACTGACGAGTTGCGACAGCTGCAAGAGGCCCTCAGCGCTCAACTGGATCAGGCCCTGGCGCAGAACATCTTTGACGCCTATGTCCGCGACGCACAGACCCGCGCACGCCCTGTGGTCGATCAGCAAGCCCTGAACGCCGTGCAGGCGAGTTACTAAGAGACCATCATGGCACTGACACCCGATTTCGACACGTTCGCCCGCGCCTATGAGGCGGGTGAAAATCAGGTCGTTTACACGCGCCTTGCTGCTGACCTGGACACACCGGTGTCATTGATGCTGAAGCTGACCGGTGCGCAAAAAGATGCCTTTATGCTGGAATCCGTCACGGGCGGAGAGGTGCGCGGGCGTTATTCGATTGTTGGCATGAAGCCTGATCTGATCTGGCGCTGCCGGGGCGAAACATCCGAGTTGAACCGATCCGCCCGGTTCGATCCCGAGGCGTTTGACCCGCAAACCGGCAACCCAATGGACAATCTACGCGCCCTTCTGTCCGAAAGCCGGATCGCCCTGCCCGATGATCTGCCGCAGGCGGCTGCCGGGCTGTTTGGCTATCTGGGCTACGACATGGTGCGTCTGGTCGAGTATCTGCCGGATGTGAACCCTGATCCGCTGGGATTGCCCGATGCGATCATGCTGCGCCCTTCGGTCGTAGCGGTTTTGGATGGCGTCAAAGGCGAAGTCACAGTGGTCTCTCCTGCATGGTCTAGCGAAGGGCAATCGGCCAAAGCAGCCTATGCGCAGGCCGCCGAACGCGTGATGGACGCTGTCCGCGATCTGGAACGCGCCATGCCAGCGGAAACCCGCGATCTGGGTGACGCGTCCGAGGTTGCTCCGCCCGTGTCGAATTTCACCAAATCCGGCTATATGGAAGCGGTTGAAAAGGCCAAGGAATACATCCGAGCAGGCGACATCTTTCAGGTCGTCCCGGCACAGCGCTGGACACAGGATTTCCCGCTGCCGCCGTTCACGCTCTATCGGTCTTTGCGCCGCACCAACCCTTCGCCGTTCATGTTCTACTTCAACTTCGGTGGCTTTCAGGTCGTGGGCGCCAGCCCCGAGATTCTGGTGCGGGTCTTTGGCGACGAAGTCACCATTCGCCCTATCGCGGGCACCCGCCCACGCGGTGCAACGCCAGAAGAAGACAAAGCAAACGAGTTGGATTTGCTGGCCGACAAGAAGGAATTGGCCGAACATCTGATGCTGCTGGACCTAGGCCGCAACGATACGGGCCGCGTCGCCAAGATCGGCACTGTGCGGCCCACCGAAGAGTTCATCATCGAACGCTACAGCCACGTGATGCATATCGTGTCGAACGTGGTAGGTGAATTGGCCGAGGACAAAGACGCGTTGGATGCCTTCTTTGCTGGGATGCCTGCGGGTACAGTCTCGGGCGCGCCAAAAGTCCGTGCGATGGAGATTATTGACGAGCTGGAGCCTGAAAAGCGCGGCGTTTATGGCGGCGGTGTCGGCTATTTCAGCGCGGGTGGTGACATGGATATGTGTATCGCCCTGCGCACGGCCATTGTGAAAGAGCAGAAGCTTTACATTCAGGCAGGCGGCGGCGTGGTCTATGACAGCGACCCCGAGGCAGAGTTTATGGAAACGGTCCATAAATCGAACGCGATCCGGCGGGCAGCAGCAGATGCGGCCCGGTTCACCTCAACAGGCAACAGTTAAACAACGAAAGGCGGCGATCCCGGATCAGCCGCCTTTCGTCAGCCCTTACTGAACCTCGCGCTTCATCACCGCAGAAATTGGCGCCATGGCGACCCGGCTGGCGCGATCCTCAAGCCCCCAAAGCAGCAAGGCAGAAATCGTTTCGGGACGCACACGGCCCAGCATCACCACAGTGCCCTCCTGCCCGGCGCGGAAGACGGCCTGATCCAGAAAACGGCGCATGATCTTGGGGTCCTGACGGGCCCCGTCAATATCGCGGAATATAACGCTGGACGGGATGCCGTTGCGCGCGGCGATCTTCTGGACAGTGTTCAATCCATTGTCCTGAGTGATCAGCCCACGACCCGTCACACCTGCAATCTCGGCCACCTGATCGGCCAGTTTGCGATTGCCCTGAATGCCGGTTTCAACCCCTTCTAGAATTCCTACAGTTTCCGGCAGGGTTTCCAGCCAGACGGCCATCGATACTTCGGCATCCTGTGCGCTGGCAGCCTCGGGCAAATCGGCCAGCGCCATCACCTCAAACCCGGCAGCGCGGTGGCGCGCCATTTTTTCGGCGGCGTTTGGATCAGACGGGCTGACGGCAAAGCTGATCGGATAGGGAAAGTCCTGCAAGGCCTCGGCCCCAAAGGACTGTTCATCATCGATCAGGATAATGGACATCAGCGGCTTGGAGTCGGCATTTTCAAATGCGGCGGCGTAGGCTTCGATGGGTTTGCCCATAGGGATCAGCCCTGTGACATCACCTGTTTCCTCAGCCGGTGGATCGTCGCGTTCGGTCAGCGGCACTACGCGCTTGCCGACGATCGTGCTGGTGCTGGTCTCGTTCTCTCCACCAATCTGAGGCAAGGCGGCAATACGCGGCAAGGTTCGGGGCAGCGTATCTTCGTCCCCTTCCACAGCAATTGGGCTATTTTCAAACGGGTTTTCTTCTGTGCTGTCTTCGGTCGAGCCTGGAACGTCGAGGCTTGGCACTGGTTCCAAAACCGCAACTTCTTCAGCTTCAGGCGCAGCGGGTGCCTCACCAATAACCTGTGGCTGCACCTCATCCTGAGGGGTTTCAGGCGCGGCTCCGGGCAGAGGCGGCGCAACAGGCGGGTTTGTCAGCACCGCAACCTCATCCGCTGTGTCGGGATCCGGCTGTTCGGGCTGTTGCCCCGGCCCGGTGATGTTTGGCTGGGCATCTGTCTCTTGCTCAAGGCCCGACAGATCGGCCACATCCTCTTCTTGGAAATCGGCAGCTTTTGGCCCAGCGGGTTGTGCATCGACCAGATCGGCGTCCGATCCGGTCTCGGTCACACTGGCCGAAGCCTCGGATGTGGTGACATCCTCGGGCTGTGGTGCCTCGGTTGCCACAACCGGTTTTTGGGTCAACGGTGCCTGCAACGACAAAACCGCACCCAAGATCAAAACAACGACCGCACCCGCGACCATTCCTCCGACAAATCCGCCCATGTCCAACGCCTTTCGCCTGTCTACTGCTACGCCCGTTCTTACGTCATCTTTTGCAACGCTTGGCCTGATGGCGCGTACGGAACGGGTTGTCCTCTTGACGCTGCCGCCCAAGCCTGAGCATGTATGTCCCGACATTATACCGTGGCCGGGGGCTGTATCGCCAGCCTGAAATGCCCAAGCTAAGATAAGTGCCCAAATGCTGCTGCTGATCGACAACTACGATTCGTTTACTTACAACCTGGTGCATTATCTGGGCGAACTTGGGGCCGAAATGGTCATTCGCCGCAATGATGCGCTGGATGTGCAGGAAGCCATGGCGATGAATCCCGCCGGTATCCTGCTCAGCCCCGGCCCTTGCGACCCAGATCAAGCCGGTATTTGCCTGGCCCTGACCGAAGCCGCGGCCGAGACAAAAACACCACTGATGGGTGTGTGCTTGGGTCATCAGACCATCGGTCAGGTTTTCGGCGGCAAGGTCGTGCGTTGCCATGAGATCGTGCATGGCAAGATGGGCACGATGAAACACACGGGCAAAGGCGTCTTTGCGGGCCTGCCCTCACCCTTTGAGGCGACACGCTATCATTCGCTTATTGTTGAGCGTGAGAGCCTGCCCAATTGCCTTGAGATCACAGCAGAACTGGAAGACGGTACAATCATGGGGCTGCAACACAAGGAACTGCCCATTCATGGCGTGCAGTTCCACCCGGAATCTATCGCCTCCGAGCATGGCCACGCCCTGCTCAAGAACTTCCTGCAAGAACTGAAAGTCCCCGCATGAGCGACGCATTGAAACCGCTGATCGGTGCGTCTGCCGACCGGCCCCTGACCCGCGCCGAGGCGGAACAGGCCTTTGGCATTCTGTTCGATGGCGAGGCCACGCCCAGCCAGATCGGTGGGCTGCTGATGGCCATGCGCACACGTGGCGAAACCGTGGACGAATACGCCGCCGCCGCCGCTGTGATGCGCGCCAAGTGTAACGCGGTCACCGCCCCGGCGGGCGCAATGGATATTGTGGGTACTGGAGGGGATGGCAAGGGAACACTGAATATCTCGACTGCGACGGCCTTTGTCGTGGCGGGGACCGGTGTCACCGTGGCCAAGCATGGCAACCGGAACCTCAGTTCGAAATCCGGCGCGGCAGATGCGCTGGGTCAGATGGGCATCAACGTGATGGTCGGCCCGCAAGTGGTTGAAAAAGCGCTGAATGAGGTGGGAATCTGTTTCATGATGGCCCCTATGCATCACCCTGCCATCGCTCATGTTATGCCGTCTCGACAAGAACTGGGAACGCGCACGATCTTCAATATTCTCGGCCCGCTGACCAATCCGGCGGGCGTCAAACGGCAACTAACGGGCGCCTTCTCTCGCGACTTGATCCGGCCGATGGCTGAAACACTGGGCTTGCTGGGATCTGATCGTGCGTGGTTGGTCCATGGCTCGGACGGGACGGATGAGTTGACGATCACCGGTGTCAGCTGGGTCGCTGCCCTGGAAGACAACACCATAAAAGAGGTTGAACTGCACCCCGAAGACGCAGGCCTGCCCGTACATCCATTCGAAGAGATCGTTGGCGGCACCCCGGAAGAAAACGCTGCTGCCTTCGGCGCATTACTGGATGGTACGCCGTCGGCCTATCGTGATGCCGTTCTACTGAACTCCGCCGCTGCTTTGGTCGTGGCTGAGGCCGCGAGCGATTTGCGCGAAGGCGTTGAAAAGGCAGCCGAAAGCATCGACAGTGGCAAAGCCAAAGAAAAGATCACCGCCCTTGCGCGGATCACACAGGAAGCTGCATGACCGAGACTGTTCTGGACAAAATCAAAGCCTATAAGCTGGAAGAGATCGAAGCGGACAAGGCACAAAAATCGCTGGCTGAGCTGGAAAGCGAAGCACGAGATGCGCCTGAGGTGCGTGGCTTTGCCGAGGCGCTGCACAACGCCTCGCGCACCGGCTACGGTTTGATTGCCGAGGTCAAAAAGGCCAGCCCCTCCAAAGGTTTGATCCGCCCGGATTTTGATCCGCCCGTTCTGGCTAAAGCCTATGAAGACGGCGGCGCAGCCTGTTTGTCGGTTCTGACTGACACACCCAGTTTTCAGGGTGCCAAAGAATATCTGACTGCTGCGCGCGCTGCGACCAATTTACCCGCTTTGCGCAAGGATTTCATGTACGATCCCTATCAGGTCATCGAAGCGCGGGCGTTGGGGGCAGATTGTATCCTGATCATCATGGCCTCGGTCGAAGATTCGCAGGCCGCCGAGTTGGAACAAACCGCGTTTGACTGGGATATGGACGTTTTGATCGAAGTTCACGATGAAGCCGAGCTTGACCGCGCGACGCAGTTGAAAAGCCCCCTGATCGGGATAAACAATCGCAATCTCAAGACCTTCGAGACCACTCTTGATACCACCCGGCGTCTGTCAAAACTGGTGCCAGGAGATCGGACGATTGTCTGCGAAAGCGGTCTGGGCGCGCCGGAAGATCTGGCCGATATCGCTCGCTACGGTGCACGGTGTTTCCTGATCGGCGAGAGCCTTATGCGGCGGGATGACGTCACTGCGGCAACCCGCCAAATCCTGTCGAACCCGCTGATCCCAGGGGTGATGTGATGCCGCTTACGCATTTTGATGCCGAAGGTCAGGCACATATGGTCGATGTCTCGGACAAGGATGTCACCGACCGCGTTGCAGTGGCTGCCGCGTACATCAAGATGGCAGCAGAAACCTTTGATTTAATTTCAGAAGGCCGCGCCAAGAAAGGCGATGTTCTAGGCGTTGCGCGTCTTGCTGGGATCATGGGGGCCAAGAAAACGCCCGACCTGATCCCACTGTGCCACCCGCTACCCCTGACCAAGGTTGCAGTTGTACTGACGTTGGACCCTGATCTACCGGGTGTCCAAATCGAAGCCACCGTCAAAACCTCAGGCCAGACAGGTGTAGAGATGGAAGCGCTGACCGCGGTCTCGACCGCCGCGCTGACCGTCTACGACATGACCAAAGCCGTTGATAAGGCGATGGAGATCGGTGGCATTCGCGTTTTGCTGAAAGATGGTGGCAAATCAGGGCGTTACGAAGCACAATGATCACGGTCGAAGACGCCCGCGCCCTGCTGTTTGATCTGGTCACTCCGCTTCCTTCCGAACATGTGCCGCTTGCCAAATCGGCGGGTCGCGTCCTGGCCGAAAACGTTGTCGCGACACGCGATCAGCCGCCTTTTGCCGCCTCATCGATGGACGGCTACGCAGTTAAGGCGGCGGAAGTGGAACTGCACGCCATGTTCAAGGTTGTCGGCGAGGCTGCCGCAGGCAATCGGTTCGATGGCAAAGTCGGCCCCGGACAAGCCGTTCGAATTTTCACTGGCGCGCCAGTGCCGGAAGGGGCTGACTTCATTGTCATACAGGAAGATGTGGACCGTCGCGGCGACCTGATCACCATCACCGACGCGCCCGGCCCCAAAACCAATATCCGCCCCGCTGGGGTGGACTTTGCCAAAGGCACCACAATCGCGGCACCGCGCTTGATCCGGCCCGAGGATGTGGCGCTTATGGCCGCTATGAACATCCCCCAGGTCCCGGTTGCGCGGAAACCGCAGATCGCCCTGATCTCAACCGGGGACGAATTGGTGATGCCGGGTGAGACCCCGGGCCCAGATCAGATCATTGCCTCGAACACGTTCGGCCTGCAGGCGCTGCTCGAAGGGGTTGGCTCTCATGTCCGTGTTCTGCCCATCGCACGGGACACGGTCTCTTCATTGGAAACCGCGTTTGGACTGGCGGAAGGGGCCGATCTGGTGGTCACCATCGGCGGTGCTTCGGTCGGAGACTATGATCTGGTTTCCGAGGTATCCGAGGCGCAGGGGATGGAGCGGTCCTTCTACAAAATCCGGATGCGCCCCGGAAAACCGCTGATGGCTGGACGGATGGGCGATGCCGCGATGGTTGGCCTGCCGGGGAACCCTGTCAGCGCAATGGTGTGCGGCTATCTGTTCCTGATTCCGATGGTACGACGGATGTTGGGGCTCGATACAGTCGTCACGCCCTTCCAGCGAGCGGTTTTGGCCGAAGCGCTGCCTGCAAATGGGCCACGTGAACACTATATGCGTGCAATTCTCGACGATAACGGCATCCGCGCCTGCGCCGACCAGGACAGTTCTCTGCTAAGTGTTTTAGCCGAAGCCAACGCTTTGATCATGCGTCCGCCCGAAGACCCGGAGCGCGCTGTTGGGGCCGAAATCCTGTATCTGCCGATATAGAACATCTTCAAATTCATTGACACAAAACGTGAACATGCGTAGAACAAAAGAAAACGCATGAGCGACGAGGTGTGAGCGATGCTGACCAAGAAGCAGTTGGATTTGCTGGAATTCATCCACAAACGCGTACAGCGGGATGGCGTTCCTCCCAGTTTCGACGAAATGAAGGCCGCGTTGGATCTGCGATCCAAATCCGGCATCCACCGATTGATCACAGCGCTGGAAGAGCGGGGCTTTATCCGCCGTCTGGCGCATCGAGCCCGTGCGATTGAGATCGTTAAGTTGCCCGAAAGCCTTGGGGGTGAACCCACGACCGGATTTACCCCAAGGGTCATCGAAGGCGACAAGCCCGAAGGCCCGCGCCCTGCAAATTTCGAACCGGTCTCGGTCGATTCGCTGGAACTGCCGGTCATGGGCCGCATCGCTGCTGGTGTACCGATCGCTGCCATCAGCCACGAATCGCACCGCGTGGCCGTGCCTGGTCCGATGGTATCCGGCCAAGGGTCGCATTACGCGTTGGAAGTGCAAGGCGACTCAATGATCGACGCTGGTATCAATGACGGAGATGTTGTCATCATCCGGGAAACGTCGACTGCCGACAATGGCGATATCGTGGTTGCACTGGTCGAGGATCAGGAGGCGACGCTGAAACGCTTCTTCCGCCGTGGCAATGCCATCGCGCTTGAAGCCGCAAACCCGGCCTATGAAACGCGCGTTCTGCCCGAAGACAAAGTTAAGGTTCAGGGGCGTCTGGTCGGACTGATCCGCAGCTACTGATTGCCTGCCTTGTCACGGTCCCCGGTAAATTTCGGGGACCAGAGCCGATGCCCTGTCAGATCGGCACTGGTGATCACATTACCATCCGAGATGGACAGGCTGCCTGTGCGGTACAGCCGATCCGGGTCAAACACCCCGCAATCGCCCTGGATGGTCAACTCTACCGCCGAGACGACAATCTGGTTCGCGTCACATTCCGTAAATCCGTGTGCAGCCCGTTTACCGGTGATGTGAACAACCTCTGTCCCCTGCACGGAGATACGCTGGATCAGATCGGCCTTGCCCGGCCAGCGCCCGGCCGCCTGCCCCTGATCCTGCCCGTCGCCGTCATTCTCCAGCCAGACGGTTGCGACAAAGCCGCTGCCTTTCTTCTTGCTCAGCGCCCGGCCCTCTTCAGTCATGACACCAACTAGGCCGCCGGATTCTGCAATCAAAACCTCGGGGCGATGATCCGAGGTCCACAGCATGAACGCCGCTGCCACGGGGCCAAGGCCCACCCAGCGCATCCGCCCCTGCCAAAGCGCCAGCCAAAGCCCACCCAGGGCAATGACAGGCAACACGAACCAAGGCGGGCTGACGACGTAGCCTTGCGCCCCATCAAGGCCCGAGACCCAATCGGCAACCAACAAAATCCAGCTCAGCCCAATCCCCATGACCTCGAGTGCGATCCAGTCCAGACCAAACGGCGCCAGCAACGCAGCAACCACGGCAGAAGGCACAACAATCGTACCCATCACGGGCACGGATAACAGATTTGCCAAAAGCCCATAATGCGACATGGTGTTGAAATGCGCTGCCCCAATCGGGGCGGTGGCAAGACCTGCTATGGCGGAAGACAACAGCACACCCAGAATGGGCCTGAGCCATTTCGGACCCGGTGCCGGGCCATAATCGCGCAACGTGCCAAACACCGCCACCAACGCGGTCGTGGCAGCAAACGACATCTGAAAACCGGGGCTTAGCAACGTTTCCGGGCGCAGGGTCAGCACGATCAACGCAGCCACCGCCACCGCCCGTAGAGAAATCGCGCGACGGTCGATCAGAATGGCCCCGAACATGACACTAACCATAACAAAAGCCCGCTCGGTCGCCACATTGCCCCCCGATAGCATCAGGTAAATAACTGCGGCCACCAGAGCACATCCGGCCGCCAGTTTTCGCACTGGCATCCGTAACGCTAGGGTTGGGATCATCGACAGTCCGATCCGGCAGGCCACGAAGACAAATCCGGTCAACAACCCCATGTGCAGGCCAGAGATCGCCAGCAAATGCGCAAGGTTCGACGCCCGCAGCGCATCCAGCGACGCCTGTCCCATGCCGCTGCGATCACCGGTTGTGACGGCGGCTGCGAACCCGCCAACCTCTCCCGGCAGGAGACTGCGCACATGGCCCGAGATCGCCATCCGGATCGCCGTGATCTGAACGCCATCCAGCACATCCTGCGGCGGGGCGATGGTGAGGACCGGAACGCGTGTGTACCCGACCGCGCCCAAGCGTTGAAACCAGGCATGGCGGCGGAAATCGAACCCTCCGGGTTCGACCGGGCCTTGCGGCGGTGACAGATGGCCGGTGGTCATGATCCGTTGCCCGGGCGCAACGGCGGCGATGCCGGAATGGATAGAAAGGCGGATGCGCTGCGGTCGCCGGTCGTCTGGTACGTCCCCTAGTCGCACCTGATCCAGCGTCAGCCGCAGCGCATCCGAGGCAGACCGGTCCATGGCCACCACGCGCCCCTCAACCGGGCCGTAGTAGCGCCATGACAGAACCGGTTCTGCCACCATATGGGCGCGAGTGCCGGCCAGCACAAAGCCAGCGATAACCAGCGCCCCCCCGATCGCTAACGATCC
Organism: Ruegeria sp. H4; assembly: GCF_056533065.1. Classification (NCBI taxonomy): domain Bacteria; kingdom Pseudomonadati; phylum Pseudomonadota; class Alphaproteobacteria; order Rhodobacterales; family Roseobacteraceae; genus Ruegeria; species Ruegeria sp. H4. Next base: position 293,346 of record NZ_JBQFOC010000002.1, read on the forward strand.
CCAACCCGAAGGGAATACACGGCTTAACCAGATCAGCCCCAGACCAATGCAGCCAAGGCTGACATAGACCGTCCAATCCGGTTCGAACCGAAGTCCGAAATAGAGGCCGATCCCAACCGCAAGGCACACCGGCGACCAGGGAAACAAGAACCCTGTCTGGTTCAGCAGCGCGGCCTGGGCCCGTGCAAGAACACGCATGGTTGCCCCCGTCCTTCGGGCTCGTTAGACAGGCGCCAAACTATGCCCGACACGGTTACCAAAAGGTTAATCCATACAATGTCCGATCAGGTCGTCACCCGTTTCGCCCCCTCGCCTACCGGTTTTCTGCATATCGGCGGCGCACGCACTGCGCTGTTCAACTGGCTTTACGCGCGCGGACGTGGCGGCAAGTTCCTGCTACGAATCGAGGACACAGATCGCGAGCGGTCTACACCGGAAGCTACAGCCGCGATCCTGCAGGGCATGGCTTGGCTGGGGCTGGATCATGATGGCGATGTGATCTCTCAGTTCGAAGGTGCCGCACGCCACGCCGAGGTGGCACATCAGCTGCTGACCGAGGGCAAGGCTTATAAGTGTTTCTCGACCCAGGACGAAATCGCAGCCTTCCGCGAACAGGCCCGCGCCGAGGGTAAATCGACCCTGTTCCGCAGCCCCTGGCGCGATGCGGATCCGGCGACGCAGCCGGATGCGCCCTTTGTGATCCGCATCAAGGCCCCACAGGACGGTGCAACAGTGATCCGCGATCAGGTGCAGGGCGATGTGACCATTCGCAATGATCAGCTGGACGACATGATCCTGCTGCGTTCCGATGGCACACCGGTCTATATGCTGGCTGTGGTTGTGGACGATCACGATATGGGCGTCACCCATGTCATTCGGGGCGATGACCATCTGAACAACGCCGCGCGTCAGATGATGATCTACGAGGCTATGGGCTGGGATATCCCGGTCTGGGCCCATATCCCATTGATTCACGGACCTGACGGCAAAAAACTGTCCAAGCGCCACGGTGCTTTGGGTGCGCAGGAATATCAGGCGATGGGTTATCCTGCCGCAGGTATGCGCAACTACCTGGCGCGTCTGGGATGGAGCCACGGCGATGATGAGTTTTTCACTGACGCGCAGGCTAAGGACTGGTTTGATCTGGACGGCATCGGCAAAAGCCCGGCCCGTTTCGATTTGAAAAAACTGGAAAATCTGTGTGGGCAGCACATAGCGATCTCGGACGATACTGCGCTGCGGCATGAGATCGAGGGATATCTGGCCGCTGCTGCACTACCCGCTCTCACGCAGACACAATCGGGTGATCTTGAACGGGCGATGTTTTGCCTGAAGGATCGCGCGCGGACCTTCCCAGAACTCCTTGAAAAAGCGCATTTTGTTCTGACTGAACGACCAATCGCTCCAGATGAAAAGGCCGCCAAGGCGCTCACAAATGTATCCGATGGTATACTGGAAGAATTGACGCCGCAGCTGCAAAATGTTAGCTGGTCGCGAAACGAGCTGGAAGAGGCGCTGAATTCCTTTGCCGAGGCACGGGAACTCAAGTTCGGCAAGCTGGCAGGTCCACTCAGGGCCATTCTGGCAGGTCGGGCCGTCACACCTTCGGTTTTTGACATGATGCTTGTGCTGGGACGCGATGAAACCCTGGCGCGGCTTTCTGAGGCAGCGACATAAACCCAATCTTCATAAACGGGTAACGCTGCTCCGCTAACACCCGGACTGCGCGCCCGCGCGCAGTCATTGCCCGCATGGTTCGGCGACGATCCGGCCTGCGCACGAATGAAGAAGGGACAATTATGACTGATAGCAGCAAAACAGCCACTCTGACCGTACATGGAAAAGAGTATGAGTTGCCGGTTCACTCACCGACGGCCGGGCCTGACGTTGTCGATATCCGCAAATTGTACGGTCAGGCAGGTGTATTCACCTATGATCCGGGCTTTACCTCAACCGCAAGCTGCGACAGCACCATCACCTATATCGATGGCGAAAAAGGTGAGCTGCTGCACCGGGGCTATCCGATCGACCAACTGGCCGAGAAATCCCATTTCCTCGAAGTGTGCTACCTGCTGCTTTATGGAGAGCTGCCGAGCGCCAAAGACCTGGAAACCTTCGAGACCACGATCACGCGCCACACCATGCTGCACGAACAGATGCTGTATTTCTATCGTGGCTTCCGCCGTGACGCGCATCCGATGGCGATTATGGTGGGTGTTGTTGGCGCCATGTCGGCCTTCTACCACGACTCGACCGATATTTCGGACCCGCACCAGCGTGAGGTCGCATCGCATCGTCTGATCGCCAAGATGCCGACGATTGCGGCCTGGGCCTACAAGTACCATATCGGTCAGCCCTTCGTGTATCCACGTAACGATCTGGATTACGCATCGAACTTCCTGCGCATGTGCTTTGCTGTTCCGGCTGAAGAGTATGAGGTCAACCCGATCCTGAGCCGCGCGATGGACCGTATCTTTACCTTGCATGCGGATCACGAACAGAACGCCTCAACCTCGACCGTGCGTCTGGCCTCGTCTTCGGGTGCTAACCCGTTCGCTTGTATTGCAGCCGGGATCGCCTGCTTGTGGGGGCCGGCGCATGGGGGTGCGAACCAAGCCTGTCTGGAAATGCTGGAAGAGATCGGCAGCGTCGATCGCATCCCGGAATACATCGCCCGCGCCAAGGACAAGAACGACCCGTTCCGCCTGATGGGCTTTGGCCACCGCGTCTACAAAAACTTTGACCCGCGCGCCAAGGTGATGAAGCAGTCGGCGGATGAAGTTCTGGATCTGCTCGGTGTTGAAAACAACCCGAAACTGCAGGTTGCCAAAGAGCTTGAGAAAGAAGCTCTGCAAGACCCGTATTTTGCCGAGAAGAAGCTGTTCCCGAATGTCGATTTCTACTCGGGCATCATTCTCGAGGCGATGGGCTTCCCAACATCAATGTTCACGCCGATCTTTGCGTTGTCGCGCACCGTTGGTTGGGTCAGCCAGTGGAAAGAGATGATCGCCGATCCACAGAACAAGATCGGTCGCCCGCGCCAGTTGTATCTGGGTGAGACGAACCGCAACTACGTGGATATCGAAAAGCGCTAAGCATCAGACCCAAGCAACGCCCCGGATCATCCGGGGCGTTTTGTTTTAGAGCAGGCTCAGCTGATCGCCTGCCTGCGGTGGCTTGGAAAATAGGTCCGTCCGCAAAGGGGCCCCTTCTATGCGCAACCCCAATCGTTTGACCGCCAGTTTGAACCTTTGCGCGACTACCTCGGCATATTCGCCCTCGCCCCGCATCCTATGGCCCCAACGCGGATCATATTCCCGCCCACCATGCATTTCGCGCAGGCGCGACATGACCTTTTCCGCGCGGGCGGGTTCGTGTTGCGCCAGCCAATCCTTCCACAGCACCGAAACTTCGCGCGGCAGGCGCAGCATGATCCAACTGGCAGTATCGGCCCCGGCATCCCGTCCCGCCTCAAGCAGCTGTTCCAGTTCATGATCGGTTAATCCGGGGATAAGCGGAGAGGTCATGACCCGCACCGGTACACCTGCCCCGGTCAGCCGCTCTATCATCTGCAAACGTCGCTTGGGCGATGGGGCCCGAGGTTCCATCCGGCGCGACAGTTTCGCATCCAGCGTCGTCAGCGATATGCCGACACGTACCAACCCACGCACGGCCATCGGAGCCAGAACATCCAGATCGCGCTCGATCAGCGCTCCCTTGGTCACAATCGCCAACGGATGGTTGAAATCTCGCAAAACCTCAAGGCAGCCTCTTGTTATCAAACGGGTTTTCTCGATCGGTTGATATGGGTCGGTATTCGTACCCAGCGCCATTGTTGCCACGCGGTATCTGCGCGCCGAAAGCTCTTGCCGCAGCAGGTCAGCCGCGTTCGGGCGCGCGATCAGGCGAGTTTCGAAATCCAGCCCAGGGGACAGCCCTAGATAGGCGTGGCTTGGCCGGGCAAAGCAATAGACACAGCCATGCTCACACCCGCGATACGGGTTGATCGACCGGTCAAAAGGCAAATCCGGGGACCGGTTATAGGAAATGATACTGCGCGCAACCTCCGCCCGAACTTCGGTGCGAAGCGGAGGAAGATCGTCGTCCTGAGGCCATCCGTCGTCGGTTTCCAACGTTGTAAAACGTTCGAAGCGCCCGGCAACATTTGATGCCGTTCCTCGCCCCCGTATCCTGGATTGATCGACCATTTGTTCGCTCTTTGTTCCCATCTCGACGATACGCAAAGAGCGCAGATCCATCAAGAGCGCTTGAATAGTGCCGTGGCCAATTATCGAGATGAATTTGCCTAACAATCTGAACATTATGCAGAATGATCTTGCAGAAAATTCAGTCGCCCTGTGCAAATTTCTATCTTATAGGTCGGTCCCGAAACGACTGAGGTCGCAATCGTCACAGTCAAACTGCGGCGTTTTGGCCAAAACGGAAAAAATGCCATCTTGGTGCCATTGGCCCACACAGCTCAGGGAAACGCCCCATGTCTGATGAAGAAGATATCGTCCTGTCCGAACTGAATGACGATGAACTTGTCGAACAGATGTTCGATGATCTTTATGACGGCCTAAAAGAAGAAATCGAAGAAGGTGTGAACATCCTGCTGGAACGCGGATGGGCGCCGTACGATATTCTGACCAAAGCGCTTGTTGGCGGCATGACCATCGTGGGACATGACTTCCGCGACGGTATTCTCTTCGTACCCGAAGTTCTTCTGGCGGCGAACGCTATGAAGGGCGGCATGTTTATCCTCAAGCCGCTGCTTGCCGAAACCGGTGCGCCGCGCGTTGGCAAAATGGTCATCGGCACCGTCAAAGGTGACATCCACGACATCGGCAAAAACCTTGTTTCGATGATGATGGAAGGCGCAGGTTTCGAAGTTGTCGATATCGGCATCAACAACCCGGTCGAAAACTATCTGGAAGCGCTGGAAAGCGAAGAGCCCGATATTCTGGGCATGTCCGCCCTGCTGACCACAACCATGCCTTACATGAAAGTCGTGATCGACACATTGGTCGAGCAAGGCGTGCGTGATGACTATATCGTTCTGGTCGGCGGCGCGCCGTTGAACGAAGAATTCGGCAAGGCCATTGGCGCTGATGCCTACTGCCGTGATGCGGCTGTTGCTGTTGAAACCGCCAAGGAGTTTGTTTCGCGCAAGCACAATCAGATGGCGGGTTGATCCGGCAAAGCAATCCAAAACAAAGCCGCCCGATCTTGGGCGGCTTTTTTATGCGCGGCAGTGGCACGTCCCTGGTCTGTCATCAGTTTGTGCAGCAAACGCGTCGGTGGCCATAGGCAGAAAGTCGGCACCAGACTTGCCTTCCTGTACGAAAGATCATTCTTTTATCCAGAAGCTGACGGGTTCAAAGCCATGCCACAGAACACTTTACCTGACGATGCAAGCCTGACCACCGATGGATATTCCGAGAACGATGGCCAGCAGCAGATATTGCTGATCGCGTGCGGGGCTCTGGCGCGTGAGATTCTGGACCTGAAAAAACGCAACGGCTGGGACCATATGGCCCTGACCTGTTTGCCCGCGATCCTGCATATTCACCCGGACCGCATCACTCAGGCAGTCGAAGATGCGGTGGCAAAACACCGCAATGACTATCACCAGATCTTTGTCGTCTACGCAGATTGCGGCACCGGAGGGCTGTTGCAAAAAGCCTGCGAAGAGCTTGGGGTCGAGATGATCAAAGGTCCTCATTGTTACTCGTTTTTTGAAGGTAATCAGACCTTTGCTGATCGCGGCGATGATGAAACAACGGCCTTTTACCTGACGGACTTTCTGGCCCGGCAGTTCGACGCCTTTGTCTGGAAACCGCTCGGCCTGGACCGTCACCCAGAGCTACGCGATATGTATTTCGGAAACTACACCAAACTGGTCTATCAGGCTCAGACGGATGATCCGGTCCTCACCGAACGCGCCCAGGCATGTGCCGAAAAAATGGGGTTGGCGTTCGAGCGTCGCCTGACCGGTTATGGCGATCTTGAAGTCACGCTAAAAGACTGGGCGAACCGCTAAGGGAGGCTGTCAGAGGTTTTGTTGTGCGACTTCTCGGATGCGCTCGATCATCGATCGCAAACCGTTTGAACGTTGTGCAGACAAGTGATCATGCAGGCCAAGGCGGGCCAACTCACCCCCTGCATCCACCTTCAACACCTCTGCCACAGGCAAACCGTTATACAAGGATCGCAATACCGCGATCAGTCCCCGCACGATCAAGGCGTCGCTATCACCATCAAAATGGAACGTACCATCCTCGATCATTGGTTGTAGCCAGACCTGACTGGCGCATCCATCCACCTTGGTCGATGGCACCTTAAAGGCGTCATCCAATGGTTCCATCGCCTTGCCTTGTTCGATCACATGGCGATACCGGTCTTCCCAGTCTTCGAGAAACTCAAAATCCTCAACGATTTCTTCAAAGGCGGGCGTTGCCATGGTGGGGCGATCCTTGCGTTGTCTTCACAATTGTGACCTAAGCTCAGGCATCATCGCTGTCCAGCCCCCGCCGTGGCTTTTCAAGGCGTAGAAATTGCGCTAACCCATTGGCTGAACTGCCATCATAAAGCTGTGGGTCCATGCTGAAACCTCTGTCCCTACTTGTCGTCGTCTCACTGACCCTGTCCGCCTGCGGCTGGCGGGATTCGCGGGTCAACCCGTCAAACTGGTTCGGCGGCAGCAGATCGACCCCGGTTGAAGCCCCTCCTGCCGAAGAGGCAAATGCACTGATTCCGCAGGAGCGTCAGGGCGGTGGTCTGTTTGCTCGTCCCGAAGAAGAAGATACCAGCGTTCCTATTGCTAAGGTTGATGAGCTTCGTATCGAACCGATCCCGTCGGGCGCCATCGTCTATGCCTCAGGCACGGCAATCCGGCAGGGTGCGTTTGATGCGCGGTTGGTCCGGGTGGAGTCGGAAGAGAACCAGAAGAACGGCATCTTGGAATACACCTTCCGTGTCGACTATCCCAAAACCCAGACACCGCAAGGGTCTGAACGGACGCGTATGGTGTCGGATGCAATCAATGTCTCGACGCAGGAATTGGAAGGCATTCGCCTGGTGCGCGTGGTCGGACAGCAGAACGCATTGGAATCGCGCCGACGCTAACCGTACCTAGAGCGAGACAACTTTGACGTTTTGCCCTTTGGCGGCCAGCGCGATCTTACCTTCGCAAAGTTTCAGCGCGTCTTCACCAAACACTTCAAAGCGCCATCCGGACATGGCGGGCAATTCACGCTCGCCCGCCGCGATCTGATCCAGTTCCGAACTTGTTGCGATCAGCTTGGCCGCCACCCCAGAGCTTTCGGTCTTCGATTTCAAGAGCACGCGCAACAGGTCAGCCAGCGCCGGGTTAACCTTGAGTTTGTCCCGCGAGTTATCAACTTTGGGCAACCTGTCCGCCGGGCAATTCACGCCGCGTTTCACCGCAGCCAGAATTCCGTCGGCAATCGCACCTTTGCGCGCCTCGCGTAGCAAGAGGCGAGAGCCACCCAAATCAGAGGGCGTTTTGGGCTTGGTCGAGGCCAACTCAATCAGGGCATCATCCTTGAACACCCGATTGCGCGGCACGTTGTTTTCCTGTGCATACGCCTCGCGGAATTGTGCCAGCTCTCGCACAACGGCCAGAAACTTGGCCGAATTGGTGCGCGTCTTTACCCGTTTCCAGGCATCTTCGGGCTGTATGTCATAGGTCTGCGACTGAGTCAGGGTGCGCAACTCTTCCGCGACCCAGTGGCTGCGCCGGGTCTTTTCAAGTTCCGCCGCCAGATGTTCATAGATCTTCCGCAGATGCGTGACATCCGCCAGGGCATAAGTTTTTTGCGCATCCGTCAGCGGCCGCCGCGACCAATCGGTAAAGCGAGACGTCTTGTCGACACCCTGTTTACAGATTTTGCGTACAAGGGTTTCATACCCCACCTGCTCGCCAAAGCCGCAAACCATTGCGGCAACCTGCGTGTCAAACAAGGGCGTCGGGAAAACACTTGCCTCGACCCAGAAAATCTCAAGATCCTGACGGGCGGCGTGGAAAACTTTGACCACATTCTCATCGCGAAACAAATCGTAGAGCGGTTCAAGCGACAGACCATCCACCAATGGGTCGACCAGAACGGCGCTGTCTTCATCTTCTGACGGCACGGCCAGCTGCACCAGACAAAGTTTCGAGTAATAGGTCCGTTCGCGCAAAAACTCGGTGTCTACTGTGACATAGGGATAGCCTGCAGCAGCCGAGCAAAACTCGGCCAGCTCTTGCGTCGTCGTCAGGGTTTTCATGCGCCGTACTATTCTTGCTCTTGTTCTTTATGTGACTGCCCGTTTTTCCGCGTCCCGAGCGATAGATGCGACCATAGGACGAATTTTAGGGATCTGTAAATCACTCAGGGGCGATCAGGGCAGCATAAGGGGTGAACTGTTGCCATCCGCGAAACGACGCAGCACTGCGGGGTATAATTTGTGCTCCCACACCAATACCCGTGCAGCCAGATCATCGGGTGTATCGCCCGGTGTAACCTCAACCCGTGCCTGACCAAGGATCGGGCCGTCATCCAATGCGGCGGTCACTTCATGCACGGTGCAGCCATGCTCGGCATCCCCCGCTTCAATGGCGCGCGCATGGGTATTCAGGCCCTTGTATTTGGGCAGCAGCGACGGATGGATGTTTAGCATCCGGCCTTGAAAGCGTGATACAAAATCGGCCGTCAGAACCCGCATGAACCCTGCCAGGCACACGATGTCTGGCTGCGCTTGTTCCAGTGGTTTCAAAAGCTCAGCCTCAAAAGCGGCACGGTCGCCCTTGAAGGGGCGATGGTCCACCACAGCGGTTGCAATGCCACGATCCCGAGCTTTCGTTAACCCGCCCGCCTGCGCCTCATTGGACAAGACCAGACAGGGACGCGCCGGGTGGTCGCCGGTCATGCTGTCGACTAGCGACACCATGTTGGACCCGCCACCGGAGATCAGGATCGCAACGCGCTTGTGGCTCACAGCAGTTTGCCTAAATAGGCCACGCCTTCCGCGTCGGTGACAGTGCCGATACGCGACACGTCCTCACCCGAATCCGTCAGCAAAGTTGACAGCGCGTCTGCTTGGTCGGCCGCGCAAACCACGATCATGCCAATGCCGCAATTAAAGGTCTTCAGCATCTCAGCCTCAGAAATCCCGCCGGTTTCAGCCATCCAGTTGAAAACCGGAGGTAGATCCCATGCATTCAGATCAATCTGGGCCCCTAAACCTTCGGGCAAAACGCGCGGCAGGTTCTCGGTCAAGCCACCGCCTGTGATATGGGCCAGCGCATGAACGCCCCCTGCCCGGATCGCAGCCAAGGCGGGTTTTACATAAAGGCGCGTCGGCGTCAGCAGTGCCTCACCCAACGCACCTCCACCAAAGGGTGAGTCTGCGTCCCAACCCAAACCCGAAATCTCAACCAGCTTGCGGACCAGAGAGTAGCCGTTGGAATGCACCCCATTCGAGGCCAGCCCCAGCAGAACATCACCCGCCTGAACGCCATCAGGCAGATCAGCACCTCGTTCCATCGCGCCGACTGAAAAGCCAGCCAGATCGAAATCGCCATCGGGATACATACCCGGCATTTCGGCGGTTTCGCCACCGATCAGCGCGCAACCTGACTGCGCGCAACCTTCGGCAATCCCTTCGATGATCCTTGCAGCAGTATCCGTGTCTAGCTTGCCGGTTGCGAAATAGTCGAGGAAGAATAAAGGCTCAGCGCCCTGACAGATCAGGTCGTTGACGCACATGGCGACCAGATCGATGCCAACGCCATCGACAACACCGGTATCAATCGCGATGCGTAGCTTGGTGCCGACACCGTCAGTCGCGCCTACCAAGATGGGGTCGTCATAGCCCGCTGCCTTTAGATCAAACAGCGCACCAAAGCCGCCCAGACCGCTCATTACACCGGGGCGGTTCGTCCGCTTGGCGGCGGGCTTAATCCGATCGACCAGAGCGTTGCCTGCATCAATATCCACACCTGCATCAGCATAGGTGATTCCGTTCTTGCCCGCTGTCATGGTAGGTCCCTCAAGAATGCTTTGCGGGCGGGTTAGTCGATTGTGCGTCTTGTTGCAACGGTCAGGCTTGACGCGGGCGTTCACCGTGATACTCAAAGCGCTCAGGCGGGCCTGTAGCTCAATTGGTTAGAGCAGAGCGCTCATAACGCTTTGGTTGCGGGTTCAAGTCCTGCCGGGCCTACCAAATTCCCAATTCGCCTGTTGTAGCGTTGATCCGGCATTCGGGTCGAATAGCTGCCTTGCACAGCTTTTGATGGACAAAGCCGTTGCCGCATGGCACCTGAGGCGCGGCGAAGACAAGAGCGTGCGATGACCGAGAAGACCTTTATCCCCGGCCCCGATCAAAGCAGCGATTTTCGCGCGGCTTTGGGTTGTTTTGGGACCGGTGTTACGGTTGTGACCACGCATACGGCAAACGGCCCCCGTGCGATCACCGTGAACTCTTTTGCATCCGTGTCGCTGGATCCGCCTTTGGTGCTGTGGTGTCTGGCCAAAGATTCGTTTCGCTTCAACGCGTTCAATTCCTGCCAGCACTATGCGATCCACGTCATGGCGCAGGAACAACAGGACGCCGCGCTGAAATTCGCCCGCGACGGCACCGATTTCTCACATGCCAAGTGGGAATTGGACGCAGCCGGTCGCCCGCAGCTGGCCGAATGTCTGGCTAGGTTCGACTGCGAGCTGCACACCAAACATGAAGCCGGGGATCACCTGATCCTTGTGGGTCAGGTCGAACAGGTGATGTTCCGCACTGGTAAAGGACTGATCTTTAAACGCGGTCAGTTCGGTGGTTTTGTCGACAACGTCTAGTCGTCAAGCGAGCCATGCACGGCCAGCGCCTCTAACTGCGTTTCTTGCGGTGTGATCACCCGAAACGCTTCATGCACGCCGCTTTCCGTCAGCTCACGTGCGACAGTTAACAGCGTATTGGGCGCGTGATCCTCGCAAAGCTCCGACATATGATCGATTTCCGATTGCGCCACGCCGTGTGCCGCTTCGACCGAAGGCGCACCGTAGAACTGCACGAAATGCCCGGCCAGATTCTGAATGACCTGATCTTTTTCTGCCGCTTCAATCTGGGTCACCGCAACAAAGGTCACGCGCCCAAAGGTTTCCAGCCCCAACCAACCATTGGCAAAAGCTTGTCGGGATTTCCCTTCAAGATCGCCCTGCCCCCAGTTCGAAAACTCGAACCCGCCCGAGATGCACCATTCCCCGGTCCGCGCAGGGGAATGAAATACGTTCATATCGCTTTCATCGAAATGGATCGCGCGGGCGAGTTTCATTGGTTTGCCTCCAATAGCTCTGTCAGCGGGCGCAGGTGGGTCTCTTCACCATTCCGGATCAACATGCCAAATCGTTCATCCGTACCTAGGAAGACGCCCCCATCGGTGAGAGGCTCCCCCACTCCGCGCAAAAGGCCCAGCCATTCACCATGCAACGGCGCGTTGCCATCCTCTTGCCAGCGGTTGAGCCAGGTCAGCATGTGCCGCGACCAGCTCTCCACAAGTTGGGTCGCTGAAACATCCGCGCAACCTTCGTCGTAAAGCGCTGTGATATCAGGCGTGTTCCCCGGTACATCACTGGTTTGCAGCAGTGCCAGCTCCCATCCGATCACCAGCCAGTCAGGCATCTGCGCGGGATCGGAGGACGAGGCCGCGACGTGGAACTGCCCGCATTTTGCGCCGTTCACGCAAATCAGCCCATCCCACCCCAGATGCACAGCCACTTCGGGCGGGGCCAGCGCGCCCAAAGCGTTCTGAAACCCAACAGCACAGAGCGGTAGCATCGCCATCGCGTCCTGCAACGGCACCTCGGGCGCGAACACGATGGCCACGCGCAGGCGGTCGGCCTGAATGTTGTAAATCACCGTGCCCGCATCACAGCCCAGGGCTGCCATGGCCTGTGCCTTTTCGCACGGATCCTCGCCCCCCTTCGCGGCGAGACCGGTCAGTAGCGGAGGGAAGACCGGATCGGTCATGCGTTACCTTTGGCGATCAGGTCGCGGGCAATCTTGCGGAAGGATTCTGCCTGCGCACTGTCTGGTTTGCTGACCACGATCGGCGCGCCGCCATCTGCGGCTAGGCGGATATCCAGATGCAGCGGAATTTCTCCCAACAGGGGAACACCCAGGCCCTCAGCCTCAGAGGCGACACCGCCATGGCCAAAGATATGTTCCTCGTGCCCGCAATTCGAACAGATGTGCGTCGACATGTTTTCGATCATCCCCAGGATCGGTGTCTTGAGCTGATTGAACATGTCGATCCCTTTGCGGGCATCGATCAGGGCCACGTCCTGAGGGGTTGAGACAACGATGGCGCCATCCACCTGGAATTTCTGGCTGAGCGTCAGTTGCACGTCGCCGGTGCCCGGCGGCAGGTCCACGATCAGAACATCCAGCGCGCCCCATTGCACCTGGCTCATCATCTGTTGCAATGCGCCCATCAGCATCGGACCCCGCCAGACGACCGCCTGCCCTTCGTTGGTCATCAGACCCATCGACATCATGGTAACGCCGTGATTGCGCAGCGGCAGGATCGTCTTGCCATCGGGGCTGGCCGGACGTCCTGACACACCCAGCATCCGGGGCTGCGACGGGCCATAGACATCCGCATCCAGCAGACCCACACGACGGCCTTCGGCGGCCAGAGCACAGGCGAGGTTTGCGGATACGGTGGATTTACCTACCCCACCCTTACCCGAGGCCACGGCGATGATCCGGTCCACACCGGGTACTGCCTGCGGACCGGTCTGCGATGGTTTGGGCTTGGGCTTCAGATCCGGCGGAGCCTTATCGGAATGCGCGGTCATCATGGCCGAGACCTTGGCGACCCCATCCACCATCTGCGCGGCCTGTTCGGCAGCCGCGCGCACGGGTTCCATGCGCTCGGCATGTTTGGGATCGATCTCGATGACAAACCGGACGGTATCGCCTTCGACATTCAGTGCACGGACGACGCCTGCGCTGACAATATCCTGACCGGAGACCGGGTCAGTGATCTTTTTCAGGTTCGCCAGAACCGCGTCACGGACACTCATGCCTTCATCCCCAAAACCTGCCCCATCGCATGGCTGCATTTCATCGCACCTGTCTCCGTCTTTCCTAGTTCATTTGACGCATTTGCCTTTTGGCCGTTAGGTTTGGCCATGCGCTTTGTCCTGTTGTGCCTCAGCCTGACGCTCACCGCCACCCCTTCCGGGTCGCAAGAGGCCATCGGCCTGGCCGCCCCGTCCGAGGTAACAGACACCGGCCTGTTGCAACATATTCTTCCACGCTTTTCGCTCAAGACCGGGATACGCGTTACTGCGGACGAAAGCGGTGTTATGTCGCTGACGGCGGGTCCAACTGGTGATCCGGTCTTTGCCCGCGAAGGTGTGATCTACCATCTGAGCATTCAGGACGACCCCCGGCAGGCCCGATTCCGGGATTGGCTGACATCCGACATCGGGAAACGCACAGTCGAAAGCTTTGCGCCTGATCAGGGCGCGCCCTTTAGCGCCAGTTTTGAGGTCGCCGTCACCGGTAGCGTAACGACAACCGATGGTGACGTGACCCTGGGCGAAGAACTTTCGATGACCCATTGTGGCCGCTGTCACGTGATCGGTCCAAAAAACCGGATGAACGGGTTGGGCTCGACTCCCTCTTTTGCGGTTTTGCGCAGCCTTCCGGATTGGGATGAACGGTTTCAGGCCTTCTTTGCGCTGAACCCTCACCCTGCCTTCACTCAGATCGATGGGCTGACGCCGCCCTTTGATCCGGCGCGCCCATCGCCCATTCATCCGGTTGAGATGACATTGGACGACCTCGACGCCATCTTGGCCTTTGTTTCGATCATTGAAGCGGCGGATCTTGGCAAGCCGCTGCAGCATCAATGATCCTTCCGCTTGGAGAAATAGTCATCCGTCGTAATCACCCGAGGTTTGGGATTGGACTGGAACGGATTGTCCTCCATCTTGAATTGCGCGCCGACCCGGCAATTGTCGCACATCTGGATCATCCGTGCCTGTTCGGACGAGGCAAACATCGGATGCGTGCCCGAAAGCTTCTCCATGATGCGTTCCACCGTCGATTTCACGCCAAACAGGGCACCACATTCGACACAAGCAAAAGGTTCTTCTTCGTTCAACACCTGCTGAGACAGGGCCGTGTCGCTCAGATCCAGCTGCGGCACCAGTGTGACCGCATCCTCGGGGCAAATGTTCCGGCATAGGCCACATTGCAGGCAAGCATCCTGCTGAAAGTTCAGTTGCGGTTTGTCCGGATTGTCGATCAATGCCCCCGAGGGACACAGCGAAACACAGCTGAGACATAAGGTGCAGGCATCCGTATCCACCGCAACCGCACCATATGGAGCGTCCTCTGGCAAGGATAGCGGCTCTTCCATCATTGGGTTCAACGCTTGTGCCGCCAGCCGCGTGATCTGTCGGCGATTGCCAAGGGGCAACACAGGGTCTGTCAGCGGTGCCGGAACAGACTGCGCATATAGCAGATCAGACAACGCGTCCGGGTCGGCCTCATCAATAAAGCTCAGACCGGCATCTGTGGCGATGGCCGAAGCCAGCGCGAGTTCCCGATCCAGTGCATCCCGCTCAGTCGTTGGCGCAAGCAGGATGTCCACCCGCGCAAACCCGTGGGCCAGACCTGCCAACATCTCGGCATGGCCGAACCCTGAGATGACACTCAGCTCCATCGGGATCACATCGGCGGGCAGGCCACGGCCAAAACGCGCGGCCAACCGGATCATCTCAGCCCCATGGGCATCATGCACCAGCAAGCGCGGTGCACTGCCACCGGCCCGACGATAGGTGCGCGCCAGAACATGCATGCGAGACAGGATCGCGGATACCGGCGGATCCTCGTAGGTGATCGCGGTCGAAGGGCACAAGGCCGCGCAGGCCCCACAACCCGCACAGATCATCGGGTCGATTGCGACATGCTCTCCGGCTGGTGTGATCGCCCCGGTTGGGCAGATATCAAGGCAGTTGGTGCAGGCGACCTGTTCGGCGCGCGAATGGGCGCAGAGCGTTTCCTCAAGCCGCACATAGAGCGGTTTTTCAAACGTCCCCACCAGTTGCGCCGCGTCAAACGCCAGGCGCGCGACCGCCAACGGATCGCGCGGATCACCCCGCAGATACCCTTCGCGTTTGGCAGGGGCCTGAACCAGCGGCGTGCCACCTGCTAAATCAATCAGAATGTCACAGGCGGATCTGGCCCCATCACGCGGATCGGACCAGGCGAAAGCGCCGCGACCCCCAGGCTCCATTTGCTGCAGCTGGTCGATCCGCAGCGTAAATCCTCCCAACGCGCCAGTGACCGACCGCACCTGCCCCTGAACCACGTCAAAAGACCGGGTCGTGGGATGGCCACCATCAGTTGCCAGAACTGTCACGGCCAGCACGCCGGCCAGACGATCCGCGAGTTCGAACGCAACTTCGGAGGGTCCGATGATGCAGCAGGTCCGCTCGCTAATCACATCCACGCTGGGTGTGATGGGCATTGGGATCATGGCCTCAGCTGCCAGAGCAACCATTTTTGGGGCCGCATCCTGCGCCTGCTCTGACCAGCCCGCGCGATCCCGGATGTCCACAAAAGCGGGCGATTCAACACTCAGATCCTCGGCCAGGTCCCGAAACACATCCTGCTCTTGCCCACAGGCAATCAGCACTGGATCCTCACCTGTCAGAAAATCGGCCACCAAACCAAGCTCGCGGGTGCACAATCCGGTGTGAACTTTCGAACACTCCAGATCGCAGGCGGATCCGATCCGCTCAGCATCTACGGGCTGTGACCCTTCACAATCGCAAAGTAAAAGCTTGGTAGTCATATCCCCTCCCCGACTTACTCGCCCCCCCACCGCACTGTAGGCTGTATTGCGGGTACGGCAATGTAAACGCCTAACCTCGGCAAAGATCAAACAGCGTTCACACGGGAATTTAGCGATTCCGGCCAATCGATAAATTCCCACATGAAAGGAAAACATCGAAATACGACTAAAGTCGCAGTGCAGGGGCTTGGCAGAACAACAGGTTGTGTACCATAGTGGACATGAGGCCAGGCATGGGAGAGCCTGCCGGGGAGGAGCCAGTGGCCAAGGCCGCAAGCTGTATCGAAATGCCAGTTGGCGTCATTGTGCGCAAAACGCCCGGGGTCACCCGCTGGGCCAAGTGGAACTGGCGCGCGGTCGCTGCCCTGCCGGGTGCAGGCCCTGCGGATTGGGTTGAACTGCGCCGCGAGGGCGATGCTGTCGAATACCACGCCGCCACCTTGCCCTTGACCCTATGGGTGGATGAGACTGAGGCCTACATGGTCAACCTGTCTGACGGGCAACCGTCGATCTATCTGGTTCTGCGCGATGCATTGGACGGGGAACGCCCGATGGATGCGGTATTGATCACTGCGTCTCCGTTCGAAGGCCAGGACTATGCGGATACGGGTGAGGAACTGGTCGAGAAGATCCCGATGTCCGAAGGTTTGATTGCCTGGGTGCGCGATTTTACCTTGGAACACCACCGTGATGAGGTTTTCATCAAGCGCCGCCGCGACAAGAAACGGACCGATCTGGTGGAAGATGGCAAAGGCGATGCGCGGATCCGGCAGGATTCAGACGTCTACCGCGCGCCGCGGAGGGTTGTGCAATGACCCAGTCCCGCGATTTCTGGTCTCGCCGCAAGGCTGCCGTTCAGGCCGAAGCTGAGGCTGAAGTTATCGCCGCCGAAGAACAGGTGATTGCCCTTCAGCAGGCCGAGCTGGAAGAAAAAAGCGACGCCGAAATATTGGCCGAATTCAACTTGCCCGACCCGGATCACTTGCAGGCGGGCGATGATGTCTCGGGTTTCATGGCCAAAGCGGTGCCAGACCGCCTGCGCCGCCGCGCATTGCGACGCCTGTGGCGTCTGAACCCGGTGCTGGCCAATGTGGATGGTCTTGTCGACTACGGCGAGGATTACACCGACGCGGCCTGCGTGATCGAGAATCTGCAAACCGCGTATCAGGTTGGCAAAGGGATGCTGGCCCATGTCGAGGCGCTGGCGGCTGAGACCGAGGAAGAAGAAATTGAGACTGCCGCTCAGGAACCAGAGGACGAACCCGACGCGCAACCGGCTACAATTGCAGAAACGGTACCGGAGCCCGTCCTAGTGGCCGAGTTCGATGCGGAGGAAGAGATCGCAGAGCTTTCCCCTGCCCCGCGTCGCATGAGATTTGAATTCGAAGGATAACGCATGACCGCAGATAACGCGCAAACACTGGATATCTCAGCCGAGGATCGGCTGCGCGCGGATTTCTACAATTTCCTCGGTCTGCTTCTAGCTGGCCCGCCGGATCAATTGCTGCTGGATCAGATGGCTGGGCTGAGTGGCGATGAAACCGATCTGGGACAGGCCATTCAGGCGATGTCGCGCGTAGCAAAGGTCACCAAACCCGCCGCCGCCGAGCGCGAGTTCAACGCGTTGTTTATCGGATTGGGGCGTGGTGAGCTGCTGCCCTATGCCAGTTTTTATCTGACTGGGTTCCTGAACGAAAAACCCTTGGCGCAATTGCGTAACGATATGGCCGTGCGCGGCATAACTCGGGCGCAGAATGTGTTCGAACCCGAAGACAACATCGCCTCGTTGATGGAAATGATGGCGGGCATGATCGTTGGACGCTTTGGTGCGCCTGCCTTGTTGGATGACCAGAAAGCGTTCTGGAACAAACATATCGGGCCCTGGGCCGCGCATTTCTATTCGGATTTGGAAGCTGCTGAAAACTCCGTTCTCTATGCCTCGGTCGGTACTGCCGGTCGGGTGTTCATGGAGATCGAGCGCGAGGCGTTCCGAATGACGGCGGCATAACCCGCCACTCGCCAGCGCCCGAATTGGCGCTAGATCGCAAATGGGAGAGGAGACACCCATGAGCACGACCAAGGAAGAAGGCGCAACGCGCCGCGACTTCCTGAAACTGGCCGGAACCGCAGCGCCTGCTGCTGTTGCCGCTGCCAGCCTGAGCGGTCAAGCCGAAGCAGCCGAGCTGCCCACGGACGAGACCCGCATGCAGGATACGCCGCACACCCGTGCGTATCTGGAAAGCGCGCGCTTCTAAGCCACTTGAAAGCGCGCTTTCAGCACGACGACCGCGCCCGGCGCACCAGCTGGACGATGTCATCTACCCGACTGACGGTTGCGATTGGCCCTGACGTCGGTTTCGCAGTTACCAAGCCAGCCATGATCATCATGGCCAGCAAGGGAGGAAAGAAATGCTTAGGAAAAAGACCAACGGGGTTGCGAGACGCCCCCAGCGGACAAGTATCCTGTCCCAGGTCGGCGAGAAAACCGTCGATCGCCGCGCATTCCTGCGTGGCTCGGGCCTGACGATCGGCGGCCTCGCCGCGATCAGCGCTACGGGTGGAACCGTGTCGCCAGCCAGTGCCCAGACAGCGGCCAATCAGGCCGTCGAGAATATCAAATCCATATGCACCCACTGCTCGGTCGGCTGTACCGTCGTTGCCGAAGTGCAGAACGGTGTCTGGGTCGGGCAGGAACCCGGTTGGGACAGCCCGTTCAACCTGGGTGCGCACTGTGCCAAGGGGGCCTCGGTCCGCGAGCACGCCCATGGCGAACGCCGCCTGAAGTATCCGATGAAAAAGGAAGGCGGGGAATGGAAACGCATCAGCTGGGAACAGGCGATCGACGAGATCGGCGACGGCATGATGAACATCCGCCAGGAATCCGGGCCGGACAGCGTGTATTGGTTGGGCTCGGCCAAGCACAATAACGAACAGGCCTATCTGTTCCGTAAGTTCGCCGCCTACTGGGGTACGAACAACGTGGACCATCAGGCCCGTATCTGCCACTCGACCACAGTTGCGGGTGTTGCGAATACATGGGGCTACGGCGCCATGACCAATTCGTATAATGACATCCACAACTCTCGGGCCATCTTCATCATCGGCGGCAACCCGGCCGAGGCGCACCCCGTCTCGCTGCTGCATGTCCTGCGCGCGAAAGAGCAGAACAACGCCCCGCTGATCGTGTGTGACCCACGCTTTACGCGCACCGCGGCGCATGCGGATGAGTATGTGCGCTTCCGTCCCGGCACAGACGTTGCGCTGATCTGGGGTATCCTGTGGCACATCTTCGACAACGGTTGGGAGGATAAAGAGTTCATCCGCACCCGTGTTTGGGGAATGGATCAAATCCGCACCGAAGTTGCCAACTGGAACCCGGAAGAAACCGAGCGTGTCACCGGAGTACCTGGCTCGCAGCTCAAGCGCGTGGCCCGGACCATGGTCAACAACCGCCCCGGCACCGTGATCTGGTGTATGGGTGGGACCCAGCACACCAACGGCAACAACAACACCCGCGCCTATTGCGTGCTGCAGCTTGCGCTTGGCAACATGGGCACCTCGGGTGGAGGCACCAACATCTTCCGCGGCCACGACAACGTGCAGGGCGCGACGGACCTTGGTGTTCTGTCCCATACCCTGCCCGGCTATTATGGCCTGTCGAAAGGGGCTTGGGGTCACTGGGCCCGTGTCTGGGGTGAAGATCCCGAATGGCTGGCAGGTCAGTTCGCCACGATCAAGGACAAGGACGGCAAGGATAAACCGCTGCAGAATGAGCGTGGCATCCCGGTCTCTCGTTGGATCGACGGTGTTCTGGAAGACCCGGCCAACATGGATCAGGACAATAATGTCCGCGCCATGGTTCTGTGGGGCCACGCGCCCAACTCGCAGACCCGGATGACGGAAATGAAGACGGCAATGGAGAAGCTGGACATGCTGGTCGTGATCGACCCGTATCCCACCGTCTCGGCCGTTCTGCATGACCGCACCGATGGCGTCTACCTGCTGCCGGCCTGTACGCAGTTCGAAACGCGTGGTTCTGTCACGGCCTCGAACCGCTCTCTTCAGTGGCGCGACAAGGTGGTGGATCCGCTGTTCGAAAGTCTGCCGGACGAGGTCATCATGGCCAAGTTCGCCAACAAGTTCGGCTGGGCGGATCGGTTGTTCCGCAATATCGAGATGGACGACCCGGAAACCCCGAATGTTGAAAGCATCACGCGTGAGTTCAACGCCGGTCTCTGGACCATCGGCTACACCGGTCAGTCGCCAGAGCGCCTGAAAAGCCATATGGCCAATCAGCACACGTTCGACAGAACCACGCTGCAAGCCATTGGTGGGCCAAACGACGGCGAGTACTACGGTCTGCCCTGGCCTTGCTGGGGAACGCCGGAGATGGGTCATACGGGGACTCCAAACCTCTATGACATGTCCAAGCCGGTGGCCGAAGGTGGCCTGACCTTCCGCGCCCGTTTCGGGGTGGAACGCGATGGTGACAACTTGCTGGCCGAAGGGGTCTACAGCGTCGGATCGGAAATTCAGGATGGCTATCCCGAATTCACGATGCAAATGCTGATGGACCTTGGCTGGGACGGTGATCTGACGGCTGAGGAACGTGCAGCCATCGACGCCGTTGCAGGACCAGAGACCAACTGGAAAACCGACCTGTCTGGCGGTATCCAGCGGGTGGCGATCGAGCATGGCTGTGCGCCTTTCGGGAACGCCAAAGCCCGCGCGGTTGTCTGGACCTTCCCGGATCCGATCCCACTGCACCGCGAGCCGCTTTATACAAACCGGCGCGATCTGGTGGAGGACTATCCAACCTACGAGGACCGTCAGGCCTATCGTCTGCCGACCCTCTATGCTTCGATCCAGAAGAACGACTTTTCAAAGGATTACCCGATAATCCTAACGTCAGGTCGTCTGGTCGAATATGAAGGCGGTGGCGATGAGACACGGTCGAACCCGTGGCTGGCCGAGCTTCAGCAGGACATGTTTGTCGAGATCAATCCGCGCGATGCCAACAACCTTGGTATTCGGGACGGATCACAGGTCTGGGTCGAAGGTCCTGAAGGCGGCAAGGTTAAGGTGATGGCGATGCTGACCAACAGGGTCGGTGCCGGTGTGGCCTTCATGCCGTTCCACTTTGGTGGCCATTTCCAGGGCGAGGACCTGAGGGAGAAATACCCCAAAGGTGCCGATCCCTATGTACTGGGTGAAAGTACAAACACCGCCCAGACCTATGGCTACGATTCAGTGACCCAGATGCAGGAGACCAAAGCGACTCTCTGCAAGATCTGGTCAGCGTAAGGAGGAGAAGAGAAAATGGCAGCAAGAGCAAAATTTCTCTGCGACGCCGAACGCTGCATCGAGTGCAATGCCTGCGTCACCGCGTGTAAGAACGAGCACGAGGTGCCGTGGGGCGTGAATCGCCGCAGGGTGGTGACGATCAATGACGGTGACCCGGGCGAACGCTCGATCTCGGTGGCCTGTATGCATTGTTCAGACGCGCCCTGCATGGCGGTGTGCCCGGTCGACTGCTTCTATCAGAACGAAGAAGGGGTCGTCCTGCATTCCAAAGACCTGTGCATTGGCTGTGGCTATTGCTTCTACGCGTGCCCGTTCGGCGCGCCGCAATACCCACAGGCAGGCAACTTCGGATCGCGCGGCAAGATGGACAAATGTACCTTCTGCGCCGGCGGCCCAGAGGAAACGCACTCGACCGCAGAGTTCGCCAAATATGGTCGCAACCGGATCGCCGAGGGCAAACTGCCCATCTGTGCCGAGATGTGTTCCACCAAGGCCCTGCTTGCCGGTGACGGCGACGTGGTCTCGGCCATCTACCGCGAGCGCGTCGTCGCGCGCGGGTTTGGCTCGGGCGCGTGGGGTTGGGGCACCGCCTACGACCAGAAAGACGGTTAAGACCGCTTTCATGAACCAAACAGGCGACCCGCACCCGTGGGTCGCCTGATCTGGAATTTTGACCGAGGTTCAGATGTTCCGCTTACTCATCGCATTGCTTTTGACCATTGGGATGGCTCAAGCCGTCGTCGCACAAACCGACGAGACCGAAGTGCCGGCCACCACAAATGAACGCACCTCGACCGGGGGTGCGTCAACGCTCGAAGATATCCTAGCCCGCCAGCGCGGCGAAAAAGTGGACAATAGTTTTCGATCGGAGAACACCGGCCAAGGCAATGTCGAAGGGCTCTTGGGGCAGTTTGGACCTAGCGGCGTATCCTCGGACAGCGATGTTTACCGCGCGCTGCGCTTTGGGTCGGCAGATGTCACCGTTTCATCGCGCGGCCCAGCAGACAGTGTTCTAATACAAGACGGCGGGATGTGGTGGTGGCAATTCCGCACCGGACCATTGCGCGAATACGGCACGTATATCATCGCCGGAATGCTGGGTCTGATCCTGCTATTCTTCCTGATCCGAGGCCGCATTCGCATAGATGGTGAAAAAACAGGCCGAACGGTTACACGTTTCAAAAGTTTCGAACGCTTTGGTCATTGGCTTTTTGCCGGATCCTTTATCATCCTCGGAATAACCGGATTACTCACCCTCTATGGTCGCGACGTCCTGATCCCGATTTTTGGCAGGGAAGGGTTTGCGGTGATCGCCCAAGGGTGCAAATGGCTGCACAATAACCTGGCCTGGGCCTTTATGCTGGGCCTGGTCATCGTCACGGTGAACTGGATTTCACACAATATTCCAAATCGGACTGATCTTAAGTGGCTCGCTGCCGGAGGGGGGCTGTTCACCAAGGGCAGCCATCCGCCCGCTAAGAAGTTCAATGCAGGCCAAAAGATCATCTTTTGGGCCTGCATAGTGCTGGGTACCTCAATCAGCCTGTCCGGCCTATCTTTGCTGTTCCCCTTCGAATTGCCGATGTTCGCCAAGACATTCGCCGTTGCCAATTCAACCGGCATTCCGCAGGCTTTGGGCCTGAGCCTGCCGGTCCAGATGTCACCGCAGGAAGAGATGCAATACGCTCAGGTCTGGCATGTGATGGTTGCCTATGTGTTCATCGCGATCATCGTGGCGCATATCTACCTTGGCTCCATCGGCATGGAGGGCGCGTTTGACGCCATGGGCACCGGTGAAGTCGAGGAGCAATGGGCGCGCGAGCACCACTCGCTGTGGTTGGAAGAGGTGCAGGAAAAAGAGGCCAGCAAGGCGGCGGCCTCACCCGCAGAATAGATGCGCGCGCTGGTTCTGGTTTTTGCTCTGATCCCCCTTCCTGCTTGGGCTGATTTCTTCACGCTTAAGGGGCATGGTGGCCCCATCATGGGAATTGCCACCGCATCGGATGGTCGGATCGCGACGGCCAGTTTCGACAATTCAGTCGGGCTGTGGTTAGACCAGACACCCAAATGGCTGGAGGGCCACGAAGCGGCGGTCAATGCGGTCGTGTTCAACGGCACCGCGATCTATTCAGCCGGGGACGATTTCACTCTGCGCCGCTGGCCGGGCGGAAAAATCGTTGGCCAGCACAAAGGCAAGATCGTCGGCATCGCAGCCTCAAAAACGCATGTGGCCACCGCCAGTTGGGATGGCACCATAGGCGTTTGGCCTGTTGACGGGTCAGACGCAATTCTGCTTGGACCAACCGGCAGCGGGGTAAATGCGGTGGCGTTCTCGCGCGATGGTACACAGCTTTATTCTGCCGGGGTCGATGGCAGCCTGCGGAAATGGGATGTCTTCGACGGGGAAGAGGCACAGCGATTGGTCGAACATGGGTTCGGCCTGAACGAGTTGATCCTGAACGAAGATGACGGCTGGATCGCCTATGGCGCGGTCGATGGCGTAACCCGCATCCGCGATCTGTCAACAGGTGAGGAACGGGATTTCACACTGGATCGCCGCCCAATACTGGCCCTTGCCCTCAACCCAGATCGCTCGCTTTTGGCTGTCGGTGACGGTGAAGGCTATATCATGGTGATCGACACGGAAAAATGGCGCATCGCCAGCGATTTCCGCGCTACCCTGCGCGGCCCGGTCTGGGCCTTGGCGTTTTCAACAGATGGGCAGAATATCCATGCCGGCGGCATTGATGAGGCCATGTATAGCTGGCCGGTGTCTGCCCTTGGTGACCAGGAACAAATGGCAGCAGCCGAGCCCAGCTTTCTGAAAGACCCCACAGAGATGGACAATGGAGAGCGCCAATTTGCCCGCAAATGCTCGATCTGCCATAGCCTAACACCCGATGGGCAACGCCGAGCAGGACCTACGCTGCATGGTATCTTTGGGCGACAAGCCGGCACCCTACCTGGCTATTTCTACTCGGAAACGCTGCAAGACTCTGATATCATTTGGAATGACGAGACGATAAACGTCCTTTTCGACGTGGGGCCAGACCACTACATTCCAGGGTCAAAGATGCCGATGCAGCGGATCACGCAAGAGCAAGACCGGGACGACCTGATTGCTTTCCTGCGCCGAGCAACGGTTGATCGAAACTGAACCGGAGGAGACCATGAAAGCCTTTCTTACCGCCTTGGCCGCGATGGTCGTCATCACCGTTGCCGCCCCCTACACGCTGGACCAGATGGGTTTCAGCGCGGAAGAAGCCACCTCTGGCGCAGCTGTACGTCTGGATTAAATGTCCGAATATCTGACCACCAAGGAACTGGCCGACCTGCTTCGGATCGGCGAGCGTAAGGCCTACGATCTTGCCTCATCGGGTGAGCTGCCTTGCGTCCGCGCCATGGGCAAGCTGCTGTTTCCCCGGGCCGAGGTCATCGCCTGGCTCAACGCCTCACGGTCGGGCCCGCATGTGACCGAACCACCCCTGCCCCCAATTGTCGCCGGTAGCCACGACCCCTTGCTGGACTGGGCGCTGCGCGAAAGCGGATCGGGGCTGGCGACCTACTACGACGGTTCCTTCGACGGTCTGACCCGGCTTGCCGAGCGCAGCGCGCAGGCCGCTGTCTTGCATATCCACGAAGAACACGGGTTCAACACCCAATCCTTACGCGACACGCTGGGCGAGGCGCCTGTTGTTCTTGTCGAGGTCGCGCAGCGCCAACGGGGTCTGCTTCTTGCACCGGGAACCTCAGGTATCGCGGGTTTTGCTGATCTCAAAGGCCGACGCGTTATCTTGCGTCAGGACAGTGCAGCCAGTCAGCGCTTGTTCGATGCCCAGCTTGAAGCTCATGACATGACACGGGATGATCTGGACGCCCTGCCAAACTGCGCCCGCACCGAAGAAGAGCTGGCCATCACCCTGCATGATGGTAAAGCCGAGGCAGGTTTTGGCCTCGGGGCTTTGGCCGGCCTCTACAACCTTGGATTTTCACCGACCCATTCCGAAAGATTGGATCTGGCGATCTGGCGGCGCGCTTACTTTGATGCGCCCATGCAGAAACTGCTGCGCTTTCTGCGCTCAGACCCGTTCAAAGCCCGCGCATCCGAGTTTGGCGGCTACGACCTGACCGGACTTGGACAGGTCCACCACAATGGCTCCAGCGGCTAGGGACTGATCCTATAAAGGACAGTCTAGCCACAAGTCCATTCAGCGCGCGTTGGGAAAGAACACCTGCTGCCCTTGCAAGCGGTATGACTCGATGGCCATTTGTCCGTCCGGCCCCGTCAGCCAATCGACAAACCTCTGCCCGGCCTTGGCCCGCACTTTGGGATGTTTGTCCGGATTCACAAGGATCACCCCATATTGGTTGAACAGGCGCGGGTCTCCCTCGACCAAAATCTCAAGATCGCCCTGATTGCCAAAGGACAACCATGTCGCCCGATCTGTCAGCGTATACGCCCCCATACCGCTGGCCACATTCAGAGTCGCCCCCATGCCCGAGCCAGTTTCACGGTACCAGGTGCCAGACGCCTGCGTCGGATCAATGCCGGTATCCGCCCAATGCCCCATCTCGGCCTTATGCGTGCCGCTGTCATCCCCGCGCGAGACAAACACAGCACTTGCCGCTTCGATCGCCTTGAGCGCGGACAGAATGTCTGACCCACCTTTCACGCCAGCAGGGTCCGATTTTGGCCCGACCAGCACAAAGTCATTATACATCAAATCAAACCGCTCAACGCCCCAGCCATCGGCCACGAACTTCTCTTCCGCTGGTTTGGCATGCACCAGCAATACGTCGCCATCCCCATTGATCGCGTTGCGAATGGCCTGTCCGGTGCCGACAGCAACGACACGCACATCGATCCCGGTCTCAGCCTCAAAGCCGGGAAGGATATAATCCAGCAGGCCCGAATTCTGCGTCGAGGTTGTCGACTGCACAATGATGAACGGCTCCTCTGCAAAGCCCGCACCTGCCATCAGGCCAAGCCCCACTACCGCTGCGCGCAATACTGCCCGAACCATCATGATCTCCGATTTGTTGTTAGGTCACCAAGCCGCCCGCCAGATAACGGCGAGAGGCTTCACTTTCTGGGGAATCCAGAACCTGTTTGGCAGGTCCGTGTTCAACCACACGACCGCCTTGCATCATGACAATATCTGCTGCCAACCGCCGCGCCTGCCCAATGTCATGTGTCACCATGACAATTCGCACGCCGCGTGACGATGCCCGCAGGATCATGCGTTCGATCATCTGCGTCGCGCCTGGATCCAATGCGCTTGTGGGTTCGTCCAGAAATAGGGTTTCGGGCGTCGCCGCCAGCGCGCGCAGGATCGCAAGACGCTGCGCCTCACCACCTGACAGAGAACGCGCCGACTGCCGTGCTTTGCCCTCAAGCCCGCCTTCGGCCAACAACTCGACAATCCGCGACTTACGTGCTGCGCGTTTCAGGCCCTGACGCCTGAGCACAAAATCCAGATTGGCTGACACCGAACGCCGCAGAAGAACCGGCTGCTGAAACACCATGGCCTGCCGCGCCATATGAGTGGCGTTCAACGCCTCATTATCCTGCAACACTCGCCCCTGATCTGGCGAGATCAGCCCGTGCAAACACCGTAGCAGCAAGCTCTTACCCGCCCCGTTTGGGCCCAACAGCAAAGTTGGTCCCGGCCCATCCAGAACCAGATTGGAAACATCCAGCAAGGCGGAGCCATTGCGGCGGATTTGTACATCGCGCACTTGCAGGCAATTTGTCATTTCCGACACCAGATCACGCATGGCGCAACCCCTCCTGCTCGGCCCGCAGGCTGGCCGCGCTGACCATGGCATTCACGGCCACCGCAATCCCGATCAGGATCGCCCCCAACGCCAGTGCCAGCGCCAAGTTGCCTTTTGACGTTTCCAGCGCAATCGTCGTCGTCATCACCCGCGTCACGTGGTTGATGTTGCCCCCCACGATGATCACGGCCCCAACTTCAGCAATCGCACGGCCAAATCCGGCCAGCAGCGCCGTGACCAAAGCAAGGCGCGCATCCCAAAGCAGAACCGGAACAGACGCCAATCGCGACACGCCCAGCGAACGGAGTTGTTCCGAATACTCCTCGGCCAGCATCTCAACCACTTGCCGGGTCAGCGCGGCCACAATTGGCGTGACCAATACGACCTGAGCGATGATCATTGCGGTTGGTGTGTAAAGCAATTCCAACACACCCAAAGGCCCGGAACGTGAGAGCATCAGATAGACCAACAGCCCCACCACCACAGGCGGAAAGCCCATCAGCGCATTCATCAACACAATCAAAACCCGCCGCCCAGGGAACCGTGCCACCGCCAAAGCCGCCCCAATGGGCATCCCGATCAGTGCGGAAATCAGCACGGCAAACAGGGAAACTTGCAGAGACAAAAGCACAATTGCCCAAAGCTCTGCATCCCCGTTGAGGATCAGATCCATCGCCACCCTGAATTCTGATGCAAATCCTTGCATTTTTCCCCATCATCAAAGTTAACTCGGATGAAATGCGAAATTCTACATATGAATACTAACCTGATTTGACACCGAGTACACGCACAATCCCGACAGTCGGCACAAAAAAACGCGGCCCCATTTGGGGCCGCGCTAAATCAGCTTCGAGGATGAATTACCTTAGTTCAAGGCTGCATCCGTGATCTGGTGTGTCCAGGCCCCTTCGGGCTGTTTGGTGATGACCGGATCAGATCCACCTGCCAGCAATGTGCCCACGGTCCGCTCAAAATCCGCCGGGTCCAGCGCACCATTCGAACCAGCGGTTAGCTTGGCAATCTCACCCATCATGCGCTTCTGATGTTCCTCGGTTTGCGCACCGGTTGCGTCATTGTCCAAAACGATCAGAGCAGCCTCTTCCGGGTTCTCCTCGGCATATTTCCAGCCTTTCATCGAGGCGCGCACGAAACGCTGCATCTTGTCCACGAAAGCCTCATCGCTCAGGTTCTCTTCCAGCACATAGAGACCGTCTTCCAACGTTGCGACTCCCTGATCTTCGTATTTGAAGGTCACTAGTTCATCCGGGCTGACGCCCGCATCGATGACCTGCCAGTATTCATTGTAGGTCATGGTGCTGATGCAATCTGCCTGACGCTGCAGCAAAGGATCAACGTTGAAGCCCTGTTTCAGGACCTCGACACCGTTCTCGCTTTTGCCGCCGGTATCGATACCCAAGCTGCTCATCCAGCTCATGAACGGGAATTCATTGCCAAAGAACCAGACACCCAGGGTGCGGTTTTTCAGATCCTCGGGCGAGGCAATTCCGGCATCCTTCCAGCAGGTCAGCATCATGCCCGAGCTTTTGAAAGGCTGCGCAATATTAACCAAAGGCAGACCCTTTTCGCGCGCGGCCAAAGCGGCAGGCATCCATTCGACGGTCACATCTGCCCCGCCACCGGCGATCACCTGCGTTGGCGCAATATCAGGGCCACCCGGCAGAATGGTCACGTCCAGATCTTCTTCCTCGTAGAACCCCTTGTCCTTCGCCACATAGTAGCCCGCGAACTGGGCCTGCGTGACCCATTTCAACTGCAGGTTCACTTCATCTGCGGCCAGTGATGCACTGGCGGCCAGGCTAAAGGCGGCAACCGCCCCGCTGAGTAGCTTTTTCATCTTCATCTTCTCCTAGTTGCTTTGTGTGCCCCGTTTTCGAGGTCTGTTCAGTCTTCTTTTTGTTATCCGCGTTGTGAGGGGTGCCAGAAGGTCACCACCTTTTCGATACCTGCCACCAATGTATAGAACACCGTACCCGCCATGGCCGCCACTGCAATCTCGGCCCAGACCAGATCGATCGACAAGCTGCCCACCCCGGTCGAGATCCGAAAGCCCATGCCGCGCGTGGGCGATCCGAAGTATTCGGCTACAATCGCCCCGATCAGCGCCAGCGTTGTGGCAATCTTGAGCCCGTTGAAAATGAACGGCATCGCCGCAGGCAGACGCAGCTTGATCAGGGTCTGCAAATAACTGGCCGCATAGGTGCGCATCAGATCACGCTGCATGGAGTCCGCCTCGCGCAGGCCCTGTACCGTGTTCACAAGGATCGGAAAGAACACCATTACGACGACCACGGCCGCTTTGGATTGCCAGTCGAACCCGAACCAGCTGACCAGAATGGGCGCAATCCCCACGATGGGCAGAGCCGCGACAAAATTCCCGATGGGCAGCAACCCGCGTGTCAGAAACACCGACCGGTCGATAAGGATAGCGGTCAGAAAAGCTGCGGTACTTCCGATGGCAAACCCGGTGAAAGCACCCTTGAAGACGGTCTGGGTAAAGTCCTGCCACAGAATATCGGTCGAGTTCGCAAAGGTCTGCGCCACCATAGACGGCGGCGGCAGGATCACGGGTGAGACGTTCAGCCCGCGCACCAGACCTTCCCACAAGATCAGCAGTGTGACACCAAACAGCACAGGCACAAAGACCCGAACGCCCTTGGAATCGCAATAGATCGACCGCGCCAACCATGCATTCAGCCACCAGGCTCCGGCCCAGAAAATCAGCGCAAAGATCAACCAGCTCATATGCTCATCCCCATGCGCTTCAGGGTCACCCTTTGCAACACATCCAGCAAGGTCACGAGTATGCCCGCTAGAATAGCCGCCGCGAACAGAGCCGCCCAGATCGCAAGCGGCGTGCCAAACTGATCCCCGATCAATATCCGCGCACCCAGACCCGAGATTGCGCCTGTCGGAAGTTCTCCGACAATCGTACCGACAAGGGCTGCAGCGATACCCACCTTTAGCGAAGTGAATAGGTACGGCACCGAAGACGGCAAGCGCAGTTTCAAAAACGCCTGCAGCCCGTTTGCGTTGTACGTTCTAAGCAAATCCAGCTGCGAGGCAGCAGGCGACCGCAACCCTTTGACCATCCCAACCAGAACCGGGAAGTAACACAGATAGGCCGAGATGATGGCCTTCGGAACACCGCGCCCTTCGATCCCAAGTTGCGAGCTTAGGACAATGATCATCGGCGCCAAAGCCACAATCGGGACTGTCTGGCTGATAATGGCCCAAGGCATGAGGCTCATGTCCACAACGCGGGAATAGACAATAGCGACGGCCCCGAGAATGCCGACAGCCGTGCCCAGAACAAAACCCCAAAGCGTCGATTGAAGGGTGATCCATCCGTGGTAGATGAGCGATCGCTTGGACATGGCTCGCCCGCGCATCGCCATTTCACCGGTGGTTTTCCAAAGCTCCTGGCCAACTTGGACCGGGGTTGGCAGGCGCGGTCGATCCAATTCATAACCCCGCGAGACATGCGAAGGGTTCTGCGCCATCAAAACCCAGCTCGACACCTGCTGGCGATCCCGTGATAGCTCGGGTGTTACTGTTTCCCCGGCGCGTTCAGCCTGATCCAGCGATACGCGGATATTCATCGGTGCCACGGCCAAATACCAAAGCACGACAATGGCCAACAGAACCGTTATCACGGCAAGAGCCTGCTTCATGCGCGCCACTCCATCCGGAACACTGGAACCGTATCCGGGGGCACCGGCGGCTCCTCGGCTGTTACTTCGAACCCCTCACGTCGGTAGAACCTTTGCGCCGCTGTGTTGAGCGTATGCGTGGTCAACCAAAGAAAATCCCGCCCTTCCTTCGCCTTATCGACAAGGTGCTTGCCAATTCCTTGCCCGGTTCGGCTGCAATACAGAGCGCCGATCTTCTGTTCTTTTGGGTCGACCGACATGTAGCAATCCACTGGTTCACCCGCGACCCAGATTTCACGCGCGTCAAACGCCTCACCGATCATTCCCGCCAATTGATCCACCGATAATTCTTCGGGCATCCACTCGGTCTGGCTGACCCAGTCGTGAACCACGCGGGCGCATGCTTCCACATCCGCGGGCCTTGCGCGCCTGATCTGGACAGTGTCAATCATCATAGGAATGCCCTGCCCGCAGCCCGTCACGTACCCGGTGCGCGACCTCGATGAATTCCGGCGTATCGCGAATGTCCAAGGGCCGTTCCTTGGGCAACGGGCTGTCAATCACATCCGTGATCCGCCCGGGCCGAGGGCTCATGACGACGATCTTGGTGCTTAGGTACACGGCCTCAGGAATCGAGTGGGTAACGAACCCAATCGTCTTCTCGGTCCGCGCCCACAGCGCCAGAAGCTGTTCGTTCAGGTGATCCCGCACAATTTCATCCAGCGCCCCGAACGGTTCGTCCATCAGCAGGATATCGGCGTCAAAAGCCAAGGCGCGTGCGATACTGGCACGTTGTTGCATCCCGCCGGATAGCTGCCACGGAAACTTCCCACCGAACCCTCCCAGATCAACCAGTTCCAGAACCTTCTTAACGCGCTCATCCTGTTCTGCAGCCGAGTACCCCATGATCTCAAGCGGCAGTTTGATGTTTTTGGCAATCGTCCGCCACGGGTACAAGCCGGCAGCCTGAAACACATACCCGTAAGCGCGCTTGCGCCGCGCTTCATCCGGGGTCATTCCGTTCACGCTCAACGTTCCGCCGGTCGGTGTTTCCAACGCCGCGATACAGCGGAGGAATGTGGTTTTACCGCAGCCAGACGGGCCAATAAAGCTTACAAAATCACCCTTATCGATGGTCAGATTCACATCTTTGAGGGCATGGATCGGGCCATCATTCGTCTGAAAGGTCAGGTCGAGTTGCCTTGCCTCGATCACGGGCTGGGTCTTACTTTCAGTAGTCATTCCATCGCCTTGAAAAGATTGAATTTGAGCCGCCACCGAACGGCTCATACAGATCACACACCAGACGCCGGAATACCCGTCCGCTCAATGGGTCGCGGTGCTGTCAGCTCTTTCCAAGTGCTCAGCGCTTTGTTCACATGTGTATTGGCTTCGCGCGAGACGAACTTTCCGTGCCCTTCTTGCGTCTGGATCTCACCATCATGCACAGCGACCACACCACGGGTCAGCGTGAATCGCGGCAACCCGCGCACTTCTTTGCCTTCAAACACGTTGTAGTCGATCGAAGACTGCTGTGTTTCAGCCGAAATCACCTTGGCTTTGTCCGGATCCCAAACCACCAGATCGGCATCAGCCCCAACCAAAACCGCACCCTTTTTCGGGTAGCAATTCAATATTTTGGCGATGTTTGTTGATGTAACAGCCACGAACTCATTCATAGTCAAACGCCCGGTGTTCACCCCATGGGTCCAGAGCATCGGCATCCGATCCTCCAACCCGCCAGTCCCATTGGGAATCTTTGTGAAATCCCCTACGCCATAGCGTTTCTGTTCAGTCGTAAAGGCGCAATGATCCGTGGCCACGACACTCAGAGTGCCCGATTGCAGACCGTTCCACAGGCTATCCTGATGCTGCTTGTTCCGAAACGGAGGGCTCATGACCCGTCGCGCTGCATGTTCCCAGTCGTGGTGGAAATACTCGCTCTCATCCAAGGTCAGGTGCTGGATCAATGGTTCTCCCCACACCCGCTTGCCCTGCATCTTTGCGCGCCGAATGGCCTCGTGCGCCTCTTCGCAGGAGGTATGTACCACGTACAAAGGCACGCCCGCCATGTCCGCAATCATGATCGCGCGGTTGGTCGCTTCGCCTTCGACCTGCGGTGGACGGGAATAGGCGTGTGCCTCTGGGCCCGTATTGCCTTCGGCCAGCAGCTTTGCGCTCAGCTCGGCCACCACGTCACCGTTCTCCGCATGCACCATCGCGGTACCACCTAACTCGGCCAAACGTTTGAACGAGGCAAACAACTCATCATCATTCACCATCAACGCGCCCTTATAGGCCATGAAGTGTTTGAATGTGTTGATGCCGCGCGTCTCGATGACAGTCTTGATGTCGTCAAACACCTGCTCACCCCACCAGGTTACCGCCATGTGGAACGAGTAGTCACAATTCGCCCGCGTCGATTTGTTGTCCCAACGCTTGAGCGCATCCAGCAAGCTCTCACCAGGATTGGGCAGCGCGAAATCCACCACCATCGTAGTGCCTCCGGCCAAAGCCGCGCGCGTACCGCTTTCGAAATCGTCGCTGGAATAGGTCCCCATGAACGGCATTTCGAGATGCGTGTGCGGGTCGATCCCACCGGGCATCACGTAGCACCCAGAGGCGTCCAACTCTTTGTCGCCACGCAAGTCCGGCCCAATCTCGGTGATCACGCCGCCCTCAACTTTCACATCCGCCTTATAGGTCAGATCGGCGGTTACGATGGTCCCGTTCTTGATGACAGTACTCATTTCAAACTCCCTGTTGCGGTCTGCGCCGCTTGCTTCATCTGGCTAAAAATATCCCGGGGGAGTCGCGGCCTGCCGCGACGGGGGCAGCGCCCCCTATTCCACGATCTCCGCCGTCTCCACGACCGCATGCAGCAAAACATCCGCCCCGGCAGCCGCCCAATCTTTGCTGATCTCTTCAGCCTCGTTGTGGCTCAGGCCATCTACGCAGGGGCACATCACCATCGCGGTCGGCGCGACCCGGTTGATCCAGCAGGCATCATGCCCGGCCCCCGAAATGATATCTGTATGGGAATACCCCAGCCGCTCTGCCGCGTCGCGCACGGCGGCCACACAGCCCTCATCGAATTTGACCGGATCGAATCCACCGACCTTTTCGAATTCAATCTGCAGGCCCATTTCGTTTACGATATCCTCGGCCGCCACACGCAGACGATTTTCCATATCAGTGATCACCTCCAACTCAGGCGAGCGGAAATCGACCGTGAACACCACCTTACCCGGGATCACATTGCGGGAATTCGGATAGACATCAATATGCCCCGCGGCCCCAACGGCGTGCGGTGAATGCGACCAGGCAATCTCATCCACTTTTTCCAGAATACGCGCCATGGCCAGCCCTGCGTTCTTGCGCATTGGCATCGGGGTCGAACCGGTATGAGCATCTTTGCCAGTCACTGTAATCTGAGTCCAACTCAGCCCCTGACCGTGGGTGACGACGCCGATATCCTTACCCTCGGCCTCCAGGATCGGACCCTGTTCGATATGCAGTTCAAAGAAGGCATGCATCTTGCGGGCGCCGACCTCCTCCTCACCGCGCCAGCCGATCCGCTGCAATTCATCGCCGAATTTTTTGCCCTCGGCATCCTCGCGGTCATAGGCCCAATCCTGCGTGTGCATCCCCGCAAACACGCCCGAGGACAACATGGCCGGCGCGTAACGCGTTCCTTCTTCGTTGGTCCAGTTCGTCGCAACGATCGGATGCTTGGTCTTGATGCCCAGATCATTCAACGTGCGAATGATCTCTAGCCCACCCAGCACACCCAGCACGCCGTCATACTTGCCACCTGTCGGCTGGGTATCGAGATGCGAACCTACATAGACTGGCAGAGCCTCCGGGTCGGCTCCCTCGCGCATGGCAAACATGTTGCCCATCTGATCCAGTCCCATGGAACAGCCCGCTTCTTCGCACCAGCTTTGGAACAGCGCGCGCCCTTCGGCATCTTCATCCGTCAGCGTCTGTCGGTTATTACCACCTGCAACACCGGGCCCAATCTTGGCCATCTCCATCAGGCTGTCCCACAACCTGTCGCCATTGATCCTGAGATTCTGCGCCGGAGCTGCCATAGTCACTTTCCCTGTTGCTTGCGATTTGCTCGCTATTGCTGTCTTGATTTGACCATCTGGTCAAACTCACGCTATCACGGGTTCGACATCAGTCAAGAAATTGCGGTGCACCACCAAACTTTTTGGCCTAGTCCATGCGTGCCTGACGAAAAAAGAGACAGTCCAAACAGATGCCCAGCGACCGCGCCCCAACCCGTATTCAGAAAAAGAACCGCGCTGCGATTCTAGAGGCAGCGTTGAACGTGTTTTCGTCAAATGGGTTTCGCGGCTCGACGGTTGATCAGATAGCGGCAGAATCCGGACTGAGTAAGCCGAATTTATTGTACTACTTCCCGTCAAAAGAAGCGATCCATACAGAGCTTCTGTCTGGCCTGCTGGAAACCTGGCTGGCGCCACTGCACGATCTGGACGAAAACGGTGATCCGCTTGAGGAGCTTCTGTCCTATATTCGCCGAAAGCTGCAGATGAGTCAGGAGCTACCACGAGAAAGCCGCCTGTTTGCCAACGAGTTGGTTCAGGGCGCACCGCGCATTCACGAGGCTTTGTCTCAGGATCTCAAAGCATTGGTCGATAAGAAAACCGCGCTTCTGACCGGGTGGATGGATCAGGGCAAAATCGCGCGGGTGCACCCTTATCACTTGATGTTTTCGATCTGGGCCCTGACCCAGCACTACGCAGACTTCGAAGTTCAGGTGCGCGCGATCCTGGGCGACGAAGACCCGTTCGAAGGCGCAGAAACGTTTGTCGACACCCTGTATCGCAAGCTTTTGACACCTTGAACTAAGGGACCGCACCAACGGCCCCTCAAAGATCTGCGCAAACCTGTTCATTCCGCGGCCTTGGCCATCGGATTGTTGGGATGCGTTGTCCAGTTTGCATAGTCCGGCTGAACCTCGCGCCCGGTACGTGGGTCAACCTCTCCTGCTGCCATCGGCTCCATCGAAATACAGCCCTCTACTGGGCAGACATCGACACAGAGATTACAGGCTACGCATTCTTCGTCGATCACCTCGAACACCCGGTCCGGCGACATGGCGATGGCCTGGTGGCTGGTGTCTTCACAGGCGGCATAACAGCGACCGCATTTGATGCACTGGTCCTGATCAATCTTGGCCTTGGCGATGTAGTTCAGGTTCAGATACTGCCAATCGGTTACGTTGGGGACCGCGCGACCAACAACTTCTGAGACTGTGGAATACCCCTTCTCGTCCATCCATTTGGACAGACCCGCCGTCAGTTCATCGATGATCTTGAAACCATAAGTCATGGCCGCTGTGCAGACCTGTACGTTGCCGCAACCCAGCGAAATGAACTCTGCCGCATCACGCCATGTGGTAACGCCACCGATACCTGAAATGGGCAGACCATGCGTTTCCGCATCTCGCGCGATTTCCGAAACCATGGACAGCGCAATCGGCTTCACCGCCGGACCGCAATACCCGCCATGGCTGCCCTTGCCATCAATCGAAGGTTCGGGGCTGAACGTATCCAGATTGACGCTGGTGATCGAGTTGATCGTGTTGATCAGCGACACCGCATCCGCGCCGCCATTCTTGGCCGCCGCCGCGGGTTTGCGAATGTCGGTGATGTTCGGCGTCAGCTTCACGATCACCGGGCGGTCATAGTACATTTTGCACCAGCGGGTAACCATTTCGATGTATTCCGGCACCTGACCGACGGCTGCGCCCATGCCCCGCTCGCTCATCCCGTGCGGGCAGCCGAAATTCAGCTCGATTCCATCCGCGCCGGTCTCAGCCACGCGGGGCAGGATGGCTTTCCACGCGCCCTCCTCACACGGCACCATGATTGAGGCGATCAACGCCCGGTCCGGGTAGTCCGCCTTGACCCGCGCCATTTCCTCGAGGTTTACCTCAAGTGGTCGGTCGGTGATCAGTTCGATGTTGTTCAGGCCCAGCAACCGCCGATCTGCGCCATAGATCGCACCGTAACGCGGCCCGTTCACATTCACGACCGGAGGGCCCTCGGCCCCCAGTGTTTTCCAGACCACGCCGCCCCATCCGGCCTCAAAGGCGCGGCGGACGTTGTATTCCTTGTCGGTTGGCGGGGCCGAGGCCAGCCAGAAGGGGTTGGGGCTGGAAATGCCCAGAAAGTCTGTCGTCAGGTCAGCCATGGGTACTCCTTTCCGGCTCCTCAGCCGGTTTTCTTGAAAATCATCTCGGTCGGGCGAATCCGCCCGGCATGCAGGTTTGCGACGTAGTTTTGGAATTTCTCGGGCGCCGTCTCGCCCATCATCAGGTGGATGCCTAACGGCGCAGGGCCGCTTTCGGCAATCTTTGCAAAGACTTCCTCGAAGAACTTAATTGCAAACTCGGTGCGATCCTTCTCGACCTCCAACGCAAGCCCCGCCGCTGTAGCCGCATCCTTGTAGACCACGGGCGCATCAACAAAGGATGTCTCAGCGACGCTTGACCAGGGCAAAGGGAACGCCAGAGGTTCGTCTGTTTCACCTGCCATCACGTCGAAAAGCGCGAAGCTGCCACCTGTTGCCAAAGCGCGCGCAACCTCGGCGAACAGTCCGGCCTTGTCTTCGATATTCATGCCCACATGCAACATAACTGCCAGATCGAACCCAGCATCCGGCACTGGCATGTCCAAAGCGCTGCCGACGTGGAATTCGACCTTGTCGGAATGGCCGACAATCTGGCTGAGTGCCGCTGCCGTTTCGACAAACTCGGGTGTCAGGTCGACCCCCGTCACCGTCGAGTCATACCGATCCACAACGTAACGAGACGTCCCGCCGATCCCGCAGCCCACGTCCAGCACCCGCGTCGCATGGGTCAAAGACAATTGGTCAAACAGGTGATCGGTCGCCAGAACGCCGCCCGTGTGGAACTCGTCACCAGCTTTCAGGTCGGCGACCGTGGCCGCATCCGGGTCCACGCCGCTGGCTTTTAGCGCATCGCGCACGCGGTCCGTCAGGGCACCGGTGGTATAATGTTTGGCAACTGCGTCTTCGATCTGGGACATAACGATACCTCAGCGAATAGGTTGGCTTGAAAGCCTCACCCTATCACGAAACCAGGCTCGCGTGGATGTCCATCGCCGCATCCCGGCCTTCGGCCACGGCGGTCACGGTCAGATCTTCGCCCCCGGCCGCACAATCTCCACCAGCCCAGACACCGGAGATGGAAGTACGTCCAGCCCCGCTGACGGCGATCTTGTTGCCGTCCAGTTCCAGCCCTTCGGGCGCGCCATCCAGCGTCTGACCAATGGCTTTCAGAACCTGATCCGCCGGCAGCCGAACCGTCTCACCGGTTCCGGTCAACTGACCGTTTTGGTTCGAAGTGTATTCAAGCTCGATCTCGACTGCGGCACCGTTGCCATGCACCGCGACAGGCTGAACATTGGTCATAATCCGCACGCCGTGCGAGGCCGCAAGGTCCTGCTCGTACCGGCTGGCCCCCATCGCGTCGCGCCCACGACGATAGGCGATCGTGACCTGCTCGGCCCCTAGCAGCTTTGACTTCACCGCCGCATCAACAGCCGTCATGCCGCCGCCGATCACAACCACATTCCGACCGACCGGCAGATCAGCAAGATCCGAAGCTTGCCGCACGTCAGAGATAAAATCGACTGCCGGGCGCACGCCGTCCTTTTCCACACCCTGTGCCCGCAGAGCATTCACACCCGCCAGACCGATGGACAGGAAAACGGCATCGTAATTTTCAGTCAGCCCCTCCAGAGAGAGGCCCTCGC
Source organism: Ruegeria sp. H4 (assembly GCF_056533065.1). Taxonomy (NCBI): domain Bacteria; kingdom Pseudomonadati; phylum Pseudomonadota; class Alphaproteobacteria; order Rhodobacterales; family Roseobacteraceae; genus Ruegeria; species Ruegeria sp. H4. Next base: position 331,781 of record NZ_JBQFOC010000002.1, read on the forward strand.
CCAGCAAAGAACCGGTTTCGATAGCGATACCGCCGATTTTCAGCAGCCAGTCCACCTCGGCCTGTGCAAAGTCATTGGTCGATTTATAGGCCGCGATTCCATACTCGTTCAGACCACCCGGCTTGGGCTTGCCTTCGTGGATCACCACATCGTGGCCCAGCATGGCCAGCCGATGGGCGCAAGCGAGACCCGCTGGTCCTGCGCCAACAACGGCCACAGTTTTGCCGGTCGCCGCAGCGCGTTCAAAAGGATGTTCGCCAGAGGCCATCACATCATCGGTTGCGAAACGCTGAAGCCGCCCGATCTCAACTGGTTTGCCTTCGGCGGCTTCGCGCACGCAGGCCTCTTCGCACAAGGTTTCGGTCGGACAGACCCGAGCACACATGCCACCCAGGATATTCTGGTCCAGAATGGTCTTTCCCGCCGATTGCGGCTGACCCGCCTGTATCTGGCGGATGAACAACGGAATATCGATATCCGTCGGACAGGCCGTCACGCATGGCGCGTCGTAACAGAAATAGCAGCGATCTGCGGCCACGGCGGCCTCATGCGGGGCCAAAGGCGGATGCAGATCCGTAAAATTCGATGTCAGTTCATCGCTGGAAAGCCGCCCGGAAACGATCCCGGGTGCCATCTGGCCCTGTGCCATCGCTCTACTCCCTGTAGATATGTTTGTTGTGACCTCAGCTTGCCACAAATCGAAATTTTATCAATTGGTAAAATTTATCAATTGGTCAAAATTTTGAAAATGCACGAGATTTCGTTCGAAATATCGGCGTTTTCGCAGGTTTTTGGCAATAAACTAGGCAGCGCTGACACGCTGAAGTGCTGCAACTCGGGTTGGCATTGGACAACCCGCGCACCACAAACGACTTTTGACGCCCTACACCGGTTGCTGTAAGCCCAATCTCAGATGCGTGAGATCAACGCATGTTTAGGACGGGCACAGATGCGGGCAGCTTCGCAAGACTTCAATATTGTCATCATTGGTCAGAACAACCGCCTGCAATATGAGGCGGTCCTGTTCGCCGCCTCGCTGCGCTATTCGGCACCCGACTTCAAAGGGCGTCTGTTCGTTGCCTCGCCAAATCCAGGCCCACGCTGGAACCAGAACCCGGCCATTCAAGATCAGGACGTGCTAAAGGCCCTGAAACAGCTTGATGCGGAAATCCTGCCTTTTGACAATCATGTCTTTGGCGAAAGCTATCCCAACGGGAACAAGATTGAGGCGCTTTTGGCCCTGCCCGAAGGCGAACCCTTTGTTTTCTTTGATACGGATACCCTGATCAACGGCGATCTGAGCAGAGTTCCTTTTGATTTTGACCGCCCCGGCGCCTCGCAAAAAGTCGAAGGCACATGGCCCAAGCCCACGCTTTACGGGCCAGGGTTTGAGGGCATCTGGTCTGCGCTTTATCGCCGTTTTGATCTGGATTTCGACGGCTCGATTGATACCGGCCAACCGCAGGGCCACTGGCGTCGGCATTTGTATTTCAACGCAGGCTACTTCTTTTACAAATGCCCACGTCAATTTGGCGAACGATTTCTGGATTATGCGCGCACCATCCGGGATGAACACATCCCGGAATTGATCGGGCAGAACCTTGATCCTTGGCTGGATCAGGCCGCTCTGCCCCTTGTGATCCACTCTTTTGGCGGAGGGCGCGATGCACTGCCCGACGGATTGCTGGATGGCTCAGTCAGTTGCCATTATCGCCTGTTCCCGCTGCTTTATGCCCGCGAGAGCGATAGTGTGATCGACGTTCTTGAAACCGTCGTGGCCCCGAACAAGGTCAAGAAGGTTCTCAAGCAATATGATCCGATCAAAAAGCTGGTGATTCAGGGCAAGGGTCAGAAAATCCGGAAACTGTTTGATCGCGATGCCCTGCCCAGTCGCGAACAGGTGATCCGCAACAGGATCAAAGCACAGGGCCTCTGGATGCGCTGAAAGCGGCGTTGTGTGACAGCGGGCAATGCCCTACAGATTTCGCAAGTTCTAATTCGACAGGAGAGTTTACGATGTCCGACGGCCCTACCTATGGTTTCGACACCCTACAGATTCACGCGGGCGCACGCCCTGACCCGGCAACCGGTGCGCGCCAGACTCCGATCTATCAAACTACCGCCTATGTGTTCCGCGATGCCGATCACGCGGCAGCCCTGTTCAATCTGCAAGAAGTGGGCTTCATCTATTCTCGCCTGACCAACCCCACAGTGGCTGTGTTGCAGGAACGTGTCGCGACGCTTGAGGGTGGCGTTGGCGCGGTCTGCTGCTCCTCGGGTCACGCGGCGCAGATCATGGCGCTGTTCCCGCTGATGGGGCCGGGTTGCAACGTGGTGGCCTCGACCCGCCTGTATGGCGGCACGGTCACGCAGTTCAGCCAGACGATCAAGCGCTTCGGTTGGTCGGCCAAATTCGTCGACACCGACGATCTGGAGGCCGTGAAAGCCGCCATTGACGAAAACACCCGCGCGGTGTTCTGCGAATCCATCGCCAACCCCGGCGGTTATGTCACCGATATCCGATCGCTGGCGGATGTGGCGGACGCGGCAGGCATTCCGCTGATCGTCGACAACACCTCGGCCACGCCCTACCTGTGCCGCCCGATTGAACACGGCGCGACTCTGGTCGTGCATTCGACCACCAAATACCTGACTGGCAATGGCACGGTCACCGGTGGCTGCATCGTGGATTCGGGCAAGTTCGACTGGTCGGCGAATGACAAATTTCCCTCGCTCAGCCAGCCCGAGCAAGCGTATCACGGGTTGAAATTCCATGAGACATTCGGCCCGCTGGCCTTCACGTTCCACGGCATCGCCATTGGTCTGCGTGATCTGGGCATGACCATGAACCCGCAAGCAGCGCATTACACGCTGATGGGGATCGAGACGCTGTCGCTGCGGATGGAGCGCCACGTCGAAAACGCCCAGAAGATCGCCGCCTGGCTCGAGGCGGATGACCGGGTCGACTACGTGACTTATGCGGGCCTGCCCTCGTCGCCTTATCACGACCGGGTCAAGGCTCAGTATCCGCGCGGCGCTGGCGCGTTGTTCACCTTTGCCGTCAAAGGCGGCTATGACGCCTGCATCAAACTGGTCAACGCTTTGGAGATCTTCAGCCACGTCGCCAACCTCGGCGATGCGCGCTCGCTGATCATCCACTCGGCGTCGACCACGCACCGCCAGTTGACGCCGGAACAGCAAGAGGCCGCAGGAGCCGGTCCAAACGTTGTGCGCGTTTCCATCGGGATCGAGGATGCCAACGACCTGATCGCCGATCTGGATCAGGCTTTGGCCAAAGCCAGCGCCTAAGCCATGAGCGGGCATGAAACCAACGCGCTGGGTCAACCCATCGGTCTGCCGGTCACGGGCGAGTTCCCTCGCCCCACACCACCCTATACCCCGATGGAGGGCCAGTATTGCACGGTCGTGCCGCTGGATGTGAACCGACATGCGCCCGGATTGTTCCGGGCGTTTGCCAATGATGCCGATCACCGGAACTGGACCTACCTGCCCTATGGGCCGTTTGACACGGAACGGGCGTTTGAAACCTGGGCGCGTGCCACCTGTATGGATGCAGACCCGATGTTCCATACGGTTCTGAATGCGGAGGAGGTGCCGATCGGTATGGCCTCATATCTGCGGATCGAGCCCGCAGCGGGTGCGATCGAAGTGGGGCATATCCATTTCTCACCCCTGTTGCAGCGCACACCGCAATCGACCGAGGTTATGTATCTGATGATGAAACGCGTCTTCGACGAGTTGGGCTATCGCCGTTACGAGTGGAAATGCGATGCGCTGAACGCACCGTCTTGTGCGGCGGCCAAACGGCTGGGCTTTACCTTCGAAGGGATATTCCGCCAGGCGACCCATTACAAAGGACGCAATCGGGACACGGCGTGGTTTTCGATACTCGACAGTGAATGGCCCCGCATCCGGGGCGCATTCGAGGCTTGGTTGTCGCCTGACAATTTCGACGCGACGGGCCAGCAACGACAGCCGCTGATGGCCCGCGCCGACAACTGAGCTTACTCAGAAATCTCGAACTCCATCGAAACGCTGACGGATACCGTGATCTCACCGCCTGCTACGGGCACTCCACCAGTGTCGGCGACGCTAAAGGCGCGCATCTCTGCCATGGGCCGGACCCCTCCGGTGCGCTCGGAAATCGACTGAACCGGACCCAGCGTGACATTGGCCGCTTGCGCCAGTTGCTCGGCCTTTGACGTGGCTTCGCCCACGGCTTTGGCGCGTGCCTGAACCTCGATAGGTTTGGTGTCCTGCAGACCAAAGCTCAGCCCGCCAAAATCATTCGCCCCGTCCTGAATGACCGCATCCATAATCTGCCCAAGCTGAGACAGGTCGCGCACCCGGACAAAAACACGGTTCGAAGCGACAAACCCCGTGATCTCGGGCGGCTCTCCGTTCTGCTGATTGCGATTCGACCAAACCGGTGAGAGCGATAGGTCGCGTGTTTGCACATCCCGATCCTCGATCCCCATATCTGTCAGACGGGACAGCACCTGTGCCACTGCATCAGATGTGGCTTTCATCGCGACCGACGCTTCGGCATCCTGATTGGTCACACCCAGTGTGATCGTCGCCATATCAGGTGCAACTTGCACGGTTCCAGTCGCGTCAACGGTAATGCGACGTTCTTCCGCATGGGCGATACCAGCGGCAGTTGCGGCCATCATGGCGGTCAGAAAAGCGAATGTCTTCAAGGTCATCCCTCCAAATTGTTCCCGTTCAACATGGGTTGGCAGGGCTTTGCGATACAAGGGGAGAGGTTGCGTTTTTCTTTCCCTCGGCGGGTTCCTGCTCTACTGTCACTCTGCAAGCGTGTGATCGTTTGCGCTGATGATATAGTTATGGTTCTCCGGGAATATGAAACCCGCCTTTACGCTATCTTTTTCTGCAACCGGTATTTCGTTGCACCACCTGTCTGAAGGTGAGTGGTACGAGATCGGCACTGTATCGCTGGATGCAGATGACCTGAACGGGCAGATACAAGCGCTGCGAGATCAGGGTTTTGCACTGGAAAACGACCTGAGTTGCAATGTGGTTATCCCAGCGGATCAAATCCGCTATCTCACGATTCCATCGGAAGATCTGTCTACTGACGAACACGCGCAAATGGTGCAGGACGCGTTGGTCGATGCCACGCCATATGAGCGCGATGATCTGAGTTTTGCCTCGATCACCAAAGACGGCCTAATCTATGGCGCGGCAGTGGCACGCCAGACCTTGGACGAAGCGCATAGCTTTACCACCGAGCATGGATTCGTGCCGGTCGCATATACTGCTGAGCCGAGTGAAGATGAGTTTCCCGGCGCGCCGGTGTTTGATCTGGATGCGGAACCGCTGATGGCAGCTCCAATTGCGTCGCCACAGGCCAGTCCTGCCCCCACAAAGCCGGACCCCAAAGAAGACGTCGGTTCGTCGGCGCCCAAAGTTCACGCGATAGCGGAAACCGCCGCCCCGGACGCGTTTCGCGCGCCTGCTCCATCGCAGGGTGACTCAGCAAGCAGCAGCGCGGGTCTCAACAAATTTGCCCTGCCTGCGATCGCAGCGACGGGTTTGTTGGCTCTTGTGATTGGCGCGTGGTCCCTTCTCGGATCGCCGGAAGAGGAGATTGTGGCCGAGGGAGACTTGGAACCTGAAACCACATCCCCTGAGGCTGAAATGGCCGCTGATCTGGCGGTAGACATCCTGCCGGAAGTGCCTGAGGCAGAAAATACCGAACCTACGATAGAATCCGCGCTTGAAGACGATCAGGTGGCGACTGTAGAGCCCGCACCCGAGGCGACAGCCGAAGATCAACCCGCCTTGTCTGCGACCGATGCGGCGATCCTTGAGGCGTTGAAGGTAGAACCCACGCCGGTCGAGGACGTTGCACAGGAAACCGAGACGGCTCCGCAATCTGAAATCGCCACAGGTGTTGTTGAGACCGCCCCAGCACAGCCCGAAGAACCAGTTGCCGTTGAACCGGACGATCTGTATTTGGCTTCGGTTGGCAAATCCGATTTTTCCAACGACGCGGTGGCCCTGGCACCGTCAGCGAGTTTTGAAACAGATCAGCCCTTTGATCTGCCCGCTCTGGCGCGCGCCTCCATCCCCGGGTTTGATCTGGATGAGCGCGGGCTGGTCACCCCAACGCCCGAAGGCACGCTGAACCCTGATGGCGTGCTGGTCTATCTCGGCCGCCCCTCGTCTGTGCCGCCAGCAGTACCTTTGCGGTTCGAACAAGAACCGGTGGTCGAGGAAACAACCTCGCGCTTGGCCGGAATACGGCCCAAGCCCCGCCCTGAGAACCTGCAAGATCAATTCGAACGTCAGCAACTGGGCGGCAGATCGTTACAAGAACTGTCTGTGTTGCGGCCCAAGCAACGCCCCGCTTCGCTACAAGCCAGCCCCGAGGTGGATGACACCCCGACTGCCTTGGCCGTCGTACTTGTTCCGCGTCCCAAGGCACGCCCTGCAGGGCTGGTTCGGACTGCGGCGGCCGCACCGGCGACCAATCTGGGATCAACCGCCGGGCTGGATCAGAACAGTGGTGGGGCCGAAACCTTCGAGCCCAAAACCGTTGCCCCCAAGATCCCCACGACCGCATCGGTGGCGCGGCAAGCGACCATCGACAACGCGATCAACCTGCGCCGCCTGAACCTGATCGGGGTCTACGGCACACCAGCCAACCGGCGCGCCTTGGTGCGCTTGCCCAGCGGACGATACAAGAAACTGAAAGTGGGTGACCGAGTCGACGGCGGCAAGGTCGTCGCAATCAGCGACAGTGAGTTGCTATATCAAAAGAAGGGTCGCAACGTGTCCCTCAAGATGCCGCGTGGATGATCATTTTGCGTATCAAAGGCGCGTTTTTGAAGGGTACGAACACTCTGCTCTTCAGTTAATTTCGTCTTACGAGAACCTGTCGCAGGAGGCCGTACTGGGCCCTCTTGTCGATTTTCTGCCCGGCCCTGATGCGCATGTTTTGGATGTGGGTGCGGGTCCTGGTGCGTTGGCTGCCTGGCTGGTTGAACATGGGTTTCTTGTCACGGCCGTTGAACCCGTCGCCCGATTCCGAGATCACGCTCAGACCAGCTATCGCCACCTCGAGATAGAGTGGTTTGATGCAAGTCTGCCAAATTTGACCAACTTACCCAAAGACCAAACCAGCTTTGACGCCGCCCTGGCAATCGGAGTGCTACATCATCTAAATCCGCAGGATCAGAAAACCGCTATTGAAGCACTGGCTACACGGCTGAAACCATCAGGCCGCCTGATCCTGTCACTGCGCCACGGCCCCTGCCCTGTGGACAGACCGGGGTTTCCAATCTGCGCCGACGATCTAGTGACCGTCGCGCAGCACGCCGGGCTAAAGGTTCTTCATCGCTCCGGCCACGCTTCCCTTCAAGAGGGAAACAGGTATGCCGGAGTGACTTGGACTAAGCTTGCGTTCGAAGCGGACTAAGCCGCTGAAATCTCGCCGCTTTCGATCTGCTCGCGTTCAATGGACTCGAACAAGGCCTGAAAATTCCCCTCTCCGAACCCATCATCGCCCTTGCGCTGAATGAACTCAAAAAAGATCGGGCCGATCACGGTTTTCGAGAAAATCTGAAGCAAAATCCGCGTCTCACCGCCATCCACCACGCCTTCGCCGTCGATCAGGATGCCATGCTTCATCATCCGGTCCAGCGGCTCGTCATGATCTTTCACGCGGTCCTTTGACATATCATAGTAGGATTGGTTCGGGCCTGGCATGAACTTTAGCCCCTTCTCGGCAATCGCGTCGGTCGAGGCATAGATATCCTCGCTGCCCACCGCGATATGCTGGATACCTTCGCCCTTGTACTTCTTGAGGTACGAGACGATCTGGCCCGTTTCGCCGCGATCTTCGTTGATCGGGATACGGATACGGCCGCAAGGCGAGGTCAACGCGCGGCTATAAAGCCCCGTGAACTTGCCCTGAATATCAAAGAACCGGATTTCGCGGAAGTTGAACAAGTCGCCATAAAACTTGAACCACTTGTCCATATTGCCCTTAAAAACGTTATGAGTCAGGTGGTCGAGGTAGTAGAACCCATCACCGCGTGGTTTGGATTCCTTGATCCATTCGAATTCCTGGTTGTAGGGCGATGTGTCGTAATACTGATCAATGAAGTAGATCAGCGACCCGCCAATCCCTTTGATCGCGGGTACATCCATGGTTTTGTCCGCGCCATCATAGGGTTCGGCCCCTTTTGAAACCGCATGCTCATACGCCTGCTGCGCATCGACAACCCGCCAGCCCATTGCAGGCGCACAGGGGCCGTGTTCGGCGACAAACTTTGCGGCAAAACTCTCAGGATCGGCATTGAGGATATAAGTCACGTCCCCTTGCTGCCACAGCTCGATCAGGGGTTTTTTCTTGTGACGCGCAACAAGGTCATAGCCCATGGTCGCAAACAGATCCCGCAATTCCTGCGGGTTGGGATGAGCGAATTCGACGAACTCGAACCCGTCGGTTCCAGCCGGGTTCTCTGCGCTGATGATGGATTTCGGGGCGTTATGCGGGAAAGGACCCATGGCGCGTCTCCTTAATAACAGGAATTTCTTTGCTGATTCCAAGATATGTCTTAAACAACGCTGTTTCTGCGCATTGTTTTCAGATAAACTATGTTCATACGCGCAAAACACGCGCGATTTGGAAATAATACGGTGAAATGCCGCAAGCACTGGATCATATCGATATCGGATTGTTGGCCGCGCTCCAGCGCGATGCGCATCTGACCGCCCAACAACTGGGCGAAGTACTAAACCTGTCTGCAAGTCAGGCCGGTCGCCGCCGCCAACGGCTGGAGGCCGAAGGTTACATCACCGGCTATACCGCACGGCTGGATCCGTTGAAACTGGGCCTGCAAGTCCAGGGTTTTGTTCAGGTTCACCTCGGCACGCATGGGCCGGATCAATCGGCCAGCTTTGCTCGTTTGGTGGATGCCCGTCCCGAAATCACCAGCGCCTGGACGATGACCGGAGAGGCGGATTACCTGTTGCATGTCTATTGCGACGATCTATCTGCGCTCAACAGCTTGCTTCATCAGGTGATCCTGCCGCATCCTGCGGTTGCACGGGTTCAAAGCCAGATCGTGATGGACCAATTGAAACGCGACGCCCCCCTGCCGACCTGAGCAGGCAACGAGGACACAAATGGACGATTTCCTATACCAGGCATCTATATATCTCGCCGCTGCGGTGATTGCCGTTCCGTTATCGGCGCGTCTGGGATTGGGATCGGTTCTGGGATATCTGGCCGCCGGTCTTATCATCGGTCCGGTTCTAGGCCTTGTTGGGGCTGAAACCGAAGATCTACAGCATGTGGCCGAATTCGGTGTGGTCATGATGCTGTTCCTGATCGGGTTGGAGCTGGAACCGCGTGCGCTTTGGGATATGCGGGACAGGTTGTTGGGACTGGGCGGATTGCAGGTTCTACTGTCCACCGCAGTGATTGCGGGCGTGGCGATTTATGCCAGCCACCCCTGGACCGTGGCGCTCGCCGTTGGCCTGACCCTATGTCTGTCTTCAACCGCGATAGTACTGCAGACCCTGTCTGAAAAGGGACTGATGCAGACCAATGGCGGGCGCGCGACCTTCTCGGTTCTGTTGACGCAGGATATTGCGGTCATCCCGATCTTGGCGATGTTGCCCTTGCTGGCACTGCCCGCCATCCCTCATATCGAGGCCGACGGGTCAATTGATCGCGGTGCGGGAGATCACCTGCATGATGCGCATCACAGCCTGTCCCTGGTCGAAGGTCTGCCCGGCTGGGCTGTCACATTGGTGACGATCGGAGCCGTCGCCTTTGTCATTTTGGCCGGTGTCTACCTGACCCGCCCGCTGTTCCGCTTCATCCACGCCACACGCCTGCGCGAGATGTATACCGCGTTGGCCCTGATGATCGTGGTTGGCATTTCCTTCCTGATGACGCTGGTTGGCCTTTCACCTGCTCTGGGCGCCTTTCTGGCGGGCGTTGTTCTGGCCAGCTCGGAATTTCGGCATGAGATGGAAAGCGACCTTGAGCCCTTCAAAGGCCTGTTTCTGGGCCTTTTCTTCATCACGGTCGGGGCTGGAATCGACGTTGGCTATTTCTTCAACGACCCGTTTGATCTGATCGGCCTTGCCCTGCTGGTGATCCTGGCCAAGGGTGTCATCCTCTATATTGTCGGCAAAGCCTTTAAACTGAAAGGCCGTGATCACTGGTTGTTCACCCTTGGCTTGGCGCAGGCGGGTGAGTTCGGTTTTGTCCTTCTGGCCTTTTCACGGCAACAGAATGTGATCCCTCAGGACCTGGCGCAAAAACTGCTTATGATCATCGCGTTGACCATGCTGATTACGCCGCTTTTGTTCATCATCTACGACCTGCTGTCGCGGAAGCTGGGCGAGACAACAACCACGATGGAACCGGACGAGATCGACGAAAAAGGGCCGGTGATCATTGCGGGCATTGGACGGTTCGGTCAGATCGTCAATCGCCTTGTGGTGGCCAGCGGGTTCAAGACCATCGTTCTGGACCATGATATCGAGACGATCCAGCTGATGCGTCGGTTTGGCGTGAAAGGGTTTCTGGGTGACCCAACCCGGCCTGAGCTTTTGCGCGCAGCGGGGTTGGACAAGGCGTCGGTTCTGGTAGCCGCGATGGATGATCGAAAGACGGTGACGCGACTGGTCGGATTTGCCCGCCGCCAGCGCCCGGACCTGCACATCATCGCCCGCGCCCATGACAGGACCCATGTGTACGAGCTGTATCAGGCTGGGGCCAACGATATCGTGCGTGAAATGTTCGACAGTTCACTTCGCGCTGGTCGATACGTATTGGAAAACATCGGGCTCAGCGAATACGAAGCCGCGCAGGCGGAACAGACCTTCTATCATCACGACCGGGCATCTGTGCGCGAACTGGCCGAGCTGTGGGTGCCTGGCATGCCCACGGCGGAGAACAAGAAATACATCGAACGGGCGCAGTCTTTGGAGAAAGATCTAGAGACCGCGCTTCTGGAACTGGCCGAAGAACACGCCAAGAAATCTGCCTGACCGGGGGCTGCCCGGACAGGCCCTTTGTTTCAGCCGTCTGCTACGCCCGCCTCAGCAAAGGTGGCCATGCCGGAATGGCAGGCCACGGCGCTTTTGAGGATATTAATAGCAAGCGCACCGCCAGAGCCCTCGCCCAATCTCAGGCCAAGGCTCAGCAACGGGTCCTTTCCGAGTTTCGCAAGCATTGCGCCATGCGCGCCCTCGGCGCTTTGATGGCCTGCAACCGCATGGTCCAGTGCCGATGCTGACACGCGCGCCAGACAGGCCGCTGCCGAAGTACAGATAAACCCGTCCAGAATGACAGGAATGCGCAACACACGCGCGGCAGCCATGGCACCTGCCATCGCGGCAATCTCGCGCCCGCCCAGACACCGCAGAACTTCTAGCCCATCGTCGGTGGCATGGCGCGCAACGCCTTCGGATACAACGCGGGTTTTGTTCGCAAGACCCGCATCGCCGACACCGGTGCCGCGCCCGGTCCAATCGGCAGCCTCACCCCCGAACAGCGCGCACGCGATGGCCGCAGCGGGGGTGGTGTTGCCGATCCCCATCTCACCGACCACCAGCAGGTCGGCTTGTGGGTCGACCGCGTTCCAACCGGTTTTCAGCGCGCTCAGAAATTCGGCTTCGCTCATGGCTGGCCCTTGCGTGAAATCCGCTGTCGGGCGCTCCAAGTCCAGCGCATGGACATCCATCTTTGCCCCGGCCGCCTTGGCCAGTTGATTGATCGCGGCCCCTCCATGTTCGAAATTCATAACCATCTGCACGGTCACTTCAGGCGGAAAGGCCGATACGCCTTGCGCCGTGACCCCGTGGTTGCCTGCAAACACAATGACCTGAGGCTGTTCGATCTGAGGACGCGTATCGCCACGCCAGGACGCGTACCAGATCGCCAGATCCTCAAGCCGCCCCAACGCACCCGGAGGTTTCGTCAGCTGGCCATTACGCGTGGCGGCGCCGTCTGCGGCTGCTATGTCCGGACCCGGCGCGTTGATCAACGCATCGCGGAACGTGTTCAAATCATTCAGTTCGGGCAGCATCAAAGCCTCATTGCATCAGAGTGGTCCTGCGTGTTTAACCGAAGCTGAAAGACCAACAAGACCCTGAAAGGCGCGGGAGTGAATAAAAACGACAACTACGCGATTTCTCGGTGGGATATCCCGCTGGCACTGGTCCTGTTGACCCGCCTGCCCTTACCCCGTCTGCCCGAGCATGTCTTTGCCCGGCAGGCTCATGCGGTCTGGGCTTTTCCAGTGGTCGGACTTGTCGTCGGCGGGCTAGCCTGCGCGGTGGGCTGGGTCTTGTTGGCGTTGTCCGTGTCCCCATTTATTTCCGCTGTTCTGCTTGTGGGGGCCCTGATCATGCTGACGGGTGCAATGCATGAAGACGGTTTGGCTGACACTTTTGACGGACTTTGGGGCGGCTTCACAGCCGAACGTCGGCTGGAAATCATGAAAGACAGCCATATCGGGACATATGGCGTTCTGGCCCTGATCAGCGCGCAACTGATCCGCATCTCGGCGATTGCCGCGCTTTTGTCTGCCGGGGCGTTCTGGGCGATCCTTGCCGCCTGCGTGCTGTCCCGCGCCATGATGCCGGTTCTGATGGCCGCCTTGCCCAATGCACGGCAATCGGGCCTGAGCCATTCAGTCGGCACGCCAAAAGCGATGGTGGTCAGCCTGTCCTTGGGTCTGGCATTCGTGATTAGCTTACTGCTGGTTGGAACGCAGTTTTTGTTGCCTGCAATTTGCGCTGCGGTCGTTGTTTTTGGCCTTGGGCAGTTGGCCAAGAAGAAAATCGACGGCCAGACCGGCGACATTCTTGGGGCGTCTCAACAACTGGCCGAGGTTACATTCTTGATCGCTATCAGTGCTCAGCTGTAAATATCAGGCCCGCCCGCGCCTTAGGCGAACATGCCCAATCAGCAGGTAGAGCGCGGGTAGAAGTGTCAGCATTGCGGCTGTTCCCCAGACCAAACCCGCCTGTTGCAACAGAACCTGGCCGGTCTCCGGGTCGTAGCACCGGCCCAATTCGTTAAAGCAATCGCGCCATTTGAAATATCTGGAATAGTAGGCCGCCCAGAACAGGCCGGACAGTGCAAGCAGGGCGCATCCGATGGTTATCCTGATCACGGCCGTTCCTCAGCCAATGGGCGCTTAGACATAGCCCAACCTAGATAGAAAAAGCCGCCCTGATGTCAGAGCGGCTTTCAAAACTCAACGTGAGTGCATTCAGGCAGCAGCAGCGCGCGAGGTCAGAACCTCATCCACCTGCTTGGCCGCCGACAGCTCACCTGCGCCCGATACAGCGGCAACTTCGCGGGTCAGGCGTTCCAGCGCGGCTTCGTACAGCTGACGCTCGGAATAGCTCTGCTCGCGCTGATCGTCGGTGCGGTGCAGGTCGCGAACCACTTCTGCGATTGAGATCAGATCGCCCGAGTTGATCTTTTGTTCATATTCCTGCGCCCGGCGCGACCACATGGCGCGTTTCACCTTGGCCTTACCCTTCAGCGTTTTCATCGCCTGGCTGATCACGTCCGGCGAACTAAGCGAACGCAGCCCGGATTCGGTGACCTTATTGGTCGGCACCCGTAAGGTCATCTTGTCTTTCTCGAATGAGATGACAAACAGCTCAAGCGAATAGCCCGCGACTTCCTGTTCCTCGATCGAGATGATCTGGCCCACGCCATGGGCGGGGTAGACAACATAGTCGTTGGGGCGGAACTCAAGCTTTTTCGACTTTGTCATTCAGTGTATTCCTTGGTTTTGGACCGGCAAGCAGACGACAAAACACCACAAGCGGGGACTGTTTCAGCCCCGACAGGCGGCATATTTGTCATAAATTCAGAACTCCAAAGCGAGCATACTTACGGAGTGCATCCCGATCTCAGTCATCATGTAAGGAGGGAGTATATCACAAAAATGCGACACCCGAAAGTTTACCTAAGGTAAAATCGCAATATTCGCCCTGATTTCAGAGAATTACCACGCCGCATTGAAGAGCATCGTCCCAGGTCAGGCGGCGAATCGCTTATCCGCCCTCGCCGGGCGCTTCGGAGAAGTATTTCTCCATCTTGCCTTCTTCGCCGTCCCGCTCCTCTGCTTCGGGCAGAGGATCCTTCTTGGTCACGATCACGGGCCAGACTTCAGAGAACTTGCGGTTAAACTCGACCCATGTCTCCATCCCCGGCTCGGTGTCTGGGCGAATGGCATCGGCGGGGCATTCGGGTTCGCACACGCCGCAATCGATGCATTCATCGGGATGAATGACCAGCGCATTCTCACCTTCGTAAAAACAGTCCACCGGGCACACTTCGACACAGTCGGTGTATTTGCAGGCGATGCAGTTTTCGGTGACGACATAAGTCATTGCTGAGTTCCCGTATGATCTTTGGCGATTAGCTAATTCAGACTGGCCTTATCTTCAAGGTCAGATCAGTCATCGAGCTTGCGAGAAAGATCAATTGCCCGCCGATCTTTCTTGGTTGGACGACCTTTTCCCTCGAAACCGGGATCTGTGGGCCGTACCTCCTGTTTCGGGGTCAAATCCGAATACAGCGTTTGTGCCTCTGAGGCCGGACCACGCCTATTACCCAGCGCCTCAACCTTGACGACCCGAACAGTGCGCGCCTGTGGGAAGGTCAAAACATCGCCGGGCCCCACCGCTTGGGCAGGTTTCAGAACCCGGTTTCCATTCAGTCGCACATGGCCACCGCTGACCTGCTTGGCCGCCAGGCTGCGGGTCTTGAAGAATCGCGCCTGCCAGAGCCATTTGTCGATCCGCAGCTTGGCCTGATCCATGACGGATCAGTTGCCGTCCTTCAAACCCATCAGCGCTGCTGCAAACGGGTTGTCGGGGTCGATTGCCTTTTCCTTCTTCGGAGGCCGAGACGAGAAGGACTTTGCGCCCTGCGGCTTGCCACCCTTTTTGCCTTGCGGCTTGCGACCGTCCTGAGGTTTGCCACGCGGCTTGCCTTTGCCCTGCCCCTGCTCGCGGCGCGGGCCGCGATTTTGCTGACGCTGACGGCCCCAAGTGAAGGTGTAGAACACCTCGACCTCGGGTTCGTCATTTGCGGGTTCTGCGGCCGGAGCCTCGGCTGCCGCCTCGGGGCTTGTCGTGGCCTCGGCTGACGCCTCGGCGGGCGCGGTGACCTCATCGGTCGAAGCCTCGACAGCCGGGGTTTCTTCGGCGGCGGGTTGTTCTGCCGCTTGAGTCGCAGGTGCCTCGGCCGGAGCGGCTTTGACCTTTTCACGCTCGCTGCGCTCGGCCTTGTAGCCCAACCCCTGCATCAGGTCCGCGAACTGTTCGAGCGTCATGCCCGTGATCGACAGCATGTCAGGCTTGGCTTCAAAGCCGCCCCGGCTGTCCTCAGCACGAAGCATATCGGCGAGACGTTCCAGCATGTCGATCCGGATCGATCGCTCGCCCGCATCGCGGTAGCCACACATTGTGTCATAGCCCTGCGGCGCGTCCTTGGCGACCGGCACGGTGACCAGCCCCGGAGGCGGCGCTTCGGGGAATTCCTGCAGACCACTGGAAAGCGCCCAGAGAACCAAGCGCAGGCGCGTCGGCGCAGGTTTCAGCAGCAGCGGCATGAAGATGGTAAACTGACCAAAACGGATGCCGTGCTTGCGTAGGGCGCCACGAGCGTCCTGGTCCAGATCCTTGACCTCTTGCGCGACATGCGCGCGGGGTAGCACGCCCAGCGCCTCGACCATGCGGAAAGCAAAGCCTTTGGCCAGACCGGACAGTTCCTCGTCCCGCGACAGGTTCAACAGCGGTTCGAACAGTGCGGCCACTTTGCGGTCGATGAAGTGCTGCAGGCGGCGCTGCACCTTCTGTTCGACGTCCGGACCTGCGGCCTCATCCACAAAAACCTCGACCATCGGCTTGAGAGGCTCGGCCCCGGCAACCAGTTTGCCGACGGCATATTCGCCCCACATCAGGCCGCCCTGATCAGTGAAATCAATTTCGGTATCGGGTGCATTGTAGAAGCGATCGGCACGCAGATGGAATTGCGGCGCGAGGGCTTGCAGTGAGGCCGATTTCAAGGCTTTCGCCTCGGCCCCCTGCGCAGCCTTGTCCGGAGAAAACCGGAACCCTTCCAGACGACCGACGAATTCGCCTTCGACGGTCACTTCACCCTTGTCATTTACTTCGGCCAAAAGGGCCTCCTTCTGTTTGAGCCGGCGCAGCAACACGGATGTGCGCCGGTCCACAAATCTTTGAGTCAAACGTTCGTGAAGAGCGTCTGACAGCCTGTCTTCTACAGTGCGCGTCTCGTCCCGCCAATGCGATTCGTCACGCATCCAGCCGTTTCGTTGCGCAACATAAGTCCAGGTGCGAATATACGCCAACCTTTTGGAAAGAGCATCGATATCGCCATCTGTCCGGTCGATACGTCGCACCTGCCGGGCCATGAAATCATCGGGGATAGACCCGCGCTCGTGCAGGTGGCCAAAGATCACGTCGAGCAAACCTGCATGTTCGGCGTGACTGATCCCCCGAAAATCGGGAATACGGCACACATCCCATAGCAAACGGACCGATGGCCCATCGCTGGCACGCGCCATAACCTCGGTCACTTGTGACAGGGATTTCAGGGCACGCAGGTCATCAGCCGGACGCGCCTTAACCAGGTTTTCGCCCTGCGGACTGACCTCAAGCGCGTCGATCAGCGCCTCAATCGAGCCAAAACGGAGGGCAGCATTCCGCCAGTTCAGCTTTTTCATCGGCGTAAACCGGCTGTCCATGATCGCCTGCGCCACGCCTTCGTCCAGCGGCGCTGCTTCACCCGTCACACCGAAAGTGCCATCTGACATGCCGCGCCCTGCCCGGCCTGCGATCTGTGCTAATTCATTCGGCGCGAGCGGGCGCATCCGGCGGCCATCGAATTTGGACAGGGACGAGAACGCCACATGGTTCACATCCAGGTTCAACCCCATCCCGATGGCATCGGTCGCGACCAGATAGTCAACCTCACCATTCTGATAGAGATCGACCTGTGCATTGCGCGTGCGCGGGCTAAGCGCCCCCATAACCACGGCAGCGCCGCCCTTTTGACGGCGCAATAGTTCAGCAATGGCATAGACATTGTCGACCGAGAATCCGACGATGGCGCTGCGCGCGGGCATCCGGCTGATTTTTTTTGAACCGGTATATACCAACTGCGACATCCGCTCGCGCCTAACAAACTGCGCCTCGGGGACCAGTGCTGCAATGGGGCCGCGCATAGTGTCCGAGCCCAGAAAGAGGGTCTCATGGGTTCCACGGGATCGCAGCAACCGATCTGTAAAAACGTGACCGCGTTCCGGATCAGCGCAAAGCTGGATTTCGTCGATGGCGACAAAATCAGCCCCCATCCCCTCGGGCATCGCTTCGACCGTACAGACCCAGTACTGGGCACGGGGCGGCACAATCCGTTCTTCGCCCGTGACCAGAGCCACAACAGACGGGCCGCGAATGGCGACGATCTTGTCATAGACTTCGCGCGCGAGCAGCCGCAGCGGCAAGCCAATGACGCCCGTTCGATGCCCCAGCATGCGTTCGATTGCGTAATGGGTTTTGCCTGTATTCGTCGGGCCAAGTACGGCCACTACCCGGGATGACCCGCTCACCTGTGCCCCCTGCCCCAGTGTCTCAGAGAGATGAGCCCTCGACCTGAGGCTTTAGTCGATTCACCGCATTGGTTACTTCTTCGTGATGGGGATGTATAGCCAGCGCGCGCTGATAGGCATCGAATGCGCGCTTGGGCTTGCCCACAACCTCAAAGATCAGGCCCAGCCCATAGATGGCCTCGTAGTTATTGGGGTTCAGGGTCAATGCGTATTCCAGATCGGCAGCGGCCATGCCGAAGCGCTCTTGCCCAAAGAAGGCCGAAGCTCGCACATGCCAGCCCTCGGCGAAATCAGGGGCGTGATCTGTCAGGGCTGTCAGATGCTCAATGGCGGTTTCGACATCCCCATCATCCAATGCCTCTCGCCCGCGCTCTAACAGCAGATCCGCCGAGGCCGAACCGGATTGCGACCAAAGCGCCTGAAGCTGACGATCCAAACCAATTGCCTGCTGCGGTGTTGATTGCGCCAGTTGCTGTAACAACTGAGTCTCATCCCGGGAATCAGCCTCTTGCGCGACGCAAGTTCCGGAAATCATGACTAGCAGCGCGATTGCCGCAACGGTACCTTTGAGATTGTTTGTTGCAATGCCCATAACAATGCTCAGTGTAGCGTTGCGACCGGGGATGTCCATTCACGGCGCACAAACAAAATGAGGAGCACCATGAGCGACACTTTGGAAGCAGCCGTATCCGCGCTGAATGAAAAACTGGCGGGTGGCGACTTTGACGCCTCGGCCAAATTTGCAATTGCCGATCTGGGCGCAATCATTCTCGATTCGGACGGTGCGCGCATCAGCGATGACGAAGCAGACGTCACCCTAAGCGCCGATGCCGATACGTTTCAGGAGATTCTCAGCGGCGCGCTGAACCCCACGGGCGCATTCATGTCCGGCAAGCTGAGCGTAGATGGTGACATGGGCGTCGCCATGAAGCTCGCCTCGGTGCTGGCCTGATGAAACTGTCGCCGGCCCCCTTTTTCGAAGATGTGGCCGGCGGTCCCGCCGGTGGTGCGGCTCATTGGTTGCAGACGACGGACGGGCCCCGCATTCGCATGGGCCATTGGCGGCCTCAGGGCGATGCAAACGGCACGGTGTTTATGTTTCCGGGCCGCACCGAATATATTGAAAAATATGGCAGCACAGCCGCAGAATTTGCCCAACGCGGGTTTTCAATGCTGGCCGTAGACTGGCGCGGTCAGGGCTTGGCAGATCGGCTGCTGGACAACCCACGCATTGGCCATGTGGACCGTTTTCCTGATTATCAGCATGATGTGCGGGCCGTGATTGATCTGGCCACGCAGCTTGACCTGCCGAAACCCTGGTATGTTATCGGGCATTCGATGGGTGGGGCCATCGGGTTTCGCGCGGTTGTCGAGCAGGGATGCTTTGCCGCCTGTGCCTTCACCGGCCCGATGTGGGGCATCTTCTTCACCCCTGTCATGAAACCGCTCAGCCGTCTGACGGCCTATTGGGGCACTGCGCTTGGCCTCGGCGAACGGACGCCGCCGACAACCTCATTGGAAAGCTATGTGCTGTCGCAACCATTTCAGGACAATGTGCTGACCCGCGATCCTGCGATGTTCAAGATGATGCAGGATCAGTTGACCACACATCCCGATCTGTCACTTGGCGCCCCGTCCAATCGGTGGCTGCGCGAGGCATTAACAGAATGCGCCTGGCTGATGGATCAGCCTGCCCCTGATACGCCTTGCCTGACCTTCCTGGGCAGCCACGAACAAATCGTGGACCGCAAGGCGATCCGCGCCCGAATGGCAAACTGGCCGAACGGTACGCTGGTTGAGATCCCCGATGGTGAACACGAAGTGCTGATGGAAGCGCCTGATGTGCGTGGTCCGGTGCTGGATCAGCTGGCGGCTCATTTTCTGTCACACCAATCGTAGGGCGCAACTTGGGCCGAGTTGAGCCCCAGTACGCCAACTGTCCGCTTGTGATCCCGGCGCGGCAGCCCTAGATGTTTGCCAAAGCAGTTTCAAAAGGTGATCTATGCGCGACCTTCCCTTTCCCGTCCGTGATGCAAACGCTGTCGGTGGCACCGACAACCTGGGCAACCTGCCGGAATGGGATCTGAGCGACCTTTATGCCTCAGAAGAAGCGCCTGAACTGGCGCGTGATCTGGATTGGCTGGACGGCGAATGCGCCTCTTTCGCGTCAGACTACGAAGGCAAGCTGGCCGATCTGGATGCCGATGGCCTGCTCACCTGCGTGTTGCGCAATGAAAAGATCAACGCAATTGCCGGGCGGATCATGTCATTCGCCGGTCTGCGCTACTACCAACTGACCACCGATGCAGATCGTGCCAAATTCCTGTCGGACATGCAGGAAAAGATCACTATCTTCACCACCCCACTGGTGTTTTTCACGCTCGAACTCAACCGCATCGACGATGATGTGCTCAAAGCGCATTTCGCAGCCAATGCTGATCTGGCGCGGTACGAGCCGGTCTTCCGTCGCATCCGTGCGATGAAGCCTTATCAACTATCTGACGAATTGGAGAAATTCCTGCACGATCTGGGCGTTGTTGGCGATGCCTGGGAACGCCTGTTCGACGAGACCATTGCGGGTCTGACCTTTGACGTTGACGGAGAAGAACTGAACATCGAAGGCACTCTGAACCTGCTGACCGAGCAGGATCGCAGCAAGCGCGAGGCGGCGGCGCGCGAACTGGCATCGGTGTTTCAGGTCAACATCAAAACCTTCGCCCGTGTGCACAATACGCAAGCCAAGGAAAAGGAAATCGTCGACCGCTGGCGCAACATGCCGACGGCTCAAACCGGCCGCCATCTGTCGAACGACGTCGAACCCGAGGTGGTCGAAGCCCTGCGCGAAGCCGTGGTCGCCGCCTACCCCAAGCTGAGCCACCGTTACTATGAGCTGAAACGCAAGTGGCTGGGTCTGGACGTCATGCAGGTCTGGGATCGCAACGCGCCCTTGCCGATGGAAGACACCCGCATCGTTGGCTGGGATGAGGCCGAAAAGACCGTTATGGACGCCTACAATGCGTTTGATCCGCGTATGGGAGAGATCGCCTCACCCTTCTTCTCAAAAGGCTGGATTGATGCGGCAGTGAAGCCGGGCAAAGCGCCGGGCGCCTTTGCGCACCCCACCGTGACCGAGGTGCATCCTTACGTGATGCTTAACTATCTTGGCAAACCGCGCGACGTAATGACCCTCGCGCACGAGTTGGGCCATGGTGTGCACCAGGTGCTGGCTGCCGATCAGGGTGAAATGCTGTCCTCGACCCCGCTGACACTGGCCGAAACCGCGTCGGTATTTGGCGAAATGCTGACCTTCCGCAAAATGCTGGACAAGGCCGAAACCAAGGAACAGCGCAAAGTGCTTCTGGCCGGTAAGGTCGAAGATATGATCAACACGGTGGTCCGCCAGATCGCGTTTTACGACTTCGAATGCAAACTGCACGCCGCCCGCCGCGAAGGCGAGTTGACCCCCGATGACATCAACGCCCTGTGGATGAGCGTACAGGCCGAAAGCCTTGGGCCCGCATTTGAGTTCATGGAAGGGTATGAGACCTTCTGGGCCTACATCCCGCACTTTGTGCACTCGCCCTTCTATGTCTACGCCTATGCCTTTGGCGACGGCCTCGTAAACGCGCTCTATTCGGTTTATGAAAGCGGCGCCGAGGGGTTTGAGGACAAGTATTTCGACATGCTGCGCGCTGGTGGCTCGAAACACCACAAAGACCTGCTCGCCCCGTTTGGGCTGGATGCCAGCGACCCGAAATTCTGGGACAAGGGCCTGTCGATGATCTCGGGCTTTATTGACGAGTTGGAAGCGATGGAAAGCTGAATCAGGACAGGCCAATAATCGCTTTGTCCGCTTCGCGGGACAAAGCAGACATTGAGTAAATCTGAATTTCTCAGGTTCGAAGCATGTAGTTCATGGTCCGTCAGGTAGTTCAACTTCTGGGGTCCGATCAGCTCCAGAGTATCGGATTCTTACACCTTCTTTATCGCGCCAAGTTTCGTAAAAGTGCCCTAAATAAATTAAGTCACGGTAGTAAAGCGAACGCCCATTCAATGTGCCCGTTGTGATTTGGCCTTTGATACAGACATCTTCAAGAGCTCTGTCAAACTCCAAAGGTTCAAGGGTGAAGCCGAAGCACCAGCCTTGCCCCTCATGCACGACATAAGCCCCTGAAATATGGCGGTACAAGTTAGAACCGCGCCACCATCCCGTATCCCCTAGAAGCTCTTTGGAAATGCGTTCACCTTTGTAAGTGATTGAAACATTTCGATGCCAATCGCTGTGAATCCCTTGCATAGGCCATATCGACATTGTGATCTGAAGATGCTCTTCGGGCGTCGCAGACGCCCTGTGTATCCAAGACCAAAACATCCAACCCAGCACAAAAATGATGAGAGGTATTAGAACCCATTTCTTCATGGTTCTGACCTTCTACGTTCCTATTCAAAAAACTGATATGCGCCATTTTCGCAGATTTTGGTTAGAAGATGAGCAGTAACTCAGGGCTCAAAGCAGCCAAACCAACCTCACCTCAACTGACTATCCTTGGACCCGCGTCGATTGATCCCACCGGGCGCCTTGAACGCCCCATCCCGCTCCTGCTGGCAATCCAGGCACAGTTTCACGCCCGGCAAGGCGGCGCGTCGTTTTTTGGGGATCGGTTCCTCGCACTCCGCACAATGAGTCAGGCTTTCACCCACAGGTCGCTTTTGCGCCTGCATCCGGGCCAGCTCGTCCGATATCGACGCCTCGATCTGTTCGCTTACCGCGCCGTCGCGTGCCCAACCGCCTGCCATGGGGTCTCTCCTGTGTTCAAGGCGGTCAGGATAACCAAGCCAGCAGGTAAGGCAAGTTACAGGGCCACGGCCCCATCAAAGACCTGATCAATCATCCGTTGCGTTCCGTGCGAGAATTCCAGCGGGCATGGGTAGTCGCCACCGTCGCGCACCGACCGGCAGAACGCCTCGATCTGCAGCTTATAGTGATCATCGCCCGGAAAGCGCGTGACCTGCATCTCTAACCCGGGGCGGTGCAGTTCCACCCGCGCTTCGCCAAAGACCCGTGCGTTGAACGGGGCGGTCAGGCGGATCACGCCGCCTTCACCGTGAAACACCATCTCTTGATGCGGGTGCATCCGGATCGAGACATAGGCCGAATAGGTGAAATCAGGGAACTGCGCTCGGATTTCAGTGAAGATGTCGATGTCGTTTTGCCAACGGATGGCGGATTGAACGCCGTAGGGTTCCTGCCCCGTTGCAAACCGCGCCGAGCCGATCACATAGACGCCAATATCCCGCAGGCCGCCGCCGCCCGTTTCCGCCTTGTTGCGGATGTTTCCAGTATCCGCGCGATTATCAAAGCTGAACGCGCCGGTCACGTGCACCAGTTTGCCGATGGCCCCATCGGCGATCAGCTTGCGCACCAACTGCCACTGCGGGTGGTGGACGATCATATAAGCCTCAGCCGCCAGCAGACCGGTCCGGTCGCGCTTGTCGATCAAGGCGTCGAACTCATCAGCGCGCATGGTCATGGGCTTTTCACACAGCACATGCTTGCCCGCATCCAGCGCCTTCAGGCTCCATTCCACATGCAGGTGGTTTGGCAGAGGGACATAGACCGCATCGATTTGCGGGTCTGCCAGTATCGCCTCGTAACTGTCATAGATGTTCAGATCCGGACAGAACGCCTGAAACGGAGTGGCCTTCGCAGGATCCGAGGTCGCCAGCCCATAAAGCTGCGCACCGTCTGCTGCGTGGATCGCCGGGGCCAGATATTGACGCGCAAATTTCGAGGCCCCAAGAACGCCCCATCGAACCGGTTTCTGCATTGTCCCCTCCGCCGTTAGCGCAACCAAAGTTGAGTTCTACTTAACGGCAGAAGGCTGCGCTGTCATGCAGGTTTCGCGGGGATCGGCCAAAAGAAAACCGGCCCAACAGGGTTGAGCCGGTCATCCTGTTCACAAGCAGCCCGTTCAGACAGTGCCGAGCATACCCTTCTCGCGCGCCAAATCGCGCATCTTCTTCTGCAGCTTTTCGAAGGCGCGCACCTCGATCTGGCGGATGCGTTCGCGGCTGACATTGTACTGTGTGCTCAGCTCTTCCAGTGTAACGGGCTGATCCATCAACCGGCGTTGAGTCAGAATGTCCTTCTCACGATCATTCAGCACTTCCAAAGCGGCTGCCAGCAGCTCGCGCCGCGCGTCCAGTTCATCGCGCGCCTCATAATCACCGGCCTGATCTGCGTCTTCATCCTCAAGCCAGTCCTGCCATTGCATGGTGCCTTCGCCCTCGGACCCGACGGTCGCGTTCAGCGAGGCATCGCCGCCCGACATGCGGCGGTTCATGCTGATCACTTCCTCTTCGGTCACGCCCAGATCATTGGCAATCTGCGCGACATTTTCGGGGCGCAGATCGCCCTCTTCCAGCGCACCAATGCGGGCCTTGGCCTTGCGCAGGTTGAAGAACAGCTTTTTCTGCGCCGAGGTCGTGCCCAGCTTGACCAGCGACCACGACCGCAGGATGTATTCCTGGATCGAGGCGCGGATCCACCACATCGCATAGGTGGCAAGGCGGAAACCCTTTTCCGGGTCGAACCGTTTCACGGCCTGCATCAGGCCCACGTTCGCTTCGGAAATCACTTCGGCCTGTGGCAGACCATAGCCGCGATAGCCCATGGCAATCTTTGCCGCCAGGCGCAGGTGCGATGTCACCATTTTATGCGCGGATTCAGTGTCCTGCTCTTCGACCCAGCGCTTGGCCAGCATGTATTCTTCTTCCGGCTCAAGCAGAGGAAACTTGCGGATTTCCTGCATATAGCGGTTCAGGCCGCCCTCGGGCGTCGGTGCGGGGAGATTTGCGTAATTGGCCATGTATGATGTCCCTCCGACAAATGTTTAAGTCTTTAACATAGGAGATAGGTAAGGAACCCACCCCTTTCAAGAGGTACCATTAACAGTTTGGAATTAAGCTTTGGTAAAGGAAAGATAAGAAAACCTTACTCACAGCAGTTTGCGGATTATGTCAGCGGCGCATGCAGAGTGTCGATCAAAACCTGCATATCGGCTGGCAATTCGGCCTCAAACCGCAGGTTTTCACCTGTGACCGGGTGTTCAAAGCCCAAAACTGCGGCATGCAACGCCTGACGTGGAAAGGCGCGCACCGCCTCGGCAGTTGCGGCGCTGAACGCTTTGGCCGCCAGCTTGCGTTTGCCGCCATAGACAGGATCCCCCACCAGCCCGTGGCCAGCATGGGCCATATGGACTCTGATCTGATGCGTGCGACCGGTTTCCAGCCAGCATTCGATTAGCGCCAGCCCCACAGGATTGCCAAAGCTCTCGACGACCCGTGCGCGCGTGACGGCATGACGCCCGCCATGAAACAGTACAGCCTGTCTTTGCCGGTCCGTCTTATGCCGCGCCAACTGCGTGGTTAGCCGCATGATGTTGCCTGGCTCGAAGCTTACGCCCTTCACCCCACGCAAGCGCGGATCATTGGCATCCGGCACCCCGTAGCAGATGGCACGATAATAACGCTCAACACTATGCGCCTCGAACTGGGCGGCCAACCCGTGATGCGCCGCGTCTGATTTAGCGACGACCAGCAAGCCACTGGTTTCCTTATCTATTCTATGAACGATACCGGGGCGCTTGACGCCACCGACCCCGGAAAGATCATCGCCGCAATGATGCAACAGCGCATTCACCAGCGTTCCCTTAGGCGAGCCTGGCGCCGGATGTACGACCATGCCCGCCGGTTTGTTGATCACGATCAGGTCGGAGTCTTCAAAGACAATCTCCAGCGGAATATCCTCGGGGCCGATATGGCTGTCTTCAGCCTCGGCAACCCAAATAACCACCGCAGCCCCCTCGGCCACTTTGTATTTCGGATCAAAAATTGCGACACCATCAATAGACACTGCGCCCTCTTCGATCAGGCGGGCCAAGCGGGTGCGTGACAGGCTCTCATCGGCTGGCACATCCCGCGAAAGGGCCTTATCAAGACGAGGCGGCGGATCGGCCGCAATCTGAAACTCTATCTGGCGGGTGCCCATGACTGTTCCTTCCGACCCCCAAGACGAACCGCAAGAGACACCGCAATTGCGATTGCTGCGGCGCATGGTCATGCTGCTGACCGCGGTGATGATTGGCGGGGTTCTAGTGACATTCGCACTGATTGTCATCCGCCTATCGGACCGCACGCCCACCCTGCCGGATCAGGTCGAATTGCCCGATGGGGCACAGGCGCAGGCGGTCACGATTGGCAACAACTGGTATGCCGTGGTGACCGACGACAACCGCATTCTGATCTTCGACAAGACAACCGGTAACCTGCGGCAAGAGATATCCGTAGACTAAACCGGTGTTGCTTTAGTTCGGGAACAGTCGCGTGCCCGTCCACGCATCGCCCAACTGAGTGTCCAGCTCTGGCGTGCGCATCTGGCGTTTCCCGCCAAACGGGCAGAGCGTAATCTCACCAAGGTAAATCTTGTCGCCAATCGCATAGAGGTCGACCCTTGCGAACTCGACCCGTTGGCCAATGGCTTCGGCGATCTGCACCATATCGTCATACCGTTCTGGCTTTGGCTCGGTATCTTCGCTGGTCTTAAAGTACAGCTCTTTGGGAATAAAGTTGAAATCCCGGTCGTGGATCATCTGCACATGCCCGCGCGAGCGGTCCCGGTCGACCTGAACCAGCTGAACCCGCCCGGCAACAACCCAGAATTTCCAGTCGATGATATCCTCACCTTCAGCGGCGAGGTCTTCTTCTATAAAATACCGCGTGTCGATGGTTGAATACCACCATTCGGCCGCCCAATAGCCATGCGGAACCGGGCTCTTGCTCCAAATTTCAAGGTTCCGGTTCGCGTGGCGCAATGCCTCTCCGGTTAGAGGCCATGTTAGACGAAGATTCTTTCCCTGAGCATTATTGCACTTAAGCCAATAACTTCCCGCACTGAGGTCAAGTTCGGAAAGCACTGGATCAGGTGAGACCCAATATCTCTGAACCGGCGTCAGCAAAGCTCTGGCCTCTTCAGGCACAAACTCCTCTGCCGTCAGCTTGTCCGCCGCACTGACAGCAGGAAACTCGGCAAAAAGCTTCATAATCAACAGTTTTTCAGTCAACGTGGCAGGCGCTGACAGGTCAGGCAAGTAGCGGTGATTTTTGGCAAACCGAAACAGCGACAGCATCAAAGCATTCAGTCGCGCGGGGTCGCTACCGTAGTGATCCCAACCGCGCAAATGACCAGGGCGCGGTTTTTCGTGCACTTGGTAGAGGCCTTGATCTTTTATTCTGTCCAACTCGCGTTGAGCAAACCTTAGGTAGTCTCGGCGGTCCGACAAAAGTGCAACGGGCATCTTTCCCTCCGTTGCCGCACTAATTTGTTCGTCGGTCACGCGCAGATCAGGAAGCACATCTGGGAACTGAATGGCCTTAGGAGCACCCCTGCCCTTGACTGGTAAAGGCGCATCAGCGGGCCGGATACCCAATCCACGCAGACGCCGATCCAGAAAGGAATGCCGCTTTATGCCTTTGGCAATCCACCACCGCATGCGGCGCCCCCAGAGATGCACGGCCAGTGTTTCTTCTTTGATGTAGGTGTTGCGAAATTCTCGTGCAGAAATGTCATTTGCTTGCCCCGTCTGACGAAACGGCAATGGATAAAAGACCGGCGGCGGGCTTGCGTGCTCTATCTCTCCATAATGCCTGAGAAACCAAGTCATAACGTCAGGCCCGTAAACGCTGTGATCTTGATCCGATGCGTGTGGCAGCTCCCCTGCCTGTTTCATCTTTTCAAGCCGCTGTCTCTCCTCGCCTTCAACCCAAGGCCGGATGGGAAACGAATCCAAGCTGTATTCGGTGTAGGCTTTCAACGCAGGACTGTCGGACGGCAAACGCATCACAGCGTTGCAAATTGTGGTTTTGTTGAAAAAACCGAAGATGTGATCCGCTTTTGGTATCGGCGCCAAAGCAATCACATCTGTATCGCACCAGAGGAAATCGGTTTTCTTCATCAACTGAAGTCTGAAAATATCAGACTGAGGCACCGGTGTATTGAATGTATTGCTCATGATGAACTTTTTGGGCTCATGAATCTCATTCGCCGATACCAGTTCAACGCCTTCGGGAACGTTTTCGACCTCGCCATAGTGGAACAGTACCACCTTGTGCCCATTCGCAACGAAAGACAGCAGACACATCTGCTCAAGAAAGCTCAGCGAGCCTTCCAACCAGAGCATTCCAATCGTCGGGAGCTTGGGGTCGACAACCATTGCGTTGATACTCCGGGGTCTTAGGTCACATTTCCGGTTGGTTTAGGCCAGACGGGCGCTGCACGTTTTCGCTTGTGACGCGGTCGCGCACGCCGCGATCCTGCTTTACAAAACTTGCGGCGGGTTTTTCCACAAGCCGTTGATATAGCTGCTCATACTCTGGGATCTGCATCAGATTCGAGATCAGATCCTTATGCCAACGGAATGCCTTACGATGCAATCGCTGAAGGGTTTCGTCTGATTTGAACTGCTCCAATATCTCGGCCGTTTCGTCCTGATAACGCAGGATGGTTTCGTCCTTGGAGCCGCCTCGGTTCCAGCGATCCCAATAGTCGGTTCCAAGTGTATGAGACGAATGATTTGCCCGTCCACGGCTACGCTTGGCCAGATACGCCTGTGTTGAACGCACGGCATAGTGGTTGATCTGTGCAATTTCAAACCCAAATGGCGGCGAAACATGATTGCCGAAGGGTGCGGGCTCTCTGGCATGCCCACCCGCCACGGACCGGAAGACGCTGGACTGGAATTCGGGTCTGGGATGTGGGTTGTGCAGACCGAAACGATTATAAAACTCGCCTTGCCGGAAAATCGACTTCACAAAACGACGCCCGGCCCCGCCCTGCTCAAAATCCAATTCACCGTCATCGAACTGCGCCGTAACAGGGGAATCGCGCAGTATGTGCCGACCGCTATTCGAGAATATCTTCCAGGGGATCGAGATCACATCCACGTCGGGCGTCGCCTCGATCAGATCGTCAACCTTGCGGTTGCCAACGTGAATATTCAGAAACTCGTCCGCGTCGCAAACATAAATCCACTTTGCGTCTTTCACGATCGGCAATCGACGCGCCTGTCTCAGGGCTGATCGATGAATTCCTCCGGCGCCGACCCGGTTGCGTCGAAATTCGACATGCCCAAGCTCCTGCAACCGTCGCAAGATACGGTTTGTCCCGTCCGAACAATCGTTGGTGTAGACGATGATCTTGTCAAAACCGAGCACCTTATGATGGGCCACCCATTCAAGGATGTAAGGCCCTTCATTTTTCATGGCCGAGATGACGATTTTCTCAGGGTTTTGCATCGGATGCGCTCGGTCTAAATGCTGGGTCAGATCAGTCCTTACTATCGACCTGAGGTTCGATTTTCTCGATCGCAATCTGCGCGCCCGCAATGGCTCTGATGCGCAAATGTCTTGGATATTGACCTAGGAATTCGTTCACAGCGCGGATGACCCCATCCCCCCACCAGCCGCGGCGATGATAATCGTCGAATGCCATAATGCCGCCAATCTTCATCTTGGGAAACAGCGCTGCCAGATCCGCCGAAACACCTTCGTAGGAATGGTCCCCGTCCACATAGGCAAAGGATATGTTTTCATCATCGAACAGGTTCAGAGCCGGGACTGAGAAGTCGCGTATAATGCCAACCTTCCCGTCTTCGATCTCTTTCTCAAACGACTTTTTGACCTTCTGGAAGATGGCTTCCATCTTCTCGTCCTCGGTCCGGCCGACAAAGGCTGTGGTGTGCGATTCTTCCCCAATATGTTTCCAGGGGTCGATCAGGAACAACTGACTGGGTTTCAGCAGCTTCAGAATAGTCGGAGAGAACTCCCCCTGCCAAACGCCGATCTCAACCGCGACCCCACCTTTGGGCAAGCGGGACAGAAAGGTCCGCCGGATGGCCTCTTTCGAGTTCTTGCGCTTGGTCGCCTTGTCCGCCTTGGGTTTGGGCTGGCTTCCCGGCGCTACGCCAATCACCTTGGGTTCGTTTGACATCTCGACCTCACTTCGCAGAAGGGTTTCAGCCCTATACCGAACCCGTTTTTGTTTGTTGAGCCACCGTTACCACGCCAACACCTCAAGAACCAGAATCTAAGTCTCTTCTGCGTTAAGTGGTGGTAACTTGTCGATCCCAAGCCACGGTGGTTGCAGGCTGGTTATCCTGTATCGGCTGGCATTCTGCCCCAGAAATGTGTTGATCGCCGCATTCATCCCGCCATATGAACCACCCCCGCGACGGCGATAGGTAGTGAAGGCGATGCTGCCCCCTGGGGCCAGCACACGGTCAATCCTGCGCAGCAAACCGTTCGTAACCCGTTCGGATCTAACTCCCCTGACGACCGCTACCCCAACAGAGTTCTCCTGGAATAGCTTAAGCATCAAGGGGGGCATCGCCCGATAGACTCGCAGTCGACCCGCAAGAATGGGGTCGCGAAAATACTCCAGAAATGCATAGAACGCGCGATCCAGCGCCTGTAACTCGGGATTTTGCGTTGTATCGGCACAGGCAAAACCGTTCCACGTCAGCCCCCACGGCGCCAGTATCGAAAGTTTCGAGACAGATGGCAGCGCCAATATTTCCTCGACAATTTCGGTTTCAACCTGCCCGATCAGGACCCAGGATTTCTTGCCACTGATTGATTTGAGAAAACTGCGTCGCTGCTTAGCGGTCCTTTCAATCTCGGGCGAAACAGCCGGAAGATGGCTTGTATCCTTTGGATCAAAGGGCACTGAAACCTGCGTTGGTTCAGTGATCTGTGCATGCAATGCGGCTGCTTGTTCATGCACGAAAGGCGTGTCCAACGCGTCCAGCCGCACGAACCAGGGGTAGTTGTTCGGCTTGGAGTTTTGTGCGTTCACCATCTGCCCAATGCGATTCCACTTGGCGACCTGCGCAAAAGTAACATTGGGGTCTTTGTAAGTTTGCGGGTCAAAGGACACATTGGCCTCTTCGACGACGCCCAGATCAAGGGCCTTTACATTCTGGCCGCCTTTGAAGCTTTTGTATTTCTTAACAAAACCAATGGCGGCCTCAGTTTCTCGAATTGCGCCGATCCGGTTCTTGTGAAACGCCACTGCCTGTTGGTGTAACGTATCCAAATCGTCGTCTGAACGTAGTCGCTCGTAGGTTTCGCGAAGGCGTCCAACTTTCGACAGGATCGAAGTTTCTTCGACTTCGTTGTAGCAGTGAAGGTGCCAATAGGCCTGTCCGGTGGTCTCCATCTTTGGATGAAAGGCTGTGGTGTTCACGTCGCCGCGGACGCGTTTCATCAAATAGCTTTCGATCGATCGCACGGCATAGTGGTTCATCCGAAACAGGCTGCCACCGAACCCCGCGCCAGTTGTCGAAAAGGCCCACCCCCTGCGACGCATCGCGGGCGGCAAGGGGTCCCCATCCCCGTCAATCCAGCCAAAACGCTCTGCTTTCTCGCGCACTGGGCCACGCGGGCGGTGCGTGCTGATAAAGTGATAGGACCCATTGTTTCGGATCAGGGATTTGAACGCACGCAGGTTCTGCGGAAGAACCGCGCCCAAATCGCAAGCTTTGGTGAATTGTTCGATCACAAAACGATCTTCAAAATCTACGACCCCGTTGTGCCCAAACAGTTGCCATAGCGCTGCAAACCCGTCGGCATTGGGTTGAGCCTGGAACAAGTCATCGAGAGTTCCGTCACCGATGCGAATGTCAAAAAACTCATCCACATCGCAGACCAGGATCCACTCGGCTTCTTTGTACCACGGATGCTTCATCGCATTTGTGTAGGCAGAGGCTTGAGGTCCGTACTCCCAAGGCCCCGGATTATCGATATGGGCCAGAAACCCAAGCTCTTCGCAGCGCTTGAGGATGGCATCGGTTCCATCCGAACAATCGTTCGAATTGACAATGAAATGCGTGAACCCGATCGAAAGATAATAGGCGATCCACTCAAGAATAAACGGCCCTTCGTCTTTCATCGTGGATACGACAAGTCTCATCTATTCTCACCCTTGGACCGCGTTCGGAGCTTCAAGACCGTAAGTAAAACCATGGCTTAGGTGGCCTGCGCAACAGTCTTGGCTGCTCAGCTTTGTTACGGGTCCATATTGTGCTTTGCAAGCGCGCGCACGTGATCGCATAGACACGATAGGTCAACAAATCCGCCCCACCCCTCAAGATGCAACTTGCCACTTGGTCCGTGCATCGTGCACCACCAACAAAGGCATTAAACGGCTGTTTGTTGGCCGCATGGATGTCGCAGGCCGCGCGTCAGAAGCGGTTCCAGAAGACAGGCGGGCGCAGCATTTACATTGCTCTGCGTTGAAACGCCTGAAACAAGAGGTCGAGCACATGCCAACGATTTTTTCCAACGCGCCGCTGGGAAACAATCCGTATCAGCGCATGATCTACAGCAGCTTCACGGAATATGACGTCCGGGTTGTTCGGTTAAACGCCTTCTACACAGATGGATTACCCCCGATACAGGCCGGTGATATCTACTGGATTCACTGGGAAACGGTCGAATTTGGCAGCAGGAATGACATTCCCGCTGAGGAGCGTTTTGCCAAGATCGAAGCCGGTCTTGCTTCGCTTAGGGACAAGGGTGTGAAAATCATCTGGACGGTTCACAACTTCCACCCGCATAACTCGGGCAGGGATATGGACGCGATCCACAAAGGTCGCGCGGTGCTGGTGCGCCAAGCAGACAGAATTCACCTGCACACACCCCACGCGGTCAACTTGATGGCTCAGACTTATCGCATCCCACAACATATGATCCTGCGTGTCGCCCATCCCAGTTACCTGGGGGTTTATGAGCCTGCCGAAGACACTCTAGCTCGACGCGACACCCTACCGCCTGCAGAACACCGCCGGTTCGTACATATCGGAAAAGTACAGGAAAACCGCGGCGGGCGGTTTATGTGGCAAGCGCTAAAAGCACTTAACATCCGCGAGCAAGCCTGGGAATTGGACATCGCAGGCGCTGTCATCGCAGGCGAGCGTCGGGGACAGCAGCCAATTAGAGCGATGCCCAATGTCCGGTTTCATGACCGGTATCTGCCGGATGAGGAACTGCGCGATATACTCGCCCACAGCCATGTGTGCGTTGCGCCCTTCAACCGTATCCTTACATCGGGTTCGGTCAATCTGGCGCTGACCTTCGGCCTTCCTGTCATTGGGCCAAATGTCGAGGCGCTCAGGGACCATCTGCCCGAACCCGCGCACAAGGCATTGTACACCGATGGCAAGGTACGGGGCATGATGTTCCAGATGCGAAAACTTATTGATATGGACACAGAAGAACTGTTGGCACTGCGCGCGGCTTGCATGGATCATGCTGTTTCAATTCGACCAGAAGTTCAAAGCCAGGCATTGCGCGAAGCAGTGTTACAAGACACGCCCGCTGATGACACACAAACCTGCTCTGCTACCAAGGGTGTCAAACATGCCGAAGATTGATGCATTCTCTTTTCGCCGACTGCTGCGATCCGTTGGCCTGAAAGTCGTCGAGTTCGAAACCGGCGAGTTTGTTGGCCCGCGGCCGGTCATGCGTCGGCTCAACTCTACTGGCCTTTCTGTCATCCAAGGCGGCGTGACATCAGCAAACCTTAGAAGTTTTGAATTCCAGGTCGACACAATCCTTGACGTCGGCGTCGATGCCGGTACGCCATTCTTGTACGAAGCATTTCCCGACAAAAAGTTCGTCCTTTTCGATCCAATTGAAGAGACCGCACAACGGGTCGCATCTTGGCGCGACCGTATCGATTATGACCTTCACATTGTCGCGCTGGACGCAGATGAAGGTGAGGTTGAACTAATCATTCCCACAACGGATCGCAAACGACGGTCCTTGGCGACAGTCGCGGGTTTTTCAGCGGAATATGAAAACCGTATCGTGAACATGGAAAAGCGCGTTGTCCCAAAGCAGCGCCTCGACAGCTATACCACTGACATCCCTGGCCGATTTGGTTTGAAAATCGATACCGAAGGCAATGAGCTGGCCGTGATCCGAGGGGCAAGGGAAACCCTGAAACGGACGGAGTTCGTCCTTGCAGAGGTCTCGGTGAAACGGCGTTTCAAGGATGGCTATCGCTTCAGTGAGTTTGTCGCCGAGATGGGCAAACACGGCTTTGAACTGATTGAGGCCCCGCGCCCGGTAGACAGAGACGCTCCTGATTGCGATCTCCTGTTCGTGCCATGGGAGTCGAAATGGTTCGATTTGGACTAAGTTGATGACCTGCCAGAAGCATTTCCAATGCTTCAAGACATCCCCTTGAAGTCGCTATGATGTTTCAGCGAAAGCCCCGCCCTTGCAGCGGGCTTGCGTCAGTTCGAGACCCCTCCGCTATACTCGAAAGGTCTGGCCTCGGTCGGCGAAGACCCAAGTTTTGGGTGCATTTTTCCGTTCACACGAGTCAGCCGAAAAATGATCTCTGACATGTTCGAGTTACGCCAATGAGTGCAAAACAACTCTGCTCCGCTGAGGGTGAATGACGGAGCTATCTTGGCAGCGGTGGCACACAAATCGGGCGCGGCCATCTTGAATTTGTACGATTTCGAAGAGATTACTAACCCGCAGTGCTTCGCGACAAATCCCCCTCATTTGCTCGACTCCGTGAATGCCAACCCAGACGCCCCACGCGCGTTGCCGGTTCAGCCAGTGACTACGGGATGAGCAAATGTGCGCGCAAATGTAAGGTATTCAATGCCTTCAATCGGAACGGGATTTGCGGCATCACGCAAAAGCGAGGTCGTGACACCCCCCGGCAGTGCTTCATCAAATGTCGCAGCAGTGTAGCCTTCCAGATTACTCGCCAGCGTAGCAAACAACGCTTCGTCATTGGCAAAAGGTCGTACCGGTTTTTGCCGCATAGCGTCCGAATATAACTGACGGAAGTCATAGGCTTTCTCTACAAGCCGTCTGCTGGCACGCAATATTCCAAAGCGGCACGACATTTTGCGCTCGAACTGATCGAACAATTCATGCTGCATAGACGCCACTCTGCGTGGACCAGCACCAACCAACACCGATGTCAGCAGGTCCTGATTACAGGCTTCAAGCTCGGTAAAAAAATCTTTGAGGTCGGGCCAGTTAGGAAGCAGATCGCTGTCGGAAATCAGAAAGTACTCGACGTCTGGCGCGGCCTGCATCGCGCGATACAGTGCATAGTCGCCGAACCTCCAACCAACCTTTCTTACTTCAAGAAGCCCATTCTCTCGAATCCAAGTCTGATCGAAACTCAATACCTGCTCATCTGGTAACTCTGGCGGCGCAGAATTCGTCGCATCATATGCGATACAGACAGGTCCCGGAGCCGCCTTTTTCCAGATGGAAAAGAGTTTGGCCTCATTCTCGGTCCATTTGTGAGCGCGAAAGATGAACATTGTCCTTTTGTCGCGCTCTGGCTTTGCCTGGATGTTCAAATCGGACGCAGTAGCGCGTTTTGCACATGCTTCCGCGCCGTACAACACAAGCTCTTGCGGGCGCGCCAGCAGGTTCAGATTGACGCCATACCGCCGAATCGAGTGCAAAACGCGGTATCCGTGCGAATGCAGAAGATCCAGCACGTCATGGTATGTGTCTATGACCACTTCAATCAGAATATCCGGGCGGCTGTTTGAAAGAGTTTCCTGCAACCCACTGAGAACATTTAACTCCATGCCCTCCACATCGATTTTCAGAAAGTCGACCTTCTTGGGCAATAGGTCGTCTCCCGGACGCAGTCGAATACCTGCGCCATCATTTTTCGACACGACCCGGCCCGCGCCCAGATTGTTGTCAGGGTAGTCGATTGCGTTGCCAACGGAGTCTTCATCGGACAACCCAAATTCCACGCAAGACAGGTCCGACACAGCCTCGAGCTGATTCAAAGCGATGTTCCGTTTGAGGATATCACACGCGACGGGGTTCGGCTCGAACAGAACAATCTTGGAGGGGTTCAGAAATTTACCCACGAAAACGGAGTGGTTTCCGACATTCGAACCGATATCGCAAAAAACGCCCCCGGACGGGAAGTACTTCTCGATGAGAAGTAGCTCTTCTACCTCATACAAGTTTCCGGCTTGATGACGGCGCTGGATATGATCGCGAGGATTCGAGATGTGAAATTTCAGCGTCGTGTTCCGAAAATTAACTTCGCTAACCTGTTCACTATGCATCAAGATCACCCTTTCGTCCAACCGCAGTTGTGATGAGCCGCACGGGACACGGTACGGCCCAAAATGTCCGTTACAAGCGTCTTAGAGAAAGCAGACTGGCAATGAAAGCTCTACGCCCAATCAAGAATGTGCCTTTTATCTGAAGTAAGGGTCATCGCGCTAAGCAAACTAAGGAATCCGCCCAAAAAGGATCGGTTCAGCCTGATTTAGGGGATAGGTGTGCTTTTCAAGTTTGGTGCGGTCGAGAAGACTCGAACTTCCACGGGAGTTACCCCACAGCGACCTCAACGCTGCGCGTCTACCAATTCCGCCACGACCGCACTGCCAGTGACTTGGTAGAGGGGCGTATAGACGCAGATGGGGGCGATGTGAAGAGACAAAACAGCGTTGGTTTAAATTCCATCTGGACCGACATATCTGTTGGCTCAGGTGAAACAAAAACAGACTGACTGGACCTTATCATGAGCACCTCTGACCCACGGCCCGTACTTCAGGTGGATATCGTCTCGGATGTTGTCTGCCCCTGGTGCATTGTCGGATTTCGGCAGCTCGATCTGGCTTTGCAACAGCAACAGGTTTTGGCCCGTCTCAGGTGGCATCCTTTTGAATTGAACCCGACCATGCCTCCGGAAGGTCAAAACTTGCGCGCGCATATTGCGGAAAAATATGGCTCGACGACTGAGCAAAGCCAACAAGCCCGCGACAGGTTGACCGCTTTGGGGTCGGAGCTTGGGTTTACTTTTAATTTCAATGACAAAAGCCGCATTGTTAATACATTCGCAGCGCATCAGCTGTTGGATTGGGCCGAAATACAAGGGCGGCAACACCCGTTGAAACTGGCCTTGTTCGAGGTGTATTTCACCCAGCAAAAGGATGTCTCAGATACCGCTGTTCTGATTGAGGCTGTTTCTGCAGCGGGGCTCGACCCCGATGATGCCCTTGCGGCGCTTGAATCTGGGACCCATGCCGCTTCGGTGCGCGAGAAACAGCAGTTCTGGACCAGTCGTGGCATTTCGGGTGTTCCATCCATGGTATTCGGGGGCAAATACCTGCTGACCGGGGCGCAAGGCACCGAGACCTACGCGCAAGTGTTACAGCGCTGCCTGGCCGAGGCGGCCTAGCCCCTTCCCCCTGCCCCGCATACGCGATAGGAGGCCGGCATGGAATGGAAAGTCACTGATGGTCTGACCCGGTATGAGGATGCCGTTGCCTTCATGGAGGCGCGCGTGGCCGCGATAGCGGCAGGCGATGCAGAGGAGTGCGTCTGGCTGCTGGAACATCCCCCGCTTTATACTGCCGGAACCTCGGCCAAAATCTCGGACCTAAAGGACCCGGACCGCTTCCCCGTGTACGAAAGCAAGCGTGGCGGGGAATATACCTATCACGGCCCGGGGCAGCGCGTTGCTTATGTAATGCTGAACTTGAACACACGCGGCCGCGATGTGCGCCAGTTTGTGAAACAGCTGGAAACCTGGGTGATCGCGGCGCTGGGTGAATTCAACGTTCAAGGCGAAATTCGGGACGGCCGGGTTGGCGTTTGGGTCCAGCGAGATGACAAGCCGCTGACTTCGGCGGGCCAACCTGCCGAGGATAAAATTGCAGCTATTGGACTGCGCCTCCGCAAATGGGTTAGCTTTCACGGTATCTCAATCAATGTCGAACCGGAACTGGATCATTTCACCGGAATCGTACCCTGTGGCATCACCGAACACGGGGTCACTTCACTGGTCGATCTAGGCTTGCCCGTAACCATGGCGGATGTGGATGCTGCGTTGCAAAAGACCTTTTACGAGGCTTTCGAAAGCCCAGCAAAATAGTTTCTTTTAAGTGATTCGAATCGCAATTTGATAGCTCGCAGACACAATCCCATGAACTCAGATCGCTCTGTTTCCCAATTTTCTAGGTCTTGCATAATTTTGCAACGATATTAACTCTCATTTTAACCAACGTTCACTTCTGTGAATACAATGCCAATGTTTACGAGTAGCATGGAACAGCCAATCTAGAGTGAGTGGTATGTTAAACCGGTGATCCAGGGCTTGCCCTGTGAAATCCGATCAGTGTTTGGTTACGAGTCTGCCGTTCCGACCCCAAATCGGAACGGCAATTCTCTTTCTAAGCTTTCGACTGACTGGACCATCCCTTCAAAACCACATCATCCCTATTGCAAGATCACAGCGCTATCGCTGGTCGCGGCAGGCTGAGCATTGTTTGCAAAGGCTTTGAGTGCTCAAAAGTTGTGCGTTTCACCAAACTCAGGGCCATACCCGGCATAGACAGCGCGTTTCCATCGTCTCACTCAGTTTAGCGCCTTCCTGATCTTTTCCGCATGCTCGGCAATCAGATCAAAATCCCCCATATTGCCCGGCGGGCGCATTGAAATACCTTCGTGCCTGGGCAGAACATGGAAATGAAGGTGAAATACCTCCTGCCCACCAGCTGCTTCGTTGAACTGCTGGATGGTGACCCCGTCGGCCTCAAACGCCTGTTTCACCGCGTGGGACAGCTTCTGCACGGTCGCCATCACTGCAGATAGTTGTTCGGGCGTAGCATCCAGCATGTTGCGGCACGGGCTTTTAGGGATGACCAGTAAATGGCCGTCTGATCGCGGCATGATATCCATGAAGGCCAGCGTGTCTTCATCCTCGTAAACACGGGTCGACGGGATTTCGCCGCGCAGGATCTTGGCGAAGATGTTGTCGGGGTCATAGCTGGACATATGCAGGCTCCGGTTGGATGCTGGTTTCCTAACTGCGTTTGTGCGAGGCCCCATCGATGCGGTCAAGCCGCAAAAAAACGGGTGCTACAGCGACAAGGGCGTCGCCAACCAGTCCTGATACATTCTGTCCCGGTGCGCCAACAAACCAGATGACAAAACTGCCCTCGATTCATCCGAGACATGCGCGAACACAGTTCGGGTGCTGGGCCGCATGGCGCAGAGTATATCTGGCAAGGGTGAAAACAGGGCCATAAAGGCTGCGCAGTAGATATCTGCGGCGGTCAGACGATTGCAGAACAGAAAATCTCCCCCGGTTTCAAGCCGAGCGCTGACGTTTTTCAGGATTGCATTTGCACGCCCTTCGGCCAAAGCGCCTGCCTCTGGGTCATACCCGTATTTTGCCGCCAGATAGGCGGCGATTTTGGGGCGAAATCCTCCATCCCGCCCCTCAAGCCCCGCATGGATCTGCTGCAACCGCCTGTGCCAGCCCAGCCCACCGGGGGCCGCCAGTAAGCTTATGAACTCCATGATCTCAGAGGCTGCCGCCTCAGGAACCAAATCCGGGTCAGGCGCGATGCGCTGAACCAGCGAAACGATCTGGGCCGCGTCTGAAACCGGGTTTTCGTCTTCCCAAAATGCAACCGGCGCGCTGTCTGTCTGGGCCCAAACGGCCTGTGCGCGGTCCTGCTGATCCAAATAGACGGGCATCCAGGGTACGTTCTTGACGTGTAGCAATCCTTTGGCTGCCTCGCTCCAGGGGCTGGGCACGCCGCCAACCACGATCATACGCAGCCCTGACGCTGCTTTTGCCTGCTCGGTCGTCGCGTATTTCAGCATCATTCAGAGTCCTCCAGCAAAGACATGTGTACCCTTTGACCAAGTGCTGCAACCGCTGCCCGCGACAATTAATCTTGATCCATATCAAACTCGACCATTGAAGGCGCCCTCTTCGCATTCTAAAACCAGCAGGAATCCCGCGCGTTGGAGAGGTCCGACTGCGCGGTGCAGTTGCAACAGGAGGCACCTATAATGGCAGACGCAGCCATTCATGGTCACGATCATGAAGACCAGCGCAGTTTCTTTGTGCGTTGGTTCATGTCGACCAACCACAAAGACATCGGGATTCTCTACCTGATCTTCTCGGCTCTGGCCGGTCTGATCTCGGTGGCGATGACCGTTTACATGCGGCTTGAACTGATGCACCCCGGTGTGCAGTACATGTGCCTCGAAGGGTTCATGGCCGACCCGTGTACCCCGAATGGACACCTGTGGAACGTCATGATCACCTATCACGGTGTTCTGATGATGTTCTTCGTTGTCATCCCAGCCCTCTTTGGTGGATTTGGCAACTATTTCATGCCCTTGCAGATCGGCGCGCCGGATATGGCGTTCCCGCGGATGAACAACCTGTCCTTCTGGCTGTACGTCGCTGGTACCTCGCTGGGTATCGCTTCGCTGCTGAGCCCCGGCGGTAACGATCAGCTTGGCTCGGGCGTGGGCTGGGTTCTGTATCCGCCGCTGTCGACGACCGAAGGCGGCATGTCCATGGACTTGGCGATCTTCGCCGTGCACGTATCGGGCGCCTCCTCGATTCTCGGCGCGATCAACATGATCACCACCTTCCTGAACATGCGTGCGCCGGGCATGACCCTGTTCAAGGTGCCGCTGTTCAGCTGGTCAATCTTCATCACCTCGTGGCTGATTCTGCTGTCGCTGCCGGTTCTGGCAGGCGCAATCACCATGCTGCTGATGGACCGCAACTTTGGCTTCACCTTCTTTGATCCGGCCGGTGGCGGTGACCCGATCCTGTATCAGCACATCCTGTGGTTCTTCGGCCATCCGGAAGTGTACATCGTGATCCTGCCAGGCTTCGGCATCATCAGCCACGTGATCGCCACCTTCTCGCGCAAGCCGATCTTCGGTTACCTGCCGATGGTCTGGGCGATCATTGCAATTGGTGTTCTGGGCTTCGTCGTCTGGGCGCACCACATGTACACAGTTGGCATGTCACTGCGTCAGCAGGCCTACTTCATGCTGGCCACGATGGTGATCGCGGTTCCGACGGGTGTTAAGGTATTCTCGTGGATTGCGACCATGTGGGGTGGCTCGATCGAGTTCAAAACGCCGATGCTGTTTGCCTTTGGCTTCCTGTTCCTGTTCACAGTCGGCGGTGTGACCGGTGTGGTTCTGTCGCAGGCGGGCATCGACCGCGCGTATCACGACACCTACTACGTGGTTGCTCACTTCCACTATGTGATGAGCTTGGGTGCCGTCTTTGCGATCTTCGCTGGCGTCTACTTCTACTTCTCGAAGATGACGGGTCGTCAGTACTCGGAGTTCTGGGGCAAGGTTCACTTCTGGATGTTCTTCATCGGCGCGAACCTGACCTTCTTCCCGCAGCACTTCCTGGGCCGTCAGGGCATGCCACGCCGCTATATCGACTATCCCGAAGCGTTCGCGCAGTGGAACTATGTCTCGTCGATTGGCGCATTCGTGTCCTTCGCCTCGTTCCTGCTGTTCTTCGGCATCGTGTTCTACGCCCTGTTCCGTGGCGCGAAAGAGACACGTCCGAACCCGTGGAACGAATACGCAGACACGCTGGAATGGACCCTGCCCACCCCACCGCCTGAACACACGTTCGAGCAGCTGCCAAAGCAGGAAGACTGGGACAAAGGCCACGCGCACTGATCCGGTCAGAGACCACAGAAAACCCCGCCCAAATCGGCGGGGTTTTTCTTTGTCCAGCAAGCACCAAAATGCCGCGGTCACATAAGAGACATCACATTCGCTGACGCAGCGCACATGGGGTCACTTGTTCATTCCTCTGAGGATGTCGCGATAGGCCCCATCTGCTGGATCCGCGTTCAGCGCCCCGGCGACCCAGGATCTGTCCAGCTTAAGTGTTCCAACCGGGACGATTTGCTCGGCGATTTCGGCGGGTGTCGTTTCATCGATCCGACCGGTTGCCCAATCGTGATATGCGGTCGAGTATCGTACACGCGCCCCACTCGCGGGCAGATCGAGCAGGCCGCCTTCAGCAAAGAACGTGAGCCCATCGCCCATTTCCTCACCTATGATTTGGCATCTGGCTCCCAAACGGTGTTTGACAATCGCCACGAACACAATCGCGGCAGAGAACGTAAACTTGTCGACGAGCAATCCAACCTTTCGATTTTCTGCACCATCCGATATCGCATCGATAAGAGGCATCGTTTTAAGAAAATCGCCGCCGGTATTCCCTCGGACATCAATAAGAAGAGGTGTGCTCGCACACGACCTTACGTGTTCGGCGGCCGAAAATATCGCATCAGGCAGCTTCTTTTCACTCAGGTCAAAGAAACTAGGAAACGCAAGCAAGAGCCCGTCTTCGAGAAAATCCCGAACGTTCAGAAACTCCGTTGGGACCCATGCCGCATCGGATTTTCCGTGTTCGTTTCTTGGATACCAGATTGATCCAGAAACCGTGTCTTCGGCGTGCATTCTCAGATAGGTTGTTTGCCCCGTATCCGTGCGGAGTTCGTATTCGAGCAAACCGACCTCTTTACAAACACCCAAGCGTTTCAAGGCGTGCGGCCATGCGAATAGCATCGGGCCAACTACACGTTTACGCTGACGTGTTCCCGCCAAATAGTCGACAGCACGCGCCTCGATGTCTTTCACGCAGACACCGTTCACAGCGATCAACCGCGCACCCGGTACGGCACCAAGGCCTGGCGCACTTCCCACCAGGTTCACGTGGCTACCGATGGCAACGAACCGCAAGGGCAGCACTGAGATTGCATTGTTCGGAACAAGCCGGGTATGCCCATTCCCCGGAAGGGCGAGCAAGCGCATCAAGGACATCAAAAAGTCGTCCTTTGCATCGGCAAGCGCATCCCGTCGAGCGTCAGCGATACACTGATCCAACGCGTTGGGCTTGACCTTGTTGAAACTGGGATCGGTCGACAATACCGTCGTCACTACATGCTCTAGATCGCTCAACAAAGACATGCGCAGAGACTATAGGGACACACCGGGATGTCCACTTCCCATACGACGAAGCACGACGCCAGGTCGTTTCGAAACAAAAAGCTCGCCCGCTCCGAACCGCTTGCCAAAAACCCCGCAGCCCGTTCAATTCGCCAAATACTCGAAAATAAGCTATTCTCGTCCGGGCAACTGTTCCGGCAACCCGGAGGGTTCATATGCCTGAAATCGACTTTTGGTATTCGATCGGCAGCACCTACAGCTTTCTGACCGTTATGAGGTTGGATGACTGGTGCGCCGAAACCGATGCAACCGTGCATTGGCGCCCCTTTAACGTGCGCACGGTCATGATGGCGCAGCAGAACACGCCGTTTGCAGGCAAACCCCAAAAGACCGCATATATGTGGCGGGATATTGAGCGTCGGGCCGCCAAGTATCACATCCACGCAAAACTGCCTGCACCCTACCCCATCTCGGACCTGGGACTTGCCAATCAGGTCGCGTTTCTGGGGATGCAGGACGGTTGGGGGCAGGATTTCACCCAGAACCTCTACCGGATCTGGTTTGAAGAGGGCGTTGAAGCTGGTAGCGAATCCGCCTTGTCCGAAGCCTTGTTGCGTTGTCAGCAGGATCCGCGCCTGACACTTGCGCGTGCCCGCAACGCAGATTGTATTGCCGGGCTTGAGGCCGAAACCGAACGCGCGACCAAACTCGGCGTTTTCGGTGCACCCAGCTTTGTTGTGCGCGATGAAGTGTTCTGGGGCGATGATAGGTTGGACGACGCTTTGTCCTGGGCTCGCGTTGGACATGTCGTCTAAACTTTGCCATCGA
This sequence comes from Ruegeria sp. H4, assembly GCF_056533065.1. NCBI lineage: Bacteria > Pseudomonadati > Pseudomonadota > Alphaproteobacteria > Rhodobacterales > Roseobacteraceae > Ruegeria > Ruegeria sp. H4. Next base: position 375,163 of record NZ_JBQFOC010000002.1, read on the forward strand.
CACAGCAGGCTCATACGCTAGGTTTCAGCCATGCCCTACCAATGGACCCAAACCTCGGACACGGAACAAGAGCTACGCTTGTGGCCACACAATTCGTTGCCACCACGTGGGGCAATGATCGTCATATTTTCGGTATTTCTGTTTGGGCTGATCCCGATCCTGGCGATGCTGGGATCGGTCGTACTTTGGGGTCTGCTGCCCTTCTTGTTGCTGACAGTTCTGGGCCTGTGGCTGGCAATCCAAACGAACTACAAGGCACGCAGCGTGTTTGAGGTGCTCACACTGAATGGGACCCGCGCCCAGCTGATCCATCGCACACCGGGTAGGCAACAGCAGGAATGGTCCTGCAACCGCTATTGGGCGCGTCCAGAGATGCACAGGAAAGGCGGACCGGTTCCTTACTACGTCACCCTTGTCGGTGACGGGCGCGAGGTAGAGATTGGCGCGTTCCTGTCTGAAGAGGAACGTATCAGCCTATATGATGAGCTGGTGGAACGACTGCGCGGTCCTGCCGCGCAGTAGCTAAGTTCACATCTGGTTGGATGCTCAGCAGCCGTCGCTTGATGCGGCACAGAGGTGGTCTTTGACCATGGGGCCGACCCTGCCAAAATCCATCTGGCCGGTATAGCGCGTCTTAAGCTCACCCATCACCTTGCCCATATCCCGGATCGAACCGGCACCAGTGGACGTGATCGCCGATTGGATTGCCTGTGTGACCTCATCGTCATCCAGCTGTTTGGGCAGGAATTCCTCGATGATCGCAACCTCACGCATTTCACGTTCGGCCAGATCCAGGCGTCCGCCCTCTTCATAAGCGCGCGCGCTTTCCTTGCGCTGCTTGGTCATTTTACCAAGAATTTCAAGAACCTCGGCATCGCCGCACCCTTTCGCCTCTTCATTGTCGGAAGCGCGCGAGGCGATATCCCGATCCTTGATTGCGGCGTTGATCAGACGCAGTGTCGATAGACGTTCGACCGCTTTGTCTTTCATTGCTTGCTTCAGGGCGGTGTTCACCCGTGATCGCATGTCCATTTGGTTTGTCCATCCCCATGACAAAGGAACCCCGAACATATCCAAACAAAAAGCATGATACAACAGGGTGCGAAACCATTTAACCTATTGATAAATAACGATAGCCAAAAATTTGAACACACTTGACCCGAAGGCATAACCCCCTTAGTTATGCGCCGATTTACCCTTTAGGAGAGTTGCGCCATGGTCCAGAATGCCCCGTCCAAGCCCACCGCATGTCTGGCTCTGGCCGACGGAACCCTGTTTTATGGCGTAGGCTTCGGCGCAACAGGCCAAACTGTGGCCGAGCTGTGCTTTAACACCGCGATGACAGGGTATCAGGAAATCATGACTGATCCCTCTTACGCCGGACAGATCGTCACCTTCACCTTCCCGCATATCGGCAACGTCGGTGTGAACCCCGAAGATGACGAAACCAACGATCCGGTGGCCGCCGGTATGGTGGTCAAATGGGATCCGACCGAACCCTCGAACTGGCGTTCCGCCGAAGAGTTGAAGGATTGGCTGGCTCGCCGTGGCCGGATCGCCATCGGCGGCGTTGATACCCGCCGCCTGACCCGAGCGATCCGTCAACAAGGCGCGCCGCATGTGGCGCTGGCCCATGACCCGGAAGGGAAGTTCGATATTGAGGCATTGATTGCAGCGGCGCGTGGGTTTGCCGGTCTGGAAGGCATGGACCTGGCCAAAGAAGTCACCTGCGCGCAAAGCTATCGCTGGGATGAAATGCGGTGGGCCTGGCCCGAGGGCTATGCCCGTCAGGAAGCGCCTGTTCACAAGGTCGTTGCAATCGACTATGGCGCCAAGCGCAACATTTTGCGCTGTCTTGCCTCGGCGGGCTGCGATGTGACCGTGCTGCCGGCAACCGCCACCGCCGCCGAGGTTCTGGCTCACAATCCCGACGGAGTGTTCCTGTCAAACGGTCCGGGCGATCCGGCCGCGACTGGTGAGTACGCCGTGCCGATGATCAAAGAAATTCTTGAGACGACAGAACTGCCGGTCTTCGGCATCTGCCTTGGCCACCAGATGTTGGCTCTGGCGCTTGGCGGGCAGACCATCAAGATGAACCACGGCCATCATGGTGCGAACCACCCGGTCAAGGACTTGGAGACCGGCAAGGTCGAGATCACCTCGATGAACCATGGCTTTGCGGTGGATGCCGAGACCCTACCCGAGGGCATTGTAGAAACCCATCGATCCTTGTTTGACGGATCGAACTGCGGCATCCGCATGACGGATCGCCCCGTCTATTCGGTTCAATACCACCCTGAGGCGTCACCCGGACCGCAGGACAGTTTCTACCTGTTCGAGCGTTTCGCTGACGCCATGGCGGGCCGTAAAGCGCAGGCATAATCGCCCACTGCCCAAGGTTAACCCGCTATTAACCTAAATGGATCAACCCTGACGACAGGTCGCTGCGTCAGGGTTTTTTTAATGGTTGAATTGAATCTTCAGAATTTCACCTCTGCAGCACCGATCCCGCCGCAAGGTTTGCGCAAACCCCTTGGGGCCTGTCTCATTGAACAAGGCGCAATAACGGCGGATCAATTGAGGCAAGCGCTGGACCTCCAAACGCGACAGAAAGCCTCTTTGGGCGAAATTCTGGTTGGCGAGGGGTGGGTCAGTCGCGCTGATGTTCTGACGGCCCTGTCCACACAAAGCGGCTGGAAAATTGCCGACCTTGAAGAAATCCCGCCCGCCCCGGGCTTGTCCGAGTTCAAGCCGGTGGAATTCTGGCTGGCGCATAATGTCATCCCGTGGATGCGCATCGGCCCCCTTCTTCTGGTCGCCACTGCCCGGCCTGACCGGTTTCCAACTGTCACCGCTGAAATGCAGGACTGCCCCTATGCCATCATCCCGGTTCTGGCCGCGCCAGACCAGATTGACCGGGTGATATCGCAGCAATTTGCGATGCCTTTGGCCCATGCTGCCGAAGCACGCGTTGATGAGTCGCAAAGCTGCCGCACCTGGACACCGGTTTCGCGCGCCGTTCCGGTTTTGGGTGCAATTGGGGTGACGACCCTCTTTGCGCTGATGCCGAAGTTGGGGCTTTCCGTTCTTCTGATTGCGGCCGTTACCACGTTGATCCTGTTCATGATCTTGCGAGTGGCAGGCGCGTTGGCCTTTCTGGTGTCGCGGATCAGACCACGCGAGGCTGATCCCAAATCCGCCCCGATTTCCCTGCGACAACCCTGTGTCTCTATCATGGTCCCGCTGTACAAAGAGCGCGAGATTGCAGGCGCTTTGATCCAACGCTTGCAACGGTTGACCTATCCCAAGGCGCTGCTGGATGTGATCCTGGTGCTGGAAGAAAGTGACGAAGTCACGCGCGAAACCGTTGCCAAGGCCCATCTGCCCAGTTGGATCAGAACCGTCGAAGTTCCCGAGTTGAACGGCCTGACCACAAAGCCGCGCGCGATGAACTATGCGCTGGATTTCTGCCGGGGCGACATTCTGGGCGTTTGGGATGCCGAAGATGCGCCTCAACCGGATCAGATCGAACGCGTTGTCGAACACTTCACCCAAGCCGCACCGGATGTGGTTTGCCTGCAAGGGGTTCTGGACTATTACAACCCTCGCACCAATTGGCGCTCGCGCTGTTTTGCGATTGAGTACAATAGCTGGTTTCGCGTTATTTTGCAGGGGATTGCCCGGTTGGGCCTTGTGGTGCCATTAGGTGGAACCACGTTTTTCTTTCGCCGTGACAAGCTGGTCGAACTGGGCGGCTGGGATGCCCATAATGTGACCGAAGATGCAGACCTGGGCGTGCGCCTCAGCCGTGCCGGATACCGCACTGAGATGGTTGATACCACCACCTATGAAGAGGCCAATTTCCGCGCCTGGCCCTGGGTCAAACAGCGTTCGCGCTGGCTCAAGGGATTTATGGTCACCTATCTGGTGCATATGCGCAGCCCCTTGAAACTGTACCGCGATCTTGGACCGATGAAGTTTGCCGGGGTACAGGCGTTCTTTCTGGGCACTCTGGGACAGTTCCTTCTGGCTCCGGTACTATGGGTCTTTTGGTTATCGACACTGGGTGTGTCGAACCCAATGCAAACCATCTTGCCCTCTGCTCTCATCCCGCCTTTGCTAATGCTGTTCATTGTAACCGAAGCGATCAACACTGCGGTTGGGATGCTGGCCGTCGCCGCACGCGAGCGGCGGTTCCTTCTGCCATGGGTGCCGACGATGGGGCTGTATTTTCCCTTGGGCGTCGTTGCCGCCTACAAGGCGTTGTGGGAGTTGGTGTTCAACCCGTTCTTCTGGGATAAAACCCAACACGGCCAAGCAGCCGAGGACCTGCAACAGATCTGAGCGTCAGTTTTCCCGCCGCACGGCATCCTGTTTGAGGCGTGTCATAAACGCGACGGAGATATGCTCTTTCAGGGCGCGGCCTGCGGCTTCTTCATCCCGTGCGGCTATGGCATCGACAATGGCTTTGTGTTCGCTCTGCGCAATCTCACCCCGCCCTTGAGCCGCCAGGGACGTCGTTGCCATCAAGGCCATCGTGCGGTGCACCAGATCCAATTGCTGCACCAGATACCGGTTGTGCGAGGCTAAATGTATCTGCTCATGAAACCGACGGTTTGCCCGCGCCAAGGCGGTTGGGTCATCGACCAAAGCATCATCCTCGGCCACCATTTCCTGCAGAACTCTGATTTCTTCTTCGGTGGCATGCTTGGCGGCCAGACGGGCGGCTAGACCTTCTAACTCACGCCGTACCACATACAACTCGGCCATCTGGTTGTGATCCAAAGACGCCACGATCAGCGACCGTCCGTCCCGTTCCAACAAAGACTGCGTCTCAAGCCGCTGCAGCGCCTCGCGAATCGGAGTGCGCGAGACACCAAACCGCTCGGCCAACTCACTTTCAACCAGACGATTGCCGGGTTTGTAGACACCCACGTCAATCGCTTCCAAGATCAGGCTATAGGCGTCCTTGTTGGATTGTCGGGATTGGGGCATGTGTCTTACGTCTCCTCGTTCGGACATGTCTATCCGTGTCCGGGCCGTGCAATCAAGCCCGGCATTGAAAAGCACCAGATTGCAGCCTAAACCCACATCATGGTCAAACCTGCCTTTAGCCACGTCACCCAATGGGTGTTCGATCTGGACAACACTCTTTATCCGCCGCACATGCGCCTGTTCGACCAGATCGAGGTGTTGATGACGGATTACGTCGTACAGGCCATCGGCGTGGACCGGGCCGAGGCCGACCGGCTGCGCAGCCACTACTGGCGCGAGTATGGCACCACGCTGGCAGGGTTGATGGCTGAACACGATTTGGACCCTGATCCCTATCTGCATGCGGTCCATCAGGTCGATATGAGCCATATGGACGCCGATGCCGAACTGGCTGCCCATATCCGCGCCCTGCCCGGTCGGCGCATCGTTTATACCAATGGCAGCGCGCCCTATGCCGAACGCGTACTTGAGGCGCGTGGGCTGACAGGTCTGTTTGATGCGATCTACGGCGTCGAACATGCAGGCTATCGCCCGAAACCGGAGAAAGCAGCTTTCGAGACGATCTTTGCGCAGGATGGCATTCAGGCCGATAAGGCTGCCATGTTCGAGGATGACCCCCGCAATCTGGCCGCCCCGCACGAGATGGGAATGCGCACCGTTCACGTCGCGCCAGACCCGCATGAGGCCGACCATATCCACCATCACACGGACGATCTAACCGCCTTTCTGGCGCGCCTGCGATAGGCTGTCACACTGCGACGATCTGCACATTCTGCACCTGCAGCATCAATCCTATATCCCGTTTTGCGACGAACAGAACGGAGACCCCGATGACCGCGATCGAGATGCCTCGGCGCCAGCCGATTTGGCAGCGCTTGTTTTATAGAATTCCCCTGCTTGGCTGGCTGGCACGAGACGCCGCAGAGGGCGAACCTGAGGACCTTGTGTACACCGCGGCGGCGATCTTCAGCATGTGGGGGTGCTCGGCTTTGCTATTCGGTCTGCCGGGTCTTTACATCCCAGCGGTACTGATGGTTCCAATCATGTTCCTGATCCTCATCCTGATTTCACGCGGATAGGGCACGAGACAGGATGTCACTTGGCGCAGGCGGCGGAACCGCACTAGGGTCTGCCGGGAACGGAGTAAGCGCCATGATCAACAGCTGTGACATTCTGATTTCCGGCGGAGGAATCGCGGGCCTGACTGCGGCGGCGGCCTTTGGCACAGCTGGGTACAATGTGGTCTGCGTTGACCCGACCCCTCCGATCACTGAACGCGATGTTGATGGGTCAGACCTGCGGACCACGGCCTTTCTTCAGCCCGCGCAGGCGTTGTTGGAACAGTGTGGATTGTGGGGCCGGCTGAAATCGTACGCAGCTCCCTTGCAGATTATGCGTATCGTTGACGCGGGCGGTGACATCCCTGAACCGCGCGTGGTGCGGGATTTCAACGCCTCTGACATCTCGGATCAGCCATTTGGCTGGAACCTGCCCAACTGGCTGCTGCGACGCGAGATGGTGGCTCGGCTGGCCGAGTTGCCCAACGTCGATTTCCGCCCCGGAACAGGTACCGTCAGCCTGTTCACCCGCACCGCTGAGGCGCGTGTCGGCCTGAGTGATGGCAGCCGGCTCCAGTGCAAACTGATCATCGCTGCAGACGGTCGGAATTCTCCCATGCGCGAAGCCGCGGGAATTACAGTTCACACCACACGCTATGGCCAGAAAGCGCTTGCCTTTGCCGTCACACATCCCATAGCGCATGAAAACGTCTCGACCGAGATACACCTGTCCGGTGGCCCCTTCACGCTGGTGCCTTTGCCCGATTGGCAGGGTCAACCTTCATCTGCAATCGTCTGGATGGAACGCGGGCCACGTGCGATTGAGTTGCTGAACCTCGATACCAATGCATTCGAAACCGCGATGACCGAGCGGTCCTGCGGTTTGTTCGGGCCGTTGAAACTGGCCTCGCGCCGGACGATCTGGCCAATCATCAGCCAATCTGCTGCGCGCCTGTCGGGCGAGCGCATCGCGCTGATGGCCGAGGCCGCCCATGTGGTGCCCCCTATCGGCGCGCAAGGCCTGAACATGTCGCTGGGTGATCTGCGGTCGCTGCTGGATCTGGCGCAAGCCCGACCCGATGGTTTGGGCGACGCGCAAATGCTGGATGCCTATCACAAGGCGCGCCATGCCGAGATTGACCTGCGGGTTAAAGGCATTGACCTGCTGAACCGCGCCTCGATGATCGAGGCGCGCCCGTTGCGCGATGCCCGCGCTATGGGGCTGAACGCCTTGTATTCGATGGCACCAGTACGCAAGACGCTGATGCAGATGGGCCTCGGCGTTCGCTAAGGCCCAACAGGTTCATAGAACCTGATCCAGAACGCGTTTCAAGCGGGCGATGGTGCCATCGACATCATACAGCTTGTCGAGGCCGAACAGACCAAGCCGAAACGTGCTGAACCCAGCCGGTTCGTCACATTGCAGCGGCACGCCAGCCGCGATCTGCATTCCCTGCGCTGCGAATTTTTTTCCATTCTGAACGTCCGGATCAGCCGTATAGCTGACAACAACGCCTGGCGCGCCAAATCCATCCGCGGCCACCGAGACAACACCCCTCTCCTTCAGCATCGCCCGCACACCATTGCCCAACGCCCATTGCGCATCGCGCAGCTTCTCGAACCCGTAACCTTGCGTCTCAAGCATCGTATCGCGAAACGCGGTCAACGCATCCGTGGGCATAGTGGCGTGATAGGCATGTCCCCCATTGTCATAGGCCTGCATAATCTGACGCCACTTTTTGAGATCCACTGCAAAACTGTCGGACGCGGTCTCTTGCAACCGCGCCTCGGCCCGCTCGGACAGCATGACAAGACCGGCGCAGGGCGATGCGCTCCAGCCCTTTTGTGGGGCCGAGATCAGGACGTCCACACCGGTTGCTTTCATATCCACCCAGGCGCAGCCAGACGCGATGCAATCCAGAACCATCAACGCACCGACCTCATGCGCAGCAGTAGCCATAGCGGCCACATAGTCATTGGGCAGGATCACCCCGGCCGAGGTTTCCACATGCGGTGCGAAGACCACATCCGGGCGGGTCTCACGAATGGTGGCAACCACATCCTCGATAGGTGCAGGTGCAAAGGGCGATGGGCTGGAATTCCCCGTTTCCCGGGCTTTCAGGACAGTCACCGCTTTGGTCAAAGCACCGCTTTCGACGATCTGGCTCCACCGGTAGGAAAACCACCCATTTCTCACCACCAGAACCTCGGCGTTGCGAGCGAATTGACGGGCAACAGCCTCCATCCCATAGGTGCCACCGCCGGGAATGATGGCAACGCCATCGGCGTTGTATACCTCGCGCAGCATGTCAGAGATATCGCGCATGACCTGCTGAAATCTCGACGACATGTGATTCAACGAGCGATCGGTAAAGACAACCGAGAACTCTTCAAGACCGTTTGGATCCACGGTTTCCAGCAATGCAGGCATTTCGAATCCTTTCCTCAGACTTTTCGGGGAGACTGGCGGGATTACCTAAGCGGGTAAAGGCAAAACGGCGCGACAAAACTGACCCAAGGTCAAGTGAAACAATCCCTGAGATTCCGTACTAAAGGCTTCAAATACAGCAAAAATGACGCCAATTAGTATCAGCTCCCCTTTACACTTTTGCTTGCTTCTGACCAGATGCATACACTTTTTGCTTGAAGGGATAATTTCACAGGTGAATGTTCAAAAGCGGATCAGCTTCCAGGTCGTTCGTGACGAAGTCAAACGTCGTATCGAAAGCCGCATCTGGCCTCAGGGCTCGCTTTTACCGACAGAAACGCAACTGGCTGAAGAGTTCAACTGCGCCCGTGCAACTGTGAATCGGGCGCTGCGCGAACTCGCCGATCAGGGCTTTGTCGAACGCAAGCGCAAAAGCGGGACGCGGGTCAAAAAGGAACCAAGCCGTCATGCAAAGCTAGAGCTTTTGCTGGCCCGGCAGATGGTGCAAAACCAAAACGCTGACTATCGGTATGCGCTGGTCGAGCGGAATGTGGAATTAAGCCCGGGATGGCTGGCTTCTCAGCTCGGCGTTGCATGCGACGCACGTGTTCTGAACCTGACTTGCATGCATTATGCCGACAACCGCCCCTTTCAGTTGGAAGAGCGGTGGATCAATATCGAAGCCGTTCCCGAGATCGAAGATGCCAACCTAACCGATAGTGGTCCGCATGAATGGCTGTTGAACGCCGCGCCGTTTAACGAAGCTGAAGTTTCGTTCAGCGCAGTCTCGGCTGACAGTCGCCTTACTGAGTTCATGGGTACGACGGCGGGAACCTCGATGATCCAGATGGAAAAGACGACATGGAAAGATGACACCCCGTTAAGTTTTGCGCGGATCACGCATCACCCGAGCTATCGCATCCGGACAAAGTACTAGACGCCGTCAGCCAATCGGCCCGGGCAGCCGTTCCTCGCTGAGCAGAACATTCGCCTCAACATCGCCTGCACCCGGCAGGGTCATGATCCGGCGGCGCAGCACTCGTTCGAAATCGGACAAGTCCCGCGCCACAACGCGCAACCGGTAATCATACAGCCCCAACACATGTTCGACAGTCTGCACTTCGGGGATAGCACTGACGGCGCGTTCGAAATCTTCCAGACTGACCTGTCCTTTGCGGGCCAGCTTCACACCCAGGAAAACCGTAACGCCGAACCCCAAAGCCTCGGCATTCAGGCGCAGCCGGCGGCCCTTGATGACGCCGGCCTCTTCGAGCCTGCGAATACGCCGCCACGTGGCGGGCTGTGACAATCCGAGTTTGCGACCAAGGGCACCCGCGCTTTGGGTTGCGTCCAGACATAGGGCGCGCAGGATCTGTCGATCAGTTTCGTCGAGTTCGATCATACCGGCAGCACCTCGTCCCGCTTGACCCGCGCGATATGCATTAACGCTTCGATATCAGCGATATGCGGCAGGGTCAGGATGCGATCCCGATACAGCTGCTGATAATGCGCCATATCCTTTGCCAGAATGGACAGGCGCACATCCACCCTACCCAGAAAGGTCTGTATCTCGATCACTTCTGGCACCTGTCGGGCTGCAGCGGTGAACTCATCAAATGCGCGCGGCTGTGTCTTATCCAGTGTCACACGCAATGACACCTCGACCGCGTAGCCCAAAGCGGTCCAGTCAATCACTGCCTCTTGGCCCTCGACAATTCCTGCGGCCTGCATCTTTTCGATACGTCGCCAACAAACACCTTGCGTGATCCGACACCGTTCGGCCAATTCAGCGGTCGAAAGGCTGGGCTCGGCCTGAAAATGGCGCAAGATACGTCGATCAATCTCATCAAGCATGAATTTTCCAGAATCTTTCACCAACACGAATACTTCTTCTTGTTTTTTGTGAATATCTGATGCCGACGCGCTCGCCAATACCAAAAGCTCCGGCTAAAAGCACAGCAATCGAAACAGAAAGGACCGGCGAAATGCGCGTCTACTACGATCGCGATTGCGACATCAACCTGATCAAAGACAAAAAAGTGGCCATCCTGGGCTATGGCAGCCAAGGCCACGCGCACGCACTGAACCTGCGCGACTCGGGTGCGAAGAACCTGGTCGTCGCCCTGCGCGAAGGTTCGCCCTCGGCCAAGAAAGCCGAAGGTGAAGGTCTGACGGTCATGGGTATCGCCGAAGCGGCCGCATGGTGCGACGTCATCATGTTCACCATGCCCGACGAACTGCAGGCTGAAACCTACAAGAAATACGTGCATGACAACATCAAGCCGGGCTCGGCCATTGCCTTCGCTCACGGCCTGAACGTGCATTTCGGCCTGATCGAGCCGAAAGAAGGCGTCGACGTGATCATGATGGCCCCCAAAGGCCCCGGCCACACCGTTCGCGGCGAATACACCAAAGGCGGCGGCGTGCCCTGCCTTGTTGCTGTAGACAACGATGCAACCGGCAAAGCGCTGGAAATCGGCCTGTCTTACTGCTCGGCCATCGGTGGCGGCCGCTCGGGCATCATCGAGACCAACTTCCGCGAAGAATGCGAAACCGACCTGTTCGGCGAACAAGCCGTACTGTGCGGTGGCCTGGTTGAGCTGATCCGCTGCGGCTTTGAAACTCTGGTCGAAGCGGGCTACGCGCCCGAGATGGCTTACTTCGAGTGTCTGCACGAAGTGAAGCTGATCGTTGACCTGATCTATGAAGGCGGTATCGCGAACATGGATTACTCGATCTCGAACACGGCTGAGTACGGCCAATACGTCACCGGCCCGCGTATCCTGAAATACGACGAGACCAAAGCACGTATGAAAGAGGTTCTGAACGACATCCAGCAGGGTAAATTCGTTCGCGACTTCATGCTGGAAAACGCCGTTGGCCAGCCGACCATCAAAGCGTCGCGCCGTGCAAATGACGAGCACATGATCGAGGAAACCGGTGCAAAACTGCGCGCCATGATGCCCTGGATCTCGGCCGGTAAAATGGTCGACAAAGAAAAGAACTAAGCCTGACAGATGTCAGAGTTGGGGCGACCCAAGTGGTCGCCCTTTTTATTTCGTGAATGCGTTGGCGTAACACTCGCCTAGAACAAAATCCCAGCCTGTATCGTATCCGCCACGTTTCTCCGGCGCCTCTGCAGCCCAGACTTCCCACCCCGAGTGGGTCAATGTCACAAGGGTTTTGCCGGGATCGCTCTCTTCGAAAAGCACTTCAACCTGAGTGGGAAAGTCTTTGTTCGTGCCAGGATGCCAAGTGAACGCCACGCGCCGCCCGTCTTCATAGATAAGCACCTCGCCCCAGTCGGCCCTTTCGCCATCGCACATCGTTTCATACACCGCACCACCAACCCAGGGCTCGATCATGACCGCCAGCGCTGGTTTTCCCTTGGAGGCCGACACTGCATGGCCGTCCAGCGGCCACCAGTTTGCAACGCGATGAACGAAGACATCAAAAGCCCTATTCGGCGCAGCGTTCACGGTAATAGATTTGACAATTGGATTGGTCATACATCGTGCCTTTCCCGATTGATTTCTTCTGCAAAACTGCCCAGCACGTCCGACCAGTGTCTTTCCAGCCATGCCCGAATGCTGTCCAACCCATCTGGACGTGCAAAGTAAATACGACGCGTCCCTTCTGATCGGCATTCGACCAATCCGGCGTCAGACAAAACCTTCAGATGCTGCGATACCGCTGGGCGGCTGACGGGTAGCGTTTCCGCCAAGGCCCCGACCGCAGAAGGCCGGGCCGCTACCGCTTCGAAAACCCTAAGGCGCGTTGGATCACCTAGGGCTGAAAATGTATCATGGTAAGTCATAACTTACCGTAAGTTATAACTTACGTATTGTCAAATTCAGCCACGTGACATCTGTAAAATCAAAGGATAAGGGGGAATTATGGTTCATGATCCCAACTACCGCGATTGGAGTGGTGTGATTTCACTCGGCCTCATCTGGGGTGGTACGTTCATGGTGGTCGCCATGGCGCTAGATGGATATGGACCCGTGACCGTCGCAACGGCACGGACGACGCTGGGGGCGATCACCCTGCTGTGTTTGATGGCTGTCACTGGTCGTCGGATGCCCGGACCGGATCGCCGCCTTTGGGGGGCGATTGTCATCATCGGGTTGCTGTCGACCGCTCTGCCCTTCATGCTGCTCAGTTGGGGTCAACAATATGTTCCATCGGCTTTCGCAGGCCTTTCCATGGCAGCGATCCCGCTGATGGTTCTACCATTGGCCCATTTCTTTTCCGACGAACCGCTGAATGCGCGCAGAATGCTGGGGGTATCTCTGGGGTTTGTTGGCGCTTTGGTCCTGATAGGTCCGGGGCTTGCCCAGATCGGACAAGGGGCCGAGCCTTTGGCCCAGCTTGCCTGTATCACAGCTGCGCTGTGCTATTCTGTGGCCTCGATCTTCACCCGGCGCTGCCCGCCAATCGACCCGGTGACTCTGGCCGCGCTAACGCTTGTGGTCGGCGCAATCTGCTTGCTGCCGCTTATGCTGGTCATAGAAGAGCTGCCGGAATGGGAAGGCGCGCGCTCGGGTCTTGCCATCATCATCCTAGGGCTGGTTCCGACCGCCTTTGCAACGCTTCTGCGGGTCTCGATCATTCGCAGTGCGGGGTCAGTCTTTCTGACGCTGGTGAACTATCAGGTTCCGATCTGGTCGATGGTGTTCGGCGCATGGGTTCTGTCCGAGGCTCTGCCACTGCGGTTCTTCATCGCTCTGGCGATGATCCTGACCGGGCTGGCGATCAGCCAGTGGTTCAGCCTGCGTAAATTGCTGATCGGCCGCTAGCCGGCCGCCGCTTCGACCTCGGCCACGATGCCATCGACCACCTGAGACAGAAGCGCGTCATCCTCGCACTCCGCCATCACGCGGATCAATGGTTCGGTGCCTGATTTTCGGATCAACAGACGCCCCTGCCCGCTCAGGCGAGCCTCGGCATCGGCAATAGCTGCCTTAACGTTTTGCGCCTCAAGTGGGGCCTGATCGGCAGCATAGCGGACGTTCTTAAGCAGTTGCGGCACGGTCTCAAACTGCCGCGCGAGATCCGAGGCTTTACGGCCCGACAGAACCATTTCGGCCAGAAAATGCAGACCTGCCATAAGCCCGTCACCGGTGGTGGCATAGTCGCTCATCACGATATGGCCGGATTGTTCCCCACCCAGGTTGAAGCCACCGTCTCGCATGCGTTCGACCACATATCGGTCGCCAACCGCGGTGCGTTCCAGCTGCAAACCCTGCGATTGCAAATGCCGTTCTAGCCCAAGGTTAGACATAACGGTGGCGACCAAAGCGCCGCCTTTCAACTGGCCAGACTTAGCCCAGGCCGAGGCCAGCAAGGCCATCAACTGATCGCCATCCGCTACTTTTCCAGTCTCATCGATAACGACGACCCGATCCGCGTCGCCATCCAGGCAAATCCCCACATTCGCACCATGCGCCACCACCGTCTCTGCGGCCAATTGCGGTTGTGTCGATCCGCAGTTGAGGTTGATGTTCTTGCCGTTCGGCGCAATGCCAACCGGGATCACCTCGGCCCCCAACTCCCACAGCACTTCCGGCGCGGTGCGGTGCGCGGCCCCGTTGGCGCAATCGATCACAACCTTCAGGCCATCCAGCCGCACATCGCGTGGCAAAGAGGATTTGATCCGCTCGCCATAGCGAAAACGCGCATCGTCGACGCGGCGGGCGCGGCCGATATTCTGTGCTTGGGCCGGGCTGACGCCCTCTTCAATCAAGCGCTCAATCTCGATCTCGGCCTGATCGGACAGTTTGAATCCATCAGGCCCAAAAAACTTGATCCCATTGTCGATGGCCGGGTTGTGGCTGGCCGAAATCATGACCCCCAGATCGGCGCGCATGGACCGGGTCATCAGACCCACTGCGGGTGTCGGCACAGGGCCCAACAGCAGCACGTTCATTCCAGTTGAGGTCAAACCTGCTGTCAGCGCGTTTTCCAGCATATAGCCGGACAGTCGCGTATCTTTACCGATAACCACACGGTGTACGCCTGAGGCGTCACGGCGGAAATACCGCCCAACCGCAGCCCCGATACGCAAGGCCATTTCGGCTGTCATCGGATGGGTATTGGCCGTGCCCCGCACACCATCTGTTCCGAACAACTTGCGCATCAATGACCCCTCACCAAAATCGTTGAGACCGGATTACCGGACCGCAGCCCATAGACGCAAGGCCTGAGCAGTTTCGGCCACGTCATGCACCCGGATGATCTGCACACCTTGGGACAATCCGTCCAGAGCAAGGGCGATTGATCCCGGCGCGCGGGCGGTTTTTTGCGGCTCTTTCCCGATTGATCCAATAAAGCCCTTGCGCGACACGCCCAACAGAATCGGGCAGCCCAACCCGTGAAACACGCTGAGATTGCGTAGAAGGGCCAGATTGTGCTGCTCGGTTTTGCCAAAACCGATGCCGGGATCAACGATGACCAGGTCGCGGCTCAAGCCCATCGCCTCTAGACGAGCGATTTGGCTTTCCAGAAAATCGTAAACGTCCAGCACGACGTCATCGTATTGTGGATCGTCCTGCATCGTGGCCGGATCGCCCTGCATGTGCATCACGCAAACCGGCGCGCCGAGCCCGGCGCAGAACGGGGCAAGCGCGGGATCGAAGGTGAAGCCAGACACATCGTTGACCAATCCCGCCCCGGCGGCACAGGCCGCTTTGGCCACAGCCGCCTTGCGGGTGTCGATTGAAATCAAAGCATCGGTTTCTGCCCGGATCGCTTCAATCAGCGGGCGCGTGCGGGCTATTTCTTCGTCTTCAGGGATAAAATCTGCGCCGGGTCGCGTAGATTCGCCGCCGATGTCCAGAATGGTTGCGCCATGAGCGACCATTTCAGCCGCGCCTGCCCGCGCCGCGTCGACGGTGCTATGTACACCCCCATCCGAGAAACTGTCTGGCGTGGCGTTCAGAATGCCCATGATCTGAGGTTGTGCCATGTCGAGGCCCGCAATAGCTGCGCGCGGACGGCTGAGGCGGTCCAACTGATCAGCCGGGACCTCTGCCGCCATGACGACACTTGGCTCGCGACCCCACGACAGAACCTCGACATGGGTAAACCAGAGCGCCTGACCCGCCAACGGCACAGCGTCCTCGGGCCGGGCCGCGCCATGTTGAACGAGCGGGCGGTAGTATTCCCTCACAATTGTGCCTGATCGACGGCAACCGAGCACAGCGGCGTCTTGGGTTCTTTCGGCAACTCGCCTCCGATGACCATCATCTCGCTGGCCTCGAATGTCGCGGCAAACCACGCGGCTAGTGCAACCGCGTCCGAAGGCGCAGCTGATGGACCGTCAACCGCATCCAACACGATCTTGGACGGGGCCCAAACGCAGATTTGGCCGTTTTTCATCGCCCAATCCAACTCGGTTCGAGTTGAAACAACGACACAGCGGTGATCCCGTGCGGCCAAAACCCATGCGTTTTGTTCGATGGACAGCAGGTCGATCCGGCGCTGAGTCATGGCGTGGCCGGTTTGCGGCACTTCCAGATCAGAGGCGCCAACACACAGGATCAATGGCCGCTGGCGGTTTTCCAACTGATCAATCCAGCCTTTCAGGTTGCCAGATGCAATGGCGTCATTGGACAGGAAAACAAGACGCGGATGCGGGCGTTCTTCTTCGACCACATCGTGGTGAATCGCATCCTTGCCGCGCACGATCTCGACCCCCAGCGCTCCGGGTCCGCGATCCAGTTTCTCGATCCGGACAAACACGCGCACCGCCTGCGGTTCCAACAAGATACGCTCGGCCACTCGTTCGGCGAGCGTTTCCAGAAGGTTCAGACGCTCTGCGGCCAGCTCATAGGCAATCGCTTCGGTCACTCGGTCATACGACAGGATACGATCCACATCATCGTCAATATCCGCCGTCAGCGGGCGGACTTCGACAACGATGTTAAAGCAGATGCGCTGGGTCGTGCCGCGCTCGGCCTGAAAAGCTCCGATCTCAACTTCGACGGTGTGATCGCGAAGTGAGATGCGATCCAGCGGCCCTCGGGGCGAGGTCGCCTCGGACCGTTCAGACGGGTGCGCAAAGGCAAGGCGGATTTCAGAACTCATGGATCAGGCCTTTTCCGGCTTGTGAGACAGTTCGCCCAGTTTAGGCGTTGCGAGGGCCTATAACATTCATGCAAACGCCATTCCAACCACTGATTGCGGCGTCAGGTGACGCGGAACCAGCTCATCATTCCCGCAGCGGCATGACCCAGCATGTGGCAATGCAACAACCAATCCCCCGGATTATCCGCGACTATTACCACCTGCCGGGTCTGCCCTCGTTCAATCAAAACCGTATCACGCCAGGGACCCAGCGACCCATCCTCCAATACCAGACGGAAGTGATGACCATGCAGATGCATGGCATGTGGGAAAGCGGTTTCGTTTACGAACGCAATCCGGTGAATGCTGCCCCGCGCGGCATCCAGAAACGGATCATATGGGCGCTCGGCGATACCGTTTAACGCCCAGAACCGCCCAAGCTGCGCCAGTTCACGCCCTGACAAGTCCGCACCGCCAAGCTGCGCGCTTTGCAACCACCGCATCGCCCCGCCCTGTAAAACCATCTGGTGCAACGGGGCAGTGCTGATCTGCGTCACCTCAGGCACGGGATTGGGTGGAAGGGATGCTATGCCATCGCGCGGGGCACGGGCCGCGCTTTCTTTCACATCGAACCGCACCAGACCAAAGCCGCCGTCTCGCTCGACACTGACCAGACTTGCTGTGGTCGCGGCAAGTACATCGACAATCAAATCAACCCTTTGCGCGGGGGCCAACGGGAAAGTGTCCGCGACCCTCAGCGGGAATTCCAGAGGCATCCCATCCAGCGCCACGATCCATCCGGCCAGGCCGTCGATGTCCAGATCGTATATCCGGGCGTTTGATGCATTGATCAGGCGGAGCCTGAGGCGCTGGTTTCGGCCCACCGAGAAGGCCGGATCAAACACGCCATTGACGGTGACGATGTTCCCAAGACGGCCCGCATGGCTCAGATCATGGCCATTGTTGAAATCATCGGTAATTTGCGCTGTTTCCGGGTCCAGACGCCAATCATCCAGCATCAGGATTAAGTCCTGATCTACTTTGGGGCCGGCGGCTTCCTCGACGATCAGGGGCCCATAGAGCCCGCGCGCAACCTGTTCAACCGAGCGATTATGCGCATGATACCAATAGGTGCCAGCGTCAGGGACGACAAAGTCATAGTCAAAGGTTCCATCGGGCGCGACAGCCTCTTGCGTCAAGCCCGGCACCCCGTCCATCGCATTGTTTATACGAATACCATGCCAATGGATCGACGTCGGTTGAGGAAGCTTGTTTACAAAGCGGCGTTGAACTCGATCTCCTTGCCGGAACTTCAGCGTTTGGCCCGGAACCGCACCCTCAAAGCCCCAGATTTCCGTTTCAGGAAACCCTTCTGGCGCAAGGCGCTGACGGGCAACACGCGCCTCAAGCTGCGGGAACTCGGCCTTCGCCGCAACGGGCAGCAACGACACTGCTGCCGCGGCTTGCAGGAATTGTCTTCGATTGAATGGCATTGCGGGCCTCCTGACCCGCAATATAGACCGCAACATGCCCCGCGCCATCAAGCTTCCAGCGCGGGTGCGTCAATCAGTTGCTCGCCGTCCGGTAGTTGTGGCGATAGAAGATATGCACACCGATCTTGGCCGTCTGTTTGTAGACCCGCGCCCAGGACGGACGCACAGCGGTTGTGTGATAATGGGTCGCCCCTTCGGTCAATTCCTTCGAGATCCCGTCAATGGCCGCGCGCGCCACTTTTGATACACGTTCGAACGCTTTCTGTTCGTGGATCACCTCTTTGCGGCCATCACAGGTATAGGTGAACTGACACTGGTATTTTTTGCCCGTGCCCTGGCGGATCACACCGCACAGGCTGTCAGGAAAGCGGCTGCTTTTGACCCGGTTCAGGATCACTTCGGCCACGGCAAACTGACCGCGCACGCTTTCACCACGGGCTTCGAAATACAGCGCCTCAGCCAGGCACTGCCAATTTTCATCCCCGGTGGCTTTCGGTTGCTGGTCCAGCCAGTCCTTGGAATAGGAGACTTGAATTGGTTCGGCCGACTTGCGCGGCTTGAACAATTTGAAATAGTCACGGAAACTTTGCGCCGGCAATTCATTGCGGGCGACAAGTTCTTGCTTAGCAGAATCGGTAGCTTCCCTCTCGGCGAAGGAAGCACTTGGCAGCATGGTTGCTGCCAATGTGGCAACAGCCATTATGTAACGTAGCATCAGATAACCTCGCACAGGCACTTAACGCGCCAAACCCTCCCCCGGCGGGCGCGACGAGGCATTTAGCGCAGTCTGGCGCAAACGTCCAGATCAGAAGAAAAAGCAAGTGGAAAATCGCTCGTGGAGAAGAAAAAATTCTCCACAAGAGTGCCTGTAACCCACCATTTCTTGGGTTTCAGCCCGCTGTCAACCCCCAAGTCTGGACGAAATCGCCAGTTGAGCGGCAGCCAGCCGAGCGACGGGCACCCGGAACGGCGAGCAGGAAACATAGTCAAACCCAAGATCACGGCAAATGGCGATTGATTCGGGGTTACCCCCATGTTCACCGCAGACCGATAGGGTGACATCAGGCTTGGCCAGACGCCCGCGTTCAGCGCCAAGTTTCAGCAATTCGCCTACCCCATCCGGGTCAAGAACATGGAATGGGTCTTCGGTAAACACCCCCTGCCGAACATAGGCCGACATAAACCGGCCCGCATCATCGCGCGATAGGCCATAGGTCATCTGGGTCAGGTCATTGGTTCCGAAGCTCAGGAAAGACGTATGTGGCGCAATCTCTTCCGCCCGCAAACAGGCGCGCGGCGTTTCAACCATCACCCCAAGCCGATACTCAAACTCGTGGCTTTTTTCGGACGCGACTGCCGCAGCCACCGAGTCGATGCGGGATTTGACCAGCTCAACCTCGCGCTTGGCCGAGACCAGCGGGATCATCACCTCGGGCACCACCGGCGCGCCGTTTTTGCTGGCCTCCAACGTGGCTTCAAAGATCGCGCGGGCCTGCATGTCGTATATCTCAGGTACGGTCACCCCAAGCCGCACGCCGCGCATGCCCAGCATCGGATTGTATTCCGACATCGCCTCGACTCTGCGTTCGACGTCAGAAACAGGTAAGTCCAAGGCTTCGGCCAGTTCGCGTTGGCCGCTGCGGGTCGTCGGCAGAAACTCGTGCAACGGAGGGTCGAACAGGCGGATGCAAACCGGCTGGCCTTCCATGATCCGGAACAGCTGGATGAAATCCTCGCGCTGCATGGGCAGCAGTCGTTCTAGTACCGCAGACCGCCCCGATGGGGTCTGCGCAAAGATCATCTCACGCATGACGATCAGGCGGCCGGGGTCAAAGAACATATGCTCGGTCCGGCACAGTCCGATTCCTTGCGCCTCGAAATTGCGCGCGGTCTGGGCGTCTGCCGGTGTATCCGCATTGGCCCGGATCGCTATATCCCGCTCGGCGTCTGCCCAGCCCATAAGCGTCTGAAAACAATCGTCCAAAGCCGCTTCCAGCATCGCGGGCTGCCCTGCCAGAACCTGTCCTGACGTCCCATCGATGGTCAGAACATCCCCGGTTTTGAACATCCGTCCATCCGGCGCAGTCAGAAGCTTTTTCTTGGTCTGGAAGCGCATCCCCGACGCCCCGACGATGCAAGGCAGGCCCAACCCGCGCCCGATCACCGCCGCGTGGCTCGTCATACCGCCCTTTTCCGTCAGAACCGCGACTGCCGCATGCATGCCCCGCACGTCCTCAGGCGAGGTTTCGCGGCGGACCAGGATACAAGCCTCGCCCCGCGCGGCGCTGGCCTGTGCCTCAGCCGCGGTGAACACAATCTTGCCCGTTGACGCTCCTGGGCTGGCCGCGATACCCGTCGTCAGGATATCGCGCTTTGCATCTGGGTGGACCTGACGGTGCAACAGCTCGTTCAACGCGTGCGGATCGACGCGCATCACCGCCTCTTGCGGCGGGATGATTTCGTCTTCGGCCAACCGCACCGCAATCCGCATCGCCGCGCGGGCGGACCGCTGCACCCGCACGCCATCCAGAATATGCACATGGCCGTTTTCGATCACGAACTCGACCTGCATTTCCTCGCGTAGTTTCTCGCGCATCAGCGCGGCCTGCGCTTTGAGATCGGCAAAGGCTTTGGGTGCCAGTTCTTCCAGCGACTGCCCGCGCGGATCTTTTTCCAAGTACAGCGCCGCAACACCTTCGCCCAACGCATCGCGCCCCTGGCTCTGGCTCAGATACCGCCCGGTGATCTGTGGCATTCCGGTTGTGATATCAACCAGTTGCAATACACCCGAGCCGCATTCGCCCTGCCCGACACCGGGTATCATTTCCTGAATGACCAACCCAAGCCCCGCATCTGCAGGGGCCCCTTTAGCCTGACGCAGCAATCGAGCCGACGTACCATCCCACGCCCGCGCCATAGATCGCAAGACACCGACCAACTGCTCTCCGCGATCCTGGGGAAAGGCCTCGTCGGTCTCTTCCTCATAGGCGCGCAGAGACAGTTTTAACCCTTCGCTGCCATCGGCTTCGATGTCATCAAACACATCCGCATCCAGCCGCGCGACATGGATGGCGTAGCTTTGAACAAATCTCAGATACAGCGCGGCGGCGGCTTCGGCCCCCATCTGATCAGACAGGTCCACATAGCGCGCATCGTTCATCCCGATGTTCAGAACCGCACCCGGCCCGCCCCAATCGGGGTCTTCGGAACTGGGTCGCACACACAGCAACGCCGTGTCGTCAAACTGTTCCAAAATCGCGGTAATATCAGGCACCTGACCATCGGCAATCTGTTGCACAAGATCAAAGGACAGCGCCACAGTGCGCGGCACTGGCAGGTCCAGCCGGACAAGGCGTTGCAAACATTTGGCCCGCCCGCCGTGGGTGCTGGCGGCAACGGGTGCTTGGGACGTGATGAGCGTGGTATGCGGGTTATTCTGCACTGCGGCACCTTTTAGCTTCGCCGCAGCATAAGCCCTTGCACCAACGGCGCAAGGGCGATCTGGCTTATCCTTCGATCTTGGTCAGATCAGCAACGCTGGAACAGATCGTGCGGATTTGGCTCAGCAGGTTCAGGCGGTTGCGGCGCAGAATGTCATTGTCGGTGTTGACCTGCACATCCTCAAAGAACGCATCCACCGGCCCGCGCAAGCTTGCCATGGCGGCCATGGCGGTCGGGAAATCCTCGGTTTTCAACGCAGGATCAATCTGCGCCTGCGCCTGATCCAAGGCGGCAAACAGCGCCTTTTCGCTATCCGTCTCGGCAAATTTCACATCCGCGCCGTAGGAGTATTCGACCCCGTCTTTCTCCTCGGCCTGCGTCAGAATGTTGTTGGCCCGCTTGAACCCTTGCACAAGGTTTTCCCCATCCTCGGTCGAGATCACCGCATTCAGAGCACGGGCGCGTTTGACGAGCAGGTTAAGGTCATCATTGCCGTCCATCGCGATACAGGCGTCGATGATGTCATGCCGGATGCCCTCATCGCGGAGGAAGACCTTAAGGCGGTCGTGGAAGAACGAGAGGAGATCGTCGGATGCGTCAGGAACCTTATTCTCGAGCTCCAGAAAAGCAGCCGCAGGCAATCCTACAATTTTGTCCCTAACTGTCTGGAATGCAGCGCCAAAGACGCCATGATCCGCGATTTCTTCCAAAAGGTCGCGGACACTCGCATCCGGAAGCGCCTCATTAACAGCACTCTCCGCGCGAACCAACTGGCTATCAAAGAAGCGGTCCAATCTGATACGCAGATTGTTGTCCAAGATCAGTCGAATAACCCCCAACGCCGCACGGCGCAGCGCAAACGGGTCTTTCGACCCGGTCGGCTTCTCATCAATCGCCCAGAACCCGGTCAGCGTGTCCAACTTATCTGCCAGCGCCACGGTCACCGAAAGCGGCGCAGCGGGCACGTCATCCGACGGCCCCAATGGCGAGTAATGCTCCTGCGCCACGGCGGCCACGGCGGCATCTTCGCCCGCGGCTTCGATGTAATATCGGCCCATAAGCCCCTGAAGTTCGGGGAATTCATAGACCATCTCGGAGCTCAGATCAGCCTTGGCCAGACGTGCGGCTTTCTCGGCCTGATCGGCATCCGCTCCGGCCACCGGGGCCAGTTCACGGGTCAATGCGGCGATGCGATCGATCCGTTCCGCCTGCGTGCCCAGCTTGTTGTGGAAAGTCACATTCTCCAACGCGCGGGTCCATTGGGCGATGTCTGACTTGGCAACGCGCAGGTCGTTCTCCCAGAAGAATTTCGCATCGGCCAGACGGGCCGACAGCACCTTTTGGTTCCCCGCCAGAATGGTCGCGCCATTGTCGGCAGTTTCACGGTTGGCGACGGTGATGAACCGTTCGATCCGGCCCGTTTTGGGGTTCTTTACGGAAAAGAACTTCTGATGCTCTTTCATCGACGTCTGCAGCACCTCGGGCGGCAGTTCCAGGAATTCGTCATCGATCTGCCCCATCAGCACCACAGGCCATTCGACCAGACCGGCGACCTCGGCCAGCAAGCCCTTGTCCTCGACTACCTCCAGACCGGCGGCAAAACCCATGTTCTGCGCGTCGTTCCAGATATGTTCGGCGCGTTCCTCAGGCGACAGCACCACAAAGGCGCGTTTCAGCTGGGCTGCGTAATCCTCGAACGATGTGACCGAAAACCGGGCCGGAGCCATGAAGCGGTGGCCTTCGGTGGTATCTCCGGCTTTGATCCCCTCGATCTCCAAAGGCACAACCTGCGCGCCCGCCTCATCGCTGAGGATGCACAGGATCGAGTGCAAGGGCCGCACCCAACGCATCGAACCTGCGCCCCAGCGCATTGATTTGAGCCATGGGAAGTTGCGGATAGTTGTGTCGAGCACTTCGGCCACAATCTCGGCCGCGGGACGGCCGGCTTTTTCGATTGTGGCGAAATAGACCGCGCCTTTGGGCGTGTCGCGTTCCTCAAGCTGGTCGCGGGTCAGGCCCGCGCCGCGCAGGAAGCCTTCGATGGCTTTGTCAGGGGCACCGACCTTGGGGCCCTTGCGTTCCTCACGGATTGTCGGGCTCTCGGACAGCAGCCCTTCGACCGCCAGTGTCAGACGGCGCGGCGTGGTGAGCGCAGCGGCCCCGGCATAGGTCAGACCGGCCTCGACCAAACCATCAGTGATCCGCTTTTTCAGCTCCTCTCCAGCGCGGGTCTGCATGCGCGCGGGGATCTCTTCAGAGAACAGTTCGATCAACAGGTCGGGCATAGTCGGTCCTTAGAAATTCACAATCGTCTGAATGACGATGGCATTGGCGATATCCACAAAGAAGGCGGATACAAGGGGCAGCACGATAAAGGCAATAGGCGACGGACCATATCGCTTGGTTACGGCTGTCATATTTGCAATTGCGGTCGGGGTTGCGCCCAGGGCGAAGCCACCGAACCCCGCGGCCAGAACTGCGGCGCGGTAGTTCGAGCCCATCACCGGGAACAGAACCCAAAGCACAAAGAGAACCGCAAACAGGGTCTGCGCCGTCATGATCACTGCAATGGCCAACCCCAGTTCGGCGATTGTCCAGAGTTGCAGGCTCATGAGCGACATGGCCAGAAAGGCCCCCAGCGCGAATTCCGAGATCAGTGCCAGCGACGGGGTCCGTGACACTTTGGGCGCGCCCGGAAAGACGGCCGTGCGAAGATTAGAAATGAGAATGCCCATGATCAGGCAGGGCACGAACAGGGGCAGTTTCAGACCCGTAGCACTGATCACCTGATCCAGCCCATATCCCGTGATGATTGCCAAGTTCAGATACAGCAATACCCGCATGATCGTCAGGTGGTTGATCTGGGTTTTTGCTTCCGTGGTGTCTTCGGGAAGGCCGACGCTGTGTTCTTCCTCGGGCCTACTGGGGCTGAGGTTGCGACCTTCGATCAGCAGGCGTGCAATGGGGCCACCCACAAGTGCGGCCAGAACCAAGCCCAAAGTCGCAACAGCAACGCCTAGTTCGGTCGCACCGTCCAGCCCTGTCGCCGCAGCCACTTCGGGCGCCCAGGCAATCGCTGTTCCATGCCCCCCGATCAGCGCGGCGGAACCGAACAGAACCCCCGCCTGCGCAGGATAGCCAAACAGCGCCGCACCCGCAGCACCGATAACGTTCTGAAACACGATGGTCGCCAATGTCAGGATCAACAACAAAAGCAAAGGCTTGCCCCCTGCGATCAGATCCGACAGGCGCGCGTTCAGACCAATCCCGGCGAAAAACAGAACCAGCAGGAAATCACGGGCTGTCAGGCCAAATGACAGCTCAATGCCAAACAGCAGGTAGAGCAGCAGAACGACAATTGATGCCAGCAGCCCCCCTGTCACCGGCTCAGGGATGTTGAAGCTGCGCAACGCAGAAACCCGTGCGTTGATCTCGGCCCCGATCAGATAGACGGCAAAGCCCAACGTGGCCGTCAGAAAATCGGGGATTTCGACGACATGGCTCACTGCGTTCCCCTATTCCTGCGGTCGGGGCGGGCATTCTTCACCCACCACGGTACCGTCATAAGCCTTTTCGCCGCAATTGTTGAGCGCGTGCCAGACATAGCCCTTGCCGTCCTGCGTCACGGCCACGATGCGATCAACGCCATAGTGAATATTCTTGGTGCCCATGAACGCCTGCGCCTGCCCGCCTTTTAGCGCATCCGCCAAGGCGGGCGCGTCATAGCAATCGAACCAACCTGGCGCAGTCAGGGGCTCGGGGTCTTCTACCGGAGTGAAAGCGGTCATCTGATCTAGCGTCAGGTCCGTCTCGAAACACGCCCGGTAGCGAATCGGAGAGCTATCGGCATCGATTGCCTGAAACGCAGTATAGGTAATCGCTTGGGGCTGATCCGCCCCCGTCGCCAGCAACAGCACATCCTGCCCGGGCTGCGGCTCAACCTCGTAATAGAAGCCATAGACCTGCAGATAATACATCCCTCCGCCCGCCAAAACGGCCGACAACAACAGGATCAGAGCGAGCAATTTTCCGGTCATCTATGACGCCTCTTTCATATTGGCAGAAAATAGGACAGGGTCCGCAGCTGTACAGGATGAAACGAGGCAATACGCATGGATACCACCCTTGTCATCGGATTTTTTGGCGCGCTGTTTGCGATCATGAACCCGGTCACAAATCTGCCCGTGTTTCTGAGTGTCACACAGGATCTTCCCGTTGCGGATCAGCGCAAAGTCGCTGTGAAAACAGCGACCTACTGCCTGATCCTTGGGTCGGCCTTTGCGCTGATCGGCAATCAGGCGCTGGGACTGTTTGGCATCAGCGTCGATGACCTGCGGGTGGCAGGTGGTCTGGTTGTTCTGATGATCGGGCTGAACATGCTGAATGGGAACGAAAGCAGTTCGCATCACGGAACCGAAGGGGAGAAGAAGTCTTACCCGGCACCCGAGACGGTGGCGTTTTATCCGCTGGCCTTTCCAATTTTGGTTGGCCCAGGCACGATCACCACACTGATCCTGTATGCAAGCCACATAAAGAAACCCGTTGAAGCCATTGCTTATGCTGGTGTATTTCTGGTTGTCGTCGCGATGTTGTTCATAACGTTTTGGAACGCATCGGCGCTGGCCAAGCGCCTGTCCGAAAATGCCCGGGTGATCATGAGCCGTTTCATGGGCATGATCCTGTCGGCCATCGCCATCAGCATGATCGCCGACGGTCTTAAGGTGTTGTTGCCTGGATTGGCCTAAGCCGCGCATCAGGCCCCGAACCCGGCGGCCTCGGTCTGGACAAAAGCATCAGCACATTGCTTAGCCAACGCACGAACCCGGCCGATATAGGCCTGGCGTTCCGTGACCGAGATCACCCCCCGTGCGTCCAACAGGTTGAAGATGTGGCTGGCCTTGATGCACTGGTCATAGGCTGGATGTGCCATGACGATGCGCTTGCCGGTCTTGGGATCATCGTGTTCCTGCGCCAGAATAGTGGCGCATTCTGCCTCGGCCTCTTCGAAGTGGCGCAGCAAAACCTCGGTATTGGCCACGTCAAAGTTCCAACGGGCATATTCTTCTTCGGTTTGCTTGAAGATATCGCCATAGGTCAGCGGGCTGGGCGACTGAGGGTCATTGAACGGCATGTCCATCACGTGGTCGATGCCCAGCACATACATCGCAAGTCGTTCAAGACCATAGGTCAGCTCGCCCGAGACCGGCGCGCAGTCATGGCCACCCACCTGTTGGAAATAGGTGAACTGGCTGACTTCCATACCGTCGCACCAGACCTCCCACCCAAGGCCCCAGGCACCAAGGGTCGGACTTTCCCAGTCGTCCTCAACAAAACGGATGTCGTGCAGCTCCATGTCGATCCCGATGGCCTGCAAGCTGCCCAGATATAGCTCTTGCAGATCGGGCGGGCTGGGTTTGATCAGAACCTGATACTGATAGTAATGCTGCAGCCGGTTGGGGTTTTCACCGTAACGCCCATCCGTCGGGCGACGCGAGGGTTGAACATAGGCTGCAGCCCAGGGTTTGGAGCCCAGCGCACGCAATGTGGTCGCAGGGTGGAACGTCCCTGCCCCGACTTCCATGTCATAAGGCTGCAGAATCGCGCAGCCCTTCGAGGCCCAATAGGTCTGAAGCCGCAGGATTATTTCCTGAAAAGAACGCGGTGCGCTGGACGGTTCGGTCATGACATTCCCTTTGGGCGCTACATGCACCCGGTTCCGGTCGGTTTCGCCCTTCCTATGCAAGGGGCCAAGGGGCGTCAACGGGCCAATCGGCACATCCTGTATCTGCACAGCCACACAGTGAAATCTGCGTATTCGCGCCATGGTATTTAGACCGCGAAATCGCGTATTCTGCGCGAAATGTTCAACACTGCATAAAACGGGCAGAATATGACACGAGTTTTGACGGCATTTCTTTTGTTTCTTCTATTGGGAGTGCACACCGCATCTGCACAGCAAGACCAAGGCGTCTGGGTACAGGTTGAAGCCCAGCCTTCCTTGCGTGAAGCACAGGATCGTGCGCAGGCCTATGCCAGCGCCCTGCCCGATGTGAACGGGTTCCGCCTGAACAGTGGCTGGTACGCCATTGTGATCGGCCCCTATGCCCGCAGCGACGCGGAACAGGTTCTTCGGGTCTATCGCGCCGAGGGGCAAATCCCGCGCGACAGCTTCATTGCATTCTCCAACGATCTTGGTCAGCAGTTTTGGCCCATTGGCGTTAATCTTCTGGATCGCGGGATAGTTGCGCCCCCGGTTGAACCGGAACCACAGCCGGAACAGAACCTGTCAGAGGTCACCCCGCAGGACGCAGACGAAACACGCGCCGAAGCGCTACAGTCCGAACGATTGCTAACTGCACAGGAACGTAAAGACCTGCAAACCGCTTTGCAGGCCGCTGGGTTCTATAACTCGTCCATCGATGGCGCATTTGGTCAGGGAACCCGCCGCTCGATGGGCGATTGGCAGCGTTTCAACGGCTATGAGCCGACGGGCGTTCTGACAACATTGCAGCGCAAGGCCCTGATGGATGACTATAACGCGCCGCTGATCAGTGTCGGGATGGGATCGTATACTGACGATCAGGCGGGCGTGTCTTTGGACATGCCGCTGGGTGCCCTGGAATTTGACCGCTACGAGGCGCCGTTTGTCCATTTCAAATCAAGTGATGATATCGGGGCTCAGGCGCTGTTGATCTCGCAGGAAGGCGACAAATCCACCCTGCGCGCGCTGTATGAAGTGATGCAGTCACTGGAAATCGTACCACTTGATGGCCCGCGCGAACTGCGCGGTGATCGGTTCTCGTTGGAAGGGCGCGGCAACGGCGTTGTCTCGTTCACACAGGCGACACTGAAAGATGGGCAGATCAAAGGGTTCACTCTGGTCTGGCCCGAAGGGGACGAGGCGCGCCGCCTGCGCGTTCTGGCCGCCATGGCGCAGAGCTTTGCGACCACCGATGCGGTTCTGGACTCAGCAGCAGGCGCATCGGCGGATCAGCGGATCGACCTGATCTCGGGCCTGCAAGTGCGCAAACCGCGCCTGTCGCGGTCAGGTTTCTTTGCCGATACCAGCGGGGCGGTTCTGACCGTATCCGAGGCGGCAGATAACTGCACCCGGATCACGCTGGACGGCGATCAGGAGGTTCAGGTGGCCTGGACCGATGCCGATCTGGGTGTCTCGGTCCTGCGCCCCAGCCAGAACCTTGCGCCCATAAGTGTGGCCGCGTTCAGCGCGGACACGCCGCGCATTCAATCCGAGGTCGCGGTATCCGGCTTTTCCTATCAGGGTGCGCTTGGTGCCCCGACCCTGACCTATGGTCAGATCGCGGATATCCGTGGCCTGAACGGAGAAGAAGGCGTGAAACGTCTGGCCCTGAACGCCCAGCCCGGTGACGCGGGCGGCCCTGTCTTCAACGACAGCGGTAATGTGGTGGGCATGTTGCTGCCAACCCCGACCGAAGGGCGCACCCTGCCCGCCTCGGTCAGCCTGGCCGCAACCGCCGCGCGTTTGACAGATGTGTTGACCCAGGCCGGTGTGTCCGGGCAGCCCAGTCAGGAAAGCACACAAATCTCACCCAATGAGTTGAACCGCCGGGCGACTGGCATGACAGTTCTGGTACATTGCTGGGACTAAGCTTACCGCATTGGTAAATCTGAAAGCGCCGCAAGTTTCTGCGGCGCTTTTTGTTTCACAGAATATCAGGTGTGGCGCAGATCAATGTTGGCCCGTCCGCCTGAAACGCAGCGCGCACAGAATCCTGCAGCGCATCCAGCGTAGCGGGCGCAGCAGACCGCGCGCCAAACGCCTCGGCCAGTTTGCAAAAAACGGGATTGCGCGCCTCAACTGCGTTTGGCGCGATCTGGCTGCGGACCATGCTGTCCTCGATCTCTTTCAGCCTTCCATTGTCCCACAGGATGATGGGCAGAGGCAGACCCAGTTCTACCGCAACCCCCAGTTCCTGCATCGTGTAGTGGAACCCGTAGTCTCCGGCGATCACAGCGGTTGGTTTGCCCCTGCGCCCAATCGCCCCGCCAATCCCGGCAGGCAAAGCATATCCCAACGTGCCAAAGCCTGTGGGGTGGTGCCAATGGTGAGGATAAGCCATATCCCAGACCTCTTTCGCGACATAGGCGAACTGGGTCATGTCAGAATAGATCATCGTATCGGCAGGCATCGCGGCGCGCAGGGCGTCGACGACCGGCACAATGCCTGGTCGTTCGGCATCCACCTCAGCCCGCCAGCGGGCGCGCGTTTCGGCGACCTCCTCCGCGGTCCATCCCGTGGCGGGTTTGGCATCTTCGGTGACCGCCCATAGCGCCCGCGCGAAACTTGCACTATCCGCCTGAATTTTGACGGCGGCCCGGTGATGATCTGACAGAACCTCGGGGTCCAGATCAACGCGGATCAGGGTGGCTTTGTGCCCCAGCTCGCGCCGCCACAGATCGACCTCTCCCAGCTCTGCACCAACCGCGATCACCAGATCGGCAGAGGCGATGACCTCGGCGCTGCCGGGTCGGGGCAGCATTGCCCCGAAATCCAGCGGATAATTCACCCCAGCCATCCCGCGTCCGGCATAGGTGGTGAAACAGGCCGCGCCCAACTGTGTCAGGATTTGCCGCCATTCGTTCGACCGGCAACCGCCCCCCAGAATGAACAACGGTCGTTTGGCAAGGTTCAGCAGCGAGACAGCCGGTGCGACATCGGGCGGCTGCGCCTTGGTGCGCAGCGCGGGTTGGTTCGGAAACGGGGCTGGATCAGCATCCGCTTCCAGCTGCGCAATGGGCACCTGAATATGCTTGGGCCGGGGGCGGTTGAGTTCAAACTCCTCAAATGCACGTTCCACCAAACCATAGGCAGCCTGTGACGTATTCGCCTGCGCGGACCAGTCTGCGACAGCTCCCGCAGCCGCTTGCTGATCCTTCATCTGATGCAACTGGCCGCGATACTCATGCGTCTCATCCAGACAGGATGAAAGAACCAGCATCGGCACCGAGTCGCTGTAGGCCTGCCCCATGGGCGTCATGATGTTGCACAAGCCCGGCCCGGTGATCACATAGGCCATACCCGGTCTACCGGTCGCTCGAGCATATCCATCCGCCATGAACCCCGCGCCTTGTTCGTGCCGCGCCAGAACATGGGTGATCCCCGCCTCTTCGATACCCCGATACAGTTCCTGATTGTGCACACCCGGAATGCCAAAGATCACATCGACGCCTCGATCCCTGAGCATGTGCGAGAGTTGCGCGCCAAGGGGTCTTTTCATCAGCTTCTCCAGAATTGAACGGTAAAGATTGCATAGACGGCCAACAGCTCAAGCCGTCCCACGAGCATGCCGATGATCAACAACCATTTCGCCGTATCGTTCAGCCCGGAAAAGTTGCCTGCCGGCCCGATCTGATCACCCAGCCCTGGACCAACATTGGCCAGAGCGGTGGCCGCGCCAGAAACCGAGGTGATGAAATCCAACCCTGTCAACGCCAGCGCCCAAGACAGTACGCCCATAGACAGCACAAAGAACATGAAAAAGCTCATGACCGAGGTCAGAACATCCCGGCTGACAGGGCGGCCGTCATATAAGGGTACAAACACGCCATGTGGTGATCGAATGCGCCGGATTTGCGTTTTGATCGACGCAAACAGAAGTTGATATCGGAACACTTTGATCGAACAGGCGGTCGAGCCCGCGCAACCGCCGATCAGGCCGATCAAGAAAAACAACATGATAGCAAAGCTGCCCCAGTTCATATAGTCAACGCTGGCATAGCCTGTCCCTGAAATGATCGACGTGATGTTAAACAGGGATTCCCGGAAGGCCTGTTCCCAATGGTGTGGAAACACAGATGTCAGGAACACTGACATGGCGACGACCAGAACCAATATCGTGGCTATGAATGCTCTGATCTGACTGTCACGCCACAGTGAAAGCGTATGACCGTTGGCAAGCTGAACGTAGCGCACAAAAGGCAGTGCCGCCAAAATCATGAAAACCGATGCGGCATATTCCGACGGCCCTGTAAACGTCCCAAATGAAGCATCATAATTCGAAAACCCGCCCGTCGAGATTGTCGTGAAGGCGTGCACCAGCGCATCAAAAAAACCCATGCCCAGTGCTGCGTAGACCAACATGCAGACAACCGTCAGGAACACGTAGATCAGGGATATCTGGCCCGCAATCTCTTGAGCGCGCGGCAGGATTTTCCCCATGGTTTCAAACCCTTCCGAACGGAAGATTTGCATCCCGCCCACACGTAGCTCGGGCAAGAACACCATGGCAACGACGATGATACCGATGCCGCCCAGCCACTGCAAAATGCCACGCCAAAGCAGCAAACCTTGGGGCAGATCATCCAGGCCTGAAATGACGGTTGAACCGGTGGTGGTCAGCCCTGACATCGCCTCGAAATACGCATCGACAAAGCGCAGTTCGGTTTCACCAAATAGAAACGGGATCGCCCCAAAGACCGGCAAGGCAACCCAGACGCCCGTGGTTAACAAAAAGGTCTGACGAATAGTCAGACCTTCACCCACCCCGTTCGAGCAGCTGATGGCCAGAACCGAACCCGCCAGCATGGTAATAATGGCGCTTTCCAGAAAGACATGCCATTCGCCGCGCCCTTCGATCAGGTCGGCAACCATAGGCGGCAGCATGGTCGCCCCCAGAATGGCGACCAGCAAGCCAATCACATATCCGACCGGGCGAAGATCCATCATGAGGCGCAGCGTTGGCGCGCCGACCCGACCGTGTCAAGCAGATGATCCGCGATTATTCTTCGGAACTCTGGGTTGCCTTGGGCATCGCAGGCGGTTTTGACGGCGCGCGTGTACGGCGAGCTTGAGGTTTCGGTGTTTCGGCGGCCTGCGCTGTTTTCACCGCAGTCGCCTTGCGAGGTTTGGACGCAGCTTTAGGGACAGTTGCCGTTTTTGCTGCTGTTGCAGTGGCATTTGCAACCGCGGGCTTAGGAGTAACCGGTTTTGAAGCCCGCGCTTTCGGCGCTGGTTTCGCCGCGACGGGTTTGGCAGCGGCGGGCTTTGGCGTTGCAGTCTTTGTTACGGGCGCTGCAGGTTTGGGGACTGCAGCTTCCGCTTTGACAGGCGCTTTGGCTACAGCTGTAGGCTTTGCCACCGGCTCGGATTTGACCACTGGCGTGGGCTTTGCTGCAGGTGCAGGTTTAGCTGCTGTGCGCGGTTTGGCCCTGAATTTCGCTGTTGCTGCTGCTTTGGGCGTCGCTGTTGCTGCCGCCTTAGGCTTTGATGCAGCGGGTTTTTTTGCCGGGGTGGCTTTGGCGCGTTTTGCGACAGGTTTCTTGGGTGCAGGCGTTTTGGTTACCGGGGTCGAACCCAGTGCCGTCGTCTGCACTGCCTGAACCTGAGCCAATGGAAATTCCATTGCCGAGCGGGCAACGATTTGCATGATCTTGATTTGGCTCACCATGGCGTAACCAGCCACGCGAAATGCCGCTGCCTGAAACTCCAGCGGTTGGGTAATTGGATTCATTACATGTCTCTCCTGTAGCAACGAAGCAGCCTGAAATCTGAGGGTAAGTGTCCCTGTCCGCCCAGATCATCTGGGCAGAGCTTTGGGTATTGCAGTCCAGGGCGTGGCACGTCTCGGTGTCCTTCCGGGGCAGCACGCAGGTCAAAGCCCGTCATGCGGCAGCTGCATTCCCGAACATTTTTACACTACAACATCACGCAAGTGCAGCATTTTTGCTGCAATGCGGCGATAGGGCGCTGATACGCGTTCTTTGTGATGAAAATCCAGGCGCTTAGGCGCTGTCGTTACCCGACGTGGAACAGGGTTGTGAACAGTCTTGGGTCCAGACTGACCGACTCGAAGGTGGGCCCCTCGGTCAAAACCGAAACCGCGTCGTGGCTGTGCAGGCTTTCCTGATGGCTTGCGATCACACGGAAGTCACCGACGTGATGGTCGGCCAACAGTTCAGCACAGAACAGACGCGCGGCGTCTTCGAC
Source organism: Ruegeria sp. H4 (assembly GCF_056533065.1). Lineage (NCBI taxonomy): Bacteria > Pseudomonadati > Pseudomonadota > Alphaproteobacteria > Rhodobacterales > Roseobacteraceae > Ruegeria > Ruegeria sp. H4. Next base: position 408,613 of record NZ_JBQFOC010000002.1, read on the forward strand.
GAAGATTGGATTGGCCGCGTTCAATTCGGCAAAGGCCTGTTCATCTTCACGTTTCACCATGACCTGCGTTTCTGTCGGCACCGCTCGGCGGCACAGTTCGATCAAATCCTCGAACCACAGGCAATCTGCATCGCAATCCACAACAACGGAAATCCGCGCGACCGAACGCTGAGAGTGCGGCGTTGCAAGCTGCCCCCGCTGCGACCGGGCATGCTCGCTCAGTTCCAGTGAACAGGGGCAGGTCGAAGAATAAACATAGTCCAGATGCATGATCTTTTGACGCACACCGTTCTGTTCGACCAGTTCCAGCGCGATGTCATAATACTGATATCCTTCCAGCCCCGAGCGCAGGCTTTTGACCTTCGCCGGATAGGAAAACCGCATCTGGATGCGGGCATCGAAACTGTCGAGATCGGTCAGATAGTCGCTCAGCGCGGCCTCAATCACCTCAAAGCTGAACGTCCGTTCCGCATGCTTATAGAAGGAGCGCATGATCCGGGACATGTTGATGCCCTTCTTCTCGGCCTCAAGGCTTACGGTGCCTGTGATCGAGGTCTCAAGCGTCAGGTCGTCCCCGCCCTTGCGATGAAAGCGGATTGGCAGGCGGAAGTTGGAAATTCCGACGTGCTGGATCTGCTGCCTTGCACCACGGATCAAACTAGAGGGACCGTTTTGCAGATCGGGTAGCGAGGCGCGATAGGCGGCATCCACCGCAAATTCTTCGGGATACTCCCGCGCGAGCGCCGGATAATTCTGTGCATTGAACCCCGGGATCAGCCGCGCCACAGCCGGATCAAGCTGCGAAATCTCAAGAGACGATGCAGTTTCGGCCCATTTGCGCAGCAGCTTCAGGGCGGCGGCGGCCTCGTCACGGTCCGGAGTATCAATATCGCGCGGATGAACGTTCATTGGCTGAGGGTCCTCAATTGGTCATCCTTGATATAGATGACTGCAGTTCATTTGCCAGTGTAGCGTTTTACGGACGCGATACCATTCCGGATTGAAATGAAATGAAAAATACCGGCGCTTTTAGGCCGATACTGACAGCGAGCACAGGGATAGGCCGCGTTTCATCATGATAATGGGGGCATTCCCGCCCCCAATCTACTCAGGTTTGTGACGCCTGCAAAGCGTTGCGGATATCCGTCAGCAGATCATCTGCATCCTCAAGCCCCACAGAAAACCGGATCAATCCGGGGGTAATGCCCAGCTCATCCTTCTGCTCATCACTCAGGCGCTGATGTGTGGTCGTCGCCGGATGTGTCGCAATGGATTTCGCATCGCCCAGATTGTTCGAGATCACAGGAATCGTCATGGCATTGAGAAACTTAAACGCAGCGTCCTTGCCCCCTTTGATATCCAGCGACAGAACGGTGCCGCCTTTTCCGCCCAGTTGCGACTGTACCAGAGCATTCTGCGCGTGGGTTTTCAGCCCCGGATAAAGCGTCCGCTCCAGCGCAGGATGTTCTTCCAGCGCTTCGGCGATATGCTGGGCCGTGGCCGCTTGCGCATTCACGCGCAACGCCATGGTTTCCAGACCTTTCAGCATGACCCAGGCATTGAATGGGCTCAAAGCACCACCGGTGTGTTTTAGGTAAGGCTCAACCGTGCCCCGAATGAAGTCGCGCGTGCCGATAATGACACCGCCCAAGGCGCGTCCCTGCCCGTCGATATGTTTGGTGGCCGAATACACAACTACATCCGCGCCCTGCTCGATCGCACGCGAAAATACGGGGGTGGAGAATACATTATCCACCACGACCAAGGCACCTGCCGCATGGGCCAGCTTGGCGACCGCCTCGATATCGATTACCTCAAGCGTTGGGTTCGACATGGATTCGAAGAACACCGCCTTGGTGTCTGGCCGAATTGCTGCCTCCCACTGCTCTAGATCTGTGCCATCCACAAATGTCACCTCAACCCCGAACCGGGTCAGGATGTTTTCAACGATATAGAGACAGGACCCAAATAGCGCCTTGGCCGAAACGATATGGTCCCCAGCCTTCAGCATTGAGGTCAGCGCACCATTGACAGCAGCCATCCCTGACGCGGTAGCAAAGGCATCCTCGGCCCCTTCCAGCGCGGCGATGCGCTGTTCAAACATGGACACAGTCGGATTGCCGTAACGGGCATAGATAAACTCATCAGGGCCGCATTCCAGAAACCGGGCCTCGGCCTGCTCGGCACTGTCGTAAACAAAGCCCTGGGTCAGGAAAATCGCCTCGCTTACCTCATTATACTGACTGCGACGAATGCCGCCATGGACGGCCTGCGTGCGTTTGTTCCAGCTCTCGCTCATGTCATTCCTTTCGACTCCGATCCCCGGAGCGCATCAAAAAAACCCCAGACGCGGTCAAGCGAAAGGGGCCTTTCATCCTGACCTTTTAGCGGTGTTGTTTAGCGTGGCCCGCAATCCGGTAACAAATCGCCACGTAGTGTTGTTGCCCTTACGCCGCAGTCGCGAATTCGTCAAGCCCGGCGCCTGCATCGTCACGGTTCTGTAATCGTTCATTCATGGAAACGTCATAGCGTCATGACAAAGCGGCACCACAACATCTTGTATGAGGCAGAACTATGCCAGTGATCAGGATCAATGCTGTCAACGGGCGTGCTGAATTGCACGGTAGTTCCCGCCCCTTGTTCGGGGCTTTGCAAGAGGCCCAGCAATCCGACGGTCCAGTCATTATCATGACCCACGGGTACAAGTACCGGCCGGATGATGCCAATGCCTGCCCACACCGGCATATTCTGTCGCTGCATCCCAAGGCGATGCCCTGGTACAGCCCCAGCTGGCCGCAACATCTGGGCTTTGGCAGCGGGTTTGAAGACGAAGGTTTGGCCATCGCCTTTGGCTGGGACGCGCGCGGCCCGCTCTGGTCAGCGCAGCGCCGCGCCGTTGAAGCAGGTAAGGTTCTGGCGGAGGTCATTCGTCAAGTGCATCACTTGAATCCTCAGCGTCCGATTCATTTCATCGGCCATTCGATGGGCACCGAACTGGCGCTTGAGGCGTTGCATCACATTCCAACGGGTGCACTCAGTCGCATCGTATCGCTCACCGGGGCCGCATATCAATCCCGCACCATTGCCGCCCTGATCACACCCGCCGGGCGCGCGGCCGAGTTCATCAATATCATCAGCCGCGAGAACGATCTGTTCGACTTTCTGTATGAAACCGCCATTCAGCCGCCCCGCCGCGGGGATCTTAGCATTGGCGCGGGCCTGACGGCACCAAACGCAGTCACATTGCAGATCGATTGTCCGGACACGGTGGATCACCTGTCGGCGCTGATCTTCCCACTCGCTGCGCCCGAGCGACGCATCTGTCATTGGTCCAGCTACACACGCCCCGGCGTGCTGCGCGTCTACAACGCCCTGCTGCGCGACCCCGAACGCCTGTGCCTGCACACGCTTAGGCGCGGTATCCCCAAGACGCCGCACCGGCGCTGGTCACGGCTTTTTGCCCTGCCCCGGCCGCAGGCACTCTTGCCGTTTGCGCAGAAAGCTTCATGATCCCCTCAGCTTGAGGAGATATCATGATCGATCTGTATTTCTGGCCCACGCCAAATGGCTGGAAGGTCTCTATCGCTTTGGAAGAGATGGAGCTGCCTTACTCCACCCATTTGATCAATATCGGCAAGGGTGATCAGTTTGATCCTGACTTTCTGAAATTTTCACCCAACAATCGTATGCCTGCCATCGTCGACCCTGACGGCCCGAATGACGCACCCGTTTCCGTGTTCGAAAGTGGCGCGATCTTGATGTATCTGGCGCGCAAGACGGGGCGTTTCTATGGCGAATCCGAACGGGACCGCATCGCCATCGAAGAGTGGCTGATGTGGCAGATGGGCGGTGTAGGCCCGATGGCCGGACAAGCGCATCACTTCCTGAAATATGCCCCTCAGATGGACCCACCCCAAGACCTGCCCTATGCCAAGGATCGCTATCGCGCCGAGGTTGGGCGCCTTTACGGCGTGCTCGATCGACGACTGGCCGAAAACGAATACGTCGCGGGCGACTTCTACTCGATCGCCGATATGGCGATCTGGGGTTGGGCCAGCCTATGGGAAGGCCAGCAGCAGCAGCTTGAAAACAAACCGCATTTCTCACGCTGGCTCAACGCAGTCGGTGCCCGCCCGGCGGTACAGGCAGGTCGCGCCCTATATGCAGAGCTACGAGGCGACCATCAGGACAAAACAGCGCAAAGCGTTTTGTTCAAACGATAAACATGACAAGAGACCCACATCAGTCAGTAATAAACCCACCAAATTGGGGACTAAGTATTTAGCAATTGCTGTTCCATTTTCCTGCTGTAGGATTCACAAAAACCTGTGAGCAACCATGAGAATTGCCTTTATCCTATTGATGGCTTGGGCCAGTGCCGCACTGGGACAGACCTATCCAGAATACAAAAACACGACCGTCAACGACTTCGCTGATTTGCTTAGCCCGCTGGATGAGCAGGCTGTTTCACAACAACTGCAGAAACTCAAAAGGGAGACCGGGGTTGAGATGACTATTCTCACTCTGCACACTCAAAACAACTATGCGCCCAACCGGACGCTCGAGCAATTTGCCACAGGGCTTTTTAATCATTGGGGGATTGGCGCCTCATCGCGAAATGATGGTGTCCTTGTAATGGTCCTGCGTGACGATAGGGCAATGCGAATAGAGCTTGGGGCTGCATATGGGCGCGCTTGGGATGACCGGGCGAAACAAATTGTCGACAGCAAGTTCATTCCGGCCTTCAAAGCAGGCAGCTATTCAAACGGGATCAAACTCGGAACCACAGCCATCATAGAAAAGCTGGTATACCCGTTCCGCGCCGGAGAAGATGCGCCCACCAAGAAAACAAGTGATGATCCCGGTCTTTGGATTTTTGCAGCGTTTGCGCTGGCGATGCTTTTGTTCAATCTCCGCAGCACAATAAGCGATGGTTTGGCTCGATTTCAAACCTGCCCAAAATGTGGGAAACGCAGCCTAAGGCAGAGCCGTCGGGTCAGAATCGCGGCAAACAACACAATGCCCGGTTCGGGAATTCGCCGGATTGAGTGCCTTAATTGCGACTATTCCGAAGAAACTTCGTACACTATTCCAAAAGTATCCAGCGGCACCAGCAGCAGTTTCGGAGGGGGCCGATCCGGGGGTGGCGGAGCATCCGGACGCTGGTAGCATCAGATGCGCAAGCCCTTGCTTGCTCTTTGACTCATCTGAATTGGGTCGCCCACGTGTTGGCGTCCTCAAATCCGAGTTGAACTTTGGTATCTAGTGCCGATCTGCGGCGCGATGCGTCGCAATTGCCACTGGAAACGCTTAGCTCCCTTGACTAATGAAGAATTCGACACTTGCAGAAGGAAGACGCACGCAATGGCAAAGATCACCTATGTCGAGCATGGCGGTACCGAACACACAGTCGAGGTTGCCAACGGACTGACGGTCATGGAAGGGGCCCGTGACAACAATATTCCAGGCATTGAGGCCGATTGCGGCGGTGCCTGCGCCTGCTCAACCTGCCATGTCTATATCCACCCTGACTGGGTCGAGAAAATCCCCGCAAAGGATGATATGGAAGAAGACATGCTGGACTTCGCCTACGAGCCCGACCCTGCCCGTTCGCGCCTAACCTGCCAGATCAAGGTGACGGATGCACTAGATGGTCTGGTAGTACAAATGCCCGAAAAGCAGATCTGATGCCAACCAAAGCGCCGCGCCCGCCCGCTCGCCTCTGGCACTTTCGGGCCCGCGGCGCTCTGTCAGCGTGTTGCATGTGGCTTGCTGGAGCAAGCTTTGTAACCGCAGACACAATAACCTCAGCCCGGTTTATGGAACCAACCACGCGCTATACGCATGGGGTCCTGGGTGACAACATCGAATACGGCGCGCTAGAATTAAGCGTGAAAGGTGAAGATGGCACCAAGGTCACGACCATCACCCTGCCAGAAGATCACGTTTTCGAAGACTTGGCGCCCCGGCTTTGGGACGTCGATTCCGACGGCAATTTCGAAGCTGTCGTCGTTGAATCTCAAAACCAGCGTGGTGCTCAACTCGCTATCTACGATACAACCGGAACAAAAATCGCCGCCACCCCGTATATCGGTACACGCTTCCGTTGGCTGGCCCCAATCGGAGCTGCTGATCTGGATGGCGACGGCCATGTCGAGGTTGCCTATATCGACCGCCCTCACCTCGCAAAAACCCTGCGTATCTGGCGCTTCAAGGATGATCAGCTGACCGAGATCGCCGCAATCCCGGGCCTGACCAATCACAAGATCGGTGAGGATTTTATCTCGGGCGGCCTGCGCCTCTGCAACGGCCAGGCGGAGCTGATCGTTGTCAACGCCGATTGGTCGCGGATCATCAGCGTCTCGCACCAATCCGATTGGACCCAAACCGTTCTCGGCCCGTTCAACGGCCCCAACAGCCTCACCCAAGCCCTAAAATGCTGATCCAAACTTCATCTGGCCCAAAATATCCTGGGGGTGAGGCCGCAGGCCGAGGGGGCAAAGCCCCCTCACCCACCAGTGCTCAAAGCGCTCGCCAGCCAATATCGCGCCGGTAGAACCCCTCCGGCCAGTCCACCCCATCGACCATTGCATAGGCCCGATCCCGCGCTTCCTGCAGCGTCTCACCCCGTGCAGTGACGTTCAGCACCCGCCCGCCTGAGGCCTGAATCTGGCCCTCAACCGCCTTGGTGCCTGCGTGAAACACCATGTTGCTGCTGTCTTCGGGCAGAGCATCCAAACCTTTGATGGCAGAGCCTTTCCCATACACTCCAGGATACCCCTGCGCTGCCATGACCACCGTCATCGCATGATCATCGGCCCAATTCACACGGGCATCCTCCAGCCGCCCCTCGGCCGCTGCATGCATCAAATCCATCGCTTGCGCGCCCAGCCGCATCATCAGCACCTGACATTCAGGGTCGCCGAACCGCACATTGTATTCCACCAAACGCGGTTGCCCGTCCTTGATCATCAAACCGGCATAGAGCACACCCTGAAACGGCATCCCGCGCCGCTTCATCTCGGCCATGGTCGGGCGGATGATTTCAGCCATCGCACGGGCTTCAACCTCAGCGCTCAGCACCGGAGCGGGCGAATAGGCGCCCATGCCACCGGTGTTCAGCCCGGTATCGCCTTCACCCACACGCTTGTGATCCTGTGCTGTGCCGATGGACAAGATGTTCTCTCCGTCACACAACACGAAGAGAGAGGCTTCCTCTCCCTCCATGAACTCCTCGATCACAACTTCGGCGCCCGCACCGCCAAAGGCGCCGCCGAACATGTCATCGATGGCCTCCAACGCGGTTTGCGCATCCATCGCTACGATCACACCCTTGCCTGCGGCCAGCCCGTCGGCCTTGACCACGATGGGCGCGCCCTGTTCGCGGATATAGGTTTTGGCGGGTTCCGCCTCAGTGAACCTTGCATAGGCTGCTGTCGGTGCGGCGGCCGCGTCACAAATCTCTTTGGTAAAGCTTTTTGAGGCCTCAAGCTGTGCCGCCGCGGCCGAAGGGCCAAAGACCAGCACGCCAGCCTCTCGCAAACGATCTGCAACGCCTGCGGCTAATGGCGCTTCGGGGCCGACAATGACGAAATCAATCGCGTTTTCTTCGGCGAAGCTGACCACTGCGCCACCATCCTCGATATCTAGTGCAGCACAATCGGCAATCTGAGCGATCCCGGCATTTCCCGGCGCAACAATCAAGCGGTCGCATTTGGGGTTCTGCATCACCGCCCAGGCCAGGCTGTGCTCGCGCCCACCGCTGCCGAGAATAAGGATGTTCATGAAAGCTCTCCGATCTGCTTGGCCTTGCCTGCGCGGCGTTCTAAGCTGGGTGGGCATTTGACACAAGGCGCTGAAATGTCCGACCTGCTCGATGACCCGATTCCCGGCCAAAACACTCCCGAATATTCGGTTTCCGAGCTTTCTGGCGAGGTGAAACGCACGCTCGAAGGAACATTCGGACGAATCCGCGTCCGCGGCGAAGTCGGTCGGGTGTTCAAAGCGCGCTCGGGGCATCTGTACTACGACATCAAGGATGATCGGAACGTGCTGGCCTGCACGACATGGAAAGGTCAGATCTCGGGCTTGTCGGTTGTGCCCGAAGAAGGGCTTGAGGTTGTCGTGACCGGCCGCCTAACCGCTTTTGGCGCACAGTCCAAATACAACATGAACGTGGATGAGGTCGCCGTCGCCGGACAAGGTGCTTTGATGGCGCTGCTGGAAAAGCGCAAAAAGCAGTTGGAAGCCGAAGGACTGTTCGCGCCCGAACGCAAGAAGCAACTGCCATATTTGCCTCAGATCATAGGCGTGGTGACGTCACCTTCCGGCGCAGTAATCCGCGATATCCTGCACCGGCTACGGGATCGCTTTCCTCGTAAGGTTCTGATCTGGCCGGTTGCCGTTCAAGGGGCCAATTGCGCGCCTGAAGTGACCCGCGCCATCGAAGGGTTTAACGCGCTCACACCCGGGGGCGCGTTGCCTCGACCTGATCTGATCATCGTTGCGCGCGGCGGCGGGTCGATCGAAGATCTGTGGGGCTTCAATGAGGAAAGCGTTGCGCGTGCTGCTGCCGCCTCGGACATCCCGTTGATCTCGGCTGTAGGTCACGAAACGGATACAACGCTGATCGATTTTGTCTCGGACCGCCGGGCACCCACGCCGACTGCTGCCGCTGAGCTGGCTGTCCCCGTCCGGATGGAGCTGCTGGCTTGGACCAATGAACAGGGTGCACGCCTGTCCCGTGCGGCCAGCGATGCGGTCCAGCGCCGCAGCCAGCGTTTGCGCGATATTGCCCGCGCCCTACCGCGCCCGGATAGTTTGTTGAACACTCCCCGACAACGGCTTGATCTGATTGCAGAACGACTGACACCCGCTTTGACCAGAGGCGTGCAAAACCGACGCTTGCAACTGGTTGAGATGTCGGCCCATCTGCGCCCCTCAACCTTGCGCAGCGTTGTCGCATCTCGGCAGGAAAGCCTGCGCAACCTGTCTTCGCGCCTATCCGTGCGTCCGATCCAACGCGAGATTGACCAGCAGCGCCAAGCCACCAACAGACTGGCCGAACGACTAGACACCGCTCAAAGCACCCGATTGGATCGCCTGCGCCAACAGCTGGATGCCACAGACCGCCTGCGCGAAACGCTTAGCTACAAAGCCACGCTGGAACGCGGCTATGCCGTTGTGCGGGCCGAGGGCGACGTGATTACCACCAAGTCACAAGCCTCCAAGCACCTGGTGCTGGAAATCGAGTTCACCGATGGTCGCCTGACGACCGGAGGTTCCAGCAAATCGCCCCCCAAAAAGGCTAAGACAGATGCTCCCGATCAGGGCTCTCTCTTCTAAACCATGCTGACGATTTGGGGGCGCAAAACATCATCGAATGTGCAAGCCCTCATGTGGTGTGTCGGAGAGTTGGGACTGGAGTATCACCGCCATGATGTTGGCCATCACTTTGGCGGTTTGGACACGCAAGCCTTCGGCAAGCTGAACCCAAACCGCACCATCCCCGTCCTGCAGGATGGCACCAACCCACCCTTATGGGAAACAGGGGCCATTCTGCGCTATCTCGCCGACCGCTACGGGCCCGACACGTTTTGGCCCAAAGACCCGGTTCAGCGCGCCGACGTGGACAAATGGGCTGAATGGGCGAAGATCAATGTTGCAATGGGTTTCACGGTCCCGGTGTTCTGGCATGTGGTTCGAACCGCACCTGCCGATAGAGACAAGGTTAACATCAGGAACGCCATTGAACAGCTTGAAACAAAACTAGAAATTTCAGATCGACGTTTGGAGAGCCGCGAATTCCTCACCGGCCCTGACCTGACCCTGGCCGACATCCAGTTCGGCCACATCCTGTACCGATACTACGACATCGAGATTTCGCACGCGCAGTTCCCCAATCTTAAACGCTACTATACTCAACTCACAGCAAGACCCGCGTTCAGACAGCATGTCATGATCAGCTACGAAGACCTAAGGGTGAGCTGAGATCAAACCCCAACCTCTGGCCCAAGGCAGATCATCTCTTCACCCAGATCTTCGGCCTCATACAACTGCGTCGCCTGTGGGTCGCCTTCGAACTGGGCAACCAAACCACCGCCCATTCGCGTGAAAACCCAGCATTGCGGGTCTGACCTGTCTTCGTAGACAAAGCAAATCTGATCTTCGCGCTGATACCACACACCTTCCTTGCAGTTGCCATCAAGAAACGACCAGATCACGCGACGATTGGGCAAATAGCGTTCTACCCCGTAGACCTCGCCGCTATAGCCGTAAAACAGGGTTTTTCCGCGCGTATAGTCATCGAATTCCGCCCCAGATAACGCCGTTTGCGCCCCCACAGGATGGGCCGAAAGCACAAGAAGAATCGCAAAGAACCTCAGCATGGCGCCATAGTGTCAGATACATGCGGTCAAAGCTATGCGTGCTGCACGTTCGCATGCCTCCACGTCACCTGTTGTGCCAATTGCTGATTTCGAACGACAGTAAACCCACGAGAGTGGGAGGAAACCAGAGTGAACAGCCTGATTTGGATCGCAGCCACATGCGCCCTGGCCTATCTGCCCCTGTCCCCACGCCCGGCCAGCACAATACGCACTGCGCTTAAAACTGCCTCTGTCGCCCTATTGGCCCTGTTCGCGGCTCTCAGCGGGTCCGCAACCCTGTTGATCCTTGCTTTGGCCCTTTGCGCTATCGGGGACGCACTACTTTCCCGCGAGTCCGAGACCAGCTTTATGGCCGGTGTTGGCGCATTTGCGGCAGGCCACCTTGCCTATGTCGCTCTCTTCCTGTCTCATCCCAGCAGCGATGCGACACTTATCTTCGACCATCCCGGATATGTCTGGCCCCTCATTTTGCTGGGCATTGTCGCCGCCACCCTCCTTGCCCCCCGCGCCGAAGACCTCAAGGTGCCGGTGCTGGCTTATATCCCCATCATCCTCGGCATGGGCATCACAGTCCTCGCTCTGCCCGATACAGGCGCCCTTCGTTGGGCCATGCCCGCTGCGATGGCCTTCATCGCCTCAGATCTGATCCTCGCAACTGAAAAATTCCTGTTACCTGCCAACCACCCGGCTCTGAAACTCACGCCCTATCTGATCTGGCCGCTCTATTGGGGCGCACAAGCCGGGTTCCTGATCGCCTTTACCTGACCCTTTGCAACTGCCTTAAATCCGCATTAGGTGAAAGGATCACCTGCGGAGACCAAAATGGCGTTTTTTTCAAAGCTCAAGGACAAGCTGTTCAAATCCTCCTCGCGCCTCGAAGAGGGGTTGGATGCGATTGTCGAGGATGGCGGCGAGGAAACCGCACCCGACCCGGTGATCCCGCAGCCCGAGCCCGAAACGCAACCCGTTCCAGAGGTACCCAGCCCGGCCCCCATCCCCGTGCCATCCGAGCCTCCTGCTCCTACACCTGCAGACCCCACGCCTGAACCAACGCCGCCGGAGGTGCCGGAGTCAAAAGGCCTGCTGGGCCGATTGTTCAGCCGCGGCGATGCCCAAACCGTAGTCCGCCGCACGCTGGATGACGACATGCTGGAACAGCTTGAAGAGCTGCTGATCGCCTCGGATATGGGCGTCGACACCGCCCTGCGCGTAACCGCAAACATGGCCGAGGGTCGCTTTGGCCGCAAACTCTCGACGAGCGAAATCAAACAATTGCTGGCACAGGAAGTCGCCCGCGTCATGGAGCCTGTGGCCCGCCCATTACCGATTTATGCCAAACGCCCGCAGGTGGTTCTGGTCGTCGGCGTTAACGGCTCGGGCAAAACAACGACCATCGGTAAGCTCGCCAGCCAGTTCAAAGCCGCAGGCAAGCGGGTTGTCATCGCCGCCGGCGACACCTTCCGCGCCGCCGCCGTTGAACAACTCCAGGTCTGGGGCGAGCGCGCCGGTGTCCCGGTTTTAACCGCGCCAGAAGGTTCGGACCCCGCAAGCCTCGCCTTCGATGCCCTCTCCAAAGCCCAGGAAGATGGCGCCGATCTGTTGATGATCGACACGGCAGGCCGCCTTCAAAACCGAGCAGATCTGATGGAGGAACTGGCCAAGATCGTCCGCGTTATTCGCAAGGTCGACGACACGGCCCCGCACAACACCCTGCTTGTGCTTGACGCTACCACGGGTCAGAACGCGCTCAGCCAGGTGGAAACCTTCCGCAATCTCGCCGATGTGTCAGGCCTTGTGATGACCAAACTTGACGGCACCGCCAAGGGCGGCGTTCTGGTGGCGCTTGCGGACAAGTTTGGCCTGCCGATCCACGCCATCGGCGTCGGCGAACAAATTGATGACCTCGCCCCCTTCGACCCCGAAGAATTCGCCGCCGCCCTGACCGGCCTGGACCAAAGCTGATCCAAACCTTCATCTGGCCATAAATATCCTCGGGGGTCTGGGGGCAGACAGCCCCCAGCCTCTCCCTCCAGCGAAAAGATCTGATACTTGAGCGACTGGCTGATCTCACTTGAAGGCACCGAAGCGGGCCACCAGCTTGCCCTTGGACTGGCTCTCATGGCCGCCTTTTTGCACGCGGTCTTCGGGGCACTTCAGAAAGGCCGCCACGATCCTTGGCTTTCGCGCGGAGCGATCGACGCCTGCTATTGCCTAATGGCCGCCCCTTTTGCGTTCTTCGTCGTGCCCTGGCCCGAACCCTATATGTGGCCGATCTTTGCCGTCGTCTGGCTGATCCACATCGCCTACAAAACGCTTCAGGCCATGGCCTACACCAAAGGGTCTTATACGGTCGTTTACCCCGTTGTGCGGGGCACCGGCCCGCTGTTCACAGTGATTGGCGCCTATCTGTTGTTCGGCGAGACTTTCAGCGGCCCTCAGTGGTTCGGTGTTGCGGTCCTGCTAGCCGGGATATTCGGCCTCGCCCTCTACAACCTGCGTTTTCTGGAAACCAACCGGGAAACGCTTGGGATCGCGCTGGCGCTGGCCGTTGCTACCGGCCTCTTCGTGGCGCTCTACACCACGTATGATGCCTATGGCATCCGTACCACCGCCGATCCGTTCACCTTTCTGGCGTGGTTTTTCATGATCGATGGCGCGGCCATGCCGATCTACGCCTTCCTCAGATGGCGCGCCATGATCACCCGCCCGGCCATTGGTCCCCTCATGCTGCGTGGTCTTGCAGGCGGCATCATCGCGCCCATGTCTTTCGGGGCGATCATGCTGGCCACACGGCTCGACAAGGTGGGCGAAGCCGCCGTTCTGCGCGAGACCTCAACAGTCTTTGCGGCCCTGATCGGTTGGCTTGTTTTGAAAGAAACGGTCGGCCCCAGACGCATTGCTTTGATGGCATTGATTGCATTGGGCGCCGTAATCGTTGAAATGGGCGGGTAAGCAGCAGGAAGATACGATGACAGGCAAAAAAGACATCAACCCGTTTCTGAAACAGGTGCTCGAACTCGGCCCCCCACTGGCCTTTTTCTTCATCTATCTGCGCCTGCGCGATGACAGCTTTCTGATCGCCGGTACAGAATACTCCGGCTTTATCATCGCGACGATCATCTTTGTGCCCCTGATGCTGGCCGCGATGGGCATCCTGTGGTTTCTGACCGGTAAACTCAGCAGATTGCAGATTTTTACCGCCTTCATGGTCATCTTCTTCGGTGGCCTGACCGCCTGGTTCAATGATGAACGGTTCTTCAAGATGAAGACCACTCTGGTCTACGGCGTCTTTTCGACCATCCTGGGGATCGGTCTGCTTCAGGGAAAATCCTATCTGGCCTATGTACTGGATGAGATGCTGCCCATGAAACACGAAGGCTGGATGATCCTCACACGCCGGCTCTGTGCCTGTTTTGCCGTTCTGGCCATCGCCAATGAGCTCGTCTGGCGCACCATGTCGACCGATTTATGGGTGAAGATCGAAACCTTCGCTTTCCCGATCGCCCTGATGGCGTTTTTGATGCTGCAATTCAGCCTGCTGCAAAACTATATGGAAGATCCGGATCAGCAATGAGCGCCAACGCTGCGTTGATGCACCACCATCACACCGCGTAAGTAATCCGTAAGCTGCAAAAGAACTTGGCTTAAGCCCGAAGCTATGAAAGGTTAAGGCACCACTCAGCACCTAAATCCGGAGTTCACCGCCCGTATGACGGCCTTTCCTTCTAGTGGCTTTCTATCAGAAGCCTCTGACGAGCTTCGAGAGATGCTCTCTGATCTTGCGTCCGAACTGACCCTTGAACAGGGGGAAACCCTGTTTGAACAGGGCGACGAGGGCGACGCGCTCTACGCGATACTCTCAGGCACGCTCGAAGTGTCGTTTCTGGCCATGAGCGGGCGAAAGCTGACGCTGACCCTCATGCGGCCCGGCGAAGTTTTTGGCGAGATTGCCCTGTTTGACAGCGGCCCACGCACAGCGACAGTCGCCGCTGCCGAGCCATCGCGCGTTCTGCGTGTGCGCCGCCGCGATGTGATGGGCCAAATCCGCGAACATCCCGATCTGGCCGTTGATATGGTCCGTCTGGCCGGTTTGCGCATGCGCTGGATGGGATCACAGCTGAACGAGCAGGTCTTTCTGCCTATGCCGATCCGGCTGGCGCGCAAACTGCTTCATCTGTCCAACCTGCAGGATGACCCATCGGAACGAATCACGCTGTCGCAAAGCGAATTAGCCGAATTTGTCGGCGCCACGCGCGAGGCGGTGTCAAAAACCATCTCGACCTGGAAACGCGACAATGTGGTTGAAGCCTCGCGCGGAGGTTTGCTGATTCAGGATTTCGAAGCCCTGCGCGAATTGGCCGAATCCGATCTGATCTGACGATTTCGTAGTTTGGTGTGATCTGGTTCACAGAACGACGGGTCGAACCTGACCTAAGGTGAGCTTGTTACCGTAGGAGGTCAGAGAATCATCCCCGATATCTGTCCACTGATCTCTCCCTGTATCTGAGCCATATGTCGTCCCGGCATATGGCTCATTTTCTTTGCAAACTCAGACTCTGCATACCCAAGCGTGTCAGTACCTGCGATGCACGTGTTTGCCACGTACAACCATTCGGTTCTTTTGTTTTTCCCGCAGGAAGACAAACAAACCCGACCCCAGGATCAAGAGTATCCCCAAAACAACCGGTAGGCCCGGTAGCTCGCCCCAGATCACCCAGCCCCAAAAAATCGCCAAAGGCAGGCCCACATATTCAAACGGGGCCACGGTGGCCGCATCTGCGATGCGATAGGCCTGTCCCAGGCAATATCCGATAAGGGCTGCGTTCAGCCCCAACCCTGCGAACAACCAAAGGTCATGACCTTCGGGCCAGACCCAAGCGCGGAACAGAAACAACAGGCTTTCATTCTCGACACCCTCGGCAAGTCGCCCATCTCCGGCGACCAGCCAGAAGACAATGCTGACAACAATGAAGGCGGATTGAATATAGACCGCCATGGCAGACGCCTTGGATTTGGCGCCCAGATACCGCGTCATTACGTTGTTCAGCGCATAGGTGAAAGCGGCGGCAATGGGCAGGACATAGATCCACAGGCTGATCGTGCGCTCTGCCCCGCTTTCCCAGGGGCGCGTCATGATGATCACCCCTGCAAACCCAACCAGAACCGCGCCAATGCGCATCGGTCCGACCTTTTCGCCCAGGATCGGGATGCTGAGCAAGGTGATCATCAAAGGGGCCACGAAAAACACAGCCGTCGCTTCGGCCAGAGGCATAACCGCAAGCGCGGTGAAAAATGTCAGGTTTGCAATCACCAGAAACGTCGCCCGCAGAACATGCAGGCCCGGCTGATCGGTTTTCAGGATACTCCATCCCCCCTCCAACTGAACCAGAGCAAGGCTAAAGCCGATCCCAATCAGAGAACGGGTGAATACCATTTGGTGCAAAGGATACCCGCCCGACAGAAACTTGATCAGCATGTCATTGAGAGAAATCCCCAGCATTCCGATCAGGATAAAGACGATAGCCAATGTAGGGTTTTGTAAAATCTTGTTTTCTGACACAATATTCCCTTTCATCCGGCCCCTAACACGGGTTTCGGATCAGGTCCGCTCTGTTTGCGACATGATGTTAGACATTGATTACAGCCCCGGTTCAGAAAGATTGACCACCGCTTAGCAGACAAAAAAAGAGGCTCCGGATCGGAGCCTCTTAGATCAGTGCTTGGAAGTTCAAAACCGGTGCTATTCTTCCAGGCTGAGCGCTACAAACCGTGGGTCACCGCCACGACGCACCAGCAACAGCAGAGACTTGCGCCCAGCCACTGTTGCCTCTTCCATCCGGTCTTCCAGGTCTTCGATTGTGGCAACCTTCTGTTGGCCCGCTTCGGTGATCAAATCACCAGCACGCAGGCCCTTGGCATAGGCTTCCGAAGCCTGATCCACATCCGAAACCACCAGCCCTTCGGCATCCGCGTCCAGACCAAGTTCTTCGCGCAGCGTGTCGGTGAGCGGTGAAATAGTCAGACCCAGAATATCCGTGTTTTCATCAGCAGGCGTGTCTTCAGCTTCTTCTTCGCCATTCTCGGCGCGCTCCGCATCCTCACGGCGGCCCAGCGTGACCAAGACGGTCTGGGTGCTACCATCCCGGCTGACCACGACGCGGACGGCTTTGCCGACCTTTGTTTCACCGACCTGACGGACAAGGCCGCGCGTATCCTCGACATCGACGCCGTCAAAGCTGAGAATGACGTCACCCGCCAGCAGGCCAGCCTCTTTCGCAGGACCTTCGGGCACATCGCTGATCAGCGCACCACCGGGTTTTTCAAGGCCCATGGCTTCGGCCATGTCTTCGGTCACATCCTGAATACGGACACCCAGCCAGCCTCGGCGGGTTTCCCCGAACTCGCGCAGCTGATCGACAACTTTGACAACTACGTTCGAAGCCATCGAAAAACCAATCCCGATCGACCCACCATTGGGCGAAAGGATCGCGGTGTTTACGCCAATCACCTGGCCTTCCATGTTGAACAGCGGACCGCCCGAGTTGCCCCGGTTGATCGCCGCGTCGGTCTGGATGTAGTCATCATAAGACCCGCTCAGCGCGCGGTTGCGCGCAGATACGATCCCAGCCGAGACCGAGAATCCCTGCCCCAGCGGGTTGCCCATGGCAATCACCCAATCCCCGACGCGCGCAATATCGCTGTCGCCGAATTGGACGTATTTTAGCGGGCCAGAAGCTTCGACTTTGAGCAGAGCAATGTCGGTTTTTTCATCGGTGCCGATCACTTTGGCGGGTAGCTCTTTCTTAGGCTGACCATCGCCCGGGAAGAACTCCACCAGGATTTCGTCCGCTTCGGCAATGACGTGATTGTTGGTCACGATGAACCCGTCTTCCGAGATCACAAACCCCGAGCCCAGCGCATTGCTGCGACGCGGAACGTTTTCGCCGTTGTCCCCACGGTCCTGGAACTCACGAAAGAAATCCTCGAACGGTGATCCTTCGGGCACGATGCCCTGCGGGCCGGTTTGTCCTTCGATCAGGGTCGATGTGGTGATGTTCACCACAGCCGGGCTGATCTGTTCCGCAAGCGGTGCCAAGCTTTCGCCACGCGCATACGCCGCCACCGTCTGCGCAGCGATCAGAACCATTCCCGCAAATGCCAGCCACATCAGCCGCATAAAACCAAACCCTTCGTTCTGCCGAACGGACATACTGCGTGCTTGTGCCTGCACTTGGGAACTCCTTGTCGTCACTATCTACGGACCGCCCTTAAGCCGCCCTCTAGGCAACCAATGTAGTCGGTTTGCTGCAACCCGCAACTCAGGATCGCGGGGAAATCACCGCCACGTGAAGCCCTGAAGTCAAAACCCGACCTGATAGGCACCCCAAATCAGGACCAGCCCACTGACCACACAGAGCAATCCGGATAACCGTCGCGCCTGTTCTGGAAGGGATCGGAGTGCCTCCAGCATCCGTTCAATAAGCGAAGGGGCCAGCGCATAGGCCAGCCCCTCGACAATCAGTACCAGCCCGAAGGCCAGAAGGATCATACCCATTACTCAGAGGCCGCAGCAGCCGGTGCAGCACGTCCGGTGGGCGAGGCCAGGTAATTGAAGAACTCGGAATCCGGGCTCAGGATCAACGAACTGTTGCTGCCTTGAAGTGCATTCTCATAGGCCGTCAGAGAGCGGTAGAACTCAAAGAACTCCGGGTCCGCGCCATAGGCTTCGGCAAAGATTGCATTGCGTTCCGCATCTGCCTCACCGCGAATGATCTCGGCCTCACGGTTGGCGTCCGAGACCAGTTCCACCACGGTCCGGTCGGCCTGCGCACGAACTCGCTGCGCCGCTTCGTTACCGCGTGCACGTTCGTCGGTGGCTTCACGTTCCCGCTCGGCCTTCATCCGGTCAAATGTGGCCTCAAGGTTGGCCTGCGGCAGATCGGTGGCTTTCAAGCGGACGTCGATCACGCTGACACCCAACGCCTGCGCTTCGGCAATCGCGCTGTTGCGGATACGCAGCATCAGTGCCGCACGATCCGAACTCAGGATATCACGCGACGAAACCGAACCCAGCACTTCGCGGGTTTCGGCCCGCAGGATGCGATCCAGACGATCCTCGGCCACGGGGATACCACCGACACCAACGGCCTGACGGAACTGCTCCAGATCCGAAATCCGGTAGCGCGCGAAAGCGTCGACAACAAGACGACGGTCATCCAGAGGTGTCACTTCAAGCGGTTGCACGTCGATCGAAAGGATGCGGTTGTCGTAACGCACGACTTCTTGAATAAGGGGGATTTTGAACGCAAGGCCCGGTTCTTCTTTCACCGTAACAACGCGGCCGAATTGCAGAACCAGCGCCCGTTCACGCTCGTCCACGATAAAAATCGATGACAAACCGGCAACGGCCAGAATAGCAACGATGATCAGGATTATAGGTGACTTACGCATCAGTTGCTCTCCCCTGCAGGGCTGCGACGCAGTTCGTTCAGCGGCAGATAAGGCACAACGCCCTGCCCTGAGCCGGTCGAGTTCTCGTCAAGGATGATCTTGTCAACATCGCCCAGTACCTGCTCCATACGTTCCAGATACAGACGTTTTCGTGTCACATCAGGGGCTTTGCTATATTCTTCCAAAACCGCGCTGAAACGGCTGGCTTCACCCTGCGCGCTGTTGATCTGCTGGGCGCGATAGCCTTCGGCCTCTTCCAGAACCTGCGCGGCTTCACCACGCGCCTCAGCGAGAACCCGGTTGGCATAAGCGTCAGCGACGTTTTGCAGACGGTCACGCTCCTGCGCGGCGGCCTGAACATCGCGGAAGGCTGCGATAACGTCCTGCGGCGGGTCAGCCTTGTCGAAGTTAACACGGACGATGTTTACACCGGAATCATAACTGTCCATTGTGGACTGGATCAGCTCTTGCAAACGATCAGCAATGATCCCGCGATCCCGGTTCAGAATCGGTGCCAGTTCGCTTTGGGCTATGATCTCACGCATCGCCGATTCCGACACGGCGCGGATCGTCTGGCGCGGGTCACGCAGGTTAAACAGGTATTTGGCCGGATCGTTGATGTTCCAGACAACCTGATAATCAATATCGACCACGTTTTCGTCGCCGGTCAGCATCAAACCATCATCACTGCCGCGCGCACCGCCCATGTCTTCATTCTGTTCACGTGTGACCGGAATGACTTCGGCGGTTACCAACGGCCAAGGTGCAAAGTTCAGACCCGGGTTCCCAACAGCGGAAAACTCACCCAGAAACAGCTCAACAGACTGTTCTTCGGGTTTCACGGTGTAAAAACTGGCAGCCGCCCAAAGGCCAATGGCAACCAAAGCGCCAATCGCCACAGTCCCTTTGGTGAACAACGGACCACCGCCACCACCGCCTGAACCGTTTGTGCCACGACCACCGCCGCCACGACCGCCCATCAGAACGCGCAGCTGTTCCTGGCCTTTTTTCATCAGCTCATCGATCTCGGGGATCTGCGGGCCGTCACCTTCGGGAGGCTTACGCCCGTCCCCGTTGTTACCCCGATTTCCTCCGCCTCCGGATGAGCCTCCGCCCCCCCAGGGGCCACCGCTGTTGCCCGCCATATTTTTCGATTCCTTCGTTTAGGCCCGTGTGATCACGGGGTCCCTTGTAACTTGTGTGCGCCCGGTTGCAAATCAAGCCGTGCGTACAGGTTGCCGCATTGTCACCAATTCCTCGGCCATCACCGGATGAACTGCAACCGTGCGGTCAAAATCTTCCTTCGTGGCGCCCATTTTCACGGCGATCCCTGCCAGCTGAATCATCTCACCCGCGCTGGGGGCGACGATATGACATCCTAGCACCTTGCGCGACGCCTGGCTGACGATCAACTTCATCAGAACCCGCTGAGTGCCACCAGCGAACGCCTTCTGCATCGGTTTGAACGAGGTCGCATATACCTCAATTGGTTCCTGAGCCGACGCTTCTTCCTCGCTCAGACCGACCGTTCCGAATTCAGGCTGCGTAAAGATCGCAGTGGGAATAAGGTCGTGATCCACCGGTGTCGGGTTACCCTTGAACACGGTTTCAACAAAGGCCATGCCCTCGCGAATGGCTACCGGGGTCAGGTTCACCCGGTCGGTCACGTCGCCAATCGCGTAAATCGAGGGCACACCGGTCTGGCTGTATTCATCCACGATGATCTCACCTTTGCGGCCGCGCTCGACACCTACGGCTTCCAAACCCAGATTGTCCGCGTTCGGCGCACGACCGGTGGCGTACATCACGACGTCAAACTGATCCTCAGTGCCATCCGTAGCCTTGACGCGGATTTTGTCGCCCTCTTTCGTCATCTCCAGCACATTGGTGCCCAGACGCACGTCGATGCCGTTCTGGCGCATCTCTTCACAAATCAACCCGCGCGCTTCTTCGTCGAACCCGCGCAGGATTTGCGCGCCGCGATAGAACTGCGTGGTCTTGACCCCAAAACCGTTCATGATCCCGGCGAACTCACTGGCGATGTAGCCGCCACCGACGATCAGAATGCTTTCGGGTAGTTTCGGCAGATGAAAAATCTCGTTCGACGTGATCGCCAGTTCCGAGCCCGGGAAGTCCGGCACTACCGGACGACCGCCTGTTGCAATCAGAATGTGCTTTGCGGTTTTGCGGGTCCCATCGGCCAGCTCAACCGTGTGCGCGTCGACCACATGCGCGCGCTGATCAAAGCTTTCGACGCCGTTGTTCTTGAGGATGTTGCGGTAGATGCCTTCCAGTCGATCCAGTTCGGTAACCAGCTTGCTATGGAAGGTGTTCCATTCGAAGGCACCCGGCTGAATGTCCCAGCCATAAGCCTGCGCATCCCCGACCATGCCCGAATATTCGCTGGCAAAGACCATCAGCTTTTTCGGCACACAGCCGCGGATCACGCAGGTGCCGCCATAGCGATCCTCTTCGGCCAGCGCCACCTTGGCGCCGGTTTCTCCTGCTGCCACGCGCGCCGCGCGCACCCCGCCAGAGCCGCCTCCGATGACAAACAGATCATAGTCAAAGCTCATGCCGGGTTCCTTCGTTCGGTCTAAAAAAGTCTTTGGATATCTGGGCGCAAAAAGTCAGCTGCCAACCCCTTGCCGCGCAAATCTCGGTTTTTTCATTCATAGGGCCAAGTTTCGTAAGGGTTCGGATCAATCCGTCAGATCCGAAAACAGGTTCTCGCGCGCGCCACTCGACAGCTGATCCATCTCGATCGTGCCTGCGTTGATGTCCCGCAACTCGACCCGGCCATCCCCATGGCCAACGACGACCTTATCGCAGATATCGATAAACAGACCATTCTCGACAACACCGGGCACCTGATTGAGCACCAGCGCCATCTGGCGGGCATTGCCGATCCGTTGCAGGTGCAGATCCAGGACATGGTTGCCCTCATCGGTCACATAGGGGGCCTCTCCATTCATACGCAGCGCACAATTGGTGCCCAGCACATCCATCGTATCCAGAACCTCTTCGATCAGGGTGCGCGTGGTCTGCCAGCCAAAGGGGATCACTTCGACCGGCAGGGGAAACGCGCCTAGGGTTTCGACCTCTTTGCCTGCATCGGCAATCACTACCATTTGATCGCTGGCCGTTGCGACGATCTTTTCCTGAAGATGCGCCCCACCACCGCCTTTTATCAGGTTCAGATCACCGTCGAACTCATCCGCCCCGTCAATCGTAAGGTCGAGCCATCCGGCCTGATCCAGCGAGACGACCTCGATCCCGACCTCGCGTGCCAGCTGCGCCGTGCGGGTCGAGGTTGGAACACCCTTGATCCGCAAACCCTCCTGCGCCACCCGCTCGCCCAATCGACGCACCAGCCAGGCGGCGGTTGAACCGGTTCCCAATCCAACGCGCATTCCATCTTCGACCATTTCAGCGGCGCGCCTTGCCGCGACATATTTTGCGGTATCGATTGGCGACATCTCTGTGGTCATCGGCAGCTTTCCCGGAATGGTTTTTCTGAGTTATACGGAATGCAAAACGCAACGGCGAGACCCAATTCATGCGAGACCGCTATGAAAGTCGCTTAGACTACGCGTTTCCCGTCGGATACGTCGCAATCTTGCCTTCCCAATTTGACCTCGCATCATAAGTACGCGCCATGACACAGCCCTATCGCCTGCACTACGCCCCCGACAACGCCTCACTGGTGATCCGGTTGGTGTTGGAAGAGATGGGCTTGCCCTATGAAACCGTGCTGGTCGATCGCAGCCAGAACGAACAGGACAGCGCTGCCTATCGTGCGCTGAACCCAAACGGTTTGATACCGGTTCTGGAAACACCGCAGGGGGCTATTTTCGAAACCGCCGCCATTCTGCTGTGGCTTGCCGATACCCACGCCCACCTTGCCCCAGCCGCCGATCATCCGGATCGCGCGCCATTTCTGAAATGGTTGTTTTTTGCGTCGAACACATTGCACGCTGATCTGCGCATTCTGTTCTATGCCGAGAAATACATCGACCCGTCGCAGGCCGAGGCCCTGCGTGCCGGGATGCGGCCTCGCTTGCGGATGCATCTGCAAAAGCTGGATGCTGTCGCAAAAGAAGCCCCCGATTGGCTGAACGCAGATAAACCCTCGGTCCTGACATATTACGTGGGATGCATGATGCGCTGGATGGCGATTTATCCTGCACAAGCGGATCGCAGCTGGTATCAGCTGGCAGATACGCCCTATTTGCAGAGGATACTGATGCAGTTGGAATCGCGCCCTGCAGCCCGCACCGCCATCGCCGCCGAAGGGCTTGGGGCTAATCCGTTTACCTCGCCCACCTATGCCACTCCTCCAGAAGGCTCAGCTGTCTGACATGTTCCTCTCGGTTTTTGATATGTTCAAGGTGGGCATTGGCCCGTCTTCTTCGCACACGATGGGCCCGATGGTGGCCGCGGCGCGTTTTCTGGACATGATGCGCGCATCGCCCTTCGAATTCTCCGGCCTGCGCGGGTCACTGCACGGGTCACTGGCCTTTACCGGGGTTGGCCACGCCACGGACCGCGCCACCATTCTGGGTCTTGCAGGGTTCGTACCCGAGACCTATGACAATGAAAAAGCAGAAGCTGCACTCGCCTCAATTGCCGAAACCCATACGGTTTCGCCTGACGGCCTGCCGCCCCTGGCGTTCGACCCCAAGGCTGATCTGGTCTTTGACTATGACCACACCCTGCCCGGCCACGCCAATGGAATGATCCTGATGGCCACCGATGCGCAAGGCGACGTGATCTTGCGGCAGGTGTTTTATTCCATCGGCGGTGGCTTTGTTCTAACCGAGGAGGAACTGGCCGAAGGCAAGGCCACGGATGAGGGTGCCCCGCCCGTTCCCTTCCCCTTCAAATCCGCCGCTGAAATGCTGGAGATGTCGAAGACCAGTGGGAAAACCATCGCGCAGATGAAGCGCGACAACGAAGTCGCGCGCGGATGTCCAGACAGCTTTGCCAAGGGATCCGCCCGGTTGTGGCAGGTCATGAACGACTGCATCGAGCGCGGCCTGACGACCGATGGCATTCTTCCCGGCGGCCTTAAGGTACGAAGACGTGCCAAAGGCATCTATGATGCGCTCATGGCCGAGCGTGGCATGAACCTGACCGCGCCGCATACGATCAATGACTGGATGAGCGTTTACGCTATGGCGGTGAACGAGGAAAACGCCGCCGGTGGCCAGGTTGTTACCGCACCCACCAACGGTGCGGCAGGCGTGCTGCCTGCGGTCATACGCTACTATCTTGACCATGTGCCGGGCGCATCGGAAAGCCATATCCAGGATTTCCTACTGACCGCCGCCGCGATCGGTGGATTGGTCAAGTTCAACGCCTCGATCTCGGGCGCGGAAGCGGGCTGTCAGGCCGAGGTCGGCAGCGCCTCCGCCATGGCAGCTGCCGGGCTATGCGCAGTGATGGGTGGCACACCCGAGCAGGTGGAAAACGCGGCTGAGATCGCATTGGAACATCATCTGGGTATGACCTGTGACCCGGTCGCTGGCCTTGTGCAGGTCCCCTGTATCGAGCGCAACGGCTTGGGTGCAATCAAAGCGGTTTCGGCCGCCTCTCTGGCGCTACGCGGTGATGGGCAGCATTTTGTACCGCTGGACTCGGTGATCGAAACGATGCGCCAGACCGGCCAGGATATGCACGAAAAGTATAAGGAAACATCGCTTGGTGGCCTGGCCGTCAACGTGCCAAACTGCTGACAGATTATCGGAGGGGACACTATGCGCGGACAGTGCTTGTGCGGCAAAATCAGCTACCACGTCGATCCTCCGGTTCTGTCCTGCGTCACTTGCCATTGCGACAGCTGCCGCCGTCAATGCGCTGCGCCGATGACCACTTATTTCGGGGTCCGCGACGGGCAGTGGCGATGGACCGGTGAAGAGCCCAAACGCTTTAACTCTTCTCCCGGAGTCGAGCGCAGCTTTTGCCCCCATTGCGGAACCCCGATCTCGTTTCGGTCAAACAAGATGTCAGACGTGCTGCATCTATATGTTGCAACCCTGGACAACCCCGAGGCATTGCAGCCGACCCTGCATGTCGCGCATGAGGAAAAGCTGAGCTGGCTCAAGCTTGGTGATGATCTGCCCACCTGCATCGGACCGGATTACACAAAAGTTCAGCCGCTGCCCGACAGCTGAGAACAGCGCTTTCCACCGTGATCCGAAACGGTTAGCGTCGCCCCATGACACAGGATCGCCCCGTTTTCGGCATCGTTCTGATGCTTGGTTTCTGCGTGCTCGCACCGCTTGGCGATTCAATCGCCAAGCTGCTGGGCGAATCCACTCCGCTGGGGCTGCTGGTGCTGGTCCGCTTTGCGATTCAAGCGGTGATCCTGATCCCGCTGGTGGCCGCAACGGGACGACCCTGGCGCATGCGGGGGCGCGTGCTTCGTCTGACCGTGTTCCGCACCGGTCTTCATATCATCGGCATCACAGCGATGTTCAGCGCGCTGCAATTCCTGCCACTGGCAGATGCGGTCGCTATAGCATTCGTGATGCCCTTCATCATGCTGCTGCTTGGAAAGTATGTGTTG
This sequence comes from Ruegeria sp. H4, assembly GCF_056533065.1. Taxonomy (NCBI): domain Bacteria; kingdom Pseudomonadati; phylum Pseudomonadota; class Alphaproteobacteria; order Rhodobacterales; family Roseobacteraceae; genus Ruegeria; species Ruegeria sp. H4. The sequence continues at coordinate 434,023 of NZ_JBQFOC010000002.1, forward strand.
AATGAAGAGGTCGGCCACCGGCGTCTGATCGCATGTGTTGTCGGATTTGCTGGCACTTTGCTGGTGATCCAGCCCAGCTTTGCCGAAGTAGGATTGCCTGCCCTGCTACCACTGATCGTTGCCGTGGTTTTTGCGCTGTTTATGCTGGTCACCCGACAGATCGCCAAGGAAACCGATCCGGTATCCTTGCAGGCGGTGTCCGGAGTGATGGCCACGATCTTTCTGCTCCCCCTCATTCTGTGGGGAAACCAATCTGGAATCTGGGAGCTGTCCTTGATCATGCCAACCGGCAACGCGCATTGGCTTCTACTGGCCATCGGTATTTTAGGAACCGTCGCCCATCTGTTGATGACATGGTCTCTGCGCTATGCACCATCAGCGACGCTGGCCCCAATGCAATACTTGGAGATCCCGGTGGCAACCCTGTTTGGCTGGTTGATCTTTCACGATCTGCCCAACGGGATCGCAGCGCTTGGCATCCTGATCACCATGGCTGCCGGGCTGTATGTCATACTGCGAGAGAGGGCCACCGCCCGGTCTGCCCCGACAGAAACGCCTGCATGACCTGATCCAATGCGCCCCGCGGCACCATGACCAGCAGCCCCGGCCCATCCAGATGTAGTTGAACCTGTGACACTGCCCTGTTCGAGGTTCCGACTTGTCCATCTGGTTCGAAAACCAATTTGTCGATGGACCATTCAAGCCCGTGACTTCGCCCTGTCACACGCCGCAGCGGAAACAGAGAGACAATTTCGCCCGGTGCCAGGTCCAGAACAATCGATGGTGGTGCGTGAAACACCACCTCGTGCGCGCCCAATAAGATGCAGACAGGATTCAAACGCGTGACCAGAGTATTGAGCACCGCCAGTTGATGATCCAGTCGACCGCCCAGAAAACCAGCCCCGAGCACAAGCGGGGCGTCGATACTGCGTAGGGCCTTGTCAAAATCCGTGCTGTCTTGTTCATCGATCTGAAACAGACGATCCTCAGCTATGCACCTGCGCGTCGCAGCATCTAGTGAATCGAAATCACCGATCACCGCCTCGGGAACAACACCCGAATCAACCAGAATCGTTGCACCGCGATCCGCCGCAACCACTGAATTGACACGATTCAGCACCAAATTCAGGTCGGAAACCCCAATTTTCCCCCCTCCGACCAGCCCAATTGGGCCGTTTGAACGCACAATTGGCTCATTTTTTCTCAGATTGATCATTTTTTCTGGGTTTGGACACATTGAGACCACAAATTGATAGGTTCATGTAGAGCTGTAGGCCAATGTGTGCGCTCGATTCTGGGTAAGTTGGCTTTGTTAGTTTGTAGAGGACGTGTGTCTGATGGTACAGAATAAGAAGGTGTTAACTGTTTCTTATGGGGCCTTTTCCTGCACATTAGAAGGGTTCGACAACTCGTTTGAAACACTCAAAGCCATTGCAGACTACTTCCGCGAAATCGCAGCAGATGATCGGTACTTCGGTTCTGAACCCCCTCGACTGGATGCTGAAATGCTGTCGCGCATTGCCCAGGGCGACAACGCCCAACACGTAGAGGCCCGGCAAGACGAATCCGGTCTGCTGCTGCGTGCGACAAGAACCGCGCCGGACACCGCGCCCGAGACTGCCACAAAGGATGCAGCCATGTCCTCGCACCGCCCCCCATCCCCTTCGACCGTTGCCACCCCCTCTTCGGTTGAACCTCCCGCAGCTAAAGCCGAGCCACTTGCGGCTGACAGCATCTCAGCCAAGCTGCAGCGCATTCGCGCGGTGGTCACGCATTCGAACACGGCTCCGATCACCGACGCGGAAGATGAAGATACCTCTCTGCTTGGTGCAAAACCGGCCCCTATCGATGCAGTCGCAGCTGCGTTTGAAGCCGGTGCGCTGAAGGCGGAAGATCTGAATCCAGCGCCAGAGAAAGCACAACCTGAGGCGAAAGAAGATAGTCTTTCCACGGTTGCTGAGTTCTTCGAAGATGAGGCAGAAGCAGATATTCAGCCCGATGACGCCTTGCCAACCGAACCCGAAACCACCGTCCAGGACGACACAGTCTCCGATGGCATCCTGAACATCATGAAAGATGAGGGTGCGTCGGAGCAAGCAGACGAGTCGATTGCGCTGGGTGTTCTGTCCGCCGAGGATGAAAAGAACCTTCTGGATGATATCTCAAGTGTCGAAGCCGAGATGGCTGGCGGCACTGATGAAACGCCCAACGAAGCAAGCACCTTGGATCAGGACGTACTTCGCCTGATGGAAAAAGCCGACCAGCAGATGGGCGATCCTTCGGCCAGCGACACGCGCGAAACCTATTCGCATCTGCGCAATGCTGTTGCGGCTGCCGAAGTTGATGGCAAGACCGACACTGCCTCGGTGGATCAGCCCTATCGCGGTGATCTGGCCTCGGCTGTCAGCCCACGCCGCCCTGAAATTCAGGTCACCAGCATGCGCCCCGAATCCGATGCGGCGGCGCCTTTGAAGCTTGTTGCTGAACAGCGCGTCGATCAGAGCGACGCGATTTCAGGCCCGATTGCCCCCCGCCGAGTCAAAACTGATCAAGAGGATAGCGCGGCAGAGGAAAGCGGGTTCGCCCAGTTCGCACAGGAACAAGGCGCACAGTCTCTTCTGGACCTGCTCGAAGCTGCGGCATCTTATCTGTCCTTCATCGAGGGTCAGGAACAGTTCTCGCGCCCGCAATTGATGAACAAGGTCCGTTCGTTGAAACAGGATGAGTTCAATCGCGAAGAAAGCCTGCGTTCCTTCGGTCAGTTGCTGCGCGATGGTAAAATCCAGAAAGCCGGTGGCGGTCGATTTGCCGCCTCGAACCTGATCGGGTTCCGCCCCGACAATGAACGCGCGGCAGGCTGATCAATCAACTATAGACGCAAAGGGCCGAGACATGTCTCGGCCCTTTTTTTTTAGTCATCTTGCGTGTCTTCTTTGCCGACCCCTCGGAAGACAAATTTGAAGGGCAAGGCCCAGACGATGCCAAGGACGATGTAGACCAGCAGCTCGACCAGAATAGAGGGGCGATCCAGCCAGTTCACAACGGTCACCACCGCGACGATGTAAAGCGGCAATCCCACCAGTAGAATCACCAGAGACCAGCGGCGGCGGGCCTTGTAGCTGAGGCCGGTATTTTTGTCGCCGCCCATCAATCTGCAAACGGGTCGGTCACCAGAATGGTGTCATCCCGCTCCGGGCTTGTGGACAAAAGGGCCACAGGGCATTCGATCAGTTCTTCAACGCGACGCACATATTTGATGGCATTGGCGGGCAAATCCGCCCAGCTGCGCGCACCTTCGGTGGATTCGCTCCATCCCGGCACTTCTTCGTAGATCGGTTTGCAGCGGGCCTGCTGATCGGCCGCAGTTGGCAGATAATCCAAGTGCTCACCGTCCAACTCATAGCCGGTGCAAATCTTCAGCGTCTCGAACCCGTCAAGAACATCCAGTTTGGTCAGCGAGATACCATTGACCCCACTGGTAGCGCAGGTCTGACGCACCAAACAGGCGTCGAACCAACCGCAACGGCGCTTGCGGCCTGTGGTCGTTCCGAATTCATGACCACGTTCACCCAAGCGTTGCCCATCTGAATCTTCGAGCTCGGTCGGGAACGGGCCTTCGCCAACACGGGTGGTGTAGGCTTTGACAATCCCAAGCACAAAATCAATCGAACCCGGCCCGATGCCCACACCCGTGGCCGCCTGCCCTGCGATCACATTCGATGAGGTCACAAACGGATAGGTCCCGAAGTCAATATCCAGCAAGGCGCCTTGGGCGCCTTCGAACAGGATGCGCTTACCCGCTTTGCGCTTTTCGTTCAGCACCTTCCAGACTGGTGCCGCAAACGGCAGAATCTCCTGCGCGATCTCCTTCAGTTGCGAAATCAGCGCATCACGGTCGACAGGTTCGATGCCCAAGCCTTTGCGCAGCGGATCATGATGCTGCAACGCGCGATCTACCCGAGCCTCTAGCGTCGCTTCATCCGCCAAATCAGCGACGCGTACAGAACGCCGTCCGACCTTGTCTTCATACGCCGGACCGATGCCTCGACCGGTGGTCCCGATCTTGGTGCCCTTGCTCGCCGCTTCCTCGCGCGCGCGGTCCAATTCACCGTGGATCGGCAGGATCAGAGGCGTATTCTCGGCGATCATCAGCGTTTCTGGCGTGATCTCAACACCTTGTGCCCGGATCGTCCCGATTTCCTTGAGCAGGTGCCAGGGGTCCAGCACGACGCCATTGCCAATGACGCTCAGCTTGCCGCCACGCACGACACCCGAAGGCAGAGCATGCAGTTTGTAGACTTCACCATCAATGACCAGAGTATGCCCGGCATTGTGCCCGCCCTGAAAACGCGCGATGACGTCCGCTCGTTCACTGAGCCAGTCGACAATCTTGCCTTTTCCTTCGTCACCCCACTGGGCGCCGACAACAACCACGTTGGCCATATCCGGTCCTTTTCGTGCTGAGTAATCAAACTCGGCTCGTATAGCGGGGCTCTGGCGGCAGGGAAACTGGTATTTCGCCGCAGACGGAAATCGCGCTGCCGCGCGATGCCTCCGGCGGGGATATTTGTAGCCAGATGAAGATCGGGTCCCCTGCTTCATCTGGCCAGACATATCCCGGGGGAGTCGCCCGGAACGGGCGGCGGGGCAGCGCCCCCTACCCGCCTTGTCGCAAATGCACCGGCTGCCCATGGGGTGTGGTCAGAAAGGCCTGTTCCCACTCCTGCTGAAGGGTTTGCACCACATCTGGCGTGGCAGCACCGCGTTCGGCCAGCAAAGCTTCAAGTGTTTCAAGCCAGGCGTGAAAATAGTCATCCCCACCATCCAATTCGCGGCTCAGACCGTTGCGTTTCAGTGTATCCGAAAAGCGCCCCGCCCAGTCGGGCCAATCGAACCAGCCGACTTCATTCAGCGCCACGGTCACCGCAAAGACCTGTGCGTGCCACGGTTCCGCAAAGACCGGTTCGGGAGCCGTGACGTCCAGACATGTGCTCATGTGGGCTCCAGATAGCTTTGCCAGAGGTCCAGCACCACCTCATCCTCGGGATGCTCTGGATTGGCCCACAGTTCTGATGCGGGAAACAGAACGGCATAAAGCGGTTCTGGTGCCTCACCCAACCCATGCGCATTTGAATCGGGCAGGACATGGGCCCCGTGCAGGCGCAGGATTCGTCCCCGAGCTCCAGTAGCGTAGGCAGGCAGACGGGTATGGCCGCCTTCAACCAGACGATTCGCAAATGGATGCGCAGTGACAACATCCTGCCCCAGCGCAAAGCGGGGGGCGATGGTCGAAGGGCGGTCCGCGGGCCCGCCCTTGGCGAGCGCCTCTGCGACGGCGTCCGCCCGCAGGCATTTCGAGGCAAGAGAATGCGGTTGGTCTTCGCTCGCGCTTTTCAGATCGTCCAAGGATAGCACGCCTTGTTCAACCAACAGATCGGTCAGGCCGGATATCCATTTCTCATAGTAAGAAAACCGCGCGTAGTCCTTGGGCGAGAGCCGCTCACGCGCGTGGCGCGAGATATCTATGTTCCACTGCCCCAGAAACCCTGCCGCCAAAGTGACCGCCAAGGCCCGTGCGTGCCAGTCTTCAGCAAATACCGGCGCGTCTTCACCTTCAGGCTGTACAGGGCCGTCGCCGAAGCGCCCGCCCATATCGTGAACACGGGTCATGATGGCACCTTGGGCAATCCTGTGCCGATCATGCTGTCGCGTGTGACCAGCGCCGCCAGTTCCTGTTCCTCCAAACCATCCGAACCTTCGGGCTGCATGGGCAGCACGAGATAGCGAATCTCGGCGGTTGAATCCCAGACCCGCACTGCGGTGTCTTTAGGTAAGGCAACACCGAACTCAGCTAACACTTTACGGGGTTCGCGTACGGCGCGAGCACGATAGGCGTCGGATTTGTACCAACCCGGCGGAATGCCAAGCAACGGCCATGGATAACAACTGCATAAGGTGCACACGACCATGTTGTGCCGCTCGGGCGTATTTTCGACCACGACAATATGTTCGCCCTGCCGCCCATAGTAACCGAGATCCGCAACGACCGACGTTGCATCCGCAAGAAGTGCTGTCTTGAATGCCGGGTCGCTCCAGGCTTTCGCCACAACATGCGCACCGTTCTGGGGACCGATTTTATTCTGATATGTATCAATGATCTCATCCAGCGCAGCCGGATCTATCAGCCCCTTACGGGTCAGAATCGTTTCCAGCGCTTTGACGCGCAATGCGGGTTCAGGCGGGAGCAAAGCATGCGGGTGGTCAGGATCGTCATGAGGCATAGGCCGCAGCCTGCGTCACGTATTGGCGTTCTGTCCAGTCCCTTTGCTGTGATATGAGACATCACGCAGGGTGATGCGAACTCCTGACTTGCCCCCGCTGACAAACTTGCATAAGTACCACGCGATACACGCTACGCTGTTCGGGACCACCATGGAAAACGTCGTTCTCATCATCCATCTTCTTCTGGCTTTGGGCCTGATCGCCGTTGTGCTGATGCAGCGGTCCGAAGGCGGTGGCCTTGGGATGGGCGGCGGCGGTGGTGGCGCTATGACCGGGCGCGCAGCGGCAACGGCGCTGGGTAAACTGACCTGGATTCTGGCCGCGTGCTTTATCGTGACCTCGATCACGCTGACGATTCTAGCAGCGCAGAAGTCTTCAGGCAGCTCGGTGATTGACCGTTTGGGTGTTCCGGCACCGGCCGCGACCGAAGAAAGCACACCGGCCGTTCCGTCGGCGGATGACCTGCTGCCTCCGGCGCAGGGCGACAACGCACCGTTGATCCCGCAAGCCGACTGATACACAAAACCTAGAAATCTGAAAGAGAACTGCAACAGCATCTTGCGGTTCTCTTGCGCTATGGGCGCGAATCCTTTATATGTGAAGTCCCGTGGTGCTGCGGTTTTTTCAAACCGCCGGGCAGCTGATAATGACGTCTCACGGGAGCAGCCGAAAAACATGGCGCGATTTATTTTCATCACTGGTGGTGTGGTTTCATCCTTGGGCAAAGGGCTGGCTTCGGCGGCTTTGGGTGCTTTGTTGCAGGCTCGCGGGTATTCGGTGCGTCTGCGTAAGCTGGACCCTTATCTGAACGTCGATCCGGGCACGATGTCTCCGTTCGAGCATGGCGAGGTTTTCGTCACGGATGATGGCGCCGAAACCGATTTGGACCTCGGTCATTACGAACGCTTCACCGGAGTGGCTGCCCGCAAGACCGACTCGGTCAGTTCCGGGCGGATTTACTCCAACGTGCTGGAGAAAGAGCGTCGCGGCGACTATCTGGGCAAGACCATTCAGGTGATCCCGCACGTCACCAACGAGATCAAGGACTTCATCGCCATTGGTGAGGATGAGGTTGATTTCATGCTGTGCGAAATCGGCGGCACCGTGGGTGACATCGAAGGCCTGCCGTTCTTTGAAGCCATCCGTCAGTTCAGCCAGGATAAGCCGCGCGGCCAGTGTATTTTCATGCACCTGACATTGCTGCCCTACATCAAGGCCTCGGGTGAATTGAAAACCAAACCAACCCAGCACTCGGTGAAAGAGCTGCGCTCAATCGGCTTGGCACCTGACATTCTGGTTTGCCGGTCCGAAGGGCCGATCCCGACCAAGGAACGCGAGAAACTGGCGCTGTTCTGTAACGTCCGCCCCGATAGCGTGATAGCGGCCCAAGACCTGTCCACAATCTACGACGCCCCGCTGGCCTATCACCGTGAAGGTCTGGATCAGGCAGTTCTGGACGCGTTCCAGATCAGCCCTGCCCCGAAACCCGATCTGGCGAAGTGGGAAGACGTCAGCGACCGTATCCACAATGCCGAAGGCGAGGTGAAAGTCGCCATCGTGGGCAAATACACGCAGTTGGAAGACGCCTATAAGTCGATTGCTGAGGCTCTGACTCATGGCGGCATGGCCAACCGGGTCAAGGTCAAGGTTGAGTGGGTGGATGCCGAGATTTTCGACACTGAAGACGCAGCGCCCCATCTGGAAGGCTTCCACGCAATCCTCGTCCCCGGAGGATTTGGCGAGCGTGGCACCGAAGGCAAGATCAAGGCGGCGCAATATGCGCGTGAGCACAAAGTACCCTATCTGGGTATCTGCCTCGGCATGCAGATGGCAGTGATCGAAGCCGCGCGGAATGCTGCGGGCATCAAAGAGGCAGGTTCTGAGGAGTTTGACCACGAGGCCGGGAAAAAGCGTTTTGAGCCGGTGGTTTATCACCTGAAAGAATGGGTTCAGGGAAACCACAAGGTGGAGCGCAAAGTCGGCGACGACAAAGGCGGCACCATGCGTTTGGGTGCTTACAATGCGGTTCTGGCCGAAGGCTCGAAAGTGGCTGAGGTTTATGGCGGCACTCAGATCGAAGAGCGTCATCGTCACCGCTATGAGGTGGACATAAAATATCGCAAACAGCTTGAAGGTGCTGGCCTGAACTTCTCGGGCATGTCGCCGGATGGACGTCTGCCGGAAATCGTTGAATGGACAGATCACCCGTGGTTCATCGGGGTTCAGTATCACCCTGAACTAAAGTCCAAACCCTTTGATCCGCATCCGCTGTTCCGCGACTTTGTACGCGCGGCCAAGGACACCTCACGCCTGGTCTGATGCGGCCGTTGCAAAGTGATGTATTGACACAATTAAGCGCTTAGCGATTGCCCGGCATGGGGTTAACTGTTGAACAAGCTTCGACAGGAGAACTCCCATGACCACCCAATCCCAACGCGCCGAAACTTTTTCCAGCCTGCACAAAAAGGGTGATCCCGTCATCCTGTTCAACATCTGGGATGCCGGCAGCGCCGGTGCGGTGCGTGACGCCGGTGCGCAAGCGATCGCAACAGGTAGCGCGCCTGTCGCTATGGCGCGAGGCTATTCCGATGGGCAGGATTTCCCTATGGAAGCTGCCTTGGATAATGTCAGACGCATTGTCAGTGCGGTTGACCTGCCCGTGACGCTGGATTTCGAATCCGGCTATGCCGTTGATGCGGAAGCAATTTCAGACAACGTTGCCCGCGCGCTGGACTGCGGCGTGGTCGGGTTCAACTTCGAGGATCAAATCATTGGCGGAGATGGTCTTTACCCCATCGCAGACCAAACCGCTCGGGTCGAAGCTGTACGCAAAGCCTGCGACGGAGCTGGTATTCCGGCCTATATCAACGCCCGCACCGATATCTTCCTGAAAGCCCCGGCTGACACTCATGACGCAGCCATGCTAGACGATGCGATTGCACGAGCCGCCGCGTATCAATCCGCAGGGGCAAGCGGCTTCTTTGCTCCCGGCCTGAAGGATGAGGCGATGATCGGTCAACTTTGCGAAGCAACCGACCTGCCCGTCAACATCATCGCCCTGCCCGGCACGCCGGATACCCCGCGCCTAGCAGAGCTTGGGGTCGCGCGGGTCAGCTATGGGCCCGTGCCCTACCGGCAGATGATTGCCTGGCTGACAGAACAGGCGCGCGCAGCAATCAACTACGGCTGATACCCTAGCGGATCGGGATTGCTATTTTCGTCAATTCTAAGCACCTTGCCCAGGAAACTGGGCAGGAGGTATTGATGAGCAAAGGCTATTGGGTTGCCCATGTCGATGTAGACGACATGGAGAGGTACAAAGACTATATCGCAGCCAACGGTGAGGCATTCGCCGCCTTTGGCGCTCGCTTTCTGGTGCGCGGTGGCACGCGCGAGCTTAAGGAAGGCGCCGCACGCGCCCGCACAGTGGTAATCGAATTTCCCAGCTACGAAGACGCGCTCGCCTGCTATGAAAGTGAGGGCTATCAATACGCCAAAAGCCTGCGTGATCCAGTATCCAACGGCGATCTTGTGATCATTCAGGGCTATGACGGGTAGTCGCCGCTTGGCGCACCACAAAATATGGGGTAATCTGCCCTTATGTTGAAGAAGTTCTTTCAGGCGTTTCGACCGCCACAGACCGAGCATTTGCCCGATCCTGATGCCGAACTGGCGTTGGGCGCTTTGATGGTCCGCGTGGCGCAGGCGGATCGGGACTATAAGCTGGAAGAAATCAGCCTGATCGACCGGATTTTGGCACGTTTGTACGAGCATAATGCTATTGAGGCCGCCAAAGTGCGCGCCACCTGCGAAAAACTCCATGCCGCCGCGCCAGAAACGGATACGTTTGGCAAACTGATCCGAGAAACCACTGACCTTCAGGAACGCCTTGCCGCGTTGGATGCGTTGTGGGAGGTCGTTCTGGCCGATGGCGACTCGGATGAGGGTGAGATTAAGATCGTTGAAGAGGCGCGCGCTGCGATGGGCCTTAGCTTCAATGACAGCAAGGCTGCGCGTGAACGGGTGCAAAGCCGCTTGGAAGCCAGCTAACCCGCGTCTATATCTGTGTCATGTTTAGTGATTTCCTGTCCCGGCTGACACAGCCCGCTCCCGACCCGCTTCCCGATCATGATGCCCGTCTTGCGCTAACGGCTTTGCTGGTGCGCATCGCCCGGTCCGACAATGATTATGCCGATTCCGAGATGGCACGGATCGATAAGATCTCGACCCAACGCTATGGTCTGTCCCCGTTCGAAGCGGCCGGACTGCGCGCACGTGCCGAAGATCTTGAGGCTGAAGCCCCCGATACCGTTCGCTTTACCCGTGCCATTAAGGAGGCCGTTGCCTACCAGGATCGGCTGGCCGTCGTGCAGGCCATGTGGTCAGTCGCCTTGGCTGATGGGCAGCGCACAGGCGAAGAAGATTCCCTGCTGCGCCTTGTGGTTAGCTTGCTGGGCGTTAGCGATGTGGATTCGGCGCTGGCCCGGCAAAAGGCTGCACAATCGTGACAGCGATGCTGGGCATGTATGACATGCCTGCCCTGCAGGCCGCTAATGATCGATTCTGGTCACTGATCCGCACCCATCTTGGATTTGGCCCGGCGCAACTGGATCGACATAGAGATGTTTGGGAGATCTGGCAGGACCCTGATCTGGTATTCGCCCAGACCTGCGGCATGCCCTACCGCACCCGCCTTCATGGCCACGTTCAACTGGTCGGAACGCCGGACTATGGATTGCCGGGCTGTCCGGCTGGTCACTATTGCTCGGTCTTTGTGGCGCGATGCGACGATCCGCGCGACCTTGCCGACCTAGTGATGGGACGGTTCGCCTATAACGAGGCGCTGTCGCAATCCGGTTGGGCTGCGCCGATCACCCATCTGGATGATTTGGGTTTGAAACCCGCCGAGCTCATCCAAACCGGCGGGCACGCCCTGTCCGCCCAAGCCGTTGCCGACCACGACGCAGATTTTGCCGCCTTGGATGCACTGACATGGGCGCTGTTGAAGAAGCATACGGATCTGGGCCGGTATCTGCGCGACGTTGTCCACACATCACCAACCCCCGCGCTGCCCTACATAACATCGCTTACCCAGGACCCGGATCAGATTGCAGATGCCGTTCGCGCAGCCATCATCGCTCTCTCAGAAGAAGACCAGCGCCTCCTTCACATCCGTGGGTTGATCAATATTCCCGCCGAAGAATATCTGGCCGTTCCCACACCCCCTCCACCTGCAGCCTGATTGCACAGTCTCTACTCATTTTGACAATAACCTCTGGTCAATTCGGCAGATTCGATCCCTGATTCTGTGATTTGCGCATTGCATTGTGCCGGATTTTCCGTCCTATTAGCGCATCAATACCAGCAACAACGGGATCCTTCGTGTCAGACCCATCAGCCGTCATCGAGATCAAGAACCTTCACAAAAGCTTCGGCAATCTCGAGGTGCTCAAGGGTGTCGACATCACTGCAAGGCGCGGGGATGTGGTGTCGCTCATAGGATCATCCGGATCGGGAAAATCAACCCTGCTGCGTTGCTGCAACCTGCTGGAAGACAGCCAGCAAGGCGAGATCCTATTCAAAGGCGAACCCGTACAATGGGCTGGCAAAGGTCATGGCCGCCACCCCGCGGACCCCAAGCAGGTTCTGCGCATTCGGACTAACCTGTCTATGGTGTTCCAACAATTCAACCTTTGGGCACATATGACCATCTTGCAGAATGTAATGGAGGCTCCGGTCACCGTTTTGGGCCGTGACAAGGCCGAAGTGGAAGACAGCGCCCGCAAGTATCTTGATAAGGTTGGCATTGGCGACAAATGCGACGTCTACCCCGCGCAACTGTCTGGTGGTCAGCAACAGCGCGCCGCCATAGCGCGTGGATTGTGCATGGAGCCCGAAGCACTGTTGTTTGACGAGCCGACCTCGGCCCTGGATCCCGAGCTGGAACAGGAAGTGATCAAAGTGATCAAGGACCTGGCCGCAGAAGGCCGGACCATGATCATCGTGACCCATGACATGCAGATGGCCGCCGATATCTCAAGCCATGTCGTATTCCTGCATCAAGGACTGATCGAAGAAGAAGGCACGCCCGAAGACATCTTTACCGCCCCTGAGTCTAAGCGACTTCAGGGTTTTCTGTCCGCTACCAAAGCGGCATAATTTCAAAGAACAGAACCAAACTGGGGAGTAACCAATGAAAAACCTAATTCTGACCACTGCAGCGCTGGCTTTGACCGCCGGGATGGCCATGGCCGACACCGTGCGCATGGGCACCGAGGGCGCCTACCCTCCGTATAACTTCATCAACGATGCCGGTGAGATCGACGGGTTCGAGCGGGACGTAGGTGACGAGCTGTGCAAACGCGCCGGGCTGGAATGCGAGTGGGTTAAGAACGACTGGGATTCGATCATCCCGAACCTGGTATCGGGTAACTACGACACCATCATCGCGGGCATGTCGATCACCGACGAACGTGATGAAGTCATCGACTTTACACAGGACTATTATCCGCCAACCGCGTCGGCCTATGTCGCGACCTCTGACGCAGCCGATGTCACCGGTGGTGTTGTTGCTGCGCAAACCGCCACCATTCAGGCGGGCCACGTCGCCGAAACCGGCGCGACTCTGGTTGAATTCGCGACCCCGGAAGAAACCATCGCAGCCGTCCGCAACGGCGAAGCCGATGCTGTTCTGGCCGACCGCGACTATCTGGTGCCGCTGGTCGAAGAATCGGGCGGTGAGCTGGTCTTTGTCGGCGATCCGGTTCCGCTGGGCGGTGGCGTCGGCATGGGCCTGCGTGAAAGCGACGATGAATGGCGCGGCAAGTTCGACGAAGCCATCACGTCGATGAAAGCTGACGGCACGCTTAACGAGATGCTGATCAAGTGGTTCGGTGAAGGCACCGCTACATACGGCGCTGACGGTTCGGTCGTCACCAACTGATACTGACCTGTCCCGGCCCGGCGTCCTTGCGCCGGGCCCGTTCCGGCCTTGCCGGACCAGACGTTCGAAAGACGCCTTATGTTCTCCTACTGCGCTGATCCTGACACGCTGGGCACGTTCCGCTGGTTCTCGTGCTATTTGACCAATGGCGTCCACTGGTCGTTCTACCTGTCTTTCATCAAGGTTCTGGCCTTGCTGGCCGTGACTGCGCCCGTCGCGCTCGGCTTTGGCTTTGCAGGCGCGATGGCCGCACGGTCGCACTTTCTACCTCTCAGTTGGCTGGGCAAGGCTTATATCGCGATTGTGCGCGGCGTGCCCGACATTGCCTTTTTCCTGTTCTTCGTCATCGCTCTGGATCAGGGGTTTGAATGGATCCGCCACAAGATCCTCTGCCCGGACTGGACAGATCCGATCCGTCAGGGCAACGATTTTCTGGTGTGTCAGGCCGCCAAGCTGCCGCTTGGGACCTCGCCAGAATGGGTGCATGAGACCTACGGCTTCTTCCTTGCAGTGATCACATTCTCTATCGTGTTTGGCGCTTTCGCTGCCAATGTCCTGTTCGGCGGAATGCGCGCCGTGCCACATGCGCAGCTGGAAACGGCCGAGGCCTATGGCATGACCCGCAGCCAGACCTTTTGGCGCATCCTTGTGCCGCAAATGTGGGTCTACGCTCTGCCCGGCCTGTCAAACCTTTGGATGGTTCTGATCAAGGCCACGCCGCTGCTGTTCTTGCTGGGAGTCGAAGACATCGTCTATTGGGCCCGCGAACTGGGTGGCACCAAGACATCGCGCTTCACCGACTACCCTCATGGCGACTGGCGCATGTGGTACTTTCTGGCCCTGCTGGTCTTTTACCTTGGCATGACCCGTGTGTCTGAGATCGGGCTGGAGAAACTGATGCGCCGTTTGTCGCATGGTCAGGCCACTTCGGGCGGAGAGCTTCTGCGCAAGGAGACCACGGCATGAGCTGCTTGCAAACTATTCAAGACTACGGCCTGCGGTCTCTGGGCTATGGCGAACGGCTTCTGCCCAAAACTGACTTTACCCTGTGCGAGCACTTCACCCTGATCGGTTCAGGCATGATCTGGAATATCTATTTCGGCATCATGGCAATGGTCACGGGTTTCTTTCTGGCCACCGCACTGGCGGTCGGAAAAGCATCACCCAACAAATGGCTGCGCAAACCGTCCGAATGGTTCATCTTTCTGTTCAGGGGCTCGCCGCTCTTCATCCAATTCTTCTTTGCCTATTTCTTCTTCCTGTCGTTGAAGAAACCCTATCCGATGTTCGACGCGTTCACCTCGGCCTGGCTGGGGGCGCTGATCGTACTGTTCCTGAACACCTCCGCCTATTCGGGTGAGATCTTCTATGGCGCGCTGCGCTCGATCCCCAAGGGCGATCTTGAGGCTGCGGATGCTTATGGCATGTCTGGCTGGGCCCGGTTCCGCCGCATCGTCTGGCCGACCATGTTGCGGCTGGCCTGGCCCGCCTACACAAACGAAGCGATCTTTGTGTTCCAGTCCACAACGCTGGTCTTTTTCTCGGCCTTCCCGGCCTGGCAGCAGCGCGGAGACGCCTTGTACTATGCCAGCTACTTTGCCGATAAAACCTTCAACCCGTTTGTGCCTTACCCGATTTTGGCCTTTTATTTCATCCTGTTGACCCTTGTCATCGTGTGGGTCTTTGGACTGGTGAACAAGCGCCTGAACCGCCATCTGCCCGTCGCAAGACAAAGCAAGATGAAATTCAGACTGAACCTCGCGCGCTGATCCCGCGCGCGACGTTCAGCAGATCAAACAGGTTTGATCACGCCACAATTGCGCATCTATTCGCTTGCTATGTTGGGGATTTGGTACCGCCTCCCTGGCTTGAACAGGGGACCTCTGGATCCACAATCCAGCGCTCTAACCAACTGAGCTAAGGCGGCACTCGTGAAGGGCGATGTACCGAACGCGTCCGGGGATTGCAAGAGGATTAAAGCTGAATTTTCCAGCTTTGTTCGACAAGATCGACCCCAAAAGAATGCACCTGTTTGCTACCCGTAAGCTGCCATCCATTGGCCCGATACAGCGCACAGGCCGCGCGGTGGCTTTCATGGGTCCATAGCTGCATTTGCTGGTATCCGGCCCGCTTGGCAAAGCTCATACAGGTCTCCAAAAGACGCTTGCCCAACCCCAGCCCGCGCGCCTCAGGCACCAACAGGAACAGCCGCAGTTTCGCAGTCTGTGCATCCAGCCTGACACAGAAGATACTGCCCAGCCTTTCACCCGCGCGCTCAGCGATCCAACCGCGTTCGCAGGATGGATCATGGTCCGCAATGAATTCTCGAAGGATGCTTGCCACCAACGGAGCAAAACTGTCATCGAACCCTTCATCACGTGCATAAAGCGTGCCGTGACGTTCGACCAGCCAGGGCGCGTCATCGGCCCGAAACGATCTGAGAACTACTTCTTCCATACCCTATCTGACCGCAAACGCGGCTTGATTCTCAACCCTTTGCGCGCTAGCACAAACGCTCAGTCCCGGAGGCGAGTATGGGTATCAACACCGAACGCGACATTCAGGCCAACCTGCAGATCGGCCCAACCGATCAGGGTATGGTGCGTCTGTTCATCGAGGCTGATGGCCTTGAAGTCCCGATGGACTTCGACCCGGAAGAAGCCGAAGAAATCGCCGAAGAAATTCGCGCCGCAGCGCAAGCCGCCCGTGCCGTCAGTGACTGAGCTTTTCTAAAGTCGCGGATCACGCAGCATATGCAGACGCCTTGCTGCATCGGTTGCAAATTTCTGGATCATCTTCTTGCGCCGCGCCGGGGCCAGTTTGTCCTCGGGCGCCATTCGAATGATCTCGGCATCATAGGCGTCGGCAATGATCAGACCGGTTTCCTGCGGCAGTAATTCCGTCGGGAAATCGGTATCGACAGCCCAAAAGAATCGATCACACCACTCAAGATATCCCTGCCACTTCGCGTCTGACTGATAATCGGCGCGACTGGACTTGCACTCGATCACCCAGAGCTCCCCCTTGGGACCCAGCCCCATCACATCGACCCGCAAACCACGGGCTGGCACGAATTCTTCAACAGAAACAAACCCATGCGCCGTAAGGTGCCGCGCGACGCCGCGTGCGAGTTTCTGTCCGGGTTGTAAATCCAAGGTCATGAGAAAAATGTGAACAATCAGTGAACAAATGTAAAGCACAGATCCAGGCTTGACATGATACCTTTTGGTGTTCAATTAATATAATACCGGAAGGTACTATTTAGGAGGCTACCATGGAGAACTCAACTCAAAACGCGTTTCGTGCGCTGGCCGATCCAACCCGTCGAGACATTGTCAAATTGCTGGCGTCTGAAGACATGACAATCGGTCAGCTGACCGACCGGTTCGACATGACCCGGGCCGCCGTCAAGAAGCATCTGACCGTTCTGTCCGATGGCGGGCTGATCACAGTGGAAGCCCGCGGTCGGGAACGCATCAACCGAATAGAACCACAGGGCATGGCGCCTGTTTTGGATTGGTTCAGCTATTTTGACCAGTTCTGGAATGATCGCCTTAGCTCTCTTAAAGAAGTGATTGAAAGGAAAGACAAATGAGTAATTCTGTGTTGCAAAAATCTATTTTCCTGCGGGCCGAACCGGACACAGTCTGGGCCTATCTGACCGAACCCGAGCGGCTTGCCGAATGGTTTCACAAACCCGAACGAAAACTGGCCAAAGGCCAGAAGCTGGAGATGTTCGGAACCACCAGTGGCGATCTGCTGATCTGGGGTGAAGTCCGGGAAGCGCGCGCGCCAGAACATCTGGAATACACGTTCACCGTCAAACCTATGGGTGATGCTGTCAGCGTAGTCAAATGGACGTTAACACCCGTTGCGGGCGGCACACGGCTAAGCCTGCTACATGAAGGCCTGCCCCAAACCGCCGAGGCCTTTGGCCTGATCCTGGCGCTGGACAATGGCTGGGACGAGCATTTCGGCAAGATGCGCACCGCCCTGCACGAGCCGGTCGACGCCTGATCTGTCGACAAACCCCTTGTACGAACCCGCCCGACGCCCTAACTAAGCGCTTGGCGGGTTCTGCCCTTCTTGTGACTGGTAGCATTCTGGTGGCCTTAAGCAATTCCGAGGGGGCTGGCTCTGTTCAGGTCCTGGCCTGATTACCTGGCGCCCACCTGTACATACAGGTCCTCGGGAATCAAACCGCACGGTTGACTGGTGGTCCCGCCGCATTCCAGAACTGGCTCAGAACGCCACTCACGTTCGCCTTTTAGGGCTCGGATTTCAGGCTGAATTAGCGACAGGTTCAACGATTCCACTCTGATCGCCTGGTACTTCCTACTTCAACAACCGCTTTCGGGACGAAGCTGCCGTTCACACATCGGCGAACGCAGTCCGCTTAGCGTGTCCAGCGGACGCTGCGTACGGCGCCAAGCGCGGTGTTTGCATTTTGGACACATCGACCCGGAAATGTGTAGGGGGCGTCTCTTTGGATGTCACCCAAAGATGTTCTGCTCACTCAGAATAACGAATATACCAACGCCGAGCATGGCCGCTCCAACAAACCAAACGTTCCCTAAAACTGCATATTTGACCGAGGGAGCCGACGGGTTCACGGATACTTGCAGACTGGAATGCGTCGGTCCACCGTGAAGCGAACGAATGCTACCTCGATACGTTTGGTTGCGGAATTCATAACTGTAAGAGGCAGATCGATCGCCATCCCAATCACTCTTATATGCGCTTACTTTGGCAGTTACGGTCTGCCAACGCGCATAGGCAATGATCCGGGGCAACAAGATGCCGGTACCAACCAGCATGAAGATAATCGCTATCAGATCATTGGCCCTATCGGGTTGAGTTGACTGGATTCGTATCAACTCGACAGCAGCAATGCCCGCCATCACATAGAACAGATATTCAAGCGCCTTCAGCCGGTATCGTTTAAACATGAAAGCTCCTCAGGGTCGTGTATACGCCATGGACGTGGCAAGGGCTGCAGTACTTTGAAGGCTATTTTGAGGCATCTTGAGTTTGTTGGGTTATATTTTGACAATGATGACCGCTGATCTTGCCTGATCGCCTTCACTTCACCGAGATTCGCATTCGAGAACGCCGCACAACAGCCTTTGACACAGCATCATGTCACCTTTTCTGTTGTCACCAGCGCGTCCACGGTCTGCTTTCACATGTTTCACCGACATTCGTTCGGGTCGCGGCATAGGGTAATTTGGGCTCAGAACGGACAATTCCAGTGCCATCGTTACCTCTCGATCAGAAAGATCATGAGGGGCTCCGGGTGATCTGGCCTAACACCCGATTCAGCGTGAAACACTCGCCTCTTGCTTGATCACGACCGGCTCAATTTCATGTACGGCCGGCGTGCCCCCGCGTGGGCCTTTGGGCTTCTCGGCCATGCTCATGATCTTGTAACCAAACTGAACCCCGGCAAAGACGATCCCGTTCATGAACCAGATCATCAGCAACGCGATCAGACCGACATCCGATCCGATCATCAGGCTGCGCAGATTAGCCACGTTGAAGACCAGCAACACCCCGACAAACACCGCCGAGATGACAAATCCCCAAACAACCTGCGTGATATAGAGATGAATCAATTTAGGCATGGCAGACCTCCTTGCGCTATTGACGTGAGTCTAGCGCCTGTGAGGCTGCGGTAAAGGCGTCAGAACGCCTCGGGCTGGGCCTCGCGCGCCATGTGATCCAGCACGGCGTTGACGAATTTGGGCTCTTTGCCTTCCGGGAAAAAAGCGCGCGCCACGTCCACGAATTCAGTGATGACCACTTTGGGCGGCGTATCGCTTTGGGTCAGCTCGGCACCTGCCGCGCGGAACAGCGCCCGCAAGGTCGGGTCAATCCGAGCAATCGGCCATTTCGCAACCAGCGCACGGTCCGTCATCTGATCAATTGGCGCTTGATAGTTCACCGCATTGTCGACCAGCGACCGGAAGACGCTGATATCGCCGTCCAGCATTTCCTCGCCCTCATAGACGGCACCGAACCGGTGATCCAGAAACTCATTCACGACCGCCTCAGTGGTCTGCCCCGATTGCTCCATCTGGAACAGCGCCTGCACGGCATAAAGCCGGGCGGCGGATTTCATCAGGCGTTTCTGGTTGGCCGGTTTCGGCGCATCTGTGTGGGTCATACTGTCGTGGATCCGTTGCTGTCGCCCGCCACAAGGATGGACTCGGACGGCGGCTTGAAGCCCACGCCCTTTTTGGAAGAGCCCCACTTACGGCCGAGTGCGATCAGATGCAAGGCCGCAGCAGCCGCTCCGCCGCCTTTGTTCATCTTTTCGGGGTTGGCGCGGACTTCGGCCTGTTCGTTGTTTTCAACCGTCAGGATACCGTTGCCGATCAGCAGGCCTTGAAGACCCATCAACTGAATGGCGCGGCTGGAGTCGTTGCAGACGGTTTCATAATGCGTGGTCTCGCCCCGAATGACACAACCCAGTGCAACATAACCATCGAAATTGCACTGGCGATCAGCCATGGCGATGGCGGTTGGTATTTCCAGCGCGCCGGGAACCTCGACAACTTCGAAAGTGCCACCTGCCGCTTCGATTTCAGCCTTAGCACCTGCGATCAGATTGTCGGCAATGGCGCGATAGAACGGGGCCGCCACGATCAGCAGTTTCACCGGCTTGTCAAATTTGGGTGTCGGCAGGATGCCATGTTCGTCTTGAGCAGCCATGATCAGTCTTCCTTCAGGATCGAGCGGGTGCCGACGATGGACAAGCCAAACGCGTCGAGCCCCAGATATACGGTTTCAGGTGAGTCCGTCAGTAGAACCAATTCCTGAACGCCCAGCTTGGACAGGATCTGAGACCCGAGACCCGTTTGCTTGATTGTCCGTGGACCTTCATCTTCGACGGCATAGAGCGAATTGCGCGGCTGGCGGAACAGGCAGACGACCCCCCGACCCTCTTCCGCGATCTTCTCCATCGCGCGCGGCAATTCGCGCGAAGATTTGGGTCCGAGGCCCAGAATATCCGGTGCTTCATGCAGGGCGTGAGTACGGGTCAGAACGGGCTCTGGCGTGGTGATGTTACCCTTGATCATTACGACATGCTCTATGCCATGAAGCTGATCGGTGAACAGGCGCATTTCCCATTCGCCACCATATTCCGACGTGACGGTCTCGCGTGAGGTTTCGACCACCAGATTATCATTGCGCGACCGATACGCGATCAGATCACTGATGGTGCCGATCTTCATGTCATGCTCTTGCGCGAATTCGACCAGATCTGGCAGACGCGCCATGGTTCCATCAGCCTTCATGATCTCACAGATCACACCCGATGGGTTCAGCCCCGCTAGACGCGAGATATCCACGGCAGCCTCGGTATGGCCCGCGCGCACCAGCACCCCGCCGCGCTTGGCCCGCAGCGGGAAGATGTGGCCGGGGGTGGCAATATGGGCCATCGTATTCTGTTCGTTGATCGCGGTGGCCACGGTCAGCGCCCTGTCTGCGGCAGAGATACCTGTCGAAACCCCCTCGCGCGCTTCAATCGAGACGGTGAAAGCGGTTTCGTGACGCGATGAATTGTTTACCGCCATCATCGGCAGGCCCAGATTGTCGATCCGTTCAGCCGTCATCGGCAGACAGACCAGCCCGCGCCCATGGGTGGCCATAAAGTTGATCGCGTCGGCATCGGCGAATTCAGCGGCAATCACCAAATCGCCTTCGTTTTCGCGATCCTCGTGATCGACCAGAATATACATCCGGCCTTTGCGCGCCTCTTCGATGATCTCTTCAATCGGGCTGATCGCGTCGCGCAGCTGGGCCTCGACCGGGCCCGGGGTTTCAAAGCTCATGGGGCAGCCTTTCACAAGAGCATTTCTGCAACGCGGGATAGACCACACCGCGCCCAAAGGCCAGAGCGCAAACGGCGTGCGCGGGTCAGGACGCGACGTATATTTGCCTCAGGACATCTCGGCCAAGCGCGCAACATAGCGGGCCAGCGTGTCGATCTCAAGGTTGACCTGATCCCCAACGGCGACATCACCCCAGGTGGTCACTTCTTTGGTATGGGGGATAAAGTTGATGCCAAAATCGCACCCTTTGACATCGTTCACCGTCAAGGATGTGCCGTTCAGCGCAACCGACCCTTTGGGGGCAATGAAACGGGCCAAGTCCTTTGGCGCACGCAGTGTCACGCGCGTGCTATCACCCTCATCCTGAACTGCAACGACTTCGGTGACACCATCCACATGACCCGAAACGATATGGCCACCCAGTTCGTCGCCAACCTTCAGGGCGCGTTCCAGATTGACACGTTTGCCGGGTGTCCAGCTGTCCAGATTGGTCTTCGACACCGTCTCGGCACTGACCTGAACGTCATACCAGTTATCGCCCAGCGCAATCACTGTCAGGCAGACACCGTCGCTGGCAATCGAAGCACCGATATCAATGCCATCGGTCTCATAGGCTGTCTGAATGCGCGCCCGCAGATCGCCTTGCTGCTCTAACTCAGTAACGGTGCCGATATCCGTGACGATCCCCGTAAACATTCTGTTAACCCTCGATCCCTAACCTGATCCTGACTTCTCTGGCTGAGGTACGACCTTCACCGCGCGTGGGCAAGGACCGGCAGCTAAATTAAGGCATAAATGAGTAAAAAACTGAGACGATCAGGCATAGTTTCGCCCAGAAGATTGGATAAGATGACGAGGATGACCCACTCTGCCACCCCATCAAGCGATCGCGTCTTTCTGTTCCTACAGGGGCCACATGGCCCATTCTTCAGCGCGCTGGGGCGTATGCTGCAAGAGGCCGGCGCGCAGGTCTGGCGGGTCGGGTTCAATGCCGGGGATCGGGCGTTCTGGTCTGACACATCCACCTATATTCCGTTTCGCGACAAGCCAGAACTTTGGCCTGAAACGCTGATCGATCTGATCATCCGCAAGGACGTAACCGATATCGTTCTGTACGGTGACACACGCCCGGTTCATGCCCGCGCCGTTGAAATCGCGCGATCCCGTGGCATAACGATCCATGTCTTCGAGGAAGGGTATCTGCGGCCCTGGTGGGTGACTTATGAGCGTTGGGGGTCCAACGGAAACTCTCAACTGATGTCACTGGATGTCGCGGAAATGCATCAGGCGCTCGAGCAGTCTGATACGGCATCTCCGCCTCCACCGTCACATTGGGGAGATATGCGCCAGCACATCTTTTATGGCGCGCTATACCATTGGTTCGTTCTGTTCATGAACCGCCGCTACCGCAACTTCCGCCCACATCGTGATCTTTCGGTCGCCAAGGAATTCAAACTGTATTTCAAGCGCTTGGCCCTGATGCCGTTTCACCGGCTCCAGCGCGGCTGGTCCACTTTGCGGGTACGCCGCGGCGCGTTCCCATACCATTTGGTACTGCTTCAACTGGGTCACGACAGCTCGGTCCAATCGCATTCCGACTACAATAGCATGAGTGCGTTTCTGGAACAGATGGTCGAAGGCTTCGCCAAGGGTGCACCGGGCCATCACCGCTTGGTGATCAAGGAACACCCGCTGGAAAACCACCGCGAACCGCTGCGCCGCCGAGTCCGCGATCTGTGCCGCAAGTACGGGATCGAGGGTCGCGTTCATTACGTCCCCGGTGGCAAACTGGCCAAATTGCTGGATGAAGCGAACTCGGCCGTCACCATCAATTCAACCGCAGGTCAGCAGGTACTGTGGCGGGGCATTCCGCTGCGGATTTTCGGCAGATCAGTGTACGATAAGCCCGAATTTGTCTCTCAGCAGCCGATTGATGAGTTTTTTGCCGAACCCGAAATGCCGGATGCAAAAGCCTATCGCATCTACCGTCAGTTCCTTCTTGAAACCAGCCAAGTTCCCGGCGGATTTTATTCGCGAAGGGGACGCCGACAATTACTGCGACGCGCGGCAGATATGGTCCTGCGTGCTCATGACCCCTATCAGGCGGTGTTGAAAAACAACGAGGCACGCACGCCACAGTTGCGACTTGTCGAATGAAATAAGGCATCCTCTGCTGGATGTTGCTGCCCAATCGGGGTACTTTGCCCCCAACAAAAAAGAAGTTTGAGGATCAGAGGCAGTGCAGCGCTTTTCTACCCGAGCACGACGGGAAGTTACCCTTTTGGCTCTTTGCGGCCTTCTTGCCGCGTGCCAGCTTCCCAAATCCGGACCGAATAAATCAGAGATTTTGGCCGGATCGGTCGAAAATGGTGGTAACGCCTTCGTGGTCGAAGTGGATGACCGCGTCACCAAAGCCACGTCCAGCATCCCGCAATTTGGGTTTTCCTCATCCTTCCGCAGCGCATCGAGTGTTGCGGCAGATACCGTGCGCCCCGGTGACGTTCTGGGCCTGACGGTTTGGGAAAACGTGGATGATGGCTTGCTGTCGGGCGAAACCGGTGCCGCCACCGCCTTGGAAGAGGTTCAGGTCGACAGTGACGGGTTCATTTTCGTCCCTTATGCCGGGCGCTTGCGCGCGGCAGGCAATACGCCAGAACAACTGCGTGTGCTGATTACAAACGAGCTGAAAGAACAGACCCCTGATCCACAAGTCGAAGTGCGGCGCGTTGCCGGTGACGGTTCGACGGTTTCGCTGACTGGCACAATCGGCGCGCCCGGTATTTACCCGATCGAACGTCCGACTCGCACCTTGCTGGGTATGTTGTCCCAGGCGGGGGGGGTAGCTGTTGGATCGGACATCGCACTGGTGACCCTGATTCGAGGAGACCAGAAAGGCACCGTTTGGTATGAAGACCTGTTCAAAAACCCCAATCTCGATGTCGCCCTGCGCGGTGGTGACCGCATCCTGGTTGAGGCTGACAGCCGCTCTTACATCGCGCTGGGTGCGACGGGCGGACAATCGCGGATTGCGTTTGACAGTCAGGATCTATCGGCGCTGGAAGCGCTGGCGCAGGTGGGTGGTTTGCAAGGTCTCTCCTCGGATCCGACAGGGATTTTCATCCTTCGGAAAGAAGGTCAGGACATCGCCCGCAGCGTAACAGGTCGTGCGGGTTTGCAAGGGGATCAGCGCATGATCTACTTGCTGAATCTGACCGCGCCCAACGGTCTGTTCATTGCCCGCGACTTTGTCATCCGCGATGATGACACGATCTATGTGACCGAAGCCCCCTATGCGCAGTGGAGCAAATCGATCTCGCTTATTGCGGGTGGTCTTACACCGGTCGCAAACGTCGCTACACTGACCGGAAACTAACCCGTGTATCCAGAAGCGGACACAGCAGCCGGGGCAGATCGCACTCGGCTGTTTGTTTATAATGGGGGTTTTCTGACCAACCGTCGCATACGGCGCATCCTGTCATTGGCCGGCTATGACATGCGCCTTGGCCTGCCCAAACAGGGCGATACCGTTGGGGTCTGGGGCAACAGCCCAACCGCCCATCGCGGCCTGAGCATAGCCGAAAAATACGGCACCCCGATCCTGAGGGTCGAAGACGCGTTTCTACGCTCTCTCCATCCCGGGCGCGCGGGCGAGGCACCTTTGGGGTTACTACTGGATCAAACCGAGCTGCATTTCGACCCGTCCACCCCATCGGACCTTGAAACGCTCCTGGCGACCCACCCGCTGGACGATACGGCGCTGATAAACCGCGCACGCGGTGCTATTGCGCGGATAAAGGACCTGCATCTCAGCAAGTACTCGGCTTTTGACACTGACATCGCGGCGCCTGATCCCGGCTATGTTCTGGTCGTTGATCAAACGCAGGGTGATGCCGCCGTTACGGCGAGCGGAGGCGACTATGCCAGGTTCCGCGAAATGCTGGTGATCGCGCAGGAGGAGAACCCGGGCGCGCGCGTCCTGATCAAAGCACATCCTGAAACACAAGCGGGCCATCGTCCGGGATACTTCACTGATCAGGACCTCTCTGATCGTGTCTCGTTTTTGCACGATGCGCACAGCCCGTGGACTTTGTTGGATGGGGCGGTTGGGGTCTACACGTTGTCCTCGCAACTCGGGTTCGAGGCAATCCTGGCCGGTCATAAACCCCGCGTTTTCGGGCAGCCCTTTTATGCCGGTTGGGGTTTGACCCAAGATGAGGTGCCAATCTCGCGCCGATCCCGGAACCTGACGCGCGCGCAGCTATTTGCAGCGGCCATGCTGCTCTATCCCACATGGTACGACCCCTATCGCGATAGGTTGTGCGAGTTGGAAACCGTTCTCGACACGCTGGAGGCCACGACCCGCGCCTGGCGTCAGGATCGGCTTGGCTGGACAGCCTCGGGCATGCGGCTGTGGAAGCGCAAACATCTGCAACAGATGTTCGGCAGACATCGCAAGGTTCAATTCAAAACCACTATGCCGACGGCCCCCGATCAGCCGCATATGGTCTGGGCCAGTCAATCGAGAGATATCGAACGGGTCATTCGCGTTGAAGACGGTTTTTTGCGTTCACGCGGGTTGGGCGCAGAGCTGATCCCTCCCCTGTCGCTGGTGACCGATGATCTGGGAATTTACTATGACCCCACGTGCCCGAGCCGTTTGGAAGAACTGATTTCCGAACGCGAGACATTGCGTCCAGATCAGGAACTGCGAGCAGAGCATTTGGTGGCGCAGTTGCTCTCGGGTGGTCTCAGCAAATACAACATCGGACAACCAGCTCCGACCTTGCCCGAGGGGCGTCGCATTCTGGTGCCTGGGCAGGTGGAGGACGACGCCTCAATCCTGTTGGGCACCAGCAACATTCGCACCAATCTTGAACTGCTGCGCGCCGCGAGGGATGCGAATCCGGACGCCGTCTTAGTCTACAAACCCCACCCAGACGTCCAGGCGGGGCTGCGAGAGGGCAAGATTGAGGCTGAAGGTCTGGCCGATCTGATTCTGGACGATTGCGATCCGGCCTCGCTACTGCCGCATGTGCAAGCGGTCTGGACCATGACCTCGCTGCTGGGGTTCGAGGCCCTGCTTCGTGGCGTCAAGGTCACGACATTGGGTGCACCTTTTTATGCCGGATGGGGTCTGACTCATGATCTTGGTACGGTCCCGGCGCGTAGGGGCGCACGGCCATCGCTGATGGGCTTGGTTCACGCAACGCTGATAGACTATCCGCGCTATATGGACCCGCTGACAGGGCAACCCTGCCCCGTCGAAGTCGCGGTTGAGCGTCTGGCGGATGGCGTACCAGCAGCAACAGGACCGCTGAACCGCCTTCTGTCAAAACTGCAGGGTGTTTTTGCCACGCATGCGCGCTTATGGCGCTAAGTCACTGTGTGGATCGTCGCCAGCGGTGCAGGATATCCGGACCAATCGTGCGTGTTTCGATCAGTTCAAACCGTGGTGCGGCCTCAAGTGTCTCAAGACCCAATCGGCCGACCGCAGCAAGCCCTTCGGCGCCAATGGTCAGACCAGCGGTGAAACCGACCAGTTCATCCACCATGTCCGCCTCAAGCAGTGATGCGGCAAGGGCCGCACCGCCTTCGCAGAACACCCGCGTTAGACCGGCCTGACCCAATTGCAGCAACAGATCGGTTGCATCGATATGGTGATCCCGCAGCGCGCAAGGGATCAGACGGGCGCCCAGCCCTTCCCACGTGCGAGCGCGATCCGGATCGGGGCTCGGACCATGGCATATCCAGACGGGAATATCCTTAGCCGTGCGTGCCAATTGGCCCATCAGAGGTAAATCCAGATGGCGCGATACGACAATCCGTGCGGGCTGATGTAAGACGCCCAAATCCCGCACTGTCAGCGAGGGGTCATCCGCACGCGCCGTTCCTGCGCCAACCATCACCGCATCATGGCGCGCGCGCATTGCGTGCACAGCGCGGCGGGCGGTTGGGCCTGTGATCCACTGGCTATGGCCGGTTTGCGTTGCAATCCGCCCATCGAAACTGCTGGCCAGTTTCAGGGTGACAAAGGGACGGCTCTGTTCCGTTTTCAGAAAAAAACCGGCCAGCTCCTGCGCGGCCTGATCGGCCAAAACACCTGTATCGACCTCGATCCCGGCCTCACGCAGCATCGCGAAACCCTGCCCTGACACACGCGGGTCGCTGTCCTCAAGCGCGGCCACGACGCGCGACACCCCGGCCTCGATCAAAGCGGTCGCGCAGGGGGGGGTTTTGCCATGATGGGAACAAGGTTCCAGCGTTACATAGGCCGTGGCGCCTTTGGCGGCCGATCCGGCCTGCGCCAATGCAACAGGTTCGGCGTGGGGACGCCCGCCCGGTTGGGTCCAGCCCCGCCCAACAATGCGCCCTTCGCGCACGATAACGCACCCGACAGCCGGGTTGGGCCAACACGACCCTTGACCACGCTGCCCCAATGACAGGGCCAGCGCCATAAATCGCTTATCTGTTTCGCTCACTCGTCCGTCGGAGGTTGCGGCGGGCGCAACTCGTGGACAAACTCCTCGAAATCATCGGCCGCCTGGAAATTCTTGTACACGCTTGCAAAGCGAACATAGGCAACGGTGTCGATCCGCGCCAGAGCTTCCATGACGATCTCGCCGATTTTGTTGGACGGAATATCGGTGTCGCCCATGCTTTCCAGCCGGCGCACGATGCCCGAGATCATCTGATCGATCCGTTCGGGATCAACGGGCCGTTTCTGCATCGAGATACGGATCGAACGCTCCAGCTTGTCGCGGTCGAAATCTTCGCGTTTTCCGTTGGTCTTGATCACAACCAGATCGCGCAGTTGCACGCGTTCGTAGGTGGTAAACCGGCCCCCGCAGGCCGGGCAAAACCGGCGTCGACGGATCGCGACGTGATCCTCTGCCGGGCGTGAATCTTTCACCTGAGTGTCGATATTTCCGCAAAACGGGCAGCGCATCCGCCGTCTCCTCGTCCCTTGTTCGGCCTCTTTTGTAAGCACTTCGGCTTACTTATCCACAACTATAGGGCAGCCGCTAGGATTTGGGTAGTCGGAATTTTCAACCCCTAGATAAAGGGTTACCCAAGATGCGCTGCGATCGAGCGACGATGTGGTGCAGAGCGGTGTTCGAAGAGATAAATCCCCTGCCATGTCCCAAGAGACATGCGACCCGCCGAGACAGGGATCGACAGTGAGACGGGCATAAGCGTGGATTTGATATGCGCGGGCATATCATCCGGCCCTTCATAGGTATGGCGCAGATACGACATCGCCGGATGATCCGATGGCGGCACCAGCCTTTCAAAGAAAGCCTTCAGATCGGTCTGAACCTCCGGGTCGGCGTTTTCCTGTATCAGCAGTGAACATGAAGTATGGCGCACGAACAGCGTCAGAACGCCATCCCTCAAAGATGGGCCAAGCCAGCGATGCACGTTGTCGGTGAATTCATAGAGGCCTGCCCCTTGAGTTTGCATCGTGAATTCAGTCTGCATCGAAACTGGCTTAGACCTTATTATCTAAAGAACGGGCGGATATCGCATTTCGCATTTGCCCCTTGGACGGACATGCTGGAGCCTACGGCAAAGCTTGATAAGACAAAGCTGGGTTGTACTGGGGTCTCTGATGGCTCTTTGATTGTAAACTGTACCGCTGTTCTGCGTCCGGTGGTGACGCTGGGGCCATAGCCACGCAGAACATAAATGCGGTCTTGCCAGCCCAAGCCCAGCTTTCGACGCGCAAAATCTGCCGCCGCGCACCAATAGCCATCTGTGAATTGTTGAGCGCGCGGTATGACTTCGAAATCGGTGCTGTTGATCGGCTCGGTCCGATACCCGTTCGGCGCCGCACTTGTCTCAGCCGCCAAGCCAAGGGTTGCAGCCACCGACAGTGCAAACAAGATCGTCTGTTTCATCGTTTTATCTTTTCGTTGTTGCCTATGGGCTTAAGATAGGCCCAGGTGGACCAATAGCTGCTGGGTTCACGATCAATTTAGTCGATTTCATCTGCGTCGTGAACAGGCGTCAGCCAGCCGTGATATCGGATTAGCAGCCCAAGAAATGGGGCCTCAGCGGACACATCAAAGACGTACCTTCCCCGATCATCCTGCATCTCGAACGTCGACGAGCGCGGCAAAAGAATGGTCGGTACGGGCAGCCCCAACAGAGCCAAACGTTGGATGTCGATCTGCAACTTGTCCTCAACAATCACGGGTTTCAGCCAGATGGACACAAGGCCGAACCTCTCTCGCACGCACCCCGTCTTGGGGTCATAACACACGCGAGAGCGCGTGACATGGCCCGCAAATTCACGGATCCAAAACCAATGCTGACCGTCGCGTACCACCGTCATCCGAACCGGTACGTCATGTCCGGTCCGAGGAAACCCGGCAAAGTTTAATATAAAGCTCACTAAACGCCCCTGCCCCCGCTGAACATTGCAGCGCCCCTCATAAACGCCCGGGTCGCTATGCAAGATCTGCACTGCTTGTGGCAGGTCTGATTGCGGCGGCAACGCCTGCAGAAACGGGTCCATTCGCGTCAGAACCCCTGCGTCGCAAAACGTGACCGAACCTCTGCATCCGGAACCATGCAACTGTCCGTCCGTCCAAAGATCGCATAGCGATTGCGCGCGATGGCGTGATAGAGCGGGTCTTTGATGAGGCGCGGAAGATAGCGGCATAGCGACATGGCGCGCCAAGGGCCCCGTAGCTGCGCCATCGCCGCGGCAAACGCATCCAGGCGCTGATGCACCTTTTGGTTGATGATCACCAGATTGGTCTCGAAATCCTGTGTCGGCAGATCAAGCTGTCGGTACAGCCTTTGTCCTAAAGGTGATTGCGCCGTCGCAAACTGAAACACATGCGCCCGGTCATGCCGCAGCATGAACCGAAAGAAACTGGAACACAAAACGCATTCCCCATCGAAGACGATCAGGTTTCCAACATCCCATTCATTTGAAATTTCAGAGCCTTGCATAGGATGGTTACTCTCAGTCGAACCGCGCAAGGTAACGGTGTCATGCATCTTGGTGGTGGGCAATGCGACATGAAAGAAAACCGAACGTTTCCGCTCGGACGCATCTGACGGATAAAGAAAAAAGGCGCCGTGTGCCCGGCGCCTTTGACTTTACTGATCCAGGAAAGATCGCAGTTTTCGCGACCGGCTGGGATGTTTCAGTTTCCGCAGCGCCTTCGCTTCGATCTGACGGATACGTTCGCGCGTCACGCTGAACTGCTGGCCCACCTCTTCCAGTGTGTGGTCCGTATTCATCCCAATGCCAAAGCGCATCCGCAGAACGCGCTCTTCACGCGGAGTGAGCGAGGCTAGAACCCGAGTGGTCGTTTCCTTGAGGTTTTCCTGAATGGCGCTGTCGAGCGGCAGCACGGCATTCTTGTCCTCAATGAAATCGCCCAGCTGACTATCTTCCTCGTCACCAATCGGTGTCTCAAGGCTGATCGGCTCTTTGGCGATTTTCATCACCTTGCGCACTTTCTCAAGCGGCATCTGCAGCTTTTCGGCCAGTTCTTCCGGCGTCGGCTCCCGGCCGATTTCATGCAGCATCTGACGACCGGTCCGAACCAGCTTGTTGATCGTTTCGATCATGTGAACCGGAATACGGATAGTCCGCGCCTGATCCGCAATCGAGCGGGTGATGGCCTGGCGAATCCACCAGGTCGCATAGGTCGAGAATTTATAGCCGCGGCGGTATTCGAACTTATCCACCGCCTTCATCAGGCCGATGTTACCTTCCTGAATAAGATCAAGGAATTGCAGGCCACGGTTCGTGTATTTTTTGGCAATCGAAATCACCAGACGCAGGTTGGCTTCGACCATTTCCTTCTTGGCCTGCCGGGCTTCTTTCTCGCCCTTCTGAACCTGCTGTACGATGCGGCGGAATTCTGAGATATCCAGACCGACATACTGACCGACCTGAGCCATATCGTTGCGCAGTTCTTCTACCTTGTCGGTCGAGCGTTCGATGAACATCTGCCAGCCCCGGCCTGGCTTTTCGGCCATATCCGCCATCCAGTTCGGATCCAATTCGCGACCACGATAGGCGTCGATGAATTCACGACGGTTGATCCGCGCCTGATCCGCCAGTTTCACCATCGAGCTGTCCAGCGACATGACGCGGCGGTTGATGCCGTAAAGCTGGTCAATAAGCGCCTCGATCCGGTTGTTGTGCAGGTGAAGACCATTCACGAGCTCAACAATTTCGGACCGCAACTTCTGATAAGTCTCTTCGTCCTTGGCGCTGAACGTGCCATCTTCGTTCAGGGTGGCCGAAATCCGGCTGTCCTGCATTTCCGACAACATCGCAAAGTCGGTCGAGATGCGCTCCAGCGTGGTCAGAACCTGATCTTTCAGCGCCGCTTCCATAGCGGCCAGCGACATGTTGGCCTGATCGTCTTCGTCATCATCGTCGTCATTGGCGATCGGGTTACCGTCCGCATCCAGTTCCGGGCCAGTATCTTCTTTTGGCTTGGCAGCCTGTACTACAGCGGTATC
Organism: Ruegeria sp. H4; assembly: GCF_056533065.1. NCBI lineage: Bacteria > Pseudomonadati > Pseudomonadota > Alphaproteobacteria > Rhodobacterales > Roseobacteraceae > Ruegeria > Ruegeria sp. H4. Next base: position 465,580 of record NZ_JBQFOC010000002.1, read on the forward strand.
AACGACGGGTTCCTCAACATCGCCGTCCTCGTCCATCTGGTTGCCAAAGGTGGTTTCCAGATCGATGACGTCGCGCAGCAAAATGTCTTCGGACAGAAGTTCGTCATGCCAGATGGTGATCGCCTGGAAGGTCAACGGGCTTTCGCAAAGCCCTGCGATCATCGTGTTCCGACCCGCTTCGATCCGCTTGGCGATGGCAATCTCGCCCTCGCGGCTCAGCAACTCGACGCTGCCCATCTCACGCAGATACATGCGGACGGGATCGTCGGTACGGTCCAGTTTTTCGGTGGCGGCACCGGCCAGCGCGACCTCACGGTTGCTGTCTGTCGTGGTCAGTTCGGTCGAGCCTTTGTTTTCTTCTTCCTCGGCCTCTTCATCTTCGATGATGTTGATGCCCATTTCGGACAGCATCGACATCACGTCTTCGATCTGTTCCGAGCTGACCTGATCAGGCGGCAGAACCTGATTGAGCTGATCGTAAGTGATGTAACCTTTCTCGCGGGCCTCGGCGATCATCTTCTTGACGTTGGCCTGGCTCATGTCCAGCGAGATTTCCTGTTCCTGCTCGTCGGATTTGCGATCTTCGTTTGTATCCTTGGCGGCCATTCAATGCTCCTGCAGGGATGGGTGATTCGTTGGAACCGAATCATTAGCGCGTGAAAGTGATTCGGCCACCCGTTTACCCGTTTTTCTTTTCCAGTGCTTTATGAAAACATCACTTTATCGACGTTTCCGCTCGAATTTGATCCCGGACATGATTGCCTCGAACGCGTCCTTCTCGTCGCGGTTGATTCGCGCGCCGTTGTCGGCGATGTCGAAAAGGGCTTTGTCCTCGTTCTGGCTGCGGCTTGCGCGGTTACGCTCTTCGGCGGCCTGACCCACCCGATACGTCAATGACTCGTCAGCCAAGTCGGACATCTCCTCGGTCGCTTCGGCAATCTCAGCATCCAGCCCCCGGAGCGCTTTGATCTTTGCGAGTTCTTCGGCCAGCGTCATCTGAGCCTTTTCAACGTCGCCTGGTTTGAACACACAGGGGATCACAGCGACATGGCGAAGGCCCAGAAGGTTTTCAAGGGGCTCGGGTCCCAAAGTTTCAACGATGTGGTCTTTCAGGTTGTCCGGGTCGTTGATTGCATGGCGCAGAATGGCCTGGCGCAGCGCCGCATGATCCGGGTCATGGCAATCCATGTCTTCCAGCTGCGTTTCAAACTGAACCACGACCTGTGGATTCAGAACGGAGATGGCCAGTATGGCCGCTTCGCGCAGGTGGATATCGGCATTGTCTGAGGACGCAAGGAATGACGATCTTGCACCCGCTGACGCAGGCTGTTTCGGCGGCTGCCACTTGCCGCGCGGTTGCCAGGTCCGGCTTTGCGTCTGACGCTGCGGGCGGAACAGTTGCCAACGCAGGTCCTTGATTTCCTGCCCGTAGTGAGAGCGGATCGATGTGTCGCGGATCAGCTTGATCTTGTCGCGCAGCACCTTATCCAATGCCGCTTTGCGTTCTGGACTGTCAAAGACCTTCCCTTCGGTCTCACGTTGCCACAGCAGCTTGACCATCGGAATGGCGCCATCCAACACCTTTTGAACCGCCCCTGCCCCTTCGGCGCGCAGCAGATCATCCGGGTCCATGCCCTCGGGCATCAGCGCAAAACGCAGGGATTTCCCGGCCTCCAACAAAGGAAGGGCCAAATCAATTGCCCGCATCGCGGCACGCAGGCCCGCCGTATCCCCATCCAACGCGATGATCGGTTCGTCGGAAATGCGCCAGAGAAGCTGCAATTGATGTTCGGTTATCGCGGTTCCCAGCGGAGCCACAGACGCGCCGAACCCGGCCTCAGCCAGCGCGATCACATCCATGTAGCCTTCGGCCACAATCAAAGACTGCCCCTTGCCCGCCGCTTGCCGCGCGGGGCCGTGGTTGTAGAGGCTGCGGCCTTTGTCGAACAACGCAGTCTCGGGTGAGTTCAGATACTTCGCGTTGTCATTCGGGTCCATCGCCCGAGCGCCAAAAGCGATACACCGCCCTCGCGGGTCGCGGATCGGATACATGATGCGGTTGCGGAACGTATCATAGGGCTTTTTGCCCTTGTTTGATGGTTTGGCCAGCCCGGAGTCCAGGATCAAGTCTTCGGCCACGTTCTTACCACGCAGGTGATCCCACAACGCTTGCCAGCCGTCAGGTGCAAACCCAATCTCCCAACGATCCAACGCCTGTGCATCCAGCCCGCGACCGGACAAGTAATCGCGTGCCGCGCCACCTGCCCCGGTCTTTAGTTGCAAACGGAAGAACTTCACCGCCTGTTCCATCACCTCGGCCAGTTCCGCGCGGCGATCCTGCTTTTCCTGCGCTTTTGGATCGCGCTCGGGCATGGGCATCCCGGCCTCTTGCGCCAGTATTTCAACCGCTTCGATAAAGGATACGTTTTCAGTCTCCCTTACAAAGGTGATGGCGTCACCTTTGGCATGACAACCAAAGCAGTAGTAGTACCCCTTCTGATCATCCACATGGAATGAGGCCGTTTTTTCATGATGGAACGGGCATGGCGCCCACATATCCCCTTTGCCCTGATTGGACTTGCGCTGATCCCACATGACCTTGCGCCCAACGACCTGAGACAGGCTGAGCCGGGTGCGTAATTCATCCAGAAATCCGGGGGGCAAAGACATTCACCAAACCTGCCAGAAATGAAAACGCGCGCCAAGGGGATGGCGCGCTTTTCCACAGCGAAATGATCCGGCTGTGGATTATTGCTGCAGGCACAGCTCCAGCCAAGCCGCACCAAGGTCCTTTTTGCGGACATCGCGCATCTTCTGTTCATATACCCACGGCGTGATCAATGGGACCGCTGCATTGTAGTTTTCAGGCCAGGTGGGGCTGCTATCGGCAACCGCCTGTGGAACGTCTCGCTCTTTCACCCGATCAAGGCGCGCCTGCTGGATCGCGGCCACCACATCTGCCTGATACTGGCAGCTTTGTTCTTTGGTTTCTGCCGCAGCCAGAGGTGTGGCAAGAACGGCGGCAGCGATGGCGATACGCAACATTGAAGTCTCCGGGGAATCGTTGAACTGGCGGTAGCTTACCCGCCCTGCTCCGGACCTGCCATTGCCCATTTCGGGCCGGTCCGACAGGATGGGGCGAGAAGCCCGCCCCATCCAAATACATTCAAAGACCTTTGGCCCTATAACTGTTCGCAACGCGGTCAATCGCAACTATATAGGCCGCAGTCCGCAGATCCTCGACATCATCGCGGCTATGCCAGACTTCGCGCATCGACTGGTAGGCAATCCGCATGGTGTCATCTAGGCCAGACCGGACCAGCTCCAGTTCATCCGCCCCTTTGAGATATTTTGTTTTGAAGTCCGGAGACATCGTCCAGGCATCACCAAGATAGCGGTCCAGCCGCTCCAATTCACTGACGATCAGCTCATGCCGCGCTTCTTCCTGGCGCCGCTGCATCCGGCCAAAGCGAATATGGCTGAGGTTCTTGACCCACTCAAAATACGACACTGTCACACCACCGGCGTTGGCATACATATCGGGGATGATTACCGTACCCTTTTTGCGCAGGATCTCATCTGCACCAGCGGTCACGGGGCCATTCGCGGCCTCAATGATCAGCGGGGCCTTGATACGCTCGGCATTCTCAAGATTGATCACGCCTTCCAAAGCCGCCGGGACGAGGATGTCACATTCCGCTTCCAGTACGTCACCACCCTCGGCCGAGTGCGTCGCATCAGGATAGTCTTTCACACCACCGTGCTTGATGATCCACTGGCGCACCGCCTCAACATCAATGCCGTCGGGATTGTAGAGCGCCCCATCCCATTCGATGATACCCACGATGGTCGAGCCGTCTTCCTCGCTCAGGAATTTAGCCGCGTGATAACCCACATTGCCGAGCCCTTGAACCACAACACGCTTGCCGTCCAGTTTACCGGTCAAACCCGCCTTGGCTACGTCTTCGGGATGACGGAAGAATTCGCGCAGCGCATATTGGATACCGCGCCCAGTGGCTTCGACACGCCCGGCGATCCCACCAGCGTTCAAGGGCTTGCCTGTCACACAGGCCCGCGCGTTGATGTCAGTCGTATTCATCCGCGCATATTGGTCGGCCATCCAAGCCATCTCACGCTCGCCCGTGCCCATGTCAGGCGCGGGTACGTTTTGGGATGGGTTGATCAGGTCACGCTTAGCCAGTTCATAGGCGAAACGACGGGTGATCTGTTCCAACTCATGCTCTTCGTATTTTCTCGGATCGATGCAAAGCCCACCTTTCGAACCACCAAACGGCGTTTCGACCAGCGCGCATTTATACGTCATCAGCGCCGCCAGCGCTTCGACCTCGTCCTGGTTCACCGCCAAAGCATAGCGAATACCGCCTTTCACCGGCTCCATATGCTCGGAATGGACCGAGCGATAGCCGGTGAAGGTATGGATGTCGCCCCGTAGGCGCACACCAAAGCGAACTGTGTAGGTTGCGTTACAGACCCGTATCTTCTCTTCCAGCCCCGGGGGCAAATCCATCAGGGACGCCGCCCTGTTGAACATCAGATCAACACTTTCACGAAAGCTGGGTTCTTTGATACCGGTCATAAAATCCTCCATACCGGGAACTGACAAACGTCATGACGTTTTGTCGCACCACTTGCAGCGGGCTGCAATCTTCAAGTGCACTTTTTTTCACCACTTTATGAACGCAGGATTACCGAGCCCGCCCCTGAGTCGGCCCGTTAAGACTTTTGGCCAAATTGTCCACACGGGCGAAACAAAGCCTCACGACACCCCAAAACTGAGGCCGATTTTCATTCAATAATAGCATCATAGTGACGAAGGTGCCCAAATCTCGCCACGTTCCACGTCTAAAAAAATAAAGTTGGGAACGACTGGAATCAGTGTGCCTGACCGGTAGAGGAACGCGGTATGAAGATATTTAAAGCGAAGTCGATTCTGGGAAAATCAAAGCGAGCAGACGCGTGTCGTTTGCCGTCACACAGTTTCGTCCGGTCCGAGGATGGCACGATGACCATCTTTACCTTAGGCTTGATTATGGTCGTTTTTGCGGTCGGTGGTTTCGCGGTAGATATCCAGCGCTTTGATCATGAACGCGCACGACTGCAATATTCCCTAGACCGTGCGGTGCTTGCGGCCACCGATCTTCGGCAAGATCTTTGTCCGACAGTCGTTATCAAAGATTATCTCGAGAAAGAGAACCTTGCTCAATATCTGATCGAGGACGAAATTGTTATCGAACCTGCCAATCTGTGTGGTTCGAGTGCCGTGACCATCGAAGGCTTCCGCCGTGTGCAGGCGCGTGCGGAAATGGACGTGGCGATGCACTTCATGCAGTGGTGGGATGTAGACTTCATCACGACCTCGGTATTCAGCGCAGCAGAAGAAGCCTTGGGCAATGTCGAGATCTCGATGGTTCTTGACGTTTCGGGCTCGATGAACAGCAACAGCCGACTGACCACACTGAAGCTTGCCGCGCAGGAATTCGTGCAAGAAATGGTCGACAAATCCGAAGACGGCAAAATGTCGATCTCGATCGTCCCTTACGCGACACAGGTCGCCCTGCCCGACTCGATGATGGACTATATCAACACGTCCGGTGTGAACCCGCATGCCAACTGCATCAACTTTACTAGCAGCCAGTTCCAGGACGGCGAATTTGATCTGAACCTTGTCTATGATCGCACGCTTCACTTCACCGCTTGGGGCGACTACGACCAGCGTCCGGTAAACGACAACCTCGTCTATAGCGAAATCTGTGAGTCTGACGAGAACCGCGAAGCAATGGTGTTTCAGAAGGACGCCGATCTTCTGAAAGACAAAATCGCGTCGTTCCAAGCGGCGGGCAACACGTCGATTGACCTGGGCGTTAAGTGGGGCATGGCGTTGCTTGATGACAGTATGCAGCCTGTGATCGCCCAGATGGCAGCCGCGGGTGACGTACCAGCCGAGTTCGCCACGCGCCCGGACAACCCGCACAGCGGCGACACACTGAAAGTCATGATCCTGATGACTGATGGTGCGAATACGACTCAGTATTGGACCAATGACCCGTATCGCGACGGTAAGTCTGGGGTTTGGTGGAATGAGCGCATCAACGACTATGTGTCTTACGCCGAGCTTGATTCCAATGATGAAATCACAATCGAGTTTGGTACCGACTACATCTGGCCAGATGTGGACATGATCGAGTGGGACTCGTCGGATGGCGGGAACTACTGGGTCAGAGACCAATTCCAACCTAGCGGGTATGGCAACACGATTGTCAACAACGCCACCGTCACCTACGAAAACGTCGCCAGCGTCGACGAGGCATTGGTTGGCGACCCGACAGGTGACTATGTGCGCGGGTACATTCAATATCGTTGCCTGTCGTTCTCTTCTGGTACCTGCTACAACGTTGATCGGGATACCAAACGCGTCAAAACCTATCTGGAGCTGGACGTAGAACCCTCTGAACACCTGACATGGGCGGATCTTTGGGAGCGGACCACGCGCTACGAGCTTTATCAGCAGTTCTATGACCGCTACGGTTCAAGCTGGGCGTATGACTTCTACTATGATGCCGTTGAGTCAGCCGGTCGTAGCATCAAGGACCCGCGCGTAAGGTCGATGTGCGACTATGCAAAACAGCAGATGGGTGTCGTGATCTTTACGATCTCGCTGGAAGCGCCATCCGCTGGCCGCGCTATCATGCAACACTGCAAAACAACCGACGCGACCTACTACGAGGCCAGCCCAGACGATTTGCCTGATGTCTTTGCTTCGATTACGTCGAGCATCCGGAATCTGAGGTTGACGCAATGATCAGACGCCTGACCCAAAAACTGCGCCGGTTTCGCCGTAACGAAGATGGTATGGCCACGATCGAGTTCGTGTTCTGGTTCCCGATCTTCATGATCACCACCTATTCAGGCGTCGAAATCGGCATCGTGGCCTACAACCACGCAAACCTTGAGCGTGCTTTGGATGAAACCATCCAAGATGTCCGCATGAATCGGATCGAAGTCTATGATCAAACGCCCGGCGCGCAGTGGACTCATACTCTGTTGAAGCAGGTCGTTTGTGATAAGGCCGGCGCGATCCCGAAGTGCTTTGACAATTTGGCAATCGAGATGACCTCGATCAATCCATTCGCCGCCAGCACGGTTCTAAACGGCAGCTTTCAGCAGCCCTATTGCGTCGATACGCCCGAAGAAATTCGTGGTGGTGATGATGATGAGCCATTTTTTGATCCCGGGACCTCAAACCAGCTGATGATCATCCGGGCCTGTGCTGAAATCGATCCTTTGTTCTTTGGAACGACTTTGGGCCGTTTGACCCGGTTTGATCCGATTGATGACCAGTATGAACTGCATGTAGCAACGGTGTTTGTCCATGAACCGTTTTAACTTATCCCTGCCCCGTACCGCCGCCAGTTGGCTTGGTCGCTTTTGGCGTAAGGAAGATGGCGTCGTCAGTATTGAAGCGGTCATGGTTTTCCCGCTTCTGTTCTGGTCGATGTGGACATCTTACACCTATTTTGACAGCTATCGGCAAAGCGCCAGCAACCTCAAAGCTGCATTTGCTGTTGCGGATATTATCTCTCGTGAAGATCAGCAGATCACGAAGCAGTACATTACAAACCTGTACGAACTTCAAAAGTTCATGATCTCTGACCGCTCGGCAGTATCGATGCGTATCTCATTCGTACGGTATGATCAGGACCAAGATCGCCATTTTGTGCTTTGGACTTGCCCGCGCGGCGAGAGCTTTGAGAAACTCGACAATGCGACACTGCTGAACGAATACAAAGACAGAATACCTGTCATGGCCGACAGAGCGGTGATGATCCTTGTTGAAACAAAAGACTGGTACACTCGTCCGTTCAAGATCGGCTACGGAGACCATTCCTTTGCGATTAACAAATTCATGTTCACTCAGCCGCGTGGGCTGACCAATATCACAGTGGCCGACCCAGACGACTGCTAAGCCTCGTCCCTCTCAAGCAATAGGGCCGAGAGTATCTCTGACATAAACTTGGCCTCAGAGGCGGCAGTCATGCCGCCTACGCCAACGCGGCGTCCGAGGCGCCACCAAAGTCCCGGCGCCCAGCTGTTCGATTTTTTTGCCCGCGTACGCACTAGAAACCCGTTCGACGGTTTGAAGGCAAACACTCCCCGGTCGACAGCCTCAATCTCTTCGACAAGCGCAATCAGACACCCTGCCCCTGTGCGCAGTTCCGTGCGCGTCAGCTCGATCCGATCTTGGGTCGCCTGCCAGACACTATAGGCCAGCCAGAGCGCCGCCCCACCGACAACAATCAAAAACACCTGCCAGACCAGCTCAGGCGGCGTGGACAGCGCAACGTACAGAACCAAAACGCCAACCGTACCAAGCATAAGAACCCCGATCCAACGTCTTGGCGCTGAGGCCTCAATTGTGGCCAGTACTTCGTCCTGCATTCTTGTCTCCTGTCAGCCTGGGCCTTCGTTTATCCGCTTTCTTCGCTGAACAACAGGGGCTGAAACCTCTAAACAAAATTGCACAAAGCCGGTGAATCCATGCGAATTGACCACTACCGAGCAGAGGTTACATGCTGGGCAAAGGAATAGGAGGCACCCATGTCCCTGAGACCCACATTGGAAACCCGCAAAGCCATGCCAACAATGGAGGGCGCTGGCGTCAAACTACACCGCGCGTTTGGCTTTCAGGATCCGTCCGAACTGGACCCGTTTCTGTTGTTTGATGACTTCCGCAACGAACGCCCACAGGACTATCAGGCCGGTTTTCCCTGGCATCCCCATCGCGGGATCGAGACGATCACCTATGTGCTGGCCGGATCGGTCGAGCATTCAGATTCGCTGGGCAATAGCGGCACGCTAGGCGCAGGAGATGTGCAGTGGATGACTGCCGGGTCCGGTATTCTGCATCAGGAGATGCCACACGGAAACAGCACAGGCCAGATGCACGGTTTCCAGCTTTGGGGGAACCTGCCCTCGGCCCAGAAAATGACCGCGCCCCGCTATCAGGATGTGCAAAGCAAGGATATCCCCGAGGTCATCGATGATGACGGCACAATCGTGCGGGTGATTGTCGGAGAGTTCTGGGGCAAAACCGGGCCGGTGGATGGCATCGCGGCGGACCCTCAGTATCTGGACATCCAGATACCGGCCGGCGTCAAAAAGACCTTTCGCATAGACACCTATCGCCGCGCTTTTGCCTATGTGTTTCAAGGACAAGCTGCCTTTGCCGATGCCTCACAGCCAACTGGCGTGTTGCTAGAGAAAGAGGTCGCCGGGGAAGAAGTAAACATCCGCGACATGTCCGGGGATCGTACGCTGGTGCGCTTTGGCACAGGAGACGAAGTCACAGTTCAGGCCGGGCCTGAGGGTGTACGTTTTCTGCTGATCTCAGGCGCGCCTATTGGTGAGCCAGTCGCCTGGCATGGGCCCATTGTGATGAATACGCGGGCCGAGCTGGAACAGGCTTTCAAGGAATTGCGCAACGGAACCTTCATTCGTCCGGCGCATTGATCAATGGGGCGGCCTGATCCCCGTCAGGCCGTCACCGCACGGCGAACCATATCCCAATAGACCTGCTCGACCTCATCAAGCGACAAGCGCCCACCAGCGCGATACCACGTCATCACACCGTTCAGCATGGCGATAACAGCGAGTGTGGCGATCTTGGTGTCCGAAATGGCAAAAAGCCCGGCCTGCTGCCCATCACGCAGGATCTTTTCCACAGCGTTCTCATAGCTTCGGCGCAAATCTTCGATCTCTGCAAAATTCTCAGGGGTCAGGTTGCGCAACTCCATATAGGCGATGAAAACCTCATCCGGGCGCTCCAGATGGAAACGGATATGGAAGCCGACAAAGCCGCGCAATGCCTCTTGCGGATCAGAGGATGAATTCAACGAGGCATAGGCCTGCAACAGGTCCTGCATATGCTCGCGCATCAGACGAAACAGCAGGCTCTGCTTATCCGGCGTATAGTTATACAGCGCCCCGGCCTGCACGCCGACCTCTTTGGCGATCTGGCGCATCGACACCGCCGCATAGCCGTGGCGGGCAAAAAGCCTGAGCGCCGCGCTGCGAATACGCGGGCCTGTAATATCGGAATGAGAACCCTGGGTACGTGCCATGGCAAACACCGTATCTGAACAAATGTTCAGATAGAAGCCCGCTTGAACCAATGCGTTAAAACGTGCATCACAGGATCACACTGTGACCGCGAGACCCTATGCCAACCAAAGCCCTGCCCTTGCTGATCCTGACGCTGACCTTGATGGGTTGCGCGGATATTCCTGAGTTGGACGGCTCTGAGTCGCGTTCGGTGCAAAAGGCCGCTTATCCGCCCCTGATCCCGCTGCAGGACTCGCTTGGTACGCCAATTGATCCGGCCAGCGAAGCCACCGAGGTCGAGGAAGACCTAAACGCGCGCGCCGAAGCGCTCAGGAAAAAGGCCGAAGCGCTTCAAAACGCGCCAACCAACTGACACCCGGTGCCGTGGCGCCGCCGTGACGGATTGCACCCTCGGCCCGAACCCGCTAAGGCAGCGCTGACCGGATGAACGTCCGGTTTCAGAATAGATCGAGCGGAAAGGAACCCACGGAATGACACAGGCGCTGCGGCTTGGAATTGCGGGCTTGGGAACAGTTGGCGTGGGTGTCGTCAAGATCATCCGTCGTCATGCCGATCTGCTTGAGGCACGCACGGGGCGTCGGATCGAAATCGTGGCTGTTGCCGCACGCGACCCGAACAAAGACCGGGGCGTGAACCTGTCTGACTATGCATGGGAGACCGATCCGGTCGCTTTGGCCCAGCGCGATGATATCGATGTATATGTCGAGCTGATGGGCGGCGAAAACGGCCCGGCAAAAGCGTCGGTCGAGGCCGCTTTGGCCGGTGGCAAAGACGTTGTCACCGCAAACAAGGCCCTGCTGGCCATCCATGGTCAGGCGCTTGCCGAACAGGCCGAAACTGCAGGTCGTGTGATCCGTTTTGAAGCGGCTGTTGCGGGTGGTATTCCCGTTATCAAATCCCTGACCGAGGGTCTGGCGGGCAATGAGATTACACGCGTTATGGGAGTTATGAACGGCACCTGCAACTACATTCTGACCCGGATGCAGTCTCAGCGTCAGGGCTATAACGCGCTGTTCGATGAATGTGCCGAACTGGGCTATCTTGAGGCCGATCCAAACTTGGATGTGGGCGGTATCGATGCGGCGCATAAACTGGCGCTGCTGTCGTCAATTGCGTTTGGCACCAAGCCGAATTTCGACGGGATCGAGATTGAAGGTATTCAACAGATCAGCCTGGATGACATAGATCAGGCACATGACATGGGCTTCCGCATCAAACTGCTGGGTGTGGCACAACGCACCGCGCGCGGTCTTGAACAGCGGATGCAGCCCTGCTTGGTCCCCAGCGACTCGCCTTTGGGTCAGTTGGAAGGCGGCACCAATATGGTGGTGATTGAAGGCGACGCAGTGGATCAGGTTGTCCTGCGCGGGCCCGGTGCCGGTGAAGGCCCTACCGCCAGTGCAGTGATGGGCGATATCTGCGATCTGGCACGCGGCCTTCAGATTTCGACCTTTGGCCGACCCGCAAGCTCGCTTGAGGCCGCAACCCCCGCCGTTACCGGCCTGCCTGCGCCCTATTATCTGCGCCTGGCCCTGCTGGACAAACCCGGTGCGCTGGCCAAGATTGCCGCCATTCTGGGCGATGCGGGTGTCTCGATCGATCGGATGCGCCAGTATGGGCACAGTGAAAGCACCGCACCAGTTCTGATTGTAACGCACAAGACAACGCGGGCGACACTGGACGTGGCCCTGGATGGGTTCCGGGCAACCGATGTTGTTGCGGGCGAGCCCGTCGCACTGCGGATCGAACAGGTCTGACCCCTTGCAGCCTGCGCCTAGTGCAGGCTATGCCAGACGTAACGTCATTGCCGACCAAAGGAATACATCGCATGAACGCTGCCAAAACCGATTTTAACGACCGCCTGCTGTCATTGGGGCTTGCGCGTGTCGCAGAACAGGCAGCGCTTGCCTCGGCTTCGCTGGTGGGGCGCGGCGATGAGAAAGCCGCAGATCAGGCCGCTGTTAATGCAATGCGTGAACAGCTGAACTTGCTGGATATCGCAGGTGTCGTCGTTATTGGCGAAGGTGAGCGTGATGAAGCTCCGATGCTGTATATCGGTGAAGAGGTTGGCACCGGGAATGGCCCCGGCGTTGATATCGCACTGGACCCGCTGGAAGGCACCACACTGACCGCCAAAGACATGCCCAACGCGCTGACGGTCATCGCCATGGGCCCGCGCGGCTCGATGCTGCACGCACCCGACGTCTATATGGACAAGCTGGCCGTTGGTCCGGGCTATGACGAAGGCGTCGTCTCGCTGGATATGTCCCCGCGTGAGCGTGTGGAAGCCCTGGCCAAAGCCAAAAGCTGTGAGCCAGCTGACATCACAGTCTGTATTCTGGAACGTCCGCGCCATGAGGCGATGATTGCCGAAGTCCGTGAAACCGGCGCTTCGATCCGCCTGATCACTGATGGCGATGTGGCCGGCGTGATGCATTGCGCCGAAAGCGAAACCACAGGCATCGACATGTATATGGGTCAAGGCGGTGCACCCGAAGGTGTCTTGGCCGCGGCTGCACTGAAATGTATGGGCGGTCAGATCTTTGGTCGTTTGTTGTTTCGCAATGACGACGAACGCGGTCGCGCCGCCAAGGCAGGCATCTCTGACCTAGACCGCATCTACACCCGCGATGAGATGGTGACAGCGGATGTGATCTTTGCCGCGACTGGCGTGACCGGCGGATCGCTTCTGCCGCGTATCAAGCGCGAGCCAGGCTGGCTTGAGACAACAACCTTGCTGATGCGATCCAAAACCGGATCAGTGCGCCGCATGTCATACCGCACACCAATGTGGTCACACGCCGACGCCTAAGCGGCTTGCGCCGCGACATTCGACAAGAGTAACTGTAAAGAGCCTAAGAGGCCGGATCCAAGCGGATCCGGCCTTGGCATATGAGGGGCAGGATGAGCTTTCTAGGGGTTGAGCAGTCATTGACAGGTCGCCGATGGGTCGGCCCCTCGCCCGAGGTTGAGCGCGCGACTGAAATGCTGGTGCAGCAGGCCGACTTGCCGCGCGCAGTCTGCCAGGTTCTGGCACGACGCGGCGTGCCTCCGATGGAAGCAGCAGGGTTTCTGGAACCAAAGCTGAAGGAGCTGTTGCCTGACCCGCGTAGCCTGAAAGACATGGAGGTCGCGGCGGCGCGCTTTCTGACTGCGGTGCGCGAAAGGCAGCGGATCGCGGTTTTCGCAGATTATGACGTAGACGGCGGCAGTTCAGCGGCTTTGCTGCTGGTCTGGCTGCATCAGATGGGATTGCAAGCGACGCTATATGTTCCGGACCGGATCGACGAAGGATATGGGCCGAATGTGCCTGCCATGCAGGAACTGGCGGCAGCACATGACCTGATCATCTGCGTCGACTGCGGCACCCTCAGCCACGAACCCATCGCAGCAGCCAAGGGTGCAGATGTGATCGTGCTGGATCACCATCTGGGCGCGGAAACGCTGCCGGATTGCGTCGCTGTCGTGAACCCAAACCGGCAGGATGAAAGCGGTGATCTGGGCTATCTCTGTGCGGCTGGGGTAGTCTTTTTGATGCTGGTCGAGGCCGGGCGCCAAATGCGCGAGACGGGCCTCAAGGGGCCGGATTTGATCTCTCTGCTCGATCTGGTCGCGCTGGCCACCGTGGCCGACGTTGCCCCGTTGATCGAGGCCAACCGGGCGCTGGTGCGTCAGGGGCTGAAGGTTATGGCCGGGCGGCAGCGGCCCGGCTTGGTGGCCTTGTCCGATGTCGCCCGAATGGATGCCGCCCCAAACAGCTATCATCTTGGGTTTCTGCTGGGCCCTCGGGTCAATGCCGGAGGGCGCATCGGTCAGGCCGATCTGGGCGCCCGGCTGCTCAGCACCGACTCGACGTCCGAGGCCGAAGCACTGGCCGAACGGTTGGACGCACTGAACACCGAGCGGCGCGACATCGAAAACGCCGTGCGTACCGCCGCCTTGGAACAGGCCGAGGATCGTGGTCTGGATGCGCCTTTGGTCTGGGCGGCTGGCGAAGGCTGGCATCCCGGCGTGGTCGGTATCGTCGCCTCTCGGCTGAAAGAGGTGGCAAACCGGCCAGCGATTGTGATCGGATTTGACGGTGACGAGGGCAAGGGTTCAGGCCGGTCAGTCTCGGGCGTTGATCTAGGGGCTTCCATCCAGCGTCTGGTAGCCGAAGGGCTATTGATCAAAGGCGGCGGGCACAAGATGGCGGCAGGCCTGACGGTGATGCGGGATCAGTTGGAGCCTGCAATGACGCGCCTCTCGGAGTTGCTTGAAAAGCAGGGTGCAGGGCAAGGTGGACTAGCTGATGTCAGGCTAGATGGTGCCCTGATGCCCGGCGCAGCAACGGTGGAGTTGATTGAACAGATTGAAAAGGCAGGGCCTTTCGGGGCCAGCGCTCCTGCCCCACGCTATGCTCTGCCTGATCTGCAGGTGCGCTTTGCCAAGCGTGTAGGCGAGACGCATCTGAAACTATCCCTGTCGGATGGAATGGGCGGCGGGCTGGATGCCATCGCCTTTGGCGCCTTCGACGGACCGCTTGGGGAACGGCTGTCAAATCATGGCGGTGCACGGTTTCACTTTGCCGGTCGGCTCGAGGTGAACACTTGGGGCGGACGGCAAAATGTGCAGCTTCGGCTGGAGGACGCAGCCGAAGCCAACTGATAAGGATTTTGTCTGCCCTTTCAGCCGTTCAAAAACTTTCACATCCCTGCATTTTTCGGCTTGCGGGGGTCGGGGTGAAACCGTAAAAGGCCCTCCACAAGCCAGCGTGGCCCGTTCGTCTATCGGTTAGGACGCCAGGTTTTCAACCTGGAAAGAGGGGTTCGATTCCCCTACGGGCTACCACTTGTGCTTGCGCCAGATACCAAATGGCCCGTTCGTCTATCGGTTAGGACGCCAGGTTTTCAACCTGGAAAGAGGGGTTCGATTCCCCTACGGGCTACCAATCGGTGAAACTTCTTCGACCTAGTTTAGGCACCTTGCCACGCAGGCTATCCCGACGATGCAACCTGTAGCTTGATCCCCCATTTCGCGATCTGGTCAGCAAATGCCTGCTTCGGCGCGCTGTCCGTGACCAACACATGAACCATCCGTGGGTCTGGCCCAACATAAGGCGCGGACGCATCGAATTTGTGCTGATCCGCTGCCATCACAACGTGATCGGCATGATTGGCAACTGTGGACGCTAAATCAGCCTCAGCCGCGCTTTGGTATAAAAACCCTTTACTGTCCGAGATCGCATCGGTGCTGAGGACCGCCAAATCGTACGCGTAGCGCTGCACCTGCTTGTGCGCGACATGCCCGAACGTGCCGCGTTCATCGCTTTGCATCTCACCGCCTAACAGATGAACCCGGTTACCGTTGACCCCAACCAATGTAAGCCCCACGACGATTGAATTTGTAACGATTGTCAGGTTCTGGGCCTGGCGCAATTCTTCCGCGACAAAGGCGGTCGTTGATCCGACATCCAGGAAGACAGTCATTTGATTCTCGACCATGGTCGCAACATGCCGAGCAATAGCGCGCTTTTCATCGGCGTGCTGCGAAATACGACGAAAGAAACCCGGATCGCCCTGCGCTCCGGCCAAAAACACGCCGCCATGGACGCGCTCGACAGTACCGGCCTTTGACAGGGCTTTGATCGTACGGCGCACGGTCTCTTCCGATACGTCCAGCATTGTGGCCAGTTCAGTGTTTCGGGCGGTGCCACCAAGACGCTTCAACGCCTCAAGCAATTCAAGTTCCCGATGGGTGTTGAGTGCGTGTTTTTTCACATTCCGCTCCGAAGAATCGAACTGGCGCACAAACTACAAATCGGGGTTGGTAAATCCAGCATTTTGGCTTTTTTGATCATTCTAGGCTCAAGCCTTGGTTGTTTTGGCAACAGCAGGATCAACGAGGGTCGTGGTTGATAGCGTGCACCGACCTTGCTGGGTAGTATCGTAGGAATGCGTCTCCACTCCCATCCAGCCGGAAGCAAAATACCAGGTTTTTCAATTTATAATCAATGAATTATATGCACCTCTTTACCATTCCAACCTCATCATTTTTCACATCTCAGAATGCCCGTAGATCAATTACTAAAAATTTAGTTTGACACATACGCAAGAAATCGCTGATGCTTCCCCTCATCCGGTTTGCGCCGGACGCAACCAAAATCTTTGGGAGGAGACAGATGCGGAGACATCTACTTTCCGCAGTGGCGGCGGCTGCCGTCATTGCGGGGCACGGTCCTGCTTGGGCCGACGAAGCCGCAGCACAACGTTGGATTGACGACGAATTCCAGCCATCGACCTTGTCGAAAGACGAACAGATGGCCGAGATGCAGTGGTTCATCGAAGCTGCACAACCCTATGCGGGCATGGAGATTAACGTCCTGTCCGAAGGCATCCCCACCCACTCGTATGAATCCGAGGTTCTGACCAAGGCGTTCGAGGAAATCACCGGTATCAAGGTCAACCACCAGATCCTGGGTGAAGGTGAAGTGGTGCAGGCCGTTCAGACCCAAATGCAAACCGGTCGGAACCTGTATGACGGATATGTCAACGACAGCGACCTGATCGGCACGCATTCGCGCCTGCAGCTGGCCTACCCGCTGACCGACATGATGGGCGGCGACTGGGCGGCGACAACCTCGCCGACGCTGGATCTGGATGACTTCATGGGCATTCAGTTCACCACCGGTCCGGATGGCAAGCTGTATCAGCTGCCCGACCAGCAGTTCGCGAACCTCTATTGGTTCCGCAAGGACTGGTTCGATGACGAAGCCAACAAGGCCGCGTTCAAAGAGAAATACGGCTATGATCTGGGTGTTCCTGTCAACTGGTCCGCTTACGAGGACATCGCCGAATTCTTCACGAATGACGTCAAGGAAGTCGATGGTGTGACAATCTATGGTCACATGGATTACGGCAAGCGTGCGCCTGACTTGGGTTGGCGTATGACCGACGCCTGGCTGTCAATGGCCGGTGCTGGTGACGTGGGTGAACCGAATGGCGTACCCGTTGATGAATGGGGCATCCGCATGGAAGCGGGCACCTGTAACCCTGTCGGGGCCTCCGTCTCGCGCGGTGGTGCGGCCAACGGTCCGGCTGCGGTCTATGCGATCCGCAAGTGGGATGAATGGCTGCGGGCCTACGCGCCTCCGGGTGCGGCGTCTTATGACTTCTACCAGTCGCTGCCGGCACTTAGCCAAGGCAACGTGGCCCAGCAGATCTTCTGGTACACCGCCTTTACCGCAGACATGGTGAAGCCGAAATCCGAAGGCAATAACACTGTCGACGACGAAGGCACGCCGCTGTGGCGCATGGCGCCCAGCCCGCATGGCCCGTATTGGGAAGACGGTCAGAAGGTTGGCTACCAGGACGTGGGTTCGTGGACCTTCCTGAAATCAACCCCCGAGGATCGTGCTCAGGCCGCGTGGCTCTATGCTCAGTTCGTGACATCCAAGACTGTTGACGTGAAGAAGTCCCATGTGGGTCTGACCTTCATCCGCGACAGTTCGGTCAATCACGAGTCGTTCACAGAACGCGCACCCAAGCTGGGTGGTCTGGTCGAGTTCTATCGCTCGCCTGACCGTGTGGCATGGTCGCCGACCGGCATCAACGTTCCGGATTATCCGAAGCTGGCCCAAATCTGGTGGCAGCAGATCGGTGACGTGAACTCGGGCGCGTTTACGCCGCAAGAGGCGATGGATCGTCTGGCCGAAGAGATGGACATCACCATGTCCCGCATGCAGGCCGCAGATGAGGCCGCCAACGTCTATGGCGGTTGTGGTCCACGCCTGAACGAGCCGCAGGATGCTGCCTTCTGGCTGGAAAAGCCGGGCTCGCCCAAGGCCAAGCTTGAGAACGAAAAGCCGCAAGGCCAGACCGTCAACTATGACGAACTGGTTCAGCGCTGGCAGTCTCAGTAAGCTCGAAAGAACTGGGGGTGCCGTTTTCGGCACCTCCTTCCCAAGACCAGTGCGTGCACTGAAGGACCGGAATCCACGGACATGATCGAACTACAAGACGCCACCAAACGGGTTGGCAACAACATCCATATCAAGCCCACCACCCTGACGTTGCGCACCGGCCATTTCAATGTGCTTTTGGGGGCGACCGGATCGGGCAAGACCTCTCTGATCAAGATGATGGCGGGGCTGGACCCAATTGCCTCGGGCAAGGTCTTTATGGATGGGCAGGACGTCACTAAGCTGAACACGCAAAAGCGGCAGATCAGCTTGGTTCATCAGTTCTTTGTGAACTACCCGCATATGACTGTTTTTGACAACATCGCCTCGCCTTTGCGTGTGGCCGGCATGGCGAAATCCGAGATCGCAGGCCGCGTGGAAGAGGCTGCTGACCTCTTGCAATTGCGCCCGATGCTGCACCGCCGCCCGCATGAGCTGTCGGGTGGCCAACAACAACGGACCGCCTTAGCCCGTGCGATTGCGAAAGAGAGCCGGGCTGTGTTCCTGGATGAGCCGCTGGCAAATCTGGACTACAAGCTGCGCGAGGAATTGCGCGAGCAACTTCCTGATCTGTTTGCAGGACGCGGTGCCGTTGTCGTCTACGCGACCTCGGAACCCGAAGAAGCCCTGCTTTTGGGCGGTTACACGGCTTTGATGGAAGACGGTCGCGTCACGCAATTCGGTCCGACCGCAGACATCTATCGCAATCCCGAAAACATCGCGGCCGCCCGCGTGTTCTCGGACCCGCCGATCAATGTTGCCCACATCACAGTATCAGGTGCGCAGGCGCAATTGGCAGGCGGCGGAGGCTGGACGGTCTCGGACATGGCCGACGGAGACTACATGGTCGCCGTGCGCCCGCATCGTGTGACACCGTTCCGCACATCGGATGCTGATGTGGAACTGACGGGCCGCGTGATCGTGACAGAACTGTCGGGTTCCGACTCCAGCGCGCATTTCCGGCATGGCTCGGATGACTGGGTGTCTCTGGCCGCAGGGGTGCACCCCTATGAGGTCGGCGAAGATCACAGTTTCTACATGAACCCGGCCCATTGCCGGTATTTCGGCCAAGACGGCCAAAGGGTGGCCTGACATGGCACAGATCAAGCTTTCCAACCTGCGACACAGCTATATGCCATCGCCGAAAGGCCCCGAGGATTATGCGCTGAAAGAGATCGACGTGACCTGGCGTGATGGCGGAGCCTATGCGCTGCTGGGGCCCTCGGGCTGCGGCAAGTCCACTCTGCTCAATATCATCTCGGGGCTGCTGACGCCGTCTGAGGGGCAGATTCTGTTTGACGGTCAGGATGTTACAGCCCTGCCGCCAGATCAGCGCAACATCGCGCAGGTGTTCCAGTTCCCGGTGATCTACGACACGATGACCGTGGGCGAAAACCTGGCTTTTCCGCTGAAGAACCGAGGCGTCGATGCCGCGACGATCAAGCGCCGCGTCGATGAGATTGCCGAGATGCTGGACGTCAAGGATATGCTGAACACCCGCGCCAGCGGCCTCAGCCCGGACAACAAGCAGAAGATCTCGATGGGGCGCGGTCTGGTCCGTGATGACGTGAACGCGGTGATGTTCGACGAACCGCTGACCGTGATTGACCCGCATCTGAAATGGAAGCTGCGTTCGAAGCTGAAAGAACTGCACCAGAAAGTGCAGGCAACGATGATCTATGTGACCCACGACCAGACCGAGGCGCTGACCTTCGCGGATGAGGTGGTCGTGATGCAAGACGGCGAGGTCGTGCAGATCGGCACACCTGTTGAGCTGTTCGAGCGCCCACAGCACACTTTTGTTGGCCACTTTATCGGCTCCCCCGGCATGAATGTTCTACCCTGCGAGGCCAAGGGCGACCGGGCCGTGTTTGAGGGCCATGAAGTGGTGCTGGAAGGCCCTACCAATGGCGACGGAGGACGCACCGATCTGGGCATTCGCCCGGAATATGTGGGCTTCGGCGATACAGGTATTCCGGCGCACGTTACCAAAGTGTCCGATATCGGCCGCCACTATGTGGTCAGCGCGATGGTCGGCAATACGGCCCTCAAGGCCGTGACCGAATACTCTGTGCCTGAACCGGGGTCGCAAGTGTTCCTGCAATTCAAACCAGAACAATCCCGCGTTTACCGCGACGGCTGGATCGCAACCGAGGAGCGCAGCTGATGAGAACGGAAAACCAAAAAGCCTGGTTCTTTGTCTTGCCTGTGTTGGCGCTGGTCGCGTTCAACGCGCTGGTGCCGATGATGACGGTGGTTAACTACTCGGTGCAGGAAACCTTCGGCAACAACCAGTTCTTCTGGGAAGGGCTGGGCTGGTTCGAGCAAATCCTGCGGTCCGACCGCTTTCAGGCCGCGCTGGGAAGGCAATTCCTGTTCACCTTCCTGATCCTGCTGATCGAGGTGCCTTTGGGCATCATCGTCGCCCTGTCGATGCCGCGCAAAGGCTTCTGGGTGCCGGTTTGTCTGGTCCTGATGGCCCTGCCGATGCTGATCCCGTGGAACGTGGTCGGCTCGATGTGGAACATCTTTACCCTGCCCAAGATCGGCCTGCTTGGCTACTTTCTGAATGACGTTCTGGGCATCAATTATGACATGACGCAACAGCCTCTGTCGGCTTGGATCACGGTCGTCGTCATGGATGTTTGGCACTGGACGTCGCTGGTTGTCCTGCTGTGCTATGCGGGCCTCGTATCGATCCCGGATGCCTACTATCAGGCCGCGAAGATCGACGGTGCCAGCCCATGGTCGGTGTTCCGCTATATCCAACTGCCCAAGATGAAAACCGTCCTGACCATCGCCGTTCTGCTGCGCTTCATGGACAGCTTCAACATCTATACCGAGCCCTTCGTTCTGACTGGCGGCGGCCCCGGCAACTCAACCACCTTGCTGTCGATCGATCTTGTGAAGATCGCGCTGGGACAGTTCGACCTTGGCCCCGCAGCGGCGATGAGCTTGATCTACTTCGCCATCACGCTGCTGGTCAGCTGGGTCTTCTACACTCTGATGACAAAGGATGACGCGCAATGAAGAAGCGGTCCCTTATCCCGATCCTCTATATCGCGTTCCTGATGCTGCCGATCTATTGGCTGGTGGCGATGTCCTTCAAGACCACGAACGAGATCCTGTCGGGCTTTTCCCTGTTCCCCCAGACCTTTACGTTGGAGAACTACATCACTATCTTCACTGACCCAACATGGTATTGGGGGTACATCAACTCGATCATCTACGTGACGATCAACACGGTGCTGTCGGTCTGTGTGGCTCTGCCTGCCGCCTATGCGTTCTCGCGCTATCGGTTCCTGGGTGACAAGCAGTTGTTCTTCTGGCTGCTGACCAACCGGATGGCCCCGGCGGCAGTCTTTGCGCTGCCCTTCTTTCAGCTCTATTCGTCGATCCATCTGTTCGACACCTATCTGGCCGTGGCTCTGGCGCATACGCTGTTCAATGTGCCGCTGGCGGTATGGATTTTGGAAGGCTTCATGCGCGGCATCCCGAAGGAACTGGACGAAACCGCCTATGTAGACGGCTATTCCTTTCCACGCTTTTTCGTGACGATCTTCTTGCCCAATATCAAAGCGGGCGTGGGTGTAGCAGCCTTCTTCTGCTTCATGTTCTCGTGGGTGGAAATGCTGCTGGCCAAGACACTTACCGCGGTCGAGGCCAAACCCATCGCTGCTGTGATGACCCGCACCGCCTCGAGCGCGGGATATGAGCTGGGTCTGCTGGCAGCCGCCGGGACCTTGACCATCATTCCCGGCGCCATCGTCATCTGGTTTGTCCGCAACTACATCGCGCGCGGGTTCGCGATGGGACGCGTGTGAGGTTCGATATGCGCAAACTTCTTCTTGCCCTCCCCTTCCTCCCAACTATCGCCGTCGCCCAGCAAGCTGGCTGGGGCAGCGTTGGCCAACAAGAGGAAAAAGGCTTTTCGTGGACCGATCCCCTTTGGCCCGATTTCTGGATGGCCTGGACACCGGCAACACTGGCCCTGTTCGTCGGCATTTTCTCGGCCATCGCGCTGATCGGCCTGCTTGAAGGTTTCAAGTACCGCGATGGGATCGAACGGCGTGGCGTGTTGGGCCTGACAACCACGCTGGGCGATAGGCTGTTTATCACGCTATTGGGTTCGGCCTATATCTTCCTCGCCTGGCTCGGGCTGGTCGGTCAGCCCGTCTGGACCCCGCTTTTCCTCTCCATTGGCTGGGGCATCTTCGTCTTCTGGAAAGTTTAAGCTTTGCGAAACAGCGAAAGGATGCTTGTCTGACAGGCAGACCAAACATGACGACACCGAGATCAATGCGTAAGAAAAAGACGACAAACCTGCTGACCGAAGTTGAACTGGAGTTCATGAACGAGCTCTGGGCGCTTGGGCAAGGTTCGGTGCGTGATGTTTTAGGTCGCCTGCCCCCGGAACGGAATCTGGCCTATACATCAGGCGCCACGATCCTGCGCATTCTCGACGAAAAGGGATTTGTTGAAAGTCGCAAGGATGGCAAGACCCTGATCTACCGGCCGCTTCTGGACAAGGACAGGTATCAGGCACGCTCACTTCAAAACCTGTCACGGACGTTGTTTGACAACACGCCCGCCTCACTGGTCGCCCGGCTGGTGGATGATGAAGGTCTGAGCGAAACCGATCTGGAGGAGATTCGAGCACTGGTAGAGAGGAGACTGCAACATGACCGCGGTTAAACCGGTACTCGACGCTTATCTAGAAATGAATATCGTTTTGGGCCTGTCCGCTGTGATCTGGGTGATCGCACGCGCTGCTTTGGCCCGCACATCGCTGCGCGGCGGCCATATCGCTCAGCTGCGCGCGTTCAAGGTGTTGTGTCTCTGCGTTCTGGCCAGCCCGCTGCTGGCGTTTGGCGTGTCCGCCATGGCCAGCCTCATCTGGCCGGATCGGGCTGTAGCACTCGGCGATATTGCGGTAGCCGCCTATCTGCGCGGCGAGATTGCAATGCCCGCTACCCAATTCGAAGCGTTGCTGAACACCCGCGAGCGTTGGTTGGATCAGGTCCTGTCCGGTCAATCGACCGCCATCACCTTTGTGTTGTCCGTATTGGCCTGTGTAGCAGTTGTGCTGGCGCTGCGTGTCACACGTGACGCGCTTGCCATTCGCGCCACGGTCGAGACCAGCTTTCTCTGGCGGCAGTCAAACAAGGTTGATATCCGCCTATCTGATCGTATCACCGTTCCGTTCGCCGTGCGCGGCCTGCGCCGTCGTCACGTGGTGCTTCCCAGCCATCTACTGGATACCCCCCGCGAGTTACGCTTTGCGTTGGCACACGAATTTCAGCACATCCGCGCGGGAGATGTAGAGTGGGAGCTTGGGTTCGAACTGCTGCGTCCACTTCTGTTCTGGAACCCGGCCTATCTGGTCCTGAAATACCAGTTTGATCGCCTGCGCGAGCTGGCCTGTGATCAGTCCGTGGTCGCACGCAAACGGATCGACTCGCGCGAATACACCACCTGTTTGCTGGACTATTGTGCCCGCACCGTGTCAGTCGGCCACCCACGTGTCCTGAACGTTGCCCTGGTCAGCGGCGGCAAAGCCAAACATGTGTTGCGTCAGAGGGTTCTGGCCCTGACCGAAGCGCCGCAGGCCGTGGCCCCCCTGCCCGTTTTCTTCCTGGGTATGACGCTGATCTTTGCCAGTCTTCTAGCCGTTGGGTCGGCGTCCGTTCAGCAAAGGCACGACTGGAGCCATGATCGGCTGATGCTGTCGACCGTTGTGAACCTAGAACGGCTGCAAGCGCGCAATCAGGGGAACTGAGACCCCGCTACCAGCCCCGTCGACCAAATAGCGAATGGATGCGGTTCTGATCCGCGAAGGGCTCGGCCGTTTGTGTCCGCTGCAGGCCGGACACCACGCGCATGACCAGACCCCAGCTGATCACAGCGAAAATGACACCACCGAATGCTTGGCCCAGCAGAACACCAGATGCCCCGGCAAGGCTTGACCCCAGCGTCGCGAATATCCAGGTGCCCACCGTGTGACGACCCCAGTTGATCCAGGTTGAATAAACCGGATGACCCAGATTGTTGAAGCTGGCGTTTGCGACAAAGATGACCCCGTTGAAGAACGATGCGAGGGCCAGCGGGCCGCAGAACAGGTAAATCAGCGTGCGGGTTTCACCCTGGGCTGCAAACAAATCCGCAATCGGTGCGCGCAGCAGAAACAGGATCGCAGCCATACCCAGAACATAGATCGCAGTAAATTTGATACCCGCCAGATAAGCTGCACGAACACGGTCGAATTTCTCGGCCCCGTAGTTCTGTCCGATAATGGGACCAATGGCGCCCGACAGCGCAAAAATCACCGAAAACGCCACGGGTAGCAACCGCCCGATCACTGCCATACCGGCGACGGCGTCTGTTCCGTATTGTGCAATCTCGCGCACGACAATGGCATTGCCGATTGGTGTGGCCACATTGGTCAACACCGCCGGGATCGCAATGGCCCGAACAGGCCGGATATCCTGTACCACTTGTCTCAATGAGGGTCGCGCAAAGGCCTGATGCACGCGCAAGGCGGGCCACAAGGCGGCGGCCAGCATACAAACACGCGCGATCACGGATGCAATCGCCGCACCATCCAGCCCAAGCCCGACCCCGAAAATCAGGATCGGGTCAAGAACCGCGTTCACCACGCCGCCATAGATCGTCGCCATCATCGACCGGCGCGCATCCCCGTGCGCTCGCAGAACCGCCATGGATGCCATCGCAATCGACATCACCCACATCGTGGGCAGAATGATCGAGACATAGCGGGTTGCCAGCCTTAGAACCTCGCCCTCGGCTCCAAGCAAAGATAGCAGAAAGCTGATGTTTAACAGCACCAGAGCAGAGACTGCCAACCCCAGGATCAGACCAATCACAGCCACACTGGAGGCATAATTGCGGGCTTGTTCAGGCTGACCAGCACCAAGCTCACGCGCGACAAGCGCGCCTGCTGAAATAGACAGCCCGATATTGATCGCGTTGGTGAAAAACAGCAGCGTACCCGCATATCCCACCGCCGCAGCCAAGGCGTCATTTCCCAGCATTGAAATGAAGATCATGTCGACGAAATCAACGGCGAAAATGGCCATCAATCCGATACTGGTGGTCAGCGACATGCGCGTCACGTGGCGCATCAGACTGCCGTTCAGAAATATTGCCTCACGTGCAGAAGTCTCGGCCAAGGTCCCGTCCTGTTATTGCGGTTTTGTAATCGTGTTCCGAAACACCAGCGATGTGAAACACAAATTCCAATCCGAACCCTCAGTGTGAGGTTTTTACGCCAGCGTGTGACGCGTGAGTGATTTCTACCCAGTCCATCCCACTCGAGGGTCCAGGATCGCAGTCGTCGATCTCAATTTGTTTACAAATTGTTATGGGATTTCTGACCGACCCGCCCAGTTTTTAAGGAGCGCCGCCTATAATTCGCCTTAAACAAGCTGTAAGCGTGGCGCTGCTTGGTTGCTTTTGGATGTCATCCCGCAACATCTTAGAGAGCCAAACAATGACAAAGTTTTACCCAGTGGATGAGTTTCAGGTTTAGTCATGGCGAACTATTCATATATCGGCTACGCGCCGGGTGTCATTTCAGTAAATTTTTTTGGTCAGGATACCATCACCTTATCCACAAGCTATGACCCGGCAACTGATCGCAGGATCTTTGATGTCGAGGACGCGGCAGGTGGCACCATTTTGAACGGGGGCAACCCGCTGCCCGACACGGGAACCGTGTTTAACGGCGATCGGTTCAGCAACGAAAACGGGGATGACGCGACGCAAACAGGCGTTGTTACCAATCTGGACGGGTCGACCACCTTTGCCAGCGGTGACATCTATCTCGAGGAATCCTATATCCTGACGGTGCCCGGTGGCGGCAGCATCACCGTCTATGCCGTTGAAGTAGAGGGCACTCTGGTCGGATACATCACGTCTGAGCCACTGGACCCGGGCCTGACCTACAACATCCAGGTCGTCAATGTCACGCCGACAAACGCGCCTGACACGACCGACCCAACCTCCATTATCGATGTGCCCTGTTTTGCCGCTGGCACTCTGATTGCAACGCCGTCGGGGCTGAAACTGATCGACTCCCTAAGTGCTGGTGATTTGGTTTACACGGCTGATCACGGGGATCAGATCATTCGCTGGATTGGGTCAACTCAACTGGATCGGGCAGCGCTGGCGGCTAAACCCAAGCTCAAACCGATACGGATTGAGGCTGGTGCTTTGGGCCGAGGGTTGCCACATCGCGACCTCTTGGTGTCGCCTCAACACAGAATGCTGGTGCGTTCGCCCATTGCCACCCGGATGTTCGATGCCACAGAGGTTCTGGTGCCGGCTCATATGCTAACCGACCTGCCGGGTATCAACCGTGAAGACAACGCCCAGTCGGTCACTTACTACCACATGCTATTTGACCGCCATGAGGTTGTGTTTGCTGAAGGAGCTCCGTCAGAAAGCCTGTTTACGGGCCCGCAGGCCATGGACTGCTTACCCCAAGCTGCGCGCGACGAGATTCTTGAGCTATTCCCCGACCTTAGGCTGCCTGGGTATATGGTAAGATCCGCGCGACACATTCCATCCAAAGGTCGGCAAGTTCGCAATATGGTGCAGCGACACCTTAAGAACGACCGCCCTTTGATCTAAGGCTGACGGGCGTTCTGACCTGCCGCTTGTGCGATCTGAGTGGCACCGATCTGGGCCATGGCGATGCTCATCTCATCGCTGAGAACCTGCCAGAGCTGGTGCAGCCCCTCTTCACCCCCCGCTGCAATGGCGAATTGCAGGATCCGGCCGAAGAAAGTGAAGTTCGCGCCTGTGAAAAGGGCTTTCAACGCATCCTCGCCGGAACGTAGGCCGCTATCATAGAACAGCGGAAGTGTTTCTCCGACTGCGGCGCGGATTTCGGGCAGGATGGAAAATGGGGCGGGCGCGCTTTCAAGTTGCCGGGCGCCGTGGCTGGAGACCTGAATGGCATCCACCCCGGCAGCCTTGAGAGCAACCGCGTCTTCGACATCCAATACACCTTTGACCACCAGATGCCCCGACCACCGATCCCGAAGGCTTGCCAACGTGTCCCAATTTGCTTTGGCGCGGCTTTCGGTTCGGTCAAACTCGTACCCGTCCATCAGGAAATTGGCCATTTGCGGCTTGCCGTGCACGAGGGTCGACAAGGACCAGCGCGGATGCAGCGCGAAGTCCAGAAACTGACGTGGACCCAACCGGAACGGCATGCGGAACCCGTGCCGCAACTCTCGGGGCCTGCGCCCAACCTCGGGGACATCGACAGTCAGAACAAGTGTGTCGTATCCCGCAGCCTTCGCCCGATCCACAAGCTTAGAGGTTCCTGATCCATCCCCGCTGAAATATAGCTGAAACCAGGCATTGCCCTCAGATACCTCCAGCATCTTTTCCATCGGGGTGGAGGCCACAGTCGATACGCCCAACGGTACGGAATAGCGCGCAGACAGACGCGCCAGCATCAGATCAGCCCCCGGGCCCGACAGGTTGCACATCCCCATGGGCGCAATGCCAAAGGGACGTTGTGCGGATTTGCCAAAGACAGAGCTTGCCAATGACCGCTCACTCACATCCCGCAGGATACGTGGGCGCAGGGTCATCGCATCCAGGGCGGCCCGATTGCGCGTGGCCCCGACCTCAGCCCCCGCAGCACCATCGATATAGTCGAACACCATCCAAGGCAAACGCCGCCGCGCAAGGCGGCGGGCGTCTTCGGCTGAATGAATGTCGCTTGCGGCCATCAGGCCTCGACAGCTTTCATAAAGCGGTCACGGATCACCACCGGGTCCATCGTGATAACCGGCATCTTGGCGTTGCCGCTTTCACATTTGCTGATGATAATGGTCATCTGTTTGCTATCCAGCGCCTCTTGCAGCACGCGACCCGTATCCTCGGCGGCACATTCGACTACCCGCTCACACCCGGCAGCCTGCGCCATTTTCGTCAGAGAGGTTTTCTGACCCGCATAGGTTGGCTGATCCCCGGTTGAGCCGTAAGAGCCGTTGTCGACGATCAGCAGGATATAGTTATCCGCCACGTTGTTGGCGATCGTCGGAAGCGTACCCAGATTGGTCAGGATCGAGCCATCCCCATCAATCACGATCACCGGTTTAGGCTGCGCTAAAGCCAGACCCAGACCAATGGATGAAGCCAAACCCATGGTGCCCAGCATGTAGAAATTCGTAGGCTGATCATCTATGGCGTGCAGTTCCTGGCTGGGAATACCAATGTTGCAGACCACAAGTTGGTCTCGCAGGATCGGGGCGATTTCTTTCAGAATCTCAGAACGGATCATTGGTCGCCATAGCCTCCCCAAAAGTTCGCATCGGTTAGAATGGCAACCGGTTTGTTGCACATGAATGTGTATTTCAGGATCATGTCGAGCTCTTCGACATCAGATTGATTGTGGAAGTGGTAGGTCGGAATGTTCATCTGTGCCAACAACGCCTTGGTATGCACAGCCATTTCGACCTGACAGGCCACCGGTTCACGCAATTCCCCACGATACGAGATCAGCATGGGCAGTGGCATCCGGTAATATTGGATCAGCGTCGCCAGAGTGTTGATGGTCACACCAATGGCCGTGTTCTGCATGATGATGGCAGGGCGTTTGCCGCCCATCCAGGCACCGGCGCACAGGCCCATGCCTTCGTCTTCCTTGTTCGACGGGATGTGAAAAATCTCATCGCGCTGGTCGATTTCTTCTATCACTCCAGCCAATTGCTTGCAGGGGACGGTGGTCACGAACGAGATGTCGTTCGCCACCAGATCGTCAGTGATCTTCTTGTCTATGTTCATGGTCCAGCTTTTGGTCCTGTTTAGGGCGCGGTATGCGCGATTGACGATATTCAGGTTCTGCGATGCACATGCACTGCACAGTGTGCGTGGCGAACGACGCGCGAGGCGGTCGATCCAAGAAAATAGTCGCTCAGGTCCGGCTTGTGCGAGCCGATCACGATGCAATCGATACCGTTGCTGTCGGCATAGTCGATAATGGTGCGTGCCGTGTGTCCTTTGACAATCTCGGCAGTCACATCATCCAGCCCTTCGACCTTGTCCAGCAACTGGCGGCGGGCACGCTCGAACCCTTCGGCGACCAGTGTTTTGTCCAGATAGGCGCTGACCGAGCCCTGAGGCATCTCATAGACATGCAAGGCAACGATCTCGGCCCCGTCTTCAGACAGGGCGCGGGCAACCTCCAGCGTGTGCTGCGAGATGCCGTGATCCAGCGCCATAGGAACAAGAACTTTCTTATACATATCAATCTCCTTTTCAGCCCGGTCTATTCCCACGGGTCCAGGATAATCTTTGGCGCGGTAACCACGCCAGAGCGCAGGTCGCGAAACGCCTGCGCCCCTTCGGACAGAGGGCGCGCTTCGGTCCAGTCTAAGGCACCCAAACGCCCATCGAATATGGCCTGCGCCGTTTGGCGGAAATCTTCGGCGGTGTAGGTATACGTGCCGATAAAGGTGATTTCCTGCAATGTCATGCGACGGATATCTAGCCCGCCTGTATCCTCACCCAAGCCGACATGCGCAATCACCCCACCAGGTTCTGCACAGGCCGACGCCGTCGCGCGCGTGGCTGCATAACCGACCGCATCAATCACAATCGGATAGGTTCCCGCGGCTTCATCTAGGACGCGAAATCCTAGCCCTTGCAAGAATGTGCGTCGTCCAGAGTTCGGCTCAACCAGCGTCA
This sequence comes from Ruegeria sp. H4, assembly GCF_056533065.1. Classification (NCBI taxonomy): domain Bacteria; kingdom Pseudomonadati; phylum Pseudomonadota; class Alphaproteobacteria; order Rhodobacterales; family Roseobacteraceae; genus Ruegeria; species Ruegeria sp. H4. The sequence continues at coordinate 495,386 of NZ_JBQFOC010000002.1, forward strand.
CATCCTCAATGCTCATCGCTCTCAAAGCCAATGCCGCAGCCAGACCAATGGCGCCACCGCCCAAAACCAATGCGCGTTTTTCGCTGGTCGGATGCAATGCTTCAACGGCCAGTCGAACGGTGTGCCAGCTAACGGCCAAGGGTTCGGCCAAGGCGGCTTTGTCCAATGGCACACCATCTGGCACTTCAACCAGATTGCGGTCGGGCATCGACACATATTGCGCAAAGGCCCCTTCGCGTGGAGGCATCGAGATAATCTGGCGCTGCGGGCAAAGGTTTTCCCGGCCCGAGGTGCAAGCCGGACACAGCCCGCAGGACACCAGCGGGTTGATCGTCACGCGCGTACCATCACGCGGGCCGCCGACGATTACACCCGCGGCCTCGTGGCCGAGGATCAGCGGTGCCGGACGCCGGGCATCATGCCCCAGATAGGCATGCATATCCGAGCCGCAGATGCCAACCGCCTCGACACGGATCAGATGCTCATCCGTGCCGGCTACAGCGTCGGGCATATCCCGATACGCAACCTCTTCGACCCCCTCATACACAAGCGCTTTCATTTCGCGGTGAACCCCCCATCGACCATAAGGACCTGCCCGGTGACATAATCCGAGGCTTTCGAGCACAGAAACAGAATCGGCCCGTCCATATCTTCCATCCGGCCATTGCGCCCAGTGCAGGTTTGCGCCGCATTACGGGCCGCACGATCTGGGTCGTCAAACACGGCCTGCGTCAGCTCAGTCGGGAAGAACCCCGGCCCAATGGCGTTGGCGGTAATACCGTGAGGCGACCATGCCTCGGCCATCGCGCGAGTCAATTGCCCGATCCCAGCCTTGGTCGCGCCATAGGCGATGCCGCCGGGAAAAGCGCGCGTGGTTTGAAGCGAGGCGAAATTCACAATCCGACCCCAACCTTTTTCCTTCATCGCGGGCACCATCGCCTGGCTCAGGAAAAACGGCGCGCTCAGGTTTAGGGCCAGTGTCGTGTCCCACCCCTGCCCGGTCACATCATCCGCCGCCTCCCGGGTATTCACACCAGCGGCGTGGACGATGATATCGGGCGCGCCGAAATGGGATGAGACCTCTCTCACCAGTGCGCCCACATTCTCACGATCCGCAACATTCCCTGTTACTGCGGCGGCCATTGGCCCGATCTCATCGCACATTTGAGAAAGGGCATCGCCCCGCCGCGCAACGCCGACGACTTTGGCACCAGCTTGCGCCAACACCAAAGCAACGCGACGCCCCAGCCCCGAGCTTGCTCCGGTGACGCAGGCCACGCGCCCTGTCAGATCAAAGAGCGCGCGTGGGTCATCCATCTGCAGTCAGGTCGAATTGCTCATCCGGGAAATACTTGGCCAGACGCACATCGGCGGCGCGGGCGTGACCCTCCATCCCTTCCAGACGCGAAATGCGGGCGGTAGCCACTGCAATGGGCTTAGACCCTTCACGCGTTGCTCGCTGCCATGTCACGATCTTCATGTATTTATGAACACTCAGACCACCGGTATAGCTGGCCGCACCCGAGGTGGGCAGGACGTGGTTGGTGCCGGTGGCCTTGTCGCCATAGGACACGGTGGTTTCCTCACCCAGAAATAGCGAGCCATAGCAGGTCAGCCGGTCCAGCCACCAATCCAGATCCTCGGCCTGAACAGTCAGGTGTTCGGGCGCGTAATCGTCAGAACAGGCCGCCATTTCCTCGCGATCTGCACAGACGATCACCTCGGCATAGTCGCGCCACGCGGCAGATGCGTTTTCGCGGTTCAGTTCGGGCAGATCCTCGATCAGGGCCGGCACAAGCTCCATCACCTTTTGCGCCAGTTCCCGATCATCAGTCACCAACCAGACGGGAGAGTTATACCCGTGTTCCGCCTGACTGACCAAATCCGTCGCAACCACATGCGCATCGGCGCTGCTGTCGGCAAGGATCAGGCTGTCCGTCGGCCCCGCGATCATGTCGATACCGACCTTGCCGTATAGAATCCGCTTCGCCTCGGCCACGAATTGGTTGCCGGGACCCACAAGTATGTTTGCGCGCGGCAAACCAAACAGACCATAGGTCATGGCAGCCACGCCCTGCACACCGCCCATCGCCAGAATGCTGTCGGCCCCGCAGATATGCGCGGCGTAGACGATCGCAGGTGCGACGCCCTCACCCGGACGGGGTGGCGAGCATGCCGTGATGTGTCGACACCCGGCCACCTTGGCTGTGGTTACCGTCATAATCGCACTGGCGATATGGCTGTAGCGTCCACCAGGCACATAGCACCCTGCCGCATCGACGGGGATGGCCTTTTGACCAGCGACAACACCTGGCACGATCTCGGTCTGCACATCCGACACGGTGGCTTTTTGCGTTTCGGCAAAGCGGCGCACGTTATCGTGTGCAAAGCGGATATCTGCCTTCAGTTTCTCGGACACCAGGGCAATGGCTGCGTCGATCTCGTCCTGAGTCATAAGGACATTGCCTTCGAACTTGTCGAATTTGGCGGCATATTCCAGCGCTTTGGCGTCACCCCCTGCCTCGATATCGGACAGGATGGTTTTGACCGTATCGTGCACCTCGGACGCATGAGATTGCGCCGTCAGGGTTGCCTTTTTCAGATAGTCACGCGGCATATTCAGCAAATCCTATTGGTAGATTTCAGGGAGCAATGTGGTTGAAACTGCGGGTACATACGCGATCAACAGAACCACAATCAGCATGGTCAAGACAAAGGGAACGGCGCGGGCTGCAATTTTTAGAATTGATTCTCCGGTTATCCCGGAAACAACAAACAGGTTCAGGCCCAGCGGCGGTGTGATAAAGCCCACACCCAATGCGGTGATCATCATAATGCAGAACTGAATCTCGTTCATGCCGATATTGTCGGCCAGAGGTTTCAGGATCGGTGCAAGGATCACGATGTTCGGCGTTGTTTCCATCACACAGCCTGCCGCGATCAGAATGCCGATCATCAAGAGAATCAGCAGGTACGGGTCATCGGTCAGGTTGGTAACCGAGGTCACAAAGCCCTGCGGCACACCCATGATCGCCAGCGCCTCGGCCAGCGGGGCCGAAAAGGCGATGATCGGCAGGATCACCCCGTTCACCTTGGCTGAACTGACCAGCATCGATGGAAAATCGGCCAGCGACAGCGTGCGCATGATGAAACCCATGATGATCGTAACAACAACGGCGGTCGCACCGGCCTCGGTCGGGGTCAGGCGACCCGAGAAGATGCCGTAGAAGATGATGCCCGGCACAATGAAAGCGTACCAGCCGGACTTCAGCGCCTTGCCCAGATTGGCCAGCCACTCACCCATCGTCATCATGCCGCCGCCCTCGTAAGAATACAGGCGGTTCATGATGATATTGGTGATCAGGATCGAGACCAGAATGGCCAGACCCGGGATCAGCGCGGCCAAGAACAGGGTTGAGGCGGAAATTCCCAGCACAAGCCCGATGATGATATAGGCAATGGAAGGCGGGATCAGGATGCCGGTACAGGCCCCCGCCGCAACCAGCGCGCATGCATAGGGGCGCGGATAGCCGCTTTCGACCAGACGGTTGATCGTCATGCGCCCCACCGCGGCAGCGCCCGCCGCGTCCGAGCCCGAAATGGCCGCGAACATACCGCAGACCAAAACGGTCGCTGAGCCAAAACCACCCTTGGCGAAACAGGTCAGCGCCTCGGCCACGTCCAGGAACTTTCGGGACAGTCCAGTGCGGACCAGCACGTCTCCGGTCAAGATGAACAGAGGCACAGCAGTCAGGGCAAACGCGTCAATGCCGGTGAACAGGCTCTCGCCCACCAAGCTCAGCGGCAGGTCGCCAGACATGACCAACATCAGGATCGCTGCCGACCCGATCGCCGCCCAGACGGGCACTGCCATGGCGATCAGACCCACGAACAGGATCACCGGCAGATAAAAATCCCAGCCCAGTTCAACTGTTTGATTGAGGGAGTTCCAAAGCATCTCAGATCTCCTCAGTCAAACAGCTTGTCGCCTTCGAAAACGGGCGTGCCGTCACGAAGTGATTTCAAGTCGCGCATCAGGGATTGGATCAGGCGCCAGATCATCAGCGCAAATCCGGTTGGTACTGCCATCAGGAACCAGACTTTCGAAATCCGCAGCCCATCGGTGACCGAGCCGAACTTGGCCGAGACATGCACCGCCTCGTAAGACCAATAAAGCGCGATGATCGCGACAACGAACATCACCAGATCGCCAAAGATATACAGCAGCGCCTTGGGGCGCGGCCCAAGGTAATGCATGATCACATCGATACGGATATGCGCACGCTCTTTCACAGCGGCAGCGGCACCGATCCATGCGAGGTAGATAAAGGAATACCGGACGATCTCTTCGCCCCAGATCGAGGAATAGGCAAAAATCTCGCGTCTTAGCACCTCGATTGCCATGGTGATGACCAGCATCACGTAGAACACCAGCAACAGCCAACGCTCGGCGTCCCGGTCTATTTTCTGAAGTACAGTCATGTCCGGTTCCAATTCTTGGCAGCACTTCAGAATGCGGCCACGGTAACCGCTTCAATATGCTGCTTATTGTGGAGCAAACGGGTGCGCCACGGCGCACCCGCCTAGATCGCATTAGGCGTCGTGGACGTAGTATTTGCCCTGCGTGCCGGCCGCTTCGACCAGTTTCTCGAAGTTGTCCATCGATCCTGCCAGCTCGGTCTTGAACGGATCCCAGTCAGCATTCTGATAGCCGCCTGCGTCCTGCCATTCGGCCAGTTGATCGTCGCTGAGTGAGTGGAACTGCACACCTGCCTTGTTCAGCTCGGCCATGGCATAGGCGCGTGCTGAAGGAACCTTGGACAGGTTTTGGTGGCTGGTCATTTCCGAACCCCACATGATGCCTTCCTGCACATCGGCGGGCATCGAGTTGAACCATTCCAGGTTACAGGAATAAACCTGACTGTCTGGAACTGCCTGCGTAAAGGTCACATGGCTGAGTATGTCCTTGAAGCCAAAGACAAACAGCGCGCCCACCGATGGGTCAAGCGCATCCGCCACGCCCTGCTTGATGGCCGAGGGGGTCTCGCCCCAGGCGACAGGCGTCGGGTTGGCACCGACCATTCGGTAGTATTGCTGCAGCATCTTCGAGCCTGGCACGCGGAACTTGATCCCACTCATATCGCCGGGCGTGATCACGGCATCGCCGCCTTGACGCACTGCAACCACGCGAGGATCGATGACGACATAGAACAGCGCCTTAAAGCCCGCAGCCTCGACCTTGGGGTGAACCTCGTTCTTCCAGGTGTCCGAATGCACCAGATTGGTGAAACGTTGGTTCGAACCGCAGAGATACGGCATATTGATCAGATCGACGGTCGAGGCAAAGGGCGCAAAGTTCGAAAGCGAATGCTGCGCGGCCTGAATGGTTCCGCCCTGCACTTTCTGCACCAGCGAGCCACCCGCGCCCAGCTGACCGCCCGGTGCTAGTTTCACATACACCTTGCCGTTGGTTGCGTTCTGGATGTTTTCCTTCAGATCCAGCTGCATGATCGGATAGCTGCGGGACGCGCCCAGCACATAAGCGGTTGCAACGGTCATCACATGATCGGCTGCCTTTTCACGCTCGCTTTCTTCCTTGGCGGTTTGTGCTGCGGCCTCGGATGACCAAAGCACCCCACCAGCGCCCGCAACTAGGGCGGCTGTGAACGCGCCACTTGCGCTCAGTTTCAGGAAATTGCGGCGCTCCGCGGACGCCAGTTCGTTTTTGTCGTTGTGCATTAAGTGCCCTCCCAAGCAGAAAATTCAGCCGCCGCTCTCGGTGTCCCGGTCGGCCTCTTTTTTCAGAATTGCGACAACGAACAGGATCGACGCCGCGAACAGGACCAACATTTCTCCGACATCCCCGAAAACTGCAGCATTTGCGAAGGCCCCCAAGGCAACGTTCGCAAAATAGATGACGAACACGACAATCGAGGCTGCAAGAAACATTTCTGGGACTCCCTGTAGAATCGGCCCAGCTTCATTTGTAAGCGCTTACATCACAAATGCAAGCGCTTACATTGGCGCTTCCCCAAGGCCCACGAACAAGATAAAGTTCAAAGAAATCGAAGCTTGAGTTTGAAAATGTCAAAAACCCGGTCAGCGCCTACCTTGGATGACGTCGCCAGAAAGGCAGGTGTGTCTACGGCCACGGTGTCCCGATGTTTGAACGACCCAAAGCGCGTGGTCGAGGCGACGCGCGCCCGGGTGATGTCTGCAGTTTCCGAACTGGGCTACACCCCCAATTTTGCAGCACGGGTGATGGCCGCGAAGCGATCCTTCACCATTGGTGCAATCATCCCAACTATGGAAAATGCGATTTTTGCCAGAGGGTTACAGGCCTTTCAGGAAGAGATTCATAACCAAGGCTATACCCTACTGGTGTCCAGCTCTGCCTATCAACCCGAGGCCGAAGAAGAACAGATCCGCACCCTGGTCGCACGTGGAGCAGACGGGCTGTTGTTGATCGGTCACGACCGCGATCCACGTATCTTTGACTATCTGGATCGGCAGAAAATCCCGATGGTTGTGGCCTGGTCATTTGCCCCGAACCAAAGCGCCCCATCGGTTGGGTTCGACAACCGTGAGGCGATGCAAACCTTGGCGAAGCAAGTTATAAAGCTTGGACATACGCGCCTTGCGGCGATATCTGCGTTGACGCAGGGCAATGATCGTGCACGGTTTCGCATCGAAGGTATTAGGGATGCGATGCGCGAAAACGGCCTGCCAGAGCCATCTCTAAAGGTGATCGAAACGACCTACGAGATCGAAAATGGCGCGGCCGCTTTCGAGCAGCTGATGTCCCTGCCCCAGCGCCCGACCGCCGTTCTTTGTGGCAACGACGTTTTGGCCGTCGGTGCAGTACGTCAGGCAGAAAAGATGGGCATCTCTATACCGGATGAAGTTTCGATCACCGGGTTTGATGACATCGAATTGGCGCGGATTATAAGCCCATCGCTGACCACCGTGCATGTGCCCCATCGTGAAATGGGCCGCAAAGCCGCAATCGAACTGATTGATATGATCGAAACAGGCTCAACCGGCCAATCGCTGCGGTTGGAAACCAATGTGATCAACCGAGAGTCATTGGGCCGGGCCACCTGACTATTTACCCATGATCGACTTGCGGCGTTCCTGCATACGCTCGTTCGCCTCAACCGTGCCGTCATGGAACGATCCGAACCATTTATCCCAAGGTATCTCGAGCGAGCCATAGTTACATTCAAAATACCGGTGGTGCATTTGGTGGTGGAACGTGCCCAAGGCCAACCGGTTCTTGTCTTTGATCACCAACCCCTGAAAGCCTGTATGCGTCGTCACCGCCGTCAGCGTGTAATATTGCAGGTGAAAGATGATATGCAGCGGGTGCGCTCCGACCACAAAGTGGATCAGGACCGAACCAAGGTAGATCGCATGTTCCGCCGGATGCATCGACAGCCCGGACCACGGCCCCACATTGATGTTCCGGTGGTGGACCGCATGAATGTGTTTGTACAGAAACGGGATGTGGATCAGCCTGTGAATCCAATAGAAATAGAAGCTTTCCCAAAGCGGTATCAGCAGGAAGATCGCCACAAACCAGATCGGATTCGCACCCCATGTCACCAAAGGGACGTAGCCATTTGCCAGCGACCAAAACATCAATACTTCGTAAGCCGACCAGAAAAACACTCCTGACCCTAACGTCCAGAACATGTTGTCGCGTACCTGCCCGCCCAGGGTAAATTGCTTGCCCTTCAGCATCAAAGGCCGAGGATCATACTTTAGCTGGTCCCCCTGCGCCGAGTATTTGTAGAACCACAAATGCAGCAGCCCCGCGATACAAAAGATCAGAACCAGATTTCGAACATAAATCTGCGCGATCCACCCGATCTCTAGCTGCGCCGCCTCCTCTAAGCTGGGGCTGAGCCACAGATAGCAGGCACAGGAGATTGCAAGGATGATGAGCTTCTCAGAAATCAGCAGCCAGGATCCCCAAACCCAGCGCAGCATAGAAAGCGGTCTGAGCGGCCACCTGAAAAAGGGGGAAACCTGTATCGGAACCTCTGGGATATGGTTCCAGCCTTTCAACTTCGGTTCAGACATCTGCGCCATCCCGCTGCGTATGCGTGTCAGTCTGGCACGAACCAAGCCGTGGACAAAGGGATTGTTCGGTTCTGCACCTGCTCTTGCTACGCGGATTCGAGCGGCAAAACGCGAAAGTCCTGTTCGATCCAGCGATATCTGGTGCAGATTGGGTCACAATAGTTTTGCTTGATCAGTTTGCTCAGCACGCGGTGTATCAGCATCGACGTTGAGGACGGATAGACTTCGGTCGTGAACAAAGAGACGGTGCGCGCAAAGTTTCTGCCGGGAAAGGGCTGCACGTTGATGTTATCGTGAAACCTGCGCGCACGCCGAAAGCTGGCGGCGGTGGTCACGGCCCATCCACTGCCTTCGGCAACCAGACCGGCGATGGACTGGTTGCACTCTAGCTCGAACCGGTTGGGCAGATTAATTTTACTGCGCGTCAGCTGAATTTCGATCTGCTTTCCGATCGTGTAGTCGCGGGAATACCGCAGGAACGGTAAATCAGCATCTGGTTTCAGAACGTCTTCTACCGTGCCGGAATAGGTCTTTGGCAGGATGACCAGGAACGGATCGCGTAGCAACGGGTATTCGATCAGCCCGTCTGTCCGGCCCGGTGGGCGTGTGGCAACACCGGCATCCAGCTTATGCTCCTGCAACTTAACAATGATTTCATGGCTCGGACGGGTGAAATGCCGAAAGTTACACCGGGGAAGCGTCTGCGCCAGATAGCGGAACAGTTCCGGCGCGACCTGGTTGTCAAAATCATCAACCAACGCCAATCGCAGAGATGTGGCGTGCAGCCAGTTCCCAGACCGGATTTCCGCCTCGCCCCGTTTCAGTACGGTCAGCCCCTCACGCACATATCGCGCGAACACTTCGCCTGCAGGGGTAAGGCCCATCGGGCGGCGCCCGTGATCAACCAGATCGATCCCCAGCGCGGTTTCCAGACTGCGCAGATGGTTCGAAACGGTACTGATCGACAACCCCGTTTCAGACGCCGTTTGCTGGATGGATCCGGACTTGGCGATCAACTGGAACACCTCCAGCCAGCGCAAACTTAGCGATTTCGACATCCGCGTGTCTCCTCCCGCCTCTCTGTTTCGGAAAAACCGAAACAGAGAATCGCAGAGACGGCAATGCGGAAGTTGAATTTGAGGGCAAGAAGGCGGCTTAAATTGCCAAATTGCGCAATTTAGTGCCTAGCTCCGCATTCGCTCAAACTGTGAATCATAGGGCGAAGGCGCGATGATCATTGCGTCAACTCGCGTTCCACACATGTCGATTTCGTGTTTGGTGCCGATGTCGGCACAGTCGGGCTCGACAAAGGCATAGGCTAGGTTCAGCCCTGTCCGATGCCCCCATTCGCCCGACGTCACCGTCCCGACCACACGCCCCATTTGCATCACGGAGGCCCCGCCATGTGCTGGCGCTTGGTCGGTTTGCACAGCAAGCGTCACGAGGCATTTGGACGGCCCTTTTTCGCGCCGCTCTACCAAGGCCTCTCGCCCGATAAAATCACCTTTCTGAGGTTTTACAAACCGGGCCAAACCCGTCTCATAAGGATCGAATTCGGTGATCAGATCGGCTTTCCAATGCAGAAAGCCTTTCTCCATTCGCATCGACTCAACCGCGCGCGCGCCAAACAGGCGAATATCAAACGCGCGCCCAGCCTGGCGCAAAGCTAAGTATGCGGCATAGAGCGATGAATTGGGTACATGGATTTCATAGGCAAGCTCGCCCGAAAAACTCAAGTTCATTACCGTCGCGGGTGCAATACCGACAAAACACTCCCGCACGCTGAGCCATGGAAACGCGTCTGCTGACCAATCACCCCGGGCACATCCGGCCAAGACCGCGCGGGCATTTGGGCCTGCCAAAACAAGGATCGTCTGGTCGTTGGTCAGGCTTCTGATCTGCACATCTTCGCCCGCGCGCAGATGCTGGTTGAGCCAATCCATGTCATGATATTCGCTGGCCGCCGCCGAGCCATACCAGACGCGCGCAGGGCCGCGATCACTGGCGGGCAGGTTTGCAACCGTCGCCTCAGCTTTGATCATTCCGTGATGGTTCAGAAGGTATCCCAGCCCCACCCGGCCTTCGCGTTTCGTCACCGTGCCGCAGAACATGCGGTCCAGAAAGGCATGGCGGTCCGATCCGGTGATCTCGATCCGGTTGAACCCATTCACCTCCGCCAGTCCAACATTGGTTTGCACGTTCTGGACTTCGGATGCGACGATGTCGAAGCTTTCGTCAAAGTCGAAACCGAGGGTCGGTTCGAACTCAGGATGGGGTTTGATATAGTCGACGCGTTCCCACCCATTCACCACAGTGAATTCCGCCCCTTCCGCCGCCAAAACCGGGGTTAAAGGCGTGGTTTTGGCCGGACGTCCCGCGGGGCGATGTTCGTGTGGAAAATGAAATCGGAATTCGTTTTGATAGTCCTCAATGGCTTTCAGCGCCGTAATCTCGACATTGGCATGACCGGTGAAGCGCCGCGGGTCGAGACACCAGGTGTCATAGCAGGCCTCGCCATGCACGATCTGTTGAGCCAACAGCCAGCCGTGCCCGCCCCCCTCGCCCAGGCCAGCGCGTAGGCCGATAATACAGAATGCGTTGCGCTTGCCGGGTATCGGCCCAACCAAAGGCGCACCATCTATCGTGTAGGTGATCGGGCCGTTTACGACAGTATGAATCCCAACCTCCATCAGGGCGGGCATCCGGGCAAAGGCCCCTTCCAAAACGTCCGTTACGCGGTCCAGATCATCTGGGCACAAGGCGTTGACGAAATTTGGATCAATCCCGTCCATGCCCCAGGTCTTGCAGTCCTGTTCATAGAACCCGACCAGTAGGCCGTTCTTTTCCTGACGGCAGTAATAATCGCTGATCGGGCATCTGAGCAGCGGCATCCGGTGGCCTGCATCGCGAATAGCTGCGATCTCTTCTGTCAGAAAGTACTGATGCTCCATCGATGCGACGGGGTGATGCACCCCCATCATCGCGCCGACTTCATTCACGCGATAGCCGCAGGCATTCACGACGATGTCGCAGTCGATATCGCCATGTTCTGTCTGCACTGTCCAGGTGTCATCGCTGTGCTGGACCAGCCCTGTCACCGGTGTATTGCGATAGACCTCGGCCCCCGCCTTGCGGGCACGCCGCGCCAAAGCCTGACACAGTTGCGCCGGATCAATATCGCCATCCAGCGGATCCCACAGCCCTCCGACCAGATTGTCGGTCGAAATCAAAGGATGCCTGTGGGCGCATTCCTCAGCGTCGATCACCTCGAAATAGACATCCATACCTCGTGCCATCGACGTGAAATGGCGATAGCCTTGCATCTGCGCTTCGGTATTAGCCAGCCTAATGCCCCCATCGGCGTGGTGGTAGTTGATCGGATAATCCGGATCGTCGGCCAATTCCTTGTACAAACGGATCGAGTGGGATTTCAGCCCAACCATCGTCTGGTTCATGCCGAAATTCGTCACTTGCGCGGCAGAATGCCAAGTGGTGCCCGATGTCAGCTCATTCCGTTCAACCAGAACCACATCGCTCCAGCCTTCCTGCGTCAAATGGTACAAGGTGGAACATCCGGCGATCCCTCCTCCGATCACAACGACCTTTGTGCGTGTTTTCATCGCGCGCTCCCTCCTGCGTCTTTCAGATGGTGGCGACAAACCCGGCCTGTCAGCAACGCGGGTTTTGTGAGTTTGAAAAAATCGAAACTATGGTTTTAGATTTCAAAAGGCTGATTTCTGGTTTTGCGGGTAGCCATCTCTGAGTTCTACGGTGACCCCAGATAAGACGGAGGAGCGCCCTGCGCATGGCATCGGACGGAAACAGAAGAAGCGGCCGCAAGGCCCGCCATGCGCAACGGGCCGGCAAGCCCGAGGTTGATCCCTGTGCACCGGGACAGGTCGGCGGGTTTTACAAACCGCTGACCGAAGCTGAGATTTCCCGCGTCTATGATACCGCGCTTCGCCTGTTGGAAACGCTCGGTATGGGTGAAGTTCCGGATCGGCTGTGCAGGGATCTACTATCGGCGGGCGCGTTGGAGGCTGAACAAGACCGCGTTTTGCTTCCGCGCGGCATGGTCGAAAACGCAATCGGCACAGCCGCCAAAACCTTTACCCTACATGGCCGAGACGAAGCACGATCCATCGCAGTCGGTGGCGATCGGGTGTTTTTCGGTACCGGAGGGGCTGCGGTTCAGACGCTGGACCTTGAGAGCGGTGTTTATCGCCCCTCAACCCTTGCCGATCTGCATGATTTCACCCGCCTGCAGGACACGCTTGCAAATGTCAGTTGGTTCACCCGCTGTTGCGTTGCGACAGACGTACCCGATGTTTTGGATCTGGACGTAAACACCGCCTATGCGCTTGTCAAAAACACCACGAAACCCGTCGCAACCTCATTCACCCTGGCCGCGCATGTCGCCTCGATTGTCTCGCTTTTGGACATTGCCGCAGGCGGTCCCGGAGCGTTTTCCGAACGCCCGTTCCTGAAAGCCCATATCAGCCCCGTAATTTCTCCGCTCCGCTACGGCGAAGATGCGGTGGACGTTGTCTATGAATGCGTCCGCCACAACATCCCGATGTCCTGCATCACCGCCGCACAGGCCGGGGCAACAGCGCCAGCAACACTAGCCGGGTTTCTGGCGCAATCGCTGGCCGAGACGCTGGCGAGCCTTGTTATGGTCAACACGATCCAGCCCGGCTTTCCGATGGTGTTCTCGAACTGGCCCTTCATCGTCGATCTGCGGACCGGGGCCTTTGCGGGCGGCAGTGGCGAAACCGCCATCCTGAACGCCGCCTCGGCCCAGATCATCAACTGGCTGGGCCTACCGTCGGGCGTTGCGGCTTCGATGACAGACGCCAAGGCGATTGACGCGCAATATGGGGTTGAGAAGGGCATGACCTCGCTGGCGGCGGCTCTGGCCGGTGGAAACCTGATCTATGAAAGCTCGGGCATGACCGCGTCGCTGTTGGGTGCGAGTTTTGAAGCCTTTGTGCTGGACAACGAAATGCACTCTCATACCTATCGCGCGCTGCGGGGGATCGAAGTGACTGAGGAAAACCTTGGGTTTGACGCGATCTGCCATTCGGTTCTGGGTGATGGTCACTTCCTCGGCAGCTCTCATACCTATGAAGCGATGGAGCGGGATTATTTCTACCCCGCCCTTGCAGACCGAACCGAGCCGCGCACGTGGCAAGAGGACGGTGCAAAGGACGCCTGGACCAATGCCCGCGAGCAGGCCATCGAGACCTTGCAAACACATCACCCCACCTATCTGACGCCCAAGCAGGATGCAGAGATTCGCAAGCGGTTTCGTATTCTCTACTGACCGCAAACTATGGATTGGCGACGCGCCGCCAGCCGGTTAGGGTCGCAGGACGCTAAGGATCACGGGGGGCACCATGGCAGACGCATTTTTCCAACCGGTATCGGCGATGGACCTTGCCCGCTTTGCGGGAGTTCCAACCTTCATGCGCCTGCCGAACCTGACACCCGAGCATGAGCGATACAAAGACGTCGATTTGGCGCTGGTCGGCATCCCATGGGATGGCGGAACCACAAACCGGCCCGGCGCGCGGCATGGTCCCCGGCAATTGCGCGATTATTCCACCATGATCCGCGCCATGAACCCGGTCACCGGCATCAGCCCGTTTTCCTTGGTGAACTGCGCCGATCTGGGCGATGTTGCGCCCAACCCGGTGGACATTGATGACACGCTGGATCGCGTGACCAGCTTCTACGGGCGTCTGGTGTCAGATGGCATCACCCCGCTCACCGCGGGGGGGGATCATCTGACCACCCTGCCCGTCCTGCGGGCTTTGGCAGCGTCCGGCCCGCTGGGTCTGATCCAGTTCGACAGCCATACCGACCTGTTCGACACTTATTTCGGCGGCCACAAATTCACGCACGGCACCCCGTTCCGCCGCGCCGTCGAGGAGGGTCTGGTCGATCCCAAACGCTCTGTGCAGGTCGGCATTCGCGGCACCGCCTACAATACCGAGGACATCGAATGGGGCGAGGCGCAGGGCATTCGCATCATTCGCATTGAAGAACTGTTCGATCGCGGCATCGGCGAAGTGATGACCGAGGTCCGACAGATTGTCGGCACAGCCCCGACCTATTGCACCTATGACATAGACTTTGTCGACCCGACCTACGCCCCCGGCACAGGTACGCCTGAAATCGGTGGGCCCAACAGCTTTCAGGCGCAGCAGGTCATTCGCCAGATGTCGGGCGTGAACCTAGTGGGCGCTGATCTGGTCGAGGTCGCCCCCCCGTTCGATCCGAACGGAGGCACGGCGTGGCTGGGGATTTCGCTGATGTTCGAACTGCTCTGTGTGCTGGCGCAGGCCGTGGATGCGCGGCGCTAGCTGACGTTTTCGGCAATCATCGAGATCATCTCGAACATCACCGCAGCCGCCGTCAGCGCGGTGATATTGTTCGGGCTGTCCTTGGTGGGCATCATACAGACCACGTCTCCTCCGATAATGTTCAAGCCGCGCGCGGCATGCAGAAGGCCCACAGCCTCATCAATATCGAAACCCTTCTCGCCGGGTTCCAGATTGGATACCGCAGGCGCAACGGTCGGGTCGAGGCAATCCAGATCGAAGGTGATATAGACCGGACGGTCGCCCAGCACTTCGCGCGTTTGCGCCAACACATCAGCAAGACCGCGCTGCCGAAACTCGCGCATTGTCACGATGTTATAGCCGTAGTCATAAGATGGCTGGAGCCAGTCCAGACTGCGCGGATGCCCCCGTAAGCCAATCTGCATGGATCGGCTTGGATCAACCTGCCCTTGATCAGCCAAATACGCGCCCCAATGCGCGGCCGATTTCTTGGCGCCCAGGAAGTGATCCACTTTGGTAAATACATCGGTATGCGCGTCAAAATGCAGAAAGCTCACCGGCTCGCCCCCCGCCAGCTTGCCACAGCCTAGCGCCTGAACAATTCCACCGGTGATCGAATGATCGCCACCAATCGAAACCGGGCGCGCACCTGCTGCATCAATATCTTTGTAGAACTTGGTGATCTGCTCGATACAGGCTTCGTTATCATTGGCTCGCGGAAACGGCACATCGCCCACGTCTGCGATTTTCGCACTGGTCCACGGGTCGATCTGAAACAGCGAATGAACCCTACGCTGTACGGCCGAGACATGGCGCAACGCGCGCGGGCCCAGGTGCTGGTCCCGTTCGGTGGTGCCATTGCCTGTGGAATGGGGCACACCCGCCAGAGCGATATCCTGACCTTCAGGGCCAATATTGGGGCAGCGAAACAGTGTTGGCACGCCCCACCAATACAGGTTGTCCATCATGGACTGTTCGTAACGATCCACCATTTCGCTCTCCCTCATAGAAAAACGCCCCCGGCGGGAACCGGGGGCGCGCATGTTCAGATTTTTTCGTCTTCTCGCCGGAAGGCCCCCTGTACGATCCGGTCGATGACCATGGCACAGAACAGGATGGCAAAGCCGCCCAACAGACCCGGACCCTTGGCGGCGTATTGCAGTGCCTCAAGGATTTCCTTGCCCAGACCTCCGCCACCGATCAGCGAGATGATCACCACCATCGACAGACACATCAGAATGGTCTGGTTCACACCGGTCATGATCGAAGGCAAGGCCAGTGGAATCTCCACATCCTTCAGCAACTGCCATTTCGAGGCCCCAAAGGCGACCGCAGCCTCTTTGATACTGTCAGGCACCCCGCGCATCCCCAGCGCCGTCAGGCGGATCACGGGGGGCATACCAAAGATGATCGTGGCCAGAATGCCGGGAGGGTTGCCCGTACCGAAGAACGCGATAATCGGGATCAAGTAGACGAAAGCAGGCAATGTCTGCATCAGGTCCAACACAGGCTCGGCTGCGCGATACGCGCGCTGAGACTTGCCGAACCAAATGCCAAGCGGAATGCCGAACACGACGCACAGGATCACCGCTGCACCCACCAGAGCAACCGTCTCCATCGCCACATCCCAATATCCCAGCAGTGCGATATACGCCAAGGACGCAGCCGTGAAGATCGCGACCCGAGGGCCAGCCGCGCGCCACGCGGTCACGCAAATGACCAGCATGACCACCGGCCAGGGTGATCCGATCAGCGCAATGGTCAGCGCATCCAGAACCGAGCGGACCCCCGCAACGATCCCATCAAACACATCGCCCCCAGCGGCGGCGGCGGCATCGATCCGCGCCTCCATCCAGTTGGCAAGCGCTGAGAACAAGGTGCCTCCGCCCTCACCCAAGAACACAGCGGACACTTCCTGTTCTGGGAAGGCATCAAGCAATGGCAGCGATGCATTTACAGTGAACTTGTAGACGATCAGCGGACCAATAGCCGCGATCAGGATCGCCCCCATCACGATGTTTCGGGTCGAGCGCCCGCTTTCAACATTGCCCGGATTGATCCGCCAGTTGGAATACTGCTTCTCGTAAATACGATCGGCATAGAACCCCTGCACCACCTTGAAAACAAGCAGCATCAGAAGCCCGGTCAACAGGATACCCGTCGCTTCAGACTGCGCGGCGAGCGCGCGTTCAAGGCTGGTATCTGCGG
Organism: Ruegeria sp. H4; assembly: GCF_056533065.1. Classification (NCBI taxonomy): domain Bacteria; kingdom Pseudomonadati; phylum Pseudomonadota; class Alphaproteobacteria; order Rhodobacterales; family Roseobacteraceae; genus Ruegeria; species Ruegeria sp. H4. The sequence goes on from NZ_JBQFOC010000002.1 coordinate 512,026, forward strand.
CCTTCTGGATGTTCTCAGCCAGTTTTGTGAACCGGTCGATATCTGCTTGCGCGGTCGCTTCAGCGGCCCGGCCCAGCAACTCGTTCGCGCGTTCCTGTTGGCGTGCGGCCCGATCAGCGAAATCCGCACCGGGGTTGCCCCAGGCACCGCGTCCGATCTGAACCCAGGCGATGATTTCAAGGATCAGAAAGGTCCAGAACATACCCCAGATGGCCCGCGAGGCCGACCAGAATGGCCCTAGAACGGCAGCCCAAAGGTTGAACGTGTTCGGGACAGGGCTGGTTGCGTCATGGATCTTGTGAAACGCATTGACATAGTAGTCGCCATTCGGTCCTGCGAATTCGTGGATCGATTGATCCAGCGCCTCGCGATCGACTTCGATATCCGAGGCGGCGGTGACTTTCATTTCCATGGCTGCATCAGTCATTTTTGCCCCCCTGAATTCCGCGCAGCAGGCGCGGTTTGGTTACAACACCCACGTCTGCACCTGCGTCGGTGATGACCACCGGCATCTCGGTGTTGACGGCCAGATCAATCAGTTGATCGAGATCTGCGCCTTCATCCGCGCGGGGGGCACCATCCAGCGACCCCGAATAGCTGGCGACCGGCTCCATGATTGAATGCGCCTTGACCAGTTTCAGTTTCGAGATGCCTTGCACAAACTCGCGCACATAATCGTCTGCCGGGTTCATCACGATATCTTCCGGGGTGCCGATCTGAACGATGACACCATCCTTCATGATGGCGATCCGATGGCCGATGCGAATGGCCTCGTCCAGGTCATGCGTGATGAACAGCGTTGTCTTCTTTAACTGCGCCACTAGCGCCTTGAATTGATCTTGCAACTGCAACCGGATCAGCGGGTCGAGGGCCGAGAAAGGTTCGTCCATCAGCAGAATTTCAGGGTCCGAGGCAAGCGCCCTTGCAATCCCCACACGCTGCTGCATCCCGCCTGACAGCTCTTTGGGCAGGCGGTCTTCGTACCCTGTCAAGTCCACAAGACCCAGTGCGTGATCCGATACCGCCCAGCGCTTGGACTTGGAAACTTTGCGGATTTCCAGCGGATAGGCGACATTGTCGCGCACTGACCGGTGCGGCATCAGCGCCATATGCTGGAACACCATTCCAATCTGTTGCGCCCGGATGCGGCGCAATTCGTTCTCGGAAATGGCGGAAACATCCTTACCCAGAATTTCGATCTTGCCCGCGGTGGGCTCGATCAGGCGATTCACATGCCGGACCAGAGTGGATTTGCCTGAACCAGACAGACCCATGATACAAAATATCTCACCTCGCGAGACTTCGAAACTGGCATCCTGTACACCAACAACACAGCCATATTGTTCCAGAACCTGAGCCTTGGTCAGCCCCTCTTTCAGAACGGCATCCATGGCCTCGGCAGCGCGATTGCCGAAAATTTTCCAGACATTTTCAAGTTTTACTACAGATTCGTCCATTTGCCCCCCATGAAGGCGTCGTTGCGCCAGGCAGATAGGAAACGGGCCGCTGCGATTTTTCGCAACGGCCCGGATATGTGTGGCTTAGTTGGTCAACCAGCCGATCACGGTGTCCTCGTTATCTGACACCCATTGGCGCGCGAAATCTGCGGCTTCGACATTGTCCACGGCCAGCGCCTTGCCCATCGCGCTCAGGTCATCGCCCTGCATCTGGTAGTTGGCAAACAGAGCCGCAACTTCGGGATAGGCCTCTTCCAACTCCTTGGCATAGTGCAGGTGCAGGGTCGCACCGTTCCAAGCCGAGGACGCCTCAGACTTAGCCAGCCAATCGGGATCATCCGTGGGCTGCACGATGGTCCAGGTTGCCGGATCATGGGGCGGCTCTTCCAGAACGGTCAGCTCTTGCGTCACAAAGATATAGTGCGGGCTGTAGCAGAAGCCGATCCAAGGATCGCCCGCCTTGGTGGCGTTGGCGAGGTTTGCATAGGCAATCGTTTCTTCATACTCAGTCAGGTCGAAGATTTGATCATAGCCATATGACTTTGCACGAATCTTCTCAACCACGGTTGAAGCCCAGCCAGGCGCGCCAATCCATACTTCCGGGGTTCCGTTCCCATCGGTGTCAAAAATGGCCATCTTGTCCGGATCGCTTAGATCATCAATTGATTTGATCTCATACTGTTCGGCAATGTAGGTCGGGACACACATACCTTGTTCAGCCTGAACCGGGTTCTGGTTCATTACGACCGTGCCGTTGTCTTTAACATAGGTGTCGTGCAGGTTTTGCTGGTTTGGCATCCAAACCTCGGGGTGGACATGCATGGACCCACTGTCCATCGCCTCAAACACGATCGGGTTCGTTCCGTTCTGAAGCTCGACATCCAGCCCCAGGTTTTCTTCGATCACAACCTCAAGGATATGCGCCGTTGCGTTGACCGAGGCCCAGTTCGGAACGCCGATCACAATGTCGGCCGCAAATGCGGGCAAAGCGACCACTGCAGATGCGCCACCCAGTAGCATCGAAATTTTGTTCATCAGGTCTCTCCATGTTGGACATGTAGCGCGCAGTCTTTCGGGGCGTCCCGGCGCGCGCGCTTATTCTATTGACAACATGTGCGTTCTCAGATTGTTAGCGTTTGATTGTGAGCAAAACACATGCTCCAAAAGACAAACATGCGAAGCTATCGCGCTTCAAGGTCGACATAGCCGGAATCGGTAAGATTCTACTTTATCCAAACAGACCTATGATTTTTCCGAAATACATGTACGGCTTCGCCCGACGAACGGGCAAGGGACCTATTCGGTGCCAGCAATACCCGCCTAGCAGCACCCGCACTTGCATGCAGCGACATAGCTGTCGCAATGGTTCGGCAAGACAGCAACAGCAACCAAAACAGGGCGCGAGATACAGCCATCCGCACTGACCCGGGCATATGCCACCTCGCATCGATCGACATCCAGATGTCTTTCCTTGTTCTTGTCGCCTCGCCCCGCCGCCGCGGATCCAGAGCCACCGTTTTTGTGGAAGGCAGCGCAATCGACATTGACCACCAACTGCACCACGTTTTCTTCGCAGGGGCCCAATTCGAACTTTGTGTCAGACAGGGCGGCCGTCCACCCCAAATCGTGCCCACTGGCGGTGGTGAAACTGCTTAGCGATAGCGTCACCTCGCGCGTGCGGCGTGTATCATTGGCGAAAGTCAGAGAAATCACCCGGCGTTCCGAACAGCGGGCTTCGATCAGCACATCACCCTCACAGATGCAGCAATCACAACAACTGTCATAAGATTTGGTATCGCAGTCGCAGCCGCAATCTTCTTCCTTGCAAGCGCCCGAATACCTTCCATCTGGCACGCGGTAGACCCCCTGAGTATAGGCCTGCAATTGAACATAGCCTTCCCGCAGATTGCCCAGATAGTCATCCAAATCCATCATCCGCATGCCGCGAGTCTGATAGCAGTACCCGTAGAAGACTTCGGGCTTATTATCGTACCCGCCAGAATGTCGTGTGATTGTCCTTTGCATGGTCTTGTCTCCTTATTCCGGGCGCTGCGTTCAAACCGCCAAGATATGTACTGTCACGGTTTCAGACGAAACCCGGATCATCGCCGTGGCATCGACGCCTTTTGGAATGGTGCCCGGTATCGAGAATTCCCAGATTTGTGAGACCGTCTCTCCCGCGCCAACGGTCGCAGCATCGTTCTTGACCTTCAGCGGCGTGAAACTTTCCAACTCGGCATCATAGCTCAACGACATCGCGCGCATCGCGTCGTCTAATGTCCGGTCCGTATCGCGCAGCTTCTTGAGCATCTCGCGCTGCGCCCGACAATGCAGCAGGTCCAGATCCAATTGGATCGCGCCGATTGCGGGGACATCGATCGGAACGTTGCCGTGATTTCGGAACACCATCAGTTTTTTGATCTTGGCCCCCGGCTTGCCGACCAAAAACACCTCATCCGGTGTGATTTCGAAATCGACAACCTCGGTGACGATCACCTCGACTGGATGGTCTGTGCCATCAACCGGCAGGGACATCTTATAGACCCCCGGCGGGGTTGATGGGTTAAGCGCTGCAGTGACCGGAACAGTTTTGCTAGCACCTGCACGCAGTTTGACCCGTGGCAAATCTGCTGAGAGCAGTGGCTGGGCCCTCGCGCCTCGCGTCTTGGGCTTAACCTCTATCAGCTTCAAATCCCGCAGGGCTTTGCGTTCGGCACCTGTATTCGCCAGAGCTAAGGTACCATGCAGCGCGCTGGGTGCGCCTACCAGAACAAGCGGCTCTAGAAGTGAGACATCTGGGGTCTTTTTCTTTGCAGCCGTCGCCATCTTGCATCCCTATTTGATGTGGATTTTCACGCCGCCCGAAGATGGGTTCGGTTTGGCCGCAGCTGCGCCACCCGAAGGGGCCGCGCTTTGCGCCGGCAGTTGTACCGAGGGGCGGAAGGGCAGTTCTTCGTAGACCTGTTTGCTTTCGCCGCTATAGGTCACGCCGTAATACTCGACGCCCATATAGGTCACGCCGATATGGTGATGATAGGGCTGCCGGATGATGCCGGTTGGAAGCTTACCGTAGTTGACAGTCGTGCACAGATCCAACGCTACGGGTTTCAGATCAACCGATAGAGGCTTGATCTCAAGCGTCAGGTCGGTGGTGTTTTCGCTGACAATCGGCTCCGAGATTTTCAGGTCCTGAATGCTCTCCGTCTTAATCGGATCGCCACCTTCCAGCTTCGTCTCGGTCTTAATCGGGCGTTGCCCGCCATTCAGCGTGAGACCGATATCGTCCAGACCATTGATTGTGACATCCGCGTCTGTGTCAGAGTCGATGTTAATAGGTCCGTTGTTGACGTTTACGGTGCTTCTGCCACCGCCACCTTTGCCGCCGCCTGGCATAGTCACCTCCAAATCCATTCTGGTGCGGGCTGCACCTGAGTAAGCGTTTGGCACGAAAACTGTGCAAAAAGTATCGCTAGGGTAGCATATTTTACCCGCCAATTCACGCCAGAACCTGGGTGGAACAGGGCGGGCCACGCCAAAACGCTGATTTCATGCTATGATTGGGCCAGATCAGTGGTTGGGTGCGCGCCGCGCATGTGGGTATCACCAGAGGTGACAGATGCTGTGAGTGTAGAAATCGCATTGACTCCGCAGAACCCTACCCATGCCGGGCTGTCGGGTCGGTTGGTCTGCTTCCCGCATGCAGGCGCCGCGGCTGAGCGCTTTCACGACTGGATGAGCGGATTTGCGCCGGTTCTGGATGTGCGGGCTGTCACCCTGCCGGGACATGGGCGGCTTTTGGATCAATCGCCCGTGGAGAGTTGGCCGGACCTGATCAAGTCGATTGTTGCCGAGATTCAGCCTTTGACAGACCGGTCATTTGCCATCTTCGGTCATAGTTTTGGGGCTCTGCTGGCCTATGAAGTTGCCCATGTTTTGGCGGCCAAGGGACATGCGCCCAACCTGCTGATCGTAGCAGGCCCTGCCCCGCAGATGGCACGGCGTGATCGCAATGTATCCGGATTGCCTCGGTCCGCGTTTCTGGCTGAGATTGAAGCCATAAATGGCACGCCGCCCGAAGTGCTAGCCAATACCGATCTGATGGACCGCATGCTACCCGCCTTGCGCGCTGATTTTGCGCTGCTCGAAACCTATGAGGCTGACCACGTCAGCAAGCATCCTCCGCTGCCCTGCCCAATCCTTGCGATCGGCTCGGACAATGACCCACAGGTGCCATTCCACAGCATTCTGGGTTGGCGACACCGCACGCGCAGCCGTTTTGAATGCCGCCTGTTTGCAGGTGATCATTTCTTTCCTTTTACCAACCCGGATTTCGCCGACACCCTTTTCGACTACGTTGATGATGCCCTGAATGAACACTCAAAGGACCTCTATCGCGCCGGATGAGGCGTCGATTGCCATTATCGGCATGCAGGGCCGCTTTCCCGGCGCGGCCAGTGTCGATGAGTTATGGCAGAACCTGCTGACGGGGCACGAGGCGGTCACGACTCTGACACCCGAGCAAATGGAAGGCGCGCAGGTTCCGAAAGAGCTGCACGAGCTGTCGAATTACGTCAACAAAGCCACCCTGCTGGAGGACGTCGATAAGTTCGACGCCGAATTCTTCGGGTTCAGCCCCCGTGACGCGGAACTGACCGACCCGCAGCACCGCCTGTTTCTGGAATGCGCTTGGCATGCGCTTGAGGATGCGGGCTATGTGCCCGATCGCTACAAAGGCGATATCGGTGTCTTCGGGGGCTGTGAACTGTCGGGCTATTTGTACCTTATCAACCGCAACATTGACCGCCTGGGTTTTCTGGACGGCATGCAGTTGATGATCACCAATGACAAGGACTACATGGCCACTCAGGTGGCTTACAAGCTGAACCTGACCGGTCCAGCGATCACGGTTCAAACCTCCTGCTCGACCTCGCTGGTTGCAACTTGTCTGGCCTGCCAGAGCCTGCTGGAGGAAAGCTGCGACATTGCGCTGGCTGGGGGTGTCACGGTCAAGGTTCCGCAGCGGCGCGGCTACCTGTTCGCCGCAGGTGGCATCCTGTCCCCGGACGGTCAGTGCCGCCCCTTCGATGCGGCGGCTCAGGGCACGATTGTTGGCAGCGGCGTGGGTCTGGTTGTCCTCAAAAGGCTGGATAAGGCGCTGCGCGATGGCGACCGCATTCGCGCCGTGATCCGGGGGTTCGGCCACAACAACGACGGGTCCAACAAGGTCAGCTATGCCGCGCCCAGCGCCGAAGGTCAGGCGCGCGCGATTGAGACCGCGTTCGAGATGGCGGGAATCCCGCCCCGCTCGGTCGGCTATATCGAAGCGCATGGAACCGCGACCATGCTGGGCGACCCGATCGAGGTCGCGGCACTATCGCGCGTATTCCGCAAATCGACCGAGGATACGCAGTTCTGCGCCATCGGTTCCGTCAAAGCCAATGTGGGCCACCTGAGTTGCGCCGCAGGCGTCACGGGGCTGATCAAGGCCGCCCTAGTAACCGAGACCGGCACAATTCCCCCGAACCCTCATTTTAACGTGCCCGCCCCGGGCATCGACTTCCCCACCAGCCCGTTCTACGTCAACCGTGACGCGACTAACGTGACGGCAAGTGACGGTCCGCGACGCGCCGGTGTCAGTTCATTCGGTGTTGGTGGGACCAACGCGCATATCCTGCTGGAAGAACCTCCCGAACCGGCTCCATCCAGGCCGGGGCGCGCGCAGCATCTGATCGTTATGTCCGCCCGCAATGAGGCTGCGCTGGACCGGTTGGCCCTTTCCCATGCACGTCGTGTTATGACTGCCACGCCGTCTGAACTGGCCGACATTGCTTTCACAACAAAAACCTCCCGCACGCTTTTTACGCATCGGCGTTACGTGCGCGTAGACGCCGACAACCCCGCAGGCAGCGCGTTGGCCTTGCTGGCGCATAACAGCGACAAGGTGCGCACCATAGAAGCCAGTGGCGAGGATAGGCCCGTCATTTTCATGTTCTCGGGCCAAGGTGCCCAATATCCGGATATGGGCTGGGGTCTCTATCGATCAGAGCCCGTCTTCCGCAAGGCCTTTGACCGGTGCTGCCGCGCCTTTCGGGATGGCAGCGGGTTAGACCTGAAACCGATAGTTTTTCCCAAGAAAGTGGATCGTGAACGCGCGGCTGAGAAGCTCAAACAGACGCAGTTCACACAGCCCGCACTGTTTGCTGTCGAATATGCCTTGGCGCAGCTGTGGATGTCGTGGGGCGTACGACCCAGAGCCATGATCGGGCATAGCATTGGCGAATATGTTGCGGCCGCGATGGCGGGAGTGATGACACTTAAGGACGCCGCAAAACTGGTGGCGCAGCGCGGGGCGCTCATGGCCTCATGTAAGCCGGGCTCGATGCTCGCCGTTCCGAAAGAGGAAGCCTATCTGCGCCCGCTGCTGCCGGATGACATCGCGATCGCCGCTGTGAACGCCACAGGAATGACAGTTGTGGCCGGACCAAGCCCGGCAATCAAACGGCTGGCAAAGCGGCTGGAAAACCAGAAGATCAAAGCCACGCTTCTGCGCACCTCGCACGCCTTCCATTCGGCGATGATGGATCCAATTTTGGACGACTTCATTAGTGCATTTCAGGGCATTCGCCTGCGCGCACCGCAGATCGACATCTATTCGAACCTCACCGGCACCGTCCTGACCAAAACCGCCGCAACCGATCCCGCTTATTGGGCGATGCATCTGCGCAGCGCGGTGCGGTTTGCCGATTGCGTCAAAGCTGGGCTGGATCTGCCCGATGCGATTTTCCTTGAAGTCGGCCCCGGTCGATCGCTTACCAATCTTGCCGGGCTGCAATTGAGTGGGAGCGGTTCGGTCGCCCTGCCCTCAATAGACAGCAAGTCTGGCCCGCAGGTTGAGGCTGATTTGGCGACCGATACGCTGGGCCAGCTTTGGGCGCATGGGGCTGAGATCGATTGGCATCGATACTATGCCGAGGAGGTGAGACGCAAAGTCCCGGTGCCCCTCTACCCGTTTGAGCGGGACAGCTATTGGGTCGGCGGCGCGGAAGATCCCAGCGTGGACGCCGCAGCATCACGCAAGGCGATGGTCGATTGGGGCTACGTACCAAAGTGGAAAAACGCTCCGATTAGGGACATCGAAGACCTGCCCGCAAACGCGCGCGTTCTGATTTTGAGCGACAAGAGCCCAGCAGCCCGAGTTTTGCAAAAAACGCTTAGGGACAAGGGCATCGCAGCTACCACCATCACGGCCTCATCACGGTTCATGCACCGCAAGGATGGCGCATTCTCGGTCGATCCAACAGTTTCAGAGCATTTCACCCGTCTCGCCAGCGCGCTGCGGGACGATAACAACCCTATTTCGCACATCGTTTACCTGTGGCCTCTCGCGCTTGAGGACGCCGAGGCCAACGTGGTTGCGATGCAGAATGCGGCCATGGCTGTCACCAAAGCCAGTGGGCTTGCCAAGCTTCGGATGATTTCGGTGACTGCGCAGGCGCAGCCCGGACGGTCCGACAAGACGATGGGGGTGGAAAGCTCGGCCACCCTTGCGCTGGCGAAGGTGTTGGGACAGGAGGTTCCCTCGCTGCGCGTCACCTCGGTCGACATCGCGGAAAGCGATCGAAGTAAGCCCTCAGCGGACCACTTTGCAGGCTGGCTTATAAACGAGCTGCAAGCGCAACAGTTCGTTCCTTCGGTTGCTTACATCAAAGGGAAACGGCATCGCCTCAGTTATCAGGCGCAACCACTGGAACCGGTCGAAACCTCCACTTTGTTCAAGCCCGGTGGCGTCTACGTCATAACTGGCGGTTTAGGCAATATCGGGCTGGCGATGGCTGATATGTTGGCGGAGCGCTACAAGGCCAAGCTGGTACTTCTGTCTCGCTCGGGTGCGCCTGCAAAACCCGACTGGAAGGCGCTGGCCGCCGGTCCCAATGAGTTCGATAAAACGGCGATGCTGGCACGCAGGTTGCTGGATTTGGATCGAAAGACAGATCTCTTGGTTCTGAAGACCGACGTCTGTGACGCAAACGCCCTGCAAGTGGCGATGTCGAAAGCCACCAAAGCCTTCGGCCCCATAGACGGCATCTTCCATATGGCTGGAAATGTGGGTAGCGGGTTTGGCAAACTCAGCGACCTGACGACCGAAGACCTAAACAGCCATATCGCCCCAAAGATCAACGGTGCCCGCGCACTTGCACATGTCTTGCAGGACCATACCCCGGATTTTGTCCTGCTGGGCTCATCCCTGTCGGCTGTTCTGGGCGGGTTGAACCTTGGCTACTACGCGGTGGCAAACCAGATGCTGGACACATTTGCCGCGTCGCAGCCGACACCAACGCGCTGGATCAGCGTGAACTGGGATCAATGGGCCTTTGCCGATCAGACGCATGGGGAAGATGCGATCTCTCCCGCAGATGGGGTTGAGGCGCTGAACCGCCTATCCGCGTTGGATACCGATCAGATCGCCATATCGACCACACCGCTGAACACTAGGCTTGCGGAATGGGTCGAATTCACCGCCACCCCCAAAGCCACGGAAGCCACACCAACAGGCCACAGCCGCCCCAACCTGAGCAATCCGTTCGAAGCACCGAAAACGGACATGGAAACCATCCTTGCCGGGATTTGGGAAGACCTGCTGGGCCTGTCCCCGGTTGGCATAAACGACAAGTTTTTCGAGCTGGGCGGGCATTCCCTGCTGGCCATTGAAATGACCATGCGGATCGAAGAGAGGTTTGGCTACAACCCCGAGGTTGGCCAGATCTTCGACACTCCGACCATTGCGGGGCTAGCCCCGATTATCGAGGCCAATATGGGGGCATCCACTGTTGAAACGGTCAAAGCTGAGGTTGAACCACCACCGCCGCCAGAGCCCGACCTGAACCTAGAGGGCACGAAGAAGAGCTTTCAGGACATGTATGATGGTGTCACCAAGCAGCTGGACAGCTCAGGCTTCGGAACCTTCGCGCATTTTCTGAACTATGGCTACACACCGAACGGAGCGCCCGAGGCGTCTGATGTTCCCCTGAGCGATAAGATGATGAACCGGAATTCGGTCAAACTGGCGCTTGAGGTCATTGGTGCCCACCCGATCGATGGGTCGTCGGTTCTGGATGTGGGCTGCGGGCGCGGCGGCACTGCCCGCACGTTGGTTGAGTTCTTCGATCCCGCCGCTGTCACCGGGTTGGACCTGTCCGGCGCGGCAATCGAGTTTTGCCGCAAGACGCATACAGATCCGCGTTTGAATTTTGTTCAGGGTGATGCAGAAAACCTGCCCTTCGATGATGGGCAATTCGACGCGGTAACCAATATCGAAAGCTCACACACCTACCCCGCGATACAGCGCTTCTATGCCTCGGTCATGCGGGTCCTCAAACCCGGCGGGGCGTTTCTGTACACCGACCTTCTGCCTTTGGGAAAGCTGAACCAATGTCTCGAACTGTTGAAGGACCTAGGTTTTAAGCTCGAAGACGAGCGTGATATCACGCAGAACGTGCTGCTGTCCTGCGATGAAATCGCGGCCTCGCGTCTGGGCGCGTTCGGAGGCGATCAGGAGATGAGCAATTTCCTGGCAACCCCTGGATCAGCGGTCTACGAATCCATGAAATCCGGTGAATGGAGCTATCGGATATGGCGCTTGAAACGCCCGATCAACTGATATCAATTTCCAGCGTTATTAATTGATTACGCGCCTGTCCTAATCCAACGATGACCAGCGCCGTCGAATAGCAATGCCCGGCGCGGTACAGATCAGCATCGACAGGCACCATCACCTTGACCAGTTGTTTCTGCCCCGGCGCCAGATTGATCAGGTCCGGGATCACATCGATCATGGCCCCTTCTATCGCAACGCCATCTTCATCCAGAACCGGCGTGGTCGACACACGCGGGCTGACGCTAACCGCCGTGCTGTTCTCGACCTCGAAACTGGCTGAAAGCGTGCTGCCAGCAGGCCCGGATAATGTGATTGCGGCGGCTTGCGGGGTGGTTGCCCCTTCGGCTGCATATCCGTTCACGCCACGACTGTTGAGAAACTGAAACAGCTCATCCGTATAGCGCTTCGACAGAACCTGAGCTGATGCTGCATAACGGATCGCAAGCTGCAGACCCTCCTGCGCGATCTCGGCCCCCCGCGTCTCGGTGAACTCTTTGTACAGATCGGCCATTTCCGGCACATAGCCCTGTTCAGTCAGGTGCTGATACTGGGTCCCAGCATCCGTGTATTGTTGCGTGAAGGCCGTGTAGATGGACTGCAACTGGCGATAGCTTTCCTCCATCGCGGCCTGCAATTCGGCCTGTTTGCCAAGGCCATGGGGCGTATCTTGCCCGCTGGTAGAGCTGGCCCTGTTCTCATATACCTCCTGAACCGGCTCAACGGGTTCTGGCTGCGGCTCTGGCGTTGCTGGTTTCGCCTTCGCGCGCGCGCGTTTTGCGGGTTGTTTGCGGGTTGCCTTAGCCATCTCAGCCCCTTTAGTGCTGCGGTTTCGCTTCGGTCATTCTTGTCGCCAGTCTACACCAAACTCTTGAGTTTCGCCAATTTCTCTTCGCTTTGGCAGTGAATTGCAGCCTGATACCAGGTGCCCAGCAAGGCGATGTATCCGGCCAGATTGGTCGATGTCACAGTCCTCGCCACATCCATAGGTCCGCGCAATCCCCTTTCGACGGCAAGTCTGCGGTACAGATCAATCACTCGCAGGATCATGGTGGGGGGGGCATAGGCCAGCGACAAGTGCTCGGGCTCCCACACAGTGTTGAAATACAAAACCGCACCCAGGTCGTCGGCAAAAGCCAACAGGTCTGCCAGTTCCTGCCAGTTCACCGTCATGATACAGGCCGATATGCCAAACGGGCGCTGATGGTGCCGCGAATACTCGGCCAGCCAGCGGGTGTTCTTAATCACTTCATCAAAATCCGCGTTGCGGCGGATCGAGCAATAGGTTTCACGCCGGACAGAGTCGAGCGAGATACCAATATGCACATTTCCCCGCTCCAGAACCGACAAGGCCTGATCCGGCAGCAGGCTTGCATTGGTCTGAATGGTAATCTCACACTCTGGGTTCAGGGCGATCAGCCTCTCCCAGATTTGATAATAAAGCCGCATTACAAAGGGCTCGCCACCATAAAAGGTTGTACCTTCAAGATGCGGGATAAAATCCTCTAACTCCTCAACAAATTCGCCCCCATAAGCCTGCGGCATCGCCGGGCGCAGCTCGCGGTAGCGACGGATACGCGAAGACAGTTCCCCGTTGCACATGATGCATTCCAGATTGCATGCATTGTGGAGTTCGAACGAAAACGAGGTCGGGTGATCGGGATCAACGCTCCAGCGATCAAAATGCTGTGCGACAACAGCGCCGTAGTTCCCGGTTTCAATCTGCGACCCGCACCCATTGCACCCGCCACCCAGATCACCCTGCGCCACGCGCTGGCACAAGGTTTGCCTTGGACGCCCCTGCCAGATTTCGCGGATGGATTGATCCGGATATCGGCCCAGCGGTTCACGATTATAACAACAGCTTGAAACCTTACCTTCGGTCCCGAAATACAGGCTGGTCGACGGGCTGTAGCATAACAAAGGCCGGGGTCCGGCGCGGCGCTGTTGGTTGTAGTGATAGTTCTGAACTGGGTTAATCATGGCCCCACCAAAACATCTCTTGCGCTTGATCTTATCACATCCCTCGCTTCTATTGGCTAAAAACCGCCATCCATCGCGGTTTGGCCGGGCAACACGGATGCGGGCACTACGCGGCCAACATCCACCCACACCGTGAAACCAGCCTCATTCCATGCTATGCTCTGTTTTTTAGACAATTTTCACGCAAGGGGGGCGCCCTCGTGTCCGAACGTCGCGTAGAACTGCATTACTTTTCGATCGTCGCGCTGCCGATTTGCGTGTTTCTGATCCATGAGTTGATCCAGACACACATGCTGCCAAAAGACCTGAACCTGTCTGTTGGCATTCTTATCGCGGATCAGGATTGGTTGGAAACAGTTGGCCGGTATCGGTTTCTTGCGGCGTCATGGTTCTTTGCCGCTCTGGCTGTTCTTCCGGTCGCCGTCTTGGTACGCAACCTGAGGCGACCGACGGAACGCGCTACCAGGCTGGCCGCAATTCTGACCGTTATAACGGTTTTCTGCCTTGCGATGATCCCGGTCATTCAGCAGCACATGACGAACACGCCCCCGCAGATTTATGGGCAAGTCGGAAAAGAGCTATTTGAAATGGCTCTGTCCAAAGGCACGTTGCCGGGCTGCGACGGACCCAATGATCTCTGGGCCCTGGGCACCTGTGGGGATATCCCCGTCTTCTCACTCTTCCGGCGCGTGATGGATATTGTCACCGCACTGGCCGGTCTGGCAGTAGGCGCGCTGATTGCTGGGATGATCTTGTGCCTGTCATTTGGCGGCGGTGACGATCTCGAAGATACGGCCGCCAGCCTGGCCCGCAGCATCCGCCAAATGAAGCAACAGCTGTATCTGTCCAGTCTGATCCTGACCTTTGGGATGTTCTTTGCGTCAAGTTGGATGTACTGGCCCTTACCCGTCATTGCAGAGGCCGAAAAGGCCGCATTCAGCTCTTTGGTCACAGCATCGGCTTTGTTCACCGGAACCTATTTCTGTCTGCTGATGCTCAGCTTCTATCTGCCGGTGGCACTGATCCTGGATGGTCGGGTGACACAATTGGCCATTGCGGCCCGGCAGGTAGACGACACAGAGGACGACTTCGATGTCGATGACTGGCGATCCACACACGGTCTGTCAGATGGGCCCGGCGATTTCATGCGTGCGGGCATCGCGCTGGCCGCGCCCATTCTTGCGGCTTTTGCAGGGGGGATCTCACCCCTAAGCCTGTAAGGTTTCAAAGCGTACTGAGCGGTTGACCCAAAGTCCTACAGGCTGCAGGCTTCGAAAGCCGACGCTCGACGCCACTACCAATCAGGATATCCGCAAACTATGAAATTGCTTCGCTACGGCCCAAAGGGCTCAGAAAAACCGGGGATGCTGGATGACGACGGTGCCATTCGGGACCTATCTGCCATGGTCGATGGCATCACGGGTGAGATGCTGGACAAAGCCTCCCTCGACCGGCTGCGTGCGCTTGACGTATCAACTCTGCCCGTTGTTACCGGCAATCCGCGCATTGGGGCCTGCGTCGGCCAGGTTGGAAAATTCATCTGCATCGGCCTGAATTATGCCGATCACGCGGCGGAAAGCGGGATGGATTTGCCCGCCGAACCGGTGATCTTTTTCAAAGCGACCTCGGCCATCTCAGGGCCCAATGACTCGGTCGAGATCCCACGCGGGTCGACCAAAACCGATTGGGAAGTCGAATTGGGCGTCGTCATCGGCAAAGAAGCCAAGTATGTCTCGGAGGCTGATGCATTAGACTATGTTGCCGGATATTGCGTGGTCAACGACGTGTCCGAACGTGATTTTCAGCTACACCGCTCGGGCCAATGGACCAAAGGCAAATCAGCCGACACCTTTGGCCCCATTGGCCCGTGGCTGGTCACCCGGGATGAGGTTCCAGACCCACAAAACCTGTCGATCTATCTTAAGGTGAACGGCCATCGATATCAGGATGGTTCAACCCGAACGATGCATTTTGGCGTGGCGGCGGTGGTATCTCACCTGTCTCAGTTCATGTCGCTGCAACCGGGTGACGTGATTTCAACCGGCACCCCCCCCGGTGTTGGCATGGGGCAAAATCCTCCCGTCTACCTGAAACCCGGAGACATCCTTGAACTTGGTGTCGAAGGCTTAGGCGTTCAACGACAGATGGTGGTGGCGGGCTGAGGCGCCATTGATCTTAGTAGATACACAGCTGCGAACGCCGCGGGTGTTAATCTGTGGTTTACCACAAGTCTCCTAAAACATGACTAATAAATACCATATTTACTATGAAGGGTTTAGCTCAAGACAGTGATGTTCAAAGGTTTGCTTGTTATGGATGGTTCGACGCTTGGCGATCCCGCTCTGGTCCAGTTTTCAGGTGTTTTGAAATGGTTTGCTGCCAAACACGGATACGGATTTGTCACCTGCGACGAGACGGGCAAAGATGCACTGCTCCATCAGAACACGCTCAACGAGTTTGGCCAAACATCCATAGCACCCGGATGCGAAATCAAGGCGCTTGCGCGCCGCACATCCAAGGGCACACAAATCGTCGAGATCCTTGAGCTGCAGGCTGAACCGGTGCCAGATTTTTTGCCTGACGGAACCAGCGAACGGGAAGGTAGAACTTACCTGCCCGCACGCGTCAAATGGTTCTGCGAGAAAAAGCAATACGGGTTCGTAAATGTGTTTGATGATCCCCGCGATTGTTTTCTACACTTGAACACTCTGGCAAAAACAGGACTTGGGATGGTGAATGTCGGCGAAGCGCTTGGCGTGGAACTGGATGACGGCCCAGACGGCAGAGTTGTTGTCTCTGTCAAATCCTGGAGCTAGTCAGCACACCAAAACAAACAGTCGTCGCGCTGGCTGTCGCGAATCCTAGTTACCTAGAATGTAGTGAACGTCCTTGTCATTGCAATCATTGTGCGACGATGGGAAAGGTGCTTCGACACAGCGAGCACAGTTGTATCCGGTGGAGGCAAAACTCGCTTCATTTTACGCTTCCCTCAAACTGATAAACTCAGGGCCATGCGGAGTTCACGCAGCTTCAACTCTCGGCTCAGGTCGCGTGACCTGAAGTCGCAATAGTTGCCAGAACCGTTCTTGGAGTGATTGGATTGCAAAGGCCAAGTGGCGGGGAGACAGGGATTCGAACCCTGGGAACGCTCTCACGTTCAACGGTTTTCAAGACCGCCGCATTCGACCACTCTGCCACCTCCCCGTCGGAGGCCCGGTCTAAGCCCAACTGAGATCAGAGGCAAGCCGAAATCGGGAAATCTTGCTCAAGCCTGCGCAGCAGCCTTTCCTTGGACCTTCAGCCACGTTATGATCTGGCCTTAAGATCGCAGCAGACTGGCGCTTAGAACCGGTCATTCGGCGGGGCTGGAAAAAAACGAAGCCCTTTCAGGCAAGGGAACAAGAGATGAAGCGAGCGACACAGACACGCGCAAATCCGCGAGGACTGGCTGTACTAGCTGTGACTTTGACAGTTTTGTCCGGGTGTGACGACGTTCTTCAATCTCAGGACGGATCAACGAAGCCCAGGAGCGACAGCGCGGACAATTCGACAATCGAACTCGTACCTCAGGTCACCAACAGCTCGCAGCGCGACGTTGAGGCACCGGATGTGTTTTCGGTAACCGAAGCTGGGCTTTGGGATGGGCGGCCTTCGCTGGGCGGCATCTGGGTGGCGCATCCTGATGTTAACCAACCAGAACGCGTTTTGATCAAGAACACCGCGAACAACAAAAGCGTCACGGGCGCGCTGTTCCGGCGTCAGGCGAACTTGCCGGGGCCTGCCTTGCAGGTTTCCTCTGCCGCGGCGGAAAAACTTGGAATGCTGGCCGGGGCGCCAACGCGGGTCAGCGTTGTAGCCCTGCGCCGGGAAGAACCCAAAGAAGAACCACCCGCTGAAGAACAGACGCCCGAGGCCGAGGCTCCGAAAGAAGAAACCGAAGTCGCAGCCGCTGCACCTGAAGCAGAGGCCGCTGCACCGGAAAAGCCGGCCAAGCGCAAGTGGTGGCAAAAGAAAGAACCGGCTGCTGCCGCGGGCGCAGCGGGCGCTGCTGCAGCGGCGGCTGGCTCGGCCAGTGAAGAGGCTGCGGAAGCTGCGGTAGACAGCACCTCAGCCGCTGGGGCCGCCGCACCGGGACTGTCTGACGCCCCCGTTGCAGCCCCAACCGAAAAACCCGCCAAGCGCAAGTGGTGGCAGAAAAAGCAGCCCGAAGAGATAACGGCCACACCGCTGGACCCAATCGAAGGGGCAGCCGCCGCAATTGACGCGGCCGAGGCCACTCCGGCAGCGGCCGCAGCTGCCGCCCCTGCTGCGTCGAACTTGACAAAGCCCTATGTTCAGATCGGCACGTTCAGTGTTGAAGCCAATGCAAACACCGCCGCAGAAAAAATCCGTAAGAATGGTATGGCTGCCGAGGTCCGTGCGCTAGAGGCTGAAGACAAAACCGTCTGGCGCGTTCTGGTCGGCCCTGCCACAACACGCGCCGATCGCAAGGCGATTCAGACCGATGTCAAAGACCTGGGCTTTACCGACGCATTCACCGTGTCCAACTGATAACAGGAGGCGCCCCGTGCTATCCGCAATTCGCACATCCGTATTTACCCTCGGGATGGCTGTCCTGGCCCTGCCCGCACACGCGTTTGATACCACGGCGCGTGCCGCCTATGTGATCGATCAGTCAACCGGAACTGTACTTCTGTCGAAAGACGCTGATCAACCGCTGCCGCCCGCGTCGATGTCGAAGCTCATGACGCTCTATGTCGCGTTCGAAGCGCTGCGCGATGGGCGTTTGACTTTGCAGGAAACTCTGCCCGTATCTGAACACGCGATGAGCTATGGCGGCTCGACCATGTTCCTGAACACACAAGATCGCGTGACGGTCGAGGACCTGTTGCGCGGTATCATCGTTCTGTCGGGCAATGATGCCTGCGTAGTGATCGCCGAAGCGCTGAGCCCCGATGGGACCGAGGCGGGATTTGCCCGTTACATGACCCAACGCGGCAAACAGATGGGCATGGACAATTCCAACTTTGCCAATTCAAACGGCTGGCCCGCCGCAGGGCATATGATGTCGGTGCATGATCTCGCGGTTCTTGCGGATCGCTTGATCAGCGATTTCCCGGAATACTACCCGCTATTTGCTGAAGAAGAGTTCGAATTCGACGGGCGCGCGCCATCGAACAAACGCAACCGGAACCCTCTGCTGCGGCTGGACATCGGGGCCGATGGGCTCAAAACCGGCCACACGCAAGAAGCGGGATATGGCCTGGTCGGATCGGCTAAACAAGGCGACCGTCGTGTGATCTTTGTCCTCACCGGTCTCGACAGTACCGCTCAGCGGGCAGAGGAGGCTGAGTCCGTGGTTAACTGGTCGTTTCGAAATTTTGTCGAGAGGACAGTTGCCACCGAAGAAACGCCGATAGCCCAAGCCAAGCTGTGGATGGGTGAGAAGAAGACCGTGGGGTTGGTGCCCGAGGGCGACCTGAACGTTCTGTTCCCGGTTCTTGGCACTCAGAATGTGCAGGCAGAGGTCGTTTATGACGGCCCGATCAACGCCCCTGTTGCCAAGGGCGATCAACTGGCTGAGCTTGTCATCAAACCCGAAGGCCTGCCCGAAATTCGCCGCCCGCTGGTTGCAGCCGAAGATGTGCCTCTGGGTGGGTTCATGGTGCGCATGATGACCGTGGGCGGTATTGTTCTGAAAGACGTGATCAATAACCCGCTGGAGTCGATGTGACGAAACGCGGGTTATTCCTGACCTTTGAAGGCATTGACGGATCAGGTAAATCAACTCAGGCTCGGATGTTGGCCGAGTTTCTGCGCGAGACGGGCCACCAGGTCATTCTGACGCGCGAACCTGGGGGATCGCCCGGAGCTGAGGAAATCCGCAGGCTGGTGCTGGAAGGCGACCCGGATCGTTGGTCGGCTGAAACCGAAATTCTGCTGTTCACTGCTGCCCGCCGCGACCACCTGGAACGCACCATCGAACCAGCGCTGGCCGATGGCAAGGTGGTGATCTGCGACCGCTTTGCCGACAGCACCCGCATGTATCAGGGCCTCTCGCGTGGTGATCTGAGGGGCATTGTCGACCAGTTGCACAGTCTCATGATCGGACGCGAACCCGACATGACCCTGTTGGTCGATATGGACCCGGAAATCGGCCTGTCCCGCGCCAAAGGCCGCCAGGGCACCGAGGAACGGTTTGAAGATTTCGGCCCTGCCTTGCAAAAACAGATGCGCTCTGGGTTTCTGGCTTTGGCCGACGAGTTTTCCGACCGGTTCCGCGTCGTCGATGGCAATCGCGACATGGACAGCGTCGCACAAGATGTGAGAGACATCGTCCAGGCAGCTTTGCGATAGACGATGAGCGACGACACCCCAACCCCAGATCAGGCGCCCGGCGCGCCGCATCCGCGTGAAACCTTGCGCCTTTTCGGACAAGACGCGGCGGAACAGGCGTTTCTAACTGCCTATACCTCGGACCGGTTGCACCACGGCTGGCTTCTGACCGGCCCGCGCGGGGTTGGGAAGGCCACATTGGCCTGGCGGATTGCGCGGTTTCTTCTGGCAACGCCTCCGGCTGATGACGGTGGGCTATTCGGCGCGCCTCCACCCCCTGAAACACTGGATATTGATCCGGGCCACCCGGTCTCGCACCGGATCATGGCGGGTGCGGAACCCGGTTTGGCGGCCATAACACGCTCGCTGAACGATCAGGGGCGGTTACGTGGTGAGATTGTCGTGGATGACATCCGCAAACTGGGCAAGTTTTTCGGTCTATCTTCGGCAGATGGTGGGCGGCGCGTAGTCATCGTCGATTCTGCTGATGAGATGAATGTCAGCGCCGCGAATGCGCTGTTGAAAATGCTTGAGGAGCCGCCTGCAAGGACCACGCTTCTGCTGATATCGCACCAGCCTTCGCGCCTGTTGCCTACGATAAGGTCGCGCTGCCGAACCTTGCGCCTCTCACCGCTGGGGCCTGAGGACATGCAGGCCGCCTTGGCGCAGACCGGGGCGGAACCGTCATCGCAGGCGGATCATCTGGCCGCGCTGGCCGCGGGATCGGTCGGCGATGCGGTGCGTCTGATCAATCTGGGCGGATTGGACCTCTATGCAGAACTGATCGCTGTTCTAGGCACCCTGCCCCGCATGGATCGCCAACGCGCTTTGAAGCTGGCCGAAACCGCCGCCCAGCGCGGCGCAGCCGAGCGGTTCGAACTGTTATTGACCCTGATCGACATCGCCCTGTCCCGCCTGGCCCTGACCGGGGCAACCGGTGCGCCTCCCGCGCCTGAAGCCGCCCCAAACGAGGCCGAGACGCTTGCCCGCCTATCCGCGTCGCCTCATCAGGCGCGCCGCTGGGCCGAAGTTGCCGCGACAATCACAGCCCGAGCGCGCCATGGTCAGGCGGTGAACCTTGACCCTGCCGCTTTGGTCCTAGATACGGTGTTCAAGATACAGGAAACCGCCGGTCAGAGCAGATGAGCGATACGCCCGAAATCACCGATAGCCATTGCCATCTGGACTTCCCCGATTTCGAAGGGCAGCTGGACCAGATCATCGCCAACGCCGCCGATGCAGGCGTAACCCGAATGGTCACCATCTGCACCCGCCTGCGCAATGAACCCACCGTCCGCGCCATTGCCGAGGCCCACGCGCCGGTCTTCTACGCCGCAGGCACTCACCCGATGAGCGCGGCAGACGAGCCGATGGCGACAGTTGACGAGCTGGTCGCGCTTGCACAGCACCCAAAACTCGTAGGCATCGGCGAATCCGGACTGGATTACCACTACACCGCCGACAGTGCCGAGGTGCAGAAACAATCGCTGCGCATCCATATCGAGGCCGCACAGCGCACGGGCCTACCGCTGATCATCCACGCCCGCGCCGCCGATGATGACATGGCCCGCATCCTGACTGAGGAATACCGCAACGCGCCCTATTCCTGCGTCATGCACTGCTTTTCATCCTCAGCCGAACTGGCCCGCGCCGCTTTGGATTTGGGGTTCTACCTGTCCATGTCCGGCATCGCTGCCTTTCCCAAAAGCCAGGAGCTGCGCGATATCTTCGCTGCAGCCCCGGTGGATCGTATTCTGGTGGAAACCGACGCGCCCTATCTGGCGCCACCACCCTATCGTGGCAAGCGCAACGAACCCGCCTATACCGCGTATACAGCCCGCAAAGGGGCCGAGGTGTTCGGCATGGATTACGCCGCATTCGCCGCACAAACTCAGTTAAACTTCGACCGCCTGTTTTCCAAGGTCACCCAGTTTAAGGCCGCTGCATGAACTTACTGCGTTGCACCATTCTGGGCTGCGGATCTTCGGGCGGCGTGCCGCGCCTGGGCGGGCAATGGGGTGATTGCGATCCCGCGAACCCGCGTAATATCCGCCGCCGCTGCTCTCTGCTGGTGGAACGGGACGGGCCGGATGGCACTACATCGGTGCTGATCGACACCACACCGGATATGCGCAGCCAGTTGCTGGACACGGGAACCGGACGATTGGACGGGGTCGTCTATACCCACTCGCACGCGGATCACATGCATGGGATCGACGATCTGAGAATGATCGTCTTCAACATGCGAACCCGCGTTCCAGTCTGGGCCGATGGTGATACGCAAAACGCCCTGCTGGGTCGGTTTGGGTATGCGTTCATCCAGCCCGAAGGCTCACCCTATCCGCCGATCCTCGATCTGAAATCCATTGATGGCGCGTTCGAAATCGACGGTCCCGGCGGCCCGATCCCGTTTGAGCCATTCAAGGTGAACCACGGTTCGATCGACTCGCTGGGCTTCCGGATGGGTAACCTCGCCTACCTACCGGATGTCGCGGAAATCTATAACGACGCATGGCCAAAGATGGAGGGGCTGGATTGCCTTATCATCGACGCCCTGCGCCGGTCACCTCACCCCACCCATGCGCATCTCGAAAAGACACTGGGTTGGATCGAGCGGCTTGGCCCGAAACGCGCGGTTCTGACCAATATGCATATCGATCTGGATTATGCGACGGTCGAGGCCGAGACACCTGACAATATCACCCCCGCCTATGACGGGATGGTGATCGAACAGGCGCTGTAAGCCGCTGCTCTGCGCGAGCCAGATATCGTCAAGCCGCGGGGCGATATGCTTCAAAGCCTGATCGACGTCATCCTTCCGGTCTTTCTGGTCATCGGCGCAGGCTATGCAGCAACACGGTCTGGCTATTTCAAAGAAATTCATGTCGACGGTTTAATGAAATTTACGCAGGGGTTTGCCATCCCCTGCCTGCTATTTCTAGCCATTGCGCATCTGGACCTCAGCGCCAGTTTCGATCCGCGCCTGCTGATCAGCTTCTACTCTGCCGCTGCCCTGTGCTTTACCGCAGGGCTGTTCGGCGCGCGGCTGGTCTTTGGGCGCGATTGGGAGGATTGCGTTGCCATCGGCTTCTGCTGCCTGTTCTCGAATTCGGTCCTGTTGGGCCTGCCCATCACGGAACGCGCCTACGGGCCTGACAATCTGACTGGCAATTACGCCATCATCGCCTTCCACTCGCCCTTTTGTTACGGCGTCGGCATCACGGTGATGGAGATTGTTCGAAATCGCGGTCATGGCGGCATACGCTTGGCGCGGTCGGTTTTGTCTGCGATGTTCAAGAATGCCCTGATTCTGGGTATCGCGCTTGGGTTTGTCGTGAACCTGTCGGGTATTGTCATACCTCGGGTGGTCGATGAGGCCCTTGGCCTTGTGACCCGTGCGGCCTTGCCCGGCGCCTTGTTTGCGCTGGGGGGCGTGCTGGTTAAGTACAAACCCGAGGGCGATTTAAGGACGATTGCTTACGTTTGTTGCATTTCCCTTATGCTGCATCCTAGTCTGGTTTGGATCTTTGGCGCGTCCACAGGCCTGCCACAGGACCTGTTTCGCTCGGGCGTGTTAAACGCAGCGATGGCGCCGGGTTTTAATGCCTATATCTTTGCCAATATGTATGGCCGGGCCAAGCGGGTCGCCGCGTCATCTGTACTGATCGGAACTGCAGCGTCCATCATAACCGTCTGGCTTTGGCTGACCCTTTTGGGATAATCCCCGCCTTGACTTACACGTCCGGCGCGACACCTATCGGGCAAACAGAAGGAACCACATATGCCGCAGGCCATTATCGTTGCCCATGGTCAACCCTCGGACCCGGATCCGGCAGAGGCGTCTCTTGCCCGATTTGCGGCTCAGGTCGATGCTCTGACCCAGGATGTCTCGGTGCATTCGGCCACCTTGGCAGCCCCTGGCCGGCTTGAGGCGGTGATGGACGAACTGCCATCTGATGCGGTGATCTATCCTTTGTTCATGGCCAAAGGCTGGTTTGTGACCAGTGCCTTGCCCAAACGCGTCGGCAACCGTGGGCTTCGGATTCTGGACCCGCTTGGCGTCGATCCTGAGTTGCCAACTTTGGTGTGCACCGCCCTGCGCGAGGCTTTGACGTCAAAGGACTGGGTCACCGAAGATACAGATCTGGTGATCGCCGCCCATGGATCTGGGCGCAGCCGCAATCCATCCGCTGTGACATTGGAGTTCGCCGAAAATTTGGGCGGGCTGCTGCCTTTCAGGACCCTGAAAGCCGGGTTTGTTGAAGAACCCCCATCCATCGCAGATGCGGCAAGCGGTGCCGGTGCGCAGTCTCTTTGTCTGCCCTTTTTCGCCTGCACCGGAGGCCATGTGCTGGAAGATGTCCCACAGGAGCTGGATCGCGCAGGATTTCAAGGCGCAACCCTGCCGGTGGTCGGAGAGCTTCCACCCATTCAACGCCAGATCGCCCGCAAGCTCGAAGCGGTCTTTGCAGCAGCGTAGCACAGATCAGGTGCGGGCCTGTGACAGGCTAGAATACAACCGATGACGTGACCGCCCTTCTCGTTTGGCCTGATACAAGGCCAGATCGGCGGCATGCAGTATGTCAGCCGCCTTTACCGTCTCGAACTGCGTCGATAGCGCAGTTCCGATGCTTGCGGATATACGGCAGGGTTGTTGCTCGAACATCATCGGTTCGTTAAGACGTTTGATCAGACGATCGGCTATGGATGACAGAATTTCTTCCTGGGTCAGACCCTTGAAGATGATGACGAACTCATCACCCCCAACTCGCGCCACCATATCGTTCGACCGGGTTTCCTCGACCATGATCTGGGCGGCCTGCTGCAGCACATAATCCCCGGCTGCATGCCCCAAGCGATCATTGACGGATTTGAAGAAATCCAGATCCAAATGCATCAGTGCAAATGTCGCATTTGCCGCGCTGAGCTGCGCCAACATGTGATCCATCGCGCGGCGGTTTTTCAGGCCAGTCAATGTGTCGGTGTACGCCTGCTCTTCAGCGGCAAGCATCGCCCCCTGCAGCCGCAGGTTCAGCGAGCGTGACGCCTCCATCGCGGCAGATTTTGCCTCGACCAGATACAGCAGTTCGATCGCCAGATCGGTGCCCGAGAAATCGGCACTAGTCAGGGCATAATCCCGCACCGCATCCAGAATTGAAATCCCGAAAGACAGATTGATCACTGCCCCGCCGCCATCCGGCAATGGGGCGACCAGGCCCTTCAAAGCGGTGCGTGGCTCATCATGGAACTTCAGATGCAGCTTTGCACCGGCCATGGACATCAGCGCCGGAATGGTCGTGACGGTCCGTGGTCGGATCAACTGGAACACATCCAGAAAGCTTTTGCCGATCAGGGGCGTATCTGGTCGCAGCTTTTGCAATGTCGGTCCGACCTTCTGGATAAGACCTTTGTCATCCAGCAGCATGAACATCGGGCAAAGGGTCTCGAGCAGCTGTGCGAGATCCTGAGGCTTAGTCATTCGTTTCGCGCCCCCAAATCAAAGTGACGTCCTTCGGCAAAAGCAGTCTCGACCAACATGATGGATATGACCTCAGCTCTGTCCTGTTGACCATCCTCCGACAGCATCACCAAAGCGCCATAGTCATCCGCCATCGCCCGCAGTACCCCAACCATGACGCTGGCATAGCCCGGTAGACCGGGATGGCAGAGCAGTTGATATTCAGTCACCGAAAGCTCTCGTAATTCCAGCGCGGGCAGGGTCAGGTCTGAGACGGCCAAGCGGACGCGATCAGGCAGATCATCCAGCGAGTGTAGGAATTCGACATAGCTGACACCCCCAAACCGCAACAGGCGCCGCAGCCCTTCCATATTGGGATGCGAGACCAGATAGGTCCCGACATCTTCGAGTATTTCGGACTGCGGGCGGCCAAGTTCAGCGCTTAGCGCCTCCAGAACCCGGAACAGGACATCGTCTTCATAGGTCAACATGGCCTCGAACTCGACAAAGCCCAATCGCGCAGCCTCGGTCACACGCAGCCAGCACGATTGACCATAGGTCGCGCAAACAAAAGACTGGATCGCCCGATTTATCAGACCATGCATAAGATGCCCCATTTGGTTCCATCTCACTTTGGTCGGATAAATCTTAACAATTACCCAAAATCCACCGCTGTTTGCGGAGAATGCAACCGAGTATCAAAGCGATAGTTTTCAAGTCAGAAATCAGTCGGCGCCCCGCCTTCGGCCTTACGACGGGTAACAAAATCGGCCAGTTCGTCCCGGATGCCATCGTCCAAAGCCGGGGGTTCAAAGCTGGTAATGATCTCTTTGAACATGTGATGCGCACGCTCAGCCGTCCAGATACCTCCGGCAACCTCCCAGCCTTCGTAGTTTTTCCAATCGCTCAGGAAGGGTTGATAGAACGCCGTGGTATAGCGGTCCTGGGTGTGCTGAATACCGAAGAAGTGGCCATCATTTCCGACAGAACGAATGGCGTCCAGCGCAATTTCATCCGGGCCCGTGGCCACAAGTTGGGGGTCCATATAGCGTTGAATTTGCTGTAGAACCTCACAATCCATTATGAATTTTTCGGGGCTGGCGATTAGCCCCCCTTCTAGCCAACCTGCCGCGTGATAAACCATATTCGTACCCGACTGCACAGCTGCCCAGAGGGAATTCGACGTCTCCCAAACCGACTGCCCGTCCGGGACGTTGGCGGCACAAACACCCGAAGACCGCATCGGCAGATCGTAGTACCGGGCCATCTGCCCCGTCATCTGGGTTGAACGGATGTACTCTGGCGTACCAAAGGCAGGCGCACCTGTTTTCATGTCAACATTTGACGTGAATGTTCCAATGGCACAGGGCGTGCCCGGACGCACATATTGGAACAGCGCAATTGCGCACAGGGCTTCTGCCAGCGACTGAGCTACAGCGCCCGCCATTGTCACCGGCGCCATAGCACCAGCCAAGGTGAACGGCGTCACAACAATCGCCTGACCACGCCGTGCCAGACGCAAGCACCCGTCGATCATCGGATAGTCATGCTTCAGCGGTGAGGTCGAGTTGATGTTGGTGTACATCCGCGGAGTCGCCTCGAACTCCTCGTGGCTCAACCCACCCGCGATCCGCACCATCTCCATCACGTCTTCGACCCGCTCTTTGCCCAGCGAATAGGCGTGCATCGCCTTGTCTGTCAGCGTCAGCTTGTCATAGAGCACGTCCAGGTGCCGGACGCTGGCATGCAGATCGACCGGCTCAACCGGATACCCGCCGGCAAAGTGAATACAATTGAAATACTGGGTCAATTTCAGCAGGTTTCGGCACATCTCGCGATTGCCCGGAACCTTCTTGCCGATCTCCATATCCCAGTAGTTCGGAGGGGACGATACATTTCCAAACAGAAGGTTCTTGCCACCAATTTGAATCGTATGGTCCGGGTTTCTGGGCGTGATCGAGAACTGACTGGGGGCTTTGGCGATCATCTCCATGACGAAATCGCAGCCCATGCGCACATTGTCACCATCGATGGTACACCCGGCTTCACGCAGGATGCCGATGGCCTCATCATTGTAGAACTCGATCCCGATCTCTTCGAGGATGCGCATCGCGCCATCATGGATCGCTTCCACTCCCTCTGGACCCAAAGGTTCGGTCGGGCGGTCGATATTAACCGGCGGATTCCATGGCATCTGATCAATCACAGCACTACCACGACGAGCCGCTGCACCTGCGCGACCGCCGCCACGACGTCTGCGTGTATTGGTATCGGCCATAGTCCTCTCCTGCTTTGCTAGTTTCTAAGCAAGCCTTGAAGACCGCATCTCAGCCGTTCTATCTGCGACAGAAGTTGTCGGTTTTTAGTCCCGATGTGCCGAATTTCTAATTGGTGTTGTCAGTTTCTTTCCAACCAGGCCGGGATATGTCCGATATCCGGCAAGACGACATCCGCCATCGGGGCCAACGCCTCGGTCTTGGCAACCCCGGTAAGCACACCAATGGTGACCATACCAGCGGCGCGCCCGGCCTGTAAGTCATGCAGGCTGTCCCCCACCATCGCGATGCGCGACGGATCGATCCCGACATGCGTGGCAAAGGCCAACAACTGACCTGGCCCCGGCTTATAGCCATGGCCGCTGTCATAGCCCGCGATAAAGTCAAAATGATCCTGAATTCCGACCGACGTCAGATGCTGCATAGCTGGGTGTTCACTGTCATTTGTGGCCACCCCAAGTTTGAGCCCAGATTTTCGAAGGCCTTCTAGAAATGGTTTGAGCGGCACGGCTGGGGATTGCGTGGCAGCGGCGGCTTCGACATTCATAACGTCGATGAGCCCAGTCAGCGTGAAGCCATCGACATGTGGCAGCATGAATTCCGCAATCTCTTCGACAGTTGAGGCAATCACGATGCTATCCTCAACATATCGATCCTGTGCAAGATCGTAGCCGATCACATCGCCCAGCGCAGCCGCCCGTGTTTCATCATTGTTTGTCAGGCGCATCACAAGGGATCGCCCAAACGCGCCCCAAGTGTTGGCGAAATCGAACAGAGTACCGTCTTTGTCGAAGACAATAGCGTCAATTGGCATCAGATGCTCCTGCAGGGATGGGATCAAGTCCAGTGGATTTCGCCACCCGAAAGCGCGGCGCGCGCCTGGGCTGGATGCTCATAGGGAATTGAATGCGAGTCACAAAACGCAACGATCCACGAATCATCCATGAGCAGAAAATCCAGCACTGACGTCAGAAAGGCCGGATCGCCCGCACTGGCGCGCAAATCCTCGGATGCAGCGCCGGTTGAGCCTAAAAAGACCGGCAAAAGCTCCTCATTTCCGACCAGCCAACCCAAGACGGTTAGGGCCAGAGTTTCGGCGGAATCGGCGGAAAGTGACATGAACAGGCCCTGAAAACGATCTTGGAAAGGGTTTGTTAACCAGACTCATAAACACTTTGTTGACGCATGCAATCAATGGGTGAGCAACAATGTCCGTGCAGGGAACCATCCTTGTCCTCGACGGGGTATCAACCAACCGCATCATGCTGAAGGTTCAGCTGACAGCGGCCTGGTACCATGTAGTACAAGGGGAACGGCTTAAAGGACTTGGGGCACTCTTGCGGCGGACGCGGCCTGATCTGGTGCTGACTGCGCATTCCCTGCCAGATGGGACGGCGGCAGATGTGAAGAAACTGATCCTGAGCGAACCCGACCTGGGCGATGTGCCGGTGATTGCCCTTGCCCCACAGAATGACAAAGCCGTCCGCCTGCGCGCGCTAGAGGACGGTCTTGATGACGTCATGACCCACCCGTTCAAGGACACGTTGCTGCTGGCCCGCGTTCGAAGCCTGTTGCGCGCGCGCGCGGATACCCAGGATCTGCGCGTCAATCACGGGACCAAAAGCATTGGATTTGCGGAAGAAACAAGCACCTTCCACACACCTTTCAAACCAGCGCGGGTTGACATCCTGTCCCTGTCCCCTCGGACCGGTGCCACTTGGTGTAAAGACCTTGCAGACAAGTCACCGCATTCCGTTGCCTGGCACACGCAATCAAGTTTGCATACGCTTTTGTCCGGCCCCCCGTCTGACGCGATTATCATCGAACTGGATACCAGCCCATCAGGGCTGAACATTCTGGCCGATCTCAGGTCGCGCAGTGCGACACGGCATACGGTTCTGATCGGAGTGCTGACCGACAAGAACGCGGCGATGGCCTCTGAGGCGCTGGATCGCGGCGCAGATGCCGTGTGCCTTGGGGGTTACTGCGCGCAGGAGATCCAGTTGAGGCTGGCCAATCAACTGGCGCGTAAAACCCGTATCGACAAGATGCGCGCTTCGCTGAAACGCGGCATCGCGGATTCATGGATCGATCCTCTGACCGGCTTGCACAACCGTCGCTATGGAATGCACGCAATGGCACAAATGGCGCGTCAGTCTTCCAAATCCGGACGCGGGTTTGTCGTGATGCTGGCCGATCTTGACCATTTCAAAGCAATCAATGACCGTTTTGGGCATGCCAGCGGCGATCTGGTGCTGAAACAAGCTGCCGAGCGTATGCAACACGTGCTGGGAGACGCAGGCTTTGTCGCCCGTATCGGCGGCGAGGAATTCATGATCGGCGCATCAAACATGTCGCGCGCCCGCGCGCTGAAGCTTGCCGAAGCGTTATGCGACAGTATCTGCGATCAACCATTTCACTTGTCTGATCATAAGACCCCGGTCTCTGTTACGATCAGCATTGGCCTAAAGTATGCTTTGCCTTCGGACCTGTCGGCAAAGGAACAATGCGAACCTGTAAACGGGTTACTGAAATCTGCGGACAAAGCGCTTTATGCTGCAAAGAAAGCCGGGCGCAATCAGGTCCGGATCAGGCAAAGCGCAGCCTAATCTCAGTCCCTATCCTTTTTTCCCTTGTGGCCACGTGCGACCACCTCTTGCAGGCGATCGGCGTATTTCTGTCGCTCGGCATCTGACATCGCGGTTACGCGTGCCAGCCAGCGAGTTTTCAGCTCGTCCTGAATTTCAACCATCGAGCGGGTCTGCTGCTGCAGTAGAACCTCAACCGTAGCCGGGTCAAACGGAACAGCCCGCAAAGCTTGCGACATGGCGGCGAAATCCTCGGCCCGCTCCTTGGCCCCCTTTCTGTGCAGCGCAGACAATTCCCGCCACATGGCATTGCGCTCGCCTTTCGGCAACGCGCGATACAAGGCAGGCCCGAAGCCCGGCGGCGCCTTGGCGTGATCGCTTCCTTTCAGGCGCCAAGCAGTCCCTGCGGCCATTCCGATGACCAACAGATTCAAGGCCAGCGAGATGACCAGAACAATCGGCATCCAACGCCGCTTCGGTTTGGTTTCCGCGCTCATTCCGCAGCCTCCAGAAAACTTGTGTCAAATCCCAGATCCGAAACCAGATAGGCCGTATCTTGCCCCCCAACAAAGCTGGCCGGATCAGGCAGAAATGCAGGCGCTGAGAATCCGATCCAAACCCCGGCAGCACTTGCAGCGACCAAGCCGCCCAAACCCTGCCAGCCTCCAAGCTGATCCGTGACGCGAGACCAGAGGCCTTGCGTCGGCCTCGATAGTTTTGAAAGACGTTCCAGCCGAACCGCCTCGGCGTCCGTCTGTATCCGCACAACCAGATCATCCGGCAACGCATCCCGGCGCTGTCGAGCCTCGGCGAATAGGTGGTCCAGTTCCATATCCTTATCAGCCATTCTTGTACCCCAGTTCATCCCGTCGTTCGGCCAGAAGAGCGGCCAGACTGCGTTTTCCTCGCGCGATCAGACTTTCAACCGCTTCTACCGAAATCTCCATGATCCCGGCAATCTCGGGGTTGGACAATTCCTCGATATGGCGCAGCACAACCGCTTGCCGCTGCCGATCCGGCAGCATGTCTAGAGCCGCTTGCAGCGCGTCCTTTCGCGCGACGTCCTGCATTTGCTCGACGACACCGGCGCTGTCATCCTCGGGCTCGGGCACATCTGACAACGGCTCGGGCCGTTTCTTGCGCCGAAGATCGGTGCATAGGTTCAGCGTCACCCGATAGAGCCATGTTGAAACCTTGGCCTGCCCCGGCACCCAATCGGGCGCCATCTGCCACAGACGCATCATCGCCTCCTGCGTGACATCCTCGGCCTCAGCCCGGTTTCCCAACACGCGCAATGCCACCGAATAGCAGCGCGGGCCCAGACGGTCGGTTAAAATCCGTGCCGCGCCCGCATCGCCATCAGCAAAGCGCCTTAGCAACGCATCGTCGCCAAGTTCGGTTGCGGCGGAGGTGCCACCGCAACCGGTCTGTGAGTGGGAGGTCAGATCCTCCATCCTGCATCAGCTATCGTCGGCGTCCGCCTTCTGGCGCTTTTTGTGTCGACCCATTTTGTCTTTTGCATCAGCAAATTCCTGTTCCGAGATGCCGCCGCTGTCATCGGCATCGATCCGGTCAAACATCTTGTCAGCCCGGCGCGGTTTCGGCAACTCATCATCGCTCAGAAAACCATCCCCGTTTGCGTCATGCTTTTCGAACATCTTGGTTACAC
Source organism: Ruegeria sp. H4 (assembly GCF_056533065.1). NCBI lineage: Bacteria > Pseudomonadati > Pseudomonadota > Alphaproteobacteria > Rhodobacterales > Roseobacteraceae > Ruegeria > Ruegeria sp. H4. Next base: position 543,445 of record NZ_JBQFOC010000002.1, read on the forward strand.
GATCGCTGGATCTCTGCTGCGCTACGGCCTGCATTTCATCCACGCTCAGCTGACCATCGCCATCGGTATCAGCGGTTGCAAACCGTGCGTTGCGATGGGCCGTCATTTCATCTTTGGTGATCTGACCATCCCCATTCGCGTCCAGTTCTTGGAACGAAGCTGGCTGGCGATCTTTGGGACCTGCTGCCAAAACGGATGTGCCTGTGATTGCAACCGCGGCAAGAATGATCCCCGAAATAAATATTGAGTTCTTCATAGGTCTTTCCCCTTTTTGAAGCGGCCTCATCACCGCTGCTCATACCCATTCAAACGCACCCCGCGGGTATTTCCGTCGCTTGGATCGCATATTTTTTGCGCGGGCCCTAAAAATCACATCGGCGCAAAGCGACGCACCCCCCTTTTAACTCGCACCATTCGGGCGCAATATCTGCGAAAGGCGAACGCATGAGTATTGCTATGGACCAGACAATCGACAAATCGACTGAAACCGCAGATGAGCGCGAGACTTGGCCCGCGCTGGTCAAGGGATTTCGCTGCAAATGCCCCAAATGCGGTGAAGGCAAGCTGCTGCACAGCTATCTGAAGGTGAACGACCACTGCGCAAATTGCGGGCAGGAGCTGTTTCATCACCGCGCCGATGACGGCCCGGCCTATCTGACGATCCTTCTGGTTGGTCACCTGCTGGCACCTGTTCTGCATGTGTCGTATGTGCATTGGCGACCGGATCCCTGGACCATGGCGATCAGCCTCTCAATCGCTTGTGTGGCATTGTCTTTGTACCTGCTGCCCCGGCTGAAAGGAGCAGTCGTGGCCTATCAATGGGCCCGTCGTATGAACGGGTTTGAAAAGGCCTGATGACGCCTACCGCCGGAACCACCCACGCATGAGCATCGACAAGACCCCGATACGAGACGCCGCAACGGTCATCGTGTTGCGCGACAGGCTGTCTGATCCGTCGATCCTAATGGGGCAGCGCGGCAAGAATGCGGTGTTCATGCCGAACAAGTTCGTGTTTCCAGGTGGGGCGGTTGATCCGGCAGACGCCGATATTACGCTTGCAAATGCCTTGCCTGCCCTCTGCCATAATCGCCTGGCCGAGCATTCCGACCCCGGTTTGCAAACGGCGCTGGCCGCCGCAGCGATCCGCGAGCTGTGGGAGGAAACCGGGCTGATATTGGGTCAGCCCGGCAACTGGCAAGGCGACGTACCCGCAGACTGGTCCGGCTTTGCCCGCTCCGGTTTCCTGCCATCGGCCAATGCATTGCAATTTGTGTTTCGCGCGGTCACCCCACCGGGTCGGCCCCGCAGGTTCGATGCGCGGTTCTTTCTGGTGGATGCAGATCAGATTCAAGGAGATCTGGATGATTTCAGCCATGCCTCGGATGAGCTGTCGCATCTGCAATGGGTCAAACTGAACCGCGCCCGCGATCTGGACCTGCCCTTCATCACCGAGGTCGTGCTGGCCGAAATCGAAACCCGTGTCGCTGACCCCAGCCCGCCCGCGTCGGTGCCATTCTACAGCAACAATGACGAGGCGAGCCTGTTTTTCCGCCTGAGGGGCGTTCCGATGCCGGATGTCGACTGACGCCCGGCTTACTTCATCCGGCTGACTACGACCGTCACTTCGGGCTTTTTGCCGATCTCGGTTTTTGCCGTCTGGCGCACGATCCGGCGCATCGCCTCTTCTAGCTTGTCGTCGTCTCGCAACGTCTTGGCCTCGGCCCGCCTCAGGAACTGGTTCAAGTCTTCTTCCAGCACCTCGACCAGCGCAGCACGCGATGTTCCAATCTCGGGCAGACCCATCGTGTCGCACCAGGGTTCACCCAGCGGTTCATCCTCTTCATCCAGAATAACGGTCACAGTCACATGTCCGTTCAGTGCCATACGGATACGGTCACGCACGATCCCATCCAACGCGCCTATCTTCACGGTACCGTCAAGATAAGTGCGTCCGGTTTCGACATAGTCCACTATTTTGGGCGCGTTGCCAGTCAGGTCCAGCATGGTGCCATTCACAGCAAGAACACCCGTCCGTCCGCCAGCTTCAGCCAGCTTGGCATGTTCACGCAGATGACGGTGTTCCCCATGCATCGGAACCACAAATTGTGGATCAACCAACGCATGCACTTTCTCAAGATCAGGCCGGTTTGCATGGCCCGAGACGTGGTAGAGCCCCGAGCTGTCATCCACCACATCGACGCCCTTTTCGCTGAGTTGGTTCATGATGAAAATCACGCCACGCTCGTTGCCGGGGATGGTCTTGGATGAAAACAGGAATAAATCACCCTCTTTCAACTCGATACCGCGATACTTGCCGCGTGCCAGCTGCGCACTGGCAGCGCGGCGTTCGCCCTGACTGCCGGTCACGATCAGCATCAGGTTCTGGCGTGGCAGGTCCACCGCCTCTTCAGCGCTGATCACTTTAGGAAAGTCCGACAGAATGCCGGTTTCCGTCGCCGCTTCAATCATCCGGCGCATGGCGCGGCCCAGCAGCACAACCGAGCGCCCGGCCCGCTGCCCGGCCTCAGCCAAGGTTTTCACCCGCGCCACGTTCGACGCGAAGGTGGTCGCCACAACCATGCTTTCGGCGCTTTCGATCAGCTTGGTGATCTCGGGCCCCACTTCGGATTCCGAACGCCCGGCATGGGTCGAGAACACATTCGTGCTGTCACAGACCAGCGCTTTGACGCCCGATTTGGCGACGTCGGCCCACAGGTCCGGATCAAACGCCTCACCCACCACCGGGTTCGCGTCGAGTTTGAAGTCGCCTGAATGCACAATCCGACCTGCGGGTGTGTCTATCACCAGTGCCGCGCTTTCAGGGATCGAGTGTGAAACAGGCAGAAAGCCAACCGTGAACGGGCCAGCCGAGACCTGTTCTGGCCAGGCCGAAGCCGTATGGACCGCGTCCTCTGGGTGGCCATGCTCTTCCATCTTGCGGCGCGCGATATTGGCCGTGAAGGCGCGCGCATAAACGGGTGCCCCCAGCGCCTCATAGCAATGAGCAACGGCGCCAACGTGATCCTCATGCGCATGGGTGACAAACACGGCCTCAAGCCGATCGGCACGTTCCCGCAGCCATGAGATATCGGCATGGATCAGATCCACCCCAGGCGTAGTGTCCATATCCGGGAAGGTCACACCCAGATCGACAAGGATGAGACGTTCGTTTCCCGGTTTGCCGTAGCCGTATACATAGGCGTTCATCCCAATTTCACCGGCCCCGCCCAGCGGCAGGTAGATCAGTCTTTCGCTGCTCATGTTGAGCCATTTTCCTTGTTATAGCGATGGATCACGGTCAGCCCGTGCATCGTCAGATCATCTTCGATTGCGTCGAACCCTACGTCGGCCTGATCGAACAAGGGTGCAAGCCCTCCGGTTCCAACGACTTTCATCGGCATTCCGTATTCGGTCTTGATGCGGGCAATCAGCCCTTCGATCAGACCGGAATATCCCCAATACACGCCCGATTGGATACAGCCAACCGTATTCGTACCAATCACCTTGTCCGGGCGCGTGATGTCGATATGCGGTAGGGCCGCGGCGCCTTGGTGCAATGCTTCAAGGCTGAGGTTCACACCCGGTGCAATGATACCACCGACATAGGCGCCATCTGCGGCTACAACATCGAAATTGGTGGCCGTGCCGAAATCCACGACAACCACATTGCCGCCGTGGCGGTCAAACGCACCAACGGCGTTGGCCAAACGGTCCGGCCCCGGAACAGTGCCTTCGTCGATACGCGGAGGCACGGGCAGCAGGCAATCGGGTTTACCCACAACCAGCGGACGACAACCAAAGAACCGATCCGCAAAGATACGCAGGTTGAAGACAACACGCGGCACAGTCGACGCGATGATGACGTCACTGATCTCGGCCTCGATCCCATAGTGTTTCACCAGCGTCGAGTACCAGGTGAAATAGGCGTCAGCGGTGCGCGAATGATGGGTCGAGGTGCGCAGCGTACACAGGAACTTCTCGCCGTCCCAAATCGAGAACACAGTGTTCGTATTGCCGCAGTCGATGGCCAGAAGCATCTGAGCCCCCTTCAGAAAAACACATCCGCCGCGGGAATGCTGACGCGGCCTTTCGCGGTGTTTAGGACAAGGTTGCCCCCCGCGTCTACCGTTTCAAAGGTTCCCACTGTTTCGGACGTTGCGGTGCGAGCGGTGATGACCTCGCCCAACCGGGCTGCACGCGCCAGCCATGCGCTGCGGATCGGTTCGAACCCATAGGTCACGAATTGCGCCTCTAAGGTTGCAAAAGCGGCGGCGAGTTCGGTCAGGAAATCCTCGGGCGAGACCTGTGCCCCGGTCTCGGACAATAGCGAGACCGGGCGTACCGCGCCAGGCTCGACCATATCTGTGCCCGGAGCGTCCACAAGGTTTACGCCAATCCCGATCGACAGATGAGAGACACTGCGACCCTGCCCCGTGCTTTCCAGCAAAATACCCGCCAGTTTGCCACCATTCAGCAACACATCATTGGGCCATTTTAACGCCAGACCCGCCGCACGACCTGTCACCGCAACACAGGCATCAAACAGGGCCAACGCGGCCACAAAGCTCCGCAATGCGGCCTGCTCGGGATCACCACTGGGACGCATCAGCAGCGTCGCCGCCAGATTACCCTTTGGGTGCGTCCAGGCCCGGCCCCGCCGACCACGCGCGGCGGTCTGGTGATGTGCCATGATCCAAACGGATCCCCGCGCCTGCAGTGCCAAACGGGCAGCCTCGTTCAGGGTACTGTCGACCTCCTGCACAACATGCAGGCCGTATCCGTCTGGCCAATTGCTCATGACAGGAAAGGCCCGGTCTTGCGGAAGGGATCAGTTGACAAGCGTCGCCGCAGCGGCAGCCGCTGCGCCTTCAACCCCGAACTGGTAGAATACGCCCACCAGCATCAACGCGGCCGAGCCCATCAGGGCCACCCAAAGAACAGGCGTCGAACGCGTCTCGATCGGTTCTTCGTTTTCCGCCCCAAAATACATGTAGAACACGATCCGCAGATAATAGAACGCCCCGATGACCGAGGCGATGGCCGAGACGATGACCAGACCGGTCAGCCCCGCGCTGACACCCGCTTGCCAAACGCCAAACTTGGCGAAGAAACCCAGCATCGGCGGCACGCCAGCAAGGCTGAACATCAAGATCAGAACCGCCAGCGCCTTGCCCGGATCACGTTTGGAATACTGTCGCAGGGCATCAATATCCGTGACCGGCTTACCGTCCCGCTCCATCATCAGGATAAAGGCAAAGGTACCGATATTCATCGTCACGTAGATGGCCAGATACATAAGCATGGCTTTGATACCCAGCTCGGTCCCTGCGGCCAGACCGATCAACGCGTAACCCATATGAGCGATCGACGAAAAAGCCATCAGGCGTTTGATGTCGCGCTGACCTATGGCCGCGACTGCACCCAACAGCATTGACAGAACCGACAGCAGCACGATCACCTGCTGCCAGTCTTTTACAATGCCACCAAAGGCGTCATGCAACAGCCGCGCAAACAGCGCCATGGCGGCCACTTTGGGTGCGGTCGCGAAGAATGCGGTGATCGGGGTCGGAGAGCCCTCGTACACATCTGGGGTCCACATATGGAACGGCACGGCAGAGACTTTGAAGGCCAGCCCCGAGATCAGGAAGATCAGACCGAACAGCAAACCGATTGAGACCTCTCCGGCCTGCACGGTTCCGATGATACCCGAGAACAGGGTTGTTCCGGTGAAGCCATAAACCAGCGAGGCCCCATACAGCAGCAGGCCTGAACTGAGCGCGCCCAGGACGAAGTATTTCAAGCCCGCCTCTGTTGATTTTGCACTGTCGCGGCGCAGTGCAGCTACGACGTAGAGCGCGAGAGACTGCAGCTCCAACCCCATATAGAGCGACATCAGATCGCCCGCGCTGACCATCATCATCATGCCAACAGCCGCCAATGCGACCAATAGCGGGTATTCGAACCGCAACAGGTCTCGGCGCGCCATGTAGTCCTGGCTCATGACCAGAACGGCGGCGGCAGAAAGTAAAATCGCGACCTTGGCAAACCGCGAAAAGCCATCGTCGATGAACATGCCGTTGAAGGCGACATTCATGCCGTCACCATTGGTGGCGATCCAGAAGGACAACAGCGCCATCAGGCCCGCCGTTGTCCAGACCAGCACCGGGGCCAGCCCGTCTTTCGTCGTGTAGACGGCTCCGATCAGAGCCACCATCGCATACACGGCCAGAACAATCTCTGGCAGGATTATTGTCAGATCAGCTTGGATCATGTCTCCAAAGCTCCCTTAATGCGAGGCGGCTGTCTGGGTCGCGGCCTCTGCCGCGGCCAGAGCCGTGTCATAGTTCGAGATCAGCGCGGCGGTGGATTGCCCGATCACATCGGTTACCAGAGATGGGTAGACGCCCAATAGGATGGTCATAATGATCAGCGGAGCAAAGATCAGTCGCTCGCGTGAGCTCATGTCCGTCATCGCCTTCAGGCTTTCCTTGATCAGGTCGCCAAACACAACCCGGCGGTACAACCACAGCGCATAACCGGCTGAAAAGATCACGCCGGTCGCCGCCACTGCGGTCACCCAGGTGTTGACTTGGAAGGCTCCCATCAGGGTCAGAAATTCGCCGATGAAACCCGATGTACCCGGCAAACCGACATTGGCCATAGTGAACAGCATGAAGACCAACGCATATGCGGGCATACGGATCACCAAGCCCCCGTAGGCCTCGATATCACGGGTGTGCATACGATCGTAGATCACGCCGACACACAGGAACAGAGCCGCCGAGATGAACCCGTGGCTGAGCATCTGGAAGATCGCGCCATCTATGCCTTGCTGGTTCGCCGCAAAGATGCCCATGGTGACAAAGCCCATATGCGCGACCGAGGAATAGGCGATCAGCTTCTTCATATCCTCCTGCACCAACGCCACCAGCGAGGTGTAGACGACAGCGATGGCTGACATCCACAGCACCAGATCGGTCATCACTGCTGAGCCCACCGGGAACATCGGCAGGCTGAAGCGCAGGAAGCCGTAGCCACCCATCTTCAGCAGGATCGCCGCAAGTACCACCGAACCAGCGGTCGGGGCTTGAACGTGTGCATCCGGCAGCCAGGTGTGCACCGGCCACATCGGCATTTTCACAGCGAACGAGGCGAAGAACGCCAAGAACATCAGCGTCTGCATACCGCCGATGATATAGATACCCAGTACGCTGAACCCCTCGGACGAGAACTGGTGGGTCATCAGCGCCTCGATATCCGTGGTGCCCGCGTCTGCGTACATGGCAACCATCGCCACCAGCATCAGCACAGAGCCGAGGAAGGTGTAAAGGAAGAACTTGAAGCTGGCGTAAATGCGGTTCGCTCCGCCCCAGATGCCGATGATCAGGAACATCGGGATCAGACCGGCCTCGAAGAACAGGTAGAACAGCACCAGGTCCAGCGCCATGAACACGCCCAGCATGAGCGTTTCCAGCAAAAGGAAGGCCACCATGTATTCCTTGACGCGATCGGTCACGTTCCAGCTGGCCAGAATGGTTAGCGGCATGATGAATGTGGTCAGAAGGACAAACAGAACGCTGATGCCATCCACGCCCATCTTGTATTTCAGACCCATAAGCCACTCACCCTCTTCCACCATCTGGAAGCCGGTATTCGAGGGGTCAAAGCCCGTGTAGATGCCGATGGACACAAGGAAGGTCACAGTCGTCGCCAGAAGCGCAATCCACTTGGCATTCCGCTGTGCCGCCGCATCATCGCCATGCAGAAACAGCGCCAGAATGCCTGCTGCAATCGCCGGGATGAAGGTAACGATGGAAAGGATATTGTCCATTACTGCGCCCCTCCGCCGATCGACATCCAGGTCACAAGGGCCGCGATGCCCAGCACCATCCAGAAGGCATAGGTAAAGATGTACCCGGTCTGCGCCTTGCCTGCGAGGCGGGTGAAGAAGGGAACAACGCCCATTGCTATTCCGTTCAGGAAGCCATCGATTGTGTTGCCGTCGCCGCGTTTCCACAGGAAGCGGCCAATGGCCACAGTGGGTTTGACGAAGACCGCGTCATAGATTTCGTCAAAGTACCATTTGTTCAGCAGGAACAGGTACAGCGGACGCTGGTTCGCAGCCAGCCGCGCGGGCAACGTGGTGTTCACGATGTAGAACCAATAGGCCACGATGAAGCCCAACAACATCGCCACAAAGGGTGAGACCTTGACCCATTTCGGCACCGCATGCGCATCGTCCAGCACCGTGTTATCGGGCGCGATGTACAACGCGCCTTCACCCGGCTCACCCGCAAACACATAGTGATGGTCGCCATGGTCGTCTTTCTTACCGTGACCCTCGTCGTCACCATGCGAGCCATCAGCATGTGCATCGTCGGCGTGACCCTCATCTGCATGGGCATCGCCATGCGCACCACCATGCTCTGAGGCCTCAGCCACCGGAATGCCGTAGAACTTGCCCACCTTGTCGGTATGGCCAAAGAAGTTGTTGTACCAGAGCATCCCAGCAAATACCGCTCCCAGCGACAGAACGCCCAAAGGCACCAGCATCACCATCGGGCTTTCATGCGCATGATCATGCGTATGCTTGTCCCCGCGCGGTTCGCCGTAAAAGGTCAGGAAGATCAGCCGCCAGCTGTAGAACGAAGTGAACACCGCCGCGATCACCAGCATCCAGAAGGCATAGCCCGTTCCGCCGGCAAAGGCGCTTTCGATAATGGCGTCTTTCGACAGGAACCCGGCAAAACCGAACGTGGTAAGCGGGATACCCACACCGGTGATGGCCAGCGTTCCGATCATCATCGCCCAGAACGTATAGGGGATTTTCTTTCGCAGCCCGCCATATTCGGTCATCTCCTGCTCGTGATGCATCGCGTGGATCACCGAGCCTGCGCCCAGGAACAGCAGCGCCTTGAAGAACGCGTGGGTCAGCAGGTGGAACATCGCCGCCGAATACATACCGACACCCGCAGCAACGAACATGTAGCCCAGCTGCGAACAGGTCGAATACGCGATGACGCGCTTGATATCAGTCTGAACCAATCCCACGGTCGCCGCAAAGAAGGCTGTCGATGCGCCCAGGAAGGTGATGAACGCAGTTGCACCCGGTGCGAACTCCATCAGCGGCGACATGCGGCAGACCAGGAACACACCCGCCGTTACCATCGTCGCGGCGTGGATCAGGGCGGACACAGGCGTCGGGCCTTCCATCGCGTCCGGCAACCAGGTGTGCAGGATCAACTGCGCTGACTTGCCCATCGCGCCGATGAACAATAGCACGCAGATTACCTCGATAGCGTTCCACTCGCCCCACAGGAAGCTTAGCTGTGTTTCGGCCAGTGTCGGGGCCGAGGCGAAAACATCCGAGAAATTGATACTGTCAGTCAGGAAGAAGATCGCAAAGATGCCCAGAGCAAAGCCGAAATCGCCAACCCGGTTGACGATAAACGCCTTCATCGCCGCCGCATTTGCGCTGGATTTGCGGTAATAGAACCCTATCAGCAGGTAGGATGCGACGCCCACGCCTTCCCAGCCAAAGAACATCTGCACCAGATTGTCGGCTGTCACCAGCATCAGCATCGCGAAGGTGAAGAAGGAGAGATAGGCAAAGAAGCGCGGCTTATAGCTTTCGCCCTCACGCCATTGCGGGTCGTGATCCATGTAGCCGAAGCTGTACAGGTGCACGAGCGCCGAGACGGTCGTCACCACGATCAGCATGATCGCGGTCAGACGGTCCAGACGAATAGCCCAGCTTGTCGACAGCGAGCCGCTTTCGATCCAGCGCAGGATTTCGATTTGCTGGGTCTGGCCGTCGAAGGTGAGGAAGACAATCCATGACAGAAGACAGGCCAGAAACAGCAGGCCCGTTGCGGTCCACATGGCGGCTTTCTCGCCAATGAACTTCCAGCCGAACCCGCAGAGCAGCGCGCCCACGAGAGGGGCAAAGAGGATGGTGGTTTCCATAGTTCTCTTAGCCCTTCATCATATTGACATCTTCAACCGCGATGGTGCCACGGTTGCGGAAGAAACAGACCAGAATGGCCAGACCAATCGCCGCCTCAGCCGCCGCAACGGTCAGCACAAACAGCGTGAACACCTGCCCGACCAGATCGCCCAGGAAACTGGAAAACGCCACAAGGTTGATATTCACCGCCAGCAGCATCAGCTCGATGCTCATCAGCAGGATGATGACGTTCTTACGGTTCAGGAAGAGACCGAAGATGCCGATGACGAACAGCGTCGCCGCGACCGTAAGATAGTGTTCAAGTCCGATCATAGACCTGCTCCTCGGGACTCTGGGTAGTAGATTTTGCAGCCGTTAAATGGGTCATAGCGGTTGCGGCGCTTCATGTTTGCGACTCTTTGCTCAACATTAAGAGAAACTTTGTAGTCGTTTTCGTAAGCAAACGATACGAGTTCAGCTGCAGAAGTAATTTTCCGCAAGTCGATAGCTCCAATGGGAACTTGTATCAAATCCACGAGTTCGTCACGCCATCCGTAAGGCTGGTCTAGATTTTCTGCTCCTAAGATCGACACGACTTCTGCCCGATGGCAGTCGGCAAACAAAATACTCTCAAAAACGCCACCGCACGTGGTCGTGAGGGTGACTCGTTGGGCAACTAGTTTACCGCCCAGATCAACGATCTTTCCACCGAACGACTTATGATACTTATAGTCTTCAGCGTGCTGAAAGCTCCCATCCGGTGCTACCGAGATTGGTTGATCTCTCCATGTGGGGTCTTCCTCAAGACTACAAGCAAAGGCGCTACCGGCAAACAGAACAAAAGCAAATGCTAAGAATATTCCACGCATCACAACCCCTGCCCCGGTTTCACGTCCTTCAACTCCATCGCCTTGGCCGGGTCGCGCATCATCTGGCCGATGATGTCCTGACGCTTGATGTCCTGACGGTGGCGCAGCGTCAGCACAATTGCGCCGATCATGGCCACCAGCAGGATCAGGCCCGCCAATTGGAACAGAAGGAAGTATTGATCATAAAGGATGACACCCAGCGCCTCGGTATTGTGGCGGTCTGCCGGAACCGGCTGGGCCAGATTGGCCTCGACACCTTGTGCGCTATCCCAAGCGCCGAAAGCCATGACGAACTGCATCAGGATCACCAGACCGATCAGCAGGGCCAGCGGCATATAGCGCGCCATCTCGGCCTTGAGCTCGGCAAAATCCACGTCCAGCATCATCACGACGAACAAGAACAGCACCGCGACCGCGCCAACATAAACGATGATCAGCAGCATCGCCACGAACTCGGCCCCCAGCAGCACGAACAGCCCTGCCGAAGACAGGAAGGACAGGATCAGCCACAGCACAGAATGCACCGGTTGACGGCTGATCACCGTAAACAGCCCGCCGGTGATGGCGCTGATGGCAAACAGGTAGAAGGCAAAGACGGTCATTGATCCTCATCCTCGTTGTCGCCCAGGACCTCTTGCGCTAGATCCAGCGCGCGGGTCATGGCCGGGATGCCGGCGAAGACCGACATCTGACCGATCGTTTCCACGATCTCTTGTTTCTTGGCACCCGCTTCCAGCGCGTGGCGCACGGTCTGACGCACCGCTGGGTCCGCCTGCGCGCCCTGACAGGTCAGCCCGGCCAGCGTCAGCAGCAGGCGGGTTTTGGCATCCAGCCCGTCTTTGTTGACGGTATTGCCGAACATCATCTCCATGACTTCTTTCGGCATGGTCGGCCACAGCGCCTCGAACCCTTTGGGCGAGAAACTTTCCATCGCCGGGTTCATCGCCTTGGCCATGTCCTGAGCCTGCTTCATCATCAGCTCGAACGGATTTGTCGGGCTGTCATTCATCCGTCGCCTCTTCCGCTTCAAACACCTCGATCGCTGCGTTCATTGCATTAATCATCGCCGGAAACCCTCCATAGAGGGTCATCTGAAAGATGATCTCACTGATCTCCTCGCGTGACGCACCCACAGCGCGCGCGCTTGCGATATTGACCTTGAGTTGCGGCCGGGTCTGCCCGCCAAGTGCAGTCAACGCTGCGACGGTCGCCAGCAATCGGGTCTTTTCGTCTACAACCCCGCGATCATAGAACTGCCCATAGGCCACATCCACAACCGTACGTGAAAGGCCCGGCACGAGTTCATCATATCGGGCGCGCAGAGCATCCTCCATGCCTGGGTTGACCTGTTCGGACAACGCCTTTCCGCGCGCGTAAGTGCTGGTCTTTGGATCAGTCGAAGTCATCGATACGGTGCGTCCATTTCCAGATTGCGGGCAATCTCGGCTTCCCAGCGTTCGCCGTTATCCAGCAGTTTTTCCTTGTCGTAGAACAGCTCTTCGCGGGTTTCAGTAGCGAATTCGAAGTTCGGGCCTTCGACGATGGCATCGACCGGGCAAGCCTCTTGGCAGAAACCGCAATAGATGCACTTGGTCATGTCGATGTCATAGCGCGTGGTGCGGCGGCTGCCGTCTTCGCGCGGTTCAGCGTCGATGGTGATGGCCTGCGCCGGGCAAATCGCCTCACACAGTTTGCAGGCGATGCAGCGTTCTTCCCCATTCGGATAGCGGCGCAGGGCATGTTCACCCCGGAAGCGTGGGGACAGGGGGCCTTTTTCGTGTGGATAGTTCACGGTGGCCTTGGGGGCAAAGAAGTACTTCATGCCCAGTTTGAAGCCGACCCAGAAGTCTTGCAGCAGGAAGTATTTGGCGGCGCGAGTATAGTCGATTTGTGTCATATCAGCCTCCTACGCTCCAGCGGGCAAACGCGCCCCAGAACCAGTCGAATTTCGCCGCGAAGGCCACGAACACCACCCAGACCAACGAGAACGGCAGGAACACTTTCCAGCCCAGGCGCATCAGTTGGTCATAGCGGTAGCGCGGCGTGATCGCTTTGACCATCGCGAAGAGGAAGAAGAAGAACGCCATCTTGGCGACCATCCACAGCACGCCATCGGGCAGGCCCGGGATCGGCGACAGCCAGCCGCCGAAGAACAGCAGCGTGGTCAGGGCGCACATCAGGAAGATGGCGATGTATTCTCCGGCCATGAACAGCAGGAAGGGCGTGGCCGAGTATTCGACCTGATAGCCTGCAACCAGTTCCGACTCCGCCTCGGGCAAGTCGAATGGCGGGCGGTTGGTTTCGGCCAGCGCCGAGATGAAGAACAGGAAGACCATCGGGAAATGCGGCAGCCAATACCAGCTGAAGAAGCCGAAGGAACCATCTTGCGCACGGACGATATCGCCAAAGTTCATTGACCCGGTTGAGATGATGATGCCGATAATGATCAGGCCAATTGAAACTTCATAAGAAATCATCTGCGCGGCAGAGCGGAGTGAGCCAAGGAACGGATACTTTGAGTTCGACGCCCAACCACCCATGATCACGCCATAAACCTCTAACGAGGAGACGGCGAAAACATACAGAATGGCGACGTTGATATCCGACAGAACCCAGCCATCGTTGAATGGGATCACCGCCCAGGCGATCATGGCCAGCACAAAGGACGTGAGTGGTGCAAGGATGAATACCGTTCGATCCGCCCCCGCCGGGATCACGACCTCTTTCACCACATATTTCAGCGCATCCGCCACCGTTTGCAGCAGGCCATAAGCCCCTACTACGTTAGGGCCTCGGCGCATTTGGACGGCGGCCCAAATCTTGCGGTCGCCATAGACAAGGAACAACAGCGAGATCATCACAAAGGCCACAACCGCAAGCACTTGGGCCAGGATGATCAGGGCGATGCCGCCTGGGGTGTTAAAGAAGTCAGCCATTGGTCCTCACACCGTGGGTCGTCGGGGATATGTCAGCGGTTCGGATCATTCTGCGGCGATCCTGTCGGTTTTTAAGGCTTTGGCCTGCGCCGAAAGCTCGGCCATCAGTTGCGAGGCGCGGGCAATCGGGTTGGTCAGGTAGAAATCCTTGACCGCATTGCGGAATGTCGCGTCGCCCAATGCGCCAGCCTCAAGCGGCTGCACCTCGTTTTCGATCACCTCGTCGATGCGGGCCAGATGTGGGACCGCTTCGATCAAGGCCGTGCGCAGTTGCGCCAACGAGTCATAAGGCAGCGTCGCGCCCAGTTCTGCGGAAAGGGCCCGCAGGATGGCCCAGTTCTCCTTGGCGTCGCCCGGTGCGAACCCGGCGCGCATCGCCAGTTGTGGGCGGCCTTCGGTGTTCACGAACAGACCGTTTTCTTCGGTATAGGCCGCGCCCGGCAGGATCACATCGGCACGATGCGCGCCACGGTCGCCGTGGCTGCCTTGGTAGATCACAAAAGCACCGTCGCCGATTTCAACTTCATCCGCGCCGAGGTTATAGATGACATCCGCCGCGCTGATCGCCTCCATGCCGCCTTCATTGGTGGCATCCACATCCATCGCACCAACGCGCGCGGCTGCGGTGTGCAGAACCAGCAGCTTAGCCCCAGCTGCCTGCGTGATACGCATGACTTCGCTTAGAACGGCTGCACCATCTGCTTCGTTGAGAGCACCCGCGCCAACAATGACAATGCTTGGGCCCTTCGTGGACAAATTATCAATTGCGCATTGCGCGTTGTCAGTCAGCGCTTTGCGATTTGTGCCAAAATGTGCGTAGTCATAGGTTAAATCTACGGCCTCACCGACCAGCCCGACCTCAGCACCATGTGCCCACGCCTTGCGGATACGTGCATTCAACACTGGCGCTTCATCACGCGGATTGGTGCCCACAAGGAGGATAGATTTGGCATTGTCGATTTCTTCGATGGTTGCGGTCCCGGCATAGGCCCCACGGTTGCCTGCGGGCAACTTAGCGCCATCGGTGCGACATTCGACAACGCCACCCTGCCCTTCGATCATCTGTTTCAGGGCGAATACGGCCTCAACCGGGGCCAGGTCTCCGATGATGCCGGCAGGTTTCTCAGCCCCCTTGAGCGCTTCAGCCGCCTTGGTCAGCGCCTCGGGCCAGGACGCAGGCCGCAGCTTGCCGTTTTCACGGATATAAGGCGTATCCAGACGCTGACGGCGCAGACCATCCCAGACGAACCGCGTTTTGTCACTGATCCATTCCTCGTTCACGCCATCATGGTTGCGCGGCAAAAAGCGCATTACTTCGCGGCCCTTAGTGTCCACGCGAATGTTCGAGCCCAGAGCGTCCATTACGTCGATACTCTCGGTCTTGGTCAGCTCCCAAGGACGGGCCGTAAAGGCATAAGGCTTCGAGGTCAGTGCCCCAACCGGGCAAAGATCGATGATATTGCCCTGAAGATTCGATTCCAGCGTCTGGTTCAGATAAGAGGTGATTTCGGCATCTTCCCCGCGCCCGGTCTGACCCATCTGGGTGATCCCGGCAACCTCGGTGGTGAAGCGCACACAGCGGGTGCAACTGATGCAACGTGTCATCGCGGTGCCGACCAGCGGCCCCAGATCCAAATCATCCACCGCGCGCTTCGCTTCCTTGAAGCGCGAACCCGATACACCATAGGCCATGGCCTGATCTTGCAGGTCGCACTCGCCGCCTTGGTCACAGATCGGACAGTCCAGAGGGTGGTTGATCAGCAGGAACTCCATCACCCCTTCGCGCGCCTTCTTGACCATCGGCGAGTTGGTCTTGACCACCGGTGGCTGCCCTTCCGGACCGGGGCGCAGATCGCGCACCTGCATCGCACAAGAGGCCGCAGGTTTCGGCGGTCCGCCGACAACCTCGACCAGGCACATGCGGCAGTTCCCGGCAATTGACAGACGCTCGTGATAGCAAAAGCGCGGCACCTCGACCCCGGCTTGTTCACAAGCCTGGATCAGGGTCATCGCGCCATCGACTTCGATTTCTTGGCCGTCGATATTGATCTTGCGGAGGTCAGACATTGTGACGTTACCCTTTCAGGAATGTGCCAATGGCAGAGCCTTTGGCGATCTCGCGTCGGCCCGCCGAACACATGGTTTCCGGCACACCGATGACGATCCCGTTGCTTTGGATGTACCGGATTGCATCGTCCTGAATCCGTTTCCGAGGCAGATTTTGTTCAAGATATTTAAAGTCGCTTTCCTGATACCCTTTGGCTTCAAGATCGTCAGCCACCGCTTTCATGCTGTTCGCGATCTGTGGCCGGTTCATCGACAATGAAGGGCATCCGATTGAGATTTGTTCGGCCATCGCATTGGCGAAGGCTACATTGTACAGGTTTTCCGGCATTTCGGTGCGGAACGGCGCACGTGCGGCCGCCACCTCAGGCGACTCGCTGGCGGTGGTCTGACATCCCGCCACAACAAGCAGAAGCAATCCGCCGAGAAGAGTTTTTTGCACTGCCCTGAAACGCATCGTCAATTCGCCCTCAGATAGACGCCGATGGCGCTGTTTCTTTGAATTTCGGACTGCCCCAGTGCGCAAAATGAGTTCGGTGTGTCATAAGACACTCCGTTTTGCGCCAGATAGGCCTCGCCCTTGGCGCGCATCCGGTCTTTTTCCGAGTCCGATTCCACATAGGCGCGGATTTCCTTGTCGGAATATCCCAATTTGTGGGCTTTGGACCGCAGCCCCCACATCACATTGATCGCCTTGAGACGTCGACCGCTGATCGAAGGGCAATATTCAGAAATCTCATTTGCGATGGCGATATAATACAGCTCGTTGTCGATCTCATGAACATCGCGCAGGGGAGGTTTGGCTTCGGCTGCGATTGGTAATGTCAACAGAACGGCCAGACCTAAGGATTTTGCTACAGACATGTTCTTTCCTTTTGTTTTGGGTTCCCCAAAACAAGGGCCTGACGGTCTGCTATGCGATAGCAAACCCCTAGTCATGCGCTGATATGCAAAAACACAGATCATGGTCGCTGGCATGTTCCTGCAAAAGAAAGCTTGTCGTCGCTGATCTGAAGCTGATCCGGTTCGGTATCAGGCCCGACCTTCCATTCGATACGGGAGGAGCCGAATTGCTCAATACAGTACTTCGTGCCCTCATAGCGCCCGGCTTCACGCGCGCCGTTCAAGGACTGCGAGACGCCGTTCACGACAACAGTAAAATCAGTCGGGGCCTTTTTCTTGTCCACAGGCTTGGCCTTGGCACGGAAGAAATTGCCTTCGAATTGAACCCGGTCACTTGACTTTGTGATCGTACCACAGGACGACACAAGCGCTACGGCTGCAATAGCAACGCAGGTGCCTGAACGAATGCGCCCAACCGTCGACCAGTTCACTTTATCCTTGCTCCCCATCAGAACGCCGCCACCAGAGCCATGACCCCAATCACAAACATGCAGGCCCAACTCAGCACATAAAAGATCGAACGGATGCCTGAATTTGGCTTACCCGTTCCGCGAATATGAACCACCAGCATCGCCAACCGCGCAACCAGAGCGACCGAAGCCAACAGGTTCACCCAAAACGGGCTCGCCCCCAGAAAAATCGCGGCAATTGTTACCGCGACGAAAGCCGGCAGCGTTTCTGTTCCATTCAGATAGGCCCGATTCAAACGATAAGCACGGTCGGCATAGTCCTGATCAGGCGTCGCACCCGGTGCCAAGCCTTTGCTCTGTTTGGCCATCGCCGTGAGGGGTGACAACAACAATACGACCAGCGTGAAAATCACAACCGAAGCAACAGCATGAGAATAATCTGTGAATAGGTCCATGTTTCCTACTCCGCTGCAATCGCGCTTGAACGACCCGATATCTGGGCCTTGATGCGATCTTCGATCTCGTCCCGGAAATTGCGGATCAGGCCCTGGATCGGCCAGGCCGCCGCATCACCAAGGGCGCAGATCGTGTGGCCTTCGACCTGTTTGGTCACGTCAAACAACATATCGATCTCTTCCAGCTCGGCCTCGCCGCGCACCAAACGATCCATCACGCGCATCATCCAGCCTGTGCCTTCGCGGCAGGGCGTACACTGACCGCAGCTTTCGTGCTTGTAGAATTTGGATAGGCGCCAGATCGCCTTGATGATGTCAGTGGACTTATCCATCACGATCACTGCTGCTGTTCCAAGGCCAGAGCCCAGATCGTTACGCAGGTAGTCGAAATCCATGATCGCGTCGCGCATGTTCTCACCGCGGACACATGGCACCGAAGACCCGCCCGGAATAACCGCCAGAAGGTTGTCCCAGCCACCACGGATGCCACCGCAATGGGTTTCGATCAGCTCCTCGAACGAGATCGACATTGCCTCTTCCACCACGCAGGGGTTGTTCACATGGCCCGAGATTGCAAACAGCTTGGTGCCCGCATTGTTCTGACGACCAAAGCCCGCAAACCAATCTGCGCCCCGGCGTAGGATGGTGGGCACAACCGCGATGGATTCCACGTTGTTCACTGTGGTCGGGCAACCATAAAGCCCCGCCCCCGCCGGGAACGGAGGTTTCATACGCGGCATGCCCTTTTTTCCTTCGAGACTTTCGATCAGCGCCGTTTCTTCACCACAGATATAGGCCCCTGCCCCGTGATGCAGGAACAGATCGAAATCCCAGCCCGAACCGGCAGCATTCTTGCCCAGAAGACCGGCGTCATAGGCTTCGTCAATCGCGGCCTGTAGGGCTTCACGCTCGCGGATGTATTCGCCGCGAAGGTAGATATAGCAGGTATGCGCATTCATCGCGAAGGATGCGATCAGGCACCCCTCGATCAAAGTGTGCGGATCGTGGCGCATAATCTCACGGTCCTTGCATGTGCCCGGCTCGGATTCATCTGCGTTTACAACCAGGTAGGCCGGACGGCCATCGCTTTCCTTGGGCATGAAGGACCATTTCAAACCGGTGGGGAAACCCGCGCCACCACGCCCGCGCAGCCCGGAATCCTTCATCGTCTGGATGATCCAGTCGCGCCCCTTTTCGATCAATCCAGCGGTGCCATCCCAATGCCCGCGAGCTTGTGCACCGCGCAGCGTACGCTCATGCATCCCGTAGATGTTGGTAAAGATCCGGTCCTGATCCTTCAGCATCGCGTGTTACCTTCGGCTTTCCTGACGCATGCGCCAGAGTTGAAATATGTTGACGCCCGCATAGATGAACCCGGCCAATGCGGCGAGGTCAAAAAACAATGCGTGGCGCGTGGTCAGCCCCAAAGCGGGACCGATGAACAGGTTCATGGCAAGCCAGATCGCCATCGTCACCGCAATGACGATGCCAATATGTCGGCCCTTGCGGGCGATGGCCTGTTCCTTATCCGCGTCCATCTCAGTCTTCGTACTTACCGTCTTTCTTGGCGCGCTTGGCAAACTCGGTCTCTTCTCCCGCTGCCAGCTTGGCCGCTTGTGCGATCCATCCGTCGCGCTCGATCCGGCCTTTGAACTTCAACCGTGTATCGACCCAAGCCACATGTTCGGGCGTCCAGGCGGCGATCTGGTCGAAATGGTAAAAACCCAGCTCGTTCAGCGTCTGCTCCAGTTTCGGGCCGACGCCTTTCAGCATTTTCAGATCATCGGCCTTGCCATCCCGCGCGTCAGTCAGCGTTTCTGGCTGCGCTTCCTTGGCGGCCTTCGCCTCCTCCGCCTGCTTCACAGCGGGTTTGGCCGGTTTCGGCGCTTTGGGCGGTTTCGGGGCCGACTTGGTCGCCGCTGCCTTGCCGTCCTTGCCCAGCCAAGGGGTCAGAATCGGCACCTCGGTCCCGTCGATGCGCTTGACCGTGTCGCCCAGATCGGTCGCCAAGGCCACGCTGGCATTGTACTGCGGTTTGCCTGCGTCATGGTCCGTCAGGCTGGTCAGCCCGCCCAGTGGTTCAGCTGCGTAACGCCCGTTCTGAGGGCCCGGTGTTGGCACCTTGCCTGCGGCCAGATCGTCGATAATCTTGCCAAAGCTCGCGGCGGTCAGATCTTCGTAATAGTCCTTGCCGATCTGCGCCATCGGCGCATTGGCGCAGGACCCAAGGCATTCGACTTCTTCCCAGCTCAGTTTACCATCGGCAGACAGTTCATGCGGCTTGGCGGCGATCTTGTCCTTGCAGACCGCAATCAGATCCTCGGCCCCGCAGATCATGCAGGAGGTCGTGCCACAGACCTGAATATGCGCCACCGATCCGACCGGCTGAAGTTGGAACATGAAATAGAATGAGGCGACCTCAAGCACGCGGATATAGGCCATGCCCAGCATGTCAGCGACGGATTCAATTGCCGGACGGGATAGCCACCCCTCCTGCTCTTGCGCGCGCCACAGCAACGGGATCACCGCACTGGCCTGACGACCTTCGGGATATTTGGTAATCTGCGCTTCGGCCCATTGCTGATTGGCAGAGGTGAAGGCGAAGCTGTCGGGTTGTTCGGGGTGGAGGCGTCTAAGCATTGATCTGGTCCTACTGCATCGCAATGCACGCAACAAAAATGTTGGGCACCTTTCGATCAGGCGATTCATCGCGCATTTCTGCACTCAATTTCTCGCGACGAACGGCAGCAAATTCCTCTCGATCCGCGCTAAAGCAAAAATACATATCCGAGCCTTTTTTCATACCGAAACTAGCCCCGTTCTGGCCACTTGTGGCAAATGGCTCAAACCCTGCATTGGCAAGATCAGAAACATGAACATAGTCGCTTTCACCGACCAGCGCTTGGGCTATCACTGGCCCGGAAAGCGCATAAACTGTAAGAGCGACGACAATCGTTTTCACCGGTCAATCTCCCCGAAAACCACATCCATAGTGCCGATGATGGCGGCGACGTCGGCAAGTTGGTGGCCTCCGGCGATGTGGTCCATGGCTTGCAAATGCAAGAACCCCGGCGCGCGCAGTTTGGCGCGATAAGGCTTGTTGGTGCCGTCGGCGACCAAATAGACGCCAAACTCGCCCTTGGGGGCTTCGACGGCGGCGTAGACCTCGCCTGCGGGGACGTGGAACCCTTCGGTGTAGAGCTTGAAGTGATGGATCAGGCTTTCCATCGAGGTCTTCATGTCAGACCGTTTCGGTGGGGTGATCTTGCCACGGGCCAGAACGTCGCCCGGGCATTCGCGAATCTTGGCGATGGCCTGACGGATGATCAGCAGCGACTGGCGCATCTCTTCCATGCGGCAGAGATAACGGTCGTAGCAATCGCCATTCTTGCCGACGGGGATCTGGAACTCGAACTCGTCATAGCATTCGTAGGGTTGCGCGCGACGCAGGTCCCATGCGAGGCCCGAGCCACGGACCATCACGCCCGAGAACCCGTATTTCTGGATGTCATCCTCGGTCACAACGCCAATATCGGCGTTGCGCTGTTTGAAGATGCGGTTTTCGGTCAGTAGACCGTCGATATCGTCCAGAACGGCGGGGAATTCGTGGCTCCAAGCCTCGATGTCGTCCAGCAGTTCCGGCGGCAGGTCCTGATGGACGCCACCGGGGCGGAAGTAAGCAGCGTGCAGGCGGGCCCCGCAGGCACGCTCGTAGAACACCATCAGCTTTTCGCGCTCTTCAAATCCCCAAAGCGGCGGAGTCAGCGCGCCAACATCCATCGCCTGTGTGGTCACGTTCAGCAGATGGTTCAGGATACGACCAATCTCGGAATACAGAACCCGGATCAGCGAGCCGCGACGCGGCACTTCAACACCAGTCAGTTTCTCAATCGCCAGACACCAGGCATGTTCCTGGTTCATCGGCGCCACATAGTCCAGACGATCGAAATACGGCAGGTTCTGCAGATACGTCCGGCTTTCCATCAGCTTCTCAGTACCACGATGCAGCAGGCCGATATGCGGATCGCAACGCTCCACGATCTCGCCGTCCAACTCAAGAACCAAGCGCAAAACCCCATGCGCTGCAGGGTGTTGCGGGCCGAAGTTGATGTTAAAGTTACGGATCTTCTGCTCGCCGCTCAGCGCGTCCGTGCTGCCGTCATCATATCTTGAGCCGTCCATCAACGCCCCCGTCTTTTCTTTGCTTCAGCCCGAACTCGGACCTTTTTTGCCTCAACGGCTTTGGCAGCAGCCCCGGCCAGCAAAACACCCAGCGCGCCCAATGTGATCAGTTCGCCCAACATCGTCAGCATCTTAACGGCGCTCCATTTCCTGTAGCTTGATCCCGACCCACCAGAGCAGGGCAATCGTGCCAAAAGGGACCAGACATAGCAGGCACCAGACCTTGTTGATCCCGAAGAATGGCAAAATCTTTACCATCGGGATGATGGTCAGCGCGGAAAGGATCAGCCACCAGATACCCCCCATCACTCGGCCTCCTGCTTCTCATCCCCCGGCAGGATGTAGTTCGCACCTTCCCACGGGGACATGAAATCAAACTGACGGTATTCCTGCACGAGGCTGACGGGTTCGTAGACCACTCGCTTTTGCGCCTCGTCATAGCGCACTTCTGTATAGCCTGTGGTCGGGAAATCCTTGCGCAGCGGATAGCCCCGGAAGCCATAGTCGGTCAGGATACGCCGCAGGTCCGGATGGCCTGAGAACAGGATGCCGAACATGTCGAACACCTCACGCTCAAACCAATTGGCCGAGGGGTGTACGTCAACGATCGAGGGCACCATGTCTTCCTCGCGGATCGAGACCCGCAGGCGAATACGCTGGTTCTGGTACATCGACAGGAAGTGATAGACCACGTCGAACCGCTTGGCTCGTTCGGGATAGTCCACGCCGGTGATATCCACCAAGGTAGAGAATTGACAGGACCGGTCGCTTTTCAGGAATTCAATGAATTCGACAAGGTTCGACAGCGCAACATCGACGTTCAATTCTTCATGGGTCACGTCCCAGGACAGAACACAATCCGAGCGTTTCAGTTCAAGCTGTGTGCCGAGTTCTTTGAGTGCTTCGCTCATTGACCAACCTCCTGCGCGGATTCCGTAGGAACTTTGTTGTTCGCCGGATCTGGGAACTCCCAAAAACAGTCACTTCCACCGCGTTCTGCAGCGAGTGCCCCCAACGTCTGTTCGATGGTAGAAATCAATCGGACGTCCGGAGTAGTTTCGACACAGCACTTTAACTCGACGCAGCCTTCATCTTCGTAGTTACACAAAATAAACAGGAAATTTTTCAGCCCAAACTCCGCTTTTATCGGCTTCATTGCTTCACGAGCAATCGATCTGAACTCCTTCGCCTGATCTTTGCTTGAAAATTCAACAGAAAATTCGAACTCTAGCTTTTGGTTCAGATCGACCCCACGATCGGCGAAACCGGCCAGTATCGCCGAGTTCTCCGCGACCAAATCTATAGAAGGTGTCGAACCAGAAACCCCGATCATCTTACAATCGTCCCAGTACGGCGGATCTTACGTTGCAGTTGCATCAGACCATAGAGCAGCGCCTCGGCGGTCGGAGGGCAGCCGGGTACGTAGATATCCACGGGCACAATGCGGTCACAGCCGCGCACGACTGAATAGGAATAATGGTAGTAGCCACCGCCATTCGCGCAGGAGCCCATCGAGATCACATAGCGCGGTTCGGGCATCTGATCGTAAACTTTGCGCAGCGCCGGGGCCATTTTGTTGGTCAGGGTTCCAGCCACGATCATCACGTCGGACTGGCGCGGGGATGCGCGCGGGGCGATACCGAACCGTTCCGCGTCATAGCGCGGCATCGAGGTGTGCATCATCTCAACCGCGCAGCAGGCTAGACCAAAGGTCATCCAATGTAAGCTGCCAGTGCGCGCCCAGTTGATGATGTCCTCGGTCGAAGTCAGCAAGAACCCTTTGTCCTGAAGCTCGGCATTCAAGGCCTGGGTGGCGACTTCTTTGTCGACGCCAGCGGTGTTTGCACCCGTCATCACTCCCATTCCAGCGCCCCTTTCTTCCATTCATAGGCAAAGCCGATGGTCAGAACGCCCAGAAACACCATCATGGACCAGAAACCCACATCGCTGATGTCCTTGAAGCCAACGGCCCAGGGGAACAGGAAGGCGATTTCCAGATCGAAGATAATGAAAAGAATCGCGACCAGATAGAATCGAACATCAAATTTCATCCGCGCGTCATCAAATGCGTTGAAGCCGCATTCATATGCGCTGACTTTTTCCGGATCGGGGTTGCGGACGGCCAAAACGACAGCCGCCAGAATCAGCACTATTCCAAGGCCCACGGCCACGGCCAGAAACACCAGGATCGGGAGATATTCCCGCAACAGCTCTTCCAAGAGTAGCTCCTTTCCTGCGCGATCCATATTGAGCGCGCGGTCAATTGGCGAGTTGACTGGACATTCTCTATCTCTGCGGGGTCAGAGGGTCAACCGATCACAAGCGCGCAGGGGCATCAACCTTGGGGTTGACCATCCTGAAATTTCGCATGTCATTCTGCACAGCGCCGCATTCCGTCTCAGAATTAAACGTCGTTGATCCACTTGGGCTTACGTTTCTCAAAGAAAGCGTTAATTCCCTCGTGCGCTTCTTCTGTTTCCCAGCGAGAAACCAGCGCATTGATCGTATGGTCAATCACCTGATCGTCAATCTTAGGCCCAAGATCCTGAACCAGCGCCTTGGCCGAGGCAACCGCCCCTGGTGCGCAGTTCAGATAGGGAAGAACTTCGTCCTCGATGGCCTGATACAACCCGTCTACCGCAACTGTTTTGGCCAAAAGCCCAAGCCTCACGGCCTCGGCCGCATCAAACAGACGCGCAGACATGAAAACCCGGCGGGCCTTGGCCGCCCCCATACGTGCGATCACATAGGGCCCAATCGTCGCCGGGATCAGGCCCAGCTTTGTCTCGGTCAGGCCCATTTTCAGGGCTTCAACACCAATCGCCACATCACAGACAGCAGCCAGACCCACGCCACCGCCGAACGCATTGCCTTGCAACGCTCCGATCAGGGGTTTCGGCATCGTGTTGAGCGCTTGCAGCATTTCCGCAAGCTTGCGTGCTTCGATGAAACGCGTTGCAGGGTCGGCTGTCATCTGATCCTGCATCCAAACCAGATCCCCGCCCGCGCAAAAGGATCTACCAGTCCCGGTCAGCACGACGACCCGAACAGCGGGGTCTTGCTCCAAATCCTGCGCTGCGCGCGTCAGTTCGGCGATCATCGTGGCCGACATCGCGTTGTGTTTTTCCGGGCGGTTTAGGCACAGGGTGGCAACGCCGCGTGCATCTGTGACGATCGAGATCGTTTCGTACATCTTAGCCCCTCATGGCGCGCGCCATCTGCGCGGCTTTATCCAACACTTTGGCATCCAGGCCGGTGGCATATCCCAACCGTTCCAGATGCGCCGCAACGGCTTCGGTCGCGACATTGCCCGCTGCACCGGGTGCGTAAGGGCAACCACCAAGGCCACCAACGGCGGCATCGAATACACGGACGCCCAGTGAAAGCGAGGCATCGATATTGTCCAACGCCCGGCCATTCGTGTCGTGAAAATGACCGGCCAGCCGGGTCACGGGAACACGCTCTCGCACCGCCATCAACATCCGTGCGATCTTGTCCGGCGTGCCCTGCCCGATCGTATCGCCCAAAGACACCTCATAGCAGCCGTGAGAGAACAAAAGATCCGCGACCTCGGCCACCTTTTCGGGCGGTGTCGGCCCATCATACGGGCAGTCGGTCACGCAAGAGACATAGCCGCGCACTGGCAGGTCGATGTGGCGCGCGGCGTCCAGGATCGGCGTGAACCGTTCAATCGACTCGGCAATGGTGGCATTGATATTCGCTTTCGAGAATCCCTCGGAAGCCGAGGCAAAAACCGCGATCTCATCCGCTTTGGTTGCCAATGCATCTTCATACCCCCGCATATTGGGGGTCAGGGCTGCATATCGCACACCCTTTGCGCGCGCTATGCCGGCCAGAACATCGGCGCTTCCCGCCATTTGGGGAACCCATTTAGGTGAAACAAAGCTGGCCACTTCGATCCGGTTGAACCCGGCATCCGACAGGCAATCGACAAGCGCAATCTTCTCGGCCACCGGAATGTCGCGCGTTTCGTTCTGCAACCCGTCCCGAGGCCCGACTTCAAAAATTTCGACCCGTTCGCCCATGCCTCATCTCCCTTAGGTGTCCAAACTGATCGTGACACATGCACAGACTTTCGAACAGCCTAGCTATCTTCCAACCGGACCAAGGCGGCACCGGCTTCGACCTGAGCGCCTTCTTCGGCCAGAACCTCTGCGACAACACCATCCCGAGCAGCAAGCAGGGAATGTTCCATCTTCATCGCCTCCAGCACCGCCAAGCGGTCGCCTTCATTGACCGGCTGACCGGCCACTGCAAAGACCGCTTTGACAAGCCCCGGCATCGGCGCTTCGATCAGGTTGGTATCCCCAGCCGCGCTGGCCTCGCGGTCCAGTGGGTCGACCAGGTCAAAACTCTGTCCATAATCCTCGAAGACCGTGATCCGGGGACCAGTGACCACGACATAGGGCATCGGTTTTCCGTTGATCAGCCAGCGCCCGTCCTGGCGTTGTGCCGTGACGACCGTCTCACCCACGTGCCACTCCTGCCGCTCGGCGCCAATAACTTGAACATCAAGCTCGATATGATCCTCACCGGATATCAGCTGAACCGCCCGATGCAGAGGCGCCCAAAGCGAGAAACCAGCGTCTGCCTGCATGTCCACCAAGTTCGATGCCCGCATGGCTGCCGCCACAAGGGTCTCGGGCCGTGGCGGTACCGCCTGCACCAATTCGTCAAGGTCGCGCCCGATCAGCCCCGTATCGACATCGCCCGAGGCAAAGCCAGTATGCCGGGTCAAGGCCCCCAGGAATGACAGGTTGGTAACCGTTCCGGCGACCTCAGTCCCTTGCAACGCGCGGTGTAACTGTTCGAGAGCGACCGACCGCGTCGGCCCATGCACAATCACCTTTGCAATCATCGGGTCATACCAGGGGCTGATTGTATCCCCCGCCCTCACGCCACTATCTGCCCGACACCCTTGAGGAAAGCGCAGATGGGTCAGGGTACCTGTTGCTGGCAGGAATCCCTTGGGTACATCTTCGGCATAGAGCCGCGCCTCGAACGCGTGGCCGTTGATCGAAAGGTCTCTTTGCTGTTTTGGCAAGCTCTCACCCGCTGCCACACGCAACTGCCATTCGACCAGATCGACGCCCGTGATCGCCTCGGTTACAGGGTGTTCAACCTGCAGGCGCGTGTTCATTTCCATGAACCAGAACCGATCCGGGCGCAGTCCTTCGGACGCGTCGACGATAAACTCAACCGTCCCCGCCCCTTTGTAGCCAATCGCCTCAGCCGCGCGGACACCTGCATGTCCCATCGCGTCGCGCATTTCAGTTGTCATGCCAGGGGCCGGAGCCTCTTCGATCACCTTCTGATGCCGTCGCTGCAATGAGCAGTCCCGTTCGAATAGGTGAACTGCGTGTCTGCCGTCGCCAAATACCTGCACCTCGATATGGCGAGGCTTCGCGACGAATTTCTCAACCAGCACAGCATCATTGCCGAAGGCGGTTTTCGCCTCGCCGCGTGCGCTGTCCAGAGCGGACAGAAAATCCTCGGGATTTTCGACCAGCCGCATCCCCTTGCCGCCGCCGCCTGCCACTGCCTTGATCAACACAGGATAGCCAATAGTTTCGGCCGCCTCGGCCAGATGCTCGGGGTCCTGATTGTCCCCATGATAACCCGGCACGACAGGCACGCCCGCCTGTTCCATAAGAACCTTTGCTGCGTCTTTGAGGCCCATCTTCCGGATCGCATCTGCCGATGGTCCGATGAACGTCAAGCCCGCAGCCTCAACCGCATCCACGAATTCCGGGTTTTCGGATAGAAACCCATAGCCCGGATGGATCGCCTGCGCGCCGGAATCCAGCGCCGCCTGAATGATCACATCGCCCTTCAGATAGCTCTCTGACGGAGCCGCGCCGCCGATATTAACCGCTTCATCCGCCATCTGAACATGCTTGGCCGAGGCATCTGCATCGGAATAAACAGCGACACAAGCAACGCCCATTTTCTGAGCAGTTTCCATCACTCGGCAGGCGATCTCGCCCCGGTTGGCAATCAGGATTTTACAAAACATGGCTTACCCCTCAACCGCCAGATCTTCGACAAGACGAAATCGCTCGCAGACCAACTCCATCTTAGGATCGAAGCCGCCATTGCGTTCGAAATAACGGCGGTGATCATCGCGCCACCCCGCAAGCGTTTCATTCTCGCCCTCGGCCAGCGCAAAACCTTCGGTCACATCGCAATAGCGACAGATCGTAACCTCGACCGTTTCTATCACCAGCGCCGGGCGATCATTCCAGTTCAGAGCAATATCGCGCCGCCCAACCACCGGCAGGTCAGGAGAGCCTTCGGGATAGTTTCGCAATGCATCGCAGGTCGCCGTTTTCTTTCCAGCACGCACAAGGGCCAGCAGCTCGTCACTCAGCGCCGCGTTGTCCCCAAACTTGAAGGTCTGTGCGCCTGGGTAGCGGTTTTTTAGCTGTTCCAGATCGGTCATCTTACATCCTGAACACGCCGAAACGTGTCTCCTCAATCGGGGCATTCAGCGCTGCGCTGAGCGATAGGGCCAACACATCACGCGATTTGCGCGGGTCGATGATACCGTCGTCCCAGAGGCGGGCCGAGGCATACAGCGGATGCGACTGTTCCTCGAACATCTGCAGTGTCGGGCGTTTGAAATCGGCTTCTTCCTCGGCGGACCAAGTGCCGCCCTGCCGTTCGATTCCGTCGCGTTTGACGGTGGCCAGAACGCCCGCCGCCTGCTCGCCGCCCATCACGGAAATCCGAGAATTCGGCCAGGTCCACAGGAACCGAGGCTGATAGGCCCGACCGGCCATGCCATAGTTTCCGGCCCCGAATGAGCCTCCGACAAGCATCGTGATCTTCGGCACCGAAGTTGTTGCCACCGCCGTCACCATCTTGGCCCCATGCCGCGCGATGCCTTCGTTTTCGTATTTACGGCCCACCATAAAGCCGGTGATGTTTTGCAGGAACACCAGCGGGGTTTTGCGTTGCGAGCACAGCTCGACAAAATGCGCGCCCTTCTGCGCGGCCTCGGAAAACAGTACCCCATTGTTGGCGATGATGCCCACCGGGCAGCCTTTGACATGGGCAAAGCCGGTCACCAGCGTTTCCCCAAACCTGGGCTTGAACTCATCGAACCGAGAGCCGTCGACCAGCCGCGCGATCACCTCGCGGATGTCATAGGGCGTGCGCAAGTCAGCCGGAACAACGCCGAGGATTTCCTCTGGGTCATAGGCAGGGTCTTCGGGGCTGGCCCAATCCACCGTCTGCGGTTTGCGCAGGTTCAGCGAGCCAACAGCCCGTCGCGCCAAAGCCAGAGCGTGGGCGTCATCTTCCGCTAGGTAGTCCGCCACACCTGACAGGCGGGTATGCACGTCACCGCCGCCCAGATCTTCGGAACTCACGACCTCGCCGGTCGCAGCCTTCACCAGAGGCGGCCCGGCCAGAAAAATCGTCCCCTGTTCCTTCACGATGATCGTGACGTCAGACATCGCGGGCACATAGGCCCCGCCCGCGGTACATGACCCCATCACAACGGCGATCTGAGCGATCCCCTTCGCACTCATACGCGCCTGATTGTAGAAGATGCGGCCAAAGTGATCGCGATCAGGAAAGACCTCATCCTGATTGGGCAGGTTCGCACCGCCGCTGTCGACCAGATAGATGCAGGGCAGTTGATTTTCCTCGGCGATCTCCTGCGCGCGCAGGTGTTTCTTCACCGACATCGGGTAATAGGTGCCGCCCTTCACGGTGGCGTCGTTACAGACCACCATGACCTCGCGCCCCTGCACACGCCCAATGCCTGCGATGACCCCGGCACAGGGCGCGGCATCGCTATACATCCCATGCGCCGCCGTCGCGCCGATTTCAAGAAACGGAGAGCCCGGGTCGAGCAGGTTCGCCACCCGACGCCGCGGGAGCATCTTGCCCCTAGAAACGTGCCGCGCGCGAGATTTCTCGCCGCCTCCGATACGGGCTGCTTCAGCAGCTTCGGAGATTTGCGCCAGCGCGTCGAGATGGGCGGTGCGGTTTGTTTGTGCGGCTTCCGAACTAGGAAGGAACGCGGATTTCAATTTACTCATTGTGTGCCCCCATATCCGATCAAATCCAACGCGCGCGTTGCTGTTACCCGCAACATACAATCCGCCCCATCTTCGAAGTGGCCCGTTCCGGTTGTCAGATTTCCCCGCGACAGGCATTCAGCGTCTCGAAATGCGATCCAGGCGCGCTGTGCGTCCCTGAGAGCCTCAGCTGCAACGGGCGGCAGTTCTGGATCTGATAAATCTTGGCGCAAAGATCCGTATGCTGTGTTCATCACTGCATCCCAAGCTTTGGTCTCTGCGTCCATACACTGTGCAACCGCTATGCTGTCATAGGAACCGCCCTCTTCTATGCAGGCATTCGCAAAGTTCCGGACACACGTTGCACCAGCATGCCAGCCTTCACCCGCCTCGGCCACACAATGCCAAATATCAGCCTCGGCTACCGGGTCAGGAGCCCAATCAGCCACCGCTTGAACGGGCAGCAGAGACAAGACGGCGATAAAACGTATCATAACACCTCTGTGGCCGCTCGGGCCTTCAATTCCTTGCGTATCACCTTCCCCGTGACCGTCATTGGCAGTTCCTCCAAAAACGCCACCTCGCGCGGATAGGAGTACTGCGCCAGACGATCCTTGACCCACTCCTGCAACTCCCGTTCCGCAGCCTCAGCACCCGGTTTCAACACCACATAGGCCTTCACAATCTCGGTCCGCAGCGGATCGGGCTTGCCGACCACGCCCACCGTTGCCACCGCCGGGTGGGTCAGCAGGCAATCCTCGATCTCAGCCGGGCCGATGCGATACCCGGCGGAGGTAATCACGTCATCATCACGACCGACAAAGCGCAGATAGTCTCCCTCCCACACGCCGCGATCGCCGGTGATCAGCCAGTCGCTCCGGAATTTCTCAGCAGTTGTGTCAGGGCGGTTCCAATATTCCAGCAACATCGAGGCCGAGCCGCGCCGGATGGCCACGTCGCCCTCGTCCCCGGTCGGATTGCCATCGTCGTCGATCACCGCCACCTCATGCCCCGGCACTGGTTTGCCGATGCAACCGGGCTGAACCGGGAAATCCTCGGCACAGGAAGAGACGACCATGTTGCATTCGGTCTGGCCGTAAAACTCATTGATCGTCAGGCCAAACGTCTGCTGTCCCCAGGCCAGCATCTCGGCCCCCAGAGGCTCCCCACCCGAGGCGACCGAGCGCAAGCCGGGTATGCTCTGATCCGCTGCTTTCAGCATCCGCAGCGCGGTCGGAGGGAAGAACACGTTTCGCACCCCACCCTGCGCAATCACGTCCGCGCAGGCCTCAGCCGAAAACTTATCCAGCCGCGCCGCAACCACCGGAATGCCCAGCGCCAGACCGGGCATTAGCACGTCGAACAGCCCGCCGATCCAGGCCCAATCGGCAGGGGTCCACAGGCAGTCTCCGTCGCGCAGGTGATCGTGGCTGATTGAAACGCCGGGCAAATGGCCCGTCAGCACCCGATGCCCGTGCAGGGCCCCCTTGGGGCTGCCGGTTGTGCCCGACGTATAGATCAGCACCGCCGGATCATCCGGCCCAGTCTCGGCAAAGGGAAGTGGAGCGCCGGCCACCCCTACTTCAGATGCGATCAGAGGCTTTGCGATCCCTTCAAGCAGCCCGGCACCCTCGACATCGGTCAGCACAATACTGGCGCCCGCATCACTGACACGAGACAGCAATGCCTCCTGTTTGAACAGCTTGAACAGGGGAGCCGAGATCGCGCCGATCTTCCAGATCGCCAGATGCGCGGCGGCACACCATGGGGATTGGCTGAGCAGGACACCGACCCGATCACCTGGCTGTACCTTCTGCTGCAAAGCACGAGCAATCCCGTCGGTCATATGATGTAGCTGCTCATAAGTCACACGCTGTTCAGTGGGACCGGTTAGATCAATCACGGCAATACGATCATCGGGATGAACCAGACACTGACGCGCCATGTTCAACTGATCGGGCAGGTCCCAGCCACCCTCTGGGCGCAAACCAGGTATGCGCCTAGGGTCAAGCATCTGCTAGGCCTCTTTTTTCATTGAATTTTCCCGCCGGACGCAGGCAACCAGAACCAAGCAAAACTTGATACAGATCAGAGCGCGGATTGGCCTTTGCCGCCACACAAGGGGCATCAACAAAACCAAAGGCAAGATCATGATGAAAACGCTCGCCGCTTTGACATTCTCGACCGCACTGGCCGCTTTGGCCGTGCCCGCATTTGCCCAATCGCAGGGCGACTGGACCCTTGGCGTAGGTGTGGGATATCTGGACCCGAAATCCGACAACGGAACGCTTGCGGGGCTTAGCGCAGATATCGACGCGGATACCCGCCCGATCTTCACCGCCGAATACTTTATCCGCGACAATCTGGGGATCGAGCTCTTGGCTGCAACGCCCTTCAGCCACGACATCACTCTGGGAGGCAGCACTGATGCGGGCAGCGTCAAGCACCTGCCCCCGACCCTGTCGCTGAACTATCACTTCCCGACCAACACCGCTTGGAAACCCTATGTCGGGGCCGGTCTGAACTACACGATCTTCTTCGACGAAAGCTCTCCGCTGGGGGATCTCAAGGTCGATAACTCGTTCGGGGTCGCGCTGCAGGCCGGGCTGGACTATCAGGTCACCCAAAACGGGGCAGTCCGACTGAATGTGCGCTGGTTCGACATCGACTCGGACGTGACCCTGGATGGCGCCGATATCGGCACCGCCGAAATCGATCCCTGGCTGGTCGGTGTGTCCTACGTCCATCGGTTCTGATCCAATCCAAAGCGCCCCGTCGACCCAAAGTCAGCGGGGCGTTTTCTTCACTGCATCTCGTTCATCAGCTCGCGGCCAATCAGCATCCGGCGAATTTCGCTGGTGCCTGCACCGATCTCCATTAGTTTGGCATCTCGGAAAATCCGGCTGACCGGCGCGTCCGACAGGAACCCGGCCCCGCCCATCGCCTGAACCGCCTGATGCGCCTGCGTCATCGCAGCCTCTGAGGCATAGAGACAGCACGCCGCTGCATCCTGCCGCGTCACATCCCCACGATCGCAGGCCTTTGCAACTTCGTAGACATAAGCCCGGGCAGAGTTCATCGAGGTATACATATCCGCGATCTTGCCCTGCATCAGTTGGAAGCTGCCGATGGGTTTGCCGAACTGTTTGCGTTCGGCCAGATAGGGCATGATCTCATCAAGACAGGCCGCCATGATCCCGGTTCCGATCCCGGCCAGAACGACACGTTCGTAGTCGAGCCCAGACATCAGAACGGCAACGCCCTTGCCTTCTTCGCCCAGAACATTTTCGAACGGCACTTCGACATCTTCAAAGATCAGTTCTGCTGTATTGGACCCGCGCATTCCAAGCTTGTCGAAATGCGGTGAGGTCGAGAAGCCCTTCATCTCTTTTTCGATCAGAAACGCGGTGATTCCTTTGGACCCGGCCTCTGGGTCTGTCTTGGCGTAGACGACCAGCGTATCCGCGTCCGGCCCGTTGGTGATCCAGTATTTGTTGCCATTCAGCCGGTAATGATCGTTGCGCTTTTCCGCGCGCAGCTTCATCGAAACGACGTCCGACCCGGCCGAAGCCTCGGACATCGCCAATGCACCCACATGCGCGCCAGAAATCAGCCGCGGCAGGTACTTTTGCTTTTGCTCCTCATTGCCGTTCAGCTTGATCTGATTCACGCACAGGTTGGAATGCGCCCCGTATGACAGCGAAACCGATGCCGAGGCACGCGCCACTTCCTCTACTGCAATTGTATGAGCCAGATAGGACATTCCGGCCCCGCCATATTCCTCGGGCACCGTCACGCCCAGAAGGCCAAGCTCTCCCATCTCCGCCCATAGCTCATTGGGAAAAGCATTAGATGCGTCGATCTCGGCGGCCATCGGCTTGACCCGTTCCTGCGCCCAGCGATGCACCATCTCGCGCAGCGCGTTTACATCCTCGCCGAGATCAAAAGTCATTGCCGCCTGGAACATTTGGTCTGCCTCTGCGCTACACTTCAGTAATTGAACATGTGTTCATTTATAGCGAAACCAAGAGTGTCTGTCCAGTTGGAATGCGGTCTAGTGGTTCACGAACTCACCCAAGCTGATCCGCCCATCACCATCTGTATCTATTTGCTCCAAAATCTCAGAAGCGCGAGCGGCGCTGTGCATACCAATGGCCGCTCTGCATTCCGCGCTGACCTTGGCTTCGTCTTCACGAAAGCCGAACTCCAACTCTGCCAAGGTCACAAATCCGTCCTCGTTGGTATCGGCGGATGTGAAATCGTCAGCCCGGTAGCGTTCGTTTGCCGCTACGACTTCAGACAAGGTAATGCGGCCATCATTGTCAGCATCTGAGAAGCCAATTGCATCATCTGCCAGTTCTTCCGGCGACATTGACCAAACTTTCGCCAGTTCGGTTCCATCACAATCGCTAGGCAAGTTCACCTGCTCGGCCTGCTGCGTCATGTAACTCAGCATTTCGATCCGATCGACAAATCCATCGCCGTTGGTATCCTTGGCACGAAAATTGCCAGCGAAATCGGTTTTTGCAGATGCTCCAGACATCGATACAGCGGCTAAGATAGCGATCGTCAGAATTACTGGAGACGCCGCAACTACAGTCTTTTTCATGGTCGAAACCTCCTTCGAGTTTGAATGAGGCACTCCATCTTCAGCGATCAAGCGGCGCAAAGCCGCGCTCATGGTTTCCCCGCGCGCAGCAACCCTTGCGGCGAACGCGTTTTTTTCCGACAGGCTTAGCCTGACTTCCAGAGATTCAGATTTTTTCTCTTTGGTCATGGTTCCGCAATGATATCTGATGGTGTGCCCGCTCAAAGAAGCAAAGACACCTCAATTTGCCAGCATGATAACGTCCGTACGCAAGCGAAATCGTGTCCGGACAACGGATTTTGCTGTTTCAGGCCGTCGCCAGATTGTGGATCCGCGCGACTTCTTCCCGAGTTATTCGAGCAATCAGATCACAGTCCTGCAAAGAGAACGTGAGCGGGACACGCATATCCAAAATACCCGTAAGGATACGATCCGATCCCGGCATACATTCGCTTTCGACATAGCGCCAGCTGTCATAGCGAGAGGTGAAGCCTGTCGGTTCAGCCCCACCAAACCATTTCAACTCGACCCCCCGTTTTGCGCACCTATCAATAACCTCGGTGATCCGATCGGGAACCCAGTCCAGAAGCAGGAACTGGATCGACGAACCGACATAGGTTTCTTCCTCTGGCCGGTCCACAATTGTCAGCCCCGGTGTTCCGCGCAAGCCAGCCTCGATGGCCCGGTATCTTTCATTCCAACGCCCAACCTGCCGATCCAGATCGCGCAATTGCGGGCGCAGGATGGCAGCGCGCAAATTGTCCATGCGACCCGAGACATTGGGCGTGGTGTATTTGACGCGCTCGAAAACCTCGGGCGACGGGGCTGCCAGATGACGTTCATAGAGCATGTAAGAGCCCGACAGCATCGTGGCCTTGGCGGCAAGCTCCTCATCATCAGTGATCAGCAGTCCGCCTTCACCGGAATTGACATGTTTGTACGTCTGGCAGGAATAGCAGCCGATTGCCCCCTGCCGACCGGACAATTGCCCCCGCCAAGCCGCGCCCATCGTATGTGCGCAATCCTCGATCACGACCACACCAGCCGCATCACAAAGTTGCATCAACCGATCCATGTCGCATAGGTGACCGCGCATATGACTGAGCATCAGAACCCGCGCCTGATCCAGCTTGGTCTCAAGATCGTCCAGATCAATCGTCAGATTTTCCGAGACGCCTACAAACACAGGTTTAGCCCCAACAGATGCAATCGACCCCGGCACCGGTGCAAGGGTAAAGGCATTCGTCAGCACCGGATCGCCGGGCTGCACACCCACCGCGCGCAAGGCAGTCGCCAATGCGTAACCGCCTGAGGACACCGCCAGACAGTATTTCGCCCCCATCTGGGCGGCAAATTCCTGTTCCAACAATGCGGTCTCGCCCAGCTCACCCGGTGCGACGTTATAGCGATGCAGACGCCCATGGCGCAGGACGGCCAGCGCGGCCTCGATCGCCTCATCAGGGATCGGTTCCTGTTGGGTGAAGCTGCCGGTGAATGTCTCAGTCATGGCTCAGTTCTGGGGCTCTATCCGCGTCGGGTCAAGAGATCATGCCGCCGCACCGATCAGATCGGTCACAACACCCGGCAGATCGGCAAAATGATGCAGCAAAGCCTCGGGCTCCAACGCGGCCATATCATCCCCCGATGGCCCGAACGTAACCAGCACAGACGGCACGCCTGCGGCCTTTGCTGTGTTGCGGTCAGTATCAGAGTCCCCGATCAGAACGCACAGATCGGGATGCCCACCTGCCCGTCGTGCTGCTTCACGCAAGGGCGCGGGATCGGGTTTGCGTACGTGCAGCGTATCTGCACCAACCAGAGAAGCGAACTGATCGCGAACACCCATCTGAGTTAACAATTGATCCGCCAGCCGTTCGGGTTTGTTGGTGCAGATGCCGACGCCGTAGCCTGCGGCCTTTAGGGCGTCGACCGCCTCCAACGCACCCGGATAAAAACGCGTATGGGTGTCGATATCTTTAGAGTAAGCCTCGAGCAACACAGGATAGTAAGCATCCACCGTATCCTCGTTATAGGCCCCGACCCGTTTCAACCCGTGCCTCAGCATCATCCGACCACCACGCACCGCAATGCCCGCATCCTGTCCATGGACTAGCACATCCCCATGTCCCATCGCGCGAAAACAATGGTTTGCAGCGGCCAGCAAATCCCCGGATGTATCCGCCAAAGTCCCATCCAGATCGAAGATGACAGTGCGCATCGCGCCTCCTTGCTCGGCAGTTTTCCGCCATGTCATGTTGCAAACGGCAATCTTGTTTGATGGCCGAACGGCTTGCGCCTTTGCCCTCAGCGGATAAAACGGTCGGCAAGAAAACACAAAGAGAAAACGATTTCATGACCACTGCCCTTGTCATCCTTGCCGCTGGAAAAGGCACCCGGATGAATTCGGATATTCCAAAGGTACTGCATCCCATCGCCCAGGTTCCGATGCTGATCCACGCCATGCGCGCCGGGTCGGTGCTGTCGCCCGAGCGCACCGTGATCGTCACAGGCCACGGGTCCGAAGCCGTCGCCAAGGTCGCGCAGGCCGAAGATGAAACGGCGCAGATCGCAGTTCAGGAGGAGCAGCTGGGCACCGCGCATGCGGTTGCGCAAGCGCGCGACGCGCTCGAAGGTTTCGACGGTGATGTCGTTGTTCTCTACGGTGACACTCCGTTCTTGAAGCCCGATACGCTGGAACGCATGATCGAGGCCCGCGTGCAGAATGATCTTGTGATCCTGGGCTTTAAGGCCGCAGATCCCGCACGCTATGGGCGTCTGGTCATGAATGGTGACACGCTGGAGCGGATTGTCGAATTCAAAGAAGCATCAGATGAAGAACGCGCGATAAGTTTCTGCAATTCAGGGCTTTTAGCATGTAACGCAGAAACACTGTTGTCGCTGATTGATGCGGTGAGCAATGGCAATGCCGCGGGCGAGTACTACCTGACGGATGTGGTCGAAATCGCTCGCAACCGTGGTCTGAGCGTAACCGCCGTAGCTTGTGACGAAGCCCAGACACTGGGTGTGAATTCTCGCGCTGATCTGGCTGCGGCGGATGCTGTGTTTCAGACGCAGGCGCGCGCCGAGTTGCTGGATCTGGGCGTGACTCTGATGGCGCCGGAAACGGTTTATCTGGCCGCCGATACGGTCATCGGGCGCGATACGGTAATCGAACCCAACGTGGTCTTTGGCCCCGGCGTGACCGTAGAAAGCGGCGCGACGATCCGAGCTTATTCGCATCTGGAAGGCTGCCATGTCAGCCGAGGCGCCGTCGTCGGCCCCTATGCCCGCCTGCGCCCGGGTGCGGAACTCGCAGAAAACGCGAAAATCGGCAATTTCGTTGAGATCAAAAACGCTGAGATTGCCGAGGGCGCGAAGGTCAATCACCTTAGCTATGTCGGTGATGCTGTAGTTGGGGCCGCAACGAATATCGGTGCGGGCACGATCACTTGCAACTATGACGGCGTGATGAAGCACAAAACCACGATTGGTCACAACGTGTTTATCGGCTCGAATACCATGCTGGTTGCGCCGGTGACAGTGGGCGATGGGGCGATGACGGCGACCGGCACCGTGGTGACCAAAGATGTCGAAGCTGATGCCTTGGCCGTTGCGCGGGCCAAACAAGAAAACAAACCCGGCTATGCGCGCAAATTGTTTGATATGTTAAAGGCGAAAAAAGCTCGCCGCGATAAAGAGGCCTGAGTTTATGTGTGGAATTGTAGGTGTTCTGGGGCAGCATGAGGTCGCCCCTATTCTGGTTGAAGCCCTGAAACGGCTGGAATATCGCGGATATGATAGCGCCGGCATTGCCACTGTGAATGACGGGGCGCTGGGGCGTCGCCGGGCGGTAGGCAAGCTGGTCAACCTGAGTGACCTGCTGGTCCATGACCCGCTGCCTGGCAAATCCGGGATTGGCCACACTCGCTGGGCCACCCATGGTGCGCCATCGGTCAACAACGCCCACCCGCACAAGGCCGGCCCGGTCGCCGTTGTGCATAACGGCATCGTCGAAAACTACCGCGAACTGCGCGCCGAATTGGCCGAAAACGGGATCGGATTTGAAACCGAGACCGACACCGAGACCGTGGCTCTGATGGCCGAACATTTGCTGAATTCAGGCCTGTCCCCGGTCGAAGCGGCGTTCAAGACCATTGATCAGTTGGAAGGCGCATTTGCGCTGGCTTTTCTGTTCGACGGGCAAGACGACCTGATCGTCGCCGCGCGCAAGGGCTCACCCTTGGCCATCGGGCACGGGGATGGAGAGATGTTTGTGGGTTCCGACGCCATCGCATTAGCCCCTCTGACAAACAAGATCACCTATCTAGAGGAAGGCGACCGCGCTGTATTGACCCGCACCTCGCTTGAAATCCGCAATGAGGCCGGTGAATTGGCCAATCGGGAAATGCGCAAGATCAAGCTGGATCATGCGCGGGCCGACAAAGGCGAGCACAAACATTTCATGGCCAAAGAAATCGCAGAACAACCGGTTGTTGTGGCCGAAGCGATCCGGTCTTACCTGCCTACCGGCGGGGATCGGGTGGTTCTGCCAGATATCGATCTGGATTTCACCAAGCTTGACCGCTTAACCATGGTCGCCTGCGGGACCGCGTTTTACGCTTGCCTGACGGCGAAGTACTGGTTCGAACAACTGGCCAAAATGCCGGTCGAGGTCGATATCGCCAGCGAGTTTCGCTATCGCGAACCTCCGATCAGCGACCGCACCCTGGCCCTGTTTGTCAGCCAATCGGGCGAAACCGCCGATACGCTGGCTGCACTGCGCTATTGCGAAGGTAAGGCTGACAAGATCGTCTCTGTTGTTAACGTCCCCGAAAGCTCGATCGCA
The DNA here is from genome assembly GCF_056533065.1 of Ruegeria sp. H4. NCBI lineage: Bacteria > Pseudomonadati > Pseudomonadota > Alphaproteobacteria > Rhodobacterales > Roseobacteraceae > Ruegeria > Ruegeria sp. H4. The sequence continues at coordinate 582,695 of NZ_JBQFOC010000002.1, forward strand.
CGGGAAAGCGATGTGGCACTGCCCATCCACGCAGGTATCGAGATCGGCGTGGCCTCGACAAAGGCCTTTACCTGCCAACTCAGCGTCTTGCTGATGCTGGCGCTCAAAGCCGCCGCCGACCGGGGCACCCTGACCGATGAGGAACTGGCCGATCACGCCGCCGCCTTGCGTGGTCTGCCCTCGGTTCTGAACTCGGCGCTGGATCAAAATCGCGCCATCCGCAAATCCGCCCAGCGCTTGTCCGAGGCGCGCGATGTCCTGTTCTTGGGGCGCGGCCTGATGTACCCGCTGGCCATGGAAGGCGCGCTAAAGCTGAAGGAAATCAGCTATATCCACGCCGAAGGGTATGCATCAGGTGAGCTGAAACACGGCCCCATCGCGCTGATCGACAAGCATATGCCGGTTGTGGTGATGGCACCGAAAGATACCGTGTTCGACAAGACCGTGTCCAATATGCAAGAGGTCATGGCGCGCAAGGGAAAGGTCATCCTGGTCTCAGACGATGATGGCATCGCCGAGGCCGAGGACGGGGTTTGGAGCACGATCCGAATGCCGCATATCCACCCTAGCCTTGCCCCGATCCTGTATTCTGTCCCCGCACAGCTGCTGGCCTATCACACAGCGGTGGCCAAGGGCACGGATGTGGATCAGCCGCGCAATCTGGCGAAGTCGGTGACGGTGGAATAGGCGGGAACATGGTTCAGCAGGACGCTATTGCGCAACTGATGTCCTTGATGCGTGCTTCGCGCACAGAGTACGAACGCTATTTGGCACAAGGCAAGACCTTTGGTCCGGCGCAGGCATTGCGCGCGACCAACCAACAGGTGCTGGATTTCATCGAAGACACTCCATTCAAAGCCGCCCCTGAACTGATGTCAGCGCTGGAAGACCTGCAAGAGCATTTGCGGGATTGGGCCCGAATCTGGGATCACGAGGCCAAATTGCGCGCCCCGGCGGATGAGGACGAATTCATATTCACAGGGTACAAAACCTATCCCAGGCATCTGGATGCCCTGCTCGCAGAACGGCGCTCAATCTCCTGAGTGCTGGACGGCCCATCCGTACGCGCTTAGTTTTGCCGCAACCCCTTACTCGGAGCGCATCATGGCCAAGCAATTCCCGCAACTCGACCCGCCGCATCAGACCTTCATAGAAGATCAGCACATGTTCTTTGTCGGAACCGCTGGGTCTGAGGGGCGAGTCAATATCTCGCCCAAGGGGATGGATTCCCTGCGTGTTCTGGGCCCGAACCGGATCATCTGGATGAACCTGACCGGCAGCGGCAATGAAACGGCTGGGCATCTACTGGACGTCAATCGCATGACTTTGATGTGGTGTTCCTTCACCACCCGCCCTTTGATCCTGCGCGCCTATGGTACCGCCAAAACACTCCACACAGGCGATGCGGGCTGGGAGGGGTTGGCCCAGCATTTCCCCGCCCATCGTAGCGCGAGGCAGATTTATGATCTGAGCATCGATATGGTTCAAACCTCCTGCGGCTACGCGGTACCCTTCATGGAATACACGTCGGAACGCGACACCATGCAGAAATGGGTAGATGGCAAGTCCGATGAGGACATCCGCGCCTATTGGGCAGACAAGAACCAGCAGACGATTGACAGCAAACCCACAGGAGTCCCTGCCTGAGATGCCACTGGTTGATCCCTATCTGGCCCAGATCAAGGCCCATGCCGATCCTGAACGCGGTGCCCAGATGGCAGCCTATCACAAGGCTGACCGCCCGTATCTGGGCGTCGCAAACCCCGTTCTGAATGATTTGACCAAAGCTTGGCGGCAAGAGCTGGACGTGCCGCAACGCGTGCAGTTGGCGGATGCGCTGTGGCAACTCAACACCCACGAAACCCGGCTCGCCGCCTCAAAACTCCTCACTCAGGCGCGTATCAGACCGGATGACGCCGTCTGGGAACTGCTGCAAAGCTGGCTGCCGGATTTCGATGCATGGGCCGTGGCCGATCATGCGGCTATGGCGATGCAAAAACGGCTGACGGCTGATCCCGCCCGGCTGGATCAGGTCGAGGTTTGGACAACATCAGATCACATGTGGACACGCCGCGCCGCCTTGGTGGCCACCCTGCCCTGGACCAAGCAAAACCATCCCAAACCTGATGATCTGCACCGCCGAGATCGCATACTGGGCTGGGCTGCCAGGTATGTGCCAGATCGCAACTGGTTCATCCAGAAAGCCATTGCCTGGTGGCTGCGCGAATTGTCAAAACACGATGCCCCGCGCGTTGTCGCGTTTTTGGAGCAGCATGGCCCGGCGATGAAACCCTTTGCGCGGCGGGAAGCCGGGAAGTACCTGAAAGATCAGTTGGCGTAGACGTCAACCTCAACCAGCGCATCCAAAGGCACCAAAAGTGTACGCATCGCATCCAGTGACAACTGGCTGCCGCCGCCTTCTGGTCCGCGCGACGGAATAAGCGTGATATACGCCTGTGCCCCGGTCCGGGGCACCACCACGCGGGCCGTAACCTCGGTATCCACAAGCGGCGTTTGCATCCAGCGCCCTGGCGTTGAGGGGTCCCCAAGAACAGCGGTAGTGGATTTGGCGCCGTCCCAGTTCGGTCGCGTCGTGACCGGCTCAGTTTCGGGTGCGGCTTCGGGTTCTGCATTGGCCTCTGTCTCGGGCGCGGCCTCGCTGCGCCCAAACACACGATCCGTCGTCGACCGCACCGTTTCGCAGCCGGCAAGCAGAACACACAGGAAAACAAGAACGTATTTCATACCCGAAACTTACAGCCACGCATCGATCTGTTCCAGCCCAAAGCATGTTAGCCCCTTGTCGCGGACCAGTTACCGATTTACCTATTACGCATGACTGCTCCGCTGATAGACCCCTTCGCACGTGCCATCACGTATCTCCGCGTCTCGGTAACGGATCGCTGCGATTTCCGCTGCGTCTACTGCATGTCCGAGCACATGACCTTTTTGCCGAAGAAAGATCTTCTGACCTTGGAAGAGTTGGACAGGATGTGTTCGACCTTTGTGAAGCTGGGCGTTCAAAAGCTGCGGATCACCGGGGGGGAACCTCTTGTGCGTCGCAACATCATGAGTTTCTTCCACTCCATGACGCGGCATCTGGACAGCGGCGCGCTCAAGGAACTGACGCTGACAACCAACGGCTCGCAACTTCATCGCTTTGCCGACGAACTCTATGCCGCCGGTGTGCGGCGTGTGAACGTCTCTCTGGATACGCTGGATGAAGACAAATTCGCCAAAGTCACCCGTTGGGGCCGCCTGAAACAGGTGTTGAACGGGATTGATGCGGCGCAAAAGGCCGGTTTGCGGGTCAAGATCAACGCGGTTGCTCTTAAAGGCTTCAACGAACCCGAACTGCCCCGCATCACCGAATGGTGTGCCGAACGCGATATGGACCTGACCTGGATCGAGGTGATGCCCATGGGCGATATCGGCAACGAGGATCGTCTGGATCAGTACTGGTCGCTGAAGGACGTTCGCAAGGAATATGAGAACCACTACAGCGTTACCGATCTGGCCGAACGGACCGGTGGACCCGCGCGCTATGTAAGGTTGGAAGAAACCGGGCAGAAGATTGGGTTCATCACACCCCTGTCCCATAATTTCTGCGAAAGCTGCAACCGGGTGCGCCTGACCTGCACGGGTGAGCTCTATATGTGTCTCGGTCAGGAAGACATGGCTGACCTGCGCGCCCCGCTGCGTGACCACCCCGACAGCGAAGCGCCCTTGGAGCATGCGATCCGCGCCGCCATCAACCTGAAACCCAAAGGCCATGATTTCGACTATTCCCGCCAAGCCGTTGATGGCCAGATGACCCGCCATATGAGCCATACGGGCGGCTAGGATGCCCGACCATCGCCCCGGTCGTCCGACACTGCTGTATCATCTCTACTGCGGGATCATTGCTGTGGCAGCGCCCTTGTTCTGGCGCACCGTGCGCCGCAAACTTGAATCTGCAGGTGTTCCAAACAAAAGACAGCAGGAACGGCTGGGTCATGCCAGCCTACCGCGACCCTCAGGACGTCTGATATGGTTTCACGCGGCCAGCGTTGGCGAAAGCCTGTCGGTCCTCAGCCTGATCAGGCGGTTGGGCACGCTTTTGCCCGACGCCGAGTTTCTGATCACATCCGGCACGCCGACATCTGCCGCGCTAATTGAGAAACGCCTGCCCCCCCGGACACGACACCAATACCCACCGCTGGATACGCATGGCCCGGTACAGCGCTTTCTCTCACACTGGAAACCCGATGCAGGCGTGTTTGTCGAAAGTGAAATCTGGCCTCAGCTGATCGTCGAAAGCGCCAGGGGCGGCGTGCCACTGGCCCTGCTGAACGCCCGTCTTTCGCAGAAATCTGTCGAGGGTTGGAAAAAGCGGCCCAAAACTGCGCGTTTCATATTGGACAGTTTTTATCTCTTCCTGACCCAGAATGACCGAACCGCAGCCAATCTGATCGAGATGGGTGCCAAACCCGAGGACGTGAAACCCGGCACCAACCTCAAAGCGATGTCCGATCCGTTGGACATCGACGAACAGGCGCTATCCGACATCCGCACGCAAATCGCAGGCCGCCCCGTCTGGATCGCCAGTTCTACCCATGAAGGCGAAGAGGAAACCGTGTTCGCGGCGCATAAGACGCTGCTTGAACGCTGGCCCGATCTGCTCCTGCTTCTGATCCCGCGCCATCCGGAACGCCGTGACGAAGTCGCCAAACTTCTACATCAGGCCAATCTCACAGCCGCTTTCCGCACGACGGGTGAACCGGTCACGGAGCAAACTCAAACCTACGTCGCCGACACGCTAGGTGAAACCGGCACGTGGTACGCGCTCTGCCCCATCGTGTTCCTTGGCGGATCGTTGAAAGAGATCGGCGGCCATAACCCATTCGAACCCGCCCAAGCCGGGGCCGCCATCCTCACCGGCCCGGGCTATTTCAACTTCGCCGAAACCTTCGCGCCCCTGATCAAGAGCGGAGGCGCAATCGAAATCCAAACCGCACAAGGGCTCTCCAACGCTGTTGCAACCTGGCTATCCGATGACAGCACCCTGACCACCGCGCGCAGCGCTGCCCAAACCTGCGTCAGCACTCAAAAAGACGCGCTGAACCAGGTCGCCGAAACGCTCTGCACGCACCTGAACCTTGCACCAAAGGCGCAGGATCCCTCTTCATCTGGCTAAAAATATCCCGGGGGTGTGGGGGCAGGGCCCCCACCCTCGCCATCAGGCCGCCGGCATCCGCTGCTCGACAATCTCAGCCCACCAGCTGCACCCGGCGGGAATGGCCTCGTCATTAAAGTTATATTCCGGGTGATGAACCATGGCCGTATCGCCATTGCCAACCAGAATATACGCCCCCGGGCGTTCCTCGAGCATGAACGCGAAATCTTCGCCGCCCATCACCAGAGGTGCATCCTCACAATCGCCAGAAACAGACCGGGCCACTTCTGCGGCAAACGTAGTCTGCTCGTCACTATTCACCATGACCGGATAGCCGCGAATATAGGTCACGTCCGCGGTGCCACCAAACGTCGCCGCAACCCCGTTGCAGATCTCATTGATCCGCTTTTCGGCCAGATCACGCATGTCGCTGCTCATCGTGCGAACAGTCCCTTTGATCTGCACCGTCTGCGGGATCACGTTGAACGCCTTCGACGAGGTTTCAAACGAGGTCACCGACACAACCACCTGATCAATCGGGTCCGCATTGCGCGATGCGATGGTTTGCAAGGCCAGCACCGCCTGCGCTGTCATCACGGTTGTATCGACGGTTTCCTGCGGTTTCGCCGCATGTCCGCCGCGCCCTTCAAAAGTAATGTCGAACTGATCAGTTGCGGCAAAGAACGAGCCCGGACGGATCGCAAAGCTACCAACCGGTTTACCCGGCCAGTTGTGCATTCCGTAGACCTCCTGAATGTTCCAGCGGTCCATCATGCCGTCTTCGCACATCTCGCGCCCACCGCCACCGCCTTCTTCGGCGGGCTGGAAGATTACGACAACGGTGCCGTCGAAGTTTCGCGTCTCCGACAGGTACTTCGCAGCCCCCAACAACATCGCCGTATGACCGTCATGCCCACAGGCATGCATGGCTCCATCTGTTTTTGAGGCATAGTCCAGACCTGTCGCCTCGTGGATTGGCAATGCATCCATATCCGCGCGCAGGCCAATGACCTTTCCCTTGCTGTCAGACTTGCCCTTGATCACACCCACAACGCCGGTGCGGCCAATTCCGGTGACTACCTCATCACAGCCGAACTCTTTCAGCTTCTCCGCAACCATTGCGCTGGTACGATGCGTTTCGAACAGAATTTCGGGGTTCTCGTGCAAATCCCGTCGCCATTCGGTGATTTCGGCCTGCAATTCGGCAAAGCGGTTCTTAACTGGCATGTCTTCTCTCTCCTACTTCAAGCCGCCGGCATCCGGCGCTCGACCATTTCGGCAAACCACGAACATCCAATCGGGATGATCTCGTCGTTGAAATTATATTCTGGGTGGTGCAGCCCTGGGCTGTCGCCGTTGCCCAGAATGATGAAGGCGCCGGGGCGTTCTTCGAGCATGAATGAGAAATCCTCGCCGCCCATAACCATAGGAGCCTCGCCGCAGCTTCCACCAACCGCAATCGCGGCCTCTTCGGCGTAGCCGGTTTGTTCTTCGGCGTTGATCGTGACCGGAACGCCTTTGTTGTACGTCACGGTCGCCGTGCCGCCCATCGTTGCTGCGATCCCGGTCGCAACTTCGGTCAGCCGCTTTTCGATCATGGCGCGCATCTCTTTGGAATGGGTGCGCACTGTTCCTCGCACACGAGCCGATTGCGGGATCACGTTGAACGCCTTCGATGATGTCTCAACTGAGGTCACAGACAAAACACCCTGTTCAATCGGGTCCGCGTTGCGCGCGACAACCGTTTGCAGCGCCACGATCAGCTGAGACAGCATTACCGTAGTATCCACCGTCTCCTGCGGTTTGGCCGCATGCCCGCCATGACCTTCCAAATGGATGTCGAACTCGTCCGCCGCCGCCAACAGAGGTCCCGAACGGATCGCGAATTGCCCCGTGGGCAGGCCCGGCACGTTATGCATGGCATAGACTTCCTGAATGCCGAACCGGTCCATCAACCCATCCTGACACATGGCCTCGGCCCCATTGCCGCCCTCTTCCGCGGGTTGAAAGATCACAACTGCCGTACCATCGAAATTGCGTGTTTCGGCCAGGTATTTCGCAGCCCCAAGAACCATTGCCGTATGACCATCATGCCCACAGGCATGCATCGCATCAGGCGTTTTCGAGGCGTAATCCAGCCCGGTCTGCTCCTGCATGGGCAGCGCGTCCATGTCCGCCCGCAACCCAATGGCCCGACCTTGCGTATCAGTCTTGCCCCTAATTACGCCAACCACACCGGTACGACCGATGCCGGTGACCACCTCGTCACAACCGAATTCTTTCAGCTTGTCAGCCACCAAAGCGCTGGTGCGGTGGGTGTCGTAGAGGATTTCGGGGTGTTTATGAATGTCACGCCGCCAACCGGTGATCTCTTGATGCAGCTCTGCAAGGCGGTTTCTGATCGGCATGGCATTCTCCCTTTGTTAGGCGATGGGCAATCGTCGTTCCACAAGCTCGGCAAACCAGCTGCAGCCGGCGGGAATCGCGTCGTCATCGAAGTTGTATTCCGGGTGGTGGCACATGGCCGTATCCCCGTTTCCAACAAAGATGTAGGCTCCGGGCCGTTCTTCAAGCATGTAGGCGAAATCTTCTGACGGCATGATGGGATCGGTGCTGTCATTCACCTTGCCTGCAACAGCGGCGGCGGCTTCGGCGGCGTATCCTGTTTCCGCCTCGGAATTCACCGTCACCGGATACCCAGGCTTCCATGTTACCTGTGCGGTCGCACCAAAGGCCGAGGCCGTGTCTTCGGCAATCCGGCGCACGCGTTCTTCGGCAATCGTGCGATACTCGGGGTCAAGCGTCCGCACCGTGCCCTTCAGCCTGACCGTATGCGCAATCACATTCGAGGCGACGCTGTCCGTCTCGAACGTACCAACCGTCAGGACAACGCGTTTAATCGGATCGACAGTTCGCGCCACAACCGACTGCAAAGACACAACAATATGCGAAGCAACGAGCGTTGTATCGACGGCTTCATGCGGGGCTGCAGCGTGGCCGCCTTTGCCTGTTACAACGACCTCAAACTCATCGGACGACGCCAGCAACGCACCGGGCCGGATCGCGAATTCGCCAACCGGTAGGCCGGGCATATTGTGCATCCCGTATACTTCCTGAATGCCCCAACGATCCATCAACCCGTCCTGACACATGGCCAATCCCCCGGCCCCGCCTTCTTCGGCTGGTTGAAAGATCAGCACCACAGTGCCATCGAAGTTCCGCGTCTCAGCCAAATACTGCGCCGCCCCCAGCAGCATCGAGGTATGACCATCATGCCCGCACGCATGCATCTTGCCGGACACGGTCGAGGCGTAGTCCAATCCCGTCGCCTCTTCGATGGGCAAAGCATCCATATCGGCACGCAGTCCGATCACCCGACCTTTGGTATCTGTCCGACCCTTAATCACCGCCACGACACCGGTTTGGCCGATGCCCGGCGTGATGTCATCGACGCCAAACTCATTAAGGCGGTCAACCACAAAACCCGCGGTTTCGTGGACGTCATACATCAGCTCGGGATGCATATGCAGATGGCGGCGCCATTTGGTAATCTCATCCTGCATCTCGGCAAGTCTGTTTTTGACCGGCATTTGAAGCCTCCTTAAAAAGGGCTGGATCAGCCTGACAATTTTTCAACCAACCGCTGCATGAACGCGTGCCCTGCTTCGAACTGCACGACCGAGATAAACTCGTTCGGTTGATGCGCCTGCGCAATATCACCGGGGCCGCAGATGACAGCCGAATAGCCTGCTTCCTGAAATTGGCCCGCTTCGGTGCCGTAACTGACCACATGGCTGGCATTGTCGCCGGTCAGAGCGCGCACCAAAGCTTCGGCCTCACCATCCTGCTCGGGCACCAGACCGGGGATCGAGAAGTTCTCGGAAATCTCAATACGGGCTTCAGGGTGTACGGCCTGCATCCGCGTCTCAACCGCGCGCACCTGCTGGAAATACGCATCTCGCCATTCGGCCTTGGCTTCATCCGGCACGGTCCGGAAATCCATCATGAAATGGCAATCTTTCGCGGTGATGTTATGCGCTGTACCGCCTTCGATCATACCCACATGAACGGTGGTCCAGGGCGGATCAAACACCGCCGCCGTGTCACTTGGCGTCGCAGCCCGGTTGCGGGCGTTCTGTTCATTGGCCCAATTGATCAGAGGCGCCGCCTCCATGATCGCATTGACGCCTGTATGCATGATTGAGCTATGGACCTCGAACCCGATCATATGCGTGTCATAACCGAACCCTCCCTTGTGACCCGTGACAGCCTGCATCACCGATGGCTCACCGACGATCACAGCCGACCCTTTGGGCAAAACCTTCTGCATTGCCTCAATCATGGGCGGCGCGCCGGTGCAGCCGACTTCTTCATCAAAGCTCAGCGCCAATTGCAGCGGGCGTTTGAGATCGGCGTAGTGCGCCTCGACCAGGGCCCAGATCGCCAGCGCGTCAAATCCCTTCATATCGCAGGTGCCGCGGCCAAAATATTTACCATCTTTCTCGGTCACAACAAAAGGGTCGGAATCCCAAGGTTGCCCGTCGACCGGCACCACATCTGTGTGGCCAGAAAGGACGACCGCGCCTTCTTCCCAAGGACCCACATGCGCAAAGATCGCTGCCTTGTGCGGTTGGTTCGGGTCAGGCCAGCGATGCGCCTTGATCCCATGCTCGCCCAGATACCCTTCGACCCAATCGACCAGCGGCAGGTTGCTTTCACGGCTTACGGTTGGGAACGAGATCAGTTCGGTCATGATCTCAAGCGGCGTCAGACGCTGTGCCATGTGGGTCAGTATCCGCTATCCGTGGTCAGGATAAAGTGCCCCGGCTCGACCTCGCGGTACTCAGACGGTTCCGGCTTGTAGTCAATCGGATGAATGGGCGACGGGATCGGTTTGAAATTCAAGTCTTTTTCCGACTTTCGCTGATTTGGATCAGCAATTGGAACCGCCTTCATCAGCGCCTGTGTATAGGGGTGCTGTGGGTTCTCAAATACCCGCGCACGCGGTCCAAGTTCCACGATCCGACCCAAATACATAACGCCCACATAATGGCTGACACGCTCGACCACAGCCATGTCGTGGCTGATGAACAGGTAGGACAGGCCAAGTTCAGATTGCAGTTCCATCATCAGGTTCAGAACCTGCGCCTGCACAGACACATCAAGGGCCGAGACCGCCTCATCCGCGATGATCAGCTTAGGGTTCAGGGCCAATGCACGGGCGATGGCAATCCGTTGACGTTGACCGCCTGACATCTCGTGCGGGAAGCGACGCATGAAGCTGCGAGGCAATTGTACTTTGTCGAACAGTTGCGCGACGCGGTCCTGCAATTCCGACCCTGAGGCGACGCCGTAGTTGCGCATCGGCTCGGCCACCTGATCGACCAGCTGCATCTGCGGATTGAGCGAGGCAAACGGGTCTTGAAAGATCATCTGCATGTCCAGCCGCGCCTTACGCAGGCCGGAAGGATCCAGTTTCATAATGTCGACGCCGTCCAGATTGATCTCGCCGGCCATAGGCTCGACCAACCGCAGGATCGAGCGTCCAGCCGAGGATTTTCCACACCCCGATTCGCCCACCAGGCTCAGCGTTTGCCCCCTGTTGAGGGTAAAGGACACATCCTCAACCGCATGAACGTTCGAGATAGTACGACGTAGTAAGCCACCTTTGACCGGGAAGCGCGTTGTCAGGTTGTTGACAGTCAGCAGAACCTCTTCGGTGCCCGGGATGGGGGCGATGTTCTGCCCTTCGACCCCCAGCAGTTTCATGGGTTCAGGCGCAGATTTGCCGCGCATCTCACCCAGCTTCGGCACCGCCGCCAGCAGCGCTTTGGTATAATCATGCTGCGGGTTCTCGAAGATTTCTTTTACGGTGCCCTCTTCAACCTTGTTGCCGCGGAACATGACAACAACCCGATCCGCCATCTGCGCCACAACAGCCATATCATGGGTGATGAACATCACCGCCGTACCTGTTTCCCGCTTCAGCCGGTCCATCAACGCCAGAATCTCGGCCTGAATGGTCACATCCAGCGCGGTCGTGGGTTCGTCCGCGATCAGCAGGCGCGGTTCACACGCCATCGCCATCGCAATCACAACACGCTGCCGCATGCCACCCGACAATTCATGGGGGTACTGTTTCAAACGACGCTCAGGTTCAGGGATTCGAACCTGGCGCAGCAACTCAAGCGCGCACTCCTCGGCCTGCGCCTTGGACATATCTTTGTGGATGCGCAGCCCTTCGGTCAGCTGGCGTCCGACCGTGAAAACCGGGTTCAGCGCAGTCATCGGTTCCTGAAAGATCATCCCGATCTCATTGCCGCGAATCTGTTTCATCAGATCCTGATCGGCGTTCGACAGGTCCATCTCTTCGCCGTCGCGGCGGTCAAACAACAGTTCTCCACCCGCGATTTCGCCGCCACCGAACTCGACCAAGCGCATCAACGACAGCGAGGAAACCGATTTCCCTGAGCCAGATTCGCCAACGATACAAACGGTTTCGCCGGGATTTACTTCGAACGAGACATCCTCGACACCCACTACAGGGCCATCTTTCGTTTGAAACTCGACCCGCAGTTTCTTGATCTGTGCAATAGGTTGATCCAGCACGCACGCGCTCCCGTTGGTAATCTTTTTTTGTTCGGATGCCCGACGCTAAGGCGGCAAGGCAGGAAAAGTCAAACCCGTTGCCATTTTTCCCGACGGCAACCCTTGCTTTTTTCCAGAGTTCTGTTTCGATACCTCGCGTAACCGTGATGGGGAGATCATGGATTCCGTGGGTCTTAGCAGATTTTGCGGCAACAATTCAGACCCTTACCCAAAGCGGCAACGCCAAATCCGCAGGCCTTGCGGAGATAATCGAGACACGGAAGTGTCCTTTTCGGGAGTTTATTATGAAGATCAAAACCCTTTTGCTCGGTGCGATCGCAAGCACGGCGATGGCCCCGATGGCCTTGGCCGAGCGTGGATCGGACGGCAATGTCAGCATCATTTATTGGCAGGCTCCGTCGATCCTGAACCCCTTTTTGTCGGGCGGAACCAAGGACGTTGAATCCGCATCGCTGGTGATCGAGCCACTCGCGCGCTACGACCAAGATGGCAACATGGTGCCCTATCTGGCGTCAGAGATTCCGACCGTTGAAAACGGTGGAGTTAGCGAGGACCTGACCTCGATCACATGGAAGATCGCACCGGGAATCACTTGGTCGGATGGCTCGGCGTTTACCTCGGCAGATGTGGTCTTTACCGCGAACTATTGCATGGACCCCGAAGGTGGCTGTGCGCAAGTCACCAAGTTTGAAGGCGTCACCAATGTCGAAGCGGTGGATGACTTGACCGTCAAAGTCACCTTCGACAAACCGACCCCCTTCCCCTACGGACCGTTTGTGGGTGGTGAAAGCCCGATCATTCAGGCCGCTCAGTTCGCGGATTGCATGGGCGCGAAGGCCCCCGAATGCACCGAACAGAACTTTAACCCCATCGGCACTGGCCCATTTGTCGTCACCGAATTCAAGCCAAATGACGTGATCACCTTCAAGGCCAACGACAACTATCGCGATCCGGCGAAACCTGCCTTTGCGACAGTCACCTTCAAAGGTGGCGGCGATGCAACCGCGGCTGGTCGTGCTGTTATGGAAACCGGCGAGTTTGACTATGCCTGGAACCTGCAGCTGGCGCCCGAAGTGATCGCGCAGATGCAAGAAGGTGGCAAAGGTACCCCGGTTGCGGGCTTCGGTCCTCTGGTCGAGCGTATCATGCTGAACCAGACCAACCCGTCGCCTGACCTGCCGGAAGGCGAGCGGTCGACCGCAACGCATCCGCACCCGTTCCTGCAGGACCCGGCCGTTTACAAAGCCATGTCCATGGCCATCGACCGCCCGCTACTGGTTGAGATCGGCTATGGTCAGGCAGGCAAAGTGACCTGTAACTGGGTTCCGGCCCCGGCTGCGTTCAACTCGACCTCGATGACCTGTGACACGCAGGATATCGCGGGCGCAAACGCCCTGCTGGACGAAGCAGGCATCGTTGACACAAATGGCGACGGCGTCCGTGAAAAAGACGGTGTTCCGCTGAAAGTCGTCTATCAAACGTCTACCAACGCCGTCCGTCAGGACTTCCAGGCGTTGATCAAGGAATGGTGGAGCCAGATCGGTATCGAAACTGAACTGCGCAACATCAACGCGTCGGTCTTCTTCGGTGGTGACCCGGGCTCGCCCGACACATTCCAGAAGTTCTATGCCGACGTTGAAATGTACGCCAACACCTTCAACGGCACCGACCCTCAGTCCTATCTGGGCAACGGTCTATGCGACAAGGCTCCTCGTCCCGATACACAGTGGCAGGGTGAAAACATCAGCCGCTTCTGCAACGAAGAGTTCGATACGCTGCATGCGCAGCTGGCCGAAACTGCCGGTCTGGAACAGCGTGCCGAGATCGCGAAACAGCTGAACGACATCATGGTTGAAAACGGCGGTATGATCCCGCTTGTGCACCGTGGTCGCCTGTCGGCACATGCAAACACCCTGGGTGGCGTTGTCCTGAACGTTTGGGACAGCGAACTTTGGAATATCGCTGACTGGTACCGCAAGACCGGTTCCTAAGCGTTAGCCTTGCAAAGCCGCGCCCCGATCTTCGGGGCGCGGTGCTTTGCACACCACCCCAACAAGAAGACGCATATAAAGGCGCCTCTTAATGCTTAATTTTACCATCAGACGACTGATATTGGCGGTGCCTACACTGCTGTTCATCAGCCTCGTCATCTTCCTGCTCCTCGAACTCGCACCTGGCGATCCGATGGCACAGGTTCCGCTAACCGTTCCTCCCGAAGTCAAAGAGAAGATGCGCGAAGCGCTCGGCCTCGGCCAGCCGATGCATATCCGGTTCTGGAAATGGATCGTTCAGTTCTTCTGGATCGAACCGCAGGTTCTGATTGACCACATGTTCGGCACCACCTTTTCCGAAGGTGATCTACGTGTGATTTCGTGGCAGACCCGTTCGCCGGTCATGGACATCGTCGTTCAGCGCATCCCACAGACCCTGTGGGTTGTTGGCACTGCCTATGTAGTTGCGATCCTGATCGCCCTGCCCATCGGTATCTATTCGGCCTATCGCCAGTATTCCTGGTTCGACCAAATGGGCACATTCGTGTCGATGGTTGGTTTCTCGGTCCCGCCCTTCTTCTCGGGCGTTCTGGTGATCGTGATCTTCTCAGTCCAGCTTGGCTGGTTCCCTTCGATCTATGACACCACGCTGGTGGTCAACAGTTGGGACAGCTTTGTCGTGCAGCTCAAGCAAATGATCATGCCAGTCATGGTTCTGGCGCTTCAGATCACCGCTCAGCTGAGTCGGTTTATGCGCGCCTCGATGCTGGACAACCTCAATCAGGATTACGTCCGCACCGCCCGCGCCAAGGGCCTCAGCGAATACACCGTCGTCATGGTCCACGTCCTGCGCAATTCGATGATCCCTGTGGTCACAGTGATCGCGCTGGGTATCCCGGCCATCTTTGGCGGCGCCATCATCACCGAGCAGGTTTTTAAGGTGAACGGCATCGGCCAGTTGCTGATCGGGGCCATTCAGGCCAACGATCTGCCGATGGTTCAAACCCTGACCTTCATCTTTGCCGTGCTGATCGTACTGTTCAACCTGATCGCCGACGTCCTGTACGGCATCCTGGACCCGAGGATTCGCTATGACTGATCATGATCGTACCGATACGCTGGTCCCGGATGAAGGCATTGCACCCGCGTCTACTGCCCTGCCAACTGCAGGCGTGATGGACGATCTGACCACCCCCCCCCGCAGCCAGTGGCGCGATGTGTGGGATCAGTTCAAGACACACAAAGGCGCGATGATTGGGGCGGTCCTGTTCATCTTCATCGTCGCTGCAGTGTATCTGGGCCCGTATCTCTGGACCATCGACCCGACGCAGATCGACATCCGGTCGCGTAATCAGGGTCCAAGCTGGGCGCACCCTTTTGGCACCGACCAGTTGGGCCGCGATATTCTGGCGCGGATGATGTCAGGTGGGCAAACCTCGGTTTCGGTGGGTATCACCGCGATGCTGCTGGCGCTGTTCTTGGGCTCATTCATCGGTGTGGTCGCTGGGTTCTTCAAACGGCTCGACGGGCCGCTGATGCGCCTGACCGATCTGTTTCTGGCCCTACCTCTGCTGCCCTTGCTGCTGGTCATGATGCTGCTGTTCCGCGAGCCCTTGTCTGCCGCATTCGGGCTGGAACGCGGGATTTTCATCCTGATCGTGTGCGCCATCGGCATCACCTCGTGGATGCCGACAGCCCGGATCGTTCGGGGCGATGTTTTGGCCATCAAGGAACGAGAGTTCGTTCTGGCAGCCCGATCCATCGGCACCAGCAACAGCCAGATCATCACGCGGCACATCCTGCCGAACGTGCTGTCTCCGATCATGGTGTCAGCGACACTGGGGATTGCCACCGCGATCATCACCGAAAGCGCGCTGTCCTTCTTGGGGCTGGGCTTCCCGCCTGACTTCCCGACCTGGGGCCGCTTGCTATTCGATGGCGTCGATTACCTGCAGCAATACCCCGAGCGCGTGTTCTGGCCCGGCCTCGCCATCTCGCTCACGGTGCTCAGCGTCAACTATCTGGGTGACGGCCTGCGAGACGCGCTGGATCCGCGTATTCGCGGACGTTAATCAAACTCAGTCGGCGCGCTTCAGCGCGCCGGCGCATACAACGATCAGAACGGCAAGCGGCAGCAAGACACCAAAGGCCATTCTCAGCGTCAGCAACTCTGCCAAAAACCCGATCAGGGGCGGCCCGATCAGCAGGCCGCCATAGCCAAGCGTTGCCACGCTGGCGATGGCCTGCCCCGGCGGTATCTGTGGGTCATTCGCGGCACGGCTAAACGCCAAAGGCATAATCACCGCATATCCCACGCCCATCAGCGTAAAGCCCACCAAAGCCAGCGGAGCGGCCCCGGCCGAGACAACACAAAACACGCCCATAGCGGCGAACATTCCACCACCCCGTGCCGCAGCAACCGGCCCGACCCAAGCAATCACCATCCCTCCCGCAAGACGACATACCACCATCGCGACCGAGAACACGGCATAGCCCAGCGTCGCAATGCTTTCGGCAGCGCCAGTGACATCGCGCAGGAAAATCGCGCTCCAATCCGCGACGGCCCCTTCGCCGAGCGCACCGCACAAGGCCGTGAACCCCACCAGGATCAGCACCCCAGACGGGAACGCAAAAACTGATCCCTGCGACTGCACCGAACGCCGGGAAGTCCATTGCACCCAAGACAGCGCCAAAGCCAGAGCCACAACCAGACCGCCAGCCGCCAGGAAATGTTGCAACACGCTCATCTGCATCTGAACAGCCGCATACCCGCTGATCGCGCCCAGCCCTGCCCCAAGGCTCCACATCGCGTGGAATGAGGACATCAATGGTTTCTCGTAGGCGCTTTCAACTTCGGCGGCCCAGGCATTCATGGCCACATCCATCGACCCGTGAAACGCCCCGAAGACAAACAGAAAGACAGCCAGCAGGGTGAAACTGTCCGCCAGCCCCAACAGCACCAGAGATCCGGTATAGAGAACCGCGATAACCCGCGTGATTGCAACGGCGCCAAACCGGTCGGTCAGTCGCCCAGTGACGGGAAAGGAGCACACCGCGCCCGCTGCCATGAACAGCAGGCCATAGCCCAACGCCTCATGGCTCAGCTGCAGATGATCCCGAACCGCCGGAATGCGCGAGGCCCAGATACCAAACAACGCACCGTTGAGGATGAACATCGCGGTCACAGCCCGCCATGCTGAAACGACACTGATCACAGGGATGCTCCGATTGTGTGACTATCGCTGCCGGTCACTAGTACAAAGCTTGCCCTGCTGTGCAAGTGACGTCATTCCAACCGCTTGCGAATTCTGTGGACGGCAGCCCAGACCATCAAAATGACCGGCAGCGTGATCAAGGCGGTCAATGTACCCTTGCTCAACCCGGTCGACGTGAGCGGATACAGCACGTAGCTGACCAGCGAGACGGCATAGTAACTGATGGCCACAACCGAAAGCCCCTCGACCGTGTGCTGCAGGCGCAAGGCCAGGTCCGCGCGCTTGTCCATGCTTTCCAACAAAGCCTGGTTCTGTGCGCTGCGTTCAACATCAACCCTTGTACGCAGCAAATCCCCGGCGCGGATTGCTCTGTCTGAAAGGGTTTGCAGGCGTTTTTCTGTCGATTTCACAGTGCGCATAGCCGGGTCGTAACGGCGCATCATGAAATCGGCAAAGCTCTGACGGCCCATAAACCGTTCTTCCCGCAACACGGCAATGCGCTGATTGACAATGGCCTCATAGGCACCAGTCGCCCCAAAGCGAAAGGCACAGCGGGCAGACAAGGTTTCCAACTCGGTCGAGATGCGCAGCAGATCAGGTAACAGATCGTCAGGATGGTTTTCTCCGTCCGTCATCTCGCCCATCAACGCGGTCAACTTCTGGTCTAACCCACCGATGCGCGGCGTCAGGCTTTTGACCCTGGCAAATCCCAACATGGACATCGCCTTATACGTCTCGATCTCGCACAAGCGTTGAATGATACGCCCGATCCGTCGCTGACCCGTGCCTTCGGAAATAAACACAGCAAAACGCATATGGCCCGCTGGATCGATGCGAAAATCGCTGGCACAGATCGCCGCATCATCCAGAACGCAAGAAACGGCCAGGCTTTCGGGTTCGAACCAGTCAGGCAACACAGCACGGACCGCATCCTGATCTGGCCGCCGCACGACACGCATCAGAATCGATGTGATCCTTTTGCCTGGGCTGGCCATAACCCAGTCCGCCGGGAACACTTCAAAGTCAGCTGGGTCAAATGCCCGCGCGCTCACATTCTGCGAGATCGCGGTATAGGTCACAAACTCGGTATGCTGTTCCCACTTCAACCAATGACGACCAATCTGACCTGCGTAATGCGTGGCGTCTGGCTGGGGGCGAGACGCACCATGGCGCGTCAACAGATCGGTCAGATGTGCGATGTCCGCCTGACGATCTCCATCAACCGACTCAGTCGGCTTCTTGATCGCCAGAAATGCAACTGTGCAGGGCACCTCGGCGCTTGGAAAGGGCCGTGCGTGCAGCTCATTGGCCAGCGCATAGCGCAGGGGATGATCATCAATCGGCGTCATTTTTTGGCTCCGTCTTATCCGGGGCACTATACGACACAGCTGAAATACATCAATTCTCTTTTTATTTCATATACTTACAGGAATGCAACGGTATACAAACCAGCTATCTCATTGATTTGGCTGCCACAGCTCAATCGGATTGCCTTCCGGATCATGAATACGGGCGAACTTGCCAACCTCGCTGTCCCAGTCGGGGTGGGTCTCAACCTTGATCCCCGCAGCCTCAAGCTGTGCGGTCATCGCCACAAGGTTATCAACGCGAAAATTGATCATCCATTGCTGCTCGGCCCTGCCAAAATACTCGGTATCCTGCGCAAAAGGTGCAAACACTGTATACCCCTCGCGCTGTTTCCAGGGCACAGGGTCATAATGGTTAACGCCCAGATGCCTTTCATACCAATCCCGCAACGCCTCAGGATCCCGGGCCCGAAAGAAAACCCCGCCAATACCATTCACTTTCTGCATGGCCACCTCCTGTCACCGTGTTCCGGCTCAGAATAGCACATTCCACAGGCTTCATCTGGCCACAAATATCCTGGGGGTTTGGGGGCAAAGCCCCCACCTCTACCCAAAAAAAGAAAAGGGCGCCCGCAGGCGCCCTTTGCAATTTACTAGCAACAGTTGATCAGTCGATCATCGGCAACAGCTTGTCCAGCGACTGCTTGGCATCGCCATAGAACATGCGCGTGTTCTCTTTGAAGAACAGCGGATTTTCGATGCCCGAATAGCCAGTGCCCTGACCGCGCTTCGACACAAAGACCTGCTTGGCCTTCCAGCATTCCAGAACCGGCATACCGGCGATGGGGCTGTTGGGATCCTCCTGCGCGGCAGGGTTCACGATGTCATTCGAGCCGATGACGATGGCTACATCCGTGTCCGGGAAATCGTCATTGATCTCATCCATCTCAAGCACGATGTCATACGGCACTTTCGCCTCGGCCAGCAGAACGTTCATGTGGCCAGGCAAACGTCCGGCAACGGGGTGGATCGCAAAGCGCACCTCTTTGCCCTTGGCGCGCAGCTTGCGGACCAACTCGGACACCGACTGCTGTGCCTGCGCCACTGCCATGCCATAACCCGGGATGATGACAATACTGTCCGCATCGTTCAGCGCAGCAGCCACGCCATCAGCCTCAATCGCGATCTGTTCGCCCTCGACAGCCATCTGCTCGCCCTGCGGACCACCGAAGCCGCCTAGGATCACGCTGACAAAGTGACGGTTCATCGCCTTGCACATGATGTAGGACAGGATCGCACCCGACGAGCCGACCAGAGCGCCAACCACAATCAGCAGGTCGTTTCCAAGGCTGAAGCCGATCGCCGCAGCCGCCCAACCCGAATACGAGTTCAGCATCGACACAACCACCGGCATGTCGGCACCACCGATGCCCATGATCAGGTGATAGCCAATGAACAGCGCAGCCAGCGTCATCAGGAACAGCGGGAAAAACCCACCCGAGCTGGTATACCAGATCAGACAAATCAGCGAGAGACCTGCAGCCGCCGCGTTCAGCATATGCCCACCGGGCAGTTTGGTCGCCGCCGAGGTCACTTTGCCCGCCAGCTTGCCATAGGCCACGACCGAGCCGGTAAAGGTGATCGCACCGATGAAGATGCCCAGGAACAGCTCAACATGCAGGATCGCCAGTTCCGCAGGGGTTTTCTTGGCGATCAGCTTGGCGAACGCGCCCAGATCAGACAGGTTCGCCTGGCTGGCACTATCCGCAATCGCCATGACCTGCGCCACGTTGCCGATCTCAAAATGCGCGTTGAAGCCCACGAACACAGCCGCCAAGCCGACCAGCGAGTGCATTGCAGCCACCAGCTGCGGCATCTCGGTCATCTGGACGCGCTGCGCCACGTATTGACCGATCAGACCACCGCCGATGATCAGCAGAATGGACAGCAGCCACAGTCCCGAACCGGGACCAACCAGAGTAGCGAAGACCGCCAGTGCCATACCGACAATGCCATACCAGACCGCGCGCTTGGCGCTTTCCTGGTTCGAAAGGCCGCCGAGCGACAGGATGAAAAGGACAGCCGCAACAACATAAGCGGCAGAAGTAAAGCCAATCATATGCCCGACCTCCTTAGGATTTCTGGAACATGGCGAGCATGCGCCGGGTTACGAGGAAGCCACCAAAGATGTTGATCCCGGCCATGAAGACAGACAGCGCCGCCAGCAGAATGACCAGGAACGACCCGGACCCAATCTGCATCAACGCCCCGACGATAATGATCGACGAGATCGCGTTGGTGATCGCCATTAGCGGTGTGTGCAAGCTGTGCGCAACGCCCCAGATCACCTGGAAGCCCACAAAGATCGCCAAAACAAAGACGATGAAGTGCTGCATGAAGCTGGCCGGAGCGATCAGCCCCACCAGCAGCATCAGCGCGCCGCCAATACCGAGCAGGGTGAACTGCTGCTTGGTCTGCGCCTTGAAGGCTGCGATTTCCTGCGCCTTTTTCTCTTCCGGGGTCAGTTCCTTGACCTCGGGCTTTTTCTGCGCCGCAATCGCCTGCACCTTGGGCGGTGGCGGCGGGAAGGTGATCTCACCCTCATGGGTCACGGTTGCTCCGCGGATCACGTCATCTTCCATGTCGTGATTGATCTGACCGTCCTTTTCCGGCGTCAGGTCAGTCATCATGTGACGGATGTTTGTCGCGTACAGCGAAGAGGATTGCGCCGCCATCCGGCTGGGGAAATCCGTATAGCCGATGATGGTCACGCCATTGTCGGTCACGATCTTCTCATCCGGCACGGTCAGCTTGCAGTTACCGCCCTTCTCCGCTGCCAAATCCACGATGACAGAGCCCGGCTTCATCGCTTCGACCATATCCTTGGTCCAAAGCTCGGGCGCTTCGCGGTTCGGGATCAGCGCGGTAGTGATGACGATGTCCACCTCGGGCGCCAGCTCGCGGAACTTGGCCAGCTGCGCGTTGCGGAACTCTTCCGACTGGACCGAAGCATAGCCACCGGTGGCCGCACCATCCTGCTGTTCTTCTTCGAAATCCAGATAGACGAACTCGGCACCCATGGATTCGACCTGCTCGGCCACTTCGGGGCGTACGTCGAACGCATAGGTGATCGCACCCAGCGACGTGGACGTACCAATCGCCGCCAGACCGGCAACACCGGCCCCCACGATCAAAACCTTGGCAGGCGGCACCTTACCGGCCGCCGTTACCTGACCGGTGAAGAACCGGCCAAAGTTGTTACCCGCCTCGATCACCGCACGGTAACCGGCGATATTGGCCATCGAGGACAACGCGTCCATCTTCTGCGCACGGGAAATACGCGGAACCATCTCCATCGCAATGACGTTCGCGCCTTTGGACTTGGCCAGCTCCATCCCTTCTTCGTTCCCCGCCGGATTGAAGAAAGAGATCAGCGTCTTGCCCTTGGTCAAACGCTTCAGCTCGGTCTCGGTCGGGATGCGCACTTTGGCGATAATATCCGCCGCTTTCCAAAGCGCTGCCGCGGTTTTTACGATCTCAACACCCGCAGCCTCATATGAGGCATCCGAAAACCCGGCGGCAGCCCCGGCTCCTTTTTCGATCAGGCACTCATAACCCAGTTTCTGCAGCTGTACGGCCGAGTCTGGCGTCATTGCCACTCGGTTCTCGCCATCCAGTATTTCTTTCGGTGTGCCTATTTTCACTGGCAGTCCCCCTTGGTTCTAAGGCCGGTCAGGTCCTCGGGTATGGATTGTTAAGAAAAGATGTATCTTGCGCAATTTTATTTCGCAAGCGCAGCATCCATTACGTTGTGTCATTCAGTTGATCTGGCTACACCCACCGTCTTGTCTTTTGTTCATAGCGGGCGAAATCGGCGCGGAAGGTGCGGCGCATGCGGTCCTCCTCGGGCAGGATGAAACGACGTTCAAGCACCCAGACGAAGATCGGCACTAAAGCCAGTGACAGAACGGCGTCAAAGCGCAGAACCAAGCCCGCCAGGATCAAAACATCTCCCAGGTAGATCGGATTCCGGCTGCGTTTGTAGATACCGGATTGCACGATTGCACTGGGTGTTTCATGCGGGATGACTGTCGTCTTATGACGTCGGAATTCGGCAACGGCCAATACGGCCAGAAGGATGCCCCCCCCGATCAGCACACCGCTGAGCAGATCGGTCAACCCACCGTCGAGGGACAGGCCAAATCCCATATAGCGCCCCTGTAACCAGGCAAGCAGGGCAAAGCCCACTAGCCAGACAGGGGGAAGGTCGATCCAGCGCATCGTCGATCCTCAGGGTTGACGTCACGTAAGGGCACGTGTCGTTTCTGGGCGCTGTCCTACCGCTTTGGGACCGAAATAGCAAAACCCCAGTTGTCGCATCAATGGACAGCAGAGATGGGATGTTTTACGCCCTAGGGGCAATGCTATCCGAATATACAAAAAAACGGGCCGCCATGACTGATTTCGCGACGACCAAAGACATGTTCACTCTGCCCGAGGGGATGATCTACCTCGACGGAAACTCACTGGGCCCGGTTCCGAAGGCGGCGGCGGATCACGTGCATCAGATGATGACCGACGAATGGGGGAAATTGCTGATCACGGGCTGGAACAAAGCCGGTTGGATGGGTATGCCCGCGGCATTGGGCGACCGGATTGGCAAACTGATCGGAGCAAAACCAGGCAGTGTTGTCGTGGGCGACACGTTATCGATCAAAGTCTATCAAGCGGTAGCATCCGCTTTGGAGCTAAACCCGGATCGCAAAGTTGTGTTGTCAGACAATGGCAACTTCCCAACCGATCTTTACATGGTTGACGGGCTTTTGCGTTCGCTCAGCGATGACTATGAGTTGCGCGTGGTCGACCCTGAACAGGTGGCCGATGCCCTGACGGATGACGTCGCCGTACTGATGCTGACCGAGGTCGATTACCGGACCGGGCGCATGCATGACATGAAAACCCTGACCGAATTGGCGCACTCTTTGGGCGTGGTGACCGTTTGGGATCTGGCCCATTCGGCTGGGGCGATTCCTGTAGATCTGACGGTCTGCAATGCCGATTTTGCAGTGGGCTGTACCTACAAGTACCTCAACGGCGGGCCCGGTGCTCCGGCCTTTGTCTATGTGGCCCCTCGGTTGGCGGAGCAGGTGCGCCCAGCACTGTCTGGTTGGCTGGGGCACGAGGCTCCGTTCGCTTTTGATCTCGACTATCGCCCCGGCGCGGGGATCGAACGGATGCGGGTCGGAACCCCTCCGGTCATTCAGATGGCCTCACTTTCGGTGGCGATGGATGTCTGGGATATGGCCGATATGGCCGATGTGCGCGCCAAATCCATCGAATTGACCGAGCTGTTCATTCAACGGGTCGAGGCCACCTGCCCTGGCCTGACACTGGCCAGCCCCCGCGACCCGCTGCAACGGGGCAGTCAGGTGTCGTTCCGGTTCACCGAAGGATACGCCGCGATGCAGGCCCTGATCGCGCGCGGTGTGATCGGAGATTTCCGGGCGCCGGATATTATGCGCTTTGGCTTTACACCGCTTTACATTGATGTAACGGATGTGGAGCAAGCGGTTGATATTCTGGCCGATATCATGCGCAACAGGCAGTGGGATCGGCCCGAATACAAAATCCGTCAGCGGGTTACCTGACTTCAAGCCCCGCGCCGATCATCGCAGCCAGCTGCCGGGTGCGCTGTTCGAACTCTTCGGCGCTGGAGGCGGTCAGCTTGATCCCTTTCAGGCTGGCCGTAATCGTCTTTGCGGTGTCGTGGGGCGTGTCGAACACGCGGGCGCGCCCTTTGGCCTGCATATCGGTCAGCCATTCCGCAAATAGCAAAGTCAGTTCTGCCTCACCCTGTTCGACAATATCGGTGGACATGGATTTGGTCGTATCCAGCATCTCGACCCCATGGGGTGACGCCAGTATCGCCGCCATTCCCTCCATTTGCGCCTGAATCGCTGCGTTCAACACCTGCGAGATTGATCCTGCCTTCTTCAATGCAGCGGCTACGGCATTTGTCTTGTCAGCATAGTGCAGCCTGGTTAGTTCGCGAACGATCGCCTCTTTGTTCTTGTAGTGCAGATACACAGCAGGGCGGGACATACCCGCACCTTTCGCAATGTCATCCATCGATGTCTTGCGGAACCCGTATCTTGAAAAAGCCTGGAAAGCCGAAGCCAGAATAGCCTTTTGCCGTATGTCGTCGCTCGTATCCTTCATTTCAGAAGCTCTGACAGTTTTCGTATATTTTGTCAATTGACACGCTGACATTTTTCACCAATTATGTCAGAAACTGCCACAGCTAACGAGAGGCGCGCCATGGCGACCACCCTTAAGATCAACGGAACCGCACATCAGGTGGATCTGCCTGATGATGTCCCCCTGCTTTGGGTGCTGCGTGATGAGGTCGGCTTGACCGGTACCAAATTCGGTTGCGGTGTCGCGGCCTGCGGGGCCTGTACCGTGCACATCGATGGCGAGGCCGTGCGCTCTTGTCAGGTGGCTTTGTCGGATGTTTGGGGCGACGTGACAACGATTGAAGGCATCGGAACGCCTGCGGCCATGTCAGCACTCCAACAAGCCTGGGTCGACCATCAGGTGGCGCAATGCGGCTATTGTCAGTCCGGTCAAATCATGCAGGCCGCAGCTTTGCTGGCCGAAAACCCCGCGCCCTCAGATGCCGATATCGAAGACGCGATGCAGGGCAACCTGTGCCGTTGCGGCACTTATCCCCGGATACGTGCAGCAATTCACGACGCCGCTGGCAAACTGAAGGAGGCGTAAGAGATGGGCAAAGTTGGAAAAATCCTGCGCCGCACCTTCCTGATCGGGTCCGCCGCGATTGTCGGCGGTGTGGCCTTCGGTGCGTATTACGTCAGCCGACCCGCCGCGAACCCGCTGAAACCCGGCGAGGGTGAGGCTGCACTGAACCCATTCATTCTGATCGACCAGAACGGTGTAACGCTATTCGCGCCCCGCGCGGAAATGGGACAGGGCGTGCGAACCACATGGGCCGCGCTGATTGCCGAAGAACTGGACGTTGACCTTGATCAGGTCACCGTTCTGCACGGGCCTGCCGCTGCGGCCTACTACAACTCGGCTCTGATTGGCGAAGGTCTGCCCAACAAGGGCTATGACATCCCGGATATCCAGTACAATTTGGGTGAAGCACTAGGGGTGTTGGGGCGTACACTCAGCCTTCAGGTCACCGGTGGCTCGACTTCGATGAAGGACGGGTATGAACGCATGCGTCAGGCCGGGGCTTCGGCGCGCGAAACCCTGAAACGCGCTGCTGCCGACCGGCTGGGCGTTGACCCCGCAGAGTTGCAGACCGCGTCTGGCCATGTAATCGCCCCCAATGGTGACAAAATCCCTTACACCGATTTGGCCGTTGATGTCGCCGATCTTGAGCCGGTCGAGGTTCCCCTGCGCGATCCCTCCGAATGGCGCTATCTGGGACAATCCCAGCCGCGGCTGGATATGGTGGAGAAAGCAACGGGTACGGCAGAGTTTGGCGTCGATGTCCGCTTGCCGGGTATGAAATTCGCCGCTGTGCGCATGAACCCTAAGCTGGGTGGCGCGATGAACGGATATGATGACAGTGCCGCAACCTCGATGCCGGGTGTTGAGAAAGTTGTCGATTTGGGCACCGGAGTTGCGGTCATCGCCAACAACACATGGCTCGCCCAACAGGCGGTTGACGCAATTGACGTGGATTGGGGCGACGCCCCCTACCCGCCCGAAACCGATCAGGTCTTTGCCGAGATTGCCAAGGCGTTCGACGACGCCCCGAACTCGACCATGCGCGATGATGGCGATGTCAGCGTTATGCCCGAGGGCGCAACAGAGATCACAGCTGAGTATCAACTGCCCTATCTGGCCCATGCAACGATGGAGCCGATGAACGCCACCGCGCTTTACACCGGAAACGCGTTGGAGCTGTGGTGCGGCAACCAGGCCCCCACTCTGATCCAGTTCCGGGTTGCCAACACAGCCGGGTTGGAGACCGAAGCCGTGCAAATTCATACCACCTATCTGGGTGGCGGCTTTGGCCGACGTGGTGAGCTGGATTTTGGTGACATTGCCACCAAGGTCGCCATGGCGATGCCGGGAACGCCGGTCCAAACCACCTGGAGCCGCGAAGAAGACATGCGCCACGACTACTACCGCCCCGGTGCCATCGCCCGGATGCGGGGTGCGGTTCAGGATGGCAAAGCGGTTTTGATCGATGGCGCCGTCGCCTCACAGTCCTGTACGCAACAAGCTGTTCAGCGCTATACTGGCCTGCCTGGCGCCGGCCCGGACAAGGTATTGGTCGAAGGTTTCTTCAACCAGCCCTATGGCGTCCCGAACTATCGCATGAGCGGACATATCGCCAATCTCGATATCCCTGTCGGGTTCTGGCGCTCGGTCGGCAACAGCCATAACGGGTTCTTCCACGAGACATTCATGGATGAGCTGGCCCATGCCGCAGGCCGTGATCCGCTGGAATTCAGACTGGAATTGATGCAAGGCGAGCACGCCCCATCCGCAGGATGCCTCGAAGCGGTCCGCGAAATGTCGGGCTGGACGGGCCAAACACCCCGCGGTGTCGGGCGCGGTGTGGCCTTCACCTACAGCTTCGGCACCCCTGTTGCGCAAGTCATCGAAGTGGTGGATGAAGACGGCACGATCCGTATCAACAAGGCGTGGATCGCCTGTGACATGGGGCTGGCTCTGGATCCCGAGAATGTCAAAGCCCAGATGTTCGGCGGCATGATGTATGGCCTATCAGCGGCCTGCTACGGCGAGATTACCTTTGCCGACGGCGAAGTGGAGCAGTACAACTTCCCCGACTATGACGCGATCCGCATGCACACTGCGCCACAGGTTGAGGTGCGCGTGCTGGAAACCAACCGCCATATGGGCGGCGCGGGTGAGCCCGGCACACCGCCATCCATGCCCGCGCTTGGGAACGCATTGTTCGACCTGACCGGGGAACGAGCGCGCAGCCTGCCTTTGATTAATCAGTTCGATCTGATGATCTGATGACATAGAGGCGGTCCGGCACCCATCGCCGGGCCGCTGACAATATCATGCCAATCTCTGCATCTGTTGCAGCGCGGTTCCTGAAGCCCAGTTCCGCACAGCCGCCCCAAACGCTTCAAACAGCGGACGAGACACCGGATCATTGATCGCATCCCATTCCGGGTGCCACTGAACCGAAAGGGTAAAACCGGGCGCATCCTTGATATAGATCGCTTCGGGCGTACCATCCGGCGCATGGCCGTCGATCACCACCCGCTCACCAATCCGCTTGATGCCTTGACCGTGCAACGTGTTCGTCATCACCTCGGTCGCACCAAAGAGATCGTGAAACATACCGTTCTCCGACAGGGTCACGATATGGCGCAGTGCGAATTTTTCCTCAAGCGTTCCATCTGGCGGCATCCGGTGGTTCATGCGGCCCGGCAGGTCCCGGATTTCGGGATAAAGCGTGCCGCCCATGGCCACGTTCACCTCTTGAAACCCGCGGCAGATCCCCAGAAAGGGCTGGCCACGTTCGACACAGGCGCGCACTAAAGGCAGCGTGATCGCATCCCGCGCCCGGTCGAAATCTCCATGCGCATCTGTGGCCGCTTCGCCATATTCCTCAGGGTGTACGTTGGGGCGACCACCCGTCAGCAGGAACCCGTCACAGACCTCAAGCAATTCGTCGACCGAAACATACCGCGGATCAGCTGGTATCAGCAGCGGCAGACAACCCGATACATTGGCCACGGCATCCGAATTCATCGTCCCACCCGCATGTGTGGGATACTGATCATTCATCAGATAAGAATTGCCGATAATACCAACAACGGGTCGCACCATTCCAATGTCCTTGCTTTTGCATTGATTGGAACTGACGCTATCGACACAAAGCAGCCCGTGCAACAGAGCACAGGCTGCATAACAGCGCAAAGCAATGTTCAATTGCGCACACGCCTATTAACTGGACTCTGCCGGGTCAGATTTCGCCCGTTAGTCCAGCTGCTTCGATCCCTGCCATGCCTGCAACAGCATCATTGTCCGAGGTGTCGCCCGTCACACCAACCGCACCGATCACGGCACCTTTGCGGTCGCGCAGCAGAATGCCGCCCGGCACTGGCACGACCTGTCCGCCATACACGCCGTTCACCGCGGCCATAAAATAGGCCTGTGCTTCGGCTCGCTGCATCTGCGCCGTGCCTGACATGCCCAGCATAACCGCACCATACGCCTTGCCCTGTGCAATGGCGAACCGGCCAGGGGCAGCACCGTCTTCACGCTCAAATGCGATAACATGACCGCCGGCATCCAGAACCACAACCGAGAGTGGTTTCAGTTCCATTTCCCGCCCTTTTTCCATCGCTTTACGTATAATGGTCCGCGCCTTGCGCAAAGAAATACCCATACCTGATCCCTTCATCTGGCCAAAAATATCCTCGGGGGAGCGCGAGGGGGCAGACAGCCCCCTCGTTCCCGCAACTACCACTCAATCCTGACTGGCTTTGAATTCCAACCGCCGCGCATGCAGAACCGGCTCGGTATAGCCTGACGGCTGAACCCGGCCCTTGAAGACCAGATCGCAAGCAGCCTGGAAAGCGATACCGTCAAATCCCGGCGCCATCGGAACATAGTTTGAATCGCTCGCATTCTGGCGATCCACTACAGCCGCCATTTTCTGCATCGCGGCCATCACTTGTGCCTCGCTCACCACATCATGATGCAGCCAGTTCGCCAGCGCCTGGGATGAGATACGGCAGGTCGCGCGATCCTCCATCAACCCGACATCATGGATGTCCGGCACTTTCGAACAGCCCACGCCCTGATCGACCCAGCGTACTACATAACCCAGGATGCCCTGCGCGTTGTTCTCGATCTCGCGGGTGATTTCCTCATCGCTCAGGTTGCGACCACCCAATAATGGAACGGTCAGCAGATCATCCAAAGTACCGCGCGCGCCGCCAGCTGCGATTTCATCCTGCCGGGCAAGCACATCCACCTTGTGGTAATGCGTCGCATGCAGAGTTGCCGCTGTAGGAGATGGAACCCAAGCGCAGGTTGCGCCAGATTGCGGGTGGCCGATCTTGGCTTCCAGCATCTCACCCATCCGGTCGGGCATCGCCCACATACCTTTGCCGATCTGCGCCTTGCCTTTGAGACCGCAGGCTAGGCCGATATCGACATTGCGATCCTCATACGAGGCTATCCACGGCGTGGTTTTGATGTCCCCCTTGGGCAGCATCGGACCCGCTTCCATCGAGGTATGAATCTCATCCCCGGTACGATCCAAGAACCCGGTATTGATAAACGCCACGCGCGATTTCGCGGCGCGGATGCACTCGGTCAGGTTTGCCGAGGTGCGGCGTTCCTCGTCCATGATGCCCAGTTTCACGGTGTTGCGCGGCAGTCCCAAAACGTCTTCGACCATGTCGAAAATCTCAACCGCGAACGCGACCTCTTCGGGGCCATGCATCTTGGGTTTGACCACATAGACAGACCCTTCGACCGAGTTCCCGTCGTCGCGCTTCAGGTCATGCATTGCGATCAACGTGGTGCACAGCGCATCCATCAGCCCCTCACCGATCTCATTTCCTTCAGTGTCCAATACGGCCGGGTTGGTCATCAGGTGGCCCACATTCCGTATCAACATCAGCGACCGGCCCTTTAGCCACGCCTGACCGCCATCAGCCGTGGTGTATTCCACATCATCCGCAAGCTTACGGGTGAAGGTTTCGCCGCCCTTCGTGACCTCCTCGGTCAGGTCGCCTTTCATCAAGCCCAGCCAGTTGCCATAAGCGACAACCTTGTCTTCGGCATCCACACAGGCGACAGAATCTTCGCAATCCATGATGGTCGACAGCGCCGATTCCAGGCGCATATCGGCAATGCCCGCAGGATCACTTGTCCCAATTGCGCTGGACGGGTCGATCATGATTTGAATGTGCAAGCCATTGTTTTTCAACAATACGAACGCAGGCTTATTTGCTTCCCCGCCGAAACCGGCAAACTGTGCAGGATTGGCCAACGCGGGAGTCAACGCTCCGGCATCGATGGTCAGCCCCGCGACATCAGCCCATGATCCTTCGGCAAGCGGCGCAACCTCATCCAGAAACGCTTTGGCCCATGCAATTACACGCGCCCCACGCTTTTCGTCATAGCACCCACCCGCAGGCAGATCGCCCATTGCGTCTGTCCCGTAGAGTGCATCATATAGACTGCCCCAGCGTGCGTTTGCCGCGTTCAAAGCAAAGCGGGCATTGGTAATTGGCACGACAAGCTGCGGGCCAGGGGTCAGCGCGATCTCGGGGTCCACATTTGCCGTTTTGATCTGAAACGCCTCGCCTTCATCAACCAGATACCCGATCTCTTTCAAGAAAGCCTGATAGGCGGAGGGATCCATGGGTTGCGATTTTTCTGCAAGATGCCAGCCATCGACACGACTTTGAATATCCGCGCGCTTGGCCAGAAGGGCACGGTTCTTGGGCCCCAGCTCTAGAACCATACGTGCGAGACCAGCCCAGAAATGCTCGGACGATACGCCCGTCCCTGGCAGCGCCTGAGTCTCGATAAACTCAACCAGTATTGGGTCTACCTGCAACCCGCTCAGGGTCTGTCTGCCACTCATATGTTGCTCTCCCGCGTTTGTGTGCCGATGTATGCCAAACTGACTTAAGCCGAATGTTTCCGATAGGCAACTTTTGTCTAAGGTTTCTCATCGCCCAGTTTTGCCTAAAGCTGTTTCAAAAGCGGCAAGGCAATCGCGCGGGCCGGTTGCAGCCCCGGATCGAAGCTCATAACGTCGCGAAAAACCCAAAACCGATGCGAGGCCTCGGATGCGCGACGAAACTGGCAAGACAATCTATCTGAAAGACTACACGCCCTTTGGGTTCCTGGTGGACAGCGTTCATCTGACCTTTGATCTCGCACCACATGCAACGCGTGTGAAATCGCGCATCGCATTTCGACCAAACCCCGATGCCTCGGACCACCGCTTCTTTTTGCATGGGGAAGAGTTAGAGCTGATACGTGCGTCCATTGATGGCACAGATGTGAACCCTGCGGTGACCGAGCAAGGTTTGACTGCCGATGTCCCCGATGCGCCATTCATCTGGGAGGCCGAGGTCGAAATCGACCCGGGCAACAACACGGCGCTTGAGGGGTTGTATATGTCGAACGGCATGTACTGCACCCAATGCGAGGCCGAGGGGTTTCGCAAGATCACCTTTTATCCCGACCGCCCCGATGTGATGTCCACATTTACAGTACGGATCAACGGCGAACTTCCGGTCCTGCTGTCGAACGGCAACCCATCTGGCAAAGGTGAAGGCTGGGCCGAATGGACCGATCCGTGGCCCAAACCCGCCTATCTGTTCGCGCTGGTCGCCGGAGACCTGATCGCCCATCCCGGTCAATTCACCACCATGTCCGGCCGCGAGGTCGAGCTGAACCTCTGGGTCCGCCTCGGTGACGAAGGCAAATGCGCCTTCGGGATGGAGGCGCTGAAGAAGTCCATGAAATGGGATGAAGACGTCTATGGCCGTGAATACGATCTGGACGTGTTCAACATCGTCGCCGTGGATGATTTCAACATGGGCGCGATGGAGAACAAGGGGCTGAACATCTTCAACTCTTCCGCAGTTCTGGCCAGCCCCGAAACTTCAACCGACATGAATTTCGAACGGATCGAGGCCATCATCGCGCATGAGTATTTCCACAACTGGACCGGCAACCGCATCACCTGCCGCGATTGGTTCCAGCTGTGTTTAAAAGAGGGGCTGACAGTGTACCGTGATGCGCAGTTCACCTCCGACATGCGCTCAGCTCCGGTGAAACGCATTCACGATGCTATCGACCTGCGCGCACGCCAGTTCCCCGAGGATAATGGGCCATTGTCGCACCCTGTCAGACCTGAGAGTTTTCAGGAAATCAACAACTTCTACACCTCGACAGTCTATGAAAAAGGCGCCGAGGTGATTGGGATGTTGAAACGGCTGGTCGGGGATGCGGCATATGCCAAAGCGCTAAACCTCTACTTTGACCGCCATGACGGGCAGGCCTGCACGATCGAGGACTGGCTACAAGTGTTCGAAGACACGACAGGCCGCGACCTCAGCCAGTTCAAGCGCTGGTACAGCCAATCCGGCACGCCAAAGGTTTCGGTCGCCGAAGACTGGAACGATGGGACCTATACCCTGACGCTGAGCCAGCGCACAGAGCCGACACAAGGCCAGACCGAAAAGCTGCCGCAGGTCATCCCCATCGCAGTCGGCCTGCTTGGTCCGAACGGGGACGAAGTGCGCGCCACCGAAGTGCTGGAACTGACCCAGGCCGAGCAGAGCTTTACCTTCTCCGGTCTCGCGGCCAAGCCGATACCGTCGATCCTGAGGGATTTCTCGGCCCCTGTGATCCTTGAACACGATCACACCAACGCAGATCGTGCCTTCTTACTGGCCCATGACACAGACCCGTTCAATCGCTGGCAAGCCGGGCGTTCGCTGGCCGAAGATACGCTACTGCGCATGATTACAGAGGACGCAACACCAGATTCTGACTACCTGGACGGGTTGCTGGCCGTGCTACGCGATGGGGATTTAGACCCCGCCTACCGAGCGCTGATGCTGGGCCTGCCTACACAATCGGAACTTGCAGCGGCTTTGCACGAAAGGGGCCGTACGCCCGATCCGATGGCGATCTGGACCGCAACCGAAACCTTGCGACAAGCCACAGCCCAGCACCTGCAAGACCTGTTGCCCCGCCTGCATAGCGAAGCCCTCGTGGACGCGCCCTATACGCCGGATGCCGAACAATCCGGCAAGCGCTCACTGGACGGTGCGGCATTGGCTTTGACCACCCGTCTGGATGGAGGCGCACTGGCGGCTGAATCCTACGCGAAGTCGGATAACATGACCTTGCAACTCTCGGCCCTGTCCTGCCTTCTGCGTGCCCGGAAAGGCAAGGCGGAATTGGTCGGATTCTATGATCAATGGCAGCATGATCGATTGGTCATCGACAAATGGTTCGGTTTGCAAGTGGCAATGGTCGCGCCCGAAGCCACAGCTGATGTCGCACAGAAGCTAACGGAACATGCTGACTTCAATTGGAAAAATCCCAATCGATTCCGCGCTGTGTTGGGTGGTTTGGCGATGAATCATGCAGGCTTTCATCAGCTTGATGGCGCAGGGTATCAACTACTGACCGATTGGTTGATCAAACTGGATCCCGTGAACCCGCAAACCGCGGCGCGCATGTGTTCGGCCTTCCAGACCTGGCGGCGGTATGATGCGGGCCGACAGGACCTGATTCAGGCGCAACTGACCCGCATTTCCGAAACACCAAACCTGTCGCGCGACACGACCGAAATGATCTCGCGCATACTAAACGCATGACGACCTACACGTTTACGCGGCGCAATCGGAACCCTCGGACAGTCATTCTTCTGATCAGCATCTACGCGACTTTGCTTGCGCTGATTATTCTGTTTGACGCCGTATGGTGGCTGATGGCTTTGCTGGCTTTGACCACCCTGCCCGCGATATGGGATGTTTTGCACGACAGCAGCGCAGGTATTCAATTCGATCAGGATACGCTGCGCTGGTATTCCGGCAAACGACAGGGCCAGATCGCTTTGGAAGAGGTTGATTTCTTTCGATTTGATACGCGCTGGGATTTCTCGGTCCGCGTCTCACTGGTGCTGAAATCGGAAAAACGCATCCGCCTGCCCGATGAGTCGTTGCCGCCGCATCGAGAGTTTGAAAACGTTGTCACCCAAGCCGGTTTCCGCGTTGAGCGCCATCATTTCTCTGTTTTCTGAAACGATCCACGCAGCCGAGTGCGATTACACCGGATTCATGGAAGGTAACGCGCATTTAACTTGAAATCGTCGGGTTTTCCGGCCAGCCTACCTTGCAGTTACCAGTTTTTAAGTTCTCGAGTTCCACTATGTTCCGCATTGCACGGGCAATCTCTGCCCGATTTTCACCTCAGAAACCGCAAGCTGCACCTGATCTCTGTCCAGCTAATTCTGCCTTGGCCGCAGCATTACCCGAACAGGGCCAGTTGAACATTCCCGTTGCCAAGCTTGACCCCAAGGATCTTGTGGGCCGAGAGACGATCGAGCGCGGGCGTCATTTGGCGCGTCAGGATCGGTGGGATGAATTGTCCGCAGAAATGCACGCTGCGGATCAGACAGGCGCGACGGCACCGGATGGGATGCCGATTGCCGATTTGTTGGGTTTTGGCGCCCGGTCTGACGTGGTTTTGGCGGCGGAACATGCGTTGTCAGATGGCAAGGCCGTTTCCGACTATGATCTTCTGGGGGGAATTTCGGAACTTGAAACCGAGATGCGCGATCATCCGGGTGATCCAATGATTGCTGCAATCGTCGCGCTGGCACATATTGATATTGCGTGGGCTTGGCGAGGCAATTCGGCGGATGCGGCTTTGCCTGCGCTGCACAGTTCGCGTTGCGCGGCCCATTTCGACCGCGCCGGGCAAATCCTGCCGGACTGCACGGCTGCCGCACCTGATAGCCCGCTCATCGCTGCGGCGAACTGTGCGTTGCTGGCCGGTCAACGCAAAGAGACCGCTCGGGTCGCCGAGAAGTATGAGCGCCTAATTGGCCTCGACCCGAAAAACCAGCGCCATATGCGCGCGATGGGCAGCCATCTGTTGCCTCGCTGGTTTGGCAGCTATGAAGAACTTGAACTACAAGCCCTGCGCAACGCGGCCAGAACACACGACACATGGGGCGCAGGCGGTTACACATGGGTCCAGTTCGACGCCATCGCGATGGATGCCGAAGCTTGCGCGCGGGTGGATGTCGAGTATTTCCTTGAAGGCCTGCGCGATATTCTGCGGCTGCACCCCGGTCAGCAAATGGTTAATATGCTGTCCGCCTATTGCGCGATTACAGTGCAAAATGGACTGGGTTTGAACGAGAAGGCCGATCAGGTCCGCAGCCAGATGCGCGAGACCGCCAATTGGCTGATCCGCGACCATCTGACCGAGCTGCATCCGCTGATTTGGGCCCATGCAACTGCGGGCTTCAACAACTCAGTGCGTATCAATTCACCCGAGCGATTTGCAGCACGTGGACAGCGCGATGCGCTGCGTACGATCGGCGATTTCTTCCGGGATGAGTTGGGCAGCGGCAAGGATGTGACCTTTACTCCTACCGGTCTGCAATTCTCGCAGCACTGAATCGCGCCTTTCCCCCTTGCCCCTAGGCCCCGCCGGGCCTAATACGCAAGCCTAGACTTCTGCGGAAATAGAGGCGCGCCATGCTCGACCTGACATACGAAATGCCCACACCCAAAACCATTGCCGGGGCCAAGCACGATTGGGAGCTGGTGATCGGGATGGAGGTGCACGCTCAGGTCTCATCCAATGCCAAGCTGTTTTCCGGCGCGTCGACCCAATTCGGGGCCGAGCCGAACTCGAACGTGGCCTTTGTGGACGCGGCGATGCCGGGTATGCTGCCTGTGATCAACGAATATTGTGTGGAACAGGCCGTACGCACGGGTCTGGGTCTGAAGGCGGATATCAACCTGAAATCGGCCTTTGACCGCAAGAACTATTTCTACCCTGACCTGCCGCAGGGCTACCAGATTTCGCAGCTTTACCACCCCATCGTGGGCGAAGGTGAAGTGCTGGTCGAGATGGGTGATGGCACCGCACGTATGGTCCGTATCGAACGCATCCACATGGAACAGGACGCCGGTAAATCGATCCACGACATGGACCCGCATATGTCCTTCGTCGACCTGAACCGCACGGGCGTTTGCCTGATGGAGATCGTGTCGCGCCCCGATATCCGTGGCCCCGAAGAAGCCGCCGCATATATCGCCAAGCTGCGCCAGATCATGCGCTACCTGGGCACCTGTGATGGCAACATGCAGAACGGCAACCTGCGGGCGGACGTGAACGTCTCGATCTGCTTGCCGGGTGCTTATGAGAAGTATCAGGAAACGCAGGACTTCTCGCATCTGGGCACCCGCTGCGAGATCAAGAACATGAACTCGATGCGCTTTATTCAGCAGGCGATTGAGGTCGAAGCCCGCCGTCAGATCGCCATTGTCGAAGCCGGTGGCAAGGTCGATCAGGAAACCCGCCTGTATGACCCGGATAAGGGTGAGACCCGCTCGATGCGGTCCAAGGAAGAAGCGCATGATTACCGCTATTTTCCAGACCCCGACCTGCTGCCTTTGGAGATCGAACAGGCATGGGTTGATGACATCGCCGCCAAGCTGCCTGAGCTGCCCGACGAGAAAAAAGCGCGGTTCATCGAAGCGTTCGGCCTGACCGACTATGACGCCTCAGTCCTGAGCGCCGAGGTCGAAAGCGCCGCGTATTTCGAAGAGGTCGCTAAGGGCCGCAACGGTAAACTGGCTGCCAACTGGGTGATCAACGAACTGTTTGGTCGGTTGAAGAAAGAAGACCACGACATCACCGACTCGCCCGTATCTCCGGCGCAGTTGGGTGGGATCATCGACCTGATCTCGTCCGATGCCATCTCGGGCAAGATCGCCAAGGATCTGTTCGAAATCGTCTACACCGAAGGCGGTGACCCGGCGCAGATCGTCGAAGAACGCGGCATGAAGCAGGTCACCGACACCGGCGCGATCGAGGCCGCTTTGGACGAGATCATTGCCGCCAACCCGGCGCAAGTCGAAAAAGCTAAAGTGAACCCCAAGCTGGCTGGCTGGTTCGTCGGTCAGGTGATGAAAGCCACCGGCGGCAAAGCTAACCCCAAGGCTGTCAACGAGCTGGTTGCCCAAAAGCTGGGTTCGTAAGCCCGTTTTCAAAGTTCTGCGACGGAGTCAGGCCATCCGCTTGACTCCGCTTTCTTTTGCGCCCTTTCTTCCGCGCAGGAGAGGTGCCATGACCAGAAAATTCGATCAGGAACTTGAAGACCGTCTGATGCGCTACGCGGCTATCGACAGCCAAAGCGATGAGACATCGCCTTCGACCCCGAGTACGTCCATTCAGTTCGACATGCTGAACCTGCTCAGGCACGAACTGACCGAGATCGGCGCGCAGGATGTCGAGATGACCGGCGACAGCGTCGTTGTGGCGACCATTCCTGGCACCGCCGAAGGGCCGACCGTGGGGTTCCTCGCCCATGTCGACACCGCCCCTCAATTCAACGCAACCGGCGTTAAACCGCGCGTTATCAAAGGCTATAACGGCGGCGAGATCACCTTTCCCGACGATCCCGATCTGGTTCTATCCCCGGACGAACATCCCTATCTAGCCGAAAAAATTGGTCATGATCTGGTCACCGCGTCGGGCACCACTCTGTTGGGCGCTGATGACAAGGCCGGCGTGTCGATTCTGATGACCATGGCGCGGCACCTGATCGAAAATCCAGACATTCCACACGGCCCCATCCGCATTGCCTTCACCCCTGACGAAGAAATCGGGCGCGGCGTGACCGAGCAACTGCCAAAGGACCTCAAGGCCGATTTCGCATACACGCTGGACGGGCAGGAAGTGGGCGAGATTGAATATGAAAGCTTCTCGGCCGACCGTGCGGTGATCAAGATCACCGGCGTTTCGATCCATCCCGGTCTAGCTAAGGAAAAGATGGTCAATGCCACCCATCTGGCCGCAAAGATCGTACAGACCCTGCCGCAGGCGACGTTGACCCCCGAAGTCACCGACGGGCGCGAAGGGTTCATCCATGTCACTGACATGAATGGCGGCTCCTCCGAGATGGAGATCAAGCTGATCCTGCGGGATTTCGAGATGGAGGGGCTTGAGGCCCAGCGCGATCTGGTGCGCAAGGTCTGCGACGCTGTTCAGGCCTCGGAACCGCGCGCGACCATCACCTGCGAAATCAGCCATCAGTACCGCAATATGCGCTATTGGCTCGAGAATGACATGACCCCCGTAGATCTGGCGCGTGAAGCCTGTCAGGAACTGGGCATCGAGCCCCTCTCCGTTCCGATCCGCGGCGGCACCGATGGCTCTCGGCTGACCGAATTCGGCACACCCTGCCCCAACCTGTTCACCGGTATGCAGTGTATACATGGACCGCTGGAGTGGATCTCGGTCCAGGACATGGCGCTGGCAACCCAGCTTTGCCTGTCAGTTGTGACCAAAGCGGCACAGGCCAGCGGCAACATGCGGAGCTAAATCTCGCCGATCCCGCAACGATGCTTTCGCCCGGGGACCAGCATGTTAAGTTGGCGCGAATATGGTTTAGGAACAGTTGATGCAGCGCTACGAATACAAGGTCATCCCCGCCCCTCAAAAAGGTGTCAAAGCCAAGGGCGTGAAAACGACCGAGGGCCGCTTTGCCGCCTCGGTCGAGCAGGTGTTGAACCAGTTGGGCCAGGATGGATGGGAATACCAGCGCGCGGAACTGTTGCCCAGCGAGGAACGCTCGGGCCTGACCGGGTCGACAACGAACTGGCGCAATGTATTGGTGTTTCGGCGGTTGATCGAACAACCCGCCGAGCCCCCTACCGCCCCGGTAGCGACCCCGTCCCCAAAGGAAACACCCGACGGCGTCGCACTGGCACAGCCCGTGCCCGGCCCGGATATGGTGCAGGCGCCTGAGCCGATTTCCGAGGAAGCGGATGAACCGCCCTTGACCAGCAGCGCCGAGGACAAAGTTGAAAAGATTTAACCCCAGCTCAGAGATTTAGCCTTTTTTCCGCATGGCCAATTCATAGGCGGCGGCTTTGAACTTGCGTGTCTGGTAGTGCAGAAAGCCCCAGGTCCCAAACAACAATAGCGTGGCCATCCAAAGCAGCCAGTCCTTGTCCAAATCAATACTAAAAGATGGAATTGGACGCATTAGACTGTCGGATGGGGCAATGTCGAACAGGCATGTGGCCAGCAGAGCCACCGCACTGCCCCGGACGATCCGGTCACGGCTGCGCAACGTACGTAAATTGCTGTAGAGATTGTCATCAAAAGCGATGATCTCTGCAGTTCGCGAATCCGCACGCCTGCGCAACAAATTTGAATCATTTGTATAGTGCCGTAAGGGCAGCTCAAAAAAGATGACACCGATCCCATCCACCAATATTCCACAGACATAGGCTGCCGGGATGATCATCAGAGTCCAGATCAGAATGAAACTGTCTGACTCATTTTCGGGGGTGACAGCGTTCAACCCGATGCCTTGCAGATATAGTGCCACGGCAATACTGCCGACGATCAGATATTCGATGTAATATGTATTTCTGTTCAACCTCGGCCTCGTATTATTTGCTTGTCGCGCAGTTGTTTAATCGTCGATATCCAACGCCAGTGCGTGGATGCGTGGCACGACATCGCCCAACGCCTTGTGCACTGCCCGGTGACGCGCGACGCGCGATTGACCCTCGAACGCGGCGGCGCGGATGCGGATGTTGAAATGGCTCTCCCCGCCTTCCTGAAAGCCTGCATGGCCGCGATGGCTTTCGCTGTCGTCGATCACCTCTAACTCCCGCGGGTCGAAGGCGGCTTGAAGGCGGGTTCGGATGTCCTCGGTTATGCTCAATTTTGTGCTCAGCGGCAAAAAACTTGCCGCCCCCCTCTTCTACTTTCGGCAGCTTAGACTAAACTGCTGCCTCCGAGTCGAAAAGATGCGTTCGTGAGGATAAAGCATGGCGAAATCAGACCCCTTTGGATTCGATATGTCCGTTTCCAGCGCCAAGAAAAAGAACCCGCGCGGGCGTCGGGGCATGTCGGGTGCGTCTGAAACCTCGGTGCGAATCTGTGACCATCCCGGATGTCAGGAGCCCGGAAAGTACCGTGCACCCAAGGCCCCGGATGTGTTGGATGATTTCTACTGGTTCTGCCAACAACATGTGCGTGAATATAACCAGAAATGGAACTTTTTCGATGGCACCACCGAGGCCGAGCTGAATGCGCAACGCTCGAAAGACAAGGTGTGGGAACGTGAAACAAAGCCCATGGGCGACCCTGAAGCCCGCGCTTGGGCCCGTCTGGGCATCGAGGACCCGCATCAGGTTCTTGGCGCAAACAGCACCCAGAACAAAGGCCGCACGTCAGGTGGTGGCGGTCGCCGCCTTCCGCCGACCGAGCGTCGCGCCATTGAGATTCTTGAGGCCAATGACAGCTGGTCCAAAGCCGAAGTACGCAAAGCCTATAAAAAGCTGATCAAGGTCCTGCACCCTGACATGAATGGCGGCGACCGGTCACAAGAGGAACAGCTGCAAGAGGTGGTCTGGGCCTGGGATCAAATCAAGGACAGCCGGAACTTTAAGTAGCTTGGGGCTGAAGGTTAGTCCTTTATCGCAAGCTCTAAGATATTAAGCAGGCTGGCTGCGCCTTCGGCCAGATCCATCCCAAGCTCTGCTTTGTCAGCCGGGGACAAGTTTGACCACAGGCAGCCCGTGTGATCGCCTTTCAAAATCACCGCATCCGCGCGACCGGTTTCAACATCCAGTGTCATGCTGAGGTCTTCGGTTTCCATCTGCAACGCAGGCGCTCCGTGGGTCAAATGGCGCAGGGCGGCCTTTCGCTCGGATTGCAGCTCTGCAATGCGCTGTTCGCGTTCGGCCTGATGTAGCGTGGCTGCTTTGTCCATGTCTTTGCGCCAGGCGCGCATCGCAGCAAGCACTGCGCCCCCTGCCGTAAGCGGCAACAATGGTGGGCACAGGACCCCAACCACAACACCCAACCCGACCCCGGCCCCGACGCCATGTTTCAGAGCTCGCCCCCCTGCATTCAGCCGCATGGATATCGGAGTCAAAACGGTGTCAGACAGTGCACCAGACACGGTTTTCTGCAAATTCTCGAACAATGCCGGAGCAGACGCGGCGCGCGACAGTGTACCTGAAACACCGCTCTGAAGGCCGCTAACCAGATTAGGCATTGCAGTTGCATGCGATTTCGTACCCTGCCACGCGGTGTCCGAAGCCGAAGCAAGGCCATCGAGCACGCGCGTGAGGCGCGACGGCGTTTGGTAGGGTTCGTCCGGGACTGCCGCGTATTGGGCAAGCACCTCAAGCTCGGTCTTGGCATCTATCAACTTGGATTGTTCCATGCGTCGTCTAGCTACTTTGGCTAGCTGCGCAGCTCGATGAACCGAAATCAGAATCTGGTGTTTTTCATCATCCGATATAGACACCATCTGATCCATGTCATCGAATATCGACATGATGGCGAGGAAGCTTGGCACATGAACGATATGGAATGCCCTGTTTTGCCGCCACTTGGCAGGCTCGGCTCTTAGGGCATTGTCTATGTAGACCAGATTATCCTTTAGGGTTCCAATAACGCGTCCGAAATCTCGATCAACGGATTCGCGTCTTTCAACGAGTTTGACTAGAGCATTAATATTGCTCAGTTTTTCATCATCAATATCAATCATTTCCGAACTAGAACACGCTCTACATAATCGTTTTTTTGTTGGTCGTAATCCTACCGACAGATGCATCGGGTTTCGAGTTATTTTCTGTCAGAAACGAACTTTCGCGCGCTTTTCGTGACTCTCAAAACAACCGAGGCGTCGCACTGAACCGTTAACCGGCTTTTGCGTCCTCAACCTGTTACAAAGCCTTGCTACGGCCTGTCCCTATGGGCTGCGCATGTTGCCCATATTCGAACATGACCTGTGACAACGGAATTCGATATGGAACCCCTCATCTATCACGTTCATACGATTGCTCTTTGTGTTGCTCTGGGCTCGGCCCTGTTGCTGAGCGGATATCTTGCTCTGAATCTGCGCCTGCCGCAGCTTGGCCTTTGGCCCAGCGCAAACGGATGGCGGCACCACACGGCTTTTGGCCTTTTTCGGTTGTTCTGCGGTGCAACCGTTGTGTTTGCCCTGTCCGAAGTGTGGGTGAATGGCTGGGGCCATTGGAGCCGCTATGTGCTGGGCCTGCCGATCATGGTGATGTCCTTTGGCATCACGCTTTGGGGCTATCGGTTCTTGGGGCTCGATAACACCTATTGCGAAAGTGATGGGCTGGTAACCGGCGGCATGTATGCCTATTCGCGCAACCCGCAATACGTCACCTCGGTTCTGGCAACGATTGGCCTGGGTATCGCTAGCGGGTCTTGGCTGACCCTTGGTCTGGCCGCTATTCTGTTCGTGATCTACTTTCTGTTCGTTCTGAACGAAGAACGCTGGCTGCTACAGGGTTATGGCCGCGCATTCCGCGACTACATGCATCAGACCCCGCGTTTCGTTGATGAACGCAGCCTGATCCGGATGCGCAACGCCATTCTGGATTAAGCGTGGTTCTGCCCGCCATAAGGCCAGTTTGAAAGAAAGATCCTGTCAGCCATTTCATCACGCGGCTTTCCCTTGCCCTTGTCTGCAATATGTTGCACCACACACGGGTTCAAACCCGGTGAACGGGCCAAAGGATAAGGACAAAGCGCATGGCTGACGGATCGATCGACATCAACGCAAAACCAACCGAAGAGATTTCGGTTCGTGAAGTGTTCGGAGTTGACAGCGACATGGCGGTCAAGGGTTTTGCGGAAGCAAGTGACCGTGTACCGGTCATCGACCCAACCTATAAGTTCGACCCGGAAACCACGCTGGCGATCCTGGCGGGCTTTGCCCATAACCGCCGCGTGATGATCCAGGGCTATCACGGCACGGGTAAATCGACCCATATCGAACAGGTTGCCGCCCGCCTGAACTGGCCCGCCGTGCGTGTGAACTTGGACAGCCACATCAGCCGGATCGACCTGATCGGTAAGGATGCGATCAAGCTGCGCGACGGCAAGCAGGTCACCGAATTCCACGAGGGCATCCTGCCCTGGGCCCTGCGCAACCCCGTTGCCATCGTGTTCGACGAATACGATGCAGGCCGGGCCGACGTGATGTTTGTGATCCAACGCGTGCTCGAGCATGACGGCAAGTTGACCTTGCTGGACCAAAACGAAATCATCACACCGAACCCGAATTTCCGCCTATTTGCCACCGCAAACACCGTGGGTCTGGGCGACACCACCGGCCTCTATCACGGCACGCAGCAGATCAACCAAGCGCAGATGGACCGTTGGTCTCTGGTCTCAACGCTGAACTACCTCAGCCACGATGCCGAAACGATGATCGTGCTGTCGAAAGCGCCTTTGTATAACACCGCCGAGGGGCGTAAGACCGTCAGCCAGATGGTTACCGTTGCCGACCTGACCCGGACCGCCTTCATGAACGGTGACCTGTCGACCGTGATGAGCCCTCGGACCGTGATCAACTGGGCCCAGAACGCCGAGATTTTCCGCGATGTCGGCTACGCCTTCCGTCTGTCCTTCCTGAACAAATGCGACGAGTTGGAACGCCAGACCGTGGCCGAGTTCTATCAGCGCTGCTTCGACGAGGAACTGCCAGAAAGCGCAGCGAGCGCCAGCGTGGGGTGACGGGGGACCGCCATGCATATCGGATTGATTGGCGGGATCGGTGTTGCTGCAACGGTGGTTTACTATCAGCGGCTGAGTGCGGCGATGGCGGCGCGTGGACAGTCGATGGAACTGACCATCATACATGCGGATGTGCAGGAATTGATCCGCAACAATCTGGCGGACAAACGGGATGCACAGGCGCGAGTCTACGCGGGGCTCATTGATCGCCTTAAAGCGGCAGGTGCGGATTGTGCAGCAATCACGTCGCTGGGTGGGCATTTCTGCTATGATGAAACCGTGCCGTTGTCTTCGTTGCCCCTTATTTCGGCTGTAAAGCCTCTG
Source organism: Ruegeria sp. H4 (assembly GCF_056533065.1). Taxonomy (NCBI): domain Bacteria; kingdom Pseudomonadati; phylum Pseudomonadota; class Alphaproteobacteria; order Rhodobacterales; family Roseobacteraceae; genus Ruegeria; species Ruegeria sp. H4. Next base: position 626,637 of record NZ_JBQFOC010000002.1, read on the forward strand.
GATGCGCATTTCGCCTCGCAAGGGTTAGGCACTGTTGGGCTGCTGGGAACGCGTGTTGTGATGCAGACCAAACTTTATGGTCAGCTTGGGCAAACCCGGGCGGTTGCGTTGGAAGATGAGATCGAAGTGCTGGGACAAACCTATCAGAAGATGGCGGTTGCCGGGATTTGCTCGGATCGGGATCGCGCGCTGTTTCTGGACGCAGGTCGCCGTATGGTGGATGATTTGAATGCCGACGCCATCGTTTTGGCCGGGACAGATCTGAACCTTGCCTTTGACGGGCGAGATCCCGGCTATAGAGTTGTTGATGCGCTGGATGTCCACGTGGACGTGCTGGCGTGTCTGGCAAGTGATGAAATGACGCTTGAAGAAGCAGGGGCGGACAGATGAGCAAACCAAACGACAACCCCGCTGATCCGTTCAAGAAGGCTCTGGCCGAGGCCACCAAGGTGATGGCCGACGATCCTGAGTTGTCGGTAAGCTATACGGTCGACCCGTCTGGCCTATCGGGTGAATCGATGCGTCTGCCTCAGGTCAGCCGCCGGATGACCCGCGAAGAGGTTCTACTGGCGCGGGGTACAGCGGATGCACTGGCCTTGCAACGCCGCTATCATGACGACGCGACCCATAACCGCTATGCCCCTCCGGGAGATATGGCGCGGGACCTCTATGAGGCGATGGAAACCGCGCGGTGCGAGGCGATGGGCGCGCGCGATATGCCCGGTACGGCGTCTAACATCGATGTGAAAATCGGCCATGAAGCGCTGCGGCGCGGATATGATCAGTGCAAACAACCGGCCGAGGCGCCTTTGTCCGTGGCCGCGGGCTACCTGATCCGGCATCTGGCCACGGGGCGCGATCTGCCGCCTGCGGCTGAGAATGTCATGAACCTGTGGCGCGGGTTTATCGAGGAACAGGCCGGCGGCGTGCTGGAGAACCTTGACGAGGTGCTCTCGGATCAGGCCGAATTCGCTAAGTTCGCGCGACAGATGATCAAGGATCTGGGATACGGCGATCAACTGGGCGACGACCCCGACGAGTTGGACGACGAACAGGAAGATCAGGCCGAGGAAGACGCCGAAGAACAGCCCGATCCGGACAGCACCGGGCAGGATGATCAGGACGAACAAGACGCTGACGCCACGCCTGAGCAGACGCAGGAAGAACAGCAGGACCAGTCTCAGGCACAGGTCTCGATGGACGAGATGGCCGACGAAGAGATGTCGGATGAGGCCGAGATGCCAGATGGCGAAGCCCCGCTGGAGCCCCCTGCCCCTCCACCCGCGTCCGAGGCGGACCCGGACTACAAGGTCTATCTGAACACGCATGACGAAGAGATTGCCGCCGAGGACCTGGCCGAACCGGCCGAACTGGAACGGCTGCGCGCCTATCTGGATCAACAGCTGGATCAGTTGAAAGGCGCAGTCAGCCGACTGGCCAATAAGCTGCAGCGCCGTTTGCAGGCGCAACAGAACAGATCGTGGGAGTTTGACCGCGAAGAAGGTATTCTGGATGCCGGTCGGTTGGCCCGCGTGGTGGCAAATCCAACCACTCCGCTGAGCTTCAAGGTCGAAAAGGATACCGAGTTCCGCGATACGGTGGTGACCCTTCTGCTGGACAACTCTGGTTCAATGCGCGGACGCCCGATCTCGATCGCGGCTGTTTGTGCGGATGTTCTGGCCCGGACGCTGGAACGCTGCAATGTGAAGGTCGAGATTCTGGGCTTTACCACCCGGGCATGGAAAGGCGGGCAGGCGCGCGAGGCCTGGCTGAACGATGGCCGCCCGCAGCAACCGGGCCGTCTGAACGACCTGCGCCATATCGTCTACAAAGGTGCTGATGCGCCCTGGCGGCGCGCCCGTGCCAATCTGGGCCTGATGATGAAAGAAGGTCTGCTGAAGGAAAACATCGACGGTGAGGCGCTGGAATGGGCCCATCGCCGCATGCTGGCCCGGCGCGAGCAGCGCAAGATCTTGATGGTGATTTCCGACGGTGCGCCGGTCGACGATTCAACGCTCAGCGTGAACCCGGCGAATTATCTGGAAAAACATTTGCGCGATGTGATCGCCATGGTCGAAAAGCGCAAGATGGTCGAATTGCTGGCCATCGGTATCGGCCATGACGTGACCCGCTACTACGACCGCGCGGTGACCATTACCGATGTCGAGCAACTGGCCGGTGCGATGACTGAACAGCTGGCGGCACTGTTTGACAGCGACCCGCGTGCCCGTGCCCGCGTCATGGGGATGAAGAAGGCCAGCTAGGTTCGCTGCGCCTGAGGCGTCCTGAGGCCTGATAGAAACCAAAGAACGGCCTGCGCGAAATGTCGGCCTGGTTTTGGAGGGCGGGCAGCGCTGTTGCGCAACCGGTAGCGTGCAGGTTGGTAGCGCAGGAGAGCTGTGTCAAAGGGCGGCATCATGTTGCGATCTCCTAATGTTGATTGTCATTTTGCCACCCAGCTAAGCTGAGCGCTTGAAGGCCGCATTGAGAAATCCCTAAGAAACCTTTGGGATTGCCTTTGGCGCTTGTGAGACCGCCCAAAACCGGATGTAGTGATCCCATGCGCTACGAATTTGCAGATTGTGTTCTGGACGTGGATCGCCACGTCCTGACCCGCCAGGGCGAGGCAGTGCCTGTTGAACCGCAGGTCTTTGATCTGCTGAAATTGTTGGCCGAACACCCCGGCAAACTGGTGGCGCGGGATGAGATCATCGAGCGGGTCTGGAACGGGCGTTTTGTATCGGAATCCACCATCAGCGCCCGTGTGGCCGCCGCGCGGCGGGCCGTTGGCGATGATGGCAAAGCACAACGGATCATCCGCACAATCGTGCGGCGCGGGCTGCAATTGGCCGCGGATGTCACATGTGAGTCAGAAATCACCGAGGGCGGGGCCGCGCCCACACGGAAACTGCGCTATGCCAAGGGGGGCGATGGGCAGGCAATAGCCTTTTCAGTTGCTGGTTCCGGCCATCCGGTGCTGCGTGTCGGATCGATTGTCTACGATATCGAAGCAGAATGGCGGTTGTCGTCCGAAAGGACCTACCTGCAGGCCATGGAGGCCAAGTTTACCCTGCTGCGATACAATAAACACCATCAAAGCGGTTGGGGTGAGCCAGAACAAACGTCTTATGATGGTGTTGTCGAGGATATTCTCGCGGTTACCAAAGCCGCAGATTTTAACAGCTTTGCGATCATCTCGGAATTCGGCGGATTGTTTTCTGCTCTGAGATTCGCGGCCCAGTATCCCGAGCGCGTCAGCAAGCTTGCCATCGTCGGAGGCTGGGCCGAAGGGCGTGATCACCGTGCGGGGGTGGAGGGGCCGGATTCGATCCGCACGCTGATCCTCGAAGGCTGGCAGGAGCCCGGCAGCGGCTATGCCATGGGATCGCTGCTGAGTTACTTTCCCGAGGGGCCGCTGGAAACCGTGCGCGAGATCGTGGACGAGATGCAGACGCTGTATTCCGTCGAGCAAAAGCTCTACCAGCGCGACAGCGGCAACACCGCTTCCGTTCTGCATCTGCTGCCAAAGATAAAATGCCCGACCCTGGTTATGCACGGACGCAACAGTTCGGTGCACCCGCTGTCCGAGGCCCGCAAACTGGCCGCAGGTATACCCGATGCCTCGCTGGTGGTGCTTGAAACCGCCAATCACATTCCGCTGCCCGGAAATGCAGCCTACGAGACCTATATCGATACCTTGCAGGAGTTTCTGACCAACGGGTGACACCGGCTTGGCCACGGCCCGAAACCGTAGCCAATTTGTTTCAAATGTGAATTTCTGCTATGCAATTCACGGCGTACAAGCTGTGACCAGTTGCCTTCTTTTATCAGAATATCTCATTAAATTTCATAATTGCAAAGTATTACGCCGTTTTCTTGAGGCGGTGTCGCTGCAGTGTTTTCGTACTGAAATTATTCAATTCAAGGGACGATACCATGCAATATGATAAGCAAAGACGCGCCGGTGTTCGGGCGGCGGTTTCGGAACACGCGGACAATACGTTGCGCCAAATCCGGGATCAGAACAGTTGTTACAAGGACATATTGACCACCGCACGGCAAGAGGTCGGCTTGGACAAGCTGGTAGATCACATTCTGAGAAACGATCCAGAATGGGCCTATCAGGCATTGCGATCGCTTGATGATCTGGGGGACTACCGGGACCCTTTGATCGAAAAGGCAGCAGAGGATGAGGAATGGGCCCTGCACACATTACGCTTTGTTCCCGAAATCGAGACACATAGGGATTTTCTGACTGCAAAAGCTGGCAACTCGGTCGGGCCCATTGCGGATATCGCAGGGTTCAACCTGCTGGATCAGGGCTGGTACAACTGCGCCTTCACCATGTTCTGGGTGAATAACGGCCAACCGCAACCGCAGACTGCGGTTCCGCGGTCGAATTGGGGCAGTTGGAAGTGGAGCTCGACCATGAGCGGCGGCGGGTCGGGGGAAACCCAGCAATGCACCTATTTCGAATTGGAAAACGCACCGCTGCAAGCGGGCAACGAGGTCTGGATGTATATGTGGGTGCAAGCCGGGGATGACATCGAATCTCCATTCCGGTTCACCTACAATCCCAACACCGCTGATATCGCCTATTTCTCGGCCACCGGATCGACCAAAAGTACCCGGCTGTCGTTGTCCAACATTGCGGCACCTTCAAGTTAAGGCGGCAGGGGCGGTTCGTGCCGCCCCAACCAACTGCATTGTTGATGTGGACATTTGGGCCAAGTCGCCGCAGTTTGCGCAAACAGCGACACACCCAAGAGGCCCGAAATGTTCCAGTCTTTCCAAGTCACCGCGCGCCCGGAACAGGGGCCACCCCGGCTGGCTGCACTGCGCGCCGAGATTGCGCGCGCGGGGCTCGATGGGTTTCTGATTCCCCGCGCGGATGCGCATCAAGGTGAATACGTAGCGCCTCGGGATGAACGTCTGGCCTGGTTGACCGGTTTTACAGGCTCTGCCGGGTTCTGCGCCGCGCTGCGGGATGTGGCGGGTGTGTTCATAGATGGGCGTTACCGCACGCAGGTTAAGGCTCAGGTCGCTGATGACTACACTCCCATACCATGGCCGGATGTCAGCCTAAGCACCTGGCTGAAAGAGCAATTGCCGCAAGGTGGAAAGATCGGATTTGATCCCTGGCTGCACGCGGCGGGGCAAATCTCTACCGCGGAAAAGGAGCTTGAAGGCAGCGGAATCGAACTGGTGCGCTCCGACAATCTGGTCGACCGAGTGTGGGAGAACCAGCCTGCCCCGCCGATGAACCCGGTCAAAGCACACCCGTTAGAGTTTGCGGGAGAAGCCGGGCGTGACAAGATCACGCGATTGGCGAGTGGGGTGCAGGAGGCTGGGTGTACGGCAGCGCTGATCACGTTGCCGGATTCGATCATGTGGCTGCTGAACATTCGCGGCTCTGATATCGCCTATAATCCGGTTGCTCATGGTTTCGCAATTTTGCACGCCGCAGGCCAGGTAGATTTGTTCATGGCTGCCGAGAAGCTTATCGAGGTGCGCGATCATCTGGATGATCAGGTCTCGGTTCATGATCCTGCAGCGTTTTTGGAGTCTGTTCAGCAGTTGAACGGGCGCGTGCAGGTCGACGCGGGCACTGTGCCACAGATCGTGGCAGATGCGTTGGGGGATAAGATGGTCGATGGCGGCGATCCATGCGCCTTGCCCAAGGCCTGCAAAAACCTGGCCGAGATTGCAGGCAGCGCCGAGGCGCATCTGCGCGATGCGGTCGCAGTTGTCGAGACCCTGTGTTGGCTGGATGCGCAACAGCCCGGCAGCGTGACCGAAACGCAGGTCGTGGCCCGGCTGGAACATAACCGGCGCAAGGACAATGCCTTGCAGGACATCTCGTTTGACACAATTTCAGGTACCGGCCCGAATGGAGCCATCATGCACTACCGAGTGACCGAGGAGACCGACAGTCGGCTACAGAATGGCCACCTGCTGGTTCTGGACAGCGGTGGGCAGTATCTGGACGGCACTACTGACATCACCCGAACCATCGCCATTGGTGAGGTGGGTGATGACGAAAAAGCCTGTTTCACCCGTGTTCTAAAGGGCATGATCGGCCTGTCGATGTTGCGTTGGCCTGTCGGTTTGGCTGGGCGCGACATTGAGTGTATCGCACGGGCGCCACTGTGGCTGGCCGGGCAGGATTTCAATCACGGCGTCGGCCATGGTGTGGGCGCGTATCTTAGCGTCCATGAAGGCCCGCAACGCCTGTCACGCGTCAGCCATGTGCCGCTGAGACCCGGGATGATCTTGTCCAACGAACCGGGATACTACCGCGAAGGGGCCTTTGGCATACGCATCGAAAATCTGGTCGTCGTCGAAGATGCTCCAGCCCTGCCTGGTGGCGATGATGAACGCGCGATGCTGCATTGGCGCACTCTGACCTATGTACCTATTGATCGTCGGCTGATCGTTGTAGACATGCTGACCGCCGCCGAACGCAGCTGGCTAAACGCTTATCACCACGACGTTGCGGGAAAAATCCGACCAAGGCTGGGCCCTGACGCTCAACTGTGGTTGGATGCCGCAACCGCGCCGGTCTGACACCGGACTGTTACATAGAACGGGCAGAGGAGAGCCCCACGCGAAGCTGAGGGAAAGGCAAGAAATGACAGAGATCACAATCGAGAAGGCTGATGGCAAGTGGAGCGTCCGATCAGGCGGTGCCATTCTTGGCGAAACAAACAATGCTCTGATACTGCTGGAAGGTGATCTGGAACCCGTGATCTATTTCCCTCGGTCTGACATCGCGATGGCCTTCCTGGACCAAACGGACAAGGTGACACATTGCCCGCACAAAGGGGACGCAACTCATTTCTCGATCGTCAACAAGTCATCAGTCACCGAGAATGCTGCCTGGAGCTATGAGAACCCGATCCCTGGTGTGGCGCAGATTCAGGACTACATCGCGTTTTATCCTGTGGAGTCGGTGAAGGTAGAGCAGATCTGACAGTTTAGTGCACTGTCAGACTGACCTACGCACAGATTTGGTACCGGGTTAATCCGGTTCGAAGCTCAAAATATCGCCCGGCTGGCAGTCCAAATATCTGCAGATAGCCTCCAGCGTTGAGAACCTGACACCCTTGATTTTGCCGGACTTGATCAACGACAAGTTGGTTTCGGACAATCCGATTGCCGCAGCCAACTCACGCGAGGAGACCTTGCGCTTAACAAGCATCAGGTCGAGATTTACCTGAATAGCCATGGTGCCCCCTAGAGAAAGTGCTTGTTTTCGTCTTCAGCCTGCCAGGCGCGTTCTAACGTTTGGGATATTGCAAGCAACACCACACCCGTAATCGCAAAAACAATATCCAGGTCGAGCGGCGCCCAACTAAAATCAAAGCCTTCGGTTGATTCCAATCCAATTACGATCAGATGCGGCATGACGAGAGCTATTACGTTGTAGCCGATCCAAAATCCGATCAGCCCCCAGGCCATATGCCGTAGGTTTCGTCCAAGATCCCGAAAATCCTGTTCTGGCCCTCCCTTGAGCACAAGCCATGCACCGCGAAAGGCGCCAGCAAGGGACACGAGCGCTATCAGGGTTAAAATCAGACCAACAACCAGCGTCCAGAATGGCGGCGAAGTGTCTTGTTCGGGAAAGTCGAACATATCCCAAACCAGACCGTGAATCCCCAACATCTCACCAATCCAGACGAATCCGAACAATAGGAAATAATAGCTCAGACTAAGCGCCATGGCGGCTTTTGCAAAAAAAGTCATCAGTCCTCCTGCTGTAGCAAGCGCTCTTTAGCGCAAATCATCAAATCAATAAATCCTTACTTTACGTAATTTAAATAAAACATAAAAACGTTGTTGATTTATTGAGATTGAAACTCTACCTCAGCTTCCGAGCAATTCAGACTGAACAGAAGGACAAAGGCTTATGAAAATGAAAAAAGCATATGGGTTGATGGCGCTCGGACTAACCCTGACCGCGTGCGCTGACCCGAATGACCCACTGATCGTAGACGGACACCGAAACCCAAACTTCCAATCAGATATGGCAGCGTGCGAGCAGGTGTCTTTGCAAAAAGAGAAATCCAATGACTCTGCTATCGCAGGTGCCATAGTAGGCGGGCTTGTAGGTGCTGCCGAAGCCGATAGCGGAGATGCGCTTGCCGGGCTGGGTGTCGGCGCAGCTGTCGGAGGGCTTCTGGGAACGGCAGAAGACTCTAGCGAGCTAGATGAAGCGAGAAAGAGTATTGTTTTTAACTGCATGCGCGGTCGAGGGCATAATGTCGTCGGCTAGTCTGAGACGCACCCGCCGCTGGCGCTTTGGAAAGTATGCTGCTGTATTGGCAGCATTGGTGGCCGTCGTGCTATCTGGATGTACCCAGATGGCTGTTATGGCGTGGAACCAGGTCCCAATGACCGGGTTCCGCGTCGAAGGCACAAAGCTGTTTATGCATGGAGCGATCAACTCGAAAACCCTAAAACAATTCGAGGAAATCTATGCCCAACACCCCGACATCGAGACCCTGGTTGAACTTGATGTGCCGGGCTCACTGGATGACGATACCATGATCGCATTGGCCTACCGAGTGCGCGAACTGGGCCTCAACACGCATCTCACATCATCCAGTCTCATCCACTCGGGCGGGGTTGATCTTTTTCTGGCAGGTGTCAGAAGAACCATGGATGACGGGGCAGAGATTGGTGTACACGCATGGTCAGATGGTTCAAAAGAAGCATCCGACTACCCGCGCGGCGCGCCTGAACACGAGCAAAACCGACTTTATGTCGAACGCATGCTAGGGCATGACGCTTTCTACTGGTTCACAATCGATGCGGCCCCGGCTGACGACATACACAAGATGTCAAAATCCGAGATCCGCAAATACGGATTGCTAACTGAGTGACACACTTAGGATCTTGACCTTCAGTTGGGATGCAGGGGTCGCTCCTCGAATATGCCGATTTATTCAAATGCGATGTGTTTGGAATCGGCTGCGACGCGCGAAACGAAAGGCTCACGCCCCAATCACGACGCTGTTGAATGAAAGTGAGTGCAACTGAAGGCATACTATACATGTACGACCATGGAGGATGCCATGTCAGTTTCACGCCGCAGCTTTGTTGGGGGGCTGGGTCTCAGCGTGCTGGCACCACGAGTGCTATGGGCGCAGCAGGACCCGGTGCTCGAGGCGCTGCGCAGCACGCTTTATTCCGGTCGAACCGAGTTTGAGGCGCAGATGACCTATCTGACGCAGCGCGGAAAGCCGGATGTGGTGCCTGCCCTGCTGACCGCCATGCGATACGGGGATCGGCGACGGGATGAAATCTCGGAGGTGATGGAAACCCTCAGTGGGCAAAAGCTGGGCACCGATTGGTTTGATTGGATGCTCTGGCAAGAGCGGAACCCGCAGCTGATCCCCCACCCATCACTGATCCCCTTCAAGCGCGAGGTTCTGCTGGGCCTCGACCAAAACTTTGATCTGTTCCTCCGGCCCGAATACCTGGCACGGGACCGGATGAAAATCAGGCTGGAAGAGATCGCCTGGGGTGGGGTTTATAAAGACGGTATCCCTTCGTTGGACAATCCAACCCTCATCTCGGCGGCTGATGCCAGCTACCTCAAGGGTGACGATCTGGTCTTTGGCGTCTCGATCAATGGGGATGTACGCGCCTATCCGTTGCGGATCATGGGGTGGCATGAAATGTTCAACGAAGTGATCGGAGGAGTTCCGGTCGCACTTGCCTATTGTACCCTGTGCGGGTCAGGCATTCTGTTTGAAACGCAGGTTGCGGGTCGGCGCAAACCGTTTGTCTTTGGTTCCTCTGGCTTCCTCTACCGGTCGAACAAACTGATGTTTGACCGCGAAACACACTCGCTGTGGAATCAATATACCGGCAAACCCGTGGTCGGCCCGTTGGTCGACAGCGGGATCGAATTGAAACAGCGACCCGTTGTGATCACGACCTGGGACAATTGGAAGACTTCGCACCCTGGTACCCGCGTACTGTCGCTGGATACCGGGCATCGCCGCAACTATGGGTCTGGCGTGGTCTACCGCGAGTATTTCGCCTCGCCCGAATTGATGTTCCCCGCGCAGGTCGATCAGTCCCAACACCGGCAAAAGGACTACATTTTTACGATCCGCCAGTTCGGCGCTGCGCGTGCATGGCCACTGGATGCGTTCAGCCGTACCCGTGTGATCAATGATGCAATTGCGAACCGCCCTCTGGTTCTGATCGGAAACCCGGATCGCCGGACCGTGCGGGCTTATGAGCGAGCGGGGCACAGGTTCACAGCCTCTGACGGCGGGCTAGTGGACGAAAGCGGTCGCAAATGGACCCTGTCCGAAGAGATGTTGACCGGACCAGATGGCGCGAAGCTACTGCGCGTCGCCGGGCATATCTCTTATTGGTTTGCCTGGGATAACTATCTGGGTGACGCTGCCAGCGTTTATGATGGCTAGGAATGCTCCTCGGCCGCAGTGGCCGCTAACGCCCTGTTATAAGCCTTGAGCGCATCGACATGATAGAGCGCGCCGATGGGAGTTTCTGACCCGTCCTCTTCAAGCACAATCACCGGAATGCATGGAATGTCTTCTCGGTCGAAATAAGGCATGGCGGCTTCCAGTGTGGCGCTGGCTTTGACGCAGAGGCCCCGGGCGATCAGTTCCTGCGCCTCATCCGCGGTAATCGAGCGTGCGTCGCCGATTGGCCGCATCACTGCCCCGGTGCGTAGCATGGCAAGCAGATAGGCTTGCGGGCCAGCGGCCAGATGCACATTTCGGCGCTCCAGCTGGGTCAGGAAGAAAGACCGGTCCACCAAACGAGATGCCAACGCCGTCGACATGGATACCGAGACCATCACAGCCAGACCGATCTGCCAGTCTCCAGTCAGTTCAAACACAATGAGTGTGGTCGAAATCGGCGCACCCAGTACCGCAGCGGCAACCGCTCCCATACCCGCAAAGGCATAAAGCGTATGGGTCCCCGAGACATCCGGCAGCAATCCCGTTGCAATCAAGCCAAAGGCCAACCCGGTCAGCGCCCCGATCATCAGCGAGGGCGAAAACACCCCGCCCCCCATGCGGCCGCCCATGGTTATGGCCACCGCGATGGTCTTGACCACGGCCAGCAGGATCGCGGTGGTCAGAACCAGATCACCCGTCAACGCGCGGATCGTGGTTTCGTAGCCGACACCGATAATATGCGGAAACCAGATGGCCAAAAGGCCCAGCATTGCCCCCGATACCGCCGGACGCAGCCATCCCGGTAAAGACAAGCGATTCTGCACATGGGTGCCGATGTCTTCGGCAAAGAAGATCGAACGCATCAATACCAAAGCGACGAGCCCGCAGATCAGGCCAAGGATCAGAAAGGCAGGCAGTTCCACATAAAACTTCAGGGACCCCGGCGTATCCAGCGCGAATTGAGTTACATCCCCATAGGCCAGCCGGTTGATCACCGTTCCCGCGACCGAGGCAATGACGATGGGTGCAAAGGCGTGAACCGCGAAATGGCGCAGCACGACCTCAAGCGCGAACAAAGCCCCCGCAATGGGCGCGTTGAAACTGGCCGAGACAGCAGCCGCAACAGCGCATCCCAACAGATCCCTGCCCGTGATCCCATCCGCGTGAATACGGTTGCTGACCCAAGTCGAGATCACCCCTGCCATATGCACAACCGGCCCTTCCCGACCGGTCGAACCGCCAGAGCTGAGCGTGATCAGGGAGGCGAAGAAGGACGCGATACCCGCCTTCACCTCGACGCGACCATCGGTGACAGCAGATCCTTCGATCACATCCGCGACCGACCGTACGCGGCCATCATCGGTGAACCGGTTCAGGATCACGCCAACCAGTAAACCGCCCAGGATCGGGATGATCAGAACCATGTACCACGGCAGTTTCTCCGCATGGCTGTGCAGCAGCAGGATGTTATCTGTGTCGTACAGATAGGCCTGTAAAAACTGGATCGCCTTGCGGAACCCCAGGGCCATGAACCCGGCGGCAATCCCGATCACCAAAGCGATGAACCAGAACTGTATTTGACTGGGCCCGCGTCGGCGCATCACCCAAAAGGCATCCTTGATCGCGGCGATGGCCTGATTCAGCTGGTTGCGCAGTACGGTATAGGTTGATTGAGTCATCTGCCTTCGGGGCTCGTCACTTAACCCTTAGTAAGCCAAGGGGCGGTCATATAAAAGCATGGCAGGACAAAGAAGGCGGCGCTGATACATCACGCCTTCAACAGCGCACGTGCTGCGGCGCGCGCTTCGTCGGTGATCGTATCGCCCGACACCATCCGGGCAATTTCGTCCACACGGTCACCTTCGGCCAGCGGTACAACGGTCGACAGCGTCTGTCCGTCGCTGACCTGTTTCTGCACCCGCCAGTGGTGTGCCGCCCGTGCGGCCACCTGAGGTGAGTGGGTCACGACCAGAACTTGCCCTCCTTTAGCCAATGCAGCCAACCGCCGGCCAACTGCATCGGCGGTGGCGCCGCCGACGCCCCGGTCAATTTCATCAAAGATCATGGTGCGCGCACTGTCATCTCCAGACAGACAGACCTTGAGCGCCAGTAGAAAGCGGCTGAGCTCGCCGCCAGAAGCGATCTTGTTCAACGGACCCGATGGCGCGCCGGGGTTCGTGGCCACGGTAAATGCAACCGCGTCGATACCTTCGGGACCCGGCTCCGCTATAGTGATTTCAGACTGGAACACGGCGCGTTCCATTTTGAGCGGCGCAAGCTCGGCCATGACCGCTGCATCCAATTGACCGGCCGCCTTTTGACGGGCCGTACTGAGGGTCGCAGCCTCGGCGTTGTAAGCGGCCTGCGCGGCCTCGACTGATGCGCGTCGATCGGCCAGATCGGCATCGCCTGCATCCAAACGACCCAGCCGATCCCGCAGGGTATTCGCAAAGGCCCCCAGGTCATCCGGGGCGACATCATGCTTTCTGGCAAGTGCGCGTATCGCAAACAGGCGCTCCTCGGCCGCTTCAAGCTCGGCCGGGTTGAAATCCAGCGCCTGAAGGCAGGCGTTCACGCCGTCCTGCGCTTCGCCCAGCTCGATCAGCGCGCGGCCTAAAGCACCGATTGGCCCTTCCAACTGCCCGCCAGCATTGTCCGCGACACCTTCCAGCCAGCGCATCGCATCCGACATCGCCCCTTCGGCCCCTTCGCCACCCAGCAGGTCAAAAGCCCGGGCGACATCGTCGCGGATGCGTTCAGCCCCCTGCATCATGCGGCGGCGGGCGTCCAATTCAGCATCTTCACCCGGTTGCGGGTCCAGCTTGTCCAGTTCGGCAACGGAATGCCGCAAGAATTCTTCTTCGGCCCGCATCGCAGCCAGCGCGGCCTCGGTCTCGGCCAGCGCTTTGCCGCTGCGCGACACTTCGGACCATGCGCGGCGCACTGCGGCTAGTTGCTCCGAGACCTGAGCGTAATCGTCCAACAGCAGGCGATGCCCCCGCGGGTTCAGCAAGCCGCGATCATCATGCTGGCCGTGAAGCTCGACCAGAGTCTCGGACAGGGCGCGCAGAACTTCACCGGAACAGCGGCGGTCATTGACCCAGGCGGTCTTACGGCCTTCGGCAGTGTTGACACGGCGCAGGATCAACTCTTCCCCACCCGGCAGTCCAGCCTCAGCCAAAATCTCGTGCGCGGGATGGCCTTCGGTCAGTTCGAATTCGGCCACGACCTCGCCTTGCGCAGCCCCCTGCCGGACCAGTTCGGCCCGCCCGCGCCAGCCCAGAACAAATCCCAGCGAATCCAGAAGGATCGACTTACCCGCCCCGGTCTCACCGGTCAGCGCGTTCAGTCCCGGCTGGAAGGTCAATTCCAGCCGGTCGATGATCAACATGTCACGGATATCTAAGGCACGCAGCATCGGGTGTTAGCATCCCCTGCCCGTCACCAGCTTACAACCATTGGCCCTTGATCGTCTGACGATAGATCTGGCTGAGCCAGTTGTTGCCGCGGCTCTTCAGGTCCAACCCGCGCGAGGTCAGCAGCTTGTAGGCATCGTCATACCATTCCGAGGATTGGTAGTTATAGCCCAGGATCGCACCAGCGGTCTGCGCCTCATCAAACAAGCCCAGAGACAAATACGCCTCGACAAGACGATACAGGGCTTCGGCTGTGTGGGACGTAGTCTGGAAATCCTCAACCACAACGCGGAATCGGTTGATGGCCGCGACATAGTGATCCTGACGCAGATAGTAGCGCCCGATCTCCATTTCCTTGCCCGCCAGATGATCGAAAGCCAGATCGAACTTCAACACCGCAGAGGTCGCGTATTCGCTATCGGGATAGACTTCAATCACGGTTCGCAGAGCTTGCAGCGCCTGAAAGGTCAGACCCTGATCGCGGCCCACTTCGTCGATCTGATCATAGTAGCTGAGTGCCAGCAGATACTGCGCATAGGCGGCATCTTCATCCGTGGGATAGAAATCGATGTAGCGCTGCGCAGAGGCACGGCTTTCTTCATAATTCTTGTCGGAGTGGAACGAAAATGCCTGCATGATCAGCGCGCGTTTTGCCCAGTCAGAATAGGGGTAGAGACGCTCAACTTCCGAGAAATACCAAGCCGCATCATCCGAGCGATTCTGCGACAGTTCGTATTCACCACGGGTATAGATCTGCTCGGGCGTGAAGCCTTCGAGGTTTTGATCGCGGTCTGCGCCCCTGTTGCCGCATGCCGTCAAAACTGCTGCCAGAAGAATCGCACCTGCGAACCTGACTGCCGCTTTGCTGCCAACCATACCGCCCATCCTTGTCATCTTACTCACCGGGGTTCGCCCCGAATTGAGCCATGGTCTAGCATAGATATTTCCGGTGCAAAACGCCTTATGCACCCTCTGTCGCAAATGTCGTCAAAGGTGAACGGCTCAGGCCACCGCCGGGATCTCTTCCTGAACCAGACCTTGCCCAGGCAGACGAGCCGCCTGTTCAGGGGTACACAGGATCGGACGCACAGCACCCGGCGTTTCAAACAGCTTCCGCAACAGCGTGTTGGTCATGGAATGACCGGACTTGTCGCCGGTAAAATGACCCAGAATCGGCCCTCCGGCCAGATACAGATCACCTAGGGCGTCCAGCATCTTGTGGCGCACGGCCTCATCCGCGTGGCGGAAACCACCTGGTGTCAGCACCTCTTCGCCCTGCACCACCACTGCATTTTCCAGCGTACCACCCAAGGCCAATCCATTTTCGCGCATTGTCTCGACATCAATACGGCGACAGAAAGTGCGGCAATCGCTCAGCTCACGTACAAACGAGCCATTGCGCATGTCCAGCGTCTTGGTCTGGTTACCAATTGCATCATCTTCAAAGTCGATGTGGAAATCGATGATCAGACCATCCGCAGGCACAATCGTTGCACTTGCACCTTCGCGGGACGCGGTAACGGGCTTGAGCACTTCGTAAGCCAGAACCGGGCTGGCCTGACGGCGCACGCCCTTGGCCATGATGCCGCGCACGAAATCAATCGACGAGCCATCCATGATCGGAACCTCGGGGCCGTCAATCTCGATCAGCGCGTTGTGAACACCACAGCCAGCAAGTGCGGCCATGATATGTTCCACGGTAGAAACCGATACACCCGCATCGTTCACAAGACGGGTGCAGAGCGGTGTCCGCTCGACCACGTCATAGATCGCCGGGATCAATGCATTGCCCAGCTCAATATCCGTCCGCTTGAACCAGATTCCATGACCTGCCGCAGCGGGTTTCAGAACCATAACGACAGGCTGACCGCCATGCAGTCCGACGCCGTTAAAGGTAACCGGAGATTTGAGCGTATGTTGCAAATTGGGCCTCAGCGAGTGGTGTCCAGCCTGTTACAGCTGTGTTGGCCACTCAGTTAAGGAAGCACGGGTCTATGCTCAACTCACTCTTTGTAACTGAATGAAACATGGATGTGACAGATCGGCAAAACCCTGCTTATCCCCCTATATCCATCTGTTAACAAAGAAAAAAGGATCGCCGGAAGGCGACCCTTTGCATTCATTTTGTTACCGCGATCAGTTGGCCTGACGGCGCAGGAAAGCAGGAATTTCGATCCGATCCTGATCGGGGTCGGCCTCTTCATGCGCAGGTGCCGTGGCGTCAACCTGGCGCATCGCGGGCTGCTGACGGGCTGGCTGAGACGGTGTGTCTGCCGCATGTCCAGTCATCCGATCGATCAATCGGTTGAAGCCAAAGCGCGAGCGTTCCTCGGTTTCTGCCTGCGCCTGAGGCGCCGGTTCCTGTGCCCGGGTCGCCGTCAGACGCTGCGCCGAAGAAGGCACGTTCTGCACAGCGGCCTGCAACCGCTGCAGCGCTTCTGGCGAAGGTGTTCCTGCGGGTTCCGGCTGCGGCGCAACATAGCTTTCGGGGGTCTGTTCGAAATGCTCCGGCTGCGGTTCAAACTCGGCGACCCGAGGCTGATAGGCTGGCGGAGGCAGGCCGTCATCCTCCTGCTGATCCTGCGGCTGGAACCGGGTTGCCGGGTCTTCGGTGGTTTCGAACAACGTCGGCTCACGGTTTTCCACCATTTCAGGCGCAGGTTCAGCAACCTCAGCAGCAACAGGCGCTGCCTCGGGGGTCGGTTCTTCGGCAGATACGGTGCGAGTTAGCGGCTCGGACATCGAACGGCGCGCGACCGGCACATCGCTGGTTTTTTCCGTAGCATCGATCCCGGTTGCCACCACCGAAACGCGCATTCCGCCTTCCATCGCGGTATCGAGGGTCGAACCGACGATGATATTGGCCTCGGGGTCCACTTCCTCGCGAATGCGGTTGGCGGCCTCGTCCAGTTCGAACAACGTCAGGTCGTGCGAGCCTGTGATGTTGATCAACACGCCCTTGGCACCTTTGAGGCTGATTTCGTCCAGCAGCGGGTTGGCGATGGCTTTCTCGGCCGCCTGAATGGCGCGGTCTTCACCAGTTGCTTCGCCTGTGCCCATCATCGCCTTGCCCATCTCGTCCATCACCGCACGAACATCCGCAAAGTCGAGGTTGATCAGGCCGGGGCGCACCATTAGGTCGGTAACACCTTTGACGCCCTGATACAGAACGTCATCAGCCATCGAGAAGGCTTCGGTGAAGGTGGTTTTTTCGTTGGCCAACCGGAACAGGTTCTGGTTCGGAATGATGATCAGTGTGTCGACGACCTGTTGCAGCGATTCAACGCCATCTTCGGCCTGACGCATCCGCTTGGCCCCTTCGAACTGGAAGGGCTTGGTAACAACACCAACGGTCAGCACGCCCAGTTCACGAGCAGCTTGCGCTATGATCGGCGCAGCACCCGTACCGGTGCCGCCGCCCATACCGGCGGTGATAAAGCACATATGCGCGCCGGCCAGATGATCGACGATCTGCTCGATGCTTTCTTCTGCGGCGGCTGCGCCGACGGTTGGGCGGGCCCCTGCCCCCAGACCTTCGGTGACTTTCACACCTAGCTGCACGCGTGCAGAGGAATGGCTTTGCTGCAGCGCCTGCGCGTCGGTGTTGGCAACTACAAAATCAACGCCGTCCAATTGCTTTTCAATCATGTTGTTGACTGCGTTGCCACCCGCACCGCCAACACCAAATACTGTAATCCGAGGCTTCAGTTCGTCGTGCCCGGGCATCGAAAGGTTCAATGTCATGCTCTGTCCGCCTGTATTTTTGTCCCGCCAAAGCGGTGTTTTTCTTACCTATCCTTGTTCGATTCTATCGTTGTGATGCGCAAAGGTCACGCTAAAAATCGCGAATTCCCACAAAATATGGAGGAAATGAGGCACTATCCGGCGGTATTTCGCACTACCCGCGAAATCTAGCGGATTGCCTTAAGGATGCCACAAGTCAGGCGAAATTAACGCGACGCCTCTCAGCTCACGGGTGGGTCGAATTCCCAGGTTCACAGGGCGGAAAACTGCTCATGGTCCTGCCGCCGGGCCTCTGACGGGCCTTGTGGATATCTTTATGGATAAATCTCAGCGCTGCAACCGGTTTCTTTAGCTGATGGGCGCGTTGGGGCAGTTCAAACTTGTTTCAGATATGTTTCGCGTTTCCTGAATCTCACCATCCGATAATGAGGCCAGTCGCACCATCAGACGGTCCTGATAAAGGAACGGCCACCAACAAACAGGCACCCCGTCCGCGTCATTGTCATACAGAAAACAAATCTGACCGTCGGGCGTGGTGATCTGACCATAGACGCAGCCGCGCCCTTCTTCCCGCCAGACCGAGGTTCGGTGATTCAGAAACTCTTCGGTCCCGACCAGATCGCCGCTGCGAATCTCGTAGAACATGACGGTTTTGCCAACAACGGCATCCAGAAAGGCTTCGGGCGTTATCCGGGTCTGAGCCGCGGCAGCGCCCGACCACAGCGTCAGAGCGGAAAGGCCGAGAACCTTACCAATTGTCACGGAACCACCGGACGGCGCGTTTGAACGGACGCGCGGCATAGGTGTCGACCGGAATTTCGAAATCCCACCATTCGTCCTGCGGATGAGCCGCAAACAAGCTGAGCCCCACGGCAGACGAAAAGCCCGGCCCCGTTGCCGATTGCGGCAGGCCATGAACGCGCAGTGGGCGGCCCAAACGCACACGTTGACCCAATATGCGCGTTGCCAGCCCATCCAGCCCCATGATCTGACTGCCGCCGCCAGTGA
The DNA here is from genome assembly GCF_056533065.1 of Ruegeria sp. H4. Taxonomy (NCBI): domain Bacteria; kingdom Pseudomonadati; phylum Pseudomonadota; class Alphaproteobacteria; order Rhodobacterales; family Roseobacteraceae; genus Ruegeria; species Ruegeria sp. H4. The sequence goes on from NZ_JBQFOC010000002.1 coordinate 645,253, forward strand.
GAACGATTTGCTGGCTCGGCATATGCTCAAAGCCTGCTGCATCCAAACGCACGCGTACCTCTTCCAGGATTTCCTCTACGCGGGGGCGCATGATGCCGATCAACTCGGCCCGACTAACGGTGCGGCGATCATGCTCCCAATCGCCAGTGTCCCCACCGATATCGATCAGGTCCCGATCATCGGCCCCGGTCGCGTGGACACCACCATTGAAGGTTTTGATCCGCTCAGCCACGGCCGCCGGTACGCCCAGCCCCATTGAGATATCAGCGGTCACGTGATCCCCCCCCATGCGTACGCAATCGGCATAAATCATGTGCTTCTTCATAAAGATCGACACGCTGGTCGTACCACCGCCCATGTCGATACAGGCCGCACCCAGCTCCTGCTCGTCTTCAACCAATGCCGAAACACCCGACACATAGGCCGAGTTCGCAATACCAGCCAGTTCAAGATCACAGCGCTTGATACAGCGCACAATGTTCTGGATCGCGACCGCATCGACAGTCAGCATGTGCATATCAACGGCCAGGCTTTGACCCAGTTGCCCACGCGGATCGATCAGGCCCGAGCGGTTATCCAACGCAAAGTTCACAGGCTGCGCATGCAACACCTCGCGCCCTGCCCCATAATCCGGAACGTCGCAAGCGTTGAGTACGCGGCCCACCTCTGCCTCGGTCACCAACTGGCCTTCCAGATCAACCTGAGCGTCCAGACCGTAAGACCGCGGATTTGCGCCCGAGAAACAGGCAATCACATGATCAACGCGAATATCGGCCATTTTCTGCGCCGCTTGCAGGGCGGTTCGGATGGCCCGCTCAGTTTCCTGCATGGCGGTGACTTCGCCGAACTGTACCCCGCGCGAACGCGTCGTGGCGGCACCGATGACGCGGAACCCGGTCTGACCCGCCATGGATCCGATCATGTTATCCTCGTTCAGGCGACCGGTTCCGTCAAAGCGCAGCACCAGGCAGGCAATCTTGGAACTGCCCACATCCAGAATGGCAATGACACCCCGCTGCATCGCTTGTCTGCGCATCTGCCGCATGGCGCGTTGGGACTGATAAAGATCGGTCATCATGGTCGTTACTGCCCGTTACTCACGTCTGTTTTTGTGTTCCACCAGTCTTCGCTGGCGGCTTTGGTCATTCTGACCGTGGGACGCTGCCCAAGGCGCATGTCGACGGTGGCGACATCGCGCTCCAAAAGGTCTTGCACTTCATTGACTGCCAATACCCGTTCCAGCGCGCGCACCGGACGCTCGGTCGGCAGCATGATGCGCTGGCCGCGATCCAGAACCAGATCCCAGCGCCGTTCGCCCATGCGCACAAGCCCGCGCACCCGCGTGCCAAGGCTGCGCGCGGTCCGGAAAAGTTCCAACGCTTCGGCAACGTGCAGGTCCGCGCCCTCGCCCGCGATCAGCGGCAGATCAACATGATCCTTGCGCGAGGTGATCTGATCGACATGAACCCCGGTTTCATCCAGCAGTTCAATGCCATTCCGGGTGCGCCAGACAATGACGGGCTGGCGTTCGATCACATCGACCTGCAATATTCCGCCGGGCCGGATGCGCACGCTAGCCGTTTTCACGGGGTCCAACCCGATGATCGTGTCGCGCATCTGTTCGACATCCAGATCCCAGGAACTGATCGGGAAATCCAGCGGCACGAGCTCGCGGATATCCTCAGCAAGGCTTGATCCCGCGCCATCGATGGCCATTAGGTTGACCATAAATTCTGGACGTTCCTGAATCGAAGTGCGGATATCGGCAATGTAGGTGCTGACCGCCTCACGCCGTTCGGCAGAAGCAAAGTAAAGCCCCACACCCGCAACGACCGCGCAAATCGGCAACCCCAGTTTGACACCCAATCGAATGCCAGGCGTCAGCATCCACCGCTGAAACCGATAGCTCAGCCGCGAAGGCGCTGGGTCAGAGCCGCGTGACGTACGCCCAAACAGCCGCGCCCCGCGCAAACGCAAGACGGGGTCCACCTCATGCGTTTCTGTATCTGCAGATTCGAAATCGGCATCCGGCCCTGCAACGGGTTTGGTCCGGTGGATCACCGGCGCGCGGGTGGCGCTTAGCGGTCGCATGAGGCGTCCTCCACCATCCAGGCGCAAAGCTGGCCGAATGTCATGCCGCAATGCTCACCCTGTTCGGGGACCAGCGAGGTGGGAGTCATCCCCGGCTGAGTATTGGTTTCCAGCAACGCCAGACCATCAACGCCTTTGGTATCATCCCAACGGAAATCGGTCCGACTGACGCCTTTGCAGCCAAGAATATTGTGGGCGCGCAGGGCATAGTCCATGCACAGGTCAAAAATCTTTGCGGGAATCTCAGCAGGCAGAACGTGCCACGAGCCACCGGGCTTATACTTGGCGTCATAGTCGTACCAGCCATCGGTCATGATCTCGGTCACAGTCAGGGCCCGGTCACCCATGACGGTCACGGTCAGCTCTCGACCGGCCACATATTGCTCGACCATCACCTCATCCGGCATGTCATCGGATAGCTGTGGAGGGCCATTTGCATCTTCATGCACCAGGTAAATACCGACGCTGGAGCCCTCGTTGTTGGGTTTGACCACATAAGGTGGCGCCATTACGTGATCGGCCATCACGCCCTGCTTGGACACGATGATGCTGTCTGCAATGGGTAGGCCGTTTATGCGAAACGCCTCTTTGCTACGCTGCTTGTCCATTGCGAGGGCCGAGGCCAAAACGCCGGAATGCGTGTATGGGATTTGCATCCACTCCAGTAGCCCCTGCACACAGCCATCTTCGCCCCAGCGGCCATGCAGGGCGTTGAAAACCACATCCGGCTTGATTTCCATCAGGCGCGCATAGAGGTCCGGACCCGCGTCCAGCTCGACCACGTCAATGCCTTCTCCCGCAAGGGCGGCCGCGCATTCGCGCCCAGAGCTGAGAGACACCTCGCGTTCCGCCGAGGGGCCGCCCATCAATACCGCCACTTTGGGGTTTGTCCTGCTCGACATACCCAATGTGCGCCTCAATGTCCCCGGACCTTATGCAATGGTCCGTACTGCGTTTATGCCTTTGATCCGTCGCCTGAATTTGCCTGTTTTGGTCTGACGGTTGGGGCTTTATTCTGTCAGCGGATCACCGACCCGCATGATTTCCCACTCTAGCGTGATGCCGCTTGTTTCGTAAACCTTTTTTCGCACTTCTTCGCCCAGACCTTCCAGATCAGCCGCGCTGGCGTCACCAGTGTTGATCAGGAAATTCGAATGCTTAGGGCTCATCTGCGCACCACCTTTGGTTGCGCCACGCATCCCGGCATCGTCGATCACCTTCCATGCCTTGAGGTCATGCACGTCATCCGCCCGCCCGGTCGAGGAAAACCCCGCTGGATTGCGAAAGGTCGATCCGGCGCTGCGGTCCTTGGTGGGTTGGGTTTCGTCACGTTTCTTCAGCTGCGCCTCCATTCGGGCGTGCAGCTCTGCCGGGTCGCCCTTGGGGCCTTCGAATGTGGCCGACACCAGAACAGCCCCTTCAGGCAGGTCGGATTGGCGATAGCGGAAGTTCAGTTCGGCGGCGGTGAGGTCTATCAACTCACCCTGCCGCGTGACGATTGTGGCTTTGCGTAGGACGTCTGCCGTATAGCTGCCGTAGCAACCCGCATTCATTCGCACCGCCCCACCGATCGATCCGGGGATCGTGCGCAGGAATGTCAGATCAACCCCCGCATCCGCCGCCTTTCGCGCAACATGCGCATCTAAGGCGGCAGCACCTGCCGTGACGGTCGTTCCCTCGACCGAAATTCCGTTGAAGCCACGCCCCAGCCGGATCACCACGGCACGCAAGCCACCGTCACGCACGATCAGGTTAGAGCCAACACCCATGGGAAAGACCGGTAAATCTTCGGGTAGCTCGCGCAGGAGGGCCTGCAAATCCTCAAGATCGGCAGGCTGGAACAGAAAGTCTGCAGGGCCACCAACGCGGAGCCATGTCAGGTCGTTAAGGTTACGATTTTCGGACAGTTTGCCACGCGGCGCAGGAAGTGTTCTCATGAATGCTAGATCGCGGATTCAGAGGGATATGGCAACCTGTATCCGAAACCCAGACATCAAATGCGTCTACGGATCCAGCGCCCCAGATAGATCACCGGCCAGCGCAGCATGGACATGCCCGCAGCCAAAACCAACAACCCGATCCATGGGCCGTTCTCATAGGTAACATAGCCCAAAATCGGAATGCCCACTGCGATCAGGACATAGGCGCGAGTCCAGTGGTTGTCCTTGCTGGGGATCATGGCCAACAGGTTGGCGGCAAGGCCCCAGAGGGCGGCCAGTGCAAGCGACCAGCTCATTCCATCACCTCCCCGCGCACCCATTTGCGCCAGTAGTAACGGATCGGGTTGCGGAACATTGAGGCGAAACCTCCGAAGGCCAGAACCGACCAGAACCAGCCGTGATCATAGCCCAGCCAGACAATCAGAACTGGCGCGCAAATCAACAAGGTGAAACCCGGAGGGAATTGCAGCCGCATAGGCAACAACGCCACAATGGTGGCGCAGATCACCCAAATCGCGGCAAAGATCATCGAATAGTCCATGCGCCCCCTCCGAGGACTCGCGGTAGCTGAGGTTATTGTATCACACTTTCAGGTTGTGCTGCAAATGAGGATTGGCACCAAACTGTTTGTTTTCTTTGCAATTCCTGACCATCACTTCGCCCTTGCAAGATACATCCGACGCGCGAACCGGCCTATACACCAACCAATCGCCGCAAACGGCCAAAGTGTCTTTAACACGAACACCATCGCTTCCGTACTGCCTGACGCTCCAAAAACGATGTAGCCGAAGGTAAAGCCAATCATCCCCAATGCAGCGCCACGAAAATGCTCGCTCGGAATGAGACCGAGAATGAGCCAATACACAAACGCCACGCTGTAGTAGGTCAAGCGAGTGTTCTCTTAAGTCTTTCCGGCAACCCATTGGCCCAAGCGCTGATTGTACCCGCCCCCAGGCAAACGACCATATCTCCGGGGCGCGCCTGCTCGCGCACGAGGCGTTCAAGATCGTCCTCGTCCAGTAAGGCCCGGGCGTGCCGGTGGCCGTGGCGGATCAGCCCCTGCACCAGATCATCGCGCGAGGCCCCCTCGATCAGGTCTTCCCCAGCCGCGAAGATGTCGGCGATCGCCACCACATCCGCGTCGTTGAAACAGGTGCAGAAGTCGTCAAACAGGTTGGCGAGGCGCGAGTAGCGGTGCGGCTGGTGAACGGCGATCACGCGGCCTTCGGTCGCTTGGCGGGCCGCTTTCAGGACGGCGGCGATTTCGACCGGGTGATGGCCGTAGTCGTCGATGATGGTGACGCCATCAATCTCTCCGACCTTGGTGAAACGCCGGTTCACGCCGCCGAAATTGGCCAGCGCCTCGCGGATTTCAGTGGTTTTCATCCCCAGATGACGGGCAACAGCCACGGCAGACAACGCGTTTGAGACGTTGTGATCGCCAGGCATCGGCAGCGTGCAGCCCTCAATCACCTTGTCTTCGTATTGCAGATGAATGTCGAAATGCGCGACACCGGCTTTGTAGGTCAGGTTTTCGGCGCGCACATCAGCTTGCGCGTTGAACCCATAGGTGCGCACACGACGGTCAGTGATACGGCCCACTAGTGCCTGCACCTCGGCATGATCCGTGCAGCAAACGGCTAGGCCGTAGAAGGGCAGGTTCGACACAAACTCATAAAACCCATCCCTCAGCCTGTCGAAATCGCCCCAGTGCTCCATATGCTCGGGGTCAATATTGGTGACGATGGCGATGGTTGCGGGCAGGCGGTTGAACGAGCCGTCGGATTCGTCGGCCTCGACCACCATCCATTCGCCCTGCCCCATCCGCGCGTTCGAGCCATAGGCGTGGATGATGCCACCATTGATGACGGTGGGGTCGAAATCACCCGCCACCATCAATTCGGCCATCATCGTTGTCGTGGTGGTTTTGCCATGGGTCCCGGCAATGGCGATGTTCGACCGCAGGCGCATCAGCTCGGCCAGCATATCCGCACGACGGACAACAGGAAGACCTTGCGCGCGCGCCTGATCCAGTTCCGGGTTGCCAGGCTTGATCGCCGTGGATGTAACCACGACAGCAGCGTTTTGCAGGTTCTCGGCCTTTTGACCCACGAATATCTCCGCCCCCAGCGAGGCCAACCGATCGGTGATCTTTGAAGCCTTCAGGTCTGACCCCTGCACCTGATACCCTAGGTTCAAAAGCACCTCGGCGATGCCCGACATCCCGATCCCGCCGATCCCAACAAAATGGATAGGTCCTACGTCCTGCGGTAGTTTGGTTGCTGGGGTCATGTGGTCTCCTTCTGCGCCAATTGCTCGACAAGGGCGATCAGACGCTCGGTGGCGTCCGGTGCCCCGACCGACAAGGCGGCATGGGCCATTTTCTGTGCGGCTTCGGGGTTTGTCAGAACCGTGGTCATTTGCTCGGTCAACGCGGCAACGTCAAGAGCATTTTCAGGGATCATGATCGCCCCCCCTGCCTGCACGAGCCCTCGGGCGTTGGCGGTTTGGTGATCCCCTGCAGCGGCGGCGAAAGGGATCAGGATCGAGGGCCGACCGATCACCGAGATGTCGGCCACGCTCGACGCGCCCGAACGGCTGATGACAAGCTGCGCATCCGACATGCGCCGTGGCACATCGTCAAAGAACGGTTGAACATCGGCGCGAATACCGTGATCGGCGTAGAAGGCCGTGACGCGCGCGCCATCCTCGTCCCGGGCCTGGTGTGAAACGCGGATGAATCCGCGCAGGAACTCGGGCAGAGCGGCAATCGCCTCAGGCACCACATCGCTGAGAATACGGGCACCCTGGCTGCCGCCCATCACCAGAACCGACATCGGATATTCGCCGGGCGGGATATAGGGCGCCCCGGCCCGCTCCAAAACCGAGGCTCGGACCGGGTTGCCGGTGTGTATGCCCTGCGCACTGTCCGGCAGATCGGTCGGCCAGACACCGCAGGCCACTTGTGAAACGCGCATGGCAAACAGCTGGTTCACCCGGCCCAGCACCCCGTTTTGCTCATGGATCATGCGTGGGAGTTTCAGCATCACCGCCGCACCCAGGGCTGGGATCGAGGGATATCCGCCGAAGCCCACGACCACATCCGGTTTGTCCCGCATCATCTGAAACGCCATGCTGGCGACACCACCAGCAATCTTAGGGCCGACCAGTGCCTTAGCCGCCAAACCGCCTCGCGCGAAAGTGGCTGACGAGGCTTCGACAATCTCGGTACTGTGCGGGAAGCCACCGGTATAGCGGGCCCCACGGGCATCGGTAGACAGGCGCACCCGCCAACCTTTGTGCAACATCGCCTCAGCCAGGGCTTGCGCCGGGAACATATGGCCCCCGGTGCCGCCCGCCGCAATCAGAAGGTAGGGTTTGCCCATCAGCTTCGTCCGCGCAGAATATCGCCCAGTTCGCCTTGCGGGCGGGTTCGGGTGAAGGCCAGCAACATGCCGATCGCGATACCGCCTGCAATCAACGACGAGCCGCCGTAACTGACAAAAGGCAGCGTCATACCCTTGGCAGGCAGCAGTCGCACCGCAACACCCATATTGATCATTGCCTGAACGCCAAACATGCAGGCCAGACCAGTTCCCGCCAAGCGGATGAACATATCCCGTTCACGCATCAGCCTCAGCAGCGAGCGCACCACTATGATCGAATAGAGCGCGATGATGATCAGCACCAGGATAAGGCCGTACTCCTCGGCTGCGACGGCGATAATGAAATCTGTATGCGCATCGGGCAGAGACCATTTGACCTGCCCCTCGCCCACGCCGACGCCAAACAAACCGCCCTCACGTATGGCGTTGGTGGCATAGCCAAGCTGAGTGGTCGGATCGACCTCTTGATTCAAAAATCCGTCAATACGGCGCGCGAAATGGTCCGAGTTGGAATAGGCGAACATCCCCGCCAGAATGACCACACCCGCCATGCCAACCAGCAGCAGCATGGGTGCGCCTGCCACGAAATACATCACGCCCCAACCAAACAGGATAAGGCAAGCTTGCCCAAAATCAGGCTGCATCACCAGCATCCCAACAATCGCCATACACAGGGCAAAAGACCATAACCGCCCCGGCGGACCGTTGATTTCCTGCGATGCCGCCAGCAACCACGCGGCAACAACCACAAATCCGGGCTTGAGAAACTCCGACGGTTGCAGTGAGGCAAAGCCGAGCGAATACCAACGCACCGCCCCTTTACCGAAATCCGTGCCGAAGATTGGCAAGAAAGCGAGCGCGACAAAGGCCCCCAGAAAGCCCAACACTGCCAGACGGCGTACCAGGGTCGGCGACATCATAGAGGTCAGCAACATCGCAATCAGCGCCAGCCCACCGAACAGCACCTGCCGTTCGACATAGTGAAACGGATCGAATCCGTTGCGCCCTGCCAGTGGCGGCGAAGATGCCAGCCCCAACAATAGCCCGATGACAAACAGGATCAGAACGCAGGACATCGTCCAGCGATCAATCGTGCGCCACCACTTTGGTAGAATCGGTTCGCCGCGCTGGTCCTGGACCGCGCCATACACCATCTCAGTCATGAGATACCGCCACTTACTGCCTCGTTAACGCCCCGTTTTCGGGGTCTGGGTAGAAGTGTACAGGGATTTTGGGGATTGGGCTAGGGAAATGAGGGGCATAGGCGGAATTCGATCAGCCCCAGAGATATGAAAGTGCGTTACGCTTTGATCGGGTACCGGTCCGGTTCCTCAAAGACATCAATCACGCGCGTACCTGCCTTGATCCGGCCTCCGTGTTCGACCCCGGCTGGGATCGAGTAGTTTTCACCAGGACGGTAGGTTTTCGTCTGATCTCCGATTGTTAGTTCAATCTCACCTTCAACGACTGTACCCCATTGCGCGCCATGAGAATGGAGCGGAAGCTCCACTTCCTTCAGAAAGGTAAAGAACGCCACCAGCCCCGCGTCCGAGCGAATTACGGCCGTCTGTACCACATCTTCGGGGAAAGGAACGTCGAGTTTTGGAAAGGCCACCATAAAATCCGGGAATTGCATAAACTGTTCCTTCTATGCAGGTAAGTTATCACCGCAGGATGACAGTGCGTCCGGCAACTGGCAATCCGGATTTCCCGCGCGGGATTGCAGCCTGAACGAGACGATGGCACGCTCTTGCGTTCCGGCTCAATCCAAGCCATCCCCCACCCATGACCTATGACACGATCATCCTCGGGGCCGGTGCAGCAGGTATGATGTGCGCCGCCCATTGCGGCGGGCGCGTTTTGGTGATCGACCACGCCAAGGCTCCGGGTGAGAAAATCCGCATCTCGGGCGGCGGGCGGTGCAATTTCACCAACATGTATGCGCGCTCGGGAAACTTTCTGTCGCAGAACCCACATTTCTGCAAATCCGCCCTGGCGCGATATACGCAGTGGGATTTCGTCGATCTGGTCGGACACCACAACATCGCATGGCACGAGAAAACACTCGGCCAACTATTCTGCGACGGGTCCTCCAAGCAAATCATCCAGATGTTGCTGGATGAGATGACACGTGCCGGAGCGGAGCTGTGGGTGCGAACCGAGCTCAAGGACCTGCGCAAGACCGAATGTGGCTTCACACTGGAGGTCGAGCGCGAAGGACAGCGCCGAAGCCTGACTTGCTCCAATCTGGTTCTGGCCACAGGCGGCAAGTCAATCCCCAAAATGGGCGCGACAGGGCTGGCCTATGATATCGCGCTGCAATTCGGGTTGCGAATGACCGAAACCCGCGCCGCGCTAGTCCCGTTCACGTTCTCAGATGGGAAGTTCAAAGACCTATCGGGCGTCTCGCTGCCCGCACGACTGTCAAACGAGCGCACCAGTTTTGACGAAGCGCTACTGTTCACCCATCGCGGCCTAAGTGGGCCGTCGGTACTGCAACTCTCATGCTATTGGCGCGAGGGAGAGGGGATCTGCGTGAACCTGATCCCCGATCTGCCGCTGTTCGACCTGCTGCGGGATCAACGCCAAAGCGCTGGGCGTAAGGATTTGACCACCGAACTGGCGCGCCACTTGCCCGCGCGACTGGTCGATTACCTCAGCCAGCAGATGCCAATGCATGGCAATTTGGCCGACCAGTCTGATGCGGCGCTCAGCGATCTGATCTCTGCCCTGTCCAACTGGCAACTGACCCCATCGGGCACCGAAGGCTACCGTACGGCCGAGGTCACGCTGGGCGGGATCGACACAGATGACCTGTCCTCAAAAACGATGGAGGCCAGGGATGTCCCCGGCCTCTATGCAATTGGTGAAGCGGTGGATGTCACCGGATGGTTGGGTGGGTACAACTTCCAATGGGCATGGTCCTCCGGCCACGCCGCTGGAACCGCAATCGCAAGCCACTCGTTTTGACGATCAACCCTTAGCCGACGACGTTATAGCCACGCCCGCGCATGCAGTTGCGCACGATAACCTCTTGATTTTGGGTGTTCTGTAGCGCGCTTGCACCCGCACCGATCAGAGCACCGGCAACGGCGGTACGGCCCAGATCGCTGGCACTGTCATCGATGATCGCTTTTGTACCAGCGGCACCTGCAGCACCAATCGCCGCCGCACCCGCTGTTCTGCCATCAACCGTTGGCTGTGTTCGGGCCAGAGCCTGGCACTGCGCCAGGTCTGCGTTGTAATTGGGACCGATATTGCCATCGATGATAGGCGTGTAGTTCGCGCCAGAGCTGGCACAGGCTCCGACCAACAGCACCGCTGGCAACACCATAAATTTCTTTCGGTTGGACATATCCGTAACCTCGTTTTCTAAAGTCCTGCCAAGGCAAGACCAAATCCGCTAGGGCGTCAAGACGATAGCCCATTTGCCCTTGTGAACAAGCGGCAAACTGTAATCGCTCTATTCAGCCAGTCTTTGCAGAACATTGTCAGCAAAATCCTCGCCACGTCGTTCAAAACTATCATACTGGTCAAAACTTGCAGCAGCAGGCGCAAGTAAAATAGTATCACCGGCTTCGGCATCTGCCATCGCCTGTTCAACCGCAACAGCCATGGTTGTGCAAACCTGTGCTTCGACGTTCAATTGCATTGCAAATTTCGCAGCCTCGCGCCCAATGACATAAGCCTTTAGCACGTCGGTGGTTGCCTCGTTCAGAGCAGCCAGCCCACCCTCTTTCTCCAGCCCGCCACAGATCCAGCGTATACGCTTGAACGCCCCCAGCGCCTTGACCGCACTGTCGACATTTGTGGCTTTGGAATCGTTCACATAAGTTACACCCTGCGCTTCGGCGATAATTTGGCTGCGATGCGGCAGGCCCGGATAGCTGTGCAGCGCGTCCTCGATCACCCGAGGGGCCAGGCCCAACGAACGGCAGGCGGCATATGCCGCACAAGCGTTCTGGTGGTTATGTGTCCCCGGCAAGCCCTTTATGGCGCGCAGGTCAATTGAGCCCGCCTGTCGCCCCTTGCGGTATTCCGACAAGAACCCCTTGCGCGCAAAGACCTGCCAACCCGGACCCGTCAGCTTACGATCAACCGAGACACGGATAACCCGGTCATCCGCTGGCCCCTCTGCCATCTGCCCGGCCAGAAACACGCCTTCGGCCTCATCCACGCCAATGACAGCCCGATCGGGCCCACCTTCGGAAAACAGCCGTCTCTTGGCGGCGAAGTAACCACCCATGCCGCCATGGCGGTCCAGATGATCTGGCGAAAGATTGGTAAACACGGCCACATCCGGTGTCAGCGACCGGGCCAGTTCGGTTTGATAGCTACTGAGTTCCAGAACCACGACCGAACCATCCGTGCCGGGATCAATATCCAGCACGCCACGCCCGATATTGCCGGCCAGTTCGGCTGATCGTCCTGCCTCGGTCAGGATGTGGTGGATCAAAGCAGCGGTGGTTGATTTCCCGTTCGACCCTGTGACGGCAATCACGCGCGGTGGAGTATCAAAGTTGTTCCATTCCGGCCCTGCGAAGGAGCGGAAGAACAGGCCGATATCATTGTCCACCGGAACGCCTGCCTCCAAGGCGGTCGCAACGATAGGATTTGGTGAAGGATAAAGATGCGGGATTCCCGGCGAGACTATCAGAGACGCAATGCCCTCGAACGCCCCATTTCGGCGCAGATCAGTACAGTCATACCCCTCGGCCTGAGCAGCGTCCCGTGCGTCCGGGTTGTCATCCCAACACACCGGCTGTGCCCCACCCGCACGCAGCGCCCGTGCGGTGGTCAGCCCAGATCGGCCCAGCCCCAGAACCGCAACTTTTTGTCCTGAAAACCCTTTGACCGGGATCATGTCGTCTGCCCTTTGTTTAGCTGCGCCTCAAACCAATCTGCTCGGTCTGCAACTGGCTTTTTCGGAACAAGCGCAGTTTGGAACCCGAGCTTTGGTAAGCGGTCGCACAAAGCCTCATACTCTTCAAGTGCGTCGGACAAGTCATGCCTTCGCTGTTCGTCTTTTACATAAATTTCGCGCCACGGTGGGAACAGATAAACGCAGTGATCGTATCCTAGGCTTAGTATCTTATCCCGGAGTGAACTCTCCAGATTGGCGCCGGTTCGATCAAACCAAATCAAAGCGTCCAGCGCGGAACGGTCGAATAAGACCAAACCATCTGGAGCCTTGGTCACATCATCGAAAGATGTTTGGATCACTTTACGGCAAAACGAATCGGGATTGATCCAGGGCAAACCATCTCCGCTGTGCTCTTGCTCGGCTGCGATCACCCGACGACCCGGTTCCGCGACCGTGGCATAGCCGCGTCGCGCCATTTCCTCTAGTAGGGTGGACTTGCCACCGCCCGAACATCCGGACAGTACAACCCGACGCTTCTTCACCGAACCTTCAGCGTCGCCAACCCGATCATCGCCAGGATCAGCGAGATGATCCAGAAGCGGATCACAATGGTCGGCTCGGCCCAGCCCTTTTTCTCATAGTGGTGATGGATCGGGGCCATCAGGAAAACGCGCTTGCCGGTGCGTTTGAAATAGAGGACCTGGATGATCACGCTCAGCGCTTCGACCACGAACAACCCGCCGACGACGGCCAGCACCAGCTCGTGCTTGGTCGCCACAGCAATAGCCCCCAGCGCGCCGCCCAGTGCCAGTGATCCGGTATCGCCCATGAACACCGCGGCGGGCGGGGCGTTGTACCACAAGAAGCCAAGCCCCGCGCCAAAGAGGGCCGAGGTGAAGATGAAGATTTCTCCTGTCCCGGGCACATAATGCACGTCCAAGTACTCGGTAAAGTCGACCCGCCCGACGGCATATGCGATGATTCCAAGCGTCGAGGCCGCGATCATCGCGGGCATGATCGCCAAGCCGTCCAAACCATCGGTCAGGTTCACCGCATTCGCCGCCCCCACGATGACGACAATCGAGAACGGGATGTAGAAGATGCCCAGATTGACGAGCGTATCTTTGAAAACGGGCACAGCAAGTTGATTTTGCAGCGCTTCAGGATGGTGCAGAACTGCCCATAGCGATGCCAGAACAGCGATGATGACACCCAAAGCCATCCGCATCTTGCCGGAAACGCCCTTCGTGTTTTGCTTTGACACCTTTGCGTAGTCATCCGCAAAACCAATGGCCGCATAGGCCAAAGTTACGAACAGAACCATCCAGACATAAGGGTTGTCCCACCGCGCCCAGACGAGGGTCGAAGTGACCAGAGCCCCGACGATCAGCAACCCGCCCATGGTTGGGGTACCAGCCTTGGAAAAATGCCCCTCAGGGCCGTCGTCGCGGATCGGCTGGCCTTTGCCCTGCTTCTTGCGCAGCACATTAATAAGCGGTTTTCCGAAGATGAAGCCAAAGATCAGCGCCGTTAGAAAGGCCCCGCCTGCGCGGAAGGTAATGTAGCGGAAGAGGTTCCAGAAATCCCCTCCATCCGACAAGGCGGTCAACCAATACAGCATTACAAAACCTTTCTTACACGAGGCCCATGGGCAAGTTCACCCGTCAAGCGCGCCCCCTTGCCCCATTTTGCGCAGACCGTCAACAATCCGCGCCAAGGCCATGCTTAGCGAGCCCTTGGCCAGCACGCTATCGCCGGTTTTGATCAGGTCAGGCAGGTGCTCAGCCATCTCAGCGCTGGTTTCGAACCAGAGCCCGCGCTTATCATCTGGCAGAGCCCGATGCAGCGCTTGCATCAGCGGGCCGATGCAATGCACCTTATCCACAACGGCCATCGCATTGACCTGCGCCATCGCCGCGTGCATGGCCTGTTCCTGCGGCCCAAGCTCTTTCATGTCCCCCAAAAAGGCGATCCGGCGCGCACCTTGGGATGCCGCCAGAACATCCAAAGCAGCCTCCATCGAGGTCGGGTTGGCATTGTAGCTGTCGTCCAACAGTTCGATTTGCCCACCATTAGCCAAAGGCAAAGTCTCGCGCACTCCGCGACCTTTGACCGGAGACCAGTGCTGCAGCCCATCGATGGCCTGTTCCAGATCGATGCCCAGTTCGACACAGGCCGCCAAGGCCCCCAACGCGTTCATTGCAAAATGCGTACCAGCGGATTGGACGTCGAAGGTGAACCGTGTATCGCCAACCGAGGCTTGGGCCTGAATCGAATCCGGCCCGGCGGTCACATCCGTCAGTTTGTAATCTGCGGCTTGTCGGCCAAACTCGACGATCCCTGCGCCGTGGGCTTGCGCCGTGTGGCGCAGAATTTTGGCATGCTCGATATCGGCATTGACGATGGCTGCGCCGCCGGGTTCCAGCCCCTCGAAAATTGCCGCCTTTTCATGGGCGATCCCTTCAACCGACTCAAACGCCTCAAGATGCACCGCGGCTACCGTTGTCACCAAAGCCACATGCGGGCGGGCCTGACACGCGAGTGGAGCAATCTCGCCGGGGTGGTTCATCCCAATCTCGATCACAGCATATTCCGTGTCCTGCGGCATACGCGCCAGTGTCAGTGGCACGCCCCAATGGTTGTTGTAGCTGGCAACGCTGGCATGGGTCCTACCCTGTCTTTCCAGAATGGTCGCCAGCATTTCTTTGGTCGAGGTCTTGCCGACGCTGCCTGTCACCCCGACGATACGTGCCTCAGTGCGCACACGCGCGGCTTGGCCCAGTGATTCCAAACCGGCCTGAACATCCTCAACAATCAACAGCGGTGCATCTTCGGGCACGCCCTCCGGGACATGCGAGACCAAGGCTGCCCCCGCGCCTTTCTCAAGCGCCTGAGCCACAAAATCGTGCCCGTCTCGCGCAGCTTTCAAGGCAACAAACAGGTCGCCCGGTTGCAAGGTTCGCGTATCAATCGACACGCCATCCACCGTCCAATCAGTCGTCGCACGACCGCCGGTGGCCTCGACAGCTTCTGCCGCTGTCCAGAGCGTCATGCGACCCTCCCATCCAGGGCGGCCACGGAGATGCTCGCCTGTTCAACATCATCGAAGGGCAAAACCTGATCACCAACGATCTGGCCGGTTTCATGGCCTTTGCCTGCAATCAACAGCGCGTCACCGGGTTGCAAAGCGTCAATGCCGCGCAAGATCGCTTCGGCCCGATCACCCACTTCGGTCGCGCCTGGCGCACCCTCCATCACGGCCGCGCGGATGGTGGCTGGATCTTCGCTGCGCGGGTTGTCATCGGTGACGAAAACGATATCGGCGTGATTGGTTGCGGCCTTGCCCATCAACGGGCGCTTGGTGGCATCGCGATCTCCGCCCGCGCCGACGATGGCGATCAAGCGGCCCATTACATGCGGGCGCAGCGCCTTCAAAGCCGTCGCAACAGCGTCGGGCGTGTGAGCATAGTCTACAAACACCGCCGCGCCATTGTCGCGGGTGGCGGCCAGTTGCATGCGACCCCGGACCGTTGTCAGATGCGGCAGGGTCTCGAACACTCTCTCAGGGTCGTCGCCTGCTGCGATGACCAGCCCACAGGCCAGCAGGATGTTTTCAGCCTGGAACCCACCGATCAGGTTCAGGCGCGTCTGGAAGGTTTTGCCCTGCCACGAGAACCGCAAATCCTGCCCGGTCGAGTCAAACCTTTGGTTCATCAAGCACAGGTCGGCCTCGCCCAGCCCAACGGTCAGCACCGACTGCCCCCGCGCTTCGGCGATCTTACGGACTTGAGCGCCCTTGGGGTCGCTAAGGTTGACGACCGCAGTTCCGTCCTGTGGCAGAACCCGGTCGAACAGCCCCATCTTGGCAGCGAAATACGCCTCGAAGGTTTCGTGATAGTCCAGATGATCCTGCGTGAAGTTCGAGAACCCGGCGGCAGTCAGATGCACGCCGTCCAGACGCCGCTGTTCCAACCCGTGAGAGGACGCCTCCATCGCTGCGTGGGTCACGCCATTCTCGGCGGCCTCGGACAGGCAGCGATGCAGGGTGATCGGTTCGGGCGTTGTGTGAGCCAGCGGCGCGGTCCATGCGCCCTCGACCCCGGTCGTGCCAAGATTGACGGCGGCATGGCCAAGCTCAGCCCAGATCTGGCGGACGAATGTGGCAACCGAGGTTTTGCCGTTGGTCCCGGTGACAGCGACAATCGTCTGAGGCTGCGCACCGAACCAAAGCGCGGCGGACCCCGCCAGTGCCTGACGAGGGTCTTCGACCACAACCAGAGCGACATCGGAGGCGGAGAGCTCGGACGCCGCGATCCGTGCACCTTCGGCATCGGTCAAAACGGCTGAGGCCCCCATGCGCAAGGCGTATTGGATGAACTCGCCACCATGAACCCGAGTGCCGGGGAGGGCTGCAAACAGAAAACCGTCTTTGACCTCGCGGCTGTCAACGGCCAGCCCGGTGATATCCGGATTTGCGCCACCGCGTGCGGTTAGGGCCAGTTGGCTGAGTTTTTTTGTTCTTGCGCCCATGACCCACCTGTTCTCTGGCACCCTAATTCGAGGTTAGGGTTATAGCAGCGCCCGCCTCGGGCTCAAGACGCGGACGCAAGCCCAACAGTGGCGCCACACGTCCGATCAACTCTGCCGCTACAGGGACAGCCGTCCACCCCGCTGTCCGGCGCTTTTCGCCATAGGCCACAATCGACGGTTCATCCAGCGTAACAATCAGCACGTATTTCGGATCGTACGCCGGAAAGATCGTGGCGAAGGTCGCGATAACCTTGTCATCATAGTAGCCGCCGCGCGGCATTGGCTTGTCTGCCGTTCCGGTTTTACCCGCCACATCGTAGCCTTTGACATCACCAAAGCTGGCAGTGCCGTTGGTCACCACCTTGCGCAGCATCTTCTGCGCCTGCGAAGCAGCACTGTCCGTTAAGACACGCGGGCCGTATTGAGGGCCGTTTTTCTTCAGGATCGTTGGGCTGACATAGTGGCCACCATTGGCAATCGCCGCATAGCCCGCTGCCAGATGCATCGGGCTGGTCGATAGGCCGTGGCCATAGGAAATGGTCACCGTGCTCAACTCACCCCATTTCTTGGGCTTAAGCGGCGCGCCCCCGGAGGCCTCGACAATCTCGAACGGTGTTGGTTCGAACATGCCCAGCGTTTCCAGAAACTCCTGCTGTCTTTTGGCCCCGATCTGCAGGGCCAGCCGGCCGGTTCCCCGGTTCGAACTGTGGACGATCACATCAGCCACGCTGATCTTGCCGTAGTTCTTGCCGTTGAACTCACCAATCGGAAAACGACCGATCTTCATTGGGCCTGAAGTATCGATGATAGTCTCAGAATTCACCAACCCAAGCTGCACCGCCTGTGCTGCGGTGAAAATCTTGAACACCGAGCCCAGCTCGTACACGCCCTGCACATAGCGGTTGAACAACGGGCTGTCGGAGGGATCAAAACCCGAGGTCGGCGGGCGCGGGCGATCATTGGGATCGAACGAAGGCAGAGACGCGGCTGAGATCACCTCGCCCGTATGCGCATCCATCAGAACCGCCGAGGCCCCTTTGGCATTCATAATCTTCATGCCGCCATACAAAACTTGCTCAACTGCGGCTTGAATGGTCAGGTCCAGTGACAGTTGTAGCGGTTTGTTACCATTGGCCGGGTCGCGCAGATAGTTATCAAACTTCTTTTCGACGCCAGCGACGCCAATCACTTCGGCGGCACTTACGCCCTCACGTCCAAAACCGGACCCCCCCAGAATATGCGCAGCCAGTTTGCCATTGGGGTACAGGCGCATTTCGCGCGGGCCAAACAGAATGCCCGGATCGCCGATATCGTGAACAGCCTGTTTCTGCTCAGGTGAGATGCGCTTCTTGATCCACAGGAACTTGCGATTGCCAGTGAAGTCCTTGACCAGAAGTTCTTTTTCCAGATCGGGGAAGATCGCTACCAACTGGTCTGCCGCCGCAATTGGGTCGATCATCAACGGCGGCTGGGCATAGACGGAATAGGTGTCCAGATTGGTCGCCAGAATACGGCCTTCACGATCCACAATATTGGCACGTTGCATAGCAATCGAAGCCCCAGGCGCGCTCGCCAGCGGCTCTTGCGCTTCAGAGGTCGCAAGCATGCCCATACGGACCCCAACAACCGAAAACGCGCAGAAAAAGAACAGGCCCAGCACAAGCAAACGCCCCTCAGCGCGGGCACGCGCGCGATCTTTCATCTGCTCGTGGCGTTGCCGGATATTCTCGCGCTCGATGACCTTGGGGTTCTCCCCTTTCGCGCGCGCTTCAAGAACACGGGCCAGTGGGCGAAGTGGGGTACGTGTCATGGCAGCTGAACCTCGCCCAGAGCCTGCAGATCCGTAATGGCCTGCAATTCAATCGGATCAACAATTGGCAGATCAGGATCCTCGGCATAGGCGATCTGATCTGCACGCCCGAACTGTTCAGACCGCAAGGGCAGCAGGCCCAGACGTTCGAAGTTCAGATCGGCAAGTTCACGCAACCGATCCGGTCGGTTGAGATAAGCCCATTCGGCGTTTAGAACCGCCAGCCTCACCTGCGCCGTACCAATTTCGCGTTGCAGTGACTGAGTTTCCTTCAAAACCTGCTGGGTGCGATAGTTCTCTTGATACGCCCAAAGCGCCAAACCAAACACCGACATGGCAGTCAACACATACAGAATACTCTTCATCTTGCCTTCTCCCCCAGCTGCGGCATGCCAATGGCCCGCGCATCGATTTCCCCTGCCGGAGCCTCTGTCCGAACCGCAACGCGCAGCTTGGCAGAACGCGCGCGTGGATTTTCCTGCAACTCCTGCTCATCCGGCCCCACGGCCTTGCGGGTCTTCAGGGTAAATTGCGGCAGTTCCTGTTCGATTTCGGGCGCATAGCGATTGGCCCGACCGGTCTTGCCCGCGCGCGATTGGAGGAACCGCTTAACCATCCGATCCTCGATGGAATGAAAGGTCACAACGGCCAATTGTCCGCCAGGTTTCAAGGCCCGTTCAGCCGCCATAAGCCCTTGAAATAGCTCCTCATATTCGGCATTCACAGCAATCCGCAGCCCCTGAAAACTGCGCGTCGCCGGGTGAGATTGACCGGGTTTCGGACGCGGCAGGCAAGATTCGATGATCTCGACCAATCGCAACGTCGTTGTGATCGGTGCCTCAGTCCGTGCTTTGATGATCGCTTTGGCAATACGCCGACTGGCCCGTTCTTCGCCAAAATGGAACAAAATATCGGCCAGTTGAGCTTCGGTTGCGCCGTTCACCAGATCAGCAGCGCTTTCGCCCTCTTGGCTCATGCGCATATCAAGCGGCCCGTCTTTCATGAACGAGAACCCGCGCTTGGCCTGATCCAATTGCATCGACGACACGCCAAGATCCAGAACGACTCCTTCCAAATCCTTCGCATATTCATCCAACCGCGAAAACACACCCGGCTGCATCACCAGCCGGTCACCATAGTCACGCGCCCAATCTGCTGCCATCTCAAACGCAAGCGGATCGCGGTCCACGCCGATCACCTTGTCGGCGCCGGCCTCAAGCAGACCCCGCGTATAGCCGCCTGCGCCGAAGGTTCCGTCCAACCATACACCCGACACCGGAGACACCGCCGCCAGCAAAGGGCGTAGCAGGACAGGAATATGTGGGTTCGAAGATGAGGAGACCGCGCCGGACATGCCGTTACGCGTCCCCAACGCCATCGAGATAGACCATCGGGTCGAAATCATCTGGCAGATCGTCCATCCACTCTTCGGTCTTGGCCAGTTCTTCGACCTCATAGGTTTCGGGCTTCCAGATCTGGAAGGTGTCACCGGCAGCAATAAAGAATGCCTCATTTCCAAGGTCGATTTTGTTGCGCAGCTTGGCGGGCAGGACCAGACGTCCGGTCTCATCTACGGTCGTAGGGAAGGACTGACCGTGGAACATACGTTGCAGCATCCGCCGCTCCATCGAGCCGCGCGGCAAGGCATCGATCTTGTCATCGACCTCATCAATCGCCTGCATCGTATAGCATTCAAGGTATTTGCGACGGTGGTCGCCATAGACAATCACAAGCTCAGGAGTATCACCGGGCTGCCAGTTGGGATCAGAAGCTTCAAGCACACGGCGAAACGAAGCCGGGATCGACACCCTGCCCTTCGTGTCCACCTTATGGTGGCTTTCACCTCTAAACCTGCGCGCCAAGACGACTGTCCCTTTCGCTTGCGCCCCACCTCAAAATTCACGTCCCCCGGATGAAAAACGGCGAGTTGATCTGCTGCCACTGATCAACCCGCCGCATTGACCCGCTGTGCGGGATGTCCAGCTGCGCGCGCCACCTGGGGGGATGTCTGCTCGCTCGCGCGCCGGATCTTCAGAGTGATGAAAGCGAAGTGCCTGTATGAAACCTGTTTGTTATTTGGTTTGGGGTCGTTTTGTGCCCCTGCTGCCTCGTCCTCATCGGATGCATATAGGGATGCCATGGGAATTCATGGAAATCAACAGGAAATTTAGGCCCGATACCAGCTCAGTGGCCAAACAATGGCCCTCAAATCTTTCTGTAGCAAACCTCAGGCACCTCCTGTAGTGCCTTTCGTCAAGCAAGGCACTATATGTATGCAAATCTCGTCGACCCATTTGACCCCATGATTTCCCATACATTCTCAGATTTTTTCAGAGAACCGGGTGTTTTAACCGATTTTCTTGCTCGTGAAGTCGAATCACCTCTCAAAAAACTCAGAGATATCGCCCGAGTTCACCGCATCCCACGAATTCCCAGCAAGGTCATAGGACGCCTCCAAAGGACCCCAACACCGTTCGATACCCGGTCCGTGAACGCCTAAATTTTGTGATTTGTCGCTCAAACATCGCGCACTCAGATCGTGCATCAATTTTTTTTCAATGTAACGATTTTGCAAATGATCTGCCCAGAACTCATGTTTTTAGGGGCAATCGAGGTGCAGGGCATCAAGTTTTTGATATCTATGCATTTGCTGCATAGCAGCATTGTTATCGCTACCTATTGTGCAATTGCAGCATTGGCTTATCTTCAGTCTCAAGCAAACGCTGGAAATGACCAGCACAGAGAGATGAAAGCGAGTGAGCACATGGCAGTCGCAACCAACACTTCCGCGCTGAAAGGCGCACACAGCAACGGGCTGAACGCATGGATCGAAGCCGCCAAAACCCGCTTCGCCAGCTACCGGATGTATCGTCAGACAGTCAATGAGCTGTCCAACCTCTCGGATCGGGAACTCGCCGATCTCGGCCTGCATCGCTCGATGATCCGACGTCTGGCCAAGCAAGCCGCCGACGAACACACAGCGCGCTAAGCGCCCAGAACAACCGAGATCAGGCCCTTCCTCCTCCCTTTAGGGTCTGTAATCAGCGGCAGCATCTACCTCCTCCCTGATGCTGCCGCGCCTTATACCGGCCCAAATAGCCGGAAACTGATACATCAGGGCTCTCCTCCTCCCTGCTCTGATGTTGAAAGCGCGCGGTGACGTCTACCTCCTCCCTGACGTCGCCGCGTCTTCCTCATACCGGGTTCAAACCCGGGTGCTGATACATCAGGGCTCTCCTCCTCCCTGCCCTGATGTTGCAAAGAACGGCGGTTCCCTCCTCCCTGGGAACCGCCGTTTTTACTTTGCAAACAGCAAAAAGGGGCGCGAACGCCCCCACCTTCTTCTGTTCAAAAATACCTCGGAGCGCGAGGCAGAGCCTCGCAAAAGATCAAAACGGCACGTCGTCCTTGGTCGTCAGAAACCGAGAGACAACTTTCTTGGTCCCCGCCTTGTCGAATTCGACCTCAACCTTGTCACCCTCGATACCAACCACCCCGCCATAGCCGAATTTCTGATGAAAGACGCGCTCACCCAAGGTGAAACTAGCCACTGCCGTTGCATCGATCACCGTATTGCGGCTTTCTTTGGGTTGCGACATCCCATATTGCCCCTGCCGCGCCTGCATCCGCTTCCAGCCCGGCGAGTTGTACACATTCGCCTCGGCTGCGCGGGTTTCAATACCCGCCGAGACCTGCCCGCCGCCATACAACCCCGGAGGTGTCAGCACCTCCACATGATCCTCGGGCAATTCGTCAATGAATCGCGAGGGCAAGGAGTTCTGCCACTGCCCAAACACCCGCCGATTGGCCGCAAAGGATATCGTGCAGACCTCTTCCGCACGGGTGATACCCACGTAAGCCAAGCGCCGTTCTTCTTCGAGTCCCTTAAGCCCGGATTCGTCCATCGACCGTTGCGAGGGGAACAGACCATCCTCCCACCCCGGCAGGAACACGGCGGGAAACTCCAGCCCTTTGGCTGCGTGCAGCGTCATGATGGAAACCTTGGCCCCATCGGAATCCTGCTCGTTGTCCATGACCAGACTGACATGTTCCAGAAACCCTTGCAGGTTCTCGAAATTGTCCAACTGGTTGACCAGTTCCTTGAGGTTTTCCAGCCGCCCCGGCGCTTCGGGTGTTTTTTCGTTCTGCCAGTGACCGGTATAGCCGGACTCGTCCAAGATGATCTGCGCCAGCTCGATATGCGTATGCTCGGGCGCGCCATAGCGGATCGGCGACACGCCATCGTCGATGACCGAGTCATCATCGACCTCAATCCGCGGGCCCCGTGTCATCGTATTCCAGCGCGCCAGACCGTCGATCAGTTCGCGCAGCGCCGTGCCGCCCTTGCCTTTGATCAGGCCATTTTCGACCGCAAGCCGTGCGCCTTCGACCAGAGACACCCCGTTCTCACGCGCCGCCACCTGAATCGTCTGCTGTGCCTTGTCTCCCAAACCGCGTTTGGGTGTGTTCACGATCCGCTCAAACGCCAGGTCATCCTCAGGGCTGACCACCAGCCGGAAATAGGCCATAGCATCGCGAATCTCCATCCGCTCATAGAAACGCGGCCCGCCGATCACCTTGTAAGGCAGACCGATGGTCAAGAACCGATCCTCAAACGCGCGCATCTGGTGAGAGGCGCGGACCAGAATGGCGATCTCGTCGAGACTGAACTTTTTCGATCGACTCACCAAAACAGACCGAAGCATATTGGATGACTTTTCATCCCCAGATAGCAGCTCAACTACGAGATTCTGGGTCTTGATATCGATATAAACAGCACCCGTTTCAAACGCCTCTTTGATGTATGTGTGCTTGTCAATTGGACCCAGCCCTGCCTTTGCTCGTCGATCCAACTCCTGCTCGAAGCTTCTTAGCCTAGGATTAAACCTGTTCTGTGCTTCGATTGCCCTACCGCTAACAAGGTCATCAATCTTCTCTCCGATCCAACGCGCCTCTTCTTCACCATCCCAATGACCAATCAACCGAACTTTGTGACCATCTTTCTCGGCGTCTGTCCAAAGCTCTTTGCCAAGCCGATCCGCATTTCCAGCAATTACATTGGTCGCCGATTCCAAGATATGCAGTGTGGAACGGTAGTTCTGTTCCAGCCGCACCACAAAAGCGCCGGGGAAGTCCTTCTCGAACCGCAGGATGTTGCCCACTTCGGCCCCGCGCCATCCGTAGATCGACTGGTCATCATCGCCCACGCAGCAAATGTTCTTGTGCCCCCCAGCCAACAGACGCAGCCAGAGGTATTGGGCGACGTTGGTATCCTGATACTCATCCACCAAGATGTAGCGGAACCAGCGTTGATATTGTTCCAGCACGTCCGAATGGGTCTGGAAGATCGTGACCATGTGCAAAAGCAGGTCGCCGAAATCCACAGCGTTCAGCTCGCGCAATCGGGTCTGGTATTGAGCATAAAGCTCAATGCCCTTGTTATTATACGCCCCCGCATCCGCAGCGGGCACTTTGTCAGGTGTTAGCGCACGGTTCTTCCAGTCATCGATGATGCCGGCGAGCATACGCGCGGGCCAGCGCTTGTCGTCGATATTGGCCGCCTGCACCAACTGTTTGAGCAAACGCAACTGATCGTCACTGTCCAGAATGGTGAAGTTCGATTTCAGATCGGCAAGCTCTGCGTGACGCCGCAAAAGCTTGACGCAGATCGCGTGGAAGGTGCCAAGCCACGGCATACCCTCGGCGGGCCGACCCAGCATACGCCCAACACGCTCTTTCATCTCGCGCGCAGCTTTGTTGGTGAAGGTCACCGCCAGAATTTCGTTTTCGCGCACCTGGTGGGTTCTGAGCAGATGGGTGATCCGCGCCGTCAGAGCCTTGGTTTTGCCCGTTCCAGCCCCAGCCAGCATCAAAACCGGCCCGTCCAGATGTTCAACCGCTTCGCGCTGCGCCGGGTTGAGATCATTAAGATACTCTGCCGAGGCTGCAGGCATCGCCCGCGCCGAAAGCGATGCGCCCTCGAAGGCGTCCATTTCGTCGTAACTGCTCATACCCCTAAACTACGCGGGTTGCGTGCCGAGGGGAAGAGTTTGTTCACGGCTTGTTCACTCATTTTTTTTGAGGCCGAATACCCACAAATCACGCACGAACCCCACCTGAAAGTAGAGTCAGACCCGTAGAACAACCTCAGATGCTTGCCGAATCGCAGCACAAGGCGGATCAATCCGCATGGATTTGCATAGCACTTACCCTGGTACTTCGGACCTGAAGCAACGTGCGCGGCGGCGGTTGCCGCGCTTTGTCTGGGACTACGTAGAAAGCGGAACAGGGATGGAAACCGCCCTGCAGCGCAACCGGGATGCGTTGGATCGCGTGGTCCTTTATCCCGCAATCCTGCGTGGTGAGAGAGATTTTGACACCCGCACACAGTTTTTGGGCCAGAACTACCCGATGCCATTTGGTATTGCCCCGATCGGCATGTCCGGACTGGTCTGGCCGGATGCCGAAGGTCTGTTGGCCCGCGCCGCCGCCAAGGCCCGCCTGCCCTACACGCTCTCTACGGTCGCGGCACAAAGCCCCGAAGATCTGGCACCCAGTATTGGCGACAATGCATGGTTCCAACTCTATCCGCCCAAAGACCCTGGGATACGCGCCGATTTGCTATCGCGCGCACGAAACGCGGGTTTTACGACTTTGGTGCTGACCGTTGATGTTCCAGTGGCCTCGCGGCGTGAACGTCAAACACGCTCGGGCCTTACCCAACCCCCAAGGCTGACGCCACGACTGTTGGCACAGATCGCGATGCGACCGGCCTGGGCGTTAGGGATGTTGCGGCAGGGGTCGCCCAGAATGCGCACGCTGGACAAGTATATCGACAGCGGACAGAACCTGCCGCCAACCGCCCATGTGGGGTACCTGCTGCGCACTTCGCCAGACATGGACTATGTTAATTGGCTGCGCGATCACTGGGACGGGCCATTGATCATCAAAGGTGTGATGCGTGCCGAAGACGCCGAACCTTTGGAGCGCGAGGGCGTTGATGCGCTGTGGGTGTCAAACCACGGCGGACGCCAGTTCGATGCGGCCCCCGCCAGTATCGACGTCTTGCCAGAGCTGCGTTCGGCAACCAACCTGCCCCTGATCTTTGACAGTGGCATCGAAGGTGGCCTGGACATCCTGCGCGCGCTGGCCTGTGGGGCGGATTTTGTCATGCTGGGGCGGGCTTTTTTGTACGGGATGGCAGCCTTGGGACCGCTAGGTCCGGCCCATGTGATCGAGATTCTGAAACAAGATATGCTGTCCAACATGGGACAGATGGGCGCCTTTTCTTTGGATCAGCTGACCCGAAGTAAATTAAAGAATTGATGCTGCATCGCAGCGACGTTAAGAAAAGCGCATAAACAAAAGGCGTTTGCGAGCGTTAACATGCCGGTTCTACCCAGAAAGACTGATGTATCTGCGCGTAGTGTCCGGCTAAGAACACGCCCAAACCATCAACACCGGGACCTGCTATGACTGACTTCAAAAAGATCCTCATCGCCAATCGCGGCGAGATTGCCATTCGCGTGATGCGCGCCGCCAATGAGATGGGCAAACGTACAGTCGCAGTCTATGCAGAAGAGGATAAGCTGGGTCTGCATCGCTTTAAGGCGGATGAAGCCTATCGCATTGGCGAAGGGATGGGCCCGGTTGCCGCTTATCTGTCGATTGATGAGATCATTCGCGTCGCCAAGGAATGCGGCGCAGATGCGATCCACCCCGGATATGGCTTGTTGTCGGAAAACCCCAGCTTTGTGGATGCCTGTGTGAACAACGGGATCACGTTCATCGGGCCCAAAGCGGAAACCATGCGCGCCTTGGGGGACAAGGCCAGCGCGCGACGGGTCGCCATCGAAGCAGGCGTGCCCGTGATCCCGGCAACCGAGGTTCTGGGCGATGACATGGATGCGATCCGGGCCGAAGCCAAAGAAATCGGCTATCCCCTGATGCTCAAGGCCTCCTGGGGTGGTGGGGGGCGCGGCATGCGCCCGATCGAATCCGAAGACGAGTTGGAAGAGAAGGTTCTGGAGGGTCGCCGTGAGGCCGAAGCCGCCTTTGGCAATGGCGAGGGCTATCTGGAAAAGATGATCACCCGCGCCCGCCATGTCGAGGTGCAGATACTGGGCGACAAGCATGGTGAGATTTATCACCTTTACGAACGCGACTGCTCGGTCCAGCGGCGGAACCAGAAGGTCGTCGAACGCGCCCCTGCCCCGTATTTGTCGGAAGACCAGCGTGCAGAGATTTGTGAACTTGGCCGCAAGATCTGCGCCCATGTGAACTATGAGTGTGCAGGTACAGTCGAGTTCCTGATGGATATGGAAACCGGCAAGTTCTACTTCATCGAAGTGAACCCGCGTGTTCAGGTCGAACACACCGTTACTGAAGAGGTCACCGGTATCGACATCGTTCAGGCCCAGATCCTGATCGCCGAGGGCAAAACGCTGGCCGAAGCCACCGGAGCAGCCAGCCAGTCCGACGTGCATTTGACAGGCCACGCATTGCAGACCCGGATCACCACCGAAGACCCACAGAACAACTTCATCCCCGATTATGGCCGCATCACCGCCTATCGCTCGGCCACGGGCATGGGCATTCGTCTGGATGGCGGAACGGCTTACGCAGGCGGGGTGATCACGCGATACTATGACTCGCTGCTGACCAAAGTGACCGCGAAGGCACCGACTCCTGAGGCTGCGATTGCGCGGATGGATCGCGCACTACGTGAATTCCGGATTCGCGGTGTCAGCACCAATATCGACTTTGTCATCAACCTGCTGAAACACCCGACCTTCCTGTCAAACGAATACACCACCAAGTTTATCGACACGACGCCGGACCTGTTTGCCTTCAAACGCCGCCGCGACCGGGGCACAAAAGTGCTGACCTATATAGCAGATATCACCGTGAACGGGCACCCCGAAACCAAGGACCGCCCCGAGCCGCGCGCTGACCTGAAAGAGGCCAAACCTCCGGCACTTCGGGGTGAGCCGCAGATGGGCACCCGTAACCTGCTGGAACAAAAAGGACCACAGGCGGTTGCCGACTGGATGAAGGCGCAGCGGCAGTTGCTGATCACTGACACCACCATGCGCGACGGGCATCAGTCGCTGCTGGCCACGCGGATGCGGTCGATCGACATGATCAGGGTGGCGCCGACCTATGCGGCCAACCTGCCGCAACTGTTCTCGGTCGAATGCTGGGGCGGCGCGACCTTCGATGTGGCTTACCGCTTTTTGCAGGAATGCCCATGGCAGCGTCTGCGTGATCTGCGCGAGGCGATGCCGAACCTGATGACCCAGATGCTGCTGCGGGGCGCGAACGGTGTTGGCTATACCAACTACCCCGACAACGTGGTGCAGGAATTCGTCCGGCAGGCCTCACAGAATATCGACGTGTTCCGTGTGTTCGACTCGCTCAATTGGGTCGAGAATATGCGCGTCGCCATGGATGCGGTGGTTGAGAATGGCAAGATCTGTGAAGGCACGGTGTGTTACACCGGTGATATCCTCGACCCCGACCGGGCCAAATATGACCTGAAATACTACGTCGGCATGGCGAAAGAGCTGCGCGATGCTGGGGCTCATATCCTGGGTTTGAAGGACATGGCCGGCCTGCTGAAACCCGCCTCAGCCAAGATCCTGATCCGCGCCTTGAAGGAAGAGGTTGGCCTGCCGATCCACTTCCACACGCACGACACCGCTGGGATTGCCAGCGCCACCATTCTGGCTGCCTCTGAGGCGGGCGTGGATGCTGTGGATTGCGCGATGGACAGCTTCTCGGGCAACACCAGCCAGGCGACTTTGGGCACCGTGGTCGAAGCCTTGCGCCACACTGACCGCGACACCGGTCTGGACATCAAAGCGATCCGCGAAATCAGCGACTACTTCGAAGCCGTGCGCGGCCAATATGCCGCTTTTGAATCCAGCCTTCAGGCGCCCGCGTCCGAGGTCTATCTGCATGAGATGCCTGGCGGTCAATTCACCAACCTCAAAGCACAGGCCCGGTCCTTGGGATTGGAAGAGCGTTGGCATGAAGTTGCCCAGATGTATGCCGATGTGAACCAGATGTTCGGCGATATCGTCAAGGTGACACCGTCATCGAAAGTGGTTGGCGACATGGCGCTGATGATGGTCAGCCAAGGCCTGACACGGGACGAGGTGGAAAGCCCGGACACAGATGTGGCCTTTCCAGACTCGGTCATCGACATGATGCGTGGCAATCTGGGTCAGCCTCCGGGTGGATTCCCGAACACCATCATCCAGAAAGTGTTGAAGGACGAAGCACCGAACACGCAACGCCCCGGAAAGGACGTGCCTCCGGTCGATCTGGAAGCCACCCGCGCCGAACTGTCCAAGCAATTGGAGGGCAAGGAGGTTGATGACGAGGACCTCAATGGTTACCTGATGTATCCCAAGGTTTTCCTGGATTATATGGGCCGTCACCGCACCTATGGCCCCGTCCGCACCCTGCCGACCCGCACCTTCTTTTATGGAATGGAACCAGGTGACGAGATCACCGCCGAGATCGACCCGGGCAAGACGCTGGAAATCCGCTGTCAGGCCATCGGAGAGACCGATGAAAAGGGTGAGGTGAAAGTCTTCTTTGAACTCAACGGGCAGCCTCGGGTGATCCGGGTGCCGAACCGCATGGTCACGTCATCCACGCAGGCGCGACCCAAAGCCGAAGCGGGCAATCCGAACCATATTGGTGCCCCGATGCCGGGTGTTGTGGCAACGGTTGCGGCCAGTGTCGGACAACAGGTCAAAGAAGGTGATCTGCTGCTAACCATCGAAGCCATGAAGATGGAAACCGGCATTCACGCCGAACGCGATGCGGTGGTCAAAGCGGTTCATGTTCAGCCTGGCGGCCAGATTGACGCCAAGGACCTGCTTGTGGAACTGGAATAAGCTGTAAAATCAGCTAAGCTTTGAATGGCCGCGCGGGTAACTGCGCGGCCATTTTGCATGACCCAGACGGAGGCCCCAAGAATGCTGACTATTACCCCGATCTATGCCGCATTGATCGCAATTCTTTACGTCTGGCTCAGTGCAAAGGTCATCTCGGCGCGCCGCAGCGGGAAGGTCTCGGTCGGAGATGGAGATGACAAAGCGCTTATCAAAGCGATGCGCACACACTCAAATTGCGCGGAATATGCACCTTTTGCGCTGCTCTTGATTGCAATGGTCGAGTTGCAGGGCGCACCAGGTCTGTTAGTGAATCTGTTGGGTTTGTTGATCCTGGCTGGACGGCTGATGCATGCCTATGGCTTTGGCCGCAACCCTCAGGTTGTTGTTCTGCGGCAGATCGGAATGGTTTTGACTTTCGCTGCCATTCTGGTCAGCGCTATCGCAAATCTTGTACTGGCTCTATAGGTCCCTCGGCCGGGCTTACCCCGGCAGCACGCTGAACTCGACCACGGACGACGCCATACCCACTGGATGTGCATTGCCTACGCGATCCGGCTCGGCTTTGATGATCCAAAATCCTATCACAATCATCACCGCAAACGCCGCCATTTTCAGGTCTGCAATCTGTACCATCTGTCCACCTCCGCCATTTTCGTTCTCAATTCCTCTGGTTCTTCAACGCACCAAACACCGGTTTCCGTCGAAAGATTTTTACAGAATTTTGTGTTTTTCCGCTTGCAGCCTCGCGTGGGACTTTATACATCCCTCCTCACTCAACGGCGCGGGCGTAGCTCAGGGGTAGAGCATAACCTTGCCAAGGTTAGGGTCGGGCGTTCGAATCGCCTCGCCCGCTCCATTGAGAGGTCTTTGGACCATACAAGTATCTGATGCGGGCGTAGCTCAGGGGTAGAGCATAACCTTGCCAAGGTTAGGGTCGGGCGTTCGAATCGCCTCGCCCGCTCCAGATACCAACCTTTCTCGAACATGCTGGTCCTTTGCAAAGCGTTGCGCCATTCTGGCGACAATATGAATTGCAGGATCATTTGTCATGTCTGACTTCGTCATCCGCCCCTTGACTGCAGCAGAACTTCAACACGCCGTTGACTGGGCCGGGCGCGAAGGGTGGAACCCCGGTCAGCACGATGCCGCGTGTTTTCGCCCTACTGACCCGGATGGCTTTCTGGGCGGGTTTCTTGATGGTGAAATGATCGCGTCAGTATCCGCGGTGAACTATGACGATGCGTTTTCTTTTCTGGGCTTTTACATCGTCCGTCCCGAATTTCGCGGATCGGGCCATGGGCTGGAGATCGCCCAGCACGCGCTGGCCCATTGCAAGGGGCGCAATATGGGTCTGGATGGTGTGGTCGAGCAACAGGACAACTATCGCAAATCCGGCTTTACCTTTGCCTATAACAACTACCGCTTTACCGGAACAAAGACCGGGATATTGGCCGCTCTTGGGTCGCAAGCGACTGCGCATATATCCGTCCTGACTGAGATATCCGAGGATTTGCTGACCTATGACCGGGCCCTATTCCCTGCCCCGCGTAGCGTTTTCGTGCGTGAATGGCTGCGCGCGCCTAGCCATGCCTCACGTGCCTTTATCGAAAACGGGACGATCAGGGGCTACGTGACCCTGCGCCCCTGCCAGATCGGATATAAGATCGGGCCTTTGTTTGCGGACAGCCCTGACATCGCACAGGCGCTGCTGGTCTCGGTCCTCAACACTATCCCCGAGGATCACGCAACGCATGAGGTGTTTATCGACATGCCCCAACCCAACGCCGCCGCCTTCGCGCTGGCCGATGCGTTGGGACTTGAGAAGGTCTTTGAGACCGCACGAATGTATTCGGACCATGAACCCGATATCGACCTGAACCGGATTTTCGGCGTGACGACGTTTGAGCTGGGCTAGAACGCCTTGAACGTCATTGTCGTCAATGAGCGTTCGATACCGGGAATCACCAGCAGGTTTTCATTGATGAAATGGCCCACATCTTCGGATTCGGGAATATAGAGCTTGAGCATCAGGTCATATTCACCGCTGGTAGAATAGAGCTCGGAGTGGATTTCGCGCAGCGCGATCTCTTCCGCCACTTTATAAGTGGTGCCGGGTTTACAGCGGATCTGGATGAAAACGCAGGTGGACATGGGCCGGGCCTTGTTGGTTCGTGTTGCGCGCAGGCTGGCACGGGCCGCGCCCGGGTGCAATCCCCTGCAACAGTTTGCAGCGAAGGCCTCAAGCGGTCTGGATAGGCAGCCCGTCCGCGTCTATAAGCGCCCCTGTAGCAAAAGGAATTCGCCCATGCGCAGCGCTAAGATCAGTCGTCAGACCGCCGAGACCGAGATTTCGGTCCAGGTCAATCTGGATGGGACCGGCCAGTATGACAACCAGACCGGTGTTGGTTTCTTTGACCACATGCTGGATCAGTTGGCGCGTCATTCGCTGATCGACATGACGATCCGGGCCAAGGGCGACTACCACATCGACGACCACCATACGGTCGAGGATACCGGCATTGCGCTGGGTCAGGCGCTGACTCAGGCTTTGGGCGATAAAAAGGGGATTCGCCGCTATGGTGAATGCCACCTGCCCATGGATGATGCGCAAGTGCGTTGTGCACTGGACCTGTCTGGCCGTCCGTTCCTAGTTTGGAACGTGGACCTGCCAACCCAGAAGATCGGCACGTTCGACACCGAGTTGGTGCGTGAGTTCTTTCAGGCGCTCAGCACCCATGGGGGCATCACCCTTCATATCGACCAGTTGCACGGCTTTAACAGCCATCACATTGCCGAAGCCACATTCAAAGCGGTTGCGCGGGCGCTACGCGATGCGGTCGAAACCGACCCGCGCAAGGCAGATGCGATTCCATCGACCAAAGGTGCCTTGTAGATGCTGACTGCCATTATCGACTACGAGAGCGGTAATCTGCACTCGGCCGAGAAGGCGTTTCAACGCATGGCACAGGAAGAGAACGCGGGCGAGGTCGTGGTGACCTCGGACGCGGATGTCGTTGCACGCGCCGATCGGCTGGTGTTGCCTGGTGACGGAGCCTTTCCCGCCTGCGCGGCAGAGCTGCGGGGGCATAAGGGTATCTACGACGCCATGGTCGAAGCGGTCGAACAGAAAGGTCGCCCGTTTCTGGGCATCTGCGTCGGAATGCAACTGATGGCCTCAAAGGGCCATGAATACAGCGAAACCGATGGTTTGGGCTGGGTGGCTGGCGATGTGGTGCGGATTGAACCGTCAGATGCTGCACTGAAGGTGCCACATATGGGTTGGAACAATCTGGTTCTGGAAAGCGATCACCCAGTGTTCAACGGGGTCGCATCCGGTGATCATACCTACTTCGTCCACTCCTACCACTTCCGTGTCACAGACCCGGTGCAGCGTTTGGCATATGTGAACTATGGGCAAGAGGTCACGGCCGTGATCGGCCGCGACACGATGGTGGGGATGCAGTTTCACCCTGAGAAGAGCCAGGATGTGGGCCTGCGCATGATCGGGAACTTCCTGACCTGGACCCCGTAAAAGCTTATTGAACGCGCGTCCAGGTCTGCCCGCGGCAGACCAGGCCACCAGCGACACATCCTTTGACCGTCAGCTGGTTCTGGCTGTCCAGGGTCATCTTCGAATTGTAGGTCTTATCCCGATCCGGGGCCCAGATCTTGCCGCTGTCATAGCTTCCGCCACCTTCGGGCACCATGTCCCAGATAATCTGCTTGCCCAGATTCTCATAATCCAATTGCTGATCGCCATTGCCATCAAACGCACTGTCTATAGTGCCACAGATCGCGCTGCCGCATTCACCGATGGTGACGTGCAGATACCCCCCGGTGTCACCCGGCTGTGTTTTCCACAGCCCATCAACCGGGTCCGCCGCCATTGCGCCGGTCGCCAAGGTTGCAAAGACAAAGGATGTTGCAAGTTTCTTCATAGTAACCTCCCTGATTTGGTGACAGTTTGGCCTGCCATCGGGTAGCGGACAAGATTGACTTTGCGTCGCGTTGCATCCCCGGCCCGGCTTGTGCGATATGCCGCCCATGTAACATTCAGATAAGGTCGCCCGACATGATCCTCTACCCCGCCATCGACCTCAAAGACGGCAACGCCGTGCGCCTGCTGCGCGGAGAGATGGATAAAGCCACCGTTTTCAATGAGGACCCGACCGCTCAGGCCCGTGCGTTTGTCGAGGCCGGGTGCGAGTGGTTGCACCTTGTCGATCTGAACGGCGCTTTCGCGGGTGAGCCGGTGAATGCCGCCCCGGTCGAAGCGATCCTGAAAGCCTGTGATGTGCCCGCGCAGCTGGGCGGTGGTATCCGGGACATGGCAACCATCGAGACCTGGATCGACAAAGGGCTGGCCCGCGTCATTCTGGGAACAGTCGCTGTCGAAAACCCTGATCTGGTGCGCGAAGCGGCCAAAGCCTTCCCCGGCAAGGTCGCCGTTGGGATTGATGCACGCAACGGCCTGGTCGCAACCAAAGGTTGGGCTGAAGAAACGGACGTTCAGGTCACCGATTTGGCGCGCAGTTTTGAGGACGCAGGCGTTGCGGCGATCATTTACACCGACATCAACCGGGACGGGGCGATGCAAGGCCCAAATATCGACGCAACCGCCGCGCTGGCGAAAGCTGTTTCAATCCCTGTGATCGCTTCGGGCGGCGTCTCTTCGATTGAAGACCTGCTTGCCCTGCGCGATTGTGGCGCAGCCTTGAATGGTGCCATTTCCGGCCGCGCCCTTTATGATGGGGCGATCGATTTGAAAGAGGCTCTGACAACTCTCAGAGAATAGCGCGATGTTCCATTCCGCTGTCAAACGCACGGCACTATCGGCCCGAAGCTTGCTTCACAAACGAATCAAACAGGGCGATTTCCTGGACTGTTTCAGTGTTGCGTCGGATTTGTCTCCACGTCAGGCAGCAGAGATTATCACCAGCTTTCCGGCATGGGCCATGGCGCTTGTTCGGCTACGCGGAGTATTCGTGGCGCCGTTCGGGCTCAGCACCAGCGGACCGAGTGCGAGCGACAAGGTCGGGATATTTCCGGTTGAACATGACGATGAGACCGAGGTGATCGCAGGCTTCAACGACCGTCATCTGGATTTTCGTGTGTCGGTCTTGTCTGAAGATGGCCGTATATCGCTGGCGACCTGGGTTCACCGGCACAATCTGGGCGGACGATTGTACCTGGCTGTGATCCTGCCTTTCCACATCCTGATCGCCAGAAATGCGCTTGCACGCGTCAGTCGCGCAAGCGCCTAGGGCTTAACCAGCCGCCGCCGCAGTCAGTTTGGCCAGCGCTCCGCGCATTTTCTCGACCACGGGTGAGTTTTCGACTTCGTCCAACTCGTCCATCGTTTCTTTCGGGTCATCATAGGCCAACCAGACCTGACCCTCTGCATCTTGATAGGCCTGCACCTTCAGCGGCAGGAACAGCCCTGCACGAGGGTCAATCAGCATGGCAGGCGTGCCCAGAGCGGGGTTTCCGAAAATCAACACCTGGTTGGGTGGGATCGGCGTGCCCACATTTTCGGCCCCCGCCGCATGGTCAATCCGCGCAAAAACGGTTGCGCCCGCATTGCCCACGGCGGCTTCCAGTGCATCCAGCGCCTCGGTCACGGATTTTTCGGTTTGTATCTTGATAATATCGTCAGCCATGGCGGTCAAAGCGCCTCCGATTGTAAAAACTGATGCCAGAAGAAGATGTTTCATCGCAGAAGTCCTTTTGCTGAATTTCACACCTAACTTCCATGGCTTCGCCGCAGATCACAATCACAAGTCTGGCATCGGCGGGGCTTTGCCGGTAGAGGTGCGCCAAACAAAGGAAGGTTCATGCTCAAGACCCGCATCATACCCTGTCTGGATGTTGCCGATGGCCGTGTGGTCAAAGGCGTGAATTTCGTGGGCCTGCGCGATGCGGGCGATCCGGTGGAATCGGCCAAAGCCTATGATGCCGCAGGCGCGGACGAGATCTGTTTTCTGGACATCCACGCGACGCATGAAAACCGCGGCACGATGTTCGATGTGGTCCGGCGCACTGCCGAACAATGCTTCGTACCCCTAACCGTAGGTGGAGGCGTGCGCACCAAGGACGACGTGCGCGCCCTGCTGCTGGCGGGAGCTGATAAAGTCAGCTTCAACTCGGCCGCCGTCGCCAACCCGGATGTGATCGCAGAGGCCGCGAACCAGTTTGGTAGTCAGTGCATCGTCTGTGCCATCGACGCCAAAACCGTAAGCCCGGGGAAATGGGAGATTTTCACCCATGGCGGACGCAAACCTACCGGGATCGATGCGGTCGAGTTCGTCAAGACGGTTGTAGCCAAAGGTGCAGGAGAAATCCTGCTGACGTCTATGGACCGTGATGGCACCAAGGCCGGATTCAACCTGCCCCTGACCCGAGCGATCAGTGATGCAGTGGACGTGCCAGTGATCGCCAGTGGCGGTGTTGGTACCCTCGACCATCTGGTCGAAGGTGTTATTGAGGGTGGTGCGAGCGCAGTTCTGGCCGCCTCGATCTTCCATTTCGGCGAATACAGCATCCGCGAGGCCAAGGAACACATGGCTGCTGCGGGTATTCCGATGAGGTTAACATGAGCATTCTCCAAGAACTTGCCGCGACGATCGAAGCCCGCAGAGGGGCTGACCCTGACTCCAGCTGGACCGCCAAACTGCTGGCCAAGGGCCCAGAAAAATGCGCCGAGAAATTCGGGGAAGAAGCGATTGAGGCGATCATCGAAGCCGTCAAAGGCGATAAGGACAAGCTGACCTCCGAGGTGGCAGATGTGCTTTACCACCTGTTGGTGATGCTTGCCGCGCGCGATGTTGCGCTGGATGATGTGCTGGTTGAACTCGAACGACGTCAAGGCACCAGCGGCATTTCTGAGAAGTCCGCGCGCTAAGTAAGCTTCCGATCCGTCAATCCCAGCCTTATGATCCTTCGAGATACCCAGTAGGGAAAATCGGAATGATCAAAGCTTTGGCAATTATTCTGGCTCTTGTGGGTTTGGCATCCTGCACTACCCCTCCCCCGCAGACTGGGGATGAGGTTCAGCGTCTTGCGGCCGAGATTCGTACCCTAGGGCCCGGGATTGACCCGGAAGAGGCCGACCGCGCCGCCCGGGTCGCCTATGCCTATACCGCCCAGTTGGCGCAGGAATATCAGATCACTGATCCCCCGCTGATCCACAACACGAAGGTCAACCAGGGGCTGCGCCCGCGCGGGCTGTGCTGGCATTGGGCCGAAGACATCGAGCGCCGATTGAAGCAGGAACAATTCGAAACACTTACGCTGCATCGCGCCATCGCAAATGCCGACAACCCTTTCCGCATCGACCACAGCACGGCGATCATCAGCCGCGCCGGAGACTCGATGTACGAAGGTGTTGTACTGGACCCTTGGCGTTATGGCGGGGTTTTGTTCTGGTCTCCGCTGTCAGACGACAGACGGTATGACTGGGTTCCGCGCGATGTAGTTCTCGAAAAACGGCGCCTCGAACAGGTGGCGCGGTTGAAACCTTATGTCGCCAACTAGGCTCAAAGCTTTGATGAAATGATGCCGGTACTGAACCCGCCCATGCGCAGTTCGCCAAATAGGCGCTGATATTCGATTTTGGGGCAACGGTTCATTACCACATCCACCCCGCGGGCCTGCGCCGTTTCAGCAGCCTCAGGATGCTCGACTCCGATCTGCATCCAGATGGTCCGAATCTTGGGGAACACTTCTAGCGCCTCATCGACGATGGCTGGAACAGCCTCGGAGCGCCGAAAGATATCGACCATATCGACAGGTTCAGAAATCTCGGACAGCGCACCACGCACCGTTTGGCCAAATAATTCCTTGCCAGCATGGCCCGGATTGACGGGGATCACGATATATCCTTTCAACGAAAGATACCGCGCTACATAATAGCTGGGCCGCACCGGATTCATCGACACCCCAACCACAGCGACGGTTTTGGTGCGGTGCAGGATGGTTTTCAGATGATCGTCGGAATAGTCAGCCATGGCCGCATCCTAATCACAGCCGCAAAAAAGAAAAAAGCGCCCAAGAAGCCTTGGGCGCCAGTTGTTGGAACGAGGGACAGTGAAATGACCCGCGGCAGTTCCGTTCCGCGGTCACTGTGACATTTAGGCATGATCTGGTTAAAAAAAAGACCAAGCACTCATTTTTGTGATGACTTTCTACAAAAAACGGAAATCTGCCTAGTCTTCGTACAGAATGACGGGCCAATTCTCTTCGGCCAGATGGATATTTGCCGTCCTGTCCTGTTCCCAAATCCGCTCAACCGCCGGGGAATGAGTGAGGTACAAACGCCCATCCACGACCTGCCATGCCATGGGGTCAGTGCTTTTCAGAACACCATTTGCCATCGCATAGGAACAATAGCCCCCGAACTGAGGCGCAAAGGCGCGCGGGTTGCTTTCAAACCGTTCGCGATTTTCCTGCGACGCAAAATGCCACTGGGCCCCTTTCCACATGACGGCAATGCTTGGTTCACCCCGAACCGGTACTGTACTGTCGAAATAGGACACTGGATCATACCCCGCCATCGCGGCGCCATCGGTCGCAAAATAGACAGGTTTGTCCTGCGCCCAAGCGAAAGGTGCAAAAGCGATGGCTGTCAGTATACCGAATATGAAACGGCGGTTTTGCATCTGGGTCCTGTAGCAAAGAATCGAGCACCTAAGATGCAATTTTTGAACCGCTGTGAAACCCCCGTTGACGTGGATGTGAACATCCTTGCGAATGCATGGCAGCCCTTAATCAAAGATGTCTTCTATAACATCCCAGGCTTCATCCAGAACACGATAGAACGTGCTCTTTTTCTTCTTCTTTTTTCGAGACTTCGGAGGTGCTGCATGGCTGATCGCCGTACGAGCAGGCTTTGATTTTTGAACTTTGTGCTTTGGCAACATCTTAAGGTCGTGCAGAGGCGCACCACAGCTTGAACAACTCAGCTCGTGCCGTTTCTTCCCGGTCAGAACCAGGGCAGCCCGAGTACCGCAATAGCAGCAGGTTGCGATTTTGGACGGTCCGGAAATAGCGATCTCCTGTCTAATGGTGCCGAGAGGCATATAGGGCGATTGCGGCAGCATTTGAGACGTTCAGTGACCCAAATCCCCCGGATGCGTCAATTTTCACCAATTGATCCACAGTCTCTTTGGTCTTTTGCCGCAATCCCGGCCCTTCAGCACCCAATACCAGTGCCACAGGTCGATCCCTTTGGTTCCCCAGGGCTGTTTCAATAGTTTCATTCGCCTCGCCATCCAGACCGAGCACCAGAAACCCCATCGACTGAAGCTCGGTTATGGCATCGGCCAGATTGCGCACCCTTAGATAAGGCTGACGTTCCAATGCGCCGCTGGCGGTCTTGGCCAGTGCCCCGGTTTCAGGGGCCGAATGATGCCGGGTTCCGATCACAGCACTTGCACCCAGTACTTCGGCTGACCGAAGAATCGCACCCACATTATGTGGGTCCGTTACACGGTCCAGTAGGATCACGCGGGGATGTTCCCGTCCGATGCAGTTCTCGGCCAAACCGCCCCACTCCAGCGGCTTAACCTCAAGCGCTGCCCCTTGATGCACCGAACCCGCATCGATCGGGGCACTGAACTTGCGCGGATCAACCATCTCGGCCTCGATCCCTGCGAATTCAATGGCTTCGAGCAGTTTGTCCCGCGCGTTTCGTGTCACAATCAGGCGCAGTTTCTGGCGCTTGGGGTTCATCAAGGCGTCGCGCACGGCGTGTAAACCAAACAGCCAAACCGTTTCGGCCGCTGCTGCTTTTCGTGCCTGTTCCTTTTCAACAACCCACTTGGGTTTTTTCATTCTGAGGGCCTCCGGGCCATGAATTCGCTTTCCTGCGTCAATGCCGTATTTTCCTGTTGACGCTCCTTTGGTGCGCTAGTAATCACGCCTCCACGTCAGGTGCAACGCCTGACAGTGGGCGACAGGCCGCAAGGTGTGGCAGGGGACTGTAACTCCCTCGCGGAGACGCACGCCTGGTTCGATTCCAGGGTCGCCCACCACTCTTACAAAGCTTCCAGATACCAAAGCATAACGCCCCCGCCATTGGTCGGTGTCTTCAGTTATGAAGAGCAGTCTAGTTATTCGTCAAACATTTGGTTCAGTGAAGTGCTCGCTGTTAACCTTTTCGAAAGCCGCAGGCTAAGCCCAGCCATGCCGCCCAGCGACTGCCACAGGTCGTTTTTCTGCACCCGACGTTGCGGTTGTCGGCGACACGCTTGACAAGCACCGTATCAGTGCCGCATGTCCGATCCGTTGGTGTCCTCGTAAGAGGATGAAAAGGGAATGCGTCAACGGGTTTACCGCCAAACGCAGCCGCCCCCGCGACCGTGACCGGAGAGGGTGCCCAAAGCCACTGGCCAAAGGCTGGGAAGGCGGGACATCCGACAGGGTATACACCCTGACATCCGCAAGCCGGGAGACCTGCCAGCGCCCGAAGATGAAACCGGACGGGGTGTTCCGGTGTGGGGCTTGGATCGGCCCACATGAAACCCCGTCCCCCAGATTTGACTAAGGGGGATGAGAGAGATGAGTAAAGCCGCACCAGTTGAACTGCTGGTCTGCACAACATGCCGCCGTGGCCTGGCAATCGAAGATGACACCCAGCGCCCCGGCGCTTTGCTACATAAGGCGCTGGAACAGGCGGGCGTGCCAGATGGGATCCATCTGAAACCCGTAGAGTGCCTGTCAAATTGCGATCAAGGCTGTTCCATCGTGTTGCGCGGCGGACCCACGCGTTGGACTTTTGTCTACGAAAACCTCAACGAAACCGACCATGTCGAAACGATCATCGAAGGTGTGACCAAGTATTTGGCCACTGACGATGGTTTGGTCAAATGGCGCGAACGTCCTGAACATTTCCGCAAAAACTGTGCGGCCCGTATTCCCCCGATTGGAGCTTGACCCATGTCTACTCTTGAAAAACTTCCCGTCACTGTCATCACCGGCTTTCTGGGCTCGGGCAAAACCACGCTGGTCAAGCACCTGATGCAAAACCCGCAGGGCAAGCGTCTGGCGGTGGTGGTCAATGAATTCGGCGATGTTGGCGTTGATGGCGACATCCTGAAATCCTGCGCGATCCCGGATTGCCCGGCGGAAAACATCATGGAGCTCGCGAACGGCTGTATCTGCTGCACCGTGGCCGACGACTTCATCCCGACCATCGAAGCCTTGATGGCACTGGAGCCGCGCCCTGACCACATCCTGATCGAAACCTCCGGCCTCGCCTTGCCTAAGCCGCTGCTGAAGGCGTTCGACTGGCCCGATATCCGGTCGAAAATCACCGTTGATGGCGTGATCGCGCTGGCCGATGCCGAGGCCGTCGCAGCCGGTCGCTTTGCGCCGAATGTGGCAGCGGTGGATGCTCAGCGCCTCGCCGATGACTCGATCGACCATGAAACGCCCCTATCCGAGGTGTTTGAGGATCAGATTTCCTGCGCCGATATCATCCTGCTTACCAAGCCTGATCTGGCCGGTCCCGAAGGCGTGGCCAAAGCGAAAGAGATCATCGCCGCCGAGGCCCCACGACCGCTACCCGTGGTCGAGGTCGCCGAGGGTGCGGTGGATGTGCGCGTCGTTCTGGGTCTTGAGGCCGCAGCCGAGGATGACATGGATGCTCGCCCGTCGCATCATGACGGTCACCACGATCACGAGCATGACGATTTCGAAAGCACCATCGTCGAGTTGCCGGAACAGTCTGATCCCGCCGATCTGGTCGCCAAAATCGAACGTCTGGCCACTGAGCTGAACATTTTGCGCGTCAAAGGCTATGCCGCCGTTCAAGGCAAACCGATGCGCCTGCTGGTGCAAGCCGTCGGTGCTCGTGTGCGTCACCAGTACGACCGCCCGTGGGGGCCCGGCGAGGAACGCCGCTCGCGCATGGTAGTGATCGCCGAGCATGACGACATCAAAGAAGCAGAAATCCGCGATATCCTCGCGGGTGTAACCGAGGCTGCCGAGTAAGGCCCATGCACGTCGTCTTCCGCGAAAGCCACGGGTTAGAAGAAACGGAAACCCCAACCGATCTGGGCCAGAGCCCGGCGGATTTGGTGGTGCTGTCCTTCTCGGACAGCGACCTTGGCGCTTTCGCGGCAGGCTGGCATCGCGGTGGCGGGCCCGAGGGGCGCATGCCCACGATGCGGTTGGCGAACCTGACGGCGTTGAAACATCCTCTGTCCGTCGACACCTATGTGGAACAGACGTTGGAGGGCGCCAAGGGCATTCTGATCCGTCTCATTGGCGGCGTGCCTTACTGGGCCTACGGGTTGCAGCAGGTTCTGTCACTGGCGCAGGCCAAGGGCATCGCGCTGGCCGTCCTCCCCGCCGATGGGCGCGAGGATACGAGGCTGGATGAATATTCCACCCTGCCCGTCTCGACCCTGCGGCGGCTGGCGCATCTGTGTGACACGGGCGGCGAGGTTGCCGCACAGGCCGCACTGGCGCAGATGGCGCTGGCGGCGGGGCTGTATGCCGGGCCGGTGATGGGAGCCAAGACGATCTCCGAATGCGGTACGTGGTGCCCGGATCGGGGCGTGATCCCGGTTAAGACGGCCTTTGCGGGCGACGCAAAACGCATCGTTGTCACCTTCTATCGCGCCTATCTGACCTCGGCGGACACGGCCCCCGTCGCCGCCGTGATCCGCAGCTTGCGGGATCGCGGGTTCGAGGCGGTGGGCCTTTTCGCCCCTTCGCTCAAGGCTCCTGCTGCCGCTGAATGGCTGCGTGACAGCATCGTCGCGCTGAAACCTTCGGCGATCATCAACGCAACCTCTTTCTCTGGCAAAGGCGCATCGGGTACGTCCCCTCTGGACGCAGCGGGCGTGCCCGTGTTTCAGATGGCCCTCGCCACGTCACGCCGCAAGGCATGGGCCGAGGCGGAACGAGGCCTCTCCCCAGCCGATCTCGCCATGCATGTTGTGCTGCCCGAAGTGGACGGGCGCATTTCGGCGGGCATTGCCTCATTCAAGGAACCGGGCAAGCGTGATCCGCATCTGGAATATTCCCGCTTTGCCCACCGGGCTGAGCAAGAGCGGATCGAAGCGATCATCAACCGTGTCACAGGCTGGTTGACCCTTCATAACAAGCCCAAGGCAGATCAGGTACCCGCGCTGGTGCTATCGACCTACCCCGGCAAGGACTGGCAAATGGCGCACGCGGTGGGCCTCGACGCGCTGGCCTCGGCCGAGGCGATCCTGGCCGATCTTCAAACCGAGGGCTACCGCACCGCACCGGCTGAGCCGATTGCTGAAACCCTGCTGGACGCGCGCATCTCATGGTCTTTGGAAGATTACCAGGCAGCCCTGGCTAACCTGCCCGAGCAACTGCGCGTCGATCTCCAAACTGTTTGGGGCAAGCCAGAAGACGACCCGGTTTTTACCGAGGGCGCGTTCCACTTCACCGCCCTGCGCCGAGGCAACGCGCTGGTTGCACTGCAACCCGAACGCGGTACGCCCGAGCTGCGCGATGACGACTATCACGATCTGTCTCGCACCCCGCGTCACAGCTACGTCGCCTTCTATCTGTGGCTCCGCAAGGGGTTGGGCGCAGACGCTTTGATCCATATCGGCGCGCATGGCACGCTGGAATGGCTTCCGGGCAAATCCGTTGCGCTGTCGGCGAATTGCTGGCCCGAGGCGCTGATCCGTGACCTGCCGGTGATCTATCCCTTCATTGTCAACGACCCGGGCGAGGCCGCGCAGGCCAAGCGCCGGATCGGGGCTGTGACGCTGGGTCATATCCCGCCTCCGATGAAGGAAAGTGGCACCCCGGATCGCATGGTTCGGCTGGAATCGCTGTTGGATGAGTTCTCGAATGCGGATGGCCTCGACCCCAAACGCCGCGATCGCCTGCAGGAAGATATCCGGGATGAGGCGCAGGCCATCGGGTTGGAGAGCGATCTGGGCCTTGATCAGGCCACCTGCACTGCCGAGGCGATCACCCGCATCGACCGCTTTGTCTGCGATATCAAAGAAAGCCAGTTCGGCGACGGGCTGCATATCTATGGCCGCGCGCCTGAGGTTTCCGGCACATTCGACCCCGCACCCTCGGCCCATGCAGAACGCAACGCTCTGATCGACGCGTTGGCCGGCAAGCGGATCGAGGCTGGGCCGTCCGGTTCCCCCTACCGCGGCCGCTCGGATGTTCTGCCGACCGGGCGGAACCTATATACCACCGACCCCCGCTCGGTTCCGACGCGGGCGGCCTACACTCAAGGCGTCAAACTGGCTGAGGAACTGGTCCGCCGCCACCTGCAGGAAGAAGGCGATTATCCCAAGGGGCTGATCATCGATCTGTGGGGCTCAGCCACCATGCGCACGGCGGGCGAGGAATTCGCCATGGCGCTGCACCTGCTGGGCGTGAAACCGGTTTGGGACAAAGGCTCCGAGCGGGTCTCGGGGATCGAGGTGCTGCCGATCACTGACCTCAGCCGCCCACGTCTGGACGTGACGCTGCGTGTGTCGGGCCTGTTCCGGGACGTCTTCCCGACCCTCTCGGCGCTTTACGGTCAGGCGATCCGCGCGTTGGCGGCGCGGGATGAGGCGACCGACTGGAACCCCTATGCCGGTCAAGCACCGTCGGCTCGCGTCTTCGGCCCCGCGCCTGGCAGCTATGGCGTCAACATGACCCAACTGTCCGAGGTCTATACTGACGAGGCTCGCACGCAGGCGGGTGAGGCATGGCTTGAGGCCAGCTCCTTCGCACTGGAGGGCGAGAATATCTTTCAGGACAAGGCGGGCATCACCCAACGCGTGGCGCATGCCGACAGTTTTGTTCACCTGCAGGACCTGACCGAAACAGACTTGTTGCTAGCCAACGACTACGCCACGCATGAGGCCGGTTTTGCCGCCGCCAAGAAGGCCATGGGCGGCACCGCGCAGCTGTATCATCTGGACAATACCAATCCCGAAAACCCGCGCGCCCGCACCCTGCCGGAAGAGATCAGCCGCGTCGTCCACGCCCGCGCTGCCAATCCGGACTGGATCGCCGGGATGCAGCGGCATGGCTTCCGTGGCGCGGCCGAGATCGCGGCGACTTTGGATCACATGGCCTCGTTTGCGCATCTGTCGGGCACCGTTGCGCCGCAT
Organism: Ruegeria sp. H4; assembly: GCF_056533065.1. Lineage (NCBI taxonomy): Bacteria > Pseudomonadati > Pseudomonadota > Alphaproteobacteria > Rhodobacterales > Roseobacteraceae > Ruegeria > Ruegeria sp. H4. The sequence continues at coordinate 689,897 of NZ_JBQFOC010000002.1, forward strand.
CTGTTCGACCTCTACCACGATGCCACGCTGGGCGATGAAGATGTGGATACCTTCCTGCAGCAGGCCAATCCGCAGGCCCATCAGGCCATGCAGGACCGGTTCCGCGCACTGCTGGATGCGGGGTTGTGGAACACAAGGCGCAACTCGATCCGGGCGGATCTGGAGGGGCTGGGATGAGCGCGCCCACCCCAAAACCAATCGTCCAAGGTTGGTGCCCCGGCGCCCACCGACCGATGATGTCTGGGGATGGGCTGGTGGTGCGTGTGCGCCCTCGGCTGGCTCGGCTGACCGCCGCACAAGCGCTTGGCCTATGTAAACTGGCCCAGCGATTCGGCAACGGCACAATCGATCTGACCAACCGCGCGAACCTGCAGTTGCGCGGCGTGCAGGAAAGTGATCACCAGGCATTGCTGTCCGAGCTGTCCGCGCTTGGGCTGTTGGACGCGGAGCCGGGTATTGAGGTCCGGCGCAACATTCTGGTCTCACCGCTCTACCAGCCGGGCGATCTGACCGCGCGGCTGACGCAGGAATTGATCGACCGCCTGAGCGAGTTGCCTGCTCTACCGGCCAAGTTCGGCTTTGCCATCGACACGGGACCAGAGCGCCTGCTGGCGGCGGACTCGGCCGATATCCGGTTGGAGCGTTCCGCTGATGACCTGATCCTGCGCGCAGATGGGGCTCAGACCGGACGTGTCGTCTCCGAGGCCGAGGCCATTGATCACCTGATTGCTCTAGCCACATGGTTTGCCGAGGTCTTCACACCAGACACCCGCCGCATGGCCCGGGCCGTGGCGGCTTTTGATCTGCCTGCGGAGTGGCAGGGCCGCGACCCCGGACCCATCGGCGCACCGTTGCAACCGGGTGCTTGCAATCTGGGCAGCCTCTATGGCGCGGCCTTTGGGCAATTGCCCGCCAACGAGCTACACGCGCTGATCCGCGACAGCGGCGCCTCTGCCCTACGTGTCACCCCTTGGCGACTGATCCTGCTGGAAGGCGGGGCGGCGATACCCGCACCGGCCTTCGTCACAAATGGCTCCGACCCGCTGATGACCACCGACGCCTGCCCCGGGGCGCCGCTCTGCCCGCAGGCGCAGGTGGAAACCCGCGAAATCGCCCGTGCCTTGGCCGCGCGCGTTCCTGGCCATCTGCATGTCTCTGGGTGTTCCAAAGGCTGCGCTCGAATGGGCCCCGCGGATGTGGTTTTAGTCGGCCAGAACGGACGATTTGATCTTGTCAAACAGGGCCGCGCAGGGGATGAGCCAATCCTGCGCGGGCTGAACCCCAAAACACTGATGACGATGGACTTCACCTGATGCCCTACACTTACGAAACCGACGGCGCGGCGATCTACAGGGAAAGCTTTGCCACCATCCGGTCCGAAGCCGATCTGGCGCGGTTCGATGCCGATGAAGAGCAGGTCGCCGTTCGGATGATCCACGCGGCTGGCATGGTCGGGCTGGAAGAGTTCGTCCATTTCTCACCCGGTTTTGTATCCTCCGCGCGGACCGCGCTGGAAGGTGGCGCGCCGATCCTGTGTGACGCACGTATGGTGAGCGAAGGCGTGACCCGGTTCCGCCTGCCCGCCGAGAATGAGGTGATCTGCACCCTGCATGACGAGCGCGTGCGCCCTCTGGCTGCAGAGATGAGCAATACGCGTTCAGCCGCCGCGCTGGAGCTGTGGCGCCCGCGTCTTGAGGGCGCTGTAGTCGCCATCGGCAACGCGCCCACCGCGCTGTTTCATCTGCTGAACATGCTGGAAGACTCCGACTGCCCGCGCCCTGCAGCCATCATCGGCTGCCCGGTGGGGTTTGTCGGCGCGGTCGAATCAAAAGACGCGCTGTGGGCGGCCCAGCCGGTGCCGTCCTGCATCGTCAAAGGCCGACTGGGCGGCAGCGCCATCACCGTTGCCGCCGTGAACGCCATCGCGAGTCGCGCCGAATGAACGCCGGCACCATATACGGCGTTGGCCTCGGCCCCGGTGACCCGGATCTGATGAGCGTTCGGGCCGACCGTTTGCTGCGCAATGCGCGCCATGTGGCGTTCTTTCGCAAGCCGGGCCGCAACGGTCAGGCGCGCAAGATTGTGGATGGCATGATACCCGGCAGTGCGACGGAGTTCCCGATGGAATACCCCGTCACCACGGAAATTCCACTGTCTGATCCGCGCTACAATGCCTTGCTCGCTGCGTTTTATGAAGATTGCGCAGCGCATCTGAGAAACCTGTCAAACGCAGGAGAAGATGTCGTGGTACTGTGCGAGGGTGATCCGTTTTTCTATGGCTCATTCATGCATCTTTACAACCGCTTGCGAGATGAAGCTCAAGTTGAAATCGTACCCGCGATCACAGGCATGTCCGGGGCCTGGACCGCAACGGGCGACCCGATCACTTGGGGTGACGACGTCCTGACTATTCTGATGGGAACATTGCCCGAAGATGATCTGGCTCGTCGCATGGCGGACACCGACGCTTTGGTCGTTATGAAAATCGGGCGCAATATCGAAAAGGTCAAACGCGCCTTGAAAACCGCAGGTCTGTATGACCGCGCCTGGATCGTGGAATACGCCCAGATGCCCAATCAGCGGGTCTGCAAATTATCGGATGATTGCGAAGAGATCACGCCCTATTTCTCGATCATTATCGTTCACGGTCAGGGACGGCGGCCATGATGGGTTGGGTCAAGATTGCCGGGCTTGGTCCCGGGGATGAAGCGCTGGTAACTCCCGAAGTCACAGCTGCCTTGGCCGAGGCAACGGATGTGGTTGGCTATATCCCCTATGTCGCACGGGTGGCAGATCGCACGGGGCTGACCCTGCATGCCAGCGACAATCGCGTTGAAATCGACCGGTCCCAGCATGCTTTGCAGATGGCATCCGAGGGGAAACGGGTAGTTGTGGTCTCGTCCGGGGACCCCGGGGTATTTGCCATGGCCGCCGCGGTGTTCGAGGCGATGGAAAACGGCCCCATTGAGTGGCGCGACATTCCTGTCGACGTGCTGCCGGGCATTACGGCCATGCTGGCCGCTTCGGCCCGCGCCGGTGCTCCGCTGGGGCATGATTTCTGCGCCATCAACTTGAGCGACAATCTCAAGCCGTGGTCGCTGATCGAAAAGCGGCTACGTCTGGCTGCGCAAGGCGATTTTGCCATGGCATTCTACAACCCACGCTCAAAGTCCCGGCCCGAAGGATTTGTAAAGACGCTGGAAATACTGCGTGAGGAATGTGAACCTGAACGCCTGATCCTGTTCGCCCGCGCCGTGTCGCGCGCGGATGAGGCGATCCGGATTTCGACATTGGCAGAAGCAACGCCCGAAATGGCCGATATGCAGACCGTTGTGATCGTCGGCTCATCCCTAACCCGCGTGATCGAACGCGAAGGCGCACCAATTGTCTACACACCAAGGTTCACTTTGGCCGAGGGTCAGGAATGATCAAGCCAGTCCAAAACCTGATCGACCGAAGACAGCTCGTGCCGGGACGGCAGACTGGGGCGGTCGATCATCAGGACGGGCACATTCAGCGTCCGCGCGGCATCCAGCTTGGCGCGCGCACCCGTGCCGCCTGCGTTCTTCGAAACAACCAGTTCGGTGCCGTGGTTTTTCATCAGCGCAACATCGTCTTCAACCGTAAAAGGCCCACGCGAGACCACAATACCCGCGTTGGGCAGAAGTACAGTTTCCGGTTCATCGACCAGACGCAACAAATAATGATGTTGAGGCTGAGCCGCGAAATCCTGCAAATGCATTCGACCTACAGCCAGAAACACGCGCCGAGCGGGACCGTCAAGCGCCGCTACAGCTGCCGGGATATCCGGCACATGTTGCCAGCGATCGCCCTCCTGCGGGCTCCAAGCAGATCGGGTCAAAGCGGCAAGCGGAACATCCACCACTTTGCACGCAGCTATTGCATTGGCGCTTATCTTTGCTGCGAAGGGGTGCGTTGCGTCCACAACATGCGTAATCGCGTTGTCGCGGATGTATCCGGCCAGCCCATCGACTCCTCCGAACCCACCCACGCGAACCGGCAATGGTTGCGGGCGAGGATTGTCCACGCGCCCGGCGTAAGAGTAGACTGCGTTCGTCCCCCGTTCGGCAAGGCTGCGAGCAAGGGCGTTGGCCTCGGTCGTGCCTCCAAGAAGCAGGAGTTTGGGCATGCATGAAGCTCCGTGGCTGACCATTTTGGGACTGGGTGAAGATGGACTGGATGGCCTGCCGCCCGCAAGTCGTCAAGCCTTGGATCGGGCTGAAATCGTCATGGGCCCGCCACGGCATCTGTCGCTGGTTCCAGAAACTCGGGCCGAGCGTATCGAATGGCCCGCGCCATTTACCGATGGGATACCTATTCTAACCGACCTGCGCGGGCGACCCACCGTTGTGCTGGCATCGGGTGATCCGTTCTGGTTTGGCGCGGGCTCGGTCATTGCCCGGACCTTTGATGCGGGCGAATGGATTGCCTTGCCGGGCCAATCCACCTTTTCGCTGGCCGCTGCCCGGTTGGGTTGGCCGTTGGAAACCACACTGACCTTTGGACTGCACGCCGCGCCACTGACCCGGTTGCGCCCACATCTGGCGGCAGGGCTGCGCGCGATCTTGCTGTTGCGCGACGGCAAGGCGGTGGCCGAACTGGCGACCTATCTGACAGAGACCGGTTTTGCCGACAGCGCACTGCACGTGATGCAAGCCCTAGGCGGACCGCGCGAAAATACGCAGACGGTTTCGCTGACCGAAGCACTGCTGGGCACGTTCGATCACCCCGTTTGCGTTGGGCTCGAGGTCACCGGCCCCGGCATGTCATTCCCCAAAGCTTCTGGCAAGCCGGACGACATCTTTGAAACCGACGGTCAGATCACCAAACGCCCCATCCGCGCGTTGACCTTATCCGCATTGGCACCTCAGCGAGGCGAGCATCTGTGGGATATCGGCGGTGGCACTGGTTCCATCAGTATTGAATGGCTGATGTGCGACCCGACCTTGACCGCCACCTCGATTGAGCCACTGGCCGAGCGCGCAGACCGCATTAGGCGCAACGCGGACACGCTGGGGCAGGATCGATTGGAAGTTATTCACGGCACCGCGCCTGAGGCTTTGTCAGGCTTGGCTGATCCAGATGTTGTATTCATCGGCGGCGGCTTGTCCGAGGCCTTGCTGGTCTGGTTGCGCGACAGTCTGCCAAAGGGCACGCGGCTGGTCGCGAATGCAGTAACGCTCGAGAGCGAGGCGCTGCTGGCTCAGTGGCATGAAACGCTTGGCGGTGACTTGCTGCGGATTGAATTGGCGCAGGCGGGCCCTCTGGGTCCCCGGCGTGGATGGAAAGCCGCTTACCCGGTGGTGCAGTGGAGCGTGACCCTATGATCGTCGCCGGTCTTGGGTTTTCTAACGCCGCCACGGTCGACAGCCTGAAGGCGGCCTACGATCAGGCGTCCTCGGGCCATGCGGTGGATGCGTTGGCGACGGTCGCGAACAAAGACGGCCACGCCGCGTTGGACGCCTTTGCGGCAATCGTCGACCTGCCATTGCACCTTGTTGCACCCGCTGACTTGGCCGGACAGCGCACCCTGACATGCTCGCCCCGCAGCCGCGCGAGCTATGGCACCGGCAGCGTGGCCGAAGCATCCGCTTTGGCTACCGCCGGATTCGGCGCGCGGCTGATTACACCCAGACAGATTTCAAACGACCGGCTGGCCACCTGCGCCATTGCTATCGGAGGACAGACATGACCGTTCATTTCATTGGAGCCGGACCGGGTGCCGCCGACCTGCTGACCCTGCGCGGGCGCGATATCATCGCATCCTGCCCGGTGTGCCTTTATGCCGGGTCGCTGGTTCCGGAAGAGATTCTTAGCCATTGCCCCAGAGGCGCGAAGATCGTGAACACCGCGCCGATGGATCTGGACCAGATCATGGCCGAAATCGAAGCGGCGCATAAGGCAGGGCAAGACGTGGCCCGCCTGCATTCAGGCGATCTGTCGGTCTGGTCGGCAATGGGAGAACAGATCCGTCGATTGAAAGAGATGGGCATTCCGGTCAGCGTCACCCCCGGCGTGCCGTCCTTTGCGGCAGCAGCTGCGGCTTTGGGCACCGAACTGACACTGCCCGGTCTGGCGCAATCTGTGGTGCTGACCCGCACACCGGGCCGCGCGTCTTCGATGCCCGAAGGTGAGACGTTGGAGAACTTCGCCAGCACCGGGGCTACACTGGCCATTCACCTGTCTATTGGCAATCTGGACAAGGTTATCGCGGATTTGACACCAGCCTACGGCGCGGATTGCCCGGTGGCCGTTGTCTATCGCGCCAGTTGGCCGGATGAGCGGATCATCCGTGCGACCTTGGAAACGTTGAAAGATGCGCTGGACGAATGCATTTCGCGTACCGCTCTGATCATGGTCGGACCCGCGCTGGCAAGTGAAGGGTTTGACGAAAGCTGCCTCTATTCAAAGACTTATGATCGTCGGTATCGTCCGCAAAGCGCAGATAGCCCATGGTCCAGCTGGGAACATGGCGATGACTAATCCTCCGGGCATACTGATTTCCGCGCCATCTTCGGGCACAGGCAAAACCACTGTTATGCTGGGGCTGTTGCGGGCACTGGCCGAGGATGGGTTGACCGTGCAACCGTTCAAAAGCGGCCCCGACTATATCGACCCGGCTTTTCACCGGGCAGCGGCGGGGCGGGCCTCGTTCAACCTGGACAGTTGGGCGATGGGTGATCCGCTGCTGAACGCGATCTCGGATCAGGCAGACGGGACGGATATTGTGGTCGCTGAAGGCTCGATGGGTCTGTTCGATGGCGTGGCCAAACCCGGCGAGCTGGGGCATGGCTCCAGCGCGGAAACGGCGCAACGCATGGGCTGGCCGGTGGTTCTGGTGCTGGATGTCGGCGGTCAGGCGCAATCGGCAGCTGCCACTGCCCTGGGGTTCAAGATGTACAACCCCGACCTGCCCTTTGCAGGCGTGATCCTGAACCGCTGTGCCAGTCCCCGGCACGAGCGCCTGACCCGCTTGGGCATGGAGCGTGCGGGTCTGCCCGTACTGGGTGTGCTGCCGCGGCGCGGTGACCTGACCCTGCCCGAGCGCCATTTGGGCCTGATCCAAGCTGTAGAGCATCCCGATCTGGAAAGCGCCATCGTGGGTTATGCGGCGTTCCTGCGGGAACACGTGGACCTTGAGGCGATCAAGCGGGCGGCCTCCTCAGGCCCGGTTGGGCCATCGTCAGCCGCGCTGCCGCGGCCCCCGGCCCAACGGATTGCACTGGCGCAGGATGCCGCGTTTTCCTTTACCTACCCCCATTTGCTGGAAGGCTGGCGCACAGCCGGAGCCGAAGTGCTACCGTTCTCACCCTTGGCGGATGAAGCACCGGTGACGGATGCCGATCTGGTTTGGTTGCCGGGGGGATACCCGGAACTACATGCCGGCAAACTGGCAGCTGCAAATACCTTCCTAAACGGGCTGCGCCGCCATGCCGAAACCAAACCGGTGCATGGCGAATGCGGCGGCTACATGGCTTTGGGTGAAGGGCTAATCGACAAAGACGGCACACGGCACCAAATGGCCGGGTTGCTGGGGCTGGTCACTTCCTACGAGAAACGCAAATTCAACCTGGGTTATCGCAGGGCTGAGCTGCTGGCCCCGATGCCCGGGCTTGCAGCAGGTGCCGCCCTGCGTGGGCATGAGTTCCATTACTCATCGATTGTCGACCAACCCGACGCGCCGCTGGCGCGCGTGTTTGATGCCGAAGGCACGGAAGGCCCTCAAACCGGATCGATGCGCGGCAATGTCACCGGCACATTCTTCCACCTAATCGCTGAGGCTTCGGCATGACGGGTTTTGTCTCGTTCATCGGCTCTGGCCCAGGTGATCCGGAACTTCTGACGCTCAAAGCCGTGGATCGGTTGCAAAAAGCCGATGCGGTGCTGTTCGATGACTTAAGCAGCGGCCCGATTCTGAGTCATGCGCGCGAGGATGCGGATTTGGTTGGGGTTGGCAAACGTGCTGGCCGCCCATCGCCGAAGCAGAACCATGTCAGTCGCTTGCTCGTAGAGTACGCCCAGACAGGGCAACGCATTGTGAGACTGAAATCCGGGGATGGCGGGTTGTTTGGACGGTTGGAAGAGGAACTGGTCGCGTTGCGCGAGGCTGGGATCGATTACGAGATCATACCGGGCATCCCCTCTGCCGTCGCGGCGGCTGCCTCAGCTGGCATTCCTTTGACACGTCGCCTGACCGCGCGCCGAGTGCAGTTTGTGACCGGCCATGATGTAAGCGGGCAATTGCCCGAAGACCTGAACCTGCCTGCCCTGGCCGATGGGCTGGCGACAACGGTTGTATTCATGGGCAAGCGCACCTTTCCCTTGTTGGTCGATGCGCTGCATGCCCATGGCCTGCCGTTGGAGACGCCTGCCTTGCTGGCGGAATCCGTTTCGACCCCGGATCAGGTCCTTCATCGTTCAACCATCGGCGCATTGGCGGACAAGCTGAAAGCTGAGATCGGAACAGCCCCGGCGCTGATCCTCTATGGCCCACTCGCGGAATTCGAAGATGTATGAGCTGACCCTAATCGGTATCGGCACCGGCAATCCCGATCATGTTACCCTGCAGGGTGTGCAAGCGATCCGAGAGGCCGATCTGATCCTGATTCCGCGCAAAGGCGAAAGCAAAGCTGATCTGGCCGGGGTGCGGGAGGAGATCATCGCAAAGGCCTGCGAGACGCCGCCTCAGATCACCTATTTCGATATCCCCAAGCGCCGCTCGGATGAGGGATATCTGCGAGGTGTCGACGACTGGCATGACGCCATCGCCCTACGCTGGCAGGCAGCCATTGCCGAGTACCCGGATGCAACTAAAGTGGCGTTGTTGATCTGGGGCGATCCGTCGCTCTATGACAGTTCTCTGCGCATCGCGGCCCGGCTGGATCCACAACCCTGCAAACGCGTCATTCCGGGGATCACCGCGCTACAAGCCCTGACAGCAGCACATGCGATCCCGATCAACGATATTGGTGCACCTTATGTGGTCACAACCGGGCGGCGCTTGCGAGACGAAGGGTGGCCTGCGGATGCCTCGAAAGTTGCGGTGATGCTGGATGGGGAATGCTCATTCCAAAGCCTCGATATGGCGAGTTATGGCATCTGGTGGGGCGCTTATGTCGGGATGAAAGACGAAATCCTGATCCATGGGCCACTGCTCGACGTTGCCCAACAGATATTGGACACCCGCGCCAAGGCCCGTGCCGATCACGGCTGGATCATGGATATCTATCTGCTGCAAAAGTCCACACAGTGATGTGAGTGCAAATCCCGTCAAAGTCTGGCATCAAGATGTGAATACCTGACGGAGATCTCAGATATGAAAGCCCTGTACGCAGCAATGTGCCTTTTTGCCCTGCCCGCTTTGGCCGACGAAGCGTTGCCGGGCTGGGCCGTGTATGAGACCGACAAGACCTATGAGGCCTTGGTCGCGGACACCAAGGCGGCGGTCAAAGAAAACGGGCTAATCGTTGTCACACAGGCCGGTCCGACCAAGGCAGCAGCGGCACGTGGCATCACCATCCCCGGCAATCGGGTGATCGGCGTATTCAACAATGACTATGCTGTGCGGGTTCTGGAAACTTCAACCCAGGCGATGATCGAAGCCCCAATCCGGTTCTATGTCACCGAGAATGAAGACGGAACTGCAACCCTGTCCTACAAGACGCCCAGCTTTGTCTTCGCCCCGTATGCCAACCAAGGTGGCGCAGCCTTGTCAGACATCGCCGTAGAATTGGACGCGAAGTTTCAATCCATTGCGGAATCGGCGCGCGAATAGTCACACTGGCGTGATCCGGCTTGCCTCTGGTGCGAAGGTCAGACATCTGCTTGGCAAAGAAAATCTCGGAGCTCATTGATGCAGGACATGTCCCCCCGCGCGGCTGATTTGCTGGCCCAACGCTTATATGAGGCCGGATGCCGCCATGCTTTTGGCATGCCCGGCGGTGAGGTGCTGACACTGGTCGACGCGCTGGAGCAGGCAGGGATCACCTTTCACCTGGCCAAACATGAAAACGCGGCCGGATTCATGGCCGAGGCCGTGCATCACCGCGACGGCGCGCCAGCGATTCTGGTCGCTACCATTGGCCCAGGTGCGATGAACGGGATCAATGTGGTCGCCAACGCGTTTCAGGATCGAGTTCCGATGATTGTTCTGACCGGCTGCGTGGATCCCGATGAAGCGCTGACCTATACCCATCAGGTGATGGATCACAGCCAGGTTTATCGCTCGATCACCAAGGCCACTTTTGTGATGACCGCAGAAGGCGCGGATATCATCGCCGACAAGGCCGTATCGCTGGCCAACCAGCCCCGGCCCGGCCCGGTTCATATCGACGTACCAATCTCGGTCGCGGATACCCGCGTGTCCTCGACCAAGCGTCGGCGCCTAGCCAAGGTCGCAGCCGTTGCTCCAGAAGGCGATTGCCTCGCCAAAGCGCGTCGCTGGGTGTCCGAGGCCGAACGTCCCGTGGCGATTATTGGTCTGGATGTTCTCTATGATGACTCGTGCAGCGTAGTGCAGGCTTTTCTGGAACACTTCAACATCCCGTTCGTGACAACCTACAAGGCCAAGGGGGTCATCCCCGAGGATCACCCGCTTTGTCTGGGTGGTGCGGGTTTATCTCCCTTAGCCGACAAGCACCTGATCCCGCTGATCGAACAATCCGATCTGGTTCTGTGCCTGGGCTATGACCCGATCGAGATGCGCCCCGGTTGGCGTGAAATCTGGGACCCGGAGCAAAAGCGCGTCATCGATATCTCGGCCGTGGTCAATGATCACTACATGCATCAGGCCGGGTTGAATCTTGTCGCTCACACCGGCGAAACGCTTGAAGCTATGGCCAAAGGCACCCCGGCGCGCGCGACATGGCCCGGTGGAGAACCCGCTCAGGTCAAGGCTGCACTGGCGCAAGCCTTCCCGCAAGGCGACGATTGGGGCCCTGCCGCCGTGATCGCCGAGACACGCACGACCCTGCCACAGAACGCTCTTGCAACGGCAGACAGTGGTGCGCATCGCATCCTTCTGAGCCAGATGTGGGACTGTCATGAGCCGCGCGGGCTGATCCAGTCTTCGGCGCTTTGCACGATGGGGTGTGCCCTGCCCATGGCCATCGGCCTGAAACTGGCCGAACCCGACCGTCCAGTGATCAGTTTCTCGGGCGATGCCGGTTTCCTGATGATAGCCGGAGAGCTGTCGACCGCCGCCGAGATGGGCGGCAATCCCATCTTTCTTGTCTTTGTTGATGCCAGCCTTGCGCTGATTGAACTAAAACAACGCCAGCGCCAGATGGGCAATCGGGGCGTTGATTTCGACCGCCACGACTTTGCGGCCATGGGGCGCGCTTTCGGAGGCTATGGACATACTGTTCGCAACCGCGCAGAACTGCGGACGGCGCTGGAAGAGGCGGTCAAAGCCGACCGTTTCACCGTGATCGCCGCCGAGATCGAGCGTGGAGGATATGATGGCCGCATCTGACGGGCCGCTGAAGGGCGTCAAAGTACTGGACCTGTCTCGTATTCTGGCCGGGCCGACTTGCACACAATTGCTGGGCGATCTGGGCGCAAGCGTCATCAAAGTGGAAAACCCGGCCTCGGGCGGGGATGACACGCGGCAATGGGGACCTCCATATGTGACGGATGCCGAGGGCAACCGCTCGGACCTGAGCGCCTATTACATGTCGGCCAATCGAAACAAGAAATCCGTCGCCATCGATATCGCGACGCCCGAAGGGCAGGCCGAGATCAAACGCCTGGCCGCCCATGCCGATATCCTGATCGAGAATTTCAAGCCCGGCGGCCTGGCGAAATACGGCTTGGACTACAACGGCTTATCGCAGGATCTGCCGGGCCTCGTCTATTGTTCGATTTCCGGCTATGGGCAAACCGGACCCAATTCCAGCAAGCCCGGATATGACCTGATGGCGCAAGGCTATGGTGGCGTCATGTCACTGACCGGCGACCCCGACGGCGCGCCGATGAAAGTGGGTGTCGGTATCTCTGACGTGATGTGTGGGATGTACGCCGCTGTCGGCATTCTGGCCGCCCTGCGCCATCGCGACATGACGGGCGAAGGGCAGCAGATCGATCTGGCACTGGTGGATTCGCAAGTGGCCTGGCTGATCAACGAAGGCGTCAACTATCTGACCTCGGGCGATGTTCCTCAGCGACGTGGCAATGGACATCCCAATATCGTGCCATATGAGGTCTATCAGACCGCCGATGGCCACGTGATTTTGGCTGTTGGCAATGACGGCCAGTTTCGCCGTTTTTGCGATTTCATCGGTCATCCCGACCTGGCCGACGACCCGCGTTTCGCCACAAACCCAGCCCGGCTGGAGTACCGCGAAGCACTGAATGCGATCCTGCGGCCTGCGCTTCAGTCAAACAGTACGCAAACCGTGATCGCCGAACTCGAACTTCGCAAAGTCCCTGTTGGCCCGGTACAGACATTGGATCAGGTGTTCGACACCGATCAGGTGGATGCGCGCGAGATGCAGATCACCATGCAAGCCGAACCGGGTGAGGTGAATCTGATCGGGAATCCGCTGAAACTGTCCCGCACGCCTGTAACATACCGGCACGCCCCGCCGGTGTTCGGTGCAGACACTGATGACATTTTAGGCGCTGAAAACCCCTTTGAAGACTGAAACACTTGCCCATTTCGGCGGCAAGTTGCTGAAACATGCCCTTGAATCGGCGGTTTTTTTCAATTTTCGCACACACGGGTTTTCACCAATTCGAGAGCAGGGTCGATACTGTTACGACCCGCCCGCACACTCTGATAAATCAAACAGTGTCGAATATCTCAGTCGGATTGGACCCAAGTATGAAACAAGACGTTTTTGGACAGATGAACACTTTGACCCACTCGGCCAGTGCCGAAGCGTGGGATGGTGTTCTGCTTGGGTTCATGGCGCATGCGGCAATCACCCCTCAGCATTTGGGCAAGGTGCTTGAGCTGGAACCGGATTTTGCTCTGGGCCATGCGATCAAGGGCTTGTTCATGGTTCTGCTGGGGCGGCGCGAAATGCTGCCTGTTGCAGCCGAAGCGCTGACCGCGGCCTCCACTGCGATGGAGCGCCACCCTGTATCAGCCCGCGAACGGCTGTATGTTGAGGCACTGTCACTCTATCTGTCCGACCTGCCTTCGCAAGCGATTCAGAAGTTCGAAGAGATTCTGCGCACCCATCCAACCGATACGCTGGCGATGAAACTCAGCCATGCCACCCGGTTTGTTCTTGGGGATGCCGAAGGGATGCGTCGGTCGATCGAACGCATCTTGCCTGCCTATGAGCCCGATCATGCCGGGCGCGGCTACCTGTTGGGGTGCCATTCGTTCGCGCTAGAAGAAACCGGTGCTTACCAGAAGGCTGAGATTGCCGGGCGTCAGGCGCTGTGGATGGTGTCGGACGATGCCTGGGGCCTGCATGCGGTGGCCCATGTGCACGAAATGACGGGCAATGCCCAACTGGGCCTTGATTGGTTGGCCGGACGTGAGGACGCTTGGGCCCATTGCAACAACTTCCGCTATCACGTCTGGTGGCACAAGGCATTGATGCATTTGGATCTGGGTCAGGTCGATCAGGTGATGGCCCTATACGATCAGCATATCCGCAAGGATAAGACCGACGACTACCGCGATATCTCAAATGCCACATCTCTGCTCTCGCGGCTCGAACTTGAGGGGATCGATGTCGGCAACCGTTGGGAGGAACTGGCCGATCTCAGCGCCGCTCGGACCGAGGATGGCTGCCTGATCTTTGCTGACCTGCACTACCTGCTGGCCCTGACCGGTGACAATCGTGGCGAAGCAACCGGGAAAATGCTGCAGCGTATCCAAAAGGATGCGCAGCGCAATCAGGGTGACACCCCGATCCGCATGTCTGATCCGGGCATTGCAGCCGCCAAGGGGCTTGAGGCGTTTGGCGACGGGCTTTACGGCGCGGCCTTTGACTTCCTGTCAACCGCTCGGGCCGGTATGCAATTGGCCGGTGGCAGCCACGCCCAGCGTGATGTATTCGAGCGCATCACAATTGATTCCGGCCTGCGCGCAGGTCGTCTGGATGCAGTCGAGCGCATTCTGGATGATCGCCGCGCAAAACGCGCCGGAGGCGAGGACAATTACGCACTAGTGCGCCGCGCATTGATCGAAGCGACCCGCGACAGCGGCGACGCGCAAAGCGTCCCGGCTGAATAACCAAAAGACCAAGAAGGACAGAAAACGTATGGCGACTGTTTCGCCCGCTTCTGATTTTGCGCCTGCGGCGGCCCATGCGGCGGCCCCGGCAACGATGCGCGATCCGCGGTTGGATTTCTATCGCGGCATTGCGATGTTCATCATTCTGGTTGCCCATATCCCCGGCAACCCCTGGACAAGCTGGATTCCGGCGCGCTTCGGGTTTTCCGACGCTACCGAGATCTTTGTGTTCTGTTCCGGCATGGCCTCGGCCATCGCCTTTGGCGGCGCGTTCCTGCGCAAAGGCTGGTGGATGGGCACCGCCCGCGTGGCGTTCCGCATCTGGCAGGTCTATTGGGCGCATATCTGTCTGTTCTTCTTTGTCGCCATGACCATGGCGGCGCTGGATAATTCCGGCCTGTTTACAAAGAATTACGTCTCGTCCCTGAACCTGCAGCATTTCTTCAACGATCCGTTGCCGCAGATGGTCGGGATTTTCACCCTGACCTATGTGCCCAACTACTTTGACATCCTGCCGATGTATCTGGTTGTGCTGGCGATGATGCCGCTGTTCATGGCGTTGTCGCGCATCGGGTTCTGGGCCGTCGCGCTGGCTTCGGTGTCGATCTGGCTGGTGGCTCAGACCGGCGCGCTTGCCCTTCCGGCCGAGCCTTGGTCGGACCGGCAATGGTTCTTCAACCCGTTTGGCTGGCAATTGCTGTTCTTCACCGGCTTTGCCTTCATGCGTGGCTGGATCCCGGCCCCTCCGGTCTCAAAAACGCTGATCTGGGCAGCGATTGCCTTTCTGTTTCTGTCCGCGCCGATTGGGTCGTGGAAGGTATTTCTGTGGGTACAATCCGCGGCCCCGGGCCTGGCCGAGCAAATCCGCGACATCTGGCCCCTGACCAAGGAACTGCGCGGCAAGACCGAGTTCGGCCTGTTCCGCTATATCCACTTCCTGTCACTGGCCTATCTGGGTTGGGTCGTCGCCGGTGAACATGGACACCGCCTGATCGCTTCGGGGCACAGCCTTGGTGCGCGCATCTGGCAAGTAGTGTTGAAACTGATCACCAAAGTGGGCCAGCAGTCACTTGCCGTCTTCGTCTTTTCGATGGCTGCAGCGCGCCTGATCGGCGTTGCTTTGGATCAGGCTGGGCGGGATTTTGCCACCGTCTTCGCCGCCAACACGATTGGCTTTGCCATGATCATCGCGGTGGCCTATCTGGCGGCTTGGTTCAAATCACAGCCTTGGAAATCAAAGAGATGACCCTGACGCGCCGCGCATTTCTGGCTTCTACTTCAGCGCTATTTCTGGCGCCGGCCACCTTTGCCTCGGGCGGGGATGTGCCGTTTGACCGCAGCCATGTGATCGAGCTTGCCCGCGAACTGGCCAGCCGCCCCTTTGCTGAGCGCGAGATGGTGCCGCAGGAATGGCAGGACCTGACGTACCAGCAATACCGCTCGATCCGGTTCCGGCTGGATCGCGCGCTGTGGTATGAAACCGAGACGCCGTTCAACGTCGATTTCTTCACGCCCGGCCTGTATTTCCCGCGCACGGTCAAAGTGTCAACAGTTGAGAAAGGCATGACCAGACCGGTCACCTTCGACCTGGACATGTTCGACAAGTCCAAAGATGTTCCGGCCCTACCGATCGACGAAACCCTGGGTTTCTCTGGCCTGCGCCTGCGCACTGAAATGCACCGCCCCGGCGAAACCGATGAGTTCTGCGTCTGGCAAGGGGCCAGCTATTTCCGCGCCATCGGTCTGCACGAGGTTTACGGCCTGTCTGCACGTGGCCTGGCGCTGAAAACAGGCGATCCGGATGGCGAGGAATTCCCCGAATTCATCCGCTTCTGGCTGGAACGACCGGAACCCGGCCAACGCAATATGGTGGTCCACGCCCTGATGGACAGCCCCAGCGTAACGGGGGCTTATCGGTTCAATGTGACCGCAGGCGCTGATTGCATCATGGATGTCGATGCCACCTTGTTCCCACGTACCGAATTGGATCATGTCGGCATCGCGCCCGGAACCTCGATGTTCCTGTTCGACCAGACCAACCACAGCCGGTTCGACGATTTCCGCCCTGCAGTGCATGACAGCGACGGGCTCCTCATCCGCAACGGTGCAGGAGAGGTGATTTGGCGGCCGCTGGCCAACCCGACCCGTCTGCAAATCTCGTCCTTCGTAGATACGAACCCTCAGGGCTTTGGCCTGATGCAGCGCAAGCGCGAATTCTCGGACTATGCGGATCTTGAGGCGAATTATCACAAGCGACCCAGCCTATGGGTCGAGCCCGGCTCTGATTGGGGCAAGGGCACGGTGACGCTCGTTGAGATTCCTGCCGATCAAGAGATCTACGACAATATCGTTGCCTATTGGCGTCCGGCAGAACCCTATGCTGCTGGTGGTCAAGTTGATCTGACCTATCGTCTGATTTGGGGTGAGGAACCGCAGCGCACCCCGATGCCACGCGTGATCAACACGGCCATGGGCGAAAATACCTTTGGTGAGGGCCGTCTGGCCGTGATCGACTTCGAACCCAGTGAGCTGTTCGATGATCTGGACGCAGTTACCATCTTTGCCAATTCGCCTCATGCGGAAACCTCAGATGGTGTGTTGCAACGCAACCCCGATACCGGCGGTGTGCGGCTGGCGTTTTCCTTCCAACCTGATGAGCGTGACCATGTCGAACTGCGCGCGCAGCTGCTGGTCAACAAACGCCCGGCCTCCGAAGTGTGGCTGTATCGTTGGACCGCATGAACCGCGATTTGCATATCATGCCACCCGAGGCGCCACTGGCGATGCCCGCTCAGGACTTCAGCGCCGGGTTCCGCGATGCCGAGGTGCCATCAGGCAAACATCGCTCAGCCGGGTTCTGGCGCGCGCTGGCCTTTTCCCCGGCCATGGTGGCAACACTTGGCCTGCTATGGGTTATGACCGATTGGTTCGGGGCCGAGGGGATCAACCTGGTCGAAGGCATTCTGCTGGCGTTGATCTCGTTCAACTTCTTCTGGATCTCGTTCACGGTTTGCACCGTCCTGCTGGGCATGATCTCGCTATCACGGCAAGAACGACCCGTCGCTCAGGGCCGCGCACAGCCGCTACGCGTCGCCCTATTGATGCCGATCTACAATGAGGTTCCTTGGTTTGTTCTGGGCAATGCCCGCACCATGCTGGAACAGTTGCGTGCACGCGGCGGTCGGCACGAATACGCCATGTTCATTCTGTCAGATACCCGCGACCCCGAAATCGCGGCACAGGAACAAGCCAGTATCGAGGCGCTACGCACCACGTTAGCCCCCGATCTGAAACTCTACTATCGCCGCCGCGAACAGAACACGGATCGCAAAGTGGGCAACATCGCCAACTGGGTCAGCCACTGGGGTGGCGACTGGGATGCGATGTTGGTGCTGGACGCGGACAGCCTGATGACCGGCCGCGCCATCGCCCGCTTGACGGATTCGCTGGCCCGTGACCCCGGTGCGGGGCTGATCCAAAGCTACCCGCAACTGATTGGCGCACAGTCGGTCTTTGCCCGGATGCAACAATTCGCCAATGGTGTATACGGCATCGCCTTTGCCGAAGGTCTGGCCCGCTGGTGCGGACAAGAAGGCAATTACTGGGGCCACAACGCCATCATCCGAACCAAGGCTTTCGCCACCTGTGCAGGCCTGCCAAAGCTGCGGTCGTTCAACGGGCAAGATAAGCTGATCATGAGCCACGACTTCGTCGAGGCTGGTCTGCTGCGCCGTGCCGGATGGGGCGTGCGTTTCCTGCCGCGTATCCGTGGATCATACGAAGAAACACCACCCACCCTCATCGATCACGCCATGCGGGATCGTCGCTGGTGCCAGGGGAACCTGCAACACCTGAAACTGCTGGGCTCGCGCGGGTTCCGCTCGGTCTCGCGGTTTCACATGTTCCATGGTGCGGTTGGTTATCTGATGTCGCCGCTGTGGTTTGCACTGCTACTGATGTGGGCACTGATCGGTCAGGGTGAAGAGGCGTCAGTTCTGCACTATTTCAGCCCGGACAACCCACTGTTTCCGCAATGGCCCGAGATGAGCGAAACCCGTCACGTGCTGATCATTCTGGTCATGTACGCGATGCTGCTGGCCCCCAAGGTTCTGGGCGTGGCCGCCCTACCGCTGAGCGGTGTCCGCTATTCAGATTTCGGCGGTTGGCGGCGGTTCTTCACCTCGTTCCTGTTCGAAGTCATCCTGTCGATCCTCTACGCGCCGATCCTGATGGTGCAACAGATGATTGCCGTGTTCCGCACCGCCTTGGGCCTGCAAAAAGGTTGGTCACCGCAGGCGCGCGACGGAGGCAGCTATGGTCTGCGCACACTGATCTTTTGCCATGCGCTGGAAACCGTTAGCGGCATCGCGCTCAGTGTTGGTATTCTGGCCGGTTTGGTTTCAATCTGGCTGGCCCCGATTGCCATCAGCCTGGCCTTTGCAATCCCACTGTCAGCACTCAGCGGCGTATCCGCCGGGGCGGCGCGCCAGATGGTCGGAATGCGCGAGGATTTTGCTGAGCCAGATATCACCCGATCAGCCCGTCGTCATCGGGATGAGCTGAAACGTCTGATCGAAGGTAAGGGAAGCATGACCCCGGCAGAGTGATTATCCGCCGGGCAGACCTTCGTACCAATCCACCATCATGTCCGCCCAACCATTTGGCACTGTATGGCCACCGGGAAACAGAGCGAACTCCAGCGCGCTGCCATCAGCGCAGCCGCTCCAATACCGGCGCATGAATGGACCGGTCGTGGAAAACCCGCTGGGTTTGGTGTCAACGCATCCGTTGGCAACACGCCAGATTTCAAGCCCGGCAAAGATATCACCCTGATGAAAACGACCACCTCCAAGCAGCCGCCCTTCGAGCGGCACGACATTGTCTATCCAGCCGTGCGTATGGAACAGGCGCACCGGCCCATTGCAGGCTTCTGGATGTGGTCGCCAGAACCCGCCGGAAACCGGCACATAAGCCGAGAATGTCTCGGGCGCGTCGCAGGCCAGATAGTTCACCATGAACCCTCCGGCTGAAAACCCACCCAGAACCGCGCGATCGCTGTCGATGCCGAACCGCTCTGCCGCATCGTTCACCACTTCGCTCAGAAAGGCTGTCTCATCCCGTTCACCGAAGCCCGGGTAGAAATTCCAGCTTTTGGTGCCGCCGCGATCAGGTCTTTCCAGACCCTCGGGGGCCATAACGGCGTATCCACGGGCCAATAAGGGCTCGACCATGCTGCGGTTGTTCATGGTGCCGGACCCACTGCCGCCATAGCCATGCAAGAATACCAGCAAAGGCGGGTTTTCGGCATTGGGCAGTTCGATGTGATATTCGCCCAAGGCCGTCTTGCATGTGCCCTCATCCGGGCCGCAACCAGCATATGCGGACTGGGCCGCAACGGCCAAACAGGCAGATAACCAGTATTTCATCTTGCTCAGGTCCCCTCAGAATACGTCTCGACGGGCAATCCGGACCGAACCCAACCCGGCCCGGCCGCTGACCCCAGCATACCTTCTGGCACGTCGATAATATTGGTAAATCCCGCCTCGGTCAGTTGATTGCTCAACCGCGCAGACCGCACGCCCCGTGCGCAGATCAGGGCAATCGGGCCAGATTGATCTCCGTCGGTCAACTGCAACAAAGCCGCCACAAAATCATCCCGGCGCATATCCAGCGGCTGCGCGCCCTGCCCAATGCCGGTCGCCCTCCATTCGCGCGGGGTGCGAATATCCACCAGCAGGATGTCACCGGAAACCGCACTTTGATGCGCCTGCGCGACATCAAGCTGATCGCCCGAATAATCCTGTGGAATCAAACGGTATTCGCGGATTGCAAAGCCAGCGACAAGGGCCGCCCCGCCCCCCAGCAAAACCCATCTTCGGGCGAGGTTTGTCTTCTCTGCCATGCGGCACCCTTTTGCATTGACCGCCTTGTTGTAGCACATCAAAGATAAAGACGCTTTGGTCAAGAATGGCCACCGCGATCAAGTTCGCGTCATTATCACGCAGCAGGGTTCTGCCCGAAATACACCCTTTAGTCCTTGTCGAAACCTTGCAATTTCTCTGCAGCCAATAAATTATCCTTACAAATTCAGTCATATCGACCGCCCACACCGGAGTATCGCACTTGTCCCTATTCCTTATCGCGGCCCTTCCCTTTCTCGGAGCTGTTTTTCCAGCCCTTTTGATCCGGGCAGGACGAAACGCAGCCGCATCTGCCGCTGGGTTGACCACGTTTCTTGCCCTTATGGGGTTGCTGATCCACATCCCGGCCGTGATGCGTGGCGAGGTCGTGAAGGCGCGGTTCGACTGGATCCCGGGTCTGGGCCTGAACGCGAACTTCATGCTGGATGGGCTGGGCTTTCTGTTTGCCCTGCTGATTTTGGGTATCGGCCTGCTGATCATCCTTTACGCGCGCTTCTACCTGTCGCGAGAGGATCCGATGGGGCAGTTCTACACCTATCTTTTGCTGTTTCAGGGTGCGATGGTCGGAATTGTTCTGTCCGATAATATCCTGCTTTTGCTGATTTTTTGGGAACTTACGTCGCTCAGCTCTTTCCTGCTGATCGGGTATTGGAAACACCTGCCTGAAGGTCGACAGGGTGCGCGGATGGCGCTGGCGGTCACGGGTGGCGGCGGGCTGGCGATGATCGCCGGGATGCTGATCTTGGGCAATATCGTGGGGTCCTACGACCTAAGCATCATTCTGCAGAACAAAGAGCTGATACAGGCCTCACCCTACTATCTGCCCGCCCTGATCCTGATCCTGCTGGGCTGCTTCACTAAATCGGCGCAGTTCCCGTTCCATTTCTGGCTGCCGCACGCAATGGCCGCGCCAACGCCGGTCTCGGCCTACCTGCACTCGGCCACGATGGTGAAGGCCGGTCTGTTTTTGATGGCGCGGATGTGGCCCGTTCTGTCAGGCACCGATGCCTGGTTCTACATCGTGGCCACGACAGGACTGGTGACCATGCTGCTGGGTGCGGTGATTGCGTTGTTCAAGGATGATCTGAAGGCCCTGCTTGCGTTTTCGACAGTCTCACATCTGGGACTGATTACAATGCTGCTGGGGTTTGGCACCAAGTTCGCCGCAGTCGCAGCCGTTTTCCACATCATCAACCACGCGACGTTCAAAGCCGCCCTGTTCATGACCGCCGGGATCGTCGATCATGAGACCGGTACACGTGATATCAAACGGCTGGGCGGGCTGCGCCACCTGATGCCAGTCACCTTTACAATCGGCACGATTGCAGCGCTTTCAATGGCTGGCCTACCACCGCTGAACGGCTTCCTATCGAAAGAGATGATGTTGGAAGAAACCGTGCACACCACATGGTTGCACTTGCATTACCTTGTGCCGGGTCTGGCCCTTGTGGCAGCGCTGTTTTCGGCGGCCTATTCCTTCCGATTTGTCGGTCACGTGTTTCTCGGACCTGAGCGCAACGACTACCCAGCCCATCCCCATGACCCGCCGGTTGGATTGTGGATTGCGCCAGCTTTCCTTGTGGTTCTTGTGATCCTGATCGGATTGAACTCAGCAGCTATTGTCGGCCCTTTGGTGGCCGTAGTTTCAAGCGCAGTTATCGGTGGCGAGAAACTGCCCTATTACTCACTCAAACTCTGGCATGGGTTCACACCTGCCCTCTTCATGTCTGTCGTCGCGACGCTAGGGGGCCTGTTCCTGCTGGGGCTGCACAAGCATTGCGAACGGTTCTGGAACACTCTGCCCCGCCCCGAGGCCAAGGTGATCTTCGAAGCGCTGATCGACCGCTTCACACAGCTAAGTCGCTGGATCACGGATGAGCTTCATAACGGTGTGCTCAGCCGCTATGCCATCATCTTTGTCGCTTTCACGGTTGGGCTGGGCTACTACGCCTACACGACCGGCACGATTGGTGTTGAGACCCGCATACCGCTGCCTGCGCAATTCATCCCAATCATCGGCTGGATTTGCCTGGTCGGCGCGACGCTGGGAATCATGTGGTTTCACCGCAACCGCCTGCTCTCGCTGGTGCTGATCGGCGTCGTTGGCCTGATCGTTTCGGTTGCCTTCAACTATCTGTCGGCACCGGATCTGGCGCTGACCCAGATTTCGGTCGAAGTAGTAACGATGATCCTGCTGCTGTTGTCACTGAACTTTTTGCCCACCGAGACACCTTGGGACAGCAGTGCAGCGCGGCGTTGGCGCGACGCTGCAATTTCCGTAGTCGCTGGTATCGGGAGTGGAGCCCTCATCTACGCAATCATGCTGCGCGACTTTGCCTTCCCGACAATTTCAGATTTCCATCTGGCGAACTCGTACAAAGGCGGCGGTGGCACCAATGTGGTGAACGTCATTCTGGTCGACTTCCGGGGCTTTGATACCTTTGGTGAGATCATCGTGCTGGGCATTGCTGCGCTGATCATCTTTGCCCTGACCGAGGCGGTTCTGGGTACAAATGTGCGCGGTTACCTGCTAAACCGCAAACCGCATTGGCCACAATCGGGAGACTCGCATCCGCTGATGATGGTGGTCGCAACTCGCGTGATGATGCCGATTGCCTTGATGGTGGGCGCCTACATTTTCTTCCGCGGCCACAACCAGCCCGGGGGTGGTTTCATCGCGGGTCTGATCGTCGCGATTGCGTTCCTCATGCAATACATGGCCAGCGGCTACACATGGGCCATCGAACGACAAAGGTTCTATTATCACGGCACCATCGGTTGGGGCGTTTTGATCGCTGCGGCCACCGGTCTGGGCGCGTGGTTCAATGAACGCCCCTTCCTGACCAGCGATTTCGGATACATCAACTGGCCGCCACTGGAAGAGTTCGAATGGGCCACTGCCATGTTGTTTGACACGGGTGTGTTCCTGGCGGTTCTTGGCGCGGTGATGCTGGCGCTCGATAGCCTGTCGCGCTTTGCATGGCGGCCGGGTATGGCGCAGGAATTCCCGATGGATATCAACCCGCTGCGGGATGATCCCCCAGAACAAGACGAAGAGAAGGAGCAGGCCTGATGGAAGCGCTGGTTGCCTCTGCCGTAGGCATTCTGACCGCCGCCGGGATCTTCCTGATCCTGCGTCGCCGGACATTCCCGGTCATTCTTGGCCTGTCGCTGATCACCTATGCGGTGAACGTGTTCCTGTTTGCCACCGGACGTCTGGCGTTGAACGCGCCTGCCGTTCTGAACAAATACAAAGACGTCCCCTATACCGATCCGCTGCCGCAGGCGCTGGTTCTGACAGCCATCGTGATCTCATTCGGGATGACAGCCGTGATCGTGATGATCGCGCTGTCGGCTTATCTGTCCTCGAAGGATGACCATATCGACATGAGCCCACAGGACAGCGTAGACGCGCCGGGAGAAGACGCATGAACCACTGGATCGTTGCGCCGATCGTCCTTCCTGCGATCCTGGCTCCGTTTATCATCATGGTCCTGCGCTATCATCTGGACCTTCAGCGTATTTTCTCGGTCGCCGGCGTTGTCGCCTTGCTAGGCATCGCACTGACCATCACCGCGCAGGCGTCGGGCGGGGATATTCAGGTCTACGAGCTGGGCGATTGGCCGGCACCTTTTGGCATTGTCATGGTGTTGGACAGGCTATCGGCCATGATGGTGCTGCTGACCGCATTGCTGGCCCTGCCCATTGTGCTCTATGCCATCGCCTCGGGCTGGGATGACCGGGGGAAACACTTCCACGCGCTGTTCCATTTCCAGCTTATGGGTGTGTGCGGGGCCTTCCTGACCGGTGACGCCTTCAACCTATTTGTGTTCTTCGAGGTCCTTCTGATCGCCTCCTACGGTCTGATGACCCACGGGGGCGGCTCTGTTCGCCTGAAAGCAGGCGTGCAGTATGTCGCCTATAACCTTCTGGGCTCGACCCTGTTCCTGTTTGCCTTGGGCACGCTTTATGGTGTGACAGGCACGCTGAACATGGCCGACATTGCCCTTCGCGTGGCTGAGATGCCAGTTGAAGATACCGCCCTGTTGCGGGTGGGCGCGGTGCTGCTGCTGCTGGTCTTCTGTATCAAGGCCGCCGTTCTGCCACTACATTTCTGGCTACCGGCCAGCTATGCCAATGCGCCACTGCCGGTGGCCGCGCTGTTTGCGATCATGACCAAGGTCGGTGCTTATTCGATCATTCGGATGTACACGCTTGCCTTTGGGCCCGAAGTCGAAGCGACCCAAGGGCTGGCGGGCGACTGGTTGCAACCGGCGGCTCTGGTCACCCTTGCAGTCGGAGCCATAGGTATTCTGGGCTCACAACACATTGCGCGGATGGTTGCGTTCTGCGCGATCGCCTCAATGGGGACGCTGCTGATTGCGATCTCGCTGTTTACGCCTCAGGCCAGCGCAGCCGCGCTGTATTATGTGTTCCATTCCACGCTGGCGACGGCACTCATGTTCCTGGTTGCTGATCTGGTCATGGAGCGGCGTGGCGGGGCCATCACCCCGATGACACCCATGGCGCAGACCGGGCTGATCTCGGGGCTGTTTTTCGTGGGGGCCATCGCCATGGCCGGTATGCCGCCTCTCTCGGGTTTTATCGGCAAACTGCTGGTTCTGGATGCCGCACGCGATGCGCCGGGTTCCAGCTCGGTATGGGCGGTTGTTCTGATCGGGTCGTTCGTGACAATTGTCGGACTGGCGCGAGCCGGGTCTTTGATCTTCTGGAAAAGCCACGATGCCGAGCATCTCGGCTCCGAGGACACTGTGGATGAGGAGGCCGTCCCCCTGCCCGCACCCGAACCGCAACCGGGTCTGGCCTTTACGTCGGTCTTTGGATTGGTTGCCGGGCTGATCCTGCTGACCATCTTTGCCGGACCGGCACTGGACTACACAAGCCAAACCGCTGAACAGTTGTTTACGCCCGAGCACTACATCTCGGCCGTGTTGGGAGGGGAAGAATGATCAAGCTGCTGCGCCGCGTATTCCCGCACCCGCATCTGACCTTTTTGCTGACAGTTGTATGGGTTCTGCTGGCCAACAACGGGTCTTTGAACTCGCTGGTGTTCGGTCTCATCCTCGGGATCATCATCCCCTTTATTACACAGCCTTATTGGCCAGATCAGCCGAGACTGCGCAATTGGCCGATGATCGTGGAGTATCTGCTGATCGTTCTGTGGGACATCGTGATGGCCAATATCACCGTCGCCCGGATCATCCTGTTCAAACGCGATGCAGATCGCCAACCGAACTGGATCTGCGTCCCGTTAGAATTGCGCACACCCGAAGCGATCACTGTCCTAGCGGGCACCATCACTATGACCCCTGGCACGGTCAGTTGCGATCTGTCGGCACAAGGGCACAATCTGCTGGTCCACTGCTTGGACGCTCCTGACCCCGAGGCTGTTCGGGACCAGATCAAACAACGCTATGAACGCCGCCTGAAGGAGATTTTCGAATGATCGAATACGCCATCTACTTCGCATTCACCTGTTTCGGAGCGGCAATCCTGATGTGCCTGTGGCGGATCATCACTGCAGACGGGGTCGGCACCCGTGTTCTGGCACTGGACACGATGGTCATTAACACCATCGCGCTGATGATCCTCTATGGGCTTGATCAGGGCACCGAAATCTTCTTCGAGGCCGCCATGATCATCGCCATGCTGGGCTTTGTCTCAACCGTGGCCTACGCGCGATTCATGCTGCGCGGCAATATTATCGAGTGAGGGCGGGATGACGTTTTTCTTCGAACTTTTGATCACCGTCTTTCTGATCGTATCGGGCATCTTTGGCTTTGTCGGATCCTTCGGAATGATCAAGCTGAAAGACCCGATGTCGCGTCTGCATGCCCCCACCAAAGCGACAACCTTGGGGGTTGGCGGCGTGCTTCTGGCTTCGATCTGCCATTCGGTTCTGCTGGAAGGCAAGCTGTCGCTGCACGAGTTGTTGATCACGTTGTTTTTATTCCTCACGGCCCCGATCACGGCTCTGTTCATTGCAAAATGGCATGTTCACCGCCATGAAAAGCCGAGCGATCTGCCGGATGCGGGCGAGGATGAGCTTTGGGCCACCCACGCGGTCGAGCAGGTCGAAGACGTCCCGGACCACAGCACGAACTGAGCCTTATGCAAAATCCTCCGCTGCCCCTGACCCGTGATCTGGTTCTCATTGGCGGTGGGCACACACATGCGCTGCTGCTGCGCAAATGGGGGATGAACCCACTGCCCGGTGCGCGCGTGACGGTGATCAACCCCGGCCCGACAGCGCCCTATTCCGGAATGTTACCGGGCTATGTTGCCGGGCACTACGAGCGGTCTGAACTGGACATTGATCTGGTGAAACTGGCGCGTTTTGCGGATGCGCGGATTGTTCTGGGTTCGGTCGACGCAATCGACACCGATCAGCGACTGATCCATATGCCCGGTCGGTTACCCGTTGCGTTCGATGTCGCCTCGGTCAATGTCGGGATCACGTCAGATATGCCCGGCATACCCGGCTTTGCCGAACACGCCGTACCCGCCAAACCCCTTGGTCCTTTCGCCAGCCGATGGGCCGCGTATCTGGACAAGTCAGGCCCCGCAGCCGTGGCTGTGATCGGTGGTGGCGTCGCGGGGGTTGAACTGGCAATGGCCATGGCTCACGCATTGAAAGCCCGGCAACGACCTGCACGGGTTACGCTGATCGACAATGCGATAGCCCTGTCTGCGATCGGACCTAAAGCCGCCGCTACGATCCGCAAGGCGATGGATGATCTTGGTGTCGAGGTACTCGAAGAGATCGCGATCAAGGAAATCGCTGCGGATCATGTGACATTGCAGGATGGCCGCCAGATCGAGGCTGACTTTGTCACCGGCGCCGCGGGGGCCCGCCCCTATGACTGGATCACCCGAACCGGGCTAGATTTGCAGGACGGGTTCATCCGGGTGAATGCCCATCTTCAATCCAGCGATCCAGCTGTTTTTGCCGCTGGTGACTGCGCCCACCTGAGCGATAACCCGCGACCCAAGGCGGGCGTTTACGCGGTGCGTGAAGCTCCGGTTCTGTTCAACAACCTGAGGGCAGCGCTGGGGGCCGGGAAAGTTAGGCGCTATGTGCCGCAGAAGGATTACTTGAAACTGATCTCGCTGGGCGGAAAATCCGCGCTGGGGGAACGGCTGGGCACTTCGTTCAGCGGTACATTGATGTGGCGATGGAAAAACCACATCGACCAGATATTTATGAAT
The DNA here is from genome assembly GCF_056533065.1 of Ruegeria sp. H4. Lineage (NCBI taxonomy): Bacteria > Pseudomonadati > Pseudomonadota > Alphaproteobacteria > Rhodobacterales > Roseobacteraceae > Ruegeria > Ruegeria sp. H4. The sequence goes on from NZ_JBQFOC010000002.1 coordinate 717,263, forward strand.
AAGTTCCGCGACCTTCCCACGATGCAAACTCCGGCCCTGCCGCGCGATCATGCGGCGGGACTATCCGAGGTATTAGGCGATAAACCCATGTGCGGTGGCTGTGGGGCCAAGGTTGGCAGGGGCGCTTTGCAACGTGCATTGCACGCGCTGCCAAAACCCATCCGGCCCGATGTGACATCCTTGCCGGGCGACGATGCCGCCCTTTTGATGACGGGCAACGCGCAACAGGTCATGACCACAGATCATCTGCGCAGCCTGACTTCTGATTCCGTTATGATGACGCGCATCACCGCCATACATGCGCTTGGTGATATCTGGGCCATGGGGGCCCAACCCCAGGCCGCGACCGCGACCATCATTTTGCCGCGCATGTCCGCCATGTTGCAGGAACGCACCCTGTCCGAGATTATGACCACAGCCAATGAGATCATGCAGGACGCCGGAGCCGAGATCGTGGGCGGACATAGCTCGATGGGTGATGAGATGACCCTTGGCTTTACCATCACCGGTTTGTGCCCCGAACTGCCGATCACATTGGCCGACGGGCGGCCCGGCGATGTGTTGATCCTGACCAAACCCATCGGCAGCGGCGTTTTAATGGCGGCTGAAATGGCGGGGCAGGCGAATGGAGCGGATGTCGCAAAAGCTTACAAGCTGATGACCCAGCCACAAGGTCAGGCGGCTAAGATTTTGTCGCGGGCACAGGCGATGACGGATGTCACAGGGTTCGGGCTTGCCGGGCATTTGAAAGGCATATGCGACGCCTCAAACTGTGGCGCGATTTTGGATTTGGACACGGTTCCGGTTATGCTTGGAGCCCTTGAACTGAGCAATTTCGGCGTTCACTCCACACTGTTTTCTGACAACCGATCTATCGCACCCGAGCTTCCCTCGGATGGCAAAGCCGCCCTGCTGTTTGATCCTCAAACTGCAGGCGGATTATTGGCTGCGGTCGCTGCGGACGACGCAGACGCCATGTTGAACGCACTGAGTACAGCGGGCTATCCGGCGGCTAGGATCGGCCATCTGACCGACACACCGGGGCTGCGCCTTCAAAGCTGATCCAGCGTGGTTTCTATCTCTGCCGCCGCGTGACTCAGGCCGCTGCTGTCCAGCTTTTGCACCTCGACCCTGGAAACGGGGTCTACAGGGTGAGCACGGCGCGACTTGGCATAGGCCGGGTCATAGTGCTGTTCGATCAACGCTCGGGTCAACGCGCGCTTGTCGCCCGCATCGATCAATGCCAGCCACGCATCCACGACCTCATGCCCACGGTGAACCCGCAACGGGGCCAAGCGATCGCGCAAACGCGCGCTGTCGGAAAGAATATCATCATAAGCCTGCATCAAATACGCCGCCCGTGCCGCGACCGGAGCAACGATCTGAATGCGCGGGGCCGCACACATCGCCGTCCACAGGCTGGGTGGCAGGATCCGCTCACCGATTTTCGAGGATTCCGCCTCAACCATAACCGGACGTGCCGGATCAAACGCGCAGAAAGCTGCGGAAAGCGCTGACTCGAACGCTTTCTGGCTGGGCTGTCCCCCAGGCATCTCACCCAGCAGCGAACCCCGGTGATTGGCCAATCTCTCCAGATCAACGACCTGTACGCCACGCCGTTGCAAATGGTGCAGCAACTCGGTTTTGGCCGTTCCGGTATAGCCATCCAGCGCAAACAGTCGAAAGGGCAATGGTTGCTCATATAAATAGGCGTTCACCAAACGCCGATAGGTTCGATACCCGCCCTCAATGACCTCGGCCCGCCAGCCGATCTGCTGCAGTGTCCACGCAAACGACCCGGATCGCTGTCCCCCACGCCAGCAATAGACCAGCGGTCGCCAATTCCCTTCATGATGGCTGAGGCTGTGTTCAATGTGATTGGCCGCATTTCGAAACACCAAAGCCGCCCCAAGCTTGCGGGCCAGAAACGGGCTTTGCTGTTTGTAGATCGTTCCGACTCGGGCGCGTTCGGCATTGTCCAGAACCGGCAGGTTGATCGCGCCGGGCAGGTGATCCTCTGCAAATTCAGCCGGGCTACGGACATCGATCACGGTGTCGAAACCATGGGCGTATAGCTGCGGTAAGTCTGAGTATTTCAACACCATCCCAGCGGTTTACTTGCCCAAGCTTCGGAAGGAAAGCCTGTCGAGACAATTGCCGCAGTAATCCCAAACTACACCCTGCAAGCTTGAACAGAAACAATAAAAGCCGCATCACTATGATGCGGCTTCTTAATCTTTTGCAGGGCGTTATTTCTGCTTGATACGCCCGTCTACATACGGTTGGTAGGGCGCGTTTTCAGCCAGGTATTCGGCCGTCACATCCGCCAGATCAGGGCCAAAATCATAGGCGTTCTTGTCGTCACCTTCGAACATCTTGTACCCGTCACCACCGTTACGCACGTAGTTGTTGGTCACGACCAGATAAGTCGCTGCGGGATCAATCGGCACGAACCCGTCACCCTCTGCCACCATCACTTCGGTGATGCGGCCTTCGTTCGGGGCAACCGATGGGTCCCAGGTGAAACTCAGCCCGGCAACCTGAGGGAAGCGGCCTTTGACCTCTTCCACCTGGCTGACGCCGTTTTCCAATGCATCAATCACGCCCTGACCGCTGATTTCAAAGGTCGAAAGGGTGTTCTGGAACGGTAGAACCGTCAGAACCTCACCCATGGTGACCTCACCTTCGTCAATCGAAGCGCGCAGGCCGCCCGAGTTTGCGATGGCGATCTGAGCGCCTTGATCAGCGACACGGGCCAGCATTGCGTCGGCAACCAGATTGCCCATCTCACATTCCTGTATGCGGCAGATATCGCGCGAACCTTCAACGGCTGCGCCGGTTTCAGCAACCACGCGTTGCTTCATCTCTTCGATCGGGGCACCCATTTCGGCGACGCGCGCGGCAATGTCTGCATCCGGCGTAACAGATGCGTCCAGCAGGATGGGTTCACCCTCTGCCGAGATTAGGTTGCCGTCATCGTCAAAAGTCAGCGTGACCTCACCCAGATATTTCGAATAGGCATAGGCTTGTACGACCGGGACATCGCCCACCATCATCGGGTAGGGGCCAGCCGCGTCTTCGTTCGTGTTGGACAACAATGTGTGCGAGTGACCGCCAACCACCAGATCCAGGCCCGGCACCTGCGCGGCAATCTCTAGGTCTTTGGCCAGACCCACGTGGTTCAGCGCGATGATGATGTTGACACCCTCATCCTGCAGCGCGGCAACATCGGCCTTTAGGCTTTCGATCTCATCCTGGAATACCACATCCTTGCCGGGGCTCGAGGTGTCGACCGTGTCGGTTGCCAGCGCGGAAATGATACCGATCTTCTGGCCGCCAACCTCAAGAACCACATGGTTTTCCACCTTGTCCTTGAGTTCAGCCGATGTCGACAAATCCAGGTTACCCGAAATCACAGGGAAGCTGACCGCATCAATGAACGCAGCAAGGCCTTCGGGACCGTCGTCAAACTCGTGGTTGCCGACGGCCATCACGTCATAACCGATCGCCTCCATGAACTCGGCCTCTGCCGCACCTTTATAGGTGGTGTAGAACAGCGAGCCTTGGAACGGATCGCCTGCGTCCAGAACCAAAACATTCTCATCCGCCATGTCTGCGCGCTTTGCATCCAGAATAGTCTTCAGTCGTGCAACGCCGCCAAAACACTTGCCTTCGGCTTCACCTTCCGCGTCACAGGTCGAATCGTATTTGTTGATCGACTCAATACGGCTGTGGATATCGTTTGTGTGTAAAATCGTCAGTTTATAGTCGGCAGCCGCAATCCCAGCGGTCAGCCCCAGTACGGCAACGGAGGCCATGAAACGGGTCAACATACGAATACTCCCTATCGTTGTTTGACCAGATCGTGCGCTGATGGCGACGAAGAGTCAAAGGGGCAAATCTGACTTGATTCCCCGTTCCGAGCGGGGCATCACCCGAGGCATGCTGATTTACAAAATATTTCGGGCCGATGAATGGGCTCAGTTACAGGCCGAGGGCGCCTCGGACGGTGCACCAATCGATGTGGCGGATGGATTTGTGCATTTCTCGACGGCAGAGCAGGCTGCCGAAACAGCGGCCAAGCATTTTGCCGCTATCGACGGTCTTACCTTGCTGGCGTGCGACGGGGATGCGATGGGGGATGACCTGAAGTGGGAGGTCTCGCGCGGTGGGGCGCTGTTTCCGCACCTCTACCGCCAGATCAGGATGAGTGATGTGCTCTGGTCGCGGCCCCTGCCCTTTGATGGCCAAACCCATCTATTCCCTGAGGAGATGGCATGACCGCCTACATCGATCCCCAGCGCGAACAGTTCGACGCTTTCAAAGCGCTGGATCGGAATGAGCCGATTGAGATGTTGAACCTTGTCAAGTTTCGCCCCACCGCTGCTTACCCAGCGGATCATGAACTGGCCGCTGCTGGTCTGACCGGGGCGCAAGCCTATCGCAACTACGGGGCTGAGACGGCCCCGATTATCGCCAGACTGGGTGCGTCAATCCTGTGGCGTGGGGCGTTTCAGGCCACCTTGATCGGACCTCAGGACGAGGCATGGGATGAAGTGTTCATCGCCCGCTACCCCTCGGCCCATGCGTTTCTGGAAATGGTGACCGACCCGATCTATCAAAAGGCCGTGGTGCATCGCCAGGCCGCCTTTGAAACCTCGCGCCTGATCCGATGTGGTGCGGCCAAAGGTGGGGCTGCGTTCGGATGAAACTGACCGAAAAACTGGGCCTTGCCGCGCTGCATCGATTTGATCCCGAAACGGCGCATAGCCTGTCGATCAAAGCGCTAAAGGCCGGGCTGGCCCCGATGCCGGGGCCGGTGACGTCTGCGCGGCTGGAGACGGAAATCGCCGGCTTGCGCCTGCCCAACCCCGTTGGTCTGGCCGCTGGGTTTGACAAGAACGGAGAGGTCCTGACCCCGCTGTCGCGCGCCGGGTTTGGATTTATCGAAGTGGGCGCAGTGACCCCACGCCCGCAACCTGGGAACCCTAAGCCACGTCTCTTTCGGCTAACCGAGGATAGTGCCGCCATCAATCGCTTTGGCTTCAACAATGAAGGCATGGAGGTTATGGCCCAGCGGCTCGCCGCCCGCCCCGCGGATGCGGTGATTGGCCTGAATCTGGGGGCAAACAAAGACAGCGACGACCGGCCCGGTGACTTTGCCAAAGTACTCGCCCATTGTGCCGCACATCTGGATTTTGCCACCGTAAATGTATCCTCCCCCAACACTGAAAAGCTGCGGGACCTGCAAGGGAAAGCAGCGCTTGGCGCGTTGCTGGGCGGCGTGATCGAAACGCGCGACGCGCTGCCCCAGCCGCTGCCTATCTTCCTGAAGATCGCACCAGATCTGACGGAATCCGAGTTGCAAGACATTGCAGACGTGGCTGTCGAGACGGGCGTGGATGCGGTTATCGCCACCAATACCACGCTGTCCCGTGAAGGGTTACGTAGCGCGCATAAGTCTGAACAAGGCGGCCTGTCAGGCGCGCCGTTATTCGAGAAATCAACGCGTGTACTAGCAAAGCTAAGCCAACTGACCGAGGGCAATCTGCCCCTGATTGGCGTAGGCGGGGTCAGCACGGCAGAACAGGCCTATGCCAAGATTTGCGCCGGGGCATCCGCCGTGCAGCTTTACACAGCCATGGTCTATGGCGGCCTGTCTTTGGCGGCCGAGATCGCACAGGGTCTGGATACGTTATTGGCTCAAGACGGGTTTGACACCGTGGCGCAAGCTGTGGGCAGCAAACGAGGGGATTGGTTGTGATTGAATATTGGCATAACCCGCGCTGTTCGAAATCCCGCATGGGTCTGGCCTTGTTGGAAGAGCGCGGCGCAGAGGTTCAGGTTCGGAAATACCTGGAGGATGCGCCCTCAGTAGACACGCTGCTCAAGGCGCAGGCATTGCTGGGCGTGCCCGCTATTCAGATGATGCGCACGGGAGAGCGGCTGTTCAGGGAACTGGGCCTGTCGAAAGATGCACCAGATGCGGATTTGATTCAGGCCATGGCAGATCATCCGATCCTGATCGAACGCCCGCTGGCTATTGCCGAAGGCAAAGCCGCACTTGGTCGTCCGCCCGAGAACCTGCTGGATTTGCTCTAGGCAACCTGCGCCTCAAGCCGGGGGTAGCGCCAGCCCATGGTCGCGCCGCGTGCAAGGTTCAACACCATCAGCGCGGCCCAAAGCCCATGATTGCCGAACGCCGGAACCAGAATGAACAGGGCAACAACATAGATCGCCACAGATTGCAGCATCGCGTTACGCATCGCCCGTGTCCAAGTCGCACCAATATAGATGCCATCGAACATCCAACTGGCGACACCGATCACCGGCGCAACGGCAGCCCAGAACAGGAACTCGCGCCCCGCTTGCCGCACCTCGGGTGATGTGGACATCAGGTCGATCAGGGCAGGGCCAGCCAGAAAGAATACCGCACCCAGCAGAACAGCGCCCCCAACGCCCCATTGCGACGCCATGACCGAGGCTCGCCGCACCTGATACCGATCCCGCGCGCCCACGGCACTGCCGACCAGCGCCTCGGCCGAAAAGGCAAAGCCATCCAATGCAAAGGCGGTGATCTCCAGAAATTGCAAAAGCACTTGATTGGCTGCTAGATTGACGTCCCCCAAATCCGAGCCAACAAACAGAAAGGTGGTAAAAGACCCGGTCAACAGGATGGATCGGATCATGATATCGCTGTTCACTTGCAACATCCGGCGCAAACGCACGGCATCAAAGATGCGGGGCCAATCCCGCCAGATGCGGTCTCGAAATCCATCGCGGCAGAGCCACAGGCCCAGCGCCAACCCTGTCCATTCCGCGATCAGAGTGGCAATCGCCACACCTTCGACACCCCAGCCCAGCCCCAGGACGAACCACAGATCCAGAACGATATTGAGCCCGTTCATCCAGATTTGCAGAATAAACACGCCCCGCGTACGCTCAACCGCGATCAGCCAGCCTGTGACTGCATAAAGAGCTATCGTCGCGGGAGCGCCCCAGATTCGGATCTCAAGATAGGTGCGAGCAAGGGTTTCGACCTCGGGACTGGCTGGTGACAGCAGAAACGCACCGCTGAAAATTGCGACCTGCCCCAATATGAAAACAAACCCCGCAGCCCCGCCCAGCATCAGCCCGCGGATCAGCAGCGCGCGCATCTCCTCACTGTCCCCTGCCCCGCGCGCCTGTGCGGCAAGGCCGGTCGTGCCCATCCGCAGGAACCCGAAAATCCAGTAAATCGCAGACAGGATCACCGCACCGATACCGACGGCTCCGATCGGAGCGGCAGCGCCCATCTGACCCACCACGCCGGTATCTACCGCACCCAGAATAGGCACAGTTGCATTGGACAGCACAATGGGAATGGCAATTTTCAGCACCCGCCCATGCGTTATGGGCGCCGAGGCATCTGTCATGATCAGCCCTTATCCTGGGCTGGCTGCGGCATCAAGAAATGCCCGGTCGCTTGCGCAAACAGTTTGGCGTGGTTGTCTTGCCAGGCCTCGACCCGGACCGAGGCATAGCGTCGACCGGCCCGATTGACGAAGGCGCGCGCATAGGCATCCCGTGGCAGGCCTGACCGCAGATAGTCGACGGTGAAATCGATAGTCTTCGGAAAGCGGATGTTTTCGTCGGTCACGATGGCCTCAGCATCGATTTCACCGCTTTCGATTTCGGAAAACATGTACTCCCAACTCAGCGTGATCACGGCTGTGACCTCGAGAAACGCGGCCGTTACACCGCCGTGAATAGCAGGAAGGAACGGGTTTCCAATCAGTTTCTCATCGAAGTTCAGAACGCCGGTCAGCTCATCGCCCCTGCGATCAAAACTTATGTTCAAGAAGCGGATGTAAGGCACGCCGTCGATCAACGCGCGCAAGGCGCCGTCGCGGCGTTGCTTGACCACCTGCATCGGCTCAGGGCGGGTTCTGGCCATGTTATTTGCCCTCAACCGTGAACGAGCCCGAAGCGGTTGCTACAGGTCGGTCGTGATCATCATCCATGGCCGTTGCACGCACAAACGCCACATTGCGAGTGATGTGATAGCAGCTGGCCCGCGCGGTGATCGTCTGGCCCGGAGTCGCTGCGCGCATGTAGTCGATCCTCAGATTGATCGTTGCTGTCCCACCGGGCGAGGACGGATGGCTCATGACCGCAGCACCGCAACAAGTATCCAAAATGGTCGAAATTGCCCCCCCGTGAATCACTCCTGTTCTGGGGTCTCCAATCAGGTCGGTATTGTAAGGCATGGTAATTTCGGCCTCACCCGCGCCAATCTGGGTCAACTCCAAACCGATGGCCCGCGCATGGGGGATCGCTTCGATAAACTGGCGGGCTAGAACTGTCTTGTCGACCATTTGCTAACTTCCTATCGTGACGCCCCTTTATGATCCGTAGAAATTGCAAAGGGCAAGCCCACCTGTTGCGCTTGACGTGGCAAGGACGTAGGTTGCCGTGGAGGAGACCAGGAATGTCCGACAACCGTTTGTCATTCAAAGAGATGTGCGCGGAATTCGACGTGACGCCGCGCACCCTGCGTTACTACGAGTATATCGAGCTGCTGCAGCCAGACCGCGAAGGGCGGTCCCGATTTTACGGCCCTCGCGAATGCGCCCGGATGACGCTGATCATGCGCGGTCGCAAGTTTGGTTTCCCTCTGGAAGAAATTCGCCAATGGCTGCTGATCTATGAAGATCAAGGCAATCAGGCGCAGATGGCCGCCTTTGTTGAAATGGCTGACCGACAGATGGATGAACTGCGTCAACAACGCAAACAGCTGGACGAAGCGATGGATGCGCTTAAGCAGTTGCGGGATCAAACTGCGAATTCCATTTCCTGAATTTCGCCACCCTTGAATCGATCTGTTGCGCCTCAAGACGTGGTCCGCATGTCAGGATCACATTCGGTTTTTTCGGCCCGATTGATCCGATTCCAGCCTGACGTAACGGAAATAAAATTGCGATCCAGCGCCTTTACGTGTTTGGATGTTACGTCAACTTTGAAGTGACGCAGCGTCGGGATTACGTAAACGTCATTCTCATGTTGTAAAGCAGGCGACGACTACGCAACTCGTGTCTCATGACACCAGTGACGAGAGTATGACGAATGACCGAAGATCTTATGACCATCCGCGAGATGTGCGGGACCTATGATGTCACACCGCGTACTTTGCGGTTCTACGAAGCCAAAGAACTGCTGTTCCCGATCCGCGAGGGTCAGAAACGCTTGTTCACCAAACGCGACCGCGCACGGCTGAAACTGATCCTGCGTGGGAAGCGGTTCGGCTTTAGCCTGGAAGAAATTCGGCAACTTCTGGATTTGTACCATGTGGGTGATCAACAGCTGACCCAGATGTCGCGCACCTACGAGATTGCGTGTGAACGTCTCGCCGACATGGAATCACGCCGCGAAGAGCTAACGCAGGCGATTGACGATCTGAAAGAACAATTGCGTTGGGGAGAGAAAGTCATCTCTTCAATGAAACAAGACAAGAAGGCGGCCGAGTAACATCGACCGCCTATCACCCGGACATCTGAATTAAGGGAGCTTCACATGCCCGTTTACAACGCGCCAACCAAAGACACGCAGTTCATCCTGCACGACGTTCTGAAAGTCTCGCAGTCGGATATCCCCGGCTATGACGAACTGGAAGCCGAGTTTACCGGCGCCGTTCTGGAAGAAGCCGGCAAGGTTGCCACCAATGTTTTGCATCCGTTGAACGTGGTGGGTGACACCGAAGGATGCCGGTTGGAAAACGGGATTGTGTACACGCCCACCGGGTTCAAAGACGCCTTCGAGCAAGTAAAGGAAGGTGGCTGGACTGGCCTCGACATGCCGGAAGAGTATGGCGGCCAGAACATGCCTTATGTCATCGGCACCGCAGTAGGTGAGATGTTCTCGGGCGCAAACCAGGCGTTTGTGATGTATCAAGGCCTGACCCATGGCGCGGCCTCGGCTATTTTGGCCCATGGGTCGGAAGAGCAGAAAAACACCTATCTGCCCAACATGGTAAGCTGCGAATGGACCGGCACCATGAACCTGACCGAACCGCATTGCGGCACCGATCTGGGCCTGATGCGCACCAAGGCGGAAGCTAAGGGCGACGGCAGCTACAAGATTTCCGGCCAGAAGATCTTTATCTCGGCGGGCGATCACGACATGGCCGATAACGTCATCCATCTGGTCTTGGCCAAAATCCCCGGTGGCCCCGAGGGGATCAAGGGCGTATCGCTGTTCATCGTGCCGAAATTCATAGTGAACGAAGACGGCACTCCGGGTGAGCGCAACGGTGTTTCGGTCGGCAAGATCGAAGAAAAGATGGGCATCCACGGCAACTCGACCTGCGTCATGAACTATGACGAAGCCACCGGCTGGCTGCTGGGCGAGGAGCACAAAGGCATGCGCGCCATGTTCACCATGATGAACGAAGCGCGTCTGGGTGTGGGCATGCAAGGCTTGTCGCAGGCCGAAGCTGCGTATCAGAACGCTGTGGAATACGCCAAAGACCGCCTTCAGGGCCGCGACGTAACCGGTGTGAAGAACCCGGACGGCCCCGCCGATCCGCTGATCGTTCACCCCGACATCCGCCGCAACCTAATGGATCAGAAAAGCTTCACTGAGGGCGCGCGTGCGTTCATCTTGTGGGGCGCGACCATGATCGACAAGGCGCACCGTTCAGGTGACAAAGATGCGGACGGGCTGATCTCGCTGCTGACCCCGGTCATCAAGGGCTTCCTGACGGACGAAGGTTACGACATGACCGTTCAGGCGCAGCAGGTCTATGGCGGCCATGGCTACATCGAAGAATGGGGCATGTCGCAATATACCCGCGATGCCCGTATCGCGATGATCTACGAAGGCGCAAACGGCGTTCAAGCGCTGGATCTTGTGGGCCGGAAACTGGCGCAGGATGGCGGTAAACACGTCATGGCGTTCTTCGATATGGTCAAATCCTTCTGCAAGGAAAACGCAGGCCAGAACGAAGCCTATGACAAAGCCTTCATCGAACCGCTGAAAGCCGCGTCCAAGGATCTGCAGGCCGCTGGCATGTACTTCATGCAGGAGGGCATGAAAAATCCGAACAACGCGCTGTCTGGGTCTTATGACTTCATGCACATGTTCGGTCATGTTTGCCTGGGCCTGATGTGGGCGCAGATGGCGAAGGCTGCTCAAGATGCGCTGGACGGTGGGGCCTCGGACAAAGAGTTCTACGAGACCAAGATCAACACCGGTCGTTTCTACATGGCCCGCCGCCTGCCCGCGACCGCCATGCATCTGGCCCGCATCCAGACCGGCGCCGACACTGTAATGGCACTGGACGCGGTGAACTTCTGATCTCAATCTGGTCCTTGGGCTCTGACCCGAGGACCAGATGACCCCAAGCTCCGTCGGATTGCTCGGGGAACGGATCAGAATAACGTGCAACATGCCTTGGGAGGGGCGCTCGCATGACCATAAAACTGCACTGCTTCGGTGAAAGCGGCAATTCGTACAAAGCTGCTTTGGCGCTGGAAATGTCTGGCCTTGAGTGGGAGCCGGTCTTTGTCGATTTCTTCAAAGGCGTCACCCGCAGCCCCGAGTTCCGCTCGGACGTCAATGTAATGGGCGAAGCGCCCTTCCTGATCGACGGTGATTTCAAAACCTCACAGTCTGGCGCAATTCAGGCTTATGTCACCGAGAAATCCGGCAAGTTCGGCGGGAAGACGCGGGAAGAGAACTACGACATTCTGCGTTGGGTGCTGTGGGACAATCACAAGCTCAGCTCAATGGCGGGGATGACCCGCTTTCTGATCAACTTCCTCCCCGAAGAACACCGCAATGCCGATGTGATTGCCTTCAACCAAGGTCGTCTGAAGGCGGCCTACGATGTTCTGAACACCCACCTCGAGGGCCGCGACTGGATTGTTGGGGACGGCGTGACCAACGCCGATCTCAGCTGCTGCGGCTACCTCTACTATCCCGAACCATTCGGCTTTGACCGTGCCGACTGGCCCAATATCGATGCCTGGCTAACTCGCCTGTCCGAGCAGCCCGGCTGGAAACACCCCTATGACCTGATGCCCGGCAACCCGTCGGATCGAGCTTAAGGAGAAGACCCATGACCGAAGCTTACATTTATGACGCCCTGCGCACACCGCGCGGCAAGGGTCGCAAGGATGGCAGCCTGCACGAGGTAACCTCGGTGCGCCTGTCCGCCCTGACCCTGAACGCGATCAAGGAACGCAACAACCTCGAAGGCCACGCCGTTGAGGATGTGATCTGGGGCAACGTTACGCAAGTGATGGAGCAAGGCGGCTGTCTGGCGCGCTCAGCAGTTCTGGCCTCTGACCTCGATCAGTCGATCCCCGGTCTGGCGATCAACCGCTTCTGCGCCTCGGGCATGGAAGCCGTGAACCTGGCCGCGAACCAGGTCAAAGGCGGCGCGGGCGAAGCCTATATCGCTGGTGGTGTTGAGATGATGGGCCGCGTGGCCATGGGCAGTGACGGTGCTGCGATTGCCGTAGACCCGACGCTGGCAATGGACACCTATTTCGTACCGCAGGGCATCTCGGCCGACATCATCGCAACCGAGTATGGGTTCACCCGCGACGATGCCGATGCGCTGGCCGTTGAGTCTCAGAAACGCGCGGCTGAGGCTTGGGAAGACAACCGGTTCGAGAAGTCGGTCATCACCATCAAAGACCAGAACGGCCTGACCATTCTGGATCGTGACGAATACATGCGCCCCGGTACCGACATGCAAAGCCTCGGCGCGTTAAACCCGTCCTTCCAGATGATGGGCGAGCAGATGCCCGGCTTCGACAAAGTCGCGATGTTGAAATACCCGCATCTGGAGCGGATCAACCACATCCACCACGCGGGCAACAGCTCGGGCATCGTGGACGGTTCGGCTGCTGTTCTGATCGGCAACAAGGAATTCGGTGAGAAATACGGTCTCAAGCCGCGCGCCCGTATCAAGGCGACCGCGAAGATCGGCACCGACCCGACCATCATGCTGACGGGCCCAGTTCCGGTGACCGAGAAGATCCTTGCCGACAACGGCATGAAGATCGGCGATCTGGACCTGTTCGAAGTGAACGAAGCCTTCGCCTCGGTCGTGCTGCGCTTCCAGCAGGCGTTCGATGTCGACCCGGCGCTGGTCAACGTCAACGGCGGCTCGATCGCAATGGGTCACCCGCTGGGCGCAACCGGTGCGATGATCATCGGCACGCTGCTGGACGAGCTGGAGCGTCAGGACAAGGAAACCGGTCTGGCTACGCTCTGCATCGCGTCCGGCATGGGTGCGGCAACCATTATCGAGCGGGTCTGATGCCCAAGCTGGACCTTTCTCAAATCCCGTTTCGGGGTGGTTCGGGTTATCCCGGCAAGCTGGCAAAGGCAGGCGATGGACGCTTTGTCCAGCCTGTCGGGGATGCCGGAGGACTGTCCCAATATGGCGTCAACATCGTGCGGCTTGAGCCGCAGGGCCTCTCGTCACTGCGCCATTACCATATGGAGCAGGATGAGTTTGCCATCATGCTCAGCGGCGAATGCGTGCTGATCGATGATGATGGCGAACACCAGATGCTGCCCGGTGACTGCGCCGCCTGGCCTGCAGGTGAGGCCAACGGCCATCACCTTGTGAACAAAACCGATGCGCCCGCGACCTTTCTGGTGGTGGGCACACGGACCCCGACCGAGACCGGCTATTACAGCGACATAGACATGATGGTGAAGTTTGATGCCGACGGCTTTCGCTTTACCCGCAAAGATGGCAGCCCGCTGACGGCTGACCAGATTGGAGATGACAATGACTGATTTCACTCTGACCAAAGACGCAGACGGCGTCGCATTCATCACCTGGGACGCTCAGGGCAAATCCATGAACGTCATGACACGTGAGGCGTTCCAGCTGGTCAGCGCTCTGGTTGATCAAGCTCTGGAAGATGACGAAGTCAAAGGCATCGTGATCACCAGCGGTAAGGAAGGATCCTTTGCCGGTGGCATGGACCTAAGCACACTGGCGACTATCCGTCAGGAAGCCGGGGACGAACCGGCACAGGCCCTGTTTGATTTCGTCATGGGCGGCCACCACATCCTGCGCAAGCTGGAACTGGCAGGCATGGACTTCAAAACCAAAAAAGGCGGTAAGCCCGTGGCCTGTGCCATCAATGGCACCTGTGCCGGGATCGGGACTGAGATCGCGCTGGCCTGTCACCACCGCGTCATGACCACCAACCCCAAATCCAAGATCGGCCTGCCAGAAATTCTGCTGGGCATCTTCCCCGGCGGCGGCGGCACCATGCGCTACAGCCGTATGGTTGGTGCGATGGCGGCGGCCCCTGTCCTGCTGGAAGGCAAGATGATGGATCCGGCCAAAGCCAAAGGTGCGCAGCTGGTCGATGCCGTATCGGACGACCCAGTCGCGGCAGCGAAAGAATGGGTTCTGAACGCCAAGGATGCCGACCTGGTGAAACCTTGGGACGCGAAGGGCTACAAAATGCCTGGAGGCGCGCCTTATCACCCGGCTGGCTTCATGACCTTTGTCGGCGCAAACGCCATGGTGCATGGCAAAACTCAAGGCGCATTTCCGGCGGCCAAGGCGCTGCTGAGCTCGATCTACGAAGGTGCGTTGGTTGACTTCGATACCGCCCTGAAGATCGAAGCGCGCTGGTTCACCAATGTGCTGATGAACCCCTCGTCCTCGGCCATGATCCGGTCGCTGTTCCTGAACAAGGAAGCGCTGGAGAAAGGTGCAGTACGTCCGAAGGATGTGCCAGATCAGCGCGTCAAGAAAATCGGCGTTCTGGGTGCAGGCATGATGGGTGCAGGCATCGCGCTGGTGTCGGCTCAGGCCGGTATGGAAGTGGTGCTGGTCGACCGCGACCAGGAAGCTGCGGACAAGGGCAAGGCTTACACTGAGAGCTATCTCGACAAGGGCATGAAGCGCGGCAAGGTCACGGCTGAGAAAAAAGAAGCCATGCTGGCGCGCATCACCGCGACCCCGGATCTGGAAAACCTCAAAGGTTGCGACCTGATCATCGAAGCCGTGTTCGAAGACGTGGGCGTCAAGGCCGAGATGACCAAGAAGGTCGAGGCGATCATCCCCGAGGATTGCATCTTTGCGTCGAACACCTCGACCCTACCGATCACCGATCTGGCGAAAGCCTCCGTCCGGCCCGAGCAGTTCATCGGCATTCACTTCTTCTCGCCGGTCGAGAAGATGTTCCTGGTCGAAATCATCAAGGGCAAGGAAACCGGTGATCGCGCAGTGGCCAAGGCGCTGGACTATGTCCGTCAGATTCGCAAGACGCCAATCGTGGTCAACGATGCGCGCTTCTTCTACGCCAACCGATGCATCATTCCTTACATCAACGAAGGTGTGCGGATGATTGCCGAGGGTGTGAACCCCGTGCTGATCGACAACGCGGCGCGTCAGTTGGGCTTCCCTGTGGGACCGATCCAATTGACAGATGAAACCTCGATTGATCTGGGTGCCAAGATCGCACGTGCGACCAAGGCAGCAATGGGCGACGCCTACCCGGAAAGCCCCTCGGACGATCTGATCTTTTGGATGGAAGAACAGGGCCGTCTGGGTCGCAAGGCAAACGCGGGCTTCTTCGACTATGACGAAAAAGGCAAACGGGTCGAATACTGGAAGGGCCTGCAGGAGAAGTACCCCCACGCCGAAGACCAGCCTGATCTGATCGAGGTTCAGGAACGTCTGATGTTCGCACAGGTTCTGGAAGCGGTTCGCGCGCTGGAAGAAGGTGTTCTGGAAGACATCCGCGAAGGCGACGTGGGCGCGATCCTAGGCTGGGGCTTTGCGCCATGGTCGGGCGGCCCGCTCAGCTGGTTGGACATCATCGGCACGCCTTACGCGGCCGAGCGTTGCGATCAGCTGACCAAAGCCTATGGCGAACGCTTTGCCTGCCCGCCTTTGCTACGTGAAATGGCCGAAAAGGGTCAGACCTTCTACGCCCGCTTCAACCCCGAAGCAAAAGCAGCTTAATCAGTAAAGATACAGGCGCGGGCATCCGCGCCTGTATCTGGCTTAGTGCTGGATTAAATCCGCCATTCGGACCGCAAGAACAGAACCGGTGAATTCGGTCTACCCGGGCGCCCCGGGCGCCGCAGCCCTGCAGGCGGGCGGATTGGGAAAATCGGGTCCTGCGGGATAGGCGCAGGCAAAGCACCCAACGGGTTCGCCAGAACCGAAACGTCTCCTTTGACGGCAATCGAAGCGATCAGCGCCGCAGCCGCTGCATCTTCAGCGACCTGATAGGGCGCTTGCTCTCGTGCCCCGCCCATGCCGAAACGCCCTGCTGGGCAATAGGCCTGCAAGCCGCCTTCGATAAAGATCACCTCATCCGTGTCAAAGAACAGCGTGGTCACCTGAAACGATGACCCCGGTACCTGTGACGACATCCGGCAGGAGCCATTCAACAGTCGTGCGGGAATAACTGATACGCCATCCGCCTCCGGATCAAGCTTGGCAAGATCAATGGCCATACCCTGTTCAGGCATCAACCAGACAGGCCGACCGTTATAGGCTGCACGCGCGGGAACAAAGATCGGCACATAATCGGCGCGGGTTTCATCGGCCGGAATGACGACGCAACAGGTCGAAACCCGGCGTACTTCGCGAAATCCGTTGTCCAGCGTTCGGACCAAATCGCCTACAGCGATGCGTTCGATCAGTTTCCAACCGCTTGTGGTCGCAACCTTGGTGCCATGCAACAGCCCCCCACGGCGGGCGTTTACGGCCTGATCAAGGTTGTTGTGATCAGCGTCAACAGGCTGATCCGAAAACTCAGAAAAACTCACTACTTCTAACACGTGCCCTACCCCCTTTGGCACAAACCAACACTGCATCATGGGTAGCACGGAAAATGTCGGAGTGACTTATTCCTGACATATTTGCGCCCAATTTGGGCCATTTAAGGCGAATTCCGCGCGGATTCCTTACACAAAAACATCCTGACCATTGTCTTTGGTTCAAATTTGGAAACTCGAGCTATGCAGGGCCGTCGAACAGATATCCGAATCTCTGAATATCTTCTGCGCAGGCCCGTGCCACCGCTTCTCGTGTCTTCGCCGCATAATACTGGCGGTAATCGCGGTCCCGCTCAGACCTGTTGAGATGCGGCAAAGCCAGTTCGAACCCAAGGTGATCGACCAAGTGTTTCGAATCCTCCCTGAAATGCTCAAGGCGGATGAAGGCGTCACATTTCTCGATCCCGTTGGACATGGTCACATACGTGCGGGCCGGGTTGTGTTGAAAGGTTCTTAGTGTGGCAGGGTGCAACACGAACCCCTCAAAATCCAGCTCTTGCGCGCGAGCCACATCCGCATGCTCAAAGTGCTGTGTCCGCAGCCAGTGATAGTAACTGACAATCCGATCCCACGGATTGCGGACCAAGGTGAAGACAAACATACCCTCGATAGCCTGCGTCGACGAAACCCCGTCGATATCGGCCAAGGTGGAATGCTTCCACAATCGCCCCTTAGCGTTCAGTGACTTTGCCCGACGTCTGCGTTTGATCGCTTTGGGCGTATCCCCAAGCTGGATATCGTCCTTCATCGCCCGCTGCTCCAATGCCAGCGCAAGAGAGGTTCCCCCGGTCTTGGGCATATGCACAAATACATATCGGCGCCCGGTCGAGATGATCATGCGATCCCCTGCTCGGCCTGCATGCGGCTGGATCGCCAGCCTAACAGAACCCCTGCCGAGGCAATCAACCCGATCCCGACGGCCTGCATCGCGCTGATGGATTGGCCCAATGCGACCCAGGCAAACAGCGGACCGAACACCATCACCGAGTATTCAAACACCGCTACAAAGGACGGCTCGCCCACCTGATAGGCTTTGATCAGCATGAACACGGCAACAGTCGACCCTATAGCCTGCACCAACAACCATGGGATGGCAGGCTGGAACTCTCTGACAGCGCCGCGGGTGACGAACCCTTCGGCACCTTCAGGTGTGGCAACCGGAAAGGCCGTCAAGAACGCCATGCCGATGGCGCCCGCCAGCCCCAGCGTGATCACCATATTGGCCAGCAATGCCAAGGTGCTTTCTTCGGAGCACAATTGCCGCGTGGTGATCGAGCTGAGCGCATAAAGCAACCCACCCAGAATGGGCAGCAGGGTCCTTACGTCAAAATCCGTCGGGCTGGGCTGGAGCACACACAGGATACCGACAAAACCGATCGACACAGCCCCGATGCGCCAAGGTCCGATGGGTTGCTTCAATCCCAGCGCCGTTATCAGCAGCACAAATATCGGGGCGCTGAAAAGCCCGGCCAGGGCTTGGGCGATTGGCATCAATGCCAGAGAACCAAAATAAAACAACATGGCAAATGTGATCAGGACGCTGCGCAATATGACAGGCCCCCAGCGCTTGGGCCTAAGCGTGCCAAACCCGATCAGGGACAAGCCCGCAATCAGCGGCAGCATCAAAAGAGCGCGGCTTAGGTGAAACTGCCACAGGCCGATTGTGTCGGCCAACAGGATCACCACATTGTCGATGACCCCGATGATCGCCATCGCCCCCAGCATGAGGGCAGCGGCCAGTACCGGTGCGTTTCTTTTCCCTGCCTGCATATTTCTGACGATCCCGTTCCATGCCCCGCCATCCAGCACAATTGAACGTGCAGGCGCAACACGTTTGCGCCGTGCCTTCGCGGCGTGTTATGCTGCGGCAAAACAAATTTCGAGCAGACCCAACCAAGATGACGGCCCTGAAACAGTACCAGCGGATCGAAGCCACCGGTCTGTGGCGCCCTTCGCCCGATGAGCAGCGGCGCGAGGTTGTCGTGTCGATCGGAGAGGCGACGCTGACGATCTCGGATTTCAATGATCGCGCCTTGACCCATTGGTCATTGGCGGCATTGGAGCGGCAGAACCCTGGGACATATCCGGCGATATTCAACCCTGATGGCGACCCGGATGAAACGCTGGAACTGGCCGAGAGCGAAAAAACGATGCTTGAAGCCATCGACCGGCTGCAACGCGCCATCGACCGGGCCCGCCCGCATCCTGGGCGGTTGCGTTGGCTGAGCGTTGGTGGGGTTGTTGCGGCCGTTCTTGCGGTAATGATGCTTTGGTTGCCAGGCGCGTTGCAAAGCCATGTTGTCTCGGTCGTGCCCGAGGTCAAACGGCAGGAGATCGGCGAGACGATCCTGAAACGGATCGAACGCGTTTCGGGCCGTGCTTGTGCCTCACGCGATGCACAGGATTCGCTGGACCGTCTGGCCCAACGAACCGGAGTGCGCCAGATCATCATTCTGCCTGCCGGTGTTCAGGACAGCCTGAGCCTGCCGGGCGGCACCGTTCTGCTGAACCGGTCCCTGGTCGAAGATCATGAGGATCCTGCCGTGGCCGCTGGATATATCATCGCTGAACGTACCCGTTCAGCGCAGCAGGACCCTCTGGATGATCTGTTGGACCGCACCGGTGCAACCTCGGCCTTTCGTCTTCTGACGACCGGAGGTCTGACATCTCAGATTATCGATACATATACCGAACAGGTTCTGTCCGAACCGCGTCCTTCGGTGACGGACCAGGATTTGTTGGCGATGTTCGCACAGGCCGCCCTGCCCTCGACCCCCTACGCTTATGCGCGCGACATTACCGGCGAAACGGTGCTGGGGCTGATCGAGGCGGACCCGATGGCAGGGCGGACATTGGAACAGGTGTTGCCGGACCGTGATTGGGTCCAGCTTCAAAACATCTGCGGCGGATAAGCAGGGCTATTTCGTCCCAAACATCCGGTCCCCGGCGTCCCCAAGTCCAGGCATGATATAGCCCTTGGAATTCAGCTCACGATCCAGCGCCGCGGTCACGATATGCACGTCGGGATGTGCTTCTTTCATGCGTGCAACGCCTTCGGGGGCAGCCAGCAAGCAAAGGAACAGAATGTCGGTCGCGCCCGCCTCTTTCAGCAGATCGATTGCAGCAGCTGAGCTGTTGCCCGTGGCCAGCATCGGGTCCACCGCGATGACCAGACGGTCCTTCAGGCCTTCAGGTGCTTTGAAGTAATATTGTACCGGCTTCAACGTCTCTTCATCTCGGTAAAGGCCCACAAACCCCACGCGCGCTGATGGGATCAGTTCTAGAACCCCATCCAACATCCCGTTGCCCGCACGCAGGATCGAGACCAGCGCCAGCTTCTTTCCGGCGAGAATGGGGGCGTCCATCTCCTCCATCGGGGTTTCAATATGGCGGGTGGTCAGCTTTAGCTCGCGCGTGACCTCATAGGCCAGCAAGAGGGTGATTTCGCGCAGCAACTGCCGGAACTCAGCGGTCGAAGTGCCCTTGTCCCGCATGAGCGTCAGTTTGTGTTGCACCAGTGGGTGGTCGACGATGGTCAGGTGATCGCTCATGTGGTCTCCAGTCTTTTCTTGACCCGCGCGCGGGTGTCTTCATCGCAAAACGCGGCGTTCAGGGCGGTTTCGTTCAAGGCGGCGAAATCATCGGCGCCCCAACCAAACGCTGCGTTCAGCATCTCATATTCGCGCCGCATGGTCGTGTGAAAAAACGGCGGGTCGTCTGTAGACACGGTGACGTTCACACCTGCATTGCGCAAGCGCGCAATCGGGTGTGCAGCGAAGTCCGGGAACAGACCCAGCACCACATTCGATCCGGGGCAGACCTCAAGCGTGATACCCCGATCCACCAATTCGTGAACCAGATCAGGGTCTTCGATGGCGCGCACACCATGGCCTATACGCTCAACACCAAGTTCCCGCACCGCATCGCGGACGCTCTCGGGGCCGCCAAACTCACCCGCATGGGTGGTCAAGCGCAGACCCGCCTCACGCGCACAATCAAAGGCCCATTTGAAATCGCCCTGAGTGCCTACGGATTCGTTTCCACCCATTCCAAAACCGGTGATCCAATCTCCAGCGGTTTCCGCTGCGCAATGGGCGCTGCGCTTGGCCTGCTCGGGCCCGAAATGGCGCACGCATGTGACGACCCCACGCAGGGTGATGCCAAAGCCGCGCTCGGCCTCTTCTGCTGCGTCCTGAACGGCCGTCAGATAGTCGCGCCAGGCGTGCACGTCTCCACCGCCGCAGAAATCGGGGCTAAGAAAGGTTTCTGAATACACCACCCCATTTGCCGCGCTTTCTTCAAGGATCGCCAGCGTCAGGCGGCGAAAATCCTCGGGCGTTTTCAGGACCTCACAGGCCGCTTCATAAACGCTTAGGAAATGGGCGAAGTCCCGGAAATCATAACTGCCATCGGGTTTGAAAATTCCGCTCAGGTCGATGCGTTTTTCATGCGCCAACTGACGGATAAAGGCCGGCGGGGCGGCACCTTCGTGATGCAGGTGTAACTCGATCTTTGGCAGGTCAGCGACAGTCATAGAAAGCTCTTTCCCGGCCCTTGCGGCGGTACGTTCAGATGATGGGCGATGCTGGCGGCGACATCAGCGAAACTGATTTGGCCGATCTGACCCGCACCTGCCCCGGCAACAAGCACCGGAACCTGTTCCCGAGTGTGGTCTGTGCCGATCCAACTTGGATCATTGCCGTGATCCGCAGTCAGCAGCAGTAGATCACCCGGGCGCAGCTTTTGCAGGATTGTGCCAATCTCGCGGTCGAACCATTCCAGCGCCCGTGCATAGCCGCTGATGTCTCGGCGGTGACCATACAGGCTGTCGAACTCGACAAAATTGGCGAAGGTCAGACTACCCTCTTCGGCTTCGTCCACCAGATCCGACAAATGCCCCATCAGGTCCGCATCCGACCCTTTGCACAGCGTATCGATCCCCTGCATCGAAAAGATGTCACCGATTTTGCCAACCGCGTGCACACGGCGACCCGCATCCTGCACCCAATTGGTCAGCACCGGCGCAGGCGGCAGGATGGCAAAATCCTTGCGATTGGGGGTACGGCTGAACCCGTTTTCAGGTGAGCCAACAAAGGGCCGCGCGATAACCCGCCCCACTTTCATTTCATGCAGGCGCGGCGCAAGCGCTTTGCACATGTCCAACAAACGGTCTATGCCAAAGCTTTCTTCATGCGCGGCGATCTGGAACACGCTGTCGGCCGAGGTGTAGCAGATCGGCCAACCGGTCCGCATATGCTCGGCCCCCAGATCCGCAATGATCGCGGTGCCTGAGGCATGGCAATTGCCCAGAATACCCTCGGTCCCTGCGGCCTCGGCGGCGGCGCGGCTGAGATCAGACGGAAAGGCCGGTTGCGTATCCGGGAAGAAATGCCAATCCCAAGGGACCGGCAGGCCGGCGAGTTCCCAATGGCCTGAGGGTGTGTCCTTGCCCGGTGAAAGCTCTCGCGCGCAACCCCACAGGCCGATCGGGTGCGCGTCCAAACCCGGTGTTGCATCGCCCGAAGCCAGATGCACCGCAGCACCCAATCCCAGCGCATCCAGATTTGGCACGTTCAACGGCCCGCTTCGCCCGTCTTCAACCAGACCTTGCGCGCAAGCTTGGGCGATATGCGCCACCGTATTTGCACCGGTATCCGGTATGTCGCCATTGAAGAACCGCCCGGCATCGGGTGCGCCACCGATACCAACCGAGTCCATAACGACCAGAAACGCCCGGCTCATGCAGTGATCCTTTCGTGCACAAGATCCGGTGGGGCGATCGGTGCGTCTTCGATCTGAATAGCAGTCAGAACGCGCTCGGTAGCTTGCCGGGCTGCATCCTCTCGGGCTGCATGAATGGCGACAAGCGGGGTGCCTTTCGTCACTTTGTCGCCCAAACGCACGATGTTTGACAGGCCAACGGCAGGGTCGATCACATCGCTTTCGACCTGACGGCCACCGCCCAGAGCGACAACTGCAAGGCCCAAAGCCTCTCCATCAATAGCCGAGATGTATCCGTCCTTCGGTGCCGGAACTTCGCGGATGACGCTGGCCTCGGGTAGGAAACGCGACCATGTGTCGACGAACCGCACCGGGCCTCCTACTGCTGCCATCATACGACCAAACCGCTCAGCCGCGCGGCCATCGCGGATGATATCGGCGATCTTTTCGCGACCTTGCTCGGCGGTTTCGCACATCCCTGCATCCGCCAACAATACACCGCCCAGTTCCGCAGAAATCTCGGCCAAAGGCGAAGCGGCATCGCCGGTCAGAACTTTCATCACTTCAGCCACTTCAAGCGCATTGCCCAATGACGGGGCCAAAGGCTGGTTCATGTCCGTAATCACGGCGGAGGTCCGGCACCCTGCGGCATTGGCAGTTTCGGTCAGGGCGGTGGCCAGCTTGCGCGCCTCTTCAATCGTTTTCATAAACGCGCCGCTGCCAACCTTGACGTCCAACACCAAGGCAACCGGGCTGGCCGCCAATTTCTTGGACAGAATCGAAGCGGTGATCAGATCAAGGCTTTCTACCGTCGCAGTCACATCACGGACGGCATAAAGTCGTTTATCTGCGGGCGCGATGTGCCCCGTCGCACCGACAATTGCGGCACCTGTGTCTTGCAAAATCTGAGTCAGTCGGTCCTGCCCGATCTGTGTGGTGACGCCAGGTATCGCTTCCAACTTGTCCAGCGTGCCCCCCGTATGGCCCAAACCGCGCCCCGAAATCATCGGGACATAGGCCCCGCACTCTGCCAATGCCGGGGCAAGCACCAGACTGACGCAATCGCCCACGCCACCGGTTGAGTGTTTGTCGATCACCGGACCATCGACATCCCAGCTGAGCACATCGCCGCTATCGCGCATTGCAACAGTCAGATCAGCGCGACCCCGGGCACCTAGACCGCCCATGCAGACGGCCATCGCAAAGGCACCCGCCTGCGCGTCACTGACAGCACGATCGGCGAGGCCTTGTGCGAACCAGTTCAGCTCCTCAGCCGATGGCACCTCGGTCCGACGCAATTTGGCGATGATCGAGCGGGCATCCATCTGGTCAGACGTCCTGCATATGCGAGGCGTCGAACGCGCCTGGCAGAAGATCGCCGATAGTTGTCTCTAGCTCGACACCATCCGTGGTTGCCAGGGTCACTTTGACATCACGGGCTCCAAACTCGGCCAGCTTTTGGCGGCATCCGCCGCAAGGCGGCACTGGTTGTGGGCTTTGGGCCACCACATAGACCTCGGCCAATTCGGTTTCGCCAGCAGCCACCATCGCGGCGATTGCGCCGGCCTCAGCACAGGTTCCTTCAGGGTAGGCCACATTCTCAACATTGCAGCCGACATAAAGCGTGCCCGAACCCGACAGGACCGCCGCCCCCACCTTGAAATTCGAGTAGGGCGCATGGGCGTTTTCACGGACTTTCAGGGCAGCATCTTTAAGCGACATGGCGATTCCCCATTTTTGATCATCTGGTCAGAAAATGTACCCTACTGGAAAACGCCAGGGAAGTAGAACCCCCGGGCGCCTGTTTTTTGACTAGTCCAAGGTCGTGTTGAACGTTCCGGGCAAAGTGACCTCAAGCAGTTCGATGTTGTCTGAGGGGGCAGACAATCGGGTCCGCATTCCCGGCGGTATTACGAAAGCATCACCTTGCTCCAGCCGGTAAGGCTCGCGCCCTTCCCCTTCCAATGTGACCTCTCCATCCATCACGAAGGTAAAGTGGATATCGGTGTCGTGGCTCGCCCAGAGGGGCTGACCCTGCCCACGGCGCACGACCTGCACCCCGGCCACACCTTTGGTGTTCTCGACAATCGTCGTGTCGCGGCAGATATAACCCGGCAGGCGGAAAGGTACCCATTCAGCGTCCTGCGCCTTGTTATACACAAAGCGTTGACCCTGCCATTCCCGGTCCGGGCGCAAATGCGGGGTCGGCAGTGTCATTTCATGATCAATCTCGGTCACGTGCTCGGCTGGGACGCCAATTTCGATCACCTGCACGTTGTCCGAGGCTTCCAGCACGCGGTGACGGATTTCCGGCGGCTGGATGAAGCAATCCCCGGCAGTCAGGCGCATCTTGTCGCCCTGATCCTCATAAACAACATCGACCCAGCCATGGATACAGAAGATCAACTGAAACCCAACCTTGTGGAAATGCACCATATCCGGCACCGGACCACCGTCGGGAATGCGGATATGACTGGCGATGATGGACCCGCCCAAGCGATCCGGTACCAGATCGCGGTAGTGCATGCCAGCCCGACCAATGATCCACGGAGCCTGATCCTTAAGTCTTCGAACCACAAAGGAATGCACCGTTTCTGGCATCACAAGTGGCGGATCAAGTTCTTCGATTTCAATGCGTGTGCCGTTTGGCGCGACCAGCGCGCGCTTGCCTTCGGCAAAGCCATCGGGGTCGTCCGTCAGAATACGCAGGGTTCCCGCTGGTTCCGGCGCATCCTTTTCAATCCGCAGCCGCAACCCATGCCCGGAAAACACCCCGACCCGAGGATCATCGGCTGGATAGATCATATCCATCTTCATCCCCAACACTTTGGTGTAGAACGGGATATCCTCTCGCAACTCCTGCGTGGGCAGGCGGATTTCAGCGCGGATCGGCGATGGGGTTGCGGTTTGGCTCATCTTTGGTCTCTTCGGTCAGCAGTTTCGGCCATCCGATCAGAACCGAAGCCAAAAGGCCAATCGAAAAGAACATCTCGAGCGTTTCTTCCAACACGAACAGGCGTGTGGCCATGGTAAGCGACAGGCTCGCACCATAGAACCCGGCAATTTCTTCCAGAAGCTGTGCAACAACGGCGGCTGTACCTGCCAGAACAAAGACAAGCAGGAATGGTGCCCGTAGCTTCAGTGCCCGCCAACCGCAAGGTATCCCGTGCGTCACAATCCCGCCGAGCACCAGAACCGCGAGCAAAATCCGAACCAACGTGACATCCAAGATGATATCCAAACCATCAAGGATCACGAACGGCAGGCTACCTGTGGTATAGATACTTGCCTCCAGTTCGCGCTCAGCCAGCAACAAACAGACAAGCCCGATATAGAGACGCCGAACACCGGGAAAGCGATAGAAGGCCGCAATACCTGCAACAAACAGGCCCGCAGCAGAGACGGTCTCGATCACACCACCTTCTTGATTGAATACTGACGCCTCAATCGGCCATATCGTAATGGCGGCAAGTAGCGCTACACAGCATAGGCCAACTGCAGCAAGCAGAACCGTGGTTGGTACAACGCCAACCGAAGCTACCGGGACATAGTCCCCGGTCGGTGTCTCGGATTTAAAAGTCATGCCCGTTTGTTCTGCTCGTTCGGTAGACTTGGGTGTGTGAGTGAAGGGTAATGTAAAAAAATTATGACAGCTTTCAACCGCGCGATGAAGAATATCGAATTGTGCGCCCCAGTAGGCACAGCATAGCCAATTCAAAGAGAATAGTTTAACACTAAACCAAATCCTAGAACGGAGCCGTATCGCTGATGTCCGACTCAAGCAGCCAAAGACAAGCCGCACTCGACTATCATGCCTATCCGAAACCCGGAAAGCTTGAGATCAGGGCAACGAAACCCATGGCCAATGGCCGCGATCTGGCGCGCGCCTATTCTCCGGGGGTGGCAGAGGCCAGCCTTGAGATCAAAGCCGATGCCTCAAATGCCGAGCGCTATACGGCGCGCGGCAATCTGGTTGCCGTTGTGTCAAATGGCACGGCTGTTCTGGGGCTTGGCAATATCGGCGCATTGGCCTCCAAGCCGGTGATGGAGGGCAAAGCGGTTCTGTTTAAGAAGTTCGCCGGCATTGACTGTTTCGATATCGAACTGGACCAACCCGACCCGGAAAAGCTGGCCGATATTGTCTGCGCACTGGAACCCACCTTTGGGGCCATCAACCTGGAAGACATCAAAGCCCCGGATTGTTTTGTTGTCGAAAAACTGTGCCGCGAGCGTATGAATATCCCCGTGTTTCACGACGACCAGCACGGAACAGCCATTGTTGTTGGCGCAGCGGCCAAAAACGCGCTGCATGTGGCGGGCAAATCTTTTGAGGATATCAAGATCGTCTCGACAGGTGGCGGGGCGGCCGGGATCGCCTGCCTCAGCATGCTGGTCAAACTCGGTGTTAAGCGGGAAAATATTTGGCTCTGCGACATTCACGGTCTGGTCTATGAGGGCCGCGAAGAGGATATGAATCCGCACAAGGACCAGTTCGCACAAAAGACCGAACTGCGCACGCTGGATGACGTGATCGACGGTGCCGACCTGTTCCTTGGCCTCAGCGGTCCCAATGTTTTGAAGCCCGAGATGGTCAACAGAATGGCCAAACAACCGATCATCTTTGCTCTGGCCAACCCGACGCCTGAAATCCTGCCGCAAGCGGCGCGCGAGGTGGCCCCTGACGCGATCATCGCAACGGGTCGCAGTGATTTTCCCAATCAGGTCAATAATGTCCTGTGTTTCCCATTTATCTTCCGCGGCGCGTTGGACGTCGGTGCGACCGAAATCAATGATGAGATGCAGATCGCCTGTGTGGACGGGATCGCCGAAATGGCCCGCGCCACCACAAGCGCCGAAGCCGCAGCAGCCTATAAGGGCGAACAGCTAACATTTGGTCCCGACTACCTGATCCCCAAACCCTTTGACCCGCGCTTGGTGGGCGTTGTGTCGTCCGCCGTTGCCAAGGCTGCGATGGACAGCGGGGTGGCAAAGCGCCCGATCGAGGATCTGGATGCCTATAAGGAAAAGCTGAACCAGACCGTCTTCAAATCCGCCTTGCTGATGCGACCGGTGTTCGAGGCCGCCGCTGCTGCCTCACGTCGGATCGTGTTTGCCGAAGGCGAGGACGAGCGTGTCCTGCGTGCCGCTCAAGCTATTCTGGAAGAAACAACTGAAACGCCGATCCTGATCGGTCGCCCCGAAGTGATCGAGGCGCGCTGTGAGCGGCTGGGCCTCACGATCCGGCCCGGCAAAGACTGCCAGATCGTAAACCCTGAAAATGACCCGCGTTATTACGACTATTGGAATTCCTACCATAAAATCATGCAGCGCCAGGGTGTAACGCCCGATCTGGCCAAGGCCATCATGCGCACCAACACCACCGCCATTGGTGCGATCATGGTGCACAGGGGCGAAGCTGACAGCATGATTTGCGGCACGTTTGGTGAATACCGTTGGCACCTGAACTACGTCGAGCAGGTTTTGAACACAGCTGCTCTACACCCTCACGGTGCGCTCTCGCTGATGATCCTTGAAGATGGTCCCCTATTCATAGCGGATACTCATGTGCGACAGTTGCCCTCGCCCGAGGAGCTGGCCGAAGCCACCATTGGTGCAGCCCGGCATGTGCGCCGCTTTGGTATTGAACCCAAGATCGCTTTTTGCTCACAATCGCAGTTCGGCAATCAGACGGAAGGGTCTGGCAAGCGCCTGCGCGCAGCCATCGAGATACTGGACCAGAAGCCAAGGGATTTCATCTATGAGGGTGAAATGAACCTAGATACCGCGCTTGACCCGGATTTGCGGTCCCGCATATTCCCCGACTCGCGCCTGGATGGTGTCGCCAATGTGCTGATTTTTGCACATGCGGATGCTGCAAGTGGGGTTCGGAATGTTCTGAAAATGAAGGCAAACGGCATCGAGGTCGGACCAATACTTATGGGCATGGGCAACAAAGCTCATATCGTCACCCCGGCCATCACTGCCCGCGGATTGCTGAACATGGCCGCCATCGCCGGTACTCCGGTCGCGCAATATGGTTGAACTGGGCGCAAACTGGGCCGGCACGATTAAAGACCGAGTCGGCTCTTTGCAGCAGCAAGTTAGCAAATTTGCAATTTCAGACTTTCCTAAACTCAGACCATAAGTTTTCAATGAGTTTGCAAAAATTTGCAGCCAATTCTGAACATTCCTGCAAATGTTTTGCGATAAACTGACGCGCCGTCACTTGCGCAGCTTGTCTGAAATGCAGACGGTCCCTAACAACAAGCGCATTGCTTTGGGAGGACGATGAATTGGCATATCAGGATGTTTACGACAGCTGGAAAAACAACCCCGAGGCGTTCTGGATGGACGCTGCAAAAGGGATCGACTGGGTTCAACCTCCGACAAAGGCTTTGTTTGACGACGACGCCCCTCTTTACGAATGGTTCAGCGATGCGCAGGTCAACACTTGCTGGAACGCTGTTGACCGCCATGTCGAAAACGGGCGCGGCGAACAGGCCGCGATTATCTATGACAGCCCGATCACGCATACCAAGCGCGAGATCTCGTATGTCGAACTGCGCAACCGTGTTGCCACACTGGCCGGAGCTCTGCGCGCCAAAG
Source organism: Ruegeria sp. H4 (assembly GCF_056533065.1). Taxonomy (NCBI): domain Bacteria; kingdom Pseudomonadati; phylum Pseudomonadota; class Alphaproteobacteria; order Rhodobacterales; family Roseobacteraceae; genus Ruegeria; species Ruegeria sp. H4. Next base: position 746,405 of record NZ_JBQFOC010000002.1, read on the forward strand.
GCGTCGAGAAGGGCGACCGGGTCATCATCTACATGCCCATGATCCCAGAAGCGCTTGAGGCGATGCTGGCCTGCGCGCGCCTAGGTGCTGTTCACTCGGTTGTTTTTGGTGGGTTTGCCAGCAACGAACTGGCGGTTCGGATCGATGACGCGAAACCCAAGGCGATTATTGCCGCCTCTTGCGGGTTGGAACCGGGCCGTGTTGTACACTACAAACCGTTGTTGGACGGGGCCATCGAACTGTCCGAACACAAGCCCGAATTCTGTGTGATTTTTCAGCGTGAACAAGAGGTTGCACAGCTGATCGAAGGGCGCGATTTCAACTGGCATGGCTTCCAGTACGGCGTTGAACCCGCCGAATGTGTTCCCGTGGCGGGCAATGATCCGGCCTATATCCTTTACACTTCGGGCACCACTGGCGCGCCGAAAGGCGTTGTGCGCCCAACCGCCGGGCATCTGGTGGCGCTCAACTGGTCGATGAAGAACATCTATAATGTCGATCCGGGCGATGTGTTCTGGGCGGCTTCTGATGTGGGCTGGGTCGTTGGGCATTCCTATATCTGCTACGCCCCGCTGATCCACGGGAACACCACCATTGTGTTCGAGGGCAAACCTGTGGGCACACCAGATGCGGGCACCTTCTGGCGCGTGATTTCGGAACATAATGTGCGCAGCTTCTTTACCGCGCCGACTGCGATCCGCGCCGTCAAACGCGAAGACCCGAAGGGCGAGCTGCTTTCGACATACGATCTATCCTGTCTGCGGGCGCTCTATCTGGCGGGTGAGCGGGCCGATCCCGATACAATCATTTGGGCGCAAGACGCGCTTAAGGTTCCAGTGATCGATCACTGGTGGCAGACGGAAACCGGCTGGACCATCGCCGGCAACCCGCTGGGAATTGAGGAACTTCCAATTAAGCTAGGCTCTCCGGCCAAGCCGATGCCCGGTTATGATGTGCAAATCCTTGATGAAGGCGGCCATCCGATGAAACCGGGCGAATTGGGGGCGATTGCGGTCAAGCTCCCCCTGCCCCCCGGTACGCTGCCGACATTGTGGAATGCCGAAGCGCGATTCAAGAAATCCTATCTTGAGCATTTCCCCGGATACTATGAAACCGGCGACGCGGGCATGATCGACGAGGATGGGTACCTTTACATCATGGCGCGCACCGATGATGTGATCAACGTGGCCGGTCATCGCCTGTCGACGGGCGGCATGGAGGAAGTTCTGGCCGCTCACCCCGATGTTGCTGAATGCGCGGTGATCGGTGTTTCGGATCAGTTGAAAGGCCAGATGCCGGTGGGTTTCCTGTGCTTAAATGCTGGTGCAACGCGTGATCACGGCGATGTGGTTCAGGAGGTCGTTAAGATGGTCCGCGACAAGATTGGGCCAGTCGCGGCCTTCAAGTTGGCGGTTGTGGTGGATCGTTTGCCCAAGACACGCTCGGGCAAGATCTTGCGCGGCACGATGGTGTCGATTGCCGATGGGCAGGACTACAAGATGCCTGCAACCATCGACGACCCGGCGATTCTGGGCGAGATCAAGACGGCGCTACAAACCATCGGTTACGCTCAATAGGATCGGGGCGGCCTGCACCGCCCCCCTTGCAACCGGATACAGGCCCCTTACTGTCACGATCAGACAGTGAGGGTTCATGACACATACCGATATCTGGCGTCTTAGCGCCACCGAGTTGACACAGCTGACCCGCAGCGGCGACTTGAGTGCCGAGTCCGCAACTCAAGCCGCGATTGATCGGATGCGCGCGGTCAATCCAAGCCTCAATGCGGTGGTCGAGGACCTGAGCGTCGAAGCGCTTAGCCGTGCCCGAGATCTGGATCGGGTCCGCGCAAAGGGCGAAGATACCGGCCCGCTGTTCGGCGTCCCGGTCACGATCAAAGTGAATGTCGATCAAAAGGGCCATGCCACAACAAACGGCGTCGTTGCCTTGAAAGACGTGATCGCGCCAGATGATGCGCCGGTTGTGTCGAACCTACAAAAGGCCGGGGCCATTGTGATCGGTCGCACGAACACGCCTGAATTCTCTTTTCGCGCCGACACCGACAACCCGCTTTACGGACGCACGCATAACCCTTGGGGTCGCCATATCTCAGCCGGGGGGTCCTCGGGTGGTGCGGGCGCTGCGGTGATGGCAGGCATCGGGGCGCTGGCCCATGGCAACGATATCGGCGGCAGCCTGCGGTTTCCGGCCGCTGCAAACGGGGCTGTCACAGTCAAACCCGGCCTGGGCCGTGTGCCGGCTTGGAACCCCAGCCAAACGGCCGAGCGCGGATTGCTGGCGCAATCTATGTCGGTGCAGGGGCTGCTCAGCCGGTCTGCGGCGGATCTGCATCTATCGATGCCAAGTCTGATTGCCGCGGACCCACGGGACCCCTTCCACGTGCCGATGCCCTGGCGCGGCGAAGCCTTGGAAGGTCCAATCAAAGTGGCGTTTACCAAAAACACCTTTGGCTATGCCCTGCACGCAGAGGTCGAAAAGGCGCTGGATACGGCCAAAGATGCTTTGCTAGATGCAGGCTACCAGGTGGTTGAGATCGATCCGCCCGATGTGTTTGAATGCGGGCGCATCGGGTATCGCGCCCTGATGGGAGAGGTGCTGACTCTGATGAAATCCGACGTTGAGGCAGCCGGATCGCAGACCATCCGGGACATCTTTAATGTCTATTTTCAGGAATTCCCGCCCATCGTCGAAACCGAGTTGCTGAAGATGTTGGCCAAACGCAGTCACTATGCGCGCGAATGGTCCCTGTTCTTGCAGGAATATCCTTTGGTCCTGTCACCCTTCCTGCCGCAACCATTTTTCAAGCCTGATCGTGACACCGAAGGGGCCGAAGGTGTGCATGAGGTTCTAGGCTGCGCCGTGTATTCCTATGCGATGAACTTTTTGGGCCTGCCCGCCGCCTGCGTCCCTGCCCGTCTCGCCGATCTGCCCAATGGTCCACAACCCGTCAACGTGCAAATCGCAGCACGTCGTTGGCGCGAAGACCTGGCCGTAGATGCCGCCGCAGCGATTGAGGCGCGGGTTGGGCAGATGTGTTTGCCACTTTGGGACAAGATGGCAGGCGGCACTTAAGCCTTTGAAAAGAAATAGACCCCGGGGTATTTTGCCCGGGGCCCAGCTGCTTAAATGTGCCCGGATATCTGATGACGAGCGTAGCACCACCCACCCTCGCCAGCGCGAAATTTGCGCAATCATTCGAAAACGCCGTTTGGTGGCCACTCACTCCCACCATAGCGTGATCTCCGAGCCCGTTTAGATTAGCCAACCGTTAAGAAATCCCGTGTGAACTGCTTCACACAAAGTCAAAAAAATCTCAAAAATTCGCGATTTATGTGAATTGCTCCGAGATCAGGCGCTCTTCAAGACCATGGCCGGGATCAAACAGAATACGATGTCTGATGGCGGGCTCGGAACTGATCTCGACCCAATCGATATCAGGAAACGAGACGGAATCCGCATCTGCCATCACAGGGCGTTTATCTGCATCCAGCACGTCAAAGCGCACCTTCGCAATCTTGGGCAACAGCGCCCCGCGCCAGCGGCGGGGGCGAAAGGCGGCGATGGGCGTCAGAGCCAGAACGTCCGCCCCGATCGGCAGGATCGGCCCATGGGCCGAGTAGTTGTAGGCCGTTGATCCGGCAGGCGTGGATAAAAGCGCCCCGTCGCACATAAGCTCTGCCATGCGTTCACGCCCATCGACGCTGATCTTCAATCGCGCGGCCTGAGGCCCTGCCCGCAGCAATGAAACCTCGTTGATCGCCAGCGCCTGATGCAGCTTTCCCGATTGGTCCATCGCGCGCATGGCCAACGGATTGATGACCTCTTCCTGCGCGTCGGCAAGACGGGCCAGCAGATCGTCTTCGTGATAGGTATTCATCAAGAAGCCGATGGTGCCGCGATTCATCCCGTAAACGGGTGTATCGAGATGTTGCAGGTTCTTCACCGTCCGTAGCATAAAGCCATCCCCGCCCAGAGCGACGACGACATCTGCATCGCGCGGTGCGGCGTTTCCATAAGTCTTGATCAGGCGGTCACGGGCGTCCTGCGCCATCTGGGCATCGCTGGCAAGAAAAGCGATTCTCTTTTTCATAACGTCCGGTTTCCAGTGCTGCACATTTGGTTCCGAAACAAACATACCTTTCCTCAATAGGCCAGACTTGACGCCACAGCGGGCCAAATCGTCGCTTTATAGCTTTTGCATTAGAATGGTTTCCTATAGGAAATCCGCAACTATTCACCCCAGTTCTATGGAGCGCAAATGAACGCCAACATTCGTGATACGGGTTTTTTCACCCAGTCCTTGTCCGACCGTGACCCCGAACTGTACGGCTCGATCACATCCGAGTTGAGCCGTCAGCGCGACGAGATCGAGCTGATCGCATCCGAGAACATCGTGTCTGCCGCCGTGATGGAAGCGCAGGGCTCGGTAATGACCAACAAATACGCCGAAGGCTATCCGGGCCGTCGCTACTATGGCGGCTGCCAGTTTGTCGATATCGCCGAGAACCTGGCCATCGACCGCGCGAAAGAGCTGTTTGGTTGCAGTTTTGCTAACGTCCAGCCGAACTCGGGCTCTCAGGCCAACCAGGGCGTGTTTCAGGCCCTGATCCAACCCGGCGACACCATTCTGGGTATGTCGCTGGACGCAGGTGGTCACCTGACCCACGGTGCGCGTCCGAACCAATCGGGCAAGTGGTTCAACGCCGTGCAATACGGCGTGCGCCAGCAGGACAATATGCTGGACTATGATCAGGTCGAGGCGCTGGCCAAGGAGCATAACCCCAAGCTGATCATCGCAGGCGGTTCGGCCATCCCGCGTCAGATCGACTTTGCCCGCATGCGCGAGATCGCCGACATGGTCGGGGCTTACCTGCACGTGGACATGGCGCATTTCGCCGGTCTGGTGGCCGCAGGCGAACATCCCAGCCCGTTCCCGCACGCCCATGTGGCGACCACGACAACCCACAAGACCCTGCGTGGGCCGCGTGGGGGTATGATCCTGACCAATGATGAAGTCATCGCTAAGAAAGTGAATTCGGCGATCTTCCCCGGCATTCAGGGCGGCCCGCTGATGCATGTGATCGCGGGCAAGGCTGTTGCGTTCGGAGAAGCTCTGCGCCCCGAGTTCAAAAGCTACATCCAACAGGTCATCACCAACGCGCAGGCTTTGTCGGATCAGCTGATCAAGGGTGGCCTCGACACGGTGACACACGGCACCGACACCCATGTGGTGCTGGTCGACCTGCGCCCGAAAGGCGTCAAAGGCAACGCGACCGAAAAGGCCCTGGGCCGCGCGCATATCACCTGCAACAAGAACGGCGTGCCGTTTGATCCTGAGAAGCCGACCATCACCAGCGGTATCCGTCTGGGGTCCCCCGCCGGCACCACGCGCGGCTTCGGCGAGGTCGAATTCCGCCAGATCGCCGACTGGATCATCGAGGTTGTCGATGGTTTGGCCGCCAATGGGGAAGACGGCAACGCAGCTGTCGAGGCCAAAGTCAAAGCCGAGGTCGCAGACCTCTGCGCCAAATTCCCGATCTATCCAAATCTGTAGTCAGGTTCCGATCTCAGAAAACGGCGCCCGATGATCCGGGCGCCGCTTTTTGTCGGACACGGGGCTTTCCTGCCCCTTTTTTGCGCATCGTATGCGCTGAAAGTAGTGGGCCAGGCGCGGTTAGCGTCAGATATCCGAGTCGGTATCCTTGAGCGCATCTTCCAGCAGCTTGTCATTCCGCGCCTCCTCGATGCGATTAATCCGATCCTCGGCCGTGCGAGCATCAAAGCGGTATTTGACCACATTAATCAGGCTAAGCGTCAGAAGAACGATCCCCATGCCCCAATACCCTTTTGTGGCCAGTGGCACATCGGTGGACAGATACAGCGAGATCGCAAGCAAAGCATAAGCCACCACAACGCCTGCACCGTTCAGCATCAGGATCAAACCGTTTTCGTTACGTGTATTCATTGTAAGTCTCCGTGAGAAATTCTTGTTCAGTTGAGATTGGGTTTAGCTGTCTTGCTGCGTGCGAAGCCGGTTCAGCACATCGTCGGCGGTGGCACGGGTTTTCGGACCATAGCCGGCCTCTTCCATCCGCGCAGATATGGTGCTGTGATCCAGGCTCGCATCGATATCCCTTAGAATTTCGGATTGCTCAAACGGATCTTCTTGCTGCATCACGCGTGCGATAAGGGTTTCGGCTTCGTCAATCGGGCTATCCCCACCCAGATGCCGGTTCAATCGCCTCTGCAGCCCCTGCTCTCGCTTTACTGCCCGGGCGGATATTGCGCCTTGTTTCAAATCCAAAATCCGACGGCTGGCTGCCTGTACGGAATGGCGCAGCTGAAGAATGCGGGCTTCCAACCGGTCCACGGTTTTCGACCGCACTGTTAGCTCATTTTCCAGATCAGCCACCGCTTGGGCGGCACTTTCCGCCAGATCCACGCGGTCATCTGCCAATGCCTGACGCGCCCGGTTCATAAGATCGTCAATCCGCGTCCTTAGCCCGTCGATCTGCCGCGTCTCATTGCGCTGCTTCTGAATCATACTGGCCAGAGTAAGCTTGGCGGCTTTCAGGTTCTGCTCGGCCTCGCGGATTTTCTGGTCGATCAATTCGATTGAATAGGTGTCGCGCAGGCGGTCTTCGGCCCGGGCGTTTGCCCCATTAATCAATGTCTTCAACGTACTGAACATGTGTTCCTCCGATATATGAACATCGTTCACAAATCGGATATAGCAATTTCGTGAACATCGTTCAAGTATTTTTATGAACGACGTTCAGGAAACTATTTGTTTCCAATTCGAGAAAGAACCTGCGTGATCATCCGTTCGATCTGATCAGGCGGTACGCCCGAGATGCGATTTTCCAACCCCAGGGTCACAATGCCATGCACCGATGAAAATAGGGCGCGTGTCATCAGATCGGCCTCAACCCTATCCAGATCAGGAAAAAGCTGGCCAACAGGTTCGGCGATATAGGCAAAAAGCCCGCGAAGCGCATCCCGATACCAGTCGGGAACCGGGCCATCATCCGCCATTTGTAGATCGAACAACGCACGCCATAGGTTCGTGTTCTGATCGGCAAAGTTCAGATACGCGACGCTCATGACAACAAGGCGCTGCACGGGCGGTTCGCTGCCGTCAAATGACGATCCGACCGCCTGCCCCAACCGTCTAAATGTGCGCCCGTTGACGGCCATGATGATGGCGTTCAAATCCTCGAACACATTGTAGATGGCACCTAACGCGCAGCCTGCATCTTTGGACAAGTCTCGCGCCCTGAGGTCCTTGAGCCCATCCCGGTCAATGCGAAACTCGGCCGCTTCGATCAGTTTCTCGCGCAATTGTTCGCGCCTGAGCTGAGATTTTGTGGTCATGCCGCCCTCGGGGTTTGAACCTCGTTCACAGCGCATAAGACAGAAGAGTGGATCAGATCAAGCCGCGCCATATCAGGAACGCCAGAACCAGTGCCCCAAAAGCCAGCATATTGAAGGCCAGTCCGCCCAGCATACCCAGAAACCAGCCCCATCGCCGGTCGGCCAGATTGATGGCGTTAAGATGGGTCTGAACCTCATCAGCGGCTTTGGTCAGCGCGGGCGTATCCAGAACCAATCTCAGCTTTGGATGGGCGGCCATTTGTTCGGCACGCGCCAGAACCATTGCCTGTTTGAACACCCGCCGTGGGAGGCGACGTTTGGCCCGGCGAATCGACGCCTGAAGCGTTTTGTCACGCACGCCCAGCTTGGCCCGCAGCAACGCAACGGTTTCAGCAACTCGATCCTGAATTTTGGCGTCTTGTGACATCGCGTTCTCCTGACGCGCGACACTAGCCCCTGCGGCGGCGCGCCACAATGGGGCTGGTTGTTTCAAATGGTCGCCTGTATCACGCGGATATGCTGAACACGATTGTACATGGCGATCCGACCGCCCTGCCGCCCCTTGTTATTGCTCATGGCCTTTATGGGTCAGCCCGGAATTGGGGCGTGATCGCACGCCGGTTGTCGGACGAACGGCAAGTGGTCGCGGTGGATATGCGAAACCATGCGCATAGTTTTTGGGATCCACACCATGACTATCCGGCTTTGGCCGGCGATATCGCGCAGGTCATCGAACAGATCGGCGGACCCGTGGATGTTCTGGGGCATTCTATGGGGGGTAAGGCCGCCATGGCCCTGGCCCTGCAACATGGGGATCTGGTGCGCAAACTCGTGGTGGCCGATATCGCACCGGTCGCATATGGGCACAGCCAGATTCAGTTCATCGAAGCCATGCGCACCGTTGACATGTCGCAAGTCCACCGTAGGTCGGATGCCGAACAGCAACTGGCGGAGTTGGGTGTTGAGCGCGCGTTGCAGAGCTTTTTCACGCAGTCATTGGATGTTTCGGGAAAACGCTGGTTGCTGAATTTGGACGTGTTGGCCGATCAGATGACAAACATCATGGGCTTTCCCGAATTGGACGGCGCCTGGGACGGGTCCGCCCTATTTCTGTCTGGCGCTGCATCCGACTATGTCTTGCCTGAACACCGCGACCACATTCGCGGCCTGTTTCCCGGTGCTCGCTTTGCGAAAATCCCAGGTGCAGGCCACTGGCTGCACGCTGAAAAACCACGAGAATTCGAGGCTGCGGTCAGAACATTCCTGAACGCCTGATTAACCTGCCTTCTGGTACAAGCGTCGGGCGACCAGCAAAGCCGCCGGAAGCGCGACAAGCGCACCCGCAGCCGCGGCTGACAGAATCGCCATGACGGAGACCATGCCCAACGACAAAACAGCAATCACCGCAGACCCTGCGAGAGCGGTGGCAATCATGGAATAAAGCAGCGCAGCAAGACGAAACATGACATGTGATCCATTTGGTTGAACGTCATGCCAAGTTAGATCAACGCGCAAACTTTGGCGTTGATCTGGATCAGGTTGTCAGCCGTCCACGACCTCTCCGCCGCCATTGACCCAATCGCTCAGCCCACCCAGATTGAACACCTGTTCATACCCCATATCGAGCAGCAGTTTTCCTGCCAATGCTGCACGACCACCGGACGCACAGTAGATCACAATTGCGCGGTCCTTGCGCATCTGCGGATCAAGGGATTGCAGCGCTTCATCGGCGCGGAATTCCAGCATACCGCGTGGAATATGATGTGCCCCGGCTGCGCGGCCTGTTTTCTGTACCTCTTCCGCGCCGCGAATATCCAGCAGCAGCGCTCCCTGCTCGATCAATGCTTGGGCCTGCGCCGCATCCACACGCGGCACGACGGCATTGGCTGCCTCCATCATCTCTTTCACAGTGACTGACATATTCACCCCTTTGCCTGACTTTTCAGGGCAAAGCTAACATGCGAACTTTGGAAGGTGTAGCCATCTGCAACCGGCTTTCCGGATTGCAAAACGTATCTTGGTACCCGCGGCCGGACTCGAACCGGCACGGCCTTCCGGCCCAGAGATTTTAAGTCTCTTGTGTCTACCATTCCACCACGCGGGCAAGATGCGTCAGGCCCGGTCGGGGCCCGGAGCCACCATTACGGCGACAAGACCATGAAGACAACGTGTTTTGCTGCCCAACCAACAGGATTAGCATGTGCTGCCGCTAAGCCGCATCCGCCCTCGCGGCCACAACGCGGTCAAACCATGCCGAAATAGCCGTCAAATCGGGCGCGAGTTGCTTGGCTTCACCGCCTGTGAATTCCAGAAACTTTTCGCGATTCAATCCGTTTACGCCGACCAGAACAGGAATGTCCTGTGCCAGAGCTTCGGCAATCACCGGGCGGAAGCCACGGCCATCGGCCTCATGTTTGCCGAACTTGTTGATAATCAACAGCTGCGGTGCGTCCGCCAACGACGCAGTGACATAGCCAACCGCCTGCTCAAGCGCCGCCGGGTCCAGCCGGCAGCCGCGCGATTGCGTACCCAAAGACTGCGAGATGCGGATCGTGTCGCCTGCGGGAAGAACGCGGACATCCATATCGCACCGGCTGCTATCGGTACATTCGGTGTTGGTTTGCACAACGCCTGCCAGTTTCGCACGCGAGGACAACAAGTGTTCCGCGACCGCGCTGAGCAACCGGTCGGTTGCGCCGCGATCTGTGGTGGTTACATAGGCCAGAAACATAGTGGGACCCTCGCAAATCTGGTAGAACGCTTCAAATAGCACGCTCTGTGGGCTCCGACCACTCCTTCCAAAGTAGAAGCCACGCATCTATCGCGCTTGGCAACTGAGCGAGCGATCTGGCATCAAGGCACGAGCAGGCGCTGCGGAGGGTAAAGCAATGCGTTCATTTGATGAGATATTTGAGATATCGGCAGGTCGCCATGGCGGGGCTGCGGCGTTGAATGCCAAACTCAGCAAGCCCAAAACGCCGCAAGAACTTGCGGCAATGCCCGAGGATCGCTGGCTCTCGATCCTGACCAAATGCATCTTTCAGGCCGGGTTCAACTGGAAGGTCATCGAGGCGAAATGGGACGGATTCGAAACCGCTTTTGACGGGTTCGATGTGGGTCGCTGCGCCTTTATGGACGATGAGAAATTCGACGCGCTGCTGCAGGACACTCGGATCGTGCGCAACGGAACCAAGATCGCCACTGTCCGGGACAACGCGGCATTCTTGCTCGAACTGCGCGACCAGGGCGGCGCAGGTGAGGTTCTGGGTGGATGGCCCTCGACCGACTATATCGGCCTTCTGGCCATGTTGGGCCAACGCGGATCCCGGTTGGGCGGCGCGTCCGCCCAATATGCAATGCGGTTTGCAGGCCGCGACAGCTTTATCCTGTCACAGGACGTGACAGCACGGTTGATCGCCGAAAGTGTGGTGGAAAAAGCCCCCACATCCAAGAAAGCCATGGCCGCCGTGCAACAGGCCTTTAACACCTGGATGGATCAATCGGGCCGGTCCCTAACAGAAATCAGCCGCGTTCTTGCGATGAGCCTTTGAAAACGGCTTGCGCAACCGAAGCGGCAGGCTAGGCTTTGCCCATGAGTGTGCGTGTATTGATTTTAGTGTTTCTGGCTCTTGCGACCTGCGGACGCCCGCTGACACAGCAAGAGCGCGATTTTGCTGACGAGATACAAGGCGACACACTCAATCTGGATCGCGTGCGCTTGGTTGAAGGTGCGCCCGTTTTGCCAATCACATATGTCCGAGAAGCACGCCCACGTTTGGCTTGTCGCGAACGTATCCTTCCACCGATCGAACCCGGACCGGTAACGGGGAAACCTGCGGCAATTGCTTTATTCGACAAGGTTTATTTCGCGCGTGACTGGTACCTCGAAGACTACATGTCAGACTATCCCGAGCAGATGAATCTGATCGCGGCCATGCTGCTGGCGCATGAACTGACCCATGTCTGGCAGTGGCAGAACCGCAAGACCACCGGCTATCACCCGCTGCGTGCGGCGGCAGAGCATGGCGGGCGCGAGGACCCGTATTTGTTTGATCTGGATACCTCGCCTGACTTTCTATCTTACGGCTATGAACAGCAGGGCGCGATTGTCGAGGAATATGTCTGTTGCCGGTCGTTGGACCCACAGGCACAGCGCACCAAGCGCCTACACAAGATGCTGGGTGCGCATTTCGACCTGTCCCCCCTGCCCCAGGAAGGCCGAGAGCGTGACATCGCGATCCCGTGGAGCGATGCCAAGATCGAAGGAATTTGCAGCTAGATTTCAGTTGCCTTGCAGGGTTTTGAGATAGGCCACCAGATCAACAATAGGCTGACTGGTCAGAATAGGCTGCCCCTCTTCCGTTTTCATGGATGTGTCTTGCCCTTCAAAATATGGGCCGTACACCGGCATCGGGCTTCCATGGCTCACCAAAGGGTCACGCCCATCGATCCGGGCAACAACCCGCGCTGTTGGGAAACGCCCGTCTTTTGTCAGTTCCGTCAAATCGGTCGGCTGAATAATAAGAACGCCCGCCATTGGGCCTTGCCCCATGGCGTCAATTCCGTGGCAGGTCGCACAATAGTGCTGATACAGCTCAGCACCCGTTTGCACATCTTGTGCCGCCGCGCATTGCACCGACATGACAAGCGCGGCAGATACAGTTCCCAGCTTTGACCACTTCATCGAATCCTCCTATCCGCAATGGCATTTACAGGCTTGTCCGATGCGCCGCTTGGCGCAATGATCCAGATCAACGAAGCAAGAGGGTAAGGTTCATGACGCAATATGCAGCCATCATGCTGGCCGCTGGAATCGGAGTTCCTATCCTCGCAGCGCTTAATGCAGCCTTAGGCAAACTAATCGATTCACCCACGACTGCCGCAGTGATCCTGTTCGCCATCGCCTTTGGATCATCGGCCCTTGTGATGGTTGTGTTTCCGGGGTTCGAGGCAATCACAAAGGTTGCACAGGCCCCCAAACACCTGCTGCTCGCGGGCGTTCTGATCGCGTTCTACGTCTTGACGATCACACATGTCGCCCCGCATTTCGGTGTTGGAAATGCAGTGTTCTTCGTGCTTCTGGGTCAATTGGTCAGCACCGCAGCGATTGACCATTTTGGGTTGTTTGGGGCCCAGGTTACGCCGCTGACGTGGATACGTGCGGGCGGGATCGCGGTGATGGCTCTGGGCGTTGCGATCACTCAACTGGCTTGAGAATACCGCCTTCCAGCCGCACCATCCGATCCATCCGCGCCGCAAGGTCCATGTTGTGGGTTGCAATCAGAGCCGAGAGGCCCTCATCCCGGACAAGCGTCATCAACGCATCAAACACCTGATCAGATGTTTCCGGATCAAGGTTCCCGGTTGGCTCATCAGCCAGCAATACTTTGGGTAAGTTCGCCAGCGCCCGGCAAAACGCCACACGCTGTTGTTCGCCACCCGACAAAGCCGCCGGGCGATGGCTGGCTCGGGCGGCCACGCCGACACGGTCCAGTAATGACATCGCTCGGTCTTTCGCTGCTTTCTCAGCGATCCCATTGGCCAGTTGCGGCAGGGTAATGTTTTCCAAGGCGGTAAATTCCGGCAGCAAATGGTGGAATTGGTAGACAAATCCGATGTCCTGCCGACGCAAGGCGGTTCTGGTTCGGTCGCCCTTTCCACTGACATCCTGCCTGCCAATTTCAACCTGCCCCTCATCCGGCATATCCAGAAGGCCCGCGATGTGCAGCAAGGTGGATTTGCCTGCACCGGAGGGCGCAACCATCGCCACCGCCTCACCCGCAGTCAGAGATAGATCAACGCCGCGCAACACCTGCACTTCGCCCGGAGTACCTTTCAGATAGGTCTTGGTCAGGCCCTTCAATCGCAATGTCACATCACTCATAACGCAGCGCCTCAACCGGGTTCAGCCGCGCCGCGCGGCGGGCGGGGAAGTATGTGACAACAAAAGACAAACCCAGTGAAAGGGCCACGGCCTTGAGTACATCGCTTAGATGCAACTCGGCTGGTAGGGCATAGATGCCACGAATGGACGGATCCCAGACTCCACCGCCCATCACATAGTTCACGAAGGAAAAGATGGGATCAATATAGATGGCGAACAGGCAGCCCAAGATCACGCCCATCACGGTTCCGATGATGCCTGTGAACGCACCGCAGATGAAAAACACCCGTAGGACCGATCCTTCGCTCAGGCCAATTGTGCGCAGAATACCAATGTCGCGCCCCTTGTTCTTCACCAACATGATAAGGCCCGAGACAATGTTCATCGCGGCAATCAGTACGAGGATCGACAGGATGATGAACATTACGTTGTCCTCAACCTCGAGCGCACGCAGAAACCCACCCGATGCATCCTGCCATGTCCAGATCTGGCTACGCTCACCTGAGGCTTCGAGGATTGGGATCAGGACCGGGTTCATCGTTTCGGGTTGCGTAACCATCACCTCGATCTCATCAGCCACGCCCTCGCGGTTGAAAAAGCTCTGGGCTTGCGAAAACGGCATGTAAACGCGCGTGCGGTCGATGTCATAGCGCCCCGCGGAAAACACATAAACCACGCGATAGGCATTCACGCGTGGCGAGGTTCCAAAGGCGGTTCTGACACCGTTGGGCGAGGTCAGCTTAACCGTATCCCCCACGGTGGCCCCAATGGTACGCGCCACGCCCGAGCCGATGGCGATCACATCCTCACCCGTCTGAAACAGAGACAAATCCCCTGCCGATTGTTCGGCCTGTGCGATGCCCGGCAGGTCCATCAGGTCGTCGGGCCGGATGCCAAACACCTCAACCCCGCTGCTGCGGTCGCGATTTGTGATCAGAACCTGACCTTTGACCAAAGGTGCCGCCCGTTCCACACCCGGAACCTGCGCGATCCGCGCCGCGCGTTCTTCGTAATCCTCCATCGTGCGCGTCACGCGCCCCTGCGCATCAATCTCGCCCGAGGAATATACAGTGACGTGTGCATTCGCCCCAAGGATCGTGCCGACGAATTCGGCCCGGAACCCAGATCGCACCGCGAGTGTCGCGATCAAGGCGAACACGGCCAGAGTGATCCCGATCAGCGAGATCCAAGTCATAACGCTGACACCCCCCTCGGCCCGGCGGGCCCGCAGGTATCGCCAGGCGATCTTCCATTCAAAAGGGGCAAAAGGCGGGGGTGTCTTGGCCATGCCTGCTCCGGTCTTGTTGTTTGGCGGCGACCCTCTCGGCATTTGCCACAATGGTCAAGCGCCTTGTGAACGCTTCACCGACCGCATCCAAAGTGATCGCCTCAAATGAGCGAATCAACACCGGCATCTGCCTTGGGCGCTCAGATAAAAAGTGTTGTTGGATTCAACAACTACCCTGTCGGTTGTGACGCCGTTCACAGACATCGCCATATTGTTTCAGCTATGAAGTCAATATGGGCATTGCGTGAGTGACTGAACTCAAAATGCCACATATACTAAGCAATATTATTTCGCTTTTTGCTTATTTTTAGAAACTTTGTCACCCTGATTTGGGGGAACACATTTCAGAGCGGGGGTCGCTCAATGAATATTCAAAATACACCAGAAGGGGCGGACCGTATTTTGGTTCGTGCAACAGCAACAGAACTGGATTGTGAAACAGCCGCATTACTGCGGGCTGCGATCCGTCCCATTTTTGCAAAAGCTGTCAGTTGGAACAGTTTGGCAGATCGGTTGAGGGATAAGGGCTATCGCCTCGCCTTCCTCAAGGGTCGCCTTTGCATCACTGACCGCGCAACCGGTCAGCGCGTTTGCGGGATACGGTTCCTGGGCTTTGAGCTGAAGGAACTGGTCAACCGGCTGGGTCGCCCGATCGTCGTCGCACGTGGCAATCAGGCCGACGGAGAGCTGTTGGTCGCCCGCCCAGTATCGGCGCAGTAGGAACGCCGCGCTGACCTTGGCCTGCGTGTATCGCCTTGGTCAGGCGATACCCTGATAGATTTCCGCGACCTTGGTCACGGCTGCTTCGGGGCCTAGTTCTTCGCTTTCACCTGTGCGACGGCAGGTCAATTCAACCACGCCGTTTTTCAGACCACGCGGTCCGACCGTGATGCGCCATGGCAAGCCTATCAGGTCCATAGTGGCGAACTTGCCACCTGCCCGCTCGTTACGGTCATCATAGAGCGGCTCAAGCCCCAAAGCGGTCAGAGCACCATAGAGCTTGTCACAGGCCGCATCCGCTTCGTCGTCACCCTGCTTCAGGTTTACGATACCGCAATGGAACGGGGTCACGCCCTCGGGCCAGATAATGCCCTTGTCATCATGGCTGGCTTCGATGATTGCACCAATCAGACGGCTGACACCGATACCGTGGCTGCCCATATGAACCGGAACCGGCTTGCCATCCGGGCCTTGAACGGTCGCGCCCATGGCTTCCGAATACTTGGTCCCGAAGTAGAAGATCTGACCCACTTCGATCCCGCGTGCCACGCGGCGGCGCTCTTCAGGGATCTGATTGAACAGCGCCTCATCATGCGTTTCATCAGTGCGCGCATATTTCGAGGTGAACTCTTCCAAAATCGCCTGACATTGCGCACGGTCATCATAATCAATGTCTCGGTCGCCAAAGGTCAGGTCAGTGACGGCGCTGTCATAAAAGACCTCGGATTCGCCTGTGTCAGCCAGGACCAGAAACTCATGTGTATCGTCGCCACCAATGGGGCCGGAATCGGCGCGCATTGGGATGGCCTGCAAACCCATGCGTTCGTATGTGCGCAGATAGCTAACCAGATGCCGGTTGTAAGCGTGCAGCGCGTCTTCTTTGGTCAGGTCGAAATTGTAACCATCCTTCATATAGAACTCGCGCCCTCGCATCACGCCAAAGCGTGGGCGAATTTCGTCGCGGAACTTCCACTGGATTTGATACAAAGTCAGCGGCAGGTCCTTGTAGCTGCTGACATGGCCGCGGAAGATGTCTGTCACCAACTCTTCAGCCGTCGGGGTATAGAGCATATCGCGGCCATGGCGGTCCTGCATGCGCAGCATTTCCTGACCGTAATCGTCATACCGCCCGGATTCGCGCCACAGGTCCGCCGATTGCAGGATGGGCATCTGAATGGCGATATGCCCTGCCCGCGCCTGCTCCTCATGCACAATATTTTCCAGCTTGCGCAACACTTTGAAGCCCAACGGCAACCACGAATAAATCCCGGCGGCAGCCTGTTTGATCATTCCGGCGCGCAGCATCAGCCGGTGACTGACGATCTGAGCCTCAGCAGGGTTTTCCTTGAGAACGGGCAGAAAGTAACGGCTGAGGCGCATGACGTAACCTTTTGGGTGATATTTCAACAAAAAGGTGATTATGCCAAAGCCCCGCCGGGGGCAATCGTACATTGGTGAAATTAAAGCTTAGCCTCAGTTTGTTTTCTGATTGACCGGCCAATTAAGTTTTTCCAAATGTAACGGAATCGTAAACACCAAGAGGCGCCGATGCAGACGATTCAGGAACCCGCCCGTCAGATTCCAGTGGTTCACCAAACCGATGTGTTGGTCGTGGGCTCCGGCCCTGCCGGGCTGGCTGCGGCGCTGGCGGCAGCACGCGCAGGGGCCGAGGTGTCGCTGGTTGACCGGTTCGGCTGTATGGGTGGCAACATCACCGCCGTGGGAGTCGAAGGGTTTGCCTGGTATCGACACGAACAAACGGTCGAAGCCGGCGGTATCGGTATGGAATTCGAAACCCGCGCCAAAGAGATGGGCGCGGCAGTGCCTGAAAGCCAGTCCCTCAGCTATGAGCTGGACAGCGAAGGGTTCAAGCTGGTGGCCGACAAGTTGGTCGAAGAAGCGGGCGTGCATCCGATGCTGCACCGTCAATTCGTCGCTCCGATCATGGATGGCGACCGGATCACCGGGATTATCACTGAATCGAAAGCCGGACGCGAAGCGATCCTGGCCAACGTGGTGATTGATGCCACGGGCGACGCGGATGTTGCTCATCGCGCGGGTGCGCCGACGCACAAGACCCCGCGCGAGGATATGATGGCCGCCTCGGTCATGTTCCATCTGGCGGGCGTCGATAAACGCGCCTTTATGGAAGGCGTGAAGGCCGATCCGCAGACCTACAAGGATTGGGGCGGCGGTGGCGAATGGAATATCGAGACCAGCGGGAAAGAGGACGACATGTTCTCGCCCTTCGTGCACAAACCCTTTCAGCAGGCCATCGATCAGGGGCTGATCCCGCCGCACCTGAATACCATTGCGGGCACCTGGGGCGCAATGCATGACACGGGTGAGCTAACCTATATGAACCTGATCCATCTGGCCGAGGTCGACGGCACCGACCCAGACAGCCTGACGCGGGGCGAGATCGAGGGCCGCCGTCAGTCGATGCTGGCCATCGAAGCGCTACGCCGCTTCATGCCGGGTTGTGAAAATGCAAGGTTGCGAAACTTTGGGATGACCATTGGCATTCGGGACACCCGCAAGATCGACGCGGTCTACAACATGACCGAAGATGATGCGCGCCACCAAGGCAGATTCGAAGATTCCATCGGTATCTACCCCGAATTCATCGACGGCTACGGTATTCTGATCCTGCCCACGACGGGGCGGTACATGCAAATCCCCTATCGCTCAATGCTGCCCAAAGGGTTCAAGGGCCTGCTGGTCGCCGGTCGATCTCATGGGGCCGACAGGGTCGCTCACGCAGCCACCCGCAATATGGCATGCTGCGCCGTTATGGGCCAAGGGGCCGGAATAGCCGCCGCACATGCGCTCAAAAGCAATCGAGAGCTGGATGCGCTGGACTTGTCACCGGTTCATAAAGAGCTTGATAGACAAGGAGTTCGGGTCTTCTGACCAGCTCCTCAGCTAGCTCTGACCCATGAAGTCCTTGCATCGATCAGCCCCTTAGGCCAAGAACGTCCTCGTTGGCCAGAACACGAGGACAATCATGGCTTTGCCGGTTAAGGATCAACTCAGATACTGGGGCGTCGCCGCAGCGGTTTTCGTATTGGTTCTTTGGGCATTGGGCGATGTTCTTCTGCCTTTTGTGATAGGCGGCGCGATTGCCTATTTCCTTGATCCAATCGCCGACCGGCTAGAGAAGCTGGGCCTTTCGCGGGTGGCAGCCACAGGCATTATCACAGTCGTAGGTGTGCTTGGGTTCATCCTGGCGATCTTGATGGTTGTTCCTGCTCTTATTGCGCAGCTGCTTGATTTGATCGATATTCTGCCAAGCCTCTTCAAAGAGCTGCGCGGCTTTGTTGAGAAACAGTTCCCGTCCCTGCTCGACCAGGAATCCAGTACTCATCAGATGCTGGTCTCATTCGGGGAGACCCTGAAGTCCAAGACGGGTGATGTGCTGGAAACGTTACTGTCCTCTCTTGGATCGGCGATCAACATCGTGGTCCTGTTGGTCATTGTCCCGGTGGTTGCCGTTTACCTGCTGCTGGACTGGGACCGTATGATCGCCCGGATCGGAGAGCTGCTGCCCCGCGACCATGCCCCGACGATCAAGCGCCTGGCGGGTGAGATTGACGCTGTACTGGCCTCGTTCGTACGCGGTATGGGTACGGTCTGCCTGATCCTAGGTACCTATTACGCGGTCGCCTTAATGATTGCGGGTCTGCAATTTGGTCTGGTCGTGGGCTTCATCGCCGGGCTGGTGACCTTTATTCCTTATCTAGGCGCACTGATCGGTGGCACACTGGCCATCGGGCTGGCCCTGTTCCAGTTCTGGGGCGACTGGGCGCATATCGGCCTGATCGCGGGCATCTTTGCCCTGGGTCAGGTAACCGAAGGCAACTTTTTGACCCCGAAACTAGTTGGCAGTTCGGTTGGGTTGCACCCGGTCTGGCTGCTGTTGGCGCTGTCTGTCTTTGGCGCGCTCTTTGGCTTTGTCGGGATGTTGATTGCCGTTCCGGTCGCCGCCGCCCTGGGTGTAGTGGCCCGGTTTGGCACATCGCTCTACCTCGACAGCAGGCTGTATACCGGCCTCGAAGGGCAACAGGGTCGGGAAGACGACTAAATGGCCCGACAACTGAGCTTTGATCTGCCGGCCAAAACCGCGCTGGAGCGTGATGATTTCTTTGTCTCTCCGGCCAATGCACTGGCCGTGGCCATGATATCTGCGACCTCATGGCCCGGAAACAAACTGGTGCTGAGCGGCCCAGCTGGGTCTGGCAAAACCCATCTTGCGCATGTCTGGGCAGCCGAAACTGGCGGACGCATCATTCAGGCAAACGAGCTGGATTATGACGCAGTGCCGGAACTGGCCCGCACGCCCATCGCGGTCGAGGATGTTCCAGCTATCGCCGATGATATCGAACAGCAAAAGGTGCTGTTTCATCTGCACAATCTGGTTCTGGCCGAAGGGCATGCCCTGCTGATGACCGGACGGCTTGCGCCCAAGCTTTGGCAGCTACCACTCGCCGACCTGCAAAGCCGGGTTGAGGGCGCACATCACGTTGCCCTTGATCCACCCGATGACGCGTTGCTGGGGGCTGTTCTGGCCAAGCTGTTCCTTGACCGTCAGCTTAACCCCGGCCCCGAAGTTATTGCCTATCTGGTGAAACATATGGATCGCCGCTTTGAGACAGCCGCAGACGTTGTCCAACAATTGGATCAAATGGCCCTTGCTGAAAAACGCGAGATCACGCGGGCCTTGGCCGTGCGGATTATAAACGAAAAAACGGATCAGATGAATGCAAGTGATTGACCCACTATCGGTGATTTCGCATTCTAACCCCGGAATATCTGGAAGACACATGGATCAGACCGTCGAAACCGACATCCCGGACTGGGGCCCATTCGGCAAACCTCTGTTCGATGACCCTGGCGCGCGGGCGCTGTCGCGGGTGGGCGTTGTCGATGTGGGCTCGAATTCGGTCCGGATGGTGATTTTTGACGGCGCGGCACGATCGCCGGCCTATTTCTACAATGAAAAAGTCATGTGCGAGCTTGGCGCCGGGTTGTCTGAAACCGGAAAGCTGAACCCGCGCGGGCGCGAAAGGGCTCTGGCCGCGTTGAGGCGGTTCCAGCAACTGGCGCAAGACTTGGACCTGCCGGGCCTGCATGTGGTTGCAACCGCCGCCGTGCGCGAAGCCAAAGACGGGCCGGATTTCTGTGCCGAGGTTCAGGCCCAAACCGGGCTGCATGTCGCTGTGATCGACGGTCAGGAAGAGGCGCGCCTGTCCGCACAGGGCGTACTACTGGGCTGGCCCGGTGCTTATGGCCTGATCTGCGATATCGGCGGATCGTCAATGGAACTGGCCGAAATCGGGGATGGTCAGGTTGGGCGACGGGTGACCTCAGCCCTTGGGCCGCTGAAACTGCGTGACATCAAAGGTGGGCGGCGCGCGCGAAAAGCGCATATCAAGGACACGATGGAGGAGTTGCGCGCTCAGCTTGGTCAGCAGCGGGACCGTTTGTTTCTTGTCGGCGGCAGCTGGCGCGCATTCGCTCGGATCGATATGTTGCGCCGTGGCTACCCTCTGAATGTTCTGCATGAGTACCGCATGACCACCACGCAGGTGCGTGACACGATCAAGTTCATCGAAGCCAATGATCACGACAAACTGCGCAGCCAAGCAGGTGTGTCCAACTCTCGAATGGCGTTGATCCCCTATGCGATGGATGTTCTGGGGCGATTGATTCGCACCTTCAAACCCAAGGACATCGCGATCTCAAGCTACGGCATCCGCGAAGGTTTGTTGTACGAGCAAATGTCGCAAGAGATCCGGGATCGAGACCCTTTGATCGAGGCCAGCCGGTTTTCCGAATCCAAAGATGCCCGCCTGCCTGGTTTTGGGCGGAACCTTTACAGTTTTGTGATGCCATTGTTCAAATCAGCGCCGCCCGCGCGGGTTAGGTTAGTCAAGGCCGCCTGCCTGCTGCATGACGTGAGTTGGCGCGCGCATCCCGATTATCGGGCCGAGGCCTGTTTCGACTACGTCACCCGCGCTAATCTGGGTGGCCTGAAGCACTCCGAACGCGTCTTTATCGGGCTGGCACTGCAACACCGCTATCGCAACAAACGTGAGGGCAATCGATTTGCACCATTGTACGAGTTGCTGGATGAGACTGGGCAGAAACAGGCCGAGATCCTGGGCAAGGCAATGCGGTTCGGTGCGATGCTTTGGATGCACAACGAAGCCAACATCGGCAGACTTAGATTCTATCCTAAGAAGCGCCAGCTTGAACTGTTCCTGCCCAAAGCGGCTGAGCCCTTGTTCAACGAGGTGGCCGAGGCGCGCCTAAACTCGCTGTCAAACGCCCTGAAATCCGAAGTGCGCGTGATCATCAAAGGTTAGGCCGCCGATCAGATATCGGTGCCTTTGTCTGGTGCCTGATCTTCAGGCTTGGGGGCGGCCTCATCATCAGGCACAGGTTTTTTGCGAATGATGATATCGCCATTTGGAAGGATTTCGGGTGCTTCATAAGCACTCCAATCCTTAATCTCGGCTGCAAGTTCGGCCAATGCAGGGCCCATTTCCTGAAGGAAAGATTGCATTGCCGGGCCAAGCGCGTCTGCCATACCCAAAAGCTCATCCAGCGCGGGCTCCATCTCTCGACGCAGTCCTTCAAAGAACAGTTCGGCCCCCTGCTCCATCAGGGATTTGCTGTCATCTTCCTGCGCAAAGGCAGGAGTGCTGAGGTTGGCAGACAAGGCCGCGATGATCAGAAGGCGTTTCATATTGGGAATATAGGCCCTCAAAGGGTCTCAGGGAAGATCACAACTCGATATCCAGCGTGACCGGGAAGTGATCCGAGGCTGTCAGCAGCGCCTCGCGTAGTTCAACAGATGTCCAGCAGGTCGCATCTCGAAACGGGTGCCAGATGCGCCAGGCGGGTTGGCGATCACGCAGGTCTTCGCTGATCATGACATAGTCCAGCAAAGCCTCAAGAAACTTGCCCTCTTTTGGGCGGGCGAACCGGGCCGTGGAAGGGACAGACCCCGGTCGGGGTCCATGCGCCGTAACGGCATGGGGGTCAAACAATCCGGCCTGCAGCAAGATTTCAACCGATGAATGCCCGAACAGATGCTCGAACTCATCCAAACCCGGACCATCATTGAGATCGCCCAGAAGCACAACAGGTTCTTGTGCCTCGACATGGTCGGCCACCCGCCGTGACAGCCAGATTGCCTGCGCAAGTTGCTTGCGCCGGTTGGCGATTGAAATCCGGATCGCCTCATCGCGGGATTCTGCACCATGCGGGGCTTTGGATTTGAGATGAGCGCCGATCATGCGGAACTCAAAACCGGAGTTTGACTGAACCAGCAACTCCAGCGGGGGTTTCGAGAAGCGCACCACATCTTCAGTCGCATCCACATCCAAATCGATCTGAAAGGAACGATCGAACCGCGGCGCATTCGCATCGTCGCGCGGCGCATGTTGGGCCGTTAACACTTCGGGATCATAGAGCAGGGCGAGTTCCTGATGCGTGTCGTTGGCAAAACCCATAACCGCGCGCTGCGTTCGCAGATCAAATGCCTCGGCAAAGCCTTGCAATGCCCGCACTGTGTTCTGGCGCTTACCGGTATTGGGCGCTTCGACGATCAGGATGGCGTCCGCATCCAGCGCGGTCAGAACCTTGGCAATCGCCTCAACCTGCTGGGCCTTTGTCACCTCATGACGGCCCGACCAGCTGTCATCCATGATCAGCGCATCGTTTTTATCAAACAAGTTGGCGAACCATTCGATGTTGTAGGTCGCCAAACGCATCCACTCAGGCCCGCGCGCCGTTGATGTCATCCCAGGCTTGGTTGATGTCGATCATCTTCTTTTCGGCAAGGCGGATTGCCTCTTCCGGGACACCGCGTGCCATCATTGCGTCGGGATGGGTATCGCGCACCAGTTGACGCCACACTTTGCGAATCTCAGACACCGGCATGTTGCGCGAAACGCCCAGAACCACATAAGGATCATTGGGCGCATCCGGCACGAAGCGCGCGCGCAAGGCCAGGAATTGCGCATCTGTCTGTCCGAAGATGCGACTGACGTCCTCAAGGAATTCATTCTCGTTGGGGTGATAGAACCCATCGGCCATGGCGATGTGGAACAAACCCTCCATCAGGTCACAAAGCGTGGTGCTGTCTTCGGAAAACATGCGCGCGATCTTGCGCGCATAGTCCTGATAGCCTGCAACATCCGTCCGCGCCATGTTGAAGACCCGCGCCGCGCCTTCTTCATCCGCACGCGCGATCTGGAACACATCCCGAAAGGCCGTGACTTCATCGCGCGTCACCTGTCCGTCAGCCTTGGCCATTTTGGCCCCCAACGCGATTACGGCAATGGTGAAGGCCACCGAACGTTCGGGTGGCGAACGCAGCTTCTCAAAAACTGCCGTCAGGCTTTCGCCTTGGGCAAGGGCGCTTAGCGCATCGGATATGCGGGTCCAGATCGACATGGGCGTACCCTAGCGTCCCAATTCGAGACTGTCAGGTGGAACAGGTCACTCTGCACGAAGAATTTTCTGCATCAGCACAAGATCGAGCCATTGGCCCCATTTGAACCCGACTTCCGGCATAAGGCCGACCCTTTGGAACCCGATCGCCTCATGAAACGCAATGGCTGAAGGGTTGGCAGAAGATATGCCAGCCACAAGAACATGAACCCCGTCTGCGCGTGCCACAGCCTCCAGTTCGGTCATTAAGGCCCGACCGACCCCCTTGCCACGCGCCCCTTCCGCCAACTGGATCGAGTGTTCCCGCGTGTTGGCGTATCCCGGTCCGTTGCGAAACATCACGTATGTTGCAAAACCCAGCACCTGACCCTGATCTTCCGCAACCAGATAAGTCGAGCCACGCGCGCGAATATCTTTGGCAATCGCTTCGGTGCTGCGTTCTTCCGTGGTGAACGTCACCAACGTATCGCGGATAATGGCGTTCGTGATCGCTGCGATCTGAATAGCATCATCCGGGCGGGCTTGCCGAATCGTCATTCCAACACGCGCACCCCATTTGGCGTTTCGAACTCTGCCCGCATCGAGGCCGGACCGGTGTCGAACACAACCAGATCAAGTTCTCCCAAATGCTGGGCCAGTTCCAATGCCTCCGGGTGATACACGATCAGCCGCCGCAAACTGCACCCGCTGTCTTGCAACATCTGCGCAGGGTGCAAATCGCCCTGCCATTGGATCAACGCGGGAAACAGATTGTCGAAGGGCAAGCGTCCGTTGGGCGGCACCGCCATCCGCCAAGTCAAAGCCCCCCGGGTCAGATCAATTGGGGTGCCAGTGCCATCAGGAAACGTTGCAAGTGCGGCTTCGATATCTGGAACGCTACAGATCCAATTGGTCAGACGCGGTTCTCCTGAAAACCGATCCAAATCAAACCAACGGGTCCGCTGAGGTACAGCTGCGTCAGGATCAATAGCAATCGCTTCCAGATACAGACCATCCCTTAGGCCCAGAAGACGATTATAAGTGCCAAATTTTTCGTGCTTTCCACCGGGTTGAAGCGAGATACCCAACGCCTGTTCGATATGGGCCGATGCCGCCTCCAGCGTTTCGCCCGCAACCGCCAAGTGATCGAGTAACATCCGCACCTCCCTAAGAAAACGACCAGATCCATAGATCTGGTCGCATGTTTCACCCAAGCGTTACCGTGCACAAGATTTTTCGTCGAAAATCCTGTGCTTGAAACTAGCTGCGCGCTTCTTTGATCAGTCGCAGGATATCCTGCGCAGCCTCAGGTATATTTGTTCCGGGCCCAAAGATCGCCTTGACGCCGTGATCATAGAGGAACTGATAGTCCTGTTGCGGAATCACCCCGCCGCAAATCACGATGATGTCCTCGGCCCCGGCTTTCTTCAGTTCTTCAACCAGTTGCGGTGCAAGCGTTTTATGCCCTGCCGCCTGGGACGAGATACCAACCACATGAACATCATTGTCCACCGCATCTTGCGCGGCTTCGGCCGGTGTCTGGAACAATGGACCGACATCCACGTCAAACCCTATATCGGCAAAAGCCGTCGCGATGACCTTGGCCCCCCGGTCGTGACCATCCTGCCCCATCTTGACCACCAGCAACCGAGGGCGACGGCCTTCGGCCTCGGCGAATTCCTCGATGGATTTCTGGATCGCAGCAAAGCCTTCGTCGCCTTCATAGGCTGCGCCATAGACCCCGGCCAATGTCTTAACCTCGGCGCGGTGACGGCCGAATTCCTTTTCCATTGCCATGCTGATCTCTCCTACGGATGCGCGGGCGCGGGCGGCCTCGACGGCGGCGGCCAGCAGGTTGCCGCCTTCTTTGGCGGTGTTGGTCAGGGCGCCCAGCGCCGCTTGGCAGGCGGCCTCGTCTCGAGTGGCGCGGATGCGTTCCAGACGGGCGACCTGTGCTTCGCGCACCGCCACGTTGTCGACGTCCAGAATGTCGATCGGGTCTTCCTGTTCCTTGCGGTATTTGTTGACACCGACGATGACTTCTTCACCCCGGTCGATCATGGCCTGACGGCGCGCTGCGCTTTCCTCGATCCGCAGCTTGGGCATGCCGCTGGCGACGGCCTTGGTCATGCCGCCCATCTCTTCGACCTCTTCCATCAGAGCCCAGGCCTTTTCGACCAGCTCGTTGGTCAGGCTTTCAACATAGTAGGAGCCGGCCAGCGGATCGACCACATCGGTCACACCAGTTTCCTCCTGCAGCACCAGCTGGGTGTTCCGGGCAATGCGGGCCGAGAAATCGGTGGGCAGGGCAATCGCCTCATCCAAGGCATTGGTATGCAGGGACTGGGTGCCGCCCAGAACCGCGCTCATCGCCTCATAGGCGGTGCGGATCACGTTGTTATAGGGGTCCTGTTCCTGCAGCGACACGCCCGAAGTCTGGCAATGGGTCCGCAGCATCTTGGAGCGCTCAGACTTCGCGCCGAAATCGGTCATCACCCGGTGCCACAATGTACGGGCCGCACGCAACTTGGCGATCTCCATGAAGAAGTTCATGCCGATGGCAAAGAAGAAGGACAAACGCCCCGCGAACTTATCCACATCCATTCCGGCCTCGGTCGCGGCCCGGACATATTCACGCCCATCCGCCAGCGTATAGGCCAGTTCCTGTACCAGGTTCGCCCCCGCCTCTTGCATGTGATAGCCCGAGATCGAGATAGAGTTGAACTTGGGCATCTCGTTTGAGGTATATTCGATGATGTCCGAGATGATCTTCATCGACGGCTCAGGCGGGTAGATATAGGTGTTCCGCACCATGAATTCCTTCAGAATGTCATTCTGAATGGTGCCGGACAAGACGGATTTGTCATGCCCCTGCTCTTCGCCAGCAACAATAAAGCTGGCCAGGATCGGGATCACCGCCCCGTTCATCGTCATCGAGACCGAGACCTTGTCGAGCGGAATGCCGTCAAACAGGATCTTCATATCCTCGACCGAGTCGATGGCGACACCAGCCTTGCCCACATCGCCCACGACACGCGGATGGTCACTGTCATAACCCCGGTGCGTCGCCAGATCGAAAGCCACAGAAACCCCCTGCTGACCGGCGGCCAGATTGCGGCGATAGAAAGCGTTCGATTCCTCAGCCGTGGAAAACCCGGCATACTGGCGGATCGTCCACGGCCGCCCCGCATACATGGTCGCCTTCACGCCGCGCGTGAACGGGCCAAAACCGGGTAGCGAGCCCATATGCGGCAGGTTGGCGGTGTCTTCTTGCGTATAGAGCGGTTTGACGTCGATGCCTTCCAGCGTCTCTTTGGTCAGGTCATCCAGCGGGCGACCACGCAGTTCTTTTTCGGCCAGCGCCTGCCAGTCTTTCTTATCGGTCATGGCAATATCCTTTTCTCGATTCGGGACGCGCCCGGCCTTGGCCTGCGCGCTGTTGCCTCTGAAGGGGTCGATTTGCGAGCTGTAAAACAAAAGAATTTGAACCCCTTGTACAAATCACCGGTCGCATTCACGCGGACAGGGGCTATATTCATTCCAGCAGGAGGCCCCATGACACGAACGCTTGCCTTTGTTTTTTCGGCGCTATTCCCGCTGGCGGCTTTGGCGGCCGACGGATCGGCACCCGCCGATGAGGAGTTCGTTCGCCCGGTCGGCGACAGCGATCTCAGCGAATTTCTGTGGGTCAACCGGCCCGTCATCGTCTTCGCGGACACACCCGCCGACCCCCGGTTCCAGCAACAGATCGACATGTTGCTGGATGGTGAGGACGCGATGCGGGATCGGGATGTAATTGTGCTGACAGATACTGATCCGTCGGCGCGATCTCCGATCCGGTCAAAGCTACGCCCGCGCGGGTTCCAGATGGTATTCGTTGATAAGGACGGCGTGGTGAAACTGCGTAAACCCAGCCCGTGGAGCGTTCGCGAGATTGGCCGATCCATCGACAAAACCCCGCTACGTGAACGCGAAATCCGCGAGCGACGTGATGCGGCGAAACCGTAATTGAAATATTCACCAATAGATATTATGTTGATGGCATAGAAGGTGAGGAAAAGATCATGCTTTATAGCAGTGACCAACCAGAAAAATCTCCGGAAAAGCCGATCAGCGGCGATATCTGATCGGCTGCTAGCCCCTATTTTACACAATAGGGTCAAGGGTTTACATCCTCATTCTCGCCAGAGCGATTGATTCCCTCGGGATTTTCGTGCCCCATCTCAATATTTATTGCAACCAACGCGCTCAGCCCCCAGCGTAGCGTGCTTGTTCTGCGGTTCGTCAGTTGTTGATGAAACGCTACCCGGCGTTCACGAGACAGTTTCTGCGTCTGTTCATTCCGGGAATCCTCTACCATGCGACGCAAATCGGTGTATTCGGCGTAAAAGCGGACAACACTTGCAACAGTATCTTCGCCAAGCGCTGGGATAGACGACGAAATCGCCTCGAACACGATGGGTTCGCTTTCCATGGTTGAAAACGGAAAATACTCGATCGGATTACCGTTCGCATCCGTGCCGTCACCACTCAGAATGCGTTTCTGGACCTTTTCCGCATGTGCCGCGATGGGCTGGTTGTCAAGTTTATCCACCAACGCAAAAATCTCATTTCGCAAAGCAATCAGCGTATCCCTACGCTGAAGATGGAATTTCTGCGCTTCGGCATAGGATGAGAATAGAAATGTGACGAACCACCCCAGAACGATAACCGAACCCGTCACCAAAGCCGGGTAAACCTTGTCCCTTGCGGCGTCCGGTACGTATTCCCAGACGACTATTCCCCCAATCACACCCAGCAGGAGAAACGGGGGCAAAACCACAAGAATCCGAAGGAAACTGCGGCGCAGAAGCGGCGGAATGGCCCAGCTATAAAACCCGAGCACCAGAGCAGACCCGATCAGGATCAGGGTCAAATCTCCGATTTCATGTCTCAGATAGGCCAAAACCACACCGCCAAGCATTGCAGAGGTCAGAAAAGCGAGCACGCAAAAGTCTATTTCGCGATGCTCGCTGAACATCACTCGAATTCCATGATCACATCATCCACAGCCAAACTGTCACCGGCACCCGCGTTGATCTTGGAAACGGTGCCTTTCTTCTCGGCGCGCAGGATGTTTTCCATCTTCATCGCCTCAATCGTGCACAATGCCTGACCTTCTTGAACCTCCTGCCCGACTTCCACATCGACTTTCACGACCAGCCCCGGCATCGGGCAGAGCAGCATTTTAGAGGTGTCGGGAGGCAGTTTCTCGGGCATCAGCTTGGCCAGCTCGGCCTGACGCGGACGACGCACCAGAACTCTCAGGTCCGCGCCACGGTTGCGCACCCTGAACCCACCTGAAACCTTGCCCACCTTCAGAACAAGCGGACTGCCATCAACATCCAGTACGGCCAGTTGATCACCCGGTGTCCAATCCGAGGAAACGCGGAGACTTGATCCATCCTCGAATTTCACCGTCGCGCCTTCTTTGTCGGCATTGACCTGAACCGGAAGCTCATGCCCCTCCACAGCCACAACCCAGCGCTTACCAACCTTGCGTTCGTGATTGTCCATCCGGCCCGACACGCGCGTGCGCCTGATCTCAGCGACGCGGTGCATCGCAGCGCAAGAGGCTGCAATCCGGCGCAGATCACCTTCGGGCAAGCTGACACCTTCGAATCCATCCGGATATTCTTCGGCGATGAAGGCGGTCGTCATTTCACCGCTGACGAATTTGGGGTGATCCATCACTGCCGACAGGAATGGCAGATTGTGCCCAATGCCCTCAACCTCGAAACTGTCCAGCGCAACGCGCATCGCCTCAATCGCCGCCTCGCGGGTCGGGGCCCAGGTACACAGCTTGGCGATCATCGGATCGTAATACATACTGATCTCGCCGCCTTCATAGACGCCGGTGTCGTTGCGCACAGCGGCCTCACCTTCCGGCGCATCGCCCTGCCATTTACCGTTGACCAGCATCGGGCCGGCGGCAATTTCCTGCGGCGGGCGATAGCGGGTCAGACGCCCGATTGAGGGCAGGAAGTTGCGATATGGGTCTTCCGCATACAGACGGTTTTCAATGGCCCATCCGGTCAGCGTCACGTCGTCCTGCGTAATCGACAGGGGCTCACCATTGGCCACGCGGATCATCTGTTCAACCAGATCGACGCCGGTGATCAACTCGGTCACCGGGTGTTCCACTTGCAGGCGGGTGTTCATTTCGAGGAAGTAGAAGTTCTTCTGACCGTCAACGATAAACTCTACCGTACCCGCACTGGAATACCCTACGGCCTTGGCCAAGGCGACGGCCTGTTCGCCCATTGCCTTACGGGTCGCTTCATCCAGGAAGGGCGACGGCGCTTCCTCCACCACTTTCTGGTTCCGGCGCTGGATCGAACATTCACGCTCGCCCAGATAAATGCCGTTGCCGTGGCTATCGCACAGAACCTGAATTTCGATGTGGCGCGGCTGGGTCACGAATTTCTCGATGAAAATCCGGTCATCACCAAACGAGTTCGCAGCCTCATTCTTGGATGATTGGAAGCCTTCGCGCGCCTCCTCGTCATTCCACGCGATCCGCATACCCTTGCCGCCGCCCCCGGCGCTGGCTTTGATCATTACCGGATAGCCGATCTCGTTCGAAATCTTGACCGCCTCTTCCGCGTCTTCGATCAGGCCCATGTAGCCGGGCACAGTCGAAACGCCCGCCTCCTGCGCGATCTTTTTCGAGGTGATCTTGTCCCCCATCGCCTCAATCGCGCCTTTCGGCGGGCCGACAAAGGCGACGCCCTCGGCTTCAAGCGCCTCGGCAAACTTCGCGTTTTCAGACAGGAAGCCATAGCCGGGATGAACCGCTTGTGCGCCGCTTTGACGGATGGCGTCCATGACCTTGTCGATCACGATGTAGGACTGGTTCGCTGGCGGCGGACCGATATGCACCGCCTCATCCGCCATCGAGACATGCAGCGCATTCCTGTCCGCGTCCGAATAAATGGCAACGGTGCCGATACCCATCTTGCGGGCGGTCTTGATGACCCGGCAGGCAATTTCGCCTCGGTTGGCGATCAGGATCTTATTGAACATGCGATGTCCTTTGGTTTGGTGTTCTGGAAACGCAAAACGCCGCCGCAGGGAGAGATCCCCGCAACGGCGTGATACGCGATGACGGATGGGGCGACACACGCCCCAAGGAATTTGCGTTAGTTACAGTTGTTCTGGGTTTTGCAGTAAAGGACGTTACCCGCGGCACCAACGGCTGCCCCAAACAGCGGGTCCGCGCTGAGGACCGCAGCCCCGACCGCGCCGGCGCCGCCACCCAGCAAAGCCTGTTCGCCGGTCGTGTCACCGCAGGCCGACAGGCCCGCGCAAGTTGCTGCAACCAGAATAATACGTGAGATTTGCATTTAGTCTGCCCTCTTGCTCGATTTGATATCTTTGAGGTCAGATGCGGGGTTTGCGCTCTGTTATTCAATATCAAACACAGCAAATCCACATTTTGCGCAGATTTATGCCGCTTGATAGCTGCAGGATGCTCAAAGAAAAACGCGGACAGGACATTGTGGGGAACACAAGCCTGCCCGCGGAAGGAAGGGGTACGGAATAGTAGGTGCATGTGCGGCGCAGGCAAAGTAGAGCCGCACGGCCCGCTCAGGTTGCACGCCACAATCCAAGCGGCAAACAAAGTATTGTTTCCCGAGAAGATTCCGGCTGGAATCTGCCCATGCGGCAAGTTTCCGCGCAAAATTGCGCCGATCGCCTTTTGCGGCGATTCAGGCCTGCGCCCGAGGCCCGGCGTCACAGTTTTGTTACATTTCAGCTTCCGTGCCAGCCGTTTCGCAGGCGCAGCATCACATATTGAAGAAATCGGTCTGGATGGAAACATGTTCACATTCATACGCTTGGCAGAACGTCTCACTCGATCGTGACCCGACGCGTCCGAAAACGCACATTCCCTTGAGAAATCTAGGCTTTTCTGTCCCGATCTCGTGATTTCCGAAGCCACAAAGCGCGTGGAACGGTGCAAGTGCTTACTCGCACACAAGGAAACACCCACATGACTACGATAGGTAAAAAGGCGACCCTGCTTGCGGCCTCTGCACTCTGTTTGACCGGTACGAATGCTGTGGCTGAGGACGCCCAGACACAGGCCGAACTGGATGCGCTGCGCGCCAGAGTCGAAGCGCTTGAGGCCGGCCGCGCGGGCCCTGCGAATGGTGATTTCAGAATCGGGAATACCACCCTCGACGTCTACGGCTACGTCAAAGCCGATTTCTTCTACGATTTCGAATTTGATCAGGGGGATACCGCTTTTGTGAACGTCATCGGCGAGCCATCGGCAGCAACTGATGGAACCTTTGGCGCGACGATCCGCCAATCGCGGATCGGATTGCGCACAAGCACCCCAAGCGGCATCGGTGAGATCGGCGGACAGTTGGAGCTGGATCTGTTCGCCTCGAACGACACGGCAGAGCTGCGGTTGCGTCATGCCAATATCACCATTGGTGACAGATGGCTGATCGGTCAGTACTGGACCAATTTCCAGCCGTTGGACACTTATCCGACCTCGGTTGAATTCAATGGTCCGGTCGGTATCGCATTCGCCCGGGTCCCGCAGGTCCGCTACACGGCCAATCTGGGTTCGAATACCGTGTTCAGCACCTCGATCGAAGAAAATGTCAGTGGGTCGAACTCGGACGACCCGGTTCTTACCGCTGCGGCCGAGTATAACAACGGTACATATATTGCGCGTGCTTCGGCGCTCTATGGCAACGCCCAAACAAGCGACGGTGCGACCGAGGTCGATCAGTGGGGCGTTACTCTGTCTGGCTCGATCCGGCCCTGGGCGGGTGGCCTGTTTCAGGTCAACTATGTCCACGGTCAGGCCCTTGGCCCATACCTGATTGGCCTGGGCGATGCGATTGTCGAGGGTGAAGCCAACGATGTCGATGGCTACACGGTCGAATTCCGCCAGGACCTGAGTGACAAGTGGAACGTCGGCATCGCCTACGGACGCGAGGATTATGATCTGGCCACGTCGACCGGAACGCTGGCGTTCACCGAGTTGGAGACCATCCATGTCAACGCCTTCTACAAGGCGACCGACAATCTGACGCTGAGCGCCGAATACATCTATGGCGAGCGGAACGACGTGAATTCCGGTCAGAACTTCGACGGCAATCGGATTCAGCTTGCCGCCCAGTTGAACTTCTGATGCGTCTATCGGACCCTGCCCGACACTGGGCGGGGTCTCTCTTGCTAAAGGCGGCATGAAGTTCAACATGATCAACCCGCGCCGAACAAATCGGGAAACGACGCGCGCGCGGCGTCCAGATCAATTACCAGCAACGCATCATAGCTTTCCGGATCGAACGGATCTTCAGCTGGGATGACTTCGCGCCCGAACAGCCAACTCAGCCGGCCAGCATCAAGGTTACCGCGCTCAAACGGCTGATCGCCAAAAGCCTGCCATAGCGCTTCCATAAACCCCGCATCGGCCCTGCGGTCGGCGGGTTTGCGATCCCGAAACCGTTCGCGACGGGTGATCGGGGTTACGCCCTTAGGGTTGGCGCGGCGAATGGTGAATTGAAAATCGGTGCCAGCCAGACGTCCGGGAAATCCGCGATGTTTCAGCATGTCGACACCTCTGGCATGATGTCGTGTTTGATACCGGGAATTTCACATCCGTTTCGGGATGAGGTCATAGTGCGCACCTCCAAAGCCGCATCATTGATCTGAGACACTTTGAGCGCATGAAGTTCGATGATCATGGTCAAAGCCCCTCCCAGATACACCCTGACGGCTCCAACCGGTAGGCTTCAAAGAACTGTGTGGCATCCGGCGCGCTGTCGCCGAATTCGATAGGCCGGTCCGCCAGCGATATAATCACAAGTGCCGGTTCCAATTCGTGCTGAGCGACATAGGCAATCGCCAAAGTCTGGCACAAATGCGCCATATCCTTTGTGGCGACGTCATAGCCGATCCGACCCACGGTTGCCCCGATCTTTGGAGCAATGAACCGAAACCGAACCCAAAGCTCACCCGGATTATTGTCTAATAGAACATTGTTCAGATGCACGGGCTGGCCAGATGGAACAGGCAGCGGAATGTCCGATTGTGGGAAAGCCGGGGTCGCAAACAGGCTGGCCAGCAAAACTTTGGCGCGGCCCCGGACCCGCCAACGGCAAGCTCCTCCTTCCGGGGTCGCGCGCGCAGTGCTTGTGGCCTGCGCAGTTCTATGATTGCTGGGGAGGATCATTCAACTATTTAGCAGATTTTGTCAAACCTGCCTTATTTGGCGGCAGATTCTAAACCATCCTTATGTTCAGCGTGGTCCAAGGCGCAGGGCGGGTTCTCCGCCCTGAGTACCTTACAACGGGATATTGTCGTGTTTTTTCCAGGGGTTCTTCAGCTGCTTGCCCCGCAAGCTGGCAAAAGCACGTGAAACACGGCGGCGGGTCGAATGGGGCATGATCACCTCATCCACAAAGCCACGTTCAGCCGCCACAAATGGATTCGCAAAACGATCTTCATAATCGGCCACGTGTTGCGCAGTTTTCTCGGCATCTTTCAGATCGGCACGGTGGATGATCTCGGTCGCGCCTTTCGCACCCATCACCGCGATCTCGGCCGTGGGCCAGGCATAGTTGAAATCGCCGCGCAGATGCTTGGATGCCATAACAACATAAGCACCGCCATAGGCCTTGCGCGTGATAACAGTGACCTTGGGCACGGTCGCTTCGCCATAGGCATACAGCAACTTGGCACCATGCTTGATCACACCGCTATATTCCTGCTGCGTTCCCGGCAGGAAGCCCGGCACGTCAACCAGCGTCAGGATCGGGATCTCGAAACAGTCACAGAAGCGAACGAACCGCGCCGCTTTGCGCGAACTATCGATGTCCAAACACCCTGCCAGAACCATCGGCTGGTTCGCCACAACGCCAACTGTCTGCCCTTCAAGCCGGATGAAACCGGTGATGATGTTCTTGGCAAAGTCTTCCTGGATCTCGTAGAAATCGCCTTCGTCTGCGATCTTCGTGATCAGTTCCTTCATGTCATACGGCGTGTTCGGATTGTCCGGCACCAGCGTATCCAGGGATTTCTCCACGCGATCCGGATCATCAAAGAACGGACGGACCGGAGGTTTCTCGCGGTTATTCAGCGGCAGGAAGTCGACAAGGCGGCGCACCTCGGCCAGTGCTTCGACATCGTTTTCGAACGCGCCATCCGCAACGGATGATTTTTTGGTGTGGGTCGACGCACCGCCAAGTTCTTCGGCCGTGACTACTTCGTTTGTGACGGTCTTGACCACGTCGGGACCGGTCACGAACATATAGGACGAGTCCTTGACCATGAAGATAAAGTCCGTCATCGCCGGGCTGTACACCGCGCCACCCGCACAGGGACCCATGATCACACTGATCTGCGGCACCACGCCCGAGGCCGTGATGTTGCGCTGAAACACCTCGGCATAGCCCGCAAGTGACGCCACACCTTCCTGAATACGCGCACCACCCGAGTCGTTGATGCCAATGATGGGCGCTCCGTTCTGAACCGCCATATCCATGACCTTGCAGATCTTTTGAGCATGCGTTTCCGAAAGCGAGCCGCCAAAGACCGTGAAATCCTGGCTGAACACATAGACCATCCGTCCATTGATCGTGCCCCATCCGGTTACCACACCATCCCCTGCAGGCTGTTGTTTTTCCATGCCGAAATCGGTGCAGCGGTGGCTGACAAACATGTCAAACTCTTCGAAACTGCCTTCGTCCAGCAACAGTTCGATCCGCTCGCGCGCAGTCAACTTGCCGCGACCGTGTTGGGCATCAATTCGCTTTTGCCCACCGCCCAAACGCGCCGCGTCACGACGGTTTTCAAGCTCGGAAAGGATGTCTTTCATGGCGCATATCCCCTGTTAAATTTGGCGAACACTACCCGCTGAGCAGCCTTGGCTAAAGTTCTTTCCAGCAAATTTGCAAATATTTGAAAACCACATCCTGATAAATTGTAAAATTGCTAATATATCCGGTTCGTCCGATACTGATCTGGCATTCCCAAAAACCGCCACTATACATGTGAACAATGCAGTTCAGATCGACTGCGGTTCGCCGCACGCCACCCACAATCGGCACACTTGTATTACTGTCAGGCCTAGCGGCGCTGAGCATGAATTTGTTCTTGCCCAGCCTACCAAACATGGCGCTGTATTTTGCGGCTGATTACAAGGTCATGCAATTGTCGATTGCGCTGTATCTGCTGGTCAATGCGGTGCTGCAAATCCTGATCGGCCCCATCGCGGACAAAGCCGGGCGCAGGCCGGTGCTGCTGTGGGGACTTTCGTTGTTTTTGCTGGCGACGCTCGGATGCATCTACGCCCCCACTGCCGAGGTTTTTCTGTTCTTTCGAATGTGCCAGGCGGTGATCGTTGTCGGGATGGTTCTCAGCCGCGCGGCGGTGCGGGACATGTATGATCAGGATCAAGCGGCATCCATGATTGGCTATGTCACCATGGGCATGGCAGTGGTTCCGATGATTGGCCCCGCGATCGGTGGTATCCTTGAAGAAAGCTTTGGCTGGAAAGCCAATTTCTGGCTACCATTCGCGTTGGGCGCACTGATCCTGGCCTTAACCTACTGGGACTTTGGCGAAACCTCTGCCAAAAGCGGCAAAACCCTGATCCAACAATTCAGGGAATATCCCGAGCTTCTGAAATCCCCACGCTTTTGGGGCTATTCACTTTCGTCTGCGTTCTCGTCCGGCGCGTTCTTTGCCTATCTAGGTGGCGCACCATTCATTGGAACCGAACTGTTCGGACTTAGCGCGGCCGAAGTTGGGTTCTATTTTGGTGCGCCTGCGGTTGGGTACTTTCTCGGGAATTTCCTAAGCGGGCGCTACTCTGTGCGCTTTGGCGTCAACCGAATGGTTCTTTGGGGCAGCATTCTAAACGCCGCTGGTGTGGCAATTTCAGCCGTTCTGTTCCTGATCGGCGCCGGCAGCGCGCTTAGCTTTTTTAGTTTCATGACGTTTGTAGGCCTCGGCAACGGGATGACCATACCCAACGCGACGTCCGGCGCCCTCTCTGTTCGCCCGCATCTGGCAGCAACCGCAGCGGGCCTAAGCGGTGCTATCATGCTGGGTGGCGGCGCAGGGCTCAGCGCGCTTGCCGGAGCTTTGTTGACAGTCGAGACGGGCGCCATGCCGTTGTTGTGGTTGATGCTGACGACGGCGGTTCTGGCCATCTGCTCCATCTATTCGGTGATCCGGCGCGAACGACAATTGGGACTGTAAGCCCGCTTGCCTTCGAGAGTTTGCAAAGTTAGCCTCCCAGACAGGTAAACTTGCAAAGGCACGCCATGCCCACCCAAAAACTCTACGCAGGCGCCAAACTGCGCGAGATGCGCACCCGTTTGTCCCTCACGCAAAAAGAATTTGCCGCAAAGCTTGGCGTGTCACTCCCGTACCTCAATCAGATGGAGAACAACAACCGTCCGATCTCGACCACAGTCGTGCTGGCATTGGCGCAGGAGTTCGGAATGGATGTCACCGAGCTCAGCACAGGTGACAGCGAACGTCTGGTCTCTGATATGCGCGAAGCGCTCGCCGATCCGGTTTTTGCCGATGCCATTCCACCTTTGGCCGATCTTCGATTGACTGCTTCGAACGCGCCCGCTCTGGCGCGGGCCTTTATCGAACTTCATCGCACCTATCGGCAAACCCATGAACGCCTCGCCTCGTTGGACGAGGCATTGGGGCGCGAAGATTCACGCACGCAAGCCAGCCCATGGGAAGAGGTGCGAGACTTCTTTCACTATTGCGACAACTACATCGATGCAGTCGACCGCGCCGCTGAACTGTTCGCCAATCGGGCCGAGACACCGGGGGGGATCCGAGAGGCCGCACTGAACAGCCTGGCCGAACGCGGAATTCAGGTCGTGTTCTCAGACATCGAAACCTTGCGCGCCTATGATTCTGAAAGCAAGACCTTGCGCCTGTCATCCCGCGCCGCGCCACAAACACAGGTCTTCCAGTTGCTGCTGCAGGTCGCTCTGATCAGTCAGGATAAACTGCTCGAAGCCACGCTGGACTTTGCCAAGTTCCAAAGCGACGAGGCACGATCCATCGCCAAGATCGGATTGGCCAACTACTTTGCCGGTGCGTCGCTGATGCCCTATGCCAGTTTTTTGGCTGCTGCACAGGAAACCCGCCATGATCTGGAACTGCTCAGCACCCGTTTCGGCGCATCAATCGAACAGATCGCGCACCGCCTCTCAACGCTGCAACGGCCTGGGGCCAAGGGCATTCCGTTCTTCTTTGTCCGCGTTGATCAGGCCGGAACCATCACCAAACGCCATTCCGCAACGCGGTTGCAATTCGCCCGCTTCGGTGGCGCCTGCCCGCTATGGAACGTACACCGCGCCTTCGAAACGCCCGGGCACTTTCTGCTGCAGCTTGCCGAGACGCCCGACGGGGTCAAATACATCTCGCTGGCGCGCGATATCTCGAAATCAGGCGGTTCCTACGGCGCGCCCGTCCGCCGCTATGCCATCGCCCTGGGATGCGAGGTACGCCACGCTCAGGCCCTTGTCTATGCGGACAATCTCGACATCAACAACGCCAGTGCCTACGAGCCTATCGGCATTTCTTGCCGGATTTGCGAACGACAAACCTGCCATCAGCGTTCAGTCCCACCTTTGGAGCGCCGCCTGAGCATCGACACCCATACGCGCGGCACCCTGCCCTACAAGGTGACCTGATCTTCACCTGGCTGAATATACCTTAGGGGAGCCGCAGCCCGCCGCGACGGGGGCAGAGCCCCCGCCCAAGCCCTCAGGCTTTGGTCAACATTGCCCAAATTTCGTCTTTCAGCGCCGCGCGTTTCTTGCGCATCTCACCTTCGGCCAGTTCTTCCACGGGTTCGATATTTGTCTCGGCCCGGTGCACCTGCCTGTTGATCTCGTGATACTCATCGGCCAGACGCGCAAAATGTGCGTCCGATTGCTTGAGCTGGCTCATCAGTTCGACCTTGTCCGGAAACTCTTCGGCCAGTTCGTGCGGGGTGTGAGACATGCTGTTCGCTCCTAAAACATGATTGTGTGGGATCTATCTAGCAACCCACAACAGCCGATACTTTGACGCGGATCAAACCGAAGGGATCCATCCCACCAAACCCAAGCGTACGACTATTCGCCGCGTGGGAAACGTTGTTTTTCTTCGACATCATTCAGATCCATGTGATTGCGCATATAGCGTTCCGACGCTTTTTGCAGTGGCTGATAATCCCAAGGGTAGTAACCGCCCTGCCGCAACGCCTCATAAACCACCCAGCGGCGCGCCTGACTGGCCCGCACATCCGCGTCGAACTGATCCAGATCCCATCGCGCTTGCGACTTCGCGCGCAGGCTTTCCAGCGTGCCTGCATGGTCTGGATTGTCGGCCAGATTGGTCAGTTCATGCGGGTCCTTTTCAAGGTCAAACAGCTGATCCGGATCAAGGGCACAGCGGTTGTATTTCCATTTTCCATATCGCAGGGACACAAGCGGCGCATAGGACGCTTCAGCCGCATATTCCATTGCCACGGGCACCGTCCGTTCAGCCCCTTTTGCCAATGGGCATAGGTCCTCACCATCCGTCCACGGGGCAATCTCAGCCATATCGACGCCGGACAACGCGCCCAATGTGGGCGTTACATCGATGGTTGAAACCGGCGTGTCGATCCGCCCCGGTGGCAGATCAGGGGCCGAGATCATTAGCGGAACGCGGGCCGAGCCTTCAAAGAAGGTCATTTTGAACCACAATCCCCGCTCGCCCAACATGTCACCGTGATCCGACACAAAGAGGATGATCGCCTCCTGTCGGGTGGTTTCAAGTACTTCGAGGATTTCACCAATCTTGTCGTCCAGATACGAGATATTCGCGAAATAGGCCCGGCGGGATTTGCGAATGTCGTCTTCGGAGATATCAAAGCTGCGCCAGTCATTGGCATCGAAAATCCGCTTGGAATGCGGGTCCTGATTGACATAGCCAAGGTCCGCGACATCAGGCAGCAGATGCTCGCAATCCTCATACAGGTCCCAGTACTTGCGGCGTGCAACGTAAGGGTCGTGAGGATGTGTAAAGCTGACGGTCAGGCACCACGGGCGATCATCCTGCCCCCGGGCCAGATCGTAGATCTTGGCTTTCGCGTGATAGGCTACCTCATCATCATATTCCATCTGGTTGGAAATCTCGGCCACCCCGGCGCCGGTGACCGAACCCATGTTGTGATACCACCAGTCAATCCGCTCACCGGGTTTGCGATAGTCAGGGGTCCAGCCGAAATCGGCGGGGTAAATATCGGTTGTCAGCCGGTCTTCGAATCCGTGCAACTGATCCGGCCCGACAAAGTGCATTTTGCCGGACAGGCAAGTATAATAGCCCGCGCGGCGCAGATGATGCGCATAGGTCGGGATATCGCTGCGAAACTCGGCGGCGTTGTCGTAAACCCCAGTGCGCGAGGGCAATTGCCCAGACATGAAACTTGCCCGGCCCGGCGCGCATAGGGGCGAGGCGGTATAGGCATTGGCGAAGCGGGTCGAGCGCGCTGCCAGCTTCTTCAGATTGGGCGCATGCAGCCAATCAGCTGGGCCATCGGGAAAGAGCGTTCCATTCAGCTGATCCACCATCAGGATCAGAATATTCGGCTTGGTCATTGTCGGGCCCCAATCAGAAAGTGACGGCCAAAGAACTGGGTTTCAGGACCTCGCACGATAGCCGATGATCTCATCGCACGGGAAAGACCCCCACCCCTCTCTGGCGCAGCCTGCAAACGCTAGGGCGCAGACATTGACTCGTCAATCAACAAACATTCCATGATGCGAAATCACAGCTTTGTTGCGATGGTGGGTGGTGTCAGTTCCCGTCGGTTCAGCACAGCCTCACGCCAAGAAATGAAGCTTACCGCCGCCAAGATCAATGTGCCGCCAGCAACCACCCAAATATCAATGGGCTCGTTGAAAACCAGCGCACCTAGCACGGTGGCCCATATCAGTTGCAGGAATGTGACCGGCTGCGTAACCGCTACCGGCGCGGCCTGCAGCGCCAGCGTCATGAAATAGTGCCCGGCCGTGGCGAAGCTGGCCACCAGAAAAAGGACACCAATATCGCGCAGGCTGGGTGGGCTCCAGACCGCGATGGCGAACGGGATCAACGCAAGTGTGACCCAGATCGACAGATGTGCCACAACAACTGAAGGTGGGATATTGCGCACCAGCAACTTGGCGAGCAGATAAGACCCACCGAGGGTCAGCGCGGTGCCAAGCATGGCAACATGGCCGGGCGACACTTCTCGGAATCCCGGTCGCAAGATGATCAAAACTCCGACCAGCGCCACCAGAATGGCCGCGATCCGGCGAAAGGCCAGCTTCTCACCCAGAAACAGCGCCGCACCTAACGTGACATAAACCGGGGTCATGTAGTTCATCGCCGTCACCTCGGCCAACGGGATCTGCGTCATCGCGTAGAACCAAAGCATGACCGCTCCGCCATGGATCACGCCACGCAGCCCAAACAATGCAAGATCACGTTTGCTGAGATGGGTCGTTAGAATTAGTCGCAACGCAGGTAGCAGGAATACAAGACCCAGAACATAACGCAGAAACGCTGCCTGTATCGGGTCCATCGTCGAGCCCAAAGACTTGACCAAAGCCGTCATGACAACAAAGCTCAACCCGGCGGCAAACATCCAGAACATGCCTGCGATCGGGCGCGAGGAAACAGCTTGGGAACTCATGCGCTAGGTTGAACACCGAAACGTCGGCACGGGCAACCCTTCACATGATAACAAGTTTCAAAGCAATACCCAGCATGACGATGCCAATGATCACGTCCAGCACCTGCCAGGCCCTTGGTCGCGCAAAGAACGGCGACAAGATCCTGGCCCCGTAGCCAAGGGTAAAGAAGAATACGAAACTCGCCAGCATCGCACCAATTGCAAAGCTCAACCGATCATCATACTGCGCCGAGATTGAGCCGATCAGGACAACCGTGTCCAAATAAACATGCGGGTTCAACCAAGTGAACGCCATAACGGTCAGCATGGCCGTTCGCAGGCTGGTTGCCTGGCCATTCCCGGCCTTGAGAGCCGCACCACCCTTCCAAGCTGATAAGAAGCTGCGAACAGCATACCAGATCAGGAAAGTGGCACCACCATACCGCATCACAGTTTCAAACCACGGCAAGGCCTGCGCCAATGTTCCAAATCCCGCAACCCCGGCGGCAATCAGGATCGCGTCAGACAGCCCACAGGTCAGACACAGCACAAAGACATGTTCGCGGCGCAACCCTTGTCGTAGGACAAAGGCGTTTTGGGCCCCGATCGCAAGGATCAGGCTGAAACTAAGCGCAAAACCGGCGATGAAGGTTGTGAACATGATGCCTCCTACTGTTCGAGGCGTTGACTAACGTCATCCACGTGATCTATCAAATTAATGATAGTAAACTGAGTTAAGTTTGACTAATGTTACTCGACCCTCTTCACCTGTCAGCGCTGTCCGCGATTTTGCGCCATGGCAGCTTTGATGCGGCGGCGAGCGCGCTTGCTGTCACCCCTTCCGCAATCTCTCAACGGATCAAAGCGCTGGAGGATCGCGTCGGTGCGACCTTGATCAATCGCGGAAGCCCTTGCACCGGAACCCCAGCCGGTTTGCGGATCGCGCAATATGCAGAAGATATCGGTTTGCTCGAAGCGCAGCTCTCGCGTGAGCTATCGCTTGATCAAACCACTGAAACCGCCCGCGTGCGCGTGGCCATTCCGGCGGATATACTGGCGACCCTGTTTATTGACGTCATGGCCAATACGCCTGGTCTGCTGTTCGATTTGGTCATCGATGATCAGGACCATTCGGCCAAATGGCTACGCCGGGGCGAAGTCAGCGCAGCGATCACCGTGGACGGCCAGCCGGTGACGGGTTGTGATGCCACCGAGCTTGGAGCGCTAAGATATTTGCCAACGGCCAGCCCGGATTTCATGCAGCGTTGGTTTTCGAAAGGTGTAAACACATCCACCCTCAGCGCCGCCCCCTGCCTTGTTTTCAACCGCAAAGATGGCCTGCAAAAGGCATGGTTTGAGGCTCAGGCGGGTGGTCGCATTACGCCACCAACCCATTTTTTGCCATCCTCTCACGGCTTCGTTGATGCCGCGATTGCAGGCGTCGGCTGGGGGATGAACCCCGAACCGTTAGTGCGCAAGCCCATAACCGAAGGGAAGTTGCAGCCCCTCATTCCAGACGCACACCTGGATGTTGCGTTGACCTGGCAAGTCGGTCGCGTCCTGTCCCCAGCTCTGGCCCCGCTAACCAAGGCGGTCAAAGCGGCTGCAGCCAAAGCCTTGATCCCGGGCGCTCGCAAACGGATAAGAGGCAAACCTTCGGAGTAACTTTATGTTTTCACGCGACGCCCTCAGCTATGATCCGATCCCCCTGCCCGACCGGTGCGAGATCAGCGACGATCAGATGCAGCAGGCCGCACTGGCCTTTCACGACAAGATGCGGCAGCGCCATACGGTGCGCGATTTCTCGGCCCGCCCGGTCGAGAAAGCGGTGATCGAAACATGCCTGCGCACGGCTGGAACGGCCCCCTCGGGCGCCAATCATCAGCCCTGGCACTTTGCGGCCATCTCAGATGCCGCACTGAAACAGCAGATCCGCGAAGAAGCCGAGGAAGAGGAACGCCGGTTCTATGCCGGTGGCGCAGGCGATGAATGGATAAAGGCACTGGAACCAATTGGCACCAACGCGGTGAAAGAGCACCTGACCATCGCCCCCTGGCTGATCGTTGTGTTCGCCCAGCGCTGGGGCGAGTTTGAGGACGGCACGCGCTACAAGAACTACTATGTCCCCGAAAGCGTGAATATCGCCACCGGGTTCCTGCTGGCGGCGCTGCATCACGCCGGTTTGTCGACGCTGACCCACACCCC
Source organism: Ruegeria sp. H4 (assembly GCF_056533065.1). Lineage (NCBI taxonomy): Bacteria > Pseudomonadati > Pseudomonadota > Alphaproteobacteria > Rhodobacterales > Roseobacteraceae > Ruegeria > Ruegeria sp. H4. Next base: position 790,067 of record NZ_JBQFOC010000002.1, read on the forward strand.
CAATCCGATGAAGTTTCTTAACGGGGCCCTGAAACGGCCAGCCTCGGAAAAACCCACGATGATCATCGCGGTTGGACACCCTTCAGAGACTGCAACGGTTCCATCGGTGGCCAAGCTGAAGAAGCCTTTAGACGAAATCTCATCCTTCTTCTGACGCTTTTCCGCTGGTTTCATTGACCTTCGCCTGAGCCTTCGGCAAAGCGATCCTGTAGCATGTTAAGGCCGAGATCAAACTGCACCCCACGATAAATGCAACGGCCAAGGCGACCTCATGCATATGTGCAATCGCGGCCAGTCCAGCGGACAAGACAACCGCTGCAATTCGGGCAATGCTCTTGACCGCAGCCGAAGCCTGAACGCGTTGATCCTTTGGCGCGACATCCAGAAAATACAGTTTGCGCGCGCTGCTGATACCTGTGGAGGCAACCGTTACGATGAACAGGGCAACGGCATGCAGATGCACATCATGATCCAGCTTGAGATAGTGAAACGTCAACAACACCACTCCAGTCGCCGCGACCATCAGAGTGCCCGTAACCATCACGGCGCGATGCGACTTCATATTGACAACTTGCCAAAGCGGCGCCGCCACCAGATACCCAGAAGCTGACGAGATGATCATCGCGGTCAACCCTTTGGCCGACGCATGATGCGCCTCGGCCGCGATCAGGGCGAAGAATGGAACCGATAAGGATACAACAACCAAAGGCATGCGCATTGTCATGTAGCGCCTGAACCATGCGTGATCGAACATCTCAACAATGGCTTTTACATTTGCTTTGAATGACAATTTGACTGCAGGTTTCCCGTCGGTCGATGCGCCTGTGGTTTTACCGATCTCAGCCAGCGCCATGATGCAGATCCCCGACAGCACGAAGAACGTGAATGAAACCGCTATCACAGCAGAGTGTCGCGAAAACGGAGGATTGTCCTTTGTGATCTCATGGATCAGCAGGGCCAAACCTATCGCCGCCAGACCTCCGCCCCCAAACTGCAAATACCGCATAGAAATACGTGATTTGGATTGGACATGATCCCCAAGCAGGTCGGTATACATAAGGTTCTGCATCTCATCGACCAGACCAATCACAAAGAAGACCATAACAAAGGCCATAGCGATCAGGGGCACGACGCCTGACGCGGCAACGGCCATCGCGATCAGCAGGCAAATTCCGATCACAAATTCAGTCATTGCGATGCCACGCTTCTTTCTGGGTTGGGCCGCAATGGGTTGAGCCAGAAAGAAATCTGCGATCATGCTGCCGACCATACGGATCGAGACCAGCGCACCCGCTACAAACATGGGCAACTCAAAAGACACAGCTAAAAAGGGCAACACAACGGATGGGCTGCCCAAGGTCCACGCGACCTGGGACAAAATGCTCTGCCCAGTCAAAACCGGGACATTGCGCTTTGCCAACTCACTTGCGTCTTGTGTCATACATTCTGCCATCGATTGCGACCGAACCAGCACCTAGGCTGGCTAACTCAGTTTAGCCTATTCTGCTACAGAGTTACGGCCAAGCACCTCTTTGGCATCAATAAAGCCCGGCCAATATGACCGGGCTCTGAAAACAACACGCGCTAACGTTACAGCTGCGCCATGACCTCGTCAGTGGCTTCGAAGTTGGTTGTAACGCGCTGAACGTCGTCGTCGTCTTCAAGCGCATCAACCAGGTTCATCAGCTTTTGCATATCCTCCAGGCCTAGCTCGGTTGTGGTGGTGGGCTTCCAGATCAGCTTGGTCGATTCAGACTCGCCCAGCGCCCCTTCCAGAGCGTTTGAGACATCGTTCAGATCGGTATCCGCGCACCAGATGATATGCCCGTCTTCAGAACTTTCGACATCTTCGGCACCTGCTTCAATCGCAGCTTCGAAAATCGTGTCCGCATCGCCCGCATCTGCCGGATATACGACCTCACCTTTGCGGTCGAACATGAACCCGACCGAGCCGGTCTCACCCAGATTACCGCCGTTCTTCGAGAACGTGGAACGAACGGTCGAAGCCGTCCGGTTGCGGTTGTCGGTCATGGTCTCAACGATCACGGCCACTCCGTTGGGGCCATAGCCCTCGTACCGGATTTCTTCGTATTCGTCGCCTTCACCCGCAACCGATTTCTTGATCGCGCGGTCGATCACGTCCTTGGGAACCGAGTTCGACTTGGCCTCTTTCACCGCCAGACGCAGGCGCGGGTTCTTGTCGGGATCGGGGTCGCCCATCTTGGCAGCCACGGTGATCTCTTTCGACAGTTTGGAAAACAGTTTGGACCGCGCGGCGTCCTGACGTCCCTTGCGGTGCTGGATATTGGCCCATTTGGAATGGCCTGCCATGGTGCGTCCTCGTCATTCGTAATTGCGTGTTCGGCGCTCATATAGACGGTTGCAGGGGGCAGGATCAAGGGATCGGCTTGCGAGACGCCCCCGTGCAGGTATGGTGGCGCCATGACGACAGAACAAATCATTCTTTTTGCGCTTTTTGCCACTGTTTTCGGAATGCTGCTATGGGGCCGCTTTCGCTATGACCTCGTGGCCTTTGCCGCCTTGATGATCGGCGTCGTGCTCGGCGTGGTGCCGGTAGACAATGTCTTCGCAGGGTTTGGTCATCCCGCAACGATCATCGTGGCGCTGGTTCTAGTCGTCTCTGCAGGATTGGTCCGATCCGGGGCCGTGTTCCTGATCACACGTACTTTGGTCGACGCCTCACGCGGGCTGGGAGCGCATATCGCGCTGATGGGCGGGATCGGCGCAGTTTTGTCGGCCTTCATGAACAATGTCGCGGCGCTGGCCTTGCTGATGCCCGTTGATATCCAGACTGCGCGCAAGGCGGGCCGGTCGGTGGGCCTGACCCTGATGCCGCTCAGCTTTGCGACCATCCTGGGTGGCATGGCTACGTTGATTGGCACGCCGCCGAACATCATCATCGCCTCAATCCGCGCCGAAACGCTGGGCGAGCCCTTCAGGATGTTCGATTTTGCCCCAGTCGGCGGCATAGCCGCGATTGCTGGCCTCGCGTTTGTGTCCCTCATTGGCTGGCGGTTAATCCCGAACCGAGGCCAGCAACAGGAAGCCTCGGATTCCTTAGCAGAATACATCGCGGAACTGACCTTGCCTCCTGACTCCCCTCATATCGGCAAGCGTGTCAGCGAACTTTATGAAGATGCCGAGAAATCCGATGTCGCCATCATTGGGCTGATCCGAGATGGCAAGCGGCGCTATGGCCGATCCTCCCACGCGACACTGAAAGAAGGCGACGCGCTGGTGCTGGAGGCCCGCCCCGAAGCGCTGGACGAATTTCGCGCAGCCTTGAAACTCAATTTCTCGGACACCCGGAGGCAAGAGGTGCTGACCGCCGAGGGCGAAGGGCTTGAAGTGATCGAGGTCGTCGCCACCGAAAGCGCGCGCATTGCAGGTCGCACCGCTCAGGGATTGGGGCTAGCATGGCGACAGAGCACCGTTTTGATGGGTATTTCCCGTCAGGGTCGCCAGATTACCGAACAGGTCCGCAAGACCGAGGTGGAAGCAGGTGATATCCTTCTGCTGCTCTGCCCCCGCGACAGAGGTGCTGATGTGACCGAATGGCTGGGCTGTTTGCCGCTGGCACAACGCGGGTTGAACGTAACCGCAAATGAAAAAGCCTGGCTCGCCATTGGCCTGTTTGCGGCGGCCGTTCTGGCGGCTAGCGTCGGCCTGATCTATCTGCCCATTGCGTTGGGGCTTGTGGTCATTGCCTATGTGTTGACCAAGATCATGCCGATCAGCGACATCTACAATCACATCGAATGGCCCGTCGTCGTACTGTTAGGGTCAATGATCCCTTTAGGCAGTGCGTTGGAGACTTCCGGCGGGACTGAACTCATCGCGAACGCCTTGATACAACTGACCAATGGCTTGCCCGCCTGGGCTATTCTGACAGTGCTGATGATCGTGACCATGACCCTGTCGGATGTGCTGAACAACACTGCCACGGCCATTGTCGCCGCCCCTGTTGGTATCCAGATGGCCCGTACTTTGGAAGTTTCACCCGATCCATTCCTGATGACGGTTGCGGTGGCGGCCTCGGCTGCATTCCTCACCCCCATCGGGCACAAGAATAACACACTTGTTCTGGGCCCCGGTGGCTACAGGTTTGGCGACTACTGGCGCATGGGATTGCCACTGGAGATCCTGATCATCGCGGTCTCGATCCCCTCGATCCTTGTCTTCTGGCCGCTGTGACAGGTAAAGGCCGCCTATGAAACGCTTTCTGATCCTGCAACTCCGCCCCGAGACAGATGCCTCGGACGCCGAATATGCCTCGGTTTTGGACAAAACCGGCCTATCGCCTGCGCAGACGCACCGCATTCGGCTGGATTGCGAGGACCTGCCCGAGGGGCTGAATGTCACAGATTACGCGGGTGTCATCGTCGGCGGAGGCCCCGGCTGCGTCAGTGACGATCCCAACACGAAATCCTCGCTTGACGCAAAGATCGAAGGTGCGGTCATGGGGCTTATGCCGCAGATTACGGCGCAGGATCATCCCTTCATGGGTTGCTGCTATGGCTTGGGTGTTCTGGTGGCTCATCTGGGCGGGGATGTCAGCAAAGCCCGGTTCGGCGAGCCGGTGGGCCCATCATCCTGCCGACTAACCGACGACGGCGTAACAGACCCTTTGACAGCCGGGCTGACCCGGGAATTCGACGCCTTTGTCGGCCACAAGGAAGCCGTGCAAGCCTTGCCTGACGGCTGCGTACATCTTGTCGCGTCTGACCCCTGCCCGTTTCAGATGATCCGCTGGGGCCAGAACGTCTATGCCACGCAATTTCACCCGGAGGCGGACGCAAAGGACTTTGAGCAGCGCATCAATATCTACAAGCACCACGGCTATTTCCCACCTGAAGACGCGCAAATCCTGATCGATATCTGCAACGCCGCAGATGTCACCCAGCCCGGTGAAATCCTGCGCCGGTTTGTCCAGCGCTACAAGTGACCTAACGGCGGTATTGCCTGCGGCTTTCAAGCTCGCGTAGGCTGATCCCAAACACCCTGGGGAGGAGTTGTTCTTGGATTTGCTTATTAATGTCGGCCTGCCGATCTCGCTGGCCATTATCATGCTGTCGCTGGGTATTGGGCTTGAGATTGCAGATTTCCGACGTGTGCTAAGCCGCAAAATCCCCTTTGCCATCGGTGCGGTGTGTCAGGTGGTGCTGCTGCCCATCGCCGCGTTTGCAACTGTTACCTTGTTTGGCTTTCCCCCTGAGATCGCGGTTGGTTTTATGTTGCTCAGCTTCTGCCCCGGCGGTGTAACCAGCAACATCCTGACCAAACTTGCAAAGGGCGATGTGGCTTTATCGGTCAGCCTGACCGCGGTAATCAGCATTCTGTCGATCCTGACAGTTCCGGTTCTGGCGGCGTGGTCTATCACGCATTTTATGGGAGAAAACGCGCCCGAGGTTTCGATCACCGGTTTGGCCATTGCCATGTTCCTGATCACAACCCTTCCAGTCGCGATCGGCGTCAGTATTCGTAAGTTTGCCACAGGGTTTGCAAACCGCGTTGAAGGTGGCTTGTCCGCGCTTGCCTCCATTCTTTTCGTTCTGATCGTCGTGGCAGCACTGGCTGGAAACTGGCAAACTTTTGTCGATAACCTTGGCATTATGGGCACGGGCTTGATTTCCTTGAATATCGCGCTTTTGCTGATCGGGCTGGGGATCGCGCGTGCCGCAAACCTGTCATGGGCCGAGTGTAAAAGCATCTCGATTGATACGGGCATCCAGAACTCGACGCTGGGTATCACGCTGGCGGCCCTGATCACCAGTACCGACAGCGGGTTCAGCCCGTTGGCCCTGCCATCTGCCGTCTACGGGATCACGATGTATGCGGTCGTGCTGCCATTTCTCATTTGGTTCCGCAAACGCTGAAAGGACCGCTCATGACCAACACCACCGCAGATGCAGTTATTGTTGGTAGCGGTTTGGCCGGTCTGGCCGCGGCGGCCGAACTGGGCGACCGCGGCAAAAAGGTGATCATGGTTGATCAGGAACCCGAAAGCTTTCTGGGCGGTCAGGCGTTCTGGAGCCTGGGTGGCCTGTTCATGGTCGGCACGCCGGAACAGCGCCGTATGGGGATCAAGGACAGTAATGAATTGGCCCTGCGCGACTGGATGGGCAGCGCTCAGTTCGACCGTGACGAAGATACCTGGCCGCGCAAATGGGCCGAAGCCTATGTAGAGTTTGCGGCTGGAGAAATGCGGCCATGGCTGCATGAGATGGGTCTGCGCTGGTTCCCAGTGGTGGGCTGGGCCGAACGCGGCGGGTCTTTCGCCAATGGGCATGGCAACTCGGTCCCACGGTTTCATATCACCTGGGGCACAGGGCCCGGCGTTCTGGAACATTTCATTCGCCGCGTCAAAGATCATGTCAGCGCCGGTTTGATCGAGTTGAAGTTCCGCCATCAGGTCAGCCACATCATCATGCAAAACGGCACCGCCAAAGGCGTGTCGGGTGAGGTTCTGGCCGACGACACTGCCCAGCGCGGCGGCAAGACCAACCGGGAAGAGGTTGGAGAGTTTGAGTTCTACGCACCTTCGGTGATCGTCACGTCCGGCGGGATCGGTGGCAATTTCGAAATGGTCCGGAAGAACTGGCCACAAGATCGTCTGGGTGAGCCACCCAAAGACATGGTGGCTGGCGTTCCGTTTCACGTCGATGGCCGCATGATCGCCATCAGCGAAAAGGCGGGGGGGCATGTGATCAACGGCGATCGCATGTGGCACTATACCGAAGGTGTCAAGAACTGGGATCCGATCTGGCCCGCCCATGGCATTCGTATTCTACCCGGACCAAGCTCGATGTGGTTCGACGCGACTGGCAACCGGATGGAACCTCCGTGTCTGCCAGGCTTTGACACTTTGGGGACCCTGCGCGAGATCCTGAAAACAGGATACGATTACAGCTGGTTTGTTCTGACGCAGAAGGTGATCAAAAAAGAATTCGCCTTGTCCGGATCAGAACAAAACCCCGATTTCACCTCGGGCAGTTGGAAAGAGGTCATCCGGCAGCGGATTTTATCGGGCTCGAAAGCCACCGCACCGGTCGAGGCCTTCAAGGAAAAGGGTGAGGATTTTGTCGTTGCCAATACCTTGACCGAACTGGTCAGCGGCATGAACCATTTGGGCGGCGGTCTGATTGACGAGGCACATCTGCGGGCACAGATTGAAGCGAGGGATTCTCAGGTCGACAATCCGTTCTCGAAAGATGCACAGATGATGGCGATCCTTGCCGCGCGTAACTATCGCGGGGACAAACTGATCCGCACTGCCAAGCCACACAAGTTTCTTGACCCCTCGAACGGCCCGCTAATTGCGGTCAAACTGCATGTGCTGACGCGCAAGACCCTGGGCGGGCTGCAGACCAATCTGGACAGCCAGATGATCGGTGCTGACGGGCAAATGGTGCCCGGCCTGTTCGCCGCCGGAGAGGTCGCGGGCTTTGGCGGCGGAGGCTATCATGGCTACAACGCGCTTGAGGGCACGTTCCTTGGTGGCTGTATCTTCTCGGGCCGCAATGCAGGTCGGTCACGTGCGGTGGCTTAACTAAGCTTACTGTTTGCGTACCAGTTTGATGACCGGCTCACCCGCCCCATCCAACAGCGCCAATGCGTCCCCTTGCCGCACAAAACTCGTGATGGTTTGCAGCGCTTTGAGAAACTCACGTTCGACCTCATCCAACGGGGGTGGGCACGCCATTAGGGTTGCGGCCATATTGTCCGGAAAGTCGATTTGGTTGCTGGATATCTCGGCCTGACCAGTGAACCGATTGCACCCACCAGTCCCGGAGAAGGCGCCGTTTTGCGCAAAGATCAGCTCTGGCGTTCGCTCAGTTTCTATCGGAGCGCCGTTCAGCGTTGCGGCAATCCATTCTGTGTTGTCCAGTGATGGTTCACTCTGCACCTGAACCAAGATCAGATCGACCGCATCATCGGCACCGTTTGTCAGTACCGGATAACTGGTATCGGTGGTGAACAACAGCCTTTGACCCTGCGAAATCGACGCACGAACGCTATAGCGGTGTCCGTCCTGGATCAGTGCGTCGTCATAGGTCAGCTCAAAATGTGCAGGAACACCTGTCAGCGCATAGCGTTGAGCGGCCAAGGTCACTGCAGGTGCGTCCGCCAGAGAGACATCCTGAAGTTCGACAAACAAGGTGGCATCTGGCGGCACAGCGATCCGTTCACGATAGGTGGCTGACCCTTCGACGGTTCCGGCGATACCCACCTGGCCCATTCCCGTCAGCAAAGCCGTTGCAGCGCAAATTGCGGTTGCTCTCGCAGACATGATCCAATTCCTTCTGCACAATCACATACACAAAGCTCTGTATGTTCGCGTGATATTACAAGGGCCACTGCGGGCGGACGGCAAGCTTGCGCCGATTTTACAGAGGCCAGATCAATGGGATCAGCAGCGATGCCAGCAGCCCAACCGTCAGGTTGAGCGGTATGCCCACCTTCATGAAATCAGTAAACCTGTACCCGCCGGGACCATAGACCATCATGTTGGTCTGATATCCAATGGGCGTCGCAAAAGAAGCCGAAGCCGCAACCATGACAGCGACAACCAAGGGGCGTGGATCCATCCCGACAGCTTGCGCCAACCCGATGGCGATAGGTGTAACCACAACTGCAACCGCATTGTTCGACACCAGTTCAGTTAAGACCGAGGTCAGTAGATATACCGCCCATATGATCAAGAAAGGTGGCAATAGCCCAAGCGAAGGCGCGATGGCCTCGACAATCAGCGACACTGCACCCGAAGCATCGAGAGCGGCCCCGATGGCAAGCATTGCAAAAATGAGGGCTAGCAGACGGCCCTCAACAAAGGAAAACGCCTCATCCGCATCGATGCAACGCGTGACCAGGACGACTGCGACCGCCAAAATCGACAGTAATAGGATTGGCGCGACACCCAGCGCAGCCAGCGCGACGATGCCAACCAGTGCACCAATAGCAATCGGTGCATGGCTGCGACGAAAGGCACGGGCCGAAGGTTGGGTGACGTCGACCATATCCATATCGGCGGCCAGTTTCTGAATGTCGGCAGGTGAACCTTCCAACAACAAAGTATCGCCCACGCGAACGACCAGATCATCCAACTGTCGGCCGATATTCTGGTTCCGACGATGCACCGCCAGAACATAAACACCATAGCGCCGTCGCAGCCTGAGCGCCCCAAGTGTGCGTCCAACCATACGACAGCCCGGAGTGATCAGTACCTCGACCGTTTTGGTCTCAATCGCCGACACCTGATCAACCCGCTTTAGCTCTTTGTTGCGTTGCAGGCTCAAAAGTTCGGTCATCTCGGTGCGCAGAACCACCCGATCACCCACATCGAGTGTCACGCCTTGCAGATTGCGGCGCAGCGAGTCATCGCCGCGCACAACGTCGATCAGTCGTACGCCGGGGCGTTTGAACAACTGCACGCCGGTTACTTCGCGCCCGATCAAGTTGCTGTCGGGTGGGATGACGGCCTCGGTAAAGAACTTCATCTTGGAGCGATCGCTAAGCAGCGATGCCATACTGTCGCGCTCCGGCAGCAGGCGGGGCGCAACAAAGCGCAGGTAGACCATGCCATAGATAACGAGCGCAATGCCCAGCGGGGTAACCTCGAAAATCGTGAAGGGCCGCATCCCCTGCGCGCGGGCAACACCATCCACCAGCAGGTTGGTCGAGGTTCCGATCAGGGTCAGCGTTCCACCCAGAATGGCCGCATAACTGAGCGGGATCAGCAGTTTTGAGGCTGGTACATTCAGCGTGCGCGCGATCTGAACAAAGACCGGGATCATCACAACAACAACGGGCGTGTTGGAAACAACCGCCGAGGCCAGAACCACAAATGCCATAAGCAGGGCGATGGCGATCTTGGGGTTCACTTGCGCCTGTTTCTGCGCAGTCGAGGTGAAGGCATCCAGCGCCCCAGTACGCACCAGTGCCCCCATGATGATGAACATCGCAGCAATGGTCCACGGGGCGGGATTTGACAGGACGGCCAGCGCGCTTTGATAGGGCAGTATTCCCGTCACAAGCATCAAAGCAACACCACCGATGGCGACCACCTCGGTCGGGTAAACTTCTCGCAGGAACATGACGAACATGCCCGCAACAATCAAAAGCGCCAGAATTGCGCTGCCGGTGTCTGTCAGTGAAAGGAAGTGCATTCGTGGTATTCTGTCCGAACCCTGGCCCAAGCGCCTGACGGGTAGTTTCCCGCATTGCGCGAGGCAGGGCAAGCCTTTACGGACCCGCCTGCTCTAGCCGCCCACCGACGCGTACCATGCGCACGGTTTTTGTACTGCCGTCCTGATCGTTGGTCTCGACGAATACACCGCTCAACGTTGCCTCGCCATTCGCGGGGGTGAATCGAGCTTTTGGCATACCGGTAATGAACCGGCGCAGCGGCTCGACCTTGTCCATACCAATGACCGAGTCATAGTCGCCGCACATCCCCGCATCCGTCAGATAGGCCGTGCCACCGGGCAGGATCTGCGAGTCTGCCGTGGGCACATGCGTATGTGTCCCCACCACAAGACTGGCACGCTTGTCGCAATAATGGCCCATCGCCATTTTCTCGGATGTCGCCTCGCAATGCATATCGACGATGATCGCATTCGCCTGCCCACCGCGCGGGTGCGACTTCAGGATCGGTTCAATGGCCGAAAATGGATCGTCAAAGGGCCGTTTCATGAAGACCTGCCCCAGCACCTGAACCACCAGCACCTTTCGGCCTCCAGGCGCGTTGAACAAGCGATGCCCGCGCCCCGGTGCGCCTTTGGCAAAGTTCACCGGGCGCACGATGCGCGGCTCTTTCTCGATGAACTGCAGCATATCTTTCTGGTCGAAGGCATGATCGCCCAACGTCACACAATCTGCACCTGCATCCAGCAACAGCTTGGAGTGATCGCCGGTCAGGCCCATCCCGTTCGAGGCGTTCTCGCCATTGACCACAACGAAATCCAGCCGCCACTCATCGCGCAGACGCGGCAGATGCTGCTGGATGGCCGTGCGTCCCGCGCGGCCCATGACGTCACCCAGAAAAAGTATCCTCATGCGCACCGTCCTAAGTGTGGTCAATGCCAAGCACAAGCGGTTAAACTAAGGCCATAAAGCGCAAAACTGCATTGGATCGGAGACATTCATGACCCGCCACCTGATTTTCGCCACCCTTCTTGCCCCCCTCGCCGCCTGCGATCAGCCTTCGGAGCCCACGACCGGGCTGGCCAACCCGGCAGCGACCTTCTGCAGCAAAAAAGGCGGGCAGTATCAGATCGTCGATGGCGAGGATGGCCAAACCGGGACATGTACCATGCCAGATGGCTCAAGGCAGGATGCATGGGAGTATTTCCGAGCCGAGAATATGGGTTAAGTATTGAAACTAAGCACCCGGCTCTCGGTAATGACCATGTCCAGCGGCTGATCTGTAGGCTCCAGAGGCAACCCCTCGGCCTCTTGCGCGTCAAAGGCAAAGCCGATGGCCAGCGTCGGGCGCTTGGCGCGCAACCCTTCCAGCGTGCGGTCATAGAAGCCGCCACCATATCCCAGCCGTCCGCCCAGTGCATCGAAAGCCACCAGCGGAACGATCAGGATCTCGGGATCGAAATAGTCGTCAACCTCAGGCACCTTTGCGCCAAAAGGCCCATCTTTCAGCCCCCCTTCAGGCGTCCAGCGCGAGAATTTCAATGCCTGACCGGCGGCTTGGATCACCGGAACGCCAACCGCGCCATAGGCCGAAGCCTCAGCCATCGCGGGCAGCGGGTCGATTTCGGTGCGGATCGGCATGTAGCCTGACAAGGGCACGCCCCGATAGCCTGCCAAAACCTCGGACAGACGTCCTGCGGCTCCGGGCAGGCGCGCATCAAACGCGGCTTTGCGACGGGCGAAGGCCGCTTTGCGCGCTGCAGCCTTGATTTCAGTCAGATCGGTCACAAAAGCACCACGCTGGCCAGTCCCAAGAAGATAAAGAACCCCATGACATCCGTTGTGGTCGTCACAAATGTCCCCGAAGCCAGAGCGGGGTCAACACCCAGTCGGTCCAGCACCACAGGTACTACCGTACCCGCGAAACCCGCGATGATCATGTTCACGACCAAGGCTGATCCAATCACGACGCCCAGCAGTGGAGAATCAAACCAGAGCATTCCTACCGTCCCCAACACGATGGCAAAACACAGCCCGTTCAGCATGCCGACCAACAGCTCTCGCCGGATCACGCGCATGACATTGGCGGCAGTCAGATCGCGCGTCGCCAGCGCCCGCACCGCAACAGTCAGCGATTGGGTCCCCGCATTCCCCCCCATCGAGGCCACAATCGGCATCAGGATCGCCAGCGCCACCAACTGATCGATCGCCGCCTCGAATTGTGAAATCACCAGCGAGGCGCAGATGGCCGTACACAGGTTCACCGCCAGCCACGGCAAACGCCGACGACTTGTTGCGGCAACGCTGTCCGACAGCGAGCTTTCGTCGCTGACACCGGCGAGACGCAGAATGTCTTCCTCATGCTCCTCGTCAAGAACCACCATCGCGTCGTCAATGGTGATTACGCCGACCAGTCGGCCATCAGCATCCACAACTGGGGCCGAGATTAGGTGATACTGGTTGAACGCGTAGGCCACATCCTCTTCGTCCTGATCAACGGGAATGACATGAAATTCCTCTTCCGTCAGATCATGCAGGGGAACCTCGCGCCGGGTTGCCATCAGCTTGCCCAAGGTAACTTGTGCCACGGGTTTCAGGCGCGGATCGACCAGAACGACGTGATAGAACTGTTCAGGCAAGTCGTCATTGGCGCGCATGAAATCGATGGCCTGGCCCACTGTCCAGTGTTCGGGCGCCATGACCACCTCGCGCTGCATAAGGCGACCGGCCGAGTTTTCCGGATAGGCAAGCGCCTGCTCTGCCGCGACGCGCTCGGAATCCTCCAGCGCGTCCAAAATGGTTTCCTGCTGCGGCTCTTCAAGGTCTTCCAGCAGGTCAACGACATCGTCACTTTCCATGTCCCGAACGGCTTCGGCCAGAACATCGGGATTCAGGACACTGATGACTTCTTCTCGGACCGATTCATCCAGTTCTGAGAGAATGTCGCCGTCAAATTCCTTGTCATACAGACGGATCAGCCGGGCCCGGTCATAAGGGTTGATCTGTTCCAAAAGGTCGGCGATGTCGGCTGCGTGCAGCGGCTCCATCAGCTCGATCAGCTTGGCCCGATCATCCACGTCCACGGCATAGAGAATGGTCGCGACAGTCCGGCGATCCAGCGCATAGGCATCCTCGTCAGAGGTCGAGTCACTTACGGGTTCATCAAAGCCTGTCGTCATATCTGCCCCCGTTTAGTCGGTCATTGATCCCTAATTAGAAGAAGCAGCTACCGGAAAACAATGACAATACGCCGATTTACCCGCATCTTTCGCCCGCATATGCTGATCCGTGGCCTCAAATAGCTAGGGAACAGGGCGAATGGTGCAAAAGACGCTTTTGAAAGGGCGCATACTGAGTTTCGACGGATCGCCCTTTGACGGGGTACCTACCGACGCGACCCGTCTGGACGAGGCGCTGGTGATCGAAGACGGGCGCGTGCAAGCTGTCGGTTCACTGGACACGCTGGCCGATGCTCATCCGGGTGCCGAAACTCGGGACTATGGCAACCACCTGATCATGGCCGGTTTTGTGGACCCTCACGTCCATTACCCGCAAACCGCCATGATCGCGAGCTGGGGCAAACGGCTGATCGACTGGCTGAACACCTATACCTTCCCCGAAGAGATGAAGTTCGGCGATACCAACTATGCGACCGAGATCGCGAACCGCTATCTCGACCTGACAACGGCGCATGGCACCACCACCATGTGCAGCTTCTGCACGATCCATCCCGAAAGCGTCGATGCGTTCTTCTCGGTCGCGCAACAACGCGGGCAACGGGTTGTAGCTGGCAAAACCTGCATGGATCGCAACGCGCCTGAGGGTTTGCAGGACAATGCGCAAACAGCGTATGACCAGTCCGCGGCGCTGCTGGAGAAATGGCACCACGTGGATCGTCTGTCTTACGCGATCACACCTCGGTTTTCGCCCACATCCACGCCTGAACAGCTTGAGGCTTTGGGGGCGCTTTGGGCAGAACATCCACATTGCCTGATGCAAACCCATCTGAGCGAGCAGACGGATGAGATCGAATGGGTTAGGTCGCTGTTCCCGAATGCGCGGGACTATCTGGACACCTATGAGAAATTCGGTCTTCTAGGTCGAAATGGTCTTTACGGTCACGTTATCCATCTGGAAGACCGTGAACGCGACAGGTTGCGTGAAGTTGATGCAGCGCTGGTGCATTGCCCGACTTCGAACACCTTCATCGGCTCGGGCCTGTTTGACATGAATGGGTTGATCCATGACGGCCACCGGGTCGGGTTGGCGACCGATACCGGCGGCGGGTCCAGCTTTTCGATGCTGCGCACGATGGCCGCCGCTTATGAGATCGGCCAACTGCGCGGGCGCCCTCTGCATCCGGCGCAATTGCTGTGGCTGGGTACAGTCGGATCAGCCCGGACACTGCGGATGGACGACTGCATCGGCAACGTCGCCCCGGGGATGGAGGCCGATCTGGTTGTCATCGACCTTGCCTCGACCCCAGCCATCGCCCAGCGCGAGGCCCATGCGGATGATCTGTGGGAAGCAGTCTTCCCGACCATCATGATGGGCGACGACCGCGCCATTGCCGACGTCTGGATCAACGGGCAGCGCGCGGGTTAATCCCGCAACGCCCGCGCCAATGCGTTCTGCCGCTCAATGGCCAACGGCAAGTCAATCGTTGCAATATGACCGTCCCGTACGATCTGACGCCCCTCGACGAACAGGTGTTTGACCTGCATAGGCCCGGCCAACAGCAAAGCAGCGGGGTCCCAACTGCCCGCGCTTTCGATGCAGCACGTGTCCCACACGGCGATATCGGCCCGCTTGCCCGGTATCAGCCGGCCGCAATCGGGCCGTCCAAGTACATCCGCGCCGCCTCGGGTTGCAATCTCCAGCGCTTCGCGAGCTGACATGGCGTCGGCCCCGTTTGCGACACGTTGCAAGAGCATCGCCTGCCGCGCCTCAAGCATCAGATTGCCGTTGTCATTGCTGGCCGACCCATCCGCGCCGAGCCCAACATTCACGCCCTGATCGCGCATGGTTCGCACCGGTGCGATACCCGATCCGAGACGGCAGTTCGAACAAGGGCAATGGGCTACCCCGGTTCCGGATTTCGAGAACAGATCGATCTCGGCCCCGTCCAGTTTGACGCAATGCGCGTGCCAGACATCGGGGCCGGTCCAGCCTAGATCCTCGGCATATTGGCCCGGACGGCAGCCAAATTGCGCCTGGGAATAAGCGATATCTTCGTCATTCTCGGCCAAATGGGTGTGCAGCATGACGCCCTTATCGCGCGCCAGCAGAGCGGCATCGCGCATCAGGTCCCGGCTGACTGAAAAGGGCGAACAGGGCGCGAGGCCAACCCGGCACATCGATCCCTCGCTCGGATCATGGAACGCATCCACAACGCGGATCATGTCGTTCAGGATATCATTTTCAGCCTCAACCAGACTGTCCGGCGGCAGGCCCCCGTCACTTTCGCCAATGCTCATCGCGCCGCGGGTGGGATGAAAGCGTAGGCCCAGGTCCGAGGCGGCGGAAATCGTATCCTCCAGCCGTGCGCCATTGGGATAGAGGTACAGGTGATCGGAACTGAGGGTGCAGCCGGATAGTGCCAGCTCGGCCAGCCCGATCTGGGCTGAGGTAAACATCTGCTCCGGCCCGAACCGCGCCCAGATGGGATAGAGCGTTTGCAGCCAGCCAAACAGCAACGCGTCCTGCCCGCCCGGAACCGCGCGGGTCAGGGTCTGGTAAAGGTGATGATGCGTGTTCACCAGACCCGGCGTGACCACGCAGCCCCTGGCATCATGCACCTCGCCCGTTGTCGTCAGCCCGTGACCAAGTTGCGAGATCTGGCCGTTGCGGATCAGGATATCTGCATCGTTTAGCTCGCGACGGTCATCATCCATGGTCAGGATGGTATCTGCGTTTTTGATAAGAAATTCAGTCATAGCGGCACTCCTGCAATTGCCTGTCTCATGCAAGGAATGCGAGGCCGGTGGAAAACAGGCGTAAGAACCGGCTGATACCGGTTTAGCGTCAGGGCGTTACTGGGGCAATGGTTTAGTAGGTGCGCAGGATGTCTAGCGCGGCCGCATGAATCTCGGCATTGGCAGCTGCAAGGGCACGTCCACCATTATGCGCGGGTCCGCCTTGCCAATCGGTTACGATGCCACCAGCAGCCTCGATCACCGCAATCGGAGCTTGAATATCATAGGCGTTCAACCCCGCCTCGATCACCAGATCCGCCTGTCCCGCAGCCAGCAGCGCGTAGGCATAGCAATCCATGCCATAGCGCGTCAGTTGTACCTGTTTTGACACAGCTTCGAACCCTGCGCGATCTTCAGAGGTGCCGACTTCAGGGAAGGTTGTGAACAGGGTGGCTTGTTCGAGCGTCTTTACTGCACGCGTCGCCAACTGTGATGTGCCCAAGGGCCCGGTCAGCTGCGCAATCTCGGACGACCCTCTGAACCGTTCGCCTATATAGGGTTGATCGATCACCCCCAGTTCTGGGCCGGCTGAGGTGCTGAGCGCGATCAAAACGCCCCACGTCGGTGTGCCACTGACAAATCCGCGCGTTCCGTCGATTGGGTCCAGAACCCAAACGCGACCGCTTTGGCCTTCGGACTGGCCATACTCTTCACCTAAGATGCCGTCATCGGGGCGAAGACGTTGCAACACCTCGCGCATTGCTTTTTCAGCCGCGCGATCTGCGATAGTGACGGGATCAAACCCGCCTTCCAGCTTGTTAGCGGTTTCAAGATCGTGTTGGCGAAAATGCGGAAGAATGGCCGCGCGCGCCGCGTCGGCCATTTCTTCAGCAACATCCATATCGGTCAGATGGGTCTGGTGCATGGGCCACTGGTGCGGCCAACGCCTGTCAAAGTCAAGCGCGCGCGATCAGATCACGCTACGTCACTCAGAACCCGTGCCAATTCGAACAGACGGCGGCGCTGATTTTCCGGGATTGCGTAGTAAGAGCGCACCAGATCCAACGCTTCCTTATCCCCCATCAGGTCCGCAGGCACAGACTTCTTTTCATCCGCGCTTTTCTGAACCTCTTCCAGCCCTTCAAAGAAAAAGCTGACAGGAACTTCCAATGCCTCAGCAATGTCCCAAAGGCGAGAAGCACTGATTCGGTTGGCACCGGTTTCGTATTTTTGGATCTGTTGAAACTTGATACCAACTTGCTGCGCCAATTGCTGTTGGGTCATCCCAATCAGCCAGCGGCGATGCCGAACGCGCTTGCCCACATGGACATCGACGTGATGAGTCATTGGTATTCTCCTTTAGTACACAAACATCTGATCGGGATTGCGCGACGTCCGGTATCGCAACATTAGAGAATGGAATTTAACCATTCCCTAATACGGATCGTGCCTCCCCCGATTACAGCACTAGCTGCTTTTATTACTTTTTTTTGATCATTTTTCAAGATGGTTGAGTCATGCAGCCAGAACGATGGTTTATGGTTGTGTCCCTGATTGGCCAAAGCCGCGAACACCGTGTTGCTTTTTGGGTCAAGCTCGGCCGCCCAATATCATTGACAAGTCCCGTGCAAAACGCACCTATGCCCGGTGCAGGGAGATGATCAGATTATGCAGGCATTTCACATTCAATCCGCAGGTGAGCAGGCCAAGCTTTGCCAGATCACCACACCTAATCCCTCCTTGGGTCAGGTGCGCGTTGCGATCAAAGCCTGCGGACTGAATTTTGCCGACCTTCTGATGCAAAAAGGGACATATCAGGACACGCCCGCCGCTCCGTTCACATTGGGGATGGAGGTTGCGGGTGTCATAGATGCGGTGGGTGCCGATGTAAGCGGCATCAGCATTGGTGATCGCGTGGCCGTCTATTCAGGACAGGGTGGGCTGGCGGAATTTGGGGTTTTTGACGCCGCACGGGTGATATCACTGCCCGACACGATCAGCTTCGAAGAGGCGGCGGCGATCCAGATCGCATATGGAACCAGCCACCTGGCACTGTATCACCGTGCCAGGTTGCAGCCGGGTGAAACACTGCTGGTTACCGGCGCGGCGGGCGGGGTTGGCCTGACAGCGGTCGAGATTGGTAAGTTGATGGGGGCAACCGTAATCGCGCAGGCACGCGGGGCGGACAAGCTGGCCGTTGCCAAAGCTGCGGGCGCAGATCACTTGATCGACACCTCAGAAGACCTAAGAGACGCGGTCAAAGCGTTGGGTGGCGCAGATGTGGTCTATGACGCAATCGGTGGCGACGTGTTCAAAGCGGCCTTTCGGGCCACGAACCCCGAAGGGCGTCTGCTGCCCATCGGGTTTGCCGGTGGCGAGATTCCGCAAATCCCCGCCAATCACCTATTAGTCAAAAACCTGACGGTGATTGGCTTCTATATTGGCGGTTACCTGACCTTCCGACCCGAAATCGTAAGGGACAGTTTCAACACGTTGTTTCGCTGGCACAGTGAAGGCAAGATCAAGCCGCATATCAGCCACATCTTGCCCTTGTCCGAAGTCGCACAGGGAATGCAGCTGCTGAAAGAACGCAAGTCCACCGGCAAGGTCGTTATCACAATCTAAATGACCTATCCCGCGACCGCACGCAGCTGGCTGCCCCCGAGCATGCGGAAATTCTGCCTGACCAGATGCGCCAAGGCATCGACAATCGGATCCCGCCCTTCATTGCCGCCATAGAGGTTGATCATATGGGCAGGCAATTCCGGAAGTGCGCCACCTGATTCGATCTGTTCCAGATGCGCGGCCTCGGTTCCGTCCAGCATGGCATGAACGGCCAGATCGGCACTGACGGTGGCTTCGATGGTTCGGTCATTCTCGGTTTCCACCGACAATTCCCAAGGGATGCCAGCCGCGTCCAACGCCGCGATCACCTGCGGGCGGAACAGACATCGGCGCCCCAAAGCCAAGGGCAACGGACGCTTTCGCCAGGCAGAACCGCCCTGCGCACCGATCCAGCGTAGCGGTAGCTCAGCGATGGTTTCGGACCCACCAACGGGGGTCGGCTCGGTGGTCAGGATCACATCGCATTCGCCCCGCTTGAGCATATCTTTTAGCTGTAACGAATAGGATGACACCAGTTGCACGCGAACACGCGGAAAATCGGAGTTGAACCGTTGCAGAACACGTGGAATGGCCGGATAGACAATGTCATGCGGCACGCCCAGTACGATTTCGCCCTCGAACGCCTGATCAGTCAGTTTCGAGATCACCTCGTCATTCAGCGCGATCATTCGACGCGCATAGGTCAATAACTGCTCACCCGAGGCGGTAAGCGCGATCGTGCGTCCACTGCGATCCAGCAATTCAAGGCCCAGCAACTCCTCTAGACGCTTAAGCTGCATCGAAACTGCAGACTGTGTCAGATGCAGAAAACCAGCTGCACGAGTGACCCCACCCTGATCGGCAACCGCCATGAACGAGCGTAAGGTGGTAATGTCCAGATTTCGCATCTTCACGATCCCTTATGAGACTCATCAAAAATATTCGTTTTTAAAATATGACATGCTTTGCCATATACATCAAGGAAGTTGATTGGTTTTCGGGAAACCATCAGAGAATGCAGAAAGGACAATGATTATGACCCAAATTGCACTCAAACAGACCCGTCAAAACGCAACGCGCCCTATGATGTCGTTGATCCAACACATGTTAGCAGTGAGGCGCCAGCGCCGCCGATTGATGCAGCTGGACAATACGTCTTTGGAAGACATGGGAATTACCCGAGAAGAGGCGATGGAAGAAGCGCGCCGCTACCTTTGGGATGCCCCAAACTACTGGAAAAGATGACTCGTATGCTCATGTTTTTAAGGCGATAGGTGACGCTGGGTTGCCTATCGCCTTTTTTGTTACGTGTTTTAGTCGGTTTTCCGCCGGAAACTCTTGAAATACAGCCCCTAGTTGCCGATATTTAACGAGAAACCGCCCCGCTTTGCCGGGGCGTAATAACACGAGCTAAAGGGAGACCCTTTGATGGCACAATTCGACACGGTCCGGACGGTATCCGGCGCGCGCGCCGCCGAGATTGATCAGGGCCTGCGCGCCCATATGAACAAAGTCTACGGCACAATGTCCGTCGGCATGCTGATCACAGCATTGGCAGCCTGGGCGATTGCCGGGCTTGCGGTCACCAGCGACCCGTCAAATGCAGTGGCGCAGATCGGCGCTGACCGTTATCTGACCAGCCTGGGCGGAACCCTGTTTCTTTCGCCGCTGAAGTGGGTTGTCATGTTTGCACCGCTGGCCTTTATCCTGTTCGGCTGGGGCGCTCTGATGCGTCGCGGTTCCGCCGCGACTGTTCAGCTTGGCTTCTTTGTCTTCGCGGCCGTGATGGGCGTGTCGATGAGTTCGATCTTTATGATCTTTACGCCTTACTCGATCACACAGACCTTCCTGGTCACCGCAATCGCGTTTGGTGGTCTTAGCCTCTATGGCTACACCACCAAGCGGAACCTCAGCGGCATGGGCACCTTTCTTATGATGGGTGTGATCGGCCTGCTGGTGGCGATGGTGATCAACCTGTTCCTGCAATCGGGCGTGATGATGCTGGCCATCTCGGCCATCGGTATCCTGATCTTTGCGGGTCTGACCGCCTACTACACGCAGGACATTAAGAACACATATGTCGCACATGCCGCACATGGCGATCAGGAATGGCTGGACAAAGCCGCCTTTGACGGCGCGCTGAGCCTGTACATCTCGTTCCTGAACATGTTCCAGTTCCTGCTGATGTTCATGGGGCAACAGGAATAAAGCTTCACAGCATTGCAAATGCATATGGGCCGGTCGAAAGACCGGCCCTTTTCTTTTGTCCAACGTCATGTTGCAAAAGAAAACCCCCGCCTTTTAAGCGGGGGTATCCGAATAGAGATTGTTGGCTGTACTAGCTGCAGTTCAGTGGAACGGCAAAACCAGAGCTGCGGCTTGACGATCCTTTTCCGAAAACATCACCAGCTGCCAGACAGCCTGTAAAGCGTTCGGTCTCGTCTCCAAAGATTGCACCGATCGAGTTATCCACGCGTGTCGCGCTGTTGCGGGTGCGCAGAACACCATAGACCGTGCCGTTCACATCGACCGTGCTAAGGAACAGATCGGTCGCGCTGCCAGACAATTGCACCGCGTTGTCCGGGCTCACACCACCATTGTCGATGGCCACCCGCGCCTTTTTGATAGGGTCAACCTGATCACTAATTACAGCGATGGTTGGCAGTTCGGCCAGCTCTGCCGGAACATTGGTCGCTGGCGGTACAAAGGCGACCGCGCCGGGAACGTCCGAGATGGTGCGGGGTTCTCCATCAATTCCAGTGAACCCAACACCTTGCCGGTTAAAGGGATCTTCACAGGCCGCAACGGCCAGAACGATGGTTGTGGATAACAAGATTTTTTTCATGGCGCTCAACATTTTGTGGCGGTTTGCTGAACCGTACTTGCAGGTTTTGGCAAAAAGCAAGCCGCAGGCAAAACGATTGGCCCCAAGCGTGATGCGTCGCTGCAACGGCCCGTTGACCGATCGGATCGCTGTATTGCTTGTCACCGGGCAAGAAAATAGGCTCTGCCAAAGCAGAGCCTTTCCCGAAAGTCATAGTAGAAGGGCAGATTACTTAATCTTGCCTTCCTTGTACTCGACATGCTTGCGAGCGACCGGGTCGTATTTGCGAACGGTCATTTTCTCGGTCATGGTGCGCGCGTTTTTCTTGGTCACGTAGAAGTGGCCCGTGCCCGCGGTCGAGTTCAGACGGATCTTGATTGTCGTCGGCTTCGCCATGGTTATCTCCTGCGTCCGAAAAGGCAGGGCCCTTCGGTTGAATTCCTATGAGCGTGCGCTTTTACGCTGTGCACCGCCCATGTCAAGGCCAATCACACCTACAATGCGCAGGTTTTGTTGCTGACCTAACGAGGCAATGTCGGTGCGCCCATATAGGTGTGAATCTGATCCCGGTCGGCATCTGACAGGCCCAGAGCGGTTGCCAGTTGAAGCAGGTAGGATGCCTCACGTTCGTTATCCAATCGAATCGCGGCCAAAGAGGTTGCGTAGATCTGTGCCTTGAGGGGAGCCCCCACATCAGCAGCGAGTCCCATGACATCAATCGGCGCCTCCATCTGATCGAGGACAAAGGCGCGTTCCTCATCACTTATGTCGTCACCCAATTCGCCAACGATTGTCTGCTTTTCCTGTTCGTCCAGCTCTCCATCCGCCTTGGCGGCCTGGATCATGGCACGCAGCATGAGTTTGGCCTGCTCCTCCATCGCGGCCCCGGCTGGCGTGCCGCTGAGCACTGTTTCCATCATATTGGCAGTTTGCTGGCCGCTGGTTTTAGCTGCACCCTGCATCGCGTTGAGCAAACCGCCCAAACCCGCAGCCCCGGCTGCCCCGCCGCCCAGCCCCATCTTGCCGATCATGTCCTGCAATCCAGATGCGCCGCCCGGCATGCCAAACTGCTCGGCCATTTTTCCAAGCTGGTCCATGCCAAAACCACCGCCTGTGCCTTGCATCATGTTTTGCAAGCCGGCCATGCCGCCCATTTCCTTGTACTTTTCCATGCCCTTTGCCGCCGCAAAACCAACCGCAACGGATGCCAGTGTTTTTAGGAAACTCATACCGCTCCTCCCCGGTTCACAAAATCCATGTACGTCAGGGTAACAGCAGACGGGTTCTTAGAATACTGGCTGTGTGGCCGTGGGCGGATTGCCACTTAGCGGTCGGGTGATTTGAGATACGCGCGGAGGGCCTGTAAGCCGGATCTTGTTCCGGGGTTGCCCCCTTCGATGACCATTCCTCTAGGCCGCGCATTGCTGCGCGGCTCAAGCTGCCAACCCGGTCCCTCTGGGCCAAAGACGTGCTTAGCGGCGGTATCGGCTTGCGCCGACCGGCCCGCGCGGGGACCCTATTTGGCATTGCTCCCGGTGGGGCTTGCCGTGCCGCCCCTGTTGCCAGGGGCGCGGTGGGCTCTTACCCCACCGTTTCACCCTTACCTTTGACCAAAGCCGCAGGCGGTCTGATTTCTGTGGCGCTTTCCGTCGGGTTGCCCCGCCCGGGCGTTACCCGGCACCGTTGCCTTGTGGAGTCCGGACTTTCCTCTCGGGTCTTGCGACCCCAGCAGCCATCCGGCCCTCCGCGCAAAAGCCCGACTAAACGTCCGCTCGGATACCGTCAAGTCGTTCCATCAACCCTGCCAACCTTTCGATATCTCCCATGTCCTTTTTGGACAGCGGACCGCTTCGCGTCGGAAAAAACCGACTTCTGAAGGCTTTCAGTAGATCTTCGGTCGGGGCTTCTGGATATCCCGCTCTCATCGCAGTGAACGCAAAGTGATTTTCATCTGGCGGCATTTCATCGAGACAAATTCCCTTGAGAAGCGTTGGCCCAACAGCCAGTCTGCCACGCGCAAGGCGGTCCCAATCAAACTTGGGTCCGGGATCAAATTTTCGCTGGGGTGCCATGTCCGAATGCCCGATTACATTCCATGGTTTGATCCCCAAACGGTCTTGAACATCCAACAGCAGGTTTTCCAAAACAGACATTTGCAGTTCCGAAAACGGAACCTGCCCCGTATTGTCCAATTCGATCCCGATAGATCGCGAATTGGTGTCACGTCGCCCGCGCCACTCCCCTACCCCGGCATGCCAGGCACGGTCTTCTTCGCGCACCATTTGCCAAAGCGTACCATCATTGCCGATCAGGTAGTGTGCCGAGACCTCAGCCTGTGGGTCGCAAAGCCGATCCAGCGCCGCTTCTGCGCTACCCATCGCGGTATAGTGCAGGACAATTAGCTGAGGACTAAGCCCATCCCGTCGCGCGCCGAAATTGGGCGACGGATGCCAGATGGCTGAGGGGTGATCAGTTGCTGACAGCACTGCGGAACGGGCTGGGATCCCAGTTACAGGCAAAGCCATCCCCATCCGGGTCCAGCCCCTTGCGGTCGCGCTGAGGGCCACCGCTGGTCAGGAATTCGATCTGCGCCTGATCCGCCGATGGGAACCGAGCGCAATTGCGTTGTGCCTTGGCTTGAAGGTTAAAGCCAGCCCGGCTGTACAGCTGGGTTCCAACAGGGTTTGTGGTGCTGAGCGCATATTGCACGATATTGGGTTGGCCATCTGCGCCACGTTCGGGGACGGCGGTTGGGGCGACAACCTCGTAGGTTTCGCGATTTTGTTCAATCCGTGCCGCGTCAGATTCGATGCTGCGACGGCCCGAGACAGCCGCGAAATCCTGTTCGTCAGAAATCGCCGGATTGCTGGGCGCTGGACCAGTTTGAACAGTCTGGCCCGAGGTGCTGGCCAGCGCAGCAGCAGCCTGGTTGGCGATATCCGCATTCTCACCAGTGGCGAGTGATTGCGGCAAGGCAGAACCTGGTGTGCCCAAGGGCTGTTGCGAGACATCGACTGGTGCCAGCAATGGGTTGTCGACGGTCCCTTGCCCGGCCAATTGTGCCTCACGTTGGGCCTGATAGGCTGGCGTGTTAAATCCCGTTTCCTGCACCGGCGCGACTGTATCACAGGCCGCGACAAGGGCGATTACAGGAACCAAAGCAAAAACACGCATTCAACCGCTCCGTTACTCGTGATCAGGCAGCCTGAGACTTACCACCATTTTGCTGGCTTTGCCACAAACCCGGCGGCGTTTTCCAACGCATAGGCGGTGTTGAGCAGGTCACCTTCATCCCAAGGCCGTCCGATCAGTTGCAGACCCAGCGGAAGCCCTTGTTTGTCGAGGCCCGCGGGTACTGAGATGCCCGGCAGACCGGCAAGGTTCACGGTCACGGTGAAGACGTCGTTCAAGTACATTTGAACAGGATCGGCTTCGGTCATTTCACCCAAACCGAAGGAGGCGGACGGGGTGGCCGGGGTCAGGATCGCGTCGATGCCTGCGGCGAAGACATCCTCGAAGTCTTTCTTGATCAAGGTGCGAACTTTGCGGGCGCGGTTGTAATACGCGTCGTAGAAGCCCGCCGACAGCACGTAGGTCCCGATCATCACGCGGCGCTGAACTTCGTGGCCAAAGCCTTCGGCGCGGGTTTTTTCGTACATTTCGGTGATGCCGTCGCCCTGCGCCAGCTGAGCGCGGCGCCCGTAGCGGACGCCATCATAGCGGGCGAGGTTCGAGGATGCCTCGGCAGGCGCGATCACATAGTAAGCGGGCAGCGCGTATTTCGTGTGCGGCAGCGAGATGTCGACGATCTCAGCCCCGGCGTCTTTCAGCATCGCCGCACCGTCGGCCCACAGCTTTTCGATTTCGGCAGGCATACCGTCCATGCGGTATTCCTTGGGGATGCCGATCTTTTTACCCTTGATGTCGCCGGTTAGCATCGCCTCGAAATTCGGCACGGCCAGTTCGGTGCTGGTCGAGTCCTTCGGGTCGTGTCCACACATCGCTTCGAGCATGATCGCCGCGTCACGCACGTTCTTGGTCATCGGACCAGCCTGATCCAGCGAGGATGCGAAGGCCACAATGCCCCAGCGAGAGCAACGGCCATAGGTCGGCTTGATGCCGGTGATGCCAACAAAGGCGGCGGGCTGGCGGATCGAACCACCGGTATCGGTGCCGGTCGCGGCCAGACACAGGTCAGCCGACACGGCGGAGGCCGAGCCACCCGAGGAACCGCCCGGTGTCAGCTGCGCGTCGTCATTGCCGCGCCGCCAGGGGCTGACTGCGTTGCCATAGACGGAGGTTTCGTTGGACGAGCCCATGGCGAATTCGTCCATGTTCAGCTTGCCCAGCATCACGGCTCCGGCATCGGCCAGTTGCTGAGAAACGGTGGATTCGTATTCGGGTTTGAACCCGTCCAATATTTTCGAGGCCGCCTGTGAGGGTACGCCCTTGGTGCAGAACAGGTCCTTGATGCCGATCGGCAAGCCACACATAGACGGCGCTTCGCCGCCCTTGATGCGCTCGTCCGCTGCCTTGGCACGCTCCAGCGCGATTTCAGGCGTTTTGTGGACAAAAGCGTTCAGCGCGTCGGCGTCATCAATGGCCTTCAGGCAGGACTCGGTCAGTTCCACCGAGGTCACATCACCCTTGCGCAGCGCGTCGCGGGCCTCGGCCAGGCCCAGTTTGTTCAGATCGCTCATGTCTTACTCCACCACTTTGGGGACTGCGAAAAAGCCTTCGCGCGCGTCGGGTGCATTGGCCAGAACCTTGTCCTGCTGGTTTCCGTCTGTGACCACATCTTCACGACGCTTCAGGCGCATCGGCTCGACCGAGACCATCGGCTCGACCCCATCGACATCCACTTCGTTCAGTTGCTCGATGAATCCAAGGATGGTGTTGAACTCGGATGCCAGCGCCGGCAGCGCCTCATCCTCGACCTTGATACGGGCCAGTTTCGCCACCTTGGCGGCGGTGCTTTGGTCAATCGACATCGGAAACCCTCATATGCGTTAGGGGGCATTTACCTGTCTGTCGCCGCAGTCGCAAGGCCAGTAGGCCCCGACAAGGGACAAGTTATCGTGCCGGATTTCACCACCCATTCGCTGGTGAATAGCCGGTATGCACAAAAGTAAACCAATTAGTTCACTTCAAATCTTGAAAAACTAAACCGAACTGTTCATTTCATCTGTTGTGAAACGACACAAACTTGGAGACAGAACATGAAAAGCCTCATCACTGCCGTTACGTTGTCCGCCTCTCTTCTGGCCGCACCGGCCATGGCGATGGGCATCAGTTCACTGAACCTGACCCGTGATCTGACCTTCCCAACCCCGATCACCGAGCCGGTCACGCAAGATCAGGTCAAACCGGGCAAGTAAGCAGATCACCTGCCCCTCTGCCGGGTCAGATTCCCCCTCATCTGACCCGGCCATGTCAGAATTGGGTGCTGCACATGTTGTGGCATCTCGCTACGGTGGCTTATCAAGATTGTGCGGATCGCCAAGATCCGCAAAAGCCAACGGAGTAAAACATGAGCGCGCGCAAACAAGCAGTTCTGGATGCCATTGACGCGGCCAATGCACATGATCCCAATGTTGATAATGGACAGCCCGAAGCTTTGCTGTATGGCAAACGCATGAGTGCAGAGATTGACCGGCTGTTTCCCGAAGCCTCGGACGCGCTACAGATTGCAGCGCGCGGACAGCATATCGAACGCTGGAAACTGGCGCGGAGCGAGTATCCCGAGGGTCGCGCCGGATATCTGGCTTGGCGCAAGGCGCAGGGTGTACATCATGCAAATACCGTAATGTCCTTGATGACCGAAGGTGGGTACAGCGAACCGGAGATCGACGCCGCAGGCCGCATGTTGCGCAAGCAGGGCATCAAACGCGACGCCGAGGTTCAGGCACTGGAAGATGTAATATGCTTTGTCTTTCTGAAATGGTATTTCCAGCCATTCGCAGACAAGCAATCCCCGGAAAAAATCCAGAGCATTGTCGAAAAGACCGCACGCAAAATGTCACCCGAAGGGCGCGCCCGGGTTTTAGTTGAATTTGACCTGCCGGAGCACCTGGCTGCCGCCTTTCATGGCTGACACAGCGGATGCGCTGAACCAGGTTCATTAATCGTGCGTTAACCAACGCCAGGTTAACTGTGCATGAACCATATTCAGCCCATATGGGCGCTTCTTAACTCCAATTTCCGGGTCAAAGATGTCCAGAAATCTGTGTCTTGTCGTCGGCATTCTATTTGCCTTGGTCGGATGTCAGGAAATGCCTTCCAGCAAACCGGATGCAAAAGTCATTGCGATAGGCGATTCGCTGATGGCGTGGAACTCACCCTCGGGTTCATCTATCCCCGATGTTATCGAAGAGACGATTGGTGCCCCGGTCGTTGACCGCACAGTGTCTGCAGCTTGGCTGCAAACGAAATTTGACCCGAATGGCGCACCTGAATCTGGGGTTCAAGCGCAATATGCCGATGGCGATTGGTCATGGGCAGTTGTAAACGGCGGTGGTAATGATCTGATGCTGGGTTGCGGATGCACCCGCTGTGATGCCGTTCTGGACAATATGATCTCGGCTGATGGTCAGCATGGTCAAATACCGCAGTTCCTGAGCCGGATTCGGGCAACTGGCACCCGCGTGATTTATGTCGGCTACTTGCGCAGTCCCAATCTGATCACACCGATCGAACACTGCAAAGCCGAAGGCGACGAATTTGAAGCCCGCATTGCCAAACTGGCACAGCAGGATAAGGGGATTACCTTCGTCTCATCTCAGGATGTGGCGCAGCCCGGCGATGCCTCATATTTCTCGTTTGACCTGATTCATCCATCGCGTAAATCCAGCCGGATCATCGGTCAGCGCGTTGCAGCCGTTATCAAAGCGCAGGGTATTTGACGGCGCACGCTCGCATGCGGATCAAAACCCTGCGATAGGCCTCAATCATCCAACCGAGCATGGTGGCATTCAGGATATGCCACATGAAATGTGTGCCAATCGGAAACTGCGAACAGATCGGGTGATCCAAAGAACGGAACGTGATTGACAGGATTAGAATGAACGCGCCAATCGTCATATCCCTTGCAAACTGCGGTTGCCGCTGGCGCAGTAAATAGGCGTAGATCAGGATCAACAAGGGCACAGGTGCATAAGCGGCCGAGCTGCCAAGGCCAGGCACCCACTGGAACACAGGGATCGTCGCCGCTGCGTAGGGGACAAACAAAATGGTCCCGCCCAGCGCATATCCCCACGGCATGCGCCAGATGTTTTTGTTTACGGCAAAGATGTAGATCAAGATGAACAGCAGGATCGGCGTGACATCGGCGACGGCCGCCCAGACCTGTGCATGGGTATGAAACAAATAGCTGCCGACACCGATGACCCCCAGCACCAGAACCAGCCCCATCGCAAGAGGCATGTCTTGCCCGCGCACCCGCCGCCACATGATAAAGGCCGAGATCAGAAAGGCAGCGTTGGTGATCGCATTGATCGGCTCAGCCCAATAAGCGGCTGACAGTCTTTCGCAATAGCTGTCGATTTCCTGCATCCAATCCATAGAATTTTACATAGCGGATGCTAGGCTGGTGCCAAGAGGCATCATCGGAGGATTTCAGTATGAACATCATTTGGTTGGGACATGGCAGTTTCCGCATCGAGACCGGCGGTCAAGTGCTGTTGATTGATCCCTGGCTGACGGGTAACCCGGTTCTGCCCGAAGACCAGCATGACGCCGCATTGGACAGGGCAACGCATATCTTGCTGACTCATACGCATTTCGACCACGTGGTCGATGTGCTGCCTTTGGCCAAGCACCTGAAGGTACCGGTTGTGGGTCAGTACGATCTGATGGGCTATTGGGCCGAGGCCGAAGAGATCGAAACCATCGGTTTCAACAAAGGCGGAACCGTCAACCTGAACGGCGTCAAGGTCACAATGATTCCAGCCTCGCACAGTTCCACATTCTCTACACCTGACGGGCTGCGGACTGGCGGTAGCGAGGTCGGTTATATGATCGCCACCGAGGGGCGCATGCTTTATGTGTCGGGCGATACAGACATCATGGCCGACATGGACTGGATGGGGGATTATTACAAACCCGATATCGGCATCCTTTCGGCAGGTGGCCATTTCACCATGGATATGAAGGCGACAGCCTATGCCGCCAAGCGGTATTTCAACTTCAAGACGGTGATTCCCTGCCACTACAAGACCTTCCCGATCCTAGAACAATCCGCCCAGGCGCTTGTCGACGGGTTGCCGGGGGTCGATGTGATAGAACCCGAGGTTATGCAAGCGATCACGCTCTGATGCCGGCCTCGGATTTCAGCACGCAGGAATACGCTGACCGTTTGGCCAAGACCCGCGCAGCTATGGCGCAGCGCGGGGTTGAGACTTTGCTGATCACTGATCCCTCCAACATGGCCTGGCTGACGGGCTATGACGGATGGAGTTTTTATGTACCCCAAATGGTGATCCTGCCTGCAAAAGGCGCGCCCCTTTGGTGGGGGCGCACGCAAGACAAGGCGGGCGCAGCCCAGACCACATGGCTGGACCCGTCAGACCTGTTGGACTGGCCCGAAGAACATGTTCAGCACCCTGATCACCACCCCGTCGACGCGCTGGTCACTACGCTGCGCGATCGAGGTTGGAACACCGGGCTGGGTGTCGAGATGGACAACTATTACTACTCGGCCGCCAGCCACCAGGTTCTTGAACGCGCCTTTGGCGAATTGATCGACGCCACCGGCCTTGTGAACTGGCAGCGTGCGGTCAAAAGCGAGGCCGAGATCGCGATGATGCGCAAGGCGGGTCAGTTGACGGCGCATATGCACGAAGTATTGCGTGCGACATTTCGTGAAGGTCTTCCCAAAAACCAACTGGTTGCCGAAGTGCAAGCGGCAGGCATTGTCGGACTTCCCGGCTTGGCTGGGGACTACCCTGCGATTGTGCCAATTGCGCCGTCGGGCCGCGAAGCCTCGGCCTCGCATATCACTTGGAACGACAGGCCTTTGGCACGTGGCGAGGCAACCTATTTCGAAATCTCGGGCTGCTATCGCCGCTATCACTGTCCAGCCAGCCGCAGTCTGTTCCTGGGTAACCCACCAGACGATATCCGCCGGGCTGAAGCAGCAGTTCTGGCCGCGATTGAGGCAACTTTGGCAGCCGCCCGCCCCGGCACCACATGCGAGGAAATCGCCGCCTGCGTTTATGACAGCTTTGCCCGTGCCGGATATGAGAAGCGCAACCGCACTGGATATCCGATTGGGCTCAGCTATCCGCCCGACTGGGGCGAGCGCACCATGAGTCTACGGCCCGGTGACACAACGGAACTGCAGGAAAACATGACGTTTCATTTGATGCCAGGTCTGTGGACACTGGATTGGGGTTTAGCGATTACCGAAAGCTTTGTCGTGACCCCCAATGGCGGGCAACCACTGGCCGATATCCCACGCGAGATGGTGGTGAAGCCTTAAGCGCGTTGCGCCGCGAAAAAACTTCTCAGCAATTCGGCGGATTCCTCTGCGGCGATACCGTCATAGATTTCGGGCTGATGATGGGCCTGCGGATGCGAAAACACCCGCGCACCGTGGGCAACGCCACCCGATTTCGGATCGGACGCGCCATAGTAAATGCGCCGGATACGGGCCGCGGCCATCGCTGCAGCGCACATGGCGCAAGGTTCCAGTGTGACATAAAGATCATGGCCCGGCAGCCGTTCTGACCCGGCTTCGGCGCAGGCGGCGCGCAAGGCCAGTATTTCGGCATGGGCCGTTGGGTCGTTCAACTCGCGCGTTCGGTTGCCTGCTACGGCAACAACCTTACCATCAGGCGAGACGATGACGGCCCCAACTGGAACCTCGCCCCGTTCGGCGGCCGCGCGCGCCTCGGCCAACGCCTTGTCCATATGTGAGTTGAACGCCATGCCTCTGACTGCCTCAGAAACCTGCCTTTCGCAAGCGGGCGCGATGAGGTATGGCCGAGGCCATGAGCAATACCCCTCCTCCCGGCGACCGGATCGCCAAAGTGCTGGCCCGTGCAGGCGTCGCCTCGCGGCGCGAGGCTGAACGCATGATCGAAGCAGGCCGCGTTGCGGTCAATGGCAAGGTGATCGACAGTCCCGCCCTGAATGTGACCGCCAAAGACAAGATTATTGTCGACGGCAAACCGGTTTCTGAACCCGAACCTTCCCGCCTGTGGCTCTATCACAAGCCGACCGGCCTGGTGACAACGACCAAGGACGAAAAAGGCCGCGCGACGATCTTTGATGAACTGCCCGAGGATATGCCGCGTGTGATGTCCGTGGGTCGACTGGACCTGAACTCGGAAGGCCTGCTGCTGCTGACCAATGACGGCGGCATCAAGCGCAAGCTGGAACTGCCTTCAACCGGGTGGCTGCGCAAATACCGCGTGCGGGTCAACGGACGCCCCAAGGAAGAGGATTTTGCCCCCCTGCGCAAGGGGCTTGTGATCGACGGGGAACGGTTCCAGCCCATGACCGTGTCGCTGGATCGCCAGCAAGGTGCGAATGCCTGGCTGACCATCGGTCTGCGCGAAGGCAAGAACCGAGAGATTCGCCGCGCAATCGAGGATATCGGTTTCACTGTAAACCGCCTGCTCCGCGTCTCTTATGGCCCCTTCCAGCTGGGTGACCTGAAACCCGGTCAGGTTGAAGAGGTCCGCCGCCGTGTTATGCGTGACCAACTGGGGCTGGATGGGGGTGCTAAACCCGAGGGCACCGCCAAACGCGCTGCTCGCCCGCAACGCAAACGGCCTGCAATCGGCAAGAAACCCCGCAAGTGATGCGGGTTTAGCAACCTTCCCCCTAGCGCCAAGCCTGCGTATCCCCTAGATTTTCTGGGAACGCTGCGATTTGGGGGGCTGAATGTCCGGGAGCGGAGTGCAAAAACTGGCCTATGCGGCCCTTCTGGTGCTGTTGTTCGGCGTCTGCACCGGGCTGCTGGGAGGGCTGTAGCCATGGCCAAACGGTTTGGCGGCAAATATAGCCCGCAGGGCGGGTCTGAGCCAGATGGTTCACCGCCGCGCGGCCAATTTGATGGCGCGCGTGTCGAACCTGCGGGTGCGCGTGCCAACGTTCTGTTCATTCCAGCAATCCCATTGGTCTTTTTGTCGCTGAATGACGGTGCAATTGGCATGACCATGGGCCTTGTGGCGGCCGGTATGTTGACAGCTGCTGCTTTTTTTCTGCGTGAAGGACTGCGAGCCGAAGCCGCCTATAACGCACGCAAAACCGCCCGCCGGCCCGCCTTTCCGCGCAAGATCTTTGCCAGCATACTGACCGGTCTCGGCACCGCGCTGGCCGCTTATCGGAGCGAGTATCTGGATGCCGAGGCCGTTGGCCATGCCAGCCTTCTGGCACCCGTGTTGTTCGGCACGGCGGCCACTGTATTGCATTCAGTCTCCTTTGGCTTTGATCCGCTGAAGAACAAAGGCATGGAAGGCATCGACACATTTCAGCAAGACCGCGTGGCCCGCGTGGTTGATGATGCCGAAAAGCACCTGACCCAGATGACCGATGCGATCAAACGCGCCGGTGATCGCCGGATCGAGGCCCGCGTCGAACGGTTTCAGGACACCGCCCGCGATCTGTTCCGCACGGTCGAAGAAGACCCACGCGATCTGGCTGGTGCCCGCAAATACCTGACCGTGTATCTACAAGGTGCCCGCGACGCGACTGTGAAGTTTGCCGATGTCTATGCCCGCACGCGGGACGGACAGGCCCTGGCCGACTATTCGGCTCTGCTGGATGATCTGGAACAGAATTTCGCCGCGCGCACGCGCAAAATGCTATTGGATGACCGCAGTGATCTGACGGTCGAAATTGACGTGTTGCGCGACAGGCTGCAGCGCGAAGGCGTCCGGTTGGACTGACCGGCCACACAGTAAGCGAGGAACATCCCCATGTCCGATGAGATCAAGAGCAAGGCGGTCGAAGCCGAAACCCTGGTACAGGAAGTCACAGCGGTGGCCCTGCCGGAACCAAAGACCGAGCTTGTTTCGCTGGAAGAGGCCGACGAACCGGTCGGCGCGGAGATTCGCAAACGCATGGGCGAAATCGATATGGATGACACCAACTCGATCGTGTCCTTCGGATCATCCGCACAGGCAGAGTTGCAGGAAATCAGTCAGGCCATGCTGGCCGATGTGCGCAACAAGGATGTGGGCCCCGCCGGGGACAGCCTGCGCAACATCGTGACCACAATCCGGGGCTTCTCGGTCAGCGAGCTGGACGTGCGTCGCGAACGCAGTTGGTGGGAAAAACTGCTGGGCAAGGCCGCGCCTTTTGCCAAGTTCACCGCGCAATACGAAGAGGTTCAAAGCCAGATCGACCGCATCACGGACAATCTGCTGAGCCACGAACATACGCTGCTCAAAGACATCAAATCACTGGACCTGCTGTATGAAAAGACGCTGAGTTTCTATGACGAGTTGGCGCTTTATATTGCAGCGGGCGAAGAGAAGCTGACCGAGCTCGACAGTCATGACATTCCCGAAAAGGAAGTCGAGGTTCAGGCCGCGCCTGAGGAAGAACAGGTGATGAAGGCGCAGGAACTTCGTGATCTGCGCGCCGCGCGTGACGATCTTGAACGCCGGGTACATGACTTGAAACTGACCCGTCAGGTGACAATGCAGTCGCTGCCATCAATCCGATTGGTTCAGGAGAACGACAAATCGCTGGTCACCAAGATCAACTCGACCCTGGTGAACACCGTGCCTCTGTGGGAAACCCAGCTGGCACAGGCCGTCACCATTCAGCGCAGCGCCGAAGCTGCGGCTGCTGTGCGGGATGCCAATGACCTGACCAACGAACTTCTGACCGCAAACGCGGCCAATTTGCGCGAAAGCAACAAGATGATCCGCGAAGAGATGGAGCGTGGTGTCTTTGATATCGAGGCCGTGAAACAGGCGAATGCCGATCTAATCGGAACGATCAATGAAAGCCTAGCTATCGCCGACGAAGGCAAAGCCAAGCGCGCGGCAGCCGAGGAAGAGCTTAAGAAGATGGAAACCGAACTGCGCGACACGCTCGCTGCTGCCAAAGCACGACGCGATGGAACTGGCGACAACGCCGGAACAGCCGTTCCAGGATAAGGCAGGCAGGGGTGCGGCCTTTGACCCATACAAAGCTGGGCCTCGGGGTCGCTGCGCTGCTGACACTGGTCGGCTGTGAAGAGGTCCTGACGCCGTCTGCCGCGCCGGAACCGCGCCCAGTGCTCCCGCCGCCAGCGGCCAATGCCTATGTGCCGCCGTCTGCCGCCAGTCAGGATCTGGCGCGTTTCTATCAACGTATCGAGCGCGACTTGTTGGCACGCGGTTTACTACGAACTGACGGGGGCGGCCCGGATACGCCGTATGATGCGAGCGATCTGGAACGTAACTTCGAGGCGATTGCATTCTATAGCGAATACCCGAACCACAGTATCTCAATCGGGTCGCGCCAGACTGACGGGCAGCTCAGCCGTTGGGTTGGCCCCGTTCGCATCCAGACCGAGTTTGGACCATCGATACTGCCGGCCACACGCCAGAAAGATGCCGCAGACGTGCGATCGTATTCGGCGCGACTGGCGCGGCTCACCGGGCATTCGATTTCGATCGTCACTCGCAAGCCCAATTTCCACGTATTCTTCGCGGGTAAGGATGACAGTGCCTATGTGGTGTCTCGCCTCAGGCAGTTGATTCCAAACATAAGCCAAGCCTCGCTTGATCTGGTGGCCAACCCCCGTTCGAATTTCGATTGTTTTGTATTCGCCTCGGCGAATACCTCATCGCCGAACAAATATGTGCGGGCGGTCACCCTGATACGGTCCGAGCTGCCAGATCTGGTGCGGCTCAGTTGTATTCACGAAGAGATTGCGCAAGGTCTGGGCCTGTCCAATGACAGCCCCGCCGCGCGCCCGTCGATCTTTAACGACGATGACGAGTTCGCACTGCTGACAAGTCATGATGAGAAACTGCTGCAAATGCTTTACGATCCGCGCCTCAAGCCCGGTGTATCGGTCGATCAGGCCCGCCCCGTGGTGCGGATCATTGCGCGTGAACTGATGGGTCAGCCGCTCTGACCCCTAAAGACAGGAGACCCCAAATGGGAATTTTCGATTTTTTGACCGGAGAGTTCATTGATGTCATCCATTGGGTGGATGACACCCGCGATACCATGGTCTGGCGGTTCGAACGCGAGGGGCACGAGATTAAATACGGTGCCAAGCTGACTGTGCGCGAAGGTCAGGCGGCCGTTTTTGTGCACGAGGGGCAATTGGCGGATGTGTTCACGCCCGGTCTTTACATGCTTGAAACCAACAATATGCCGATCCTGACGACCCTTCAGCATTGGGATCACGGCTTTCAGTCGCCATTCAAATCCGAGGTCTATTTCGTCAACACCACCCGGTTCAACGACCTGAAATGGGGCACGAAGAACCCGATCATGCTGCGCGATCCGGAGTTCGGCCCGACGCGGATCCGGGCCTACGGCACCTATACCGTGCGGGTGAAGGACCCGGCCAAATTTCTGGTCGAGATCGTCGGTACCGATGGTGAATTCACCATGGACGAGATCAGCTTTCAGATCCGCAACATCATCGTGCAGGAATTTAGCCGCGTGATCGCGGGATCGGGCATCCCGGTTCTGGATATGGCGGCCAATACCGCCGACCTGGGCAAGCTGATCGCGGCTGAGGTGTCGCCCGTGTTGGATAGCTACGGGTTGGAAATGCCCGAGTTCTACATCGAGAACATCTCATTGCCACCCGCCGTCGAGGCCGCTTTGGACAAGCGCACCTCGATGGGACTGGCGGGTGATCTGGGCAAGTTCACCCAGTATTCAGCAGCTGAGGCTATGACGGCAGCGGCCAATAATCCCGGTCAGGGTGGCGGCATGGGTGCGGGCCTTGGCATGGGAATGGGCATGGCGATGGCCAATCAAATGGCGAACATGGCAGCGGGCCAACCGAGCGGCCCGTGGGGATCTTCCGCCCCCGCTGCCCCACAACCGGCTGCACAGATGGCACCGCCTCCCCCGCACCCGGTTGAGCATGTGTGGCATATCGCAGTAGACGGTCAAACAACCGGGCCGTTTTCCAAGGCCAAGATGGGCCGCATGGCCGCTGAAGGAGAGCTAACGCGCGACACCTATGTCTGGACAGCCGGTCAGGATGGATGGAAAAAGGCCGGGGACGTTCAGGAACTGGCGCAGTTGTTTACCATCTTGCCGCCTCCTCCGCCCGGAGCCTAAGCCGCACGATGACCGAAGAACACCGTTTCCCCTGCGCCCAATGCGGCGCGGATTATCGGTTCAGTCCGGGTGATGGCACGCTAACCTGTGATCATTGCGGTCATTCCGAGCCGATTGGCTCGGGGCCGTGGGGCGGTGCAAGCCTACGCGAGCTGGATTTTGATGCCGCGATTGCGGATCGGCTGCCCGACAGTGAGATCGAAGAAACGCGGGTTCTGACCTGTTCCAACTGCGCCGCTCAGGTCGAGTTTGACCCAAACACTCACGCCGCTGAATGCCCGTTCTGCGCGACACCCGTAGTGACAGATACCGGGGTGAACCGCCATATCAAACCAAAGGGCGTGCTGCCTTTTGCGCTGGATGAACGTACAGCCCAGAAAGCCATGAATGATTGGCTGGGCAAGCTGTGGTTTGCACCGAATGGATTGCAGGAGTACGCACGCAAAGGGCGCAAGATGCAGGGTATTTATGTGCCCTACTGGACCTTCGATGCGGATACCAAATCCAGCTATCGCGGCGAGCGCGGGGTGGTCTATTACGAAACCCGCACAGTGATGCGCGATGGCAAACGGGTTCAGCAACAGGTGCCCAAGGTCCGCTGGACCCCCAAATCCGGTCGGGTTGCGCGGTTCTTTGACGATGTTCTGGTGCTGGCCTCTCATTCCTTACCCAAAAGCTACACAGATGCGTTGGAGCCCTGGGATCTGCCCGCTCTGGAACCGTATCAGCCCGAATACCTGGCCGGGTTCCGGGCCGAGGCCTACACAGTCGAGTTGCGTGATGGGTATACCGAAGCGCGCCATCATATGTCCCGCGTGATCGAGCGGGATGTGCGCTTTGACATTGGTGGAGACCGACAGCGCATTCATTCGGTTGAGACCGATGTCAGAGATGTGACCTTCAAGCATATCCTGCTTCCGGTCTGGATGGCCGCCTATAAGTACCGGGGTGAAACCTACCGTTTTGTCGTCAACGGTCGCACCGGGCGCGTCCAGGGCGAACGGCCTTGGTCTACGGTCAAGATCGCGATTGCTGTGGGGCTGGGCCTGATCGTCGCGGCCGGTGTTGGCTATCTGGTGGCGACGGGTCAGCAATAGCCCCCCTTGCGCAGGATCGGGGCTGCGGCCATCTTCAGCCGGAATTCTGCAAAGGAGAGCGCGTTTATGACATTGTCTGCTTTGAATAATTTGCTCGAGCAGCGACATTCCTGCCGGGCTTTTCGCCCGGACCCGGTTCCCACGCAGCAGATAGAGCAGATCGTCGCCAGCGCCTTGCGCGTGCCCAGCTGGTGCAATGCGCAGCCCTGGCAATTGGTGATCACACGAGGTGAGGAAACAGACCGCTTCCGGCAAGCCTTGCAAAACGAGGTTGCAACTGGACAGCCCACCCCTGACATTCCCTTCCCGACCTCCTATTCCGGCCCTTATCAAGACCGTCGCCGTGCCTGCGGTTGGGCACTCTACAAGGCGGTCGGCGTCGAGCGTGGCGACCGGGAAGGATCCGCAAAGCAAATGATGGAAAACTATTCGCTGTTTGGGGCACCCCATTGCGCGATCCTGTCCAGCCCGGCTGAACTCGGCCCCTATGGCGCAATGGATTGCGGCGGCTTTGTCACCGCTTTCACACTGGCAGCCCAAGCGCTTGGAATTGCTAGCATACCTCAGGCGGCAGTTGCCGCTTATGGGCCGTTTCTTCATCGATATTTTGATATCCCCCAAGATCGCCTAATCTTATGTGCACTCTCATTCGGGTATTCCGATACGGACCACCCGGCCAACAGTTTTCGGACGGATCGTGCTGCCTTGGGTGACATTGTCGATTGGCACGGTTAAACCCACCGGGAATACTGGGGAGAGAGCTATTGCGTGCGCTTCTACAACGCATTTCACAGGCCCGCGTTTCGGTGGATGGAGCAATTGTCGGACAATCTGGTCCGGGGCTGATGGTTTTGGCCTGCGCCATGCAGGGCGATACCGAAGAGCATGCGGAAAAGCTGGCTGCAAAGATTGCCAAGCTGCGTATCTTCAAGGATGAGGCAGGCAAAATGAACCGCTCGATCCTCGATACCGGAGGGTCCGCCTTAGTGGTTAGCCAGTTCACGCTGGCCGCAGACACCTCGCGCGGGAATCGCCCGGGCTTTGCCAACGCCGCACCTCCCGAAGATGGTGAGCGTCTGTATCTTGCCTTCGCCCGATACCTGTCGTCTCACGGCATTGCCGTCGAGACCGGGCAATTCGGCGCAGATATGGCAGTTGAACTGGTCAATGACGGCCCGGTTACGATCTGGATGGAAAACTGATGACCCGCATTGAACAAGCAATCGAGTTTTGGAAGTCAGGCGTTGCGGCGGTTGATGGTTTCACAGCCACCAAGACAGCCTTGCCCGGTATCGCGCAGCCCGATCGCATCCTCGCCGTTGGAAAACCCGCCGCTGCAATGGCGCGTGCGGCATTGGATCAGTTTGGCAACGTACCAACGCTTGTCGTCACCAAAGATGATCATGGGCGCGATCTGCCCGTAGGTGTCGAGGTGATAGAAGCCTCGCATCCTGTGCCGGATCAACGCAGCCTGAACGGTGGCCGCGCCCTACGTGAAGCGGTTGAGGCGATGGAACCAGGCTCTCATCTATTGCTGTTGGTGTCGGGGGGCGCGTCTTCGCTGGCCGAAGATCTTGTGCCGGGGAAATCGCTTGAAGACCTTGCCGAATTGAACCGCCACTTGCTGGCGGAAGGGTTGGATATCGTGGCGATGAACGCTGAACGGCGGAAGTTGTCGCGGGTCAAAGGAGGTGGGCTGCTGTCTCACTTCAACGGCGCCAAAGCCACAGTGCTGGCGATTTCTGATGTGCCCGGCGACGATGTGAATGTGATCGGGTCAGGTATCGGCACCCTGCCCCAGACCTATGAGTTCGACGCAACCGCCCGCATCGTCGCCTCAAACGCCCATGCCCGGGCGGCGGCTGCAAAGGCCGCACAGACAGCGGGCCTGCAGGTATGGGCAAATGAAGAAGCCCTGCATGATGATTATCTGGCCGTTGCGGCAGATGTGGGATCGAAACTGCGCGGCATGGAAAGCGGTGCGATGGTGTTTGGCGGTGAGCCCACTGTTGTTCTGCCTCCCACCCCCGGTCGGGGCGGTCGAAATCAGGCGTTGGCGCTGGCGTTGGCCAAAGAAATCGCTGGTCTGGAAGGGCTTACCGTTGTTGTGGGCGGAACAGATGGCACAGATGGTCCCACCAAAGCGGCAGGCGGTGTTGTGACTGGAACGACCTGGACAGATAGCGCCCAAGGTGCCCTGAATGCAGCAGATAGCGGCACTTATCTGGAACAGGCCAATGCGCTGTTGGTGACTGGACCCACCGGAACCAATGTAATGGACCTGATTGTCGCAATCCGCGACTGATTTGGCGTTTCTCATGCTACCAAGCAGATTTCATTCGCCATCTTTGTCTGATCGCTACCCACGGCACCGTCAGCTACATGTTCGAATGGCCAAAATCAAAGAAACACAGCGCCATGCGCCACACGTCCAAGTGAGATATTAAATCTTGCCGGGCTGGCCCAAATGCGCCAACGTTGACTCATGCGTCAATAACAAGCCCTTGAAGGGCAATATTCACTCAACTGGGAGAGATTACAGATGAAAGAACAACTAACCCATATGGCAGGCCAGGTCACAGCGGGGAAACTGACGCGCCGTGAGTTCATGGGCAAAGCTGCCGCTCTGGGCGTGTCGGCCGCTGTCGCCAGCACGATGTTCGCCGATGCTGCGCGTGCCGCCAGCCCGAAGAAAGGTGGCGTTCTGAAATTCGGCCTTCAGGGCGGCGAATCCACCAACTCGCTCGATCCGGCCACCTATGCAAGCTCGGTTCCGTTTCAGAACGGTAAGCAGTTTGGCGACCAGCTTGTCGAAGTTGCAACTGATGGCACCATCGAACCACGTCTTGCGGAGAGCGTAGAAGGCAGCGCCGACGCGAAAGTCTGGACCTTCAAACTGCGTCAGGGCGTCGAGTTCCACAACGGCAAAACCATGACCAGCGAAGACGTGCTGAAGACCATGCAACGCCATTCGAACGAAGATTCGCAATCCGGTGCGCTGGGTATCATGCGCGGCATTGAGTCGATGAAGGCCGATGGCGACAACTTCCAGGTCACCCTGAACGAGCCAAATGCTGACCTGCCCTATCTGTTGGCGGACTATCACCTGATCGTCCAACCCGATGGTGGCATGGAAGATCCAGGTGCTGGCATCGGCACCGGTCCTTATCAGGTCGAGGTCAACGAGCCCGGCGTCCGCCATACCTATAAAAAATTCGCAAACCACTGGAACTCT
This sequence comes from Ruegeria sp. H4, assembly GCF_056533065.1. Taxonomy (NCBI): domain Bacteria; kingdom Pseudomonadati; phylum Pseudomonadota; class Alphaproteobacteria; order Rhodobacterales; family Roseobacteraceae; genus Ruegeria; species Ruegeria sp. H4. The sequence continues at coordinate 831,161 of NZ_JBQFOC010000002.1, forward strand.
GATTTTGGACATTTTGACGGCGTCGAAATCGTCGTCATCAACGACGCGACTGCTCGTACTGCCGCGCTGCAATCCGGCCAGGTTCACGCGATCAACCGGGTCGAGCCCAAGGTGGCCGATCTGCTGGGACGCGCACCCAACCTGACCGTGCATTCGACAGCAGGCCGTGGCCACTATGTGTTCATCATGCATTGTGACACTGCACCGTTCGATGAAAACGAACTACGCTTGGCGCTGAAACATGCGATCAACCGTCAGGAACTGGTTGACAAGGTGCTGCGTGGCTATGGCTCGATCGGGAATGACATGCCGATTAACGCCGCCTATCCGTTGTTCGACGGCTCGATCCCGCAGCGTGAGTTCAGCCTGGAAAAAGCCGCCGACCACTACAAGAAGTCCGGCCATGATGGATCGCCCATCATCCTGCGTGTTGCTGATGGAGCCTTCCCGGGTGCCGTGGACGCCGCAGCCCTGTTCCAGCAAACGGCCGCACAGGCAGGCATCCCACTGGAGATCAAGCGCGAACCCAATGATGGCTACTGGTCCGAGGTCTGGAACGTTCAGCCCTTCTGCGCCTCGTATTGGGGTGGTCGTCCGGTGCAGGATCAGATGTATTCGACAGCCTATCTATCGAGTGCGGACTGGAACGACACGCGCTTTAAAGTGCCCGCTTTCGACGAGCTGCTGTTCTCTGCACGTGCCGAGCTGGACAACGACAAGCGCAAGGACATCTACAGCCAGATGGGCCAGATGGTCCGCAACGAAGGCGGCCTGATCTGCCCGATGTTCAACGACTTTGTTGAAGGTGTCAGCAATGATCTGGCCGGTTGGGAAACTGACCCGACCCAAGAGATGATGAACGGCAACATGTCCCGCAAGATGTGGTTCGCGTAACTCGGGCCACGGATCATGCATCCTATCATCAAACTGGTTTCCCAGCGCCTCGCGCTGGGACTCCTGCTTCTCTTCGGTGCATCGGCTCTGATTTTCGGCCTCACCGAAGCTCTTCCTGGGGACGCGGCACAAGCGGTCCTTGGACAATCCGCAACCCCCGAGGCGCTGGAGAATCTGCGCGAAGAAATGGGCCTGAACCGCCCGGCCTTGACCCGTTATGCCGAATGGTTGGGTGGTATTGTGCAGGGCGATCTGGGTCAGTCCCTGACCAACAAGCTCGACATTGCTGAAAGCATTGGTAAACGGTTGGGCAACACCCTGTTTCTGGCCTGTGCTGCCGCTGTTGTCTCTGTTCCCCTTGCCATCTTTCTGGGTTTGCTGGCCGTGCGTTACCGCAACCGCTGGCCGGACAAGCTGATCTCTGCCATCACGCTGACAACGGTTTCGATCCCGGAGTTCCTGATCGGCTACGTGGTAATCTACTTCGTTTCCGTGAAACTGGGTTGGTTCTCGTCTCTGGCCATGATCAACGACTCGATGTCGTTCGGAGAGAAACTGAACGCAATCGCATTGCCCGCTTTTGTTCTGACTCTGGTCGTGCTGGCGCAGATGATGCGCATGACCCGTGCGGCGATCTTGAACCTCATGCAATCCGCTTACATTGAGACGGCCGAGCTGAAGGGCCTGTCGAATTTTCAGGTCATCGCGCGCCATGCGTTCCCGAATGCAATCTCACCCATCGTCAACGTGGTGATGCTGAACCTGGCCTATCTGGTCGTCGGCGTCGTCGTGGTCGAGGTGGTGTTCGTCTATCCCGGCATGGGTCAATACCTGGTGGATTCGGTGACCAAGCGTGACGTACCGGTTGTTCTGGCTTGCGGCGTGGTTTTTGCCGCCGTCTATATCGGGCTGAACATGGTGGCTGACATCGTCTCGATCCTGGCCAACCCAAGACTGAGGCATCCGAAATGATGAAGAATATTCCTATTTCGGCAATGATCGGTCTGTTCTTTACAGGATTGTACTTTTTCATCGCTTTCGCAGCCCCGTTGATCGCCCCCTACGGCATGGCCGAAGTGGTTGGCGATGTGTGGGAGCCGTCCAGCGCCGAGCATCTGCTGGGCACCGACAATATCGGGCGCGATCTGCTGACCCGCATGATCTATGGCGGGCGCACCACGATCTTTATCGCGGCGGCGGCCACTATCCTCAGCTTCGTCACCGGCACCTCTCTGGGCCTTTTGGCGGCTGTTCTCGGCGGTTGGGCCGATCAGGTGCTAAGCCGAGCAGTTGATCTGGTCATGTCGATTCCGACACTGATCCTGGCGCTGGTTATACTGGCAATCGTTCCGGTGACTGTACCGATCCTGATCCTTGTGATGGGTCTGTTGGACGCCACGCGCCCCTATCGCCTGTCACGATCTGTCGCCGTGGACATCAACGTGATGGACTATGTCGAGGCTGCCAAACTGCGTGGCGAAGGCCGCGGCTGGGTTATCTTCCGGGAAATCCTGCCCAACGCACTGTCGCCCTTGGTGGCTGAATTCGGCCTGCGGTTCATCTTCATGGTTCTGTTCATCTCGACCCTGTCTTTCTTGGGTCTGGGCGTACAGCCGCCGCTGGCGGACTGGGGTGGCATCGTGAAGGAAAACAAGGATGGCATCGTCTATGGCATCGGCGCAGCGCTTTATCCTGCGGTAGCCATTGCGACATTGGCCATCTCGGTCAACCTGGTGGCTGACTGGGTCCTGAACCGCACCACATCGCTGAAAGGAGGCCGGGGATGAGTGATACCCTTCTCAAGGTCCGCGACCTCAAGATCGGCGCGACCGTCTATCCGCCGGGCGAAAAGCCCCATGACATCGAAATCGTGCACGGGGTCAGCTTTGACCTCGAACGCGGCAAAGTGCTGGGGCTGATCGGTGAATCCGGGGCCGGTAAATCCACCATCGGTCTGGCCTCGATGGCCTATGGCCGGGGCGGTGTGAAGATCACCGGCGGCGAAGTCTGGGTCAATGGGCGCGATATCATGAAGTCCGCCCTTGGCGATATTCGCAACCTGCGGGGTGGCGAAGTCAGCTATGTCTCGCAGTCTGCCGCCGCGTCCTTTAACCCCGCCAAGAAGATCATGGATCAGGTTGTAGAGGCGGCTGTTGAGCACAAGAAGTTCAGCCGCAAAGAGGCCGAGGCCCGTGCGCGCGAACTGTTTGCCAAGCTCGGTCTGCCCGATCCGGACAACATCGGGGATCGCTATCCGCACCAGGTTTCGGGTGGTCAGCTGCAGCGCTGCATGACCGCGTTGGCGTTGTGCCCCGAACCTGATCTGGTGGTGTTTGACGAGCCGACCACGGCGCTGGACGTGACAACTCAGATCGATGTTCTGATGGCCATCAAAGAAGCCATCGCAGATACCGGTGTTGCCGCGCTTTATATCACGCACGACCTTGCTGTCGTGGCGCAGGTGAGCGACGACATCATGGTGCTGCGCATGGGCAATACAGTCGAATATGGCAACACCGATCAGATCATCAACAACCCGCAAGAGGAGTATACCAAGGCTCTGGTCTCGGTTCGGTCCATCGAGCATGAAGAGAAACAGCCAACATCGGAACCAGTGTTAAGCGTCGACGGGATCACCGCGCGCTATAAGGGGCTGAACTTCGACGTGCTGCACAACATCAATGTCGAACTTCATCCGGGGCAGACACTGGCGGTTGTGGGTGAATCCGGCTCGGGTAAGTCTACGCTTGCCCGTGTGATCACCGGCCTGCTGCCACCGCGTGATGGTGAGATCACGTTCAACGGGCGCAAACTGTCTGCGGATCTGAAAGGCCGTACGCGTGAGGACCTGCGCGAGTTGCAGATGATCTACCAGATGGCGGATGTCGCGATGAACCCACGCCAGACCGTCGGCACCATCATTGGTCGACCGCTGGAGTTCTACTTCAACATGCGCGGCGCAGAAAAGCGCAAGCGGGTTGTCGAACTGCTGGATGAGATCGAGTTGGGCGAGAAGTTCATCGACCGCTACCCGGCTGAGCTGTCGGGCGGTCAGAAACAACGTGTCTGTATCGCACGCTCGCTGGCGGCAAAGCCCAAGATGATCATCTGTGATGAGGTCACCTCGGCGCTTGATCCGCTGGTCGCGGACGGCATCCTCAAACTGCTGCTGGACCTGCAAAAGATCGAGGATGTGGCTTACCTGTTCATCACCCACGATCTGGCGACGGTCCGCGCGATTAGCGATAGCATCGCAGTGATGTATCAGGGCCGCGTTGTGCGCTACGGGCCCAAAAGCCAGGTGCTGAGCCCGCCCTTCGATGACTATACGGACCTGCTGCTCAGCTCGGTCCCCGAGATGCATCTGGGCTGGTTGGAAGAGGTTGTCGCCCACCGCAAGATGGAGAGCGCCGGGAACTGAACACACAGTAACAGTTCCATGAAGTTTCCAAATCCCGGCACCTTGCTCCGTTGCAGGTGTCGGGATTTTGATATTTGGGGCGCGAATGAACGGCCGTGAAACCGCGATTCCGCTAGGGTCGGTAGAACACCAAATCAGATGGGTAGGCTGATGGACCGCAAACTTCTTTTGATCATCCTGGACGGCGTCCCCTGGCGCAATTTCCGCCGCCTGTTCGGCAACCTCGAAGGTTGGGTGGACAGCGGTGAGGCGCGCGTTTGGAAGCTGCGGGCTGTGCTGCCCTCAATCTCGGCCAGTTGCTATGCATCAATCCATACGGGCGTCACACCGCAGGAACATGGATGTACCGGCAACGGAAATGTGTTCCGCCTGAGCCACAAGGATATATTCAGCCAAGTGCGCGAGGCGGGCGGTGTCACCGGGGCCGTCACGCATAGCTATTGGTCCCAGTTCTTCAACCGGCACCCGTTCGATTATGTCCGCGATGTGGAATATGACGAACCGGATAGCAAAACCATAAACCACGGCCGGTTCCACACAATGACGGGCTATGGCAAGGATAACCAGATGACGCCTTCGGACGTTGATCTGTTTGCCACCCTGACCAACCTGTGCCTGCGCTTTGGTCTGGACTACGGCATACTTCACACCTGCACCCTGGACAGTATGGGCCATCGGTTTTTCCACGATTGTCAGGAAATGGACCATACCTGTTTTGTCGCCGATGAAATGCTGGCCCCTTTCATTCCCCGCTGGCGACAGTTGGGATACGAGGTCATCGTAACCGCCGATCACGGACAGGACGAGCGTGGCCACCACGGTGGGCGGGGCGCTTTGCAGCAGGAAACGGCCCTGTATTACTTCGGCGATGCCGACGGCCCGCAGGCCGAAGCGGTGATTGACCAGTTGCAACTGGCCCCCACAATCCTGACCCGGATGGGCGCACCGATTGCGGACACAATGAAGGGCGAACCATTCCTGAAGTGATCAGGGCCTAACCATAGGCCCAAATGCCCTGCCCCAATGCTTCGATGGCCACGGATATGCGTTCGAAACTATCAGCTGCGCGTTTCACGCTGTTGCGGGCGCGTAGATAGCCGTGCACCAGACCCGCTTCGTTGATCCAATAGGCCCGACCGCCTGCCCGAGTTATCTGTTCACAATAAACAGCTCCATCATCGCGTAACGGATCGCAATCAGCGGTGATCACTACAGTTGGAGGCAGGCCCGAGAAATCGGTATCGTGTAGCGGTGCAAAGGTCGGATCGCTTTCGGGCGCTGCCCCGCCGCATCGAACCTTTTCATAGAACAATATCTCATCGCGGGTCAGTAGCGGCGCCTGCGCATGCTCCAAGTAAGACCCAGCAGAGCTGTCTCCGCCCAGACCCGGATAGATCAGAACCTGCCCCAACACGTCACCCGGTTGGCCCCTCATATGATGGGCAACCGCCGCAGCCAGATTCCCACCGGCACTGTCACCCGCCAACACAATCGGAACGCCGTATTCGGCAACCGCCCAGTCGACCGCTGCCACACTGTCCTGAAACTGCGCAGGATGCACGTGTTCTGGGCATAGCCGGTAGTCCACTGAAACAACGCGATACCCGGTTTGGGCGCAGATTTCAGCGCAGACATCATCATGGCTGTCCAGCCCGCCGACGACAAAGCCGCCGCCATGAAAATAGATGACTACGCGGGTCGGATCGCCCGCTGTATAAACGCGGACCGGCACGCCATTGGCGGACCGGTCTTCTGTTTCAACTCCATTCGGGCGCGGTTGGCGAAAGGTCTGACACATCGCGTTATAGACCTTGCGTTGCTCCTCGATCGACAGATCAACCGCGTTGTCGGGATAGCTTTCTGCCGTGCGTCTTATGAACGCCCATGTTTCTTCATCGATCAGACGTTCATAATCCATGTTACCTCCCGGTCAGGCAGCCCACTCCCACGGCCGGGTGAACGATCCCAGCACCTTGCTGACATCGTCTTCGGATGAACCGTTCGCGTCAAGCTGCGCAACAAGTCCGCGTTTCTTGTCATCAATGACCGAAACCACCCGAGCTTCGACCCCAGCCTCCTCCAACGCACCATTATAGACACGCGTGATCGCGTTTTTGCGCAGGTCCGGCTTGAACACTTTGCCAACCGCTGTTTTCGGCAGTTCCGGAAGGATGGTCATATGTTTGGGCTGCGCTGCACGTTCGTGCACGTGGACCTTACAGAACTCCAACAATGCCTCTTCGGTGACCGAGGCGCCATCGACCAGTTCGACAAAAGCACAGGGCAATTCACCTGAATGCGCATCGGGCTGGCCGATGGCTCCGGCAAAAGCCACGGCCTCGTGCCCCAACAGGGCTTCTTCGATTTCAGCCGGATCAATGTTGTGTCCGCCACGAATGATCAAATCCTTCGCGCGCCCAGTGATCCAAAGATACCCGTCTTCATCAAAACGACCCAGATCACCTGTGCGCAGGTATTTTTCGAAGTGATACAGGTTTTCGTTCTTGTCGACCTCGGTGTAGGTGTGACCCGGAAAGACACCAGGGTTCGAGATGCAGATCTCTCCGATTTCGTCAGCGGCGCATTCCTTGGGACCATCCGGCCCGTCCATCAGGATTTTGACATCCGTATAGGGGAACGGGATGCCTATAGACCCAATCTTTTTCTCACCATCAACCGGGTTGCACGAGACCAGGCAGGTCGCTTCAGTCAGGCCATAGCCTTCGACGATGGTCACACCGGTTGCTTCTTCGAAACGGCGGAACAGTTCAACCGGCAGAGGTGCAGACCCCGAAAAGGCAGTTTTGACACTTGAGATATCTGCATCCACCGGGCGTTGCATTTTCGCAGAAATCGCTGTGGGCACGGTGATGATAAAGCTGACTTTCCAGCGTTCGATAAGCTTCCAGAAATTATCGAAAACACCATCGCCGCGATACCCTTGCGGTGTCGGGAAGATCACATGCGCCCCAGATGAGACCGCTGCCATCATGATCACATGTACTGCGAAGACGTGGAACATCGGCAGCGGGCACATGATGACGTCATTTTCATCAAACAGCAGCGTATGCCCAAGCCAGCCGTTATAGATGAGGCCCGAATATTTATGCTGCGCCACTTTCGGCATACCGGTCGTGCCACCAGTATGGAAATAGCATGCGACGCGATCTTCGGTGCTGTCTGCAAAAGTCAGCGTCTTGGGCTGCTTCGCCAGCTCTTTGTTGAAATTCTTGTAATCCGCATGAGCCAGCTTTTCCTTGTCGCCCATTTTGGGGCGCAGCAGCGGAACGATCCATGATTTCGGAGGGGTCAGATAGCGGTTCAGGTCAATCTCAAGGATCGTATGCACCTTCGGTGCATGGCGCACAGCCTCTTCCACCTTTTGCGCCACATCCGTCTTTGGGAAGGAACGCAGCGTCACCACAACCTTGGCTTCGGTTTCCCGCAAGATCGCGGCGATCTGTTCGGGCTCCAACAGTGGGTTGATCGGATTCACGATCCCTGCAACCGCGCCACCCATCATAGTGACCAAAGTCTCATTACAGTTGGGCAACACGTAGGCAACGACGTCGTTTTCGCCCACGCCAAGCGAGCGGAACAGGTTCGCCGCCTGATTGACCTGCCCCAGCAAATCAGACCATGTCAGCGTTTCGGCCTTGTCTGTCGGACCGGAAAACAATTGGAAACTGATCGCGTTGTGATTGGGAAACTTCTCTGCTGTCCGAGACAACAGTTGATGGAAGGTGACCGGAAGATCACGATCCTCCCACGCCATTTCCTGTTCGATACGCAGTTTGTCTTCACGCCCTACAAAGGCCATGTGGCTCCTCCCCGTCTTGTAGTCTCCCACGTGTCTCACGCGGTTTTGATCCTCACATAGATGGGATCACAACCCGGCTGACACAAGCAAGGGCTTAGCGCTGGAAAACTTGAAAATGTAGAATAACGCTACGGCGGAAACTGATCTGTCCCTACGTCACCCTATTCTGCGGCTACCCCATCGGTGAATTGCAGGCGCGCCAAGCGGGCATAAAGCCCATCTTGCGCCACCAGATCGTCATGCGTGCCCTGCGCAACAATGCGCCCCGCTTCCATCACGACAATCCGATCCGCCTTCTTCACCGTGGCCAAACGATGCGCCACAATCAGGGTCGTCCGGCCCGCGCGCATCTGGTCAACCGCCCCCTGCACCGCCCGTTCGCTTTCCGCATCCAGGGCCGAGGTCGCCTCGTCCAGCAGCAACACCGGCGCATCCCGCAGTATGGCCCGGGCTATGGCGATGCGTTGTTTTTGCCCCCCCGACAGCATCACGCCACGCTCGCCTACAAAACTGTCATAGCCTTCGGGCAGTGCCGCAATGAACTCATGTGCAGCGGCGGCCCTCGCGGCAGCTTCGACCTCGGCATCCGAGGCATCAAGGCGGCCAAACCGGATGTTCTCGCGCGCTGAGGCAGCAAAGATTACCGGGTCCTGCGGGACAAGGGCAATATGGCGGCGGAAATCCGTCCGATCCAAACCGGTCAGGTCTTCCCCATCCAACAGAACACACCCTGAGTTCGGGTCATAGAACCGCTGGATCATCTGAATAACCGTTGTCTTGCCAGCCCCAGAGGGGCCAACAAAGGCTACGGTTTCGCCGGGGTTCACTTGCAGGGACAGGCTGTCCAACGCCACCACATCGGGCCGCGCAGGATAGCGGAAAGTGACATCTTGAAACCGGATCTCACCACGAACCGGTTGCGACAGCATTTTGGCCCGTACAGGATCGAGGACCGTATCTTCGGCATTGAGCAACTCAACCAGTCGTTCGGTCGCGCCGGCGGCGCGTTGCAACTCGCTCCAGATTTCGGACAGCGCGGCGACTGATCCTGCCATGATCACCGAATAGATCACGAACTGGATCAGCACCCCTTCTGTCATCACCCCGTTGCGGACATCATTGGCCCCCATCCAAAGCACGCCGACGATACCCGAGAACACCAGAAAAATGACGATCACGGTCAGGATAGCACGGGTTTGGATGCGGCGCAGCGAGACGATATATGAGGTTTCCGTCATCTCGCCAAACTGCTTTCGGCTCGCCCGTTCGTGGGTGAAGGCCTGAACCGTTTGCACAGCGCCCAACGCCTCACCTGCATTACCAGAGGACGCCGCGATCCAATCTTGATTTTCACGGCTAATGGCGCGCAAGCGACGGCCCAGAACCAGGATCGGCACGATCACCACAGGAATCAAAAGCAGGACAAGCGCTGTCAGCTTTGCGGATGTCAGCAGCATCAGTGCCAAACCACCCACAAACATGAGAATATTGCGCAGAGCGATCGAAACGGATGAGCCCAAAACCGATTGTATCAAGGTTGTGTCCGTGGTGATCCGGCTGAGCACCTCGCCGGTCATGATACGCTCATAAAATGCGGGGCTCATGCCAATGACCCGGTCAAACACGGCCTTGCGGATATCGGCCACCACGCGTTCGCCCAACCGCGTGACCAGCGCATACCGAATGCCCGTGCCCACCGCCAAAACACCAGCGATGCCCAGCGCCGCAAGGAAGTACCAATCCAGAAGTTCCCCATCCTGAATGCGGAAATTGTCGACCACGCGGCGCACGGCCAAAGGCAAGGTCAGTGTCATCCCCGCAGTCAGACACAATGCAAGCGCTGCACCAAACATCAGCGCGCCATATGGGCGCATGAAGGGCCAAAGCGCCCTTAGAACGCTCAGCTTTTTTGATGTGGCACGCTCTTCACTGGCCCCAGGCGGTGATGATGGTGTCTGACCGGTCGCAGTCTGTCTTGCCATGTCGGGCCTATGTTTCCTGATCAATTCTGGGTTTCTGTTTCTTGGCGCTAGAGGCAACGGGGGTCAAGCTCACGTGCTGAAATTGCCTGTGCCTCAGGGCCATTTGACGCAGAATTCGCAAAGGAAGCAACTGGAGCGGGTAGACGGAATCGAACCGACATAGCATACTTGGAAGACAAGCGTTTCGATCCAATTTTAATTCAACAAATCAAATTGTTGCAGGTCTTGTGTCGGAAAATAAATCTTGGAGCGGGCGGCGGGAATCGAACCCGCGTCATTAGCTTGGAAGGCTAAGGTCTTACCACTACACAACGCCCGCTTAAGTACAGCATCACCTATTTCATGTGAATTTGGAGGTCAAGTGGAACCACTCAAGAGTCTGCAAACAATCTGTATTATGTCTCATCATAATTGTTGTTATCAGAACCCGATACCTGATTGGGCAGTAGTGGCTCGACGAGAGGGCGCCTGAAAGAGGGTAGTGCGGCCTCGCGTTATCCTAGGCGTGAAATCAAGAGACGCTCACTATCCATTGTTGGTTTCCTCTAACGAACGATCTTGAATTGTTTTAGGAACCATTTTGCGAAAGAATTACCGCGAGCAGTTGAATCGCCGAAAACATCAGTCGATGATTATAAGAAAAACGAACACTTGTCTCAAACTGATCTAAACCAATTTGCGCAGCAACGCCGTTAACTTTCCACGTTGATTGCGGAACTTGGCCTGCAATCGCAAGGAGCATGGGCAAGTATGACTTCTCGGTACAACCAGCGCTAAACCGGTCTCTGTATTGCGATGAAATGTGTCACATTCTTCCCATCATCCAAAACCGGGCGCAACTCACATTCATGGACAAAACGTTCACCATTCTTCCGATAATTTGTGATGCGGACTGTTCCCGATTGGCCGTTTTTTATTAGGTTTCTGAAGTGGTCAATCGCTTCTGGCTCGGTATCAGGGCCTTGCAGTAGCCCGAGACTACGCCCCGCTACGTCTTCAAGCCGATAGCCGGTATGGGACTCAAATGCGTCGGACACGTAGATAACAGGAACGCCCGGTTGAGCGAGGCAAACAACCGCTGAATGCGAACCGATGGCTTCGCTTGCACCTTCTTCTCCGCGATCCTTTACAAACCGTTTAAAGTCACTTTGTTCCATCGAGTCCCCTATTTCTGTTCGGCAGAGACAATCGCTTCAACCAATTGTACCAACCTCAACTTTTCGTTCACGTCTGCGAGTTTCACGAATGAACTAACCAAACGGGCCAGCAAGTCTGCCTCGACAGGAATTTCTGCCGTTGGGCTCGGCATGTTGGTCGAGCTTTCAGATTGTGGGAGAAGAGATTCAATAGGGACTTGATAAAATGCGGCAAGCTTCATCAGGTATGGCAAGCTGCACTTGCTTTGTGCATCTTCATACTTCTGATACTGTTGAGGGCTGATTTCCAGGAGGCGCGCGACTTCCGCTTGTGTCATACGCTTTTCAGACCGCAATCCGCGCAGTCTTTGCCCGACATGCCCATAGACATCTTCGGATGAAAGAGCCTCTTTCAGAAATACCACTTCCTTTGCGCTCATCGGACCCGCCTTTTGAATGATTTAGAGATATCAATGTGACGACTATTTACCAAGCTTGCGCGATACGAACAATCTGTCAGAGAGTTTTTCGCGCAACTATGTCGTAGTTCCAATCCTCCTTTTGAATTTTCCCAAAACATGGGCGTACTGCGCACTTGTTCTAAATTTGGATGATGAGAACCTCACTTTGCGAGATTTTTTCTTAAATTTGACCGCTATCTAACATTTTCTCGCCTGATTTGGAGCTCAATCATCTTCTGTGAGCAAAGAGTTTCGTATTGTGAGGAAGACCATGGTTGATGACGCACGGCAGCAGGATTACCACACGGCCGGGGACGAACTTCAGCCCGGCACCGAGTTGATGCGGGGTCAATACAAGATCACGCAATATTTGAACTCCGGCGGGTTTGGCATCACCTATTTGGCAACAGACAGTTTGGATCGGCAGATCGTCATCAAGGAGTGTTTTCCCCAGTCGTTTTGCCGCCGCAGCGGGCGCCAGATAGAGGCCCGGTCCGAGGCCTATGTCGGTGAGCTTCGCTCAATTGTTCGGCTCTTCTCGCAAGAAGCAAGAGCGCTGGCGAAACTCAAACACCCTTATATCGTTGGCGTGCACCAAGTCTTTGAAGAGAACAATACCGCCTATATGGCGATCGATTTCGTTAAGGGCCACGATCTGCTTGCCATTATTGAACAGAAGGTCATGCTTTTGCGGCCAGATCAGGTTCGCGCGATCCTTCGTAAATTGCTGGATGCAATCGGATTTGTGCACACTGCCGGAATGCTGCACCGGGATATCTCTCCGGACAACATCATCGTAACCGATGAGCTGACCCCAGTGCTGATCGATTTTGGCGCAGCACGGGATCAGGCCACCAAAGCCACACGCGCGCTATCGGCCCTGCGCGTGGTCAAGGACGGGTATTCACCCCAAGAGTTTTATATCGCTGGCAGTGAACAGGACCCTAGCAGTGACCTTTATTCACTAGCGGCAAGCTTCTATCATGCGATCACAGGACAGCGCCCACCGGACAGCCAGGTTCGGATCGCGGCGCATGTGGCCAAAGAACCGGATTCCTATATCCCGCTTGGCAAGCTGACCTCGGATTATGATGAGGCATTTTGCGCCGCGATCGACAAAGCCATGGCCATTCTACCCAAAGACCGGATGAAAACGTCAGCGGAGTGGTCTCTGCTGATGGAGACTCCGGTCAAAACGATCTCAAGCCGCGTTTCCAAGCAATTGAAATCTGCGCGCCGCAAATCCACCCGTCCTGCAAACCGAGCGACCGCAGCTCCAGTCAAGCCGGTCAAAAGCGCATCAGAGTTGGTTGCGCGTGCATCGGCGATTGCCATTGCAGCGGGAATCATCGGGGGATCGGCCTATCTTCTACTGAACCAGGATCAGGTTGAACTCGGCACCGTCACCGCAGAGACAACTCCCCTACTTCAGCAAGAGATGGCTTCGGTAGAGACGCTCGATCAAACTCGGCCGCCTGTCACTCCAGTTTCAACTACGGCACCCGCAGCGACTGTGCCCGTCGAGCAGCCCGCTATTGTTCCGGAAAACACGCCGGCAGCAACAAAGGTGACAGTAGACCCAGTCCTGCAGGACTTCATTCATTCTTATGCGGATGGAGAGGTGGAAGCGTCCTGGAAGCTGGATCTGCCGTTTCGTCTAGATCAGGAAAACTTCGTCCTGCAAGTACCGCAGAGCCTGGAAAATCGACTACCGATAGGAAGCCGTATTTTGGAAGTTGAGGGCACGCCGGCTACCGACCTTGACGTCCAGCTCAGAACACTGGCCAGGCAAAGTGATGGCATGCAGATCAATTTCCGCGTTGTCGCCGAAGTCCCCGAAACGGGTGCCCGCCTTTATACACAGGTATCCGCGCCGATCATCTATTTGACCGACCTAAAGAACGGGTTTCGTTTTCAGACCCATTTTGATGGCTCTGTCTGGCTGACGCAGGTCATCGATGTTGCACCCGGCACCGATAGCGGGCTCAAGGCGGGCGACACGGTGGTGGCCATGGTTGGCAACAACGAACGTATTTCGGACGGGGCCACAATGGCGCGATTGCTGGCACAGGAAATCACATCCGGTCAGGGTCAGGTGCGTCTGGCGGTCAGCCGGGCGGGCACAATGTGGGTTGAACGCATCGAGACAGGAGCCTGACAATGATCACTCGCATTCGCGTGGCGGAGGCATCTTGATGCGATTTCTCAAGAAGGACAAAAACCGAAGCCCGAATCCCAGCCGGTCTCTGCCGATTGAAAACGATGACCTGTGGCAAAGCCCGATCATGGAACAGCCGATCACCTTTTCGACGGCACAGACGACCTCGCCCGCCATTGTTTCGCGTCCGCAGGAAAACGTGGGCAAGACACGGCTGATCGGATTTGACACCCGCAACAGGCCAGAAGACTTCGGGCCGCCAGAGGCCGAGCAAAGCGTCGAACGCCCAAGCTATATACCCGTCGGCTGGTTGGTCGTAACGACCGAGCCGGGGCGCGGTCAAAGCTTTCCCTTGATGGCGGGCCTTTCGACGATTGGACGGGGCAAAGATCAGGCGGTCTGTCTGGATTTCGGCGACAGATCGATTTCACGGGATAACCACGCGGCCATTGTCTACGACTCCAGCACCAACGAGTTTTTTCTGGGTCACGGTGGCAAGGCCAACCTGGTCCGCATGAATGGTGCGCCGGTCACAAAAACAACACCGATCCAAAGCGGCGCAGAGATTCAGATTGGAGACACCAAACTGCGCTTCAAAGCGCTGTGTGACACCGCGTTCCAATGGGACATGACCAGCCATATGGAGGACGGCGATGAAAGCCAGTTCTAAAATGTGTTTCGACGTTTCAACCGGAATTGATGTCGGTGCACGCGACTATCAGGAAGACTGTCTTGTGGCGGATTTCCCAGTGTGCGAGTCCTGTGGCATCGGTGTGCTTGCCGATGGAATGGGCGCGCATGCCTCGGGCGATATGGCCAGCGCATTGGTGGTCAGCCAGGTGTTTGCCGCGTTGAAAATGCGCCGGAATATCTTGAAATCCGACGACGCCAACATTCCCGCTTTGTTAAAAAAAGCGGTGGAAGAGGCCAATATGGCCATGTCAGATTTCATCAAGAACAACCCCGATTCAAAAGGGATGGGGGCGACTCTGATTGCAACCGTTATACGTGACAATCAGCTTTATTGGCTGTCTGTCGGGGATTCCCCCCTTTACCTGATTCGCAATGGTGAAATCCAAAAACTGAACGAAGATCACTCGATGGCGCCGCAGATTGACGCCATGGTAGCGTCAGGCCAGCTGAGCGCTGAGGTTGCCGCACTACATCCGGACCGGAATTGCCTGACTTCGGCGGTGCTGGGTCAGGAAATTCCGCGGATCGATTGTCCGGAAACGCCCATGACTCTTGAGCCGGACGATATCCTGATTCTGGCAAGCGATGGTCTGCAGACCCTGACCGACGGCACAATACTGAGACTAGCCAACAAAACGGCGGCCAGAAGCAGCGCCAAGGCGACCCAAAACTTGATGTCTGCGGTCGAAGCTGCGGCAATGCCCGAACAAGACAATATCTCGGTCATGGTGCTGCAAATCGACCAAATGCCCGAGATGTCCCACGAGCCAAAAACCGAACGACAGATTGAAACCCAGCCTGTCCATCGGTCGGCCGAAGAGGATGCCATTCTGGCAGCGCTGGTGCCGGATATCGAAGAGGCACCGGACATCATCAATCAGGCCATGGCGCTGTAATATGCCAAGCCACGAAGCGAACGACCCAAGCATAGGGCGCGCCGAAGCGAGCGTCGCGCACCCCGACTGCGAACCATAGAAGACGGAGATCTGACTATGACGAATATCATTAAGCTAAGCAAAAGCGTTGCAAGCGCCATTGCCATCGCCAGTGCCCTGCCAACGATTGCCGCAGCAGGACAAGTGGAATTATCAGCCCCCGATGGATCGCTGCGTTTGTCCGGCGAATTTCTGGACCTCGTTGACGGTCACTATCTGATCAAAACGCCCATTGGCGAGATGCGCGTTAGCACCGATCGGGTGAGTTGCAATGGTGAAGGCTGCCCCACAATCGACACCAGCGATGTCAGCCTGCGGATCGCTGGATCAGGTGTCATAGCGACCGAGTTGATGCCCCTATTGATAGCCGGGTATGCGGCGCATGCAGGCAATGACATCTCGACGCAGCTTCTTCCCAACAGCCAGAACAAACTGCTTAACCTCGTCACCGCCGAAGCGTTCGGGGATGATCTGGACAGCGTCCTTGTGATCCCCTCGGATTCCAGAGACGCCTTTGATGCGTTGGAAACTGGAGAGGCCGAAATTGGCATGTCGACCCGACGCGTTGAGAACCAAGAAGCACGCGGCCTTGCCGCCGATGGTGCGGGCAACATGACATCTGTTGGTCAGGAACACTTGCTGGCGCTGGAAAGCATCGCAATCGTGACCCATCCGGACAACCCGGTTTCGGCGATTGAGCTGGAACAGTTGCGCGATGTCTATCTGGGTAACATAACCAACTGGTCCCAGTTGAATGGCCCGGACATGCCGATTCAGGTTATCGGTCGCGACGCCGAAACCGCCTCGCGCGAGTTATTTGAATCTGTTTTGTTAGACGACACGGACATCACACCTTCCGGTATTTCGGCGGTGGGTTCCGACATTGAAGCCGCAACGCAGGTCATGGAAAATCCCGGCGCGATCAGCTTCCTGCCGTTCGGAGTGCAGCGCGGCACCAAGGCAATGAATATCATCGACGCTTGTGGCGTAGTAACAGAACCCAATGATTTTTATGCCAAGACCGAGGAATACCCCTTCGTGCGTCGGGTCTATCTGTATAACCGTAGCGATCTGGACAACGATTTTGCGCGGAATCTGCTGAGTTTCGCCAAATCGGAAGAAGCCGAGGATGCGATTTCGGTCGCTGGCTTCACCAGCTTTAGCGTCGGCAGGCTGCCGCAACACATGGCTGGATTGCGCGGTGAAACCCTGCGCTCGTCAAGAACTGACGCCTATGAGCAAAGTGTCGTTGATGAAATGCTGGAAACGGCGGGTAAGTTTGATCGCTTGTCCAGCACCTTTCACTTTCGTTCGGGTTCCTCTCGATTGGATGATCGCGGGGCCGCAGAACTCACCCGTTTGGTAGAATTCCTCAAGGATCAACCGCGCGGAACCAAGATCAAACTGGTCGGTTTCAGCGACGATGTCGGAACCTTTGACAGCAACAGACGCCTGTCTCTACGCCGGGCCAATCGGATTGCGGCCTACTTGAATACCGAAGCGGCCGATCAGCTTCCGGGCATCGAATTATCCTCAGTCGGATATGGCGAAACTGCTCCCGCCGCCTGCAACCTAACGCAGGAAGGACGGATTAAGAATCGGCGGGTCGAGGTCTGGATCGAAAGCACTGTTCAGGGGTGATCTTTTGAGCCATCGGTCCCATGATCCAGCGACAAAACCAAAAAGAAACACCGGGCCTCAGGTCCGGTTTTTTTTGCCCACGAGACTCAGCAAAACCTAAAGCATGAGAGGTGCCCGAAAGAATTCTAATTTTTCAGTATCTCTGCACACCAAAAAAAGAGGTATTCACAATAAAACCTCTCTTTTGTTGGTAATTGCCTCTCATTTTTCTCAATTATGACACTATCCAGCATCATTTTCAGATGAAACAGCAAGCAACCGGAAACACTGAAAATGATCCTTTATTCTCATCGCCTTCAAGGCGTTTTACAGCAGATGGTTGTCGAACTTGGGTTAGACCTGATTTTGTCCGACGACAATTCACCGGTGTCGCTGGTGGATAACGAGCAGACTTTGACCGAAGTCGCGGCTGGTATGAACATCGATGTCAAAAAGCTGGCAGCGAATAACGGCAGCGTTTTGTTCAGATTTCAGAGGAAAGCATGATGTCTAAGGCACGCCAAATGGATGGTGCTCCCGGCAAACGCGCTGGCTTGCCACTGGCTCGAGCCAACCGACTTGCAGAAAACGCCGAGGCCAAAAAGGGTCGCGGGCCGAACTTTATCGTGGCAACCGGGTTGCTGACCGTGGCTGCAATCGTTTCGCTTGGGGTGACACCAGGCAATACCGCGTTAAACAAATTCTTCAATAATTCAGAAAACTCTGACACCGCACCCGTGCTGGACTTATCAAAAAGGCCGGTCGCACTTGCGGAACCCGTGGCCGAACCGGCCCCTGTGATAGAACAGACAACCGCTGTTGTGGCTGGAGCGCAGGTTGAAACAGCGCCCGTCGCCGAGGCCATCGAACCCCCGGCAGAGCCCTCAAAGGAAGGCCGCCTCCTGGCCATGGTTGGTGACAACGCGAACGATCCCTACTGTATCCAAAGGATTGAGTCACGCTTGGTGTCGCTGCACGCAGCAACGCTTTCAGGCCCTGAATGGAACAATCGGGTGAATGACGTCAGCCAGCTTGTCCAGACCACGTTGGACTGCTCGCACGCAGGTCTGCAAGTCATTGGCAGCCTTGAATTGGCGGGCACCGGATTCGCCGATCTGCGCGTCAGCTGGAACCTTGAAACATGGACCCTGGACCTGGCTGTCGTCGACAGCAGCAATCCTGATGCCGACCTACAAGTGGCCAGCGCCTCGGACCAGTCAATCGAATTTGTTGTTCAGTAAAAGAGGTCGAAGTTATGGAAATACTTGAACAAATCACCCAACTGGAAGCACCGGCCAAGGCTTTGCTTGCAGATATTCAGGCCTTCGAAGCGCCGCTGCCTGACTATTTGATGCTGGGTGTGTTTGTGATCCTTTTGCTGGCGCTTTACCGGTCTGGTCGTAAGGGCATCAACAGGGTGCAAACCGACCTCGTCGGAGCCTATCAGAAAGAGCTTCTGACAGCCAATCGCCGCGCGCATCAAGCCCGCAGCGAGTTGCGCCGCGCCCATCTGGAACTGGAACGCGAACGACAGCGCAAACGTCGTGCTTTGCGCGATCAAGGGCACTCGAGCCGGGGTGCTACACGGTGGCGTCTCGAACCAGTCGAACGGCGTCCGGCACAGTCGGCCTCTTCGGGTACGGTGCCTTTCAAACCAACAACACAGAACCGCAACAAGACCCGGCCCGTTGATCCAATCCCGGCAACGGCTGCCGCGTCGAATGAAAACCTGTTTCTCAACGGAGTGGAAAAATGAATCTTACTCGTCTCATCTACTACAGCCAGCGCAACCCATCCATGAGCCTGAATCTGGGCGAGTTGCTGGAAGTCTGTAAACGCAATAACGCAGCAATGAACGTCACCGGCATGCTTCACTTTAACGGCAACTACTTCCTGCAGGTTCTGGAAGGCGGACGCGCCGAGGTCAGCTCGATCTATCATCGGATCTCTGCCGACCCACGGCACCTGAACATCATCTTGATCTCATGTCAGGATGTGCGCGAGCGGATTTTCCCGACCTGGTCGATGGGCCACCACGAAGGCATGGAAGGCGAAACACGTAGTATCTTCCTGCGGTACTTTCCATCGAATTCCGTCAACCCTGAAGCGGTCAGTCCCGACAGCCTGCTCGACTTTCTGCAGGACGTATCAACCGAACTGGTCTAACGGCCAGTTCTTAAAGGAAAGATGTTGCATATGAGTATGTTCGATACCTTAGTGAACGGTCGCCGCAGGCCTGCAACCGAGTCGGTGCTGCCTGCTGAAGACGCATCATCTGCAATATCAACTACACCACAAGACGACACCGACCAACACGCCCGGAACTTGAGACAGCGTCTGATGTCTCCTAACCATTCGGTTGGCGCGGTCGGTGTCGCTGACATCGCTCCGAATGTTGGCGCGGAGCCTTTCCAGCGGATGACCGAGACACCAATGGAAGAGCTTGTCTCCGCACCTGTGTCCAAACCCGTCAGCGCCAACCCGCGCGACACGCGTACGCGTCTGATCGGGTTTGACACATCCGAAGGTACAACCAAGGATCTGTTCAGCCCGGATAATGCGCCTGAACCTGAACAAACCTTGCCGGTAGGGTGGCTTGTGATTGTCAGTGGTCCCGGTCGGGGCTACGCATTCACACTTCGATCCGGGCTGTCCCGGATCGGCCGTAACCCTGATCAGACCATTTGTCTGGATTTCGGAGATATGGCGGTCTCGCGCGACAATCACGCCGCGATTGCTTATGACCCCGAAGAGAACGGCTATTTCCTCGGTCACGGCGGCAAGACAAACCTTGTTCGCCTGCAGGGTAAACCAATCATCTCGACCGAAAAATTGAACGACGGTGATCGCATATCTATCGGAGAAACAACAATGATGTTCAAAGCGTTGTGCGACAAGACGTTCAACTGGATTGTGGGAGATGACGATGAGGACGTGGTTGATTTTCTCTGACCTTGTCGTCGGTACCCTGCTGGAATGGCGTGTAAGATGAATAGTCCATCATGCCCGCAGCTAGACCTTCACTCGCGTCTGCAGGCTGCCGCGACAAATGGCGGAGCAAACGCAGACGTTGCGACGCGTGCACGCGCGCATCTGGCAGCACTCACAAGACCCATTCGCGTTTCCATATTGGCTCCGACGTATCTCGATCGGGCCAACCTGGTAAATTTTATAATAGGGCAAGCCGTGCTCCCGCAGACCGTCATGTGCGACCTCGTTCGCCTAAGCTTTGCCGTGCAAGAAGAATTGACGGTTGTGAAGCGTGACGGAGCAAAGGTCGACTACCCATCGCCCTTCGATCTAATTGCATTGGCAGAAACCGATGCCACTGAAGTGAATTTGGCTTTGCCTCTGAGGGCCCTGACGAAGATATCTGTTTTGGCCACTGCGGCAGCGGATCTAACAGGTGCATCTATTGAATGGCTAGCCCTGCAAACAGATATTGCGATTTGGTGTACCCATGATTTTGATCATACAGATCAACGGGTTTGGGCACAGATGCCCAATAAGTTGAAGGATCACGCAATCCTGGTTTCGATCAACTCGGGACGCGAGCGCGATGAAACCGAAGCGCGCCTTTGCGCTGAATTTGGGTCTGAGTTTCTGGACTTTGTTTGCCTTTCACCTGAGGACGCCTCGCAGGCCCGGTCGGGCTCTAGTTTGGACAAGATCCTGTTTCGTGCATCAGGCGGGCACAAACTGATCTCGATTCTAAGGCGCGACATTGACGCGGCGAGAGAGCACGCTACGGGGCAGGCTGAACTGTTCCTGCAAGGTAAGGTTGGCCTTTTGGGTCCCGACGACGCTAGTATTGAAGATGCTCGAAATACGGTGACCGATCCTACGCGGCCGGTGGGGGAACCAACACTTGCCGCTATTCCTATTCCAGATGCCATTCCGGCCCCCGACTTAGATGACGCAATTAACAAACTGTCCCGATTGAGTGACTCTCCCGCATTAGGCAGCGTATTTTCAAACTCTGATTTTCTGACCGAAATGGCAAAGGTTCTGGAAGAGATTGAACTCGATCTGGACGCGTGGTCGGATGACGTGAACATGCGGGGGGCATTCCAGATGCTGCGCGAGCTTGTAGACCTGGTTGAGCTGTTCCGGATCGAAGCAGAACGGGCAGATGTGACCGAGACCATCATGGCCACAATTCAGCTAAAGAGAGAATTATCTCGCGTCAAGATCTCAGAAAATACGAAAGATGCCCCGATATAGTCATATTACTTACCTATTGAACCTTAAAATCATCATGTGTGTTAAAGATGGTGATGGTTATGTCCATGGTTGTGCGGACAGGTAGTCAAGTCAGTTCCGATCAAAATGCTACTGGAGCTCAGGTCTTGCTGAATGATGGTTTGGGCCCCTTGAACGATCTCAGCAGCTACATTCAGTTTAGCAAAGAAAGACTGTTAGATATTGCAAGCCTCGGCGGTCGAAACACGTTAAAGAAACTGCGATTGATGTCACGCGATCTTGAGAATTTTATGCCTGAGATTACTTTCATCGGCCAGATCAAATCCGACAAAACATTCCTAGTCAATGCAATGGCGGGCAAGCCGGGTCTGCAGCTATCGGACGTTAACCCCTGGACCTCGGTTCTAATGTCACTGCACTTGAACGTCGAAGACAGCGGCAACTGTGTCACAGAGTTTCAGCTTTTGGACGCAGACGAGTGGGACATGTTGATCCAGAACTCGGGTCAAATCGGAGAAACCCGATGCCTGATTTGACCGATTTTCAAGGCAATTTGTCTAAGTTAGCGACATGCCGCTTTCCGTTTCTAAATGGAAGGCTGCCGTTGGAGGCTGCTGATCCAATGGCCGCAATTCTGCGTGAAATCGAAAACGCTGTGCTTGGGACAACACTGAGGTTCGTATCCGATGAGAACATTCTGGAATTGCAGGTCACAGGCCGCCGAGTGGTTCTAGTTTCGGACTGCAGTAATCCGGGATTTCAAGAGATCATTGACCAGACGCCTATCGTGAATTCCGACGACATCGTGAATCTGATCGTTAGTTTCACCGACGCAATTGGCCCCGCGTCTGATTTCGCTTTGATCCCAGGACCATTGCGTTCCGATTTGTACGGTGTTTCCGGAATGGTATCGGTCGCGGCAATCCGTCGAGGAATTCTTAGTGTGGCTAATCCCAATGACCACGGCTCAATGCTTAATGTCGTCTTACGTAGGTTGCAGAATCTTACATTAGCATCCTTGCAGTTTGGCATGGAGCGGACAGAGCACGCCAATGGCCCAGAAGGCTTGCTCTCTGATCTAAGGGATTTCCAGCAAAACAGGCTTGAGCAACTTCTCTCGGTCAAAGGACTAGTAGCTCCCCAAGTGCCTGAACCCGACTTGACCGTTCTAAGCGATACCATTGGCGCAGGCGTCTGCGTGGGACTCATCCGATGGGACACCGAGTTGGCCCTGATCGCCTTTGACGTTGCATCCTTGTTCGATGTCCTCAAAGAGTTCGAAGTTAAGCACAAAAGAGAATGCTGAAGTGGTTCGGCAATCAAGCCAAAATACAGACGATCAGGTCCAAATATTTGAACAACTTTACAGAACAGGATCGCAGATATATCAAACGGCGCGTACGGCACATGTGCTGGTTCAAGTCTTTCGGATCGGCTTCCGCAACATTGGATGGCATTGAGGTAGCCAACAAGATCCGCAAGAAGAAATTCTCTAGCGATACGATACGATTTCCAGCTTTCTGATGTTTGCTGATATCGCAGGATAGCAGCAACTGGCATCGCGCTAGCTCCGGTCGTTATAAAAATTTGCGACACAACCGGTAATCTCATGTGTTATTGCCGCATATGGCAGTTTCTGCAGAAGATATGTGTTTAGTCTGAGCAATCCCATAGATCCAACGAGACTCTTCACAATTCGTGGGAATTTATGAATAGAATGTTAACGAAGTGTTTCTCATCCATTCAATGGCAGTTTTGCATGTTGAGAATTGTTCGCTTTGGCGACAAGACTGCAAAACCAGAAAATGGGAGCGCTAAGGGGATCGGATGTTAGACTTTTTGCTGACTTTCAGTGCTGCTTCGACTTAGATCAATGTTGGTATTCTTGCGAGCTTCAATAATGCCTAGGAACAAGGACACTAAAATCGGTGCATGAACCATCAACCCCAGAAACTGCTATATTGAATGCTCTACGACTGCATGACAGCGATGCAGAGTATGGCGCGGCCATGTGGGCGGCATGTGTTCTGATGGCACTCCACAAAGAGCAGACTAATTTGTTGTCCGAATACGCAAACACATGGGCAAGCAAATCAGAACTCTCTGGCCTCAGAAAGTAGCCACCCAACCCTTTCACAAAGCTTAATAAATTTGACAAACAAATTCCACGTTTCCGAACAAGGGTAAGCCCGTGAAACTTGTAACGTTAGAAGATAATTTGGTTTTGGACGGATCAACAATAGGTGGGGATGCCACACTGCGGCATATTGAGGGAACTTTGAAATGGTTCTCGGCCATGAAAGGATACGGTTTTGTGACCTGCAATGTGTCGGGCGAGGATGCCTTAATGCATCAGAACGCGCTGCATGATTTTGGCCAGACATCAATCGCAAACGGCTGCACACTAGAGGCATTTGCAAGTGTCAAACAGAGAGGACTCCAAATCGTTGAGATCCTGAGCATCCGGTCGGAGGCTTCCTGGACAGTCCCGCACAACAAGCAAATTGGACTCCAACCCATCAAGCCGACTTCAATGCTGCCTGCAAGGGTCAGGTGGTTCTGCAAGGAAAAGAACTACGGCTTCGTCAATGTCTTCGATTACACCAGAGACTGTTTCTTGCACACAAACGTACTTGAGAAAGCTGGACTCGGATCGGTCGATGTCGGAGAAGCACTATGCGTCGAAGTGATTGATCGGTCTGGCGGACGAGTTGTCGCCTCAGTTCGACCCTGGACCTGAGTCAGCTTCCGCTGGATAGTCGTTCAGAAGGATTAGGTATTCGCTTTCAAGTTGCGGATAACGATAATTCCACCCAGACAATCATCTACTGGGTATTGCCAAGTTGCTTGTTGTATGCACCGTCACATCTTCGCCAAACCCCCACGTTGAGCCCTACAAGGCCGGCCCAAACCGGACATTCACGCACATCATCATTACCTTGATGCAATCCCGGAAGCGGACTTTTATTGCGCGGTATTAACAGGTCGTTATCCTGCAAGATCAGGCCCCGTTGACCTCTAGCCAGTGCTCTTTATCGACTACAGCAAGTGAGCGGGTGTCCATCGAAATAGGCTTTTCTCATATTCAGTGATCGATTTCGAAAGCCACTTCATGAACAGCTTTGCCGCTGGCCGAACCGGACCAGGCAGCGTGACAAGGTAATAGCCGATCTGCGGTATTGGATCATCAAACAGCGCCAAGAGTTGCCCCGACTTCAAATCGTCAGAGATAAAGGCCGGTACCGTCGCTCCGATGCCATCTCCGCGGCGGATGCCATCCAGCAGCATGTTGCCCGGCATGCGGACTACTCTCCGTTCGGCGTCTGGGGGAATTCCAACCTTTTCCAACCACAGGTCAAACTCGACCGAAGCGTGTTCTTGAAGAAGGGTGAAATCGAGCAATTCTTCCGGGTGCCTGAGAACCCGGTTTCCGATCAACTCACTTGAGGCGACGACCGTCAGACAGCCGGGCAGAAGCATTTGCGAGACGAGCCCTGGCCAGCGTCCGGTTCCGTATCGGATGGCCATGTCAATTCCGCCTGGCTTAAGATCGACAGCCTGGATCGTTGAATCGATCCGCAGTTCAATTTGCGGGAATTCAGCAACGAACGTCGACAAGCGCGGCATCAGGAACGCGCTTGAGAACATCGGTGTCGCGCTGACGACCAACGGTCGAACCGCCTCTGCGCTCGATACGCTCTCTGTCAACGATTCCATTGCAGCAAAAGCTTCAAGCAGGCCAGCTGACAGGAATTCGCCTTGCGGTGTCAAAGAGATGCCGTGCCGAGTGCGGGTGACGAGCCGGGTGCCGAGATGCTGTTCCAGCCTACGGATTTGCTGGCTGACTGCGGAATGGGTCACGTTCAATGCCTCTGCCGCGCGGGTGAGATTGCGATGCTCGGCCGCAGCGGTGAAGGCTCTGAGTGATGTCAGCGAGGGAAACACGTGCCAATCCATAAGCAAGATGATCTAACAACATAGTAAAATTTACAACTATGTGATCCTTCGATGCCAACGCATGCTGGCGCAAGACTGCATTGGCGGACACAGGAGGCAAAACCATGGAACTTGCTGTATTGGGACTGGGCAGTATGGGGTCAGCGCTGGCGCATTGCTTGCTCAAGGCAGGCCACGATGTCAGCATTTGGAACCGTACGTCGGAGAAGGCAGAGGTTTTTGCTGAGGTCGGAGCTACGATCTGCTCTTCACCGGATGATGCCATCGCAGCTGCTGAATTTGTCATCATCTGTATCAAGGGCCACAAGGAAACTGTTGAACTGGTCAACGGGCTGAGTGTTTCGCTAAAGGGTAAGACTATCTGCGACATGAGCACGGGCGATACCTCGGATGCCGATGGACTGGTCGCCATCCTTGAGGGACAGGGGGCCGACTACATGCTGGGCATGATCAATGCCTACCCTTCCGGCATTGGCGGTGACGAAACCACAATCCTCACGGTAGGCAGTGTTGGAACCTGGGACCGTTTCGGCAGCATCATCAGAGAATTAGGTGGAAACTCCGCCCTTGTTGGAGAAAAACCAGCGGCACTTGCGGCGCTCTTCGCTGGGCTATTCACGGTTCGGCAGGGCTTTATGTTCGGAATGATCTATGGTGCACTTGTCTGCCAGAAAGCGGGCATCCCGATGCAGGTTTATGCCGACCAACTCCCTGCCACAATCAAATTGGTGAATGATTACCATGATCTCTTTGCCAGGACCGTACCGACCAAGGATTACGACAACGCTCAAGCCTCTTTGAAAGTTTACGCATTAGCGCAGGAGGATGCGCTGAAGACCTACCTGTCCCTAGATGCTCCGGCTGAGTTTATTCAGTTGATACATGACCGCACAAAAGCGGCCTGGGATGACGGTCATGGCGAGAGGCAACTGACCTCGCTGGTTCAGCATATGGCGGATGCCTGACGCAAAAAGGCTCCGGTCCAAACCTGCCATTGGCTAAGGCTTGATGACGCTGCAGTGTGGCCCGCCGAAGGAGAATTTCGCTGCGGTTGAGAGATGCCCGGGAAAATGAGGTCATGCTCACGGAATACACTCTGTCGCCGCACTAAGGTTCACAGGAGACCCGAGATAATGTAGGTATCTATGAAGACTTGACGTCAATAGGTGTGGATCAGAATGGCGCGACAGTTCCCGCTCGAAGGTGACAAAACCTTTTTGGTTTATGCCGGCACTGGCACCGACCTGATATTCAATCATGGCGTTGATTTACCCGGTTTCGCATCGTTTCCATTGCTGGAAGAACCTGGCACCAGGGCAATACTGGCCGGTCAAATGGAGGCACTTGTCGATCTCGCCCATGAAATGAGTGTCGGATGCATCCTTGATGCACCCACATGGATGGCGAACGCCGATCGGGCAGCGCCGTTGGGGTACGATACAGACCGGCTCGTTGAGGTGAACAAAGATGCGGTCAGTCTAATGGAGGAGGTGCGCCAGGCTGCCGCTCGCGATGATGTACTGGTGTCGGCCTGTATCGGCCCGCGCTATGACCCTTACGCCGACATCCCTCCGGTGACGGTCGAAGATGCACGCCAATACCACGCCGCTCAAATGCACAGCCTGAAAGACACAAGCGTCGACCTGGTCACCGCTTATACGTTCAACCGTCCAAGTGAGGCTGCGGGATGCATCCTCGCTGCCCGAGACGCAGATCTGCCGATCATCATGTCTCTAGTTGTCGAAACGGACGGGTGTCTGGCGGACGGGACCAAACTTGTGGACGGAATTGATCAGATCGACGATGCAACCGACTCGGCGGCGCTGTTTTTTATGGTCAACTGCGCTCATCCGACCCATTTCGCCGGAGCGCTTGGCAACCACCCCCGACTTAAAGGCATGGTGGCAAACGCTTCGAGTTGCTCGCATGCGGAACTTGACGAAGCAGATGAGCTGGACGAAGGCGATCCAGCTGAACTTGGTAAACAGATTGCCTCGATTGCGAGGCAGAATCCGTCGATCCAAGTATTTGGAGGGTGCTGCGGCACCGACATGCGCCACCTGAAATCGATGGCCAGCGAATTGGCGTAGCCAACTTAGTTCAATCTGAGCGATAGCGCTGATATCTAAGGTGATACCGTGATTTCTTTCCGCCACTTGTTATAAGCGGCCCATTGCTGCCTTTCACCGTACCTTCGAGTTTCTGCGGCAGCAGCCCGCGTTCCGGTCATTCGCTGCAAGCGCAAACTCTAGGCTTCGTTGAACTCACACATCGCGGACAAAGCACCATTTTGCTGCGGCTGCTCCAATGTCCTCTTACTTGGAAACCGTCGCCATGATCAGCCCGATGGAAGCCAACGCTACGCCCAACGTCTGAACGGCGGTCGGTATTTCGTTGAGCAAAGGTATTCCGAGAATGACCGCAATCACCGGCACCAGCGAAGGAAACAACCCCGCCTTGGATGCACCGAGCAATGCGACCGCCTTGCTGAAGGCTAATACGGCAATCCCGGCAGCTACGACGCCTTGAACAATTGCGTGGAAGCCTGTGAGCAGCAGATTGTCTAGCAGGTGCGTCCAATCCGCTGCAACGAGAAGCACCGGCACCATTATAAGACCCGAGATCATTGCGACAGAAGCGGTGGCCAGCACAGGATCAAATCGCCACTTGCGCAAGAACACGGTGAAGACCGCCCAAAGCACACCCGAAGCGACAAAGAACAGATCGAAGGGTGACGCCTCGACCAACAGGTTCGAGCCGTTTGAGACGACGAGGTAGAGACCTGCCACGACAACAACGGCGGCGATCCAACGATTGACCGAAACGGTTTCACGCAGGACCAGGGCAGCCAGCGCTATGGACGCTAGTGTTACGACTGACGGGCTGATAACTGGCCCATGCGCGTAGGGCGTCACAGACATCCCATAGACGTAGAACAGACTGAAGAGCGGTCCTGCCCCGAGAGCAAGAAGGGCGCCGCGATGCCAACCAATACCGCCCAGATCCCTTATCCCGCGGTTGAGCAAAAACGGTAGAAACAACAGGGCGGCGACAACGTAACGCAAGGCTGTCAGGTCAAGCGCGCTGAACCCTGATTCGACGGCAGCACGGGACGCCACCGTATAAAGCGACCAGGCGGATGCAGCGATCAGGCCAAAGCCGATGCCCCGGAGGTGATCGTTCCGTGGGATGGCGGGCGGATGAATAGTCAGGAAAGCCATGACAGGGTCCTCTAAGTGAAAGCTGGAGGGTGCGCCGCACGTAGACCATGCGGCGCTCTAGGCGATCAGGAGATGCTCCAGCCGCTATCGACGGCGAGGTTTGCACCATTCACGAACGACGCTTTGCCGGATGCCAGGAACAGGACCGCCTCGGCCTGTTCGGAGGGTTGCGAAATCCGGCCCATCGGGTGGAAATTGGTAAAGTACTGACGCCCTTCCGAGTTCTCTTCGACTGGGCCAGCGGCGCGTTCGAACATCTCGGTTTCGACGCCGCCGGGGCTTACCGCGTTGATGCGGATGTTGTCCTTGCCGTATTCGATTGCCGCCGCGCGCGTCATGCCCAAAACCGCGTGTTTGGCGGCTGTGTAAAGCGACATGCCTGCCATGCCGATCTGGCTGAAGATTGAGGCCGTGTTGACGATCACCCCGCCGCCACCCGCCTGCATCGCCTTGAGCTCGTGCTTCATGGCCCAGAGGACGCCGCCCACATTGGTATCGAATTGCGCGCGGTAGTCGGCTTGAGACTGGGCGTCCAAACGCTCGCCCATGAGCCCCTCGATACCCGCATTGTTGAAGGCGATGTCAAGCTTGCCGTAGTGAGCAACGGTCTGTGCGACCAAAGCTTCGACTTGGTTTTCGTCGGATACATCTGCGTGGATGAAGTAGGCGTCACCGCCTGCTGCGGCGATACGGTCGACGACCTCTGCGCCCTTATCCTGCCGGCGCCCAGAGACGACGACCTTGGCGCCTTCGCGCGCGAATGCCTCTGCTGCCGCTGCGCCGATACCTGACGTTGCACCGGTGATCAGTACCACTTTGTTCTCAAATTCTTGCATGATCTTGTTCTCCATTTCGTGCCCCATCCAACGGGGCGTGGTTGAGAAAGTGGCGGAATGCGGAAAATACGGTAGACAGATGATACAAATAAATGACATTCGTAAAGTGAATGACTAGGAAAACATGCGCTCCGATGTCTGTCCGGGTCAGCGATGCAGAAGGAGATGCCATTCATGGCACGCACCCTTGATCGGTTCGAGTTGATGCGGCTCTTGGTTAGGATCGCCGAAACAGGATCGCTGACCGCTGCCGGGCGATCTCTCGGGCTGTCTCAACCTTCGGCAAGTCGCCAACTGAGGTCGCTGGAGGCCGAATTGGGCACACAGCTTGTCATGCGCTCTACGCATGATCTCGCCTTCACCGACGCCGGTCAGGAGTTTCTGGAAAACGCCAGACAACTGATTGCTGGCTGGGAAGAGGCAGTTGATCTGGCCAGCGCAGATACCGGAGGACTGAAGGGGACGATCCGCGTCGCGGCACCGATGGGGCTTGGCCAAACTGTTCTTGCAGACACGGCGGCCAGCTTTGTTGCGGAGCATCCTGGCGTGCAGCTTGATTGGCAACTGGTCGATGAGCCCGGAGACCTCGTCCGGGAAGGCTTCGACCTGTGGATCAGAGTTGGGCCTGTTCGGGACGAGTCTCTGATTGTCCGAAAGCTGCAAACCATTGAACGGATCGTCGTGGCCGCACCCGAGGCCAGGATTGCGTGCGAAAGCCCAAGTGACCTGGAGGGACAACCTGCCGTCATTCTGGGACCCTATGTCGGCTCCGAAATCAAGCTGTCAGGGCCAGATGACGAGAGCTATTCGCTGTCCCCCTCGGCTCGGATTAATACTGACAATATCTTTGTGGCACGGCGCCTCACGCTTAAGGGCCATGGCTACAGCATATTGCCGCTTTGGCTTGTCGAATCTGATCTGGCAGATGGCGCACTAGTCCGTTTTTGTCCAAGCTGGACGGCCCCGCAGGTCGCTCTTTCAATCGCTTATCCCCAGTCCCGCTATCGCCCCGCTCGCGTCACCGAGTTCACGCGGCATCTCAGGGAGCATTGGTCGGTGGATCAAGATGAAAAAGTCCGGCCATAGAACTTCAAAACTGTCATTCGCTGCACGGCAGAAACCTGCCACCATGGGCTCTCAGCCACCTTCGGAGACGGCGCAGCATCTGCACGATCTGGAGTGCACGGCGAGGCATGGACGGCCCATTGCGGACTCTCGGCGCCACGTGCTCATGCTGCAGTTGCGCTCCAGAAAGCAGCCATTCGAAGAAAGCCCTTTGAAAAGCTTCGCCCTGGGGGATTGCTGCATGGATAGGACTGGCCTTAACCCGGCAGAGACGTCGATTTGCCATCAGTGTTATGCGATGTGGCATGGATTGAACGGCAAGACGCCTAAAGCGGCGCTCTGAAAATCTAGGTTTCTGCATGGTGCGTTTCACACCAGCTTTTCAAAGCCACAATCTCAAGAGAAAGAGCGGCATTGAGAGCTGGCTTGGCGAGTAGCCCAAATAACCGAGTTTCAAAAGATGCTGAAAGTTGGAGCCCTGAACGAGTTCCATTGCGCCTCCTCTGCAAAATGTGAACGGCGCGGAATTGCCGACCCACATCAACGGTGCGCCACACGGCAATATCTGGAGGGAGCAGCTTTTCCACCTTCCAGACCCGCGGGCGTTGGAACGGTTGTCGCAAACGAAAGCACGCATTCTCCGCAATCGTCTCAGTGTTGAGCAGAATGGCATCCTTAACTGTTGGGGACCAGGTCAGCCAAAAGGCGAGATCGATGGTTGCCGCCCACACGGTTTCTATCGGTGCATCAATGGAGATCCGTTTATCCACGAGGATGCATGACCGGTTCTTACTGCTTCTCGCTTGGCTCATGCTCTTGCTCCTGCGCGCTGAGTCTTCGCTGGTACTTTCCCAATATCGGCGTCACACGCGACAGCTTGTCTGCCACTACGCAGAAGCACGAATGTCCCTGATCCGATAATCAGCACCGCGCCAATGGCGTCGATTGCATCGAGTGTTTCACGGAAAAGCACAATGCCAATCACTGCTCCGCAGATCAGTCGCGTGTAACGGAACGGCGTGACGACGGAAATGTCTCCTGTCCGCATGGCTTCGGTGAGAGCCACATATCCAATGCCTCCGGCAACGGCTGCGGCCACGAGAGTCGCTACCTCCAAAAGGTTGAAGTGATGCGCAGGGACGCCCTCCCAGATCGCATAAACCAGCCCTGCCGCGACAACCGACGCGAAGCTATGAAACCCCAAGACCGCGTTTGGGATCGTTCGAGGTGCGGCGCGGGTCGCGAGATCGCGCAGCGCGAGGCCGAGCATGCCGAGGACCGCGAGCAAAGACATCGCTGTGAAATCTGTGGTCGCGGGACGCAGGATCAACGCAACGCCAATCAGGCCGACGATTATTCCGATCCAGCGACCGATGGAGACTCGCTCGTGAAAAAGGAACGCGGCGCCAGCGACCACGACCAGTGGCGCGGCCTGGAGGATCGCAACTGTTGAACTGAGGGCTGTCAACACGAGCGACAGCGTAAAGAACAGGCGTCCGAAGACCTCGAACCAGAAGCGTATGATAATGCTTGGATGCCAAATGGCCCGCGTGAAGGGCGATTGCCGCTTTGCGATGCAGAGCACTGCAAAGAACACCATGCCGAAGACACCAAATAGAACCATGACATGCGACACGGGGGCGGCACTTCCCACCAACTTCAGGAAAACGTCTTCCGCAGAAAACGCAACCATAGATGCCACCATCCAGAGACTTCCTGAAACGTTCTCGTGGCGTGTCGATCTGGTGAGCCCAGTCATATGCTATGCCTTTGCGTTCTGTCGGCCACGCCCCGCAAGATGTATCCCACGACGACGTCGGCGAATTGCGCCTCAGCCGGAAACCAATGCCCTCCGTTGCGGACGACGTGCAAATTCGCGCCGTGTCGCGCGGCAACCCGTTTGGCTGTTGCCAATGAAACAATTTTGTCCCGGTCTCCGGCGATAACTGTCACTGCTGTTTTTCCGGACAGTTCCGGGTCAAAGCGCCCTCCGCACGTCAGCGTGATAGCGTCGAAAAGAACACGACCACTGTCGGGAAGGAGAGTACGGGCAACTACTGGAGGGGGCGGATCGGGTTCGAAGCGGTGCTGACTGTCGAAGTGCAGAACGCCCGATGCCCAGTCGCGGCCGAAAGATATCCTGAAGAACAGCCTCTGCAGCCAGAGCGGAAAACCAGATGAAACCGAAGGAGGTGGCACCGGCGCAAGCAGAACCAAATGGGAACTGATGCCCTCTGCTGCCAAAACCGATGCTAGCAGAGCGCCATTGGAATGGCCGCAGACAATCGGCTTGCCATGCTCTTCGGCAAGATGTCTGGCGTGGCCTGTTGCCTCATCGAGCAGGTCAAGGAGTGTGGATTTCAGTGGTGAACCTTCAGACGTGTTCCGAAGCCGGTCTTGTTCCGCGAGAGTGGGATGGGCAACCCGGTGGCCGAACGACTCCAACACCCGCGCCAAAGGTGCAAGGGTTTCACCCGTTCCGCCGAGGCCATGCAGAAGCAGGATCGGAGGTTTTCTGGCCGCATCAGTTGTCATGCACTTTCGCCCCCGAGTGCAGTGCGTGAGGCGACCACTGCCTCGACAATCGAAAGGCTGACGCCGCTGCAGTCGATCTCCACGTTGGCGCCATACGGCAACACCATCATCGGATCGGTATGGCCGAAATCCAGCCCGGTGATCAGCGGGATGCTATCAGCGCCGTACTCGCCCAGAACTTTGGCGATCGCAGCACCATAGTCATCGTGCCGCTCGACAGCAACGCCGCCAGGACGACCGACAATCAGTCCGGACAGCCTGTTGAGGATCCCTTGAGCACCAAAGTTGCGCATCCATCGGGTGACGACCGAAGGCGCAGGAGCTTCTTCGGACGTCTCGTAGAAGAGGATTGCACCGTCCCAGTAGTCCGAGGGCGGCCAAAGTTCTGTGCCCTTCAGCATCTCAAGCACTTCGGCACAGCCCCCGATCAGGTGGCCAGTGACCCTGCCGGAACCCTGCCAAAGTCTTGGTGCGATCGAAGGCTGCAAGCGGCGTTGTCTGAGATGATTACCTGGCACCGACCAGTCGAGCCGCTTATCGGTCCAACCCTCGAAGCTGCGCGGCAGTTCACCGGCTGGCTCGGCCGAGAACAGGATGCGCCGGATTGCATTCTTCCCGAAATCAAACATGCCGCCGTTTTCGGCAAAACCAGACATGACTGTTGGGCCGTAGAAACTCGACAGGCCCGCTTTTAGGCAAGCGAAATGCAGGACGGTCGCATCGGAATAGCCAAGAAGAACCTTTGGATTATCGGCGATGACGTCGAGGTCGAGATGTGGAACCAGCCGGACGGCATCGTCCCCGCCAATGGATGCGACAATGGCCGCGATATCTTGATCTGCGAAGGCCTGCATCAGGTCTCCGGCACGCGCTTCTGGATTGCAATACAGCCAATCCGCGGGCTTTCGGGCATGCGGCATGACCACGGGCGCCAACCCAAATTCTTCAGCTAGGTACCGAAGGCCCATCTCAAAACGGTCCGGATAACAGGCGGGTCCTCCCCACGAGGGCGTCACAATTGCGACCCGATCACCCGGTGACAGGACTTTCGGTTTTGTCAGCGGTCTTCGCCAGGCTTTGAATGCGTCCCTATTCATGATGCTCATACCCTGCAAAGCCTGTCCGCCAGCTCGTGATAGGGCTCCCAATCTTCCAATACGCTCCAAGCATAGTTCTTCGTTGTCGAAAGGTGTCTGTCCGGCACTGAAAGGTCGACGATTGCGATCGAATGGCTTGAACGCGGCCAAGCCCGTCCAAGCGGTTTGAAATCGAATTCAGAGAGAGCACGGCGCAGGGCGACGACACGCGCTTCGGCTTGGCCAAGGCACAGTTGAGCGTAAAGCGCGGCGAGATGGACGTGAACCGAACGAATGCTGCGCAGGCCTGCTCCTTGACTGTGTTGGAGCACGTAGGCATCCGTCAAAAGCTGATGGGCCGGCCAATAACGGTGATCAGAGTAGTGCAATGCAAGGGCCTGCCCAAAGCGCGCCCAGCACCCCGCGGAAACCGTGAGGTAGTCGTGGACTGGGCCATCTGTTTCAGCGAAGCGACCCGAGCATCCGTCGCAAATGGTGGTTGGCATTCTATCGTTGTTTCTTCGATAGCGCGACCTGATCCACGGTTCGGGCCCCGACGCGCCTTGCTGCACGCCAAACTGTTTCTGACGCTTCCAAGGACGGGGCGTGTAGAAGATCTTCATCAGATATCTCGCGACATACGGTAGCCAGGCACGATCGCCCTACCACCCGAACCGACCATGACGTGCTCTTGGGTCTGCCATCCCGCAGCGCGGTAGAGCCGCTCGCCCGCGATCGTCGCTAGAAGCTGTGCTTCGCGGAAGCCCGCAAACCGCGCTGCTGCCAGTGCTGTGGCAAGAACCAGAGACCCAAGACCCCTCCGGGCGAAATCGGGATGTGTGTACATCGCTCGAATGCCGGCGGCGTCGATATCAGGGTTCAGGAGAGGCGCTTCATCCGCGCCGTGCGCATCGGGGTTGAACAGAGCCGCGCGGCAGGACCAGCCGCCACTTGCCGCGATCAAGCCGTCCACGGTCGCAACATAATAGGTTCCGTCCGCGATCAGCGCCGGGTCAAAGGGCGTGATCTGGCGCATTTCGTGGCGTTGCTCGGGTGTCATGAGCGGATCGAGAAGTGTCGAGATCGACAACTCCTTCATCTCCTCGAGCGCCGGACGATCCTCAAATGTGGCACGCCGGACCCCGATGACCGGCGTATCGTTTATGGCTTTCTGAAATGTCATTTTCCTGTTCCTGACTGCTGCCCCACCGATTGACTCGGTGAGGCGTTCGAGGTCACCGCTACCAGACACGCTGGGTCTCGAAGGCCGCGCCCTTTATTTCGATTTCACGGAAAGTGCCGGAGGCGTTGCCGCCCGTGTCGAACTCGACGTTGGAGACGCCGACATAATCGATGTCGCCACCCTCTGAGAGAATTCGGAGTCCTTCCGCCAACTCACCGACGTCGATCGGCGTGCCCGGTGCGTTTGCAACGCGCATCAGGTGTTCGGCGATCTCGCTCCGCTCCGCGGACCCGGCGGACTGCATTGCCAGCGCGATCAGGGCTGCCGCATCGTAGCTTTCACCCCGGAACGGGCCGACACCGGTGATCCCAGCCTCTGCGGCCAGTCCATCAAAGACCGAAGCTGCGTCGCTTTCCGAGCCGGGAACAGATCCGAAGGACCCTTCGAGTTGATCGCCAAGATCATCAAGAAGCGTGTCGCCAATCATGCCGTCCGGCAGGATGAAGCGATCGAAAGCGCCAAGGTCGAGCGCTGTCTGGATGATCTGGCGCCCGCCTTGGTCCACATACCCGATCACGAGAAGTTCGGACGCGCCCGACGACGCGAGCGTTGAGACCTCGGCAGTGTAGTCGCCTTTGCCGTCTTCATGAGCGGCAACGACACTCACGGTACCGCCGAGGGACTCGAAGGCGCGCGAGAAGGCATCCGACAGGCCCTTGCCGTAATCGTTGTTCGTATAGGTCACAGCAACTTCGTTGATGCCTCGTGCGATTGTAAGTTCAGCGAGCACTTCACCTTGGCGAGCGTCGGAAGGAGCGGTTCGAAAGAACAACCCGCGATCGTCGATGTCGCTTAGACCTGGGCTGGTCGCGGACGGCGACAGCGCCAGCACCCCGTTCGGAACAGCGACATTGGTTACGACCGATCCCGTGGCACCGGAGCAAGCCGCACCGAGGATAGCGGCGACACCGTCACCGACGAGTCGTTCCGCAGCTGCCGTCGCGGCGGCGGCATCGGCACAGGTGCTGTCGCCTCGGATGGGCTCGATGCTCCTGCCGCCGAGAAACAGACCCGAGGTGTTTATTTCTTCGAACGCGAGTTCTGCAGAGGATACCATATCGGGCGTCAGCGACTCGACGGGGCCCGTGAAGCCCATCAGCACGCCGATTTTCACGGTCTCGCTGTGCCCTTCGGCCCATGCCAGCGAGGACGCAAGCGAGAGCGCGGTCGTGGTTGCAAAAAGATGTTTCAGCATTTCAGTTCCTTTAGTGTCGAATCAAGCCTCATCCAGAGGCCGCCTCTTGCCGGTTCGCGACGAACCGCTCCCGGCACTTTCCCTTGAAGGGTCGTGCTTGCGGCCCGTCACGGGAAGCGTCTATACCCATCGGGGACAGCGAAGCTTGACGGAGCCCTGAGCGTTTCCTGAGGAATTCACTGTTGTTTCTGGTATTTTAAGTTCGGGCCTGCCCGGCCTTCGAAAAACGCGATGATCTATGCCTTTGAGAATTTCACGATCGACACCGATCGCTTTCAGTTATCCGGTCCCGACGGGCTCATCGACGCTGAGCCGCAGGCCCTCGAGTTCCTGATCCACATGATCCGGAACCGGGGCCAACTGGTCTCGAAGGAGGCGCTGCACGAAACCTTCTGGCCTGACCGCGTTGTGTCTGACGCGGCACTTTCCACGCTGGTAAGGTCGGCGCGAAGACTGGTGAATGACTCTGGCGAAGCGCAACGCATCATCGCCACGCGTCACGGCCGGGGCTTCATCTTCCGCTCAGAAGTTCGTGAGATTGCCGGTCCCGACATTGTGAGCGAAGCAATGCGTGACACCTCAAACCAGTTGAAACCTCGAGTCGAAGGCGCGCCGGCGATCGTGGTGCTGCCATTCGAAATCGTTGGCGATGCTTTTGATGCCAGCGGCCTCGGCGAAGGGATCACGGAAGAAGTCATGGCCGCTCTCGCCCGCACACGTTGGTTCCCACTCATCGCCCGCAACCGCGTGCGCACCTTCCTTGAACTACCCGCTGACGCACGCCATCCCTTCAAAGGTCTCGGGGCAACATACCTTGTCGAAGGCGGCGTGTTCCGCGATGGCGATGATGTGCGCCTTCATCTGCAACTGACCGACACAGAACCGGCGCTTCACATCCACGTCTCAAGGCATGACCTAACCTATCGCGGCTTGTTTAAGCTGTTGGACGAAGTCGCGACCATTGTTTCAGCGACGATCCAGCCCGAGCTTCTGAACGCCGAGAGACACAAGGCCAAAGGCACAGACCCCACCGAGCGCAGTGCCTGGCAGGAATTCGTCCTTGGCCAGCATCTGGTCTCGTCGCCAGACCGCACCGCGAACGAAACTGCACGGAAACACTTCGAGCATGCGTTGGCGCTTGAGCCCGGATCAGGCCGTATCCACGCCGGTCTCGCGATGACGCATCTCTGGGACTACAAATACGATTGGTCGGACAATGCGGAACTGTCACTCGGAGCGGCGGCCAGGGATGCAGAGCGCGCTTTGACACTTGCGCCCGATGATGGCTGGGCGTGGTCGATACTGGCGATCTGCAAACTCACTTTACGGCGCTTCGAAGCCGCAATGACCGACTCCGAGCGAGCCATCGAGATCGATCCTGCCTCTGCGATGGCCTACGGCTGCCATTCCTGGGTTCTGGCCTACTCGGGCCGCTATGACGACGCGCTGGTTGCGTTTGATCATGCGATGGCCCTTAGCCCGAATGATCGTCGCCGTGGACTCTGGCTGACCGGGCGTGGTGTGGCCCAATTCGGGTTGAACGACTTTGACGGGGCGCTCGCATCGGCGCGCGAACTGATCACGCTCAGTCCCGACCATCCCTCGGGGCACAGAATGAAGTGCGCCTCGCTCGCCTGCCTCGGGCGCGATGTCGAGGCGAGACGCGCAGCGAGCACTCTTCTAAGGCTCCTCCCGGACCATGATGTGGATGAGGCCATTGCACGTCAGCCGTTCAAATCTGGACTGGGTGAGGCCTATGCGACTGCTCTGAAAAGCGCAGGCCTCACGGGCGCAGGCCCGCGTCAGCCACGCTCTCAGGTTGCCCCGGTGCGAAGCGCCTCAGCCAATGCCTACCCAATCCAGTACACAATGGCGAAAGACGGTGTGCGCATCGCGTGGTCGCGCATCGGATCCGGTCCGCCGCTCTTGGCATCCGTTCGATGGCTCGGAAACCTTGCCCTGGATCACAAGAACCCGCTGTCCAGCGATATCGTTCGGCGGCTCGCAGAGCAGTTCACACTCATCCAGTTCGATCATCGCGGCATGGGCCAATCCGAACGCGACATTGACGACTTGAGTCTGCGGGAATTCGCTCTGGACTTGGCGGCCGTTGTCGAAGCGGCGGAACTGGACCGTTTCGCGTTGTTCACAATGAGCCACGGCGGGGCAATAGCCTTCGAGTACATGAGCCGACATCCGAACCGCGTGTCTCGGTTAGCCCTGTTTGGTGGCTGCTCCACTGGCTGGCGCCACCCGGAATGGGGCGAGATTACCGAAAGGACAGAAGCCATCATGGCAGTGGCACGCTTGGGCTGGGACTCGGAGGAACCGACTTTTCGACGCCTCACCGTAAAGGCAGTTGTCGGGGACGCGCCCCCTGCGATCTCTGCATGGTTGGACGACTACCTTCGACAGTCCATCGACGCGCAAACGTCGGTTCAAATGATCGAAGCAATTGCCGACTTTGACTACAACGACACACTGCGCAAGCTCGCGATCCCCACGCTCATCTTGCATGCCAATGACGATCACGCGGTCCCGATCGAGCACGGGCGGCTTGTTGCCAACACAATTCCGGGAGCGGTGTTCAGGGAGATTCCGTCGCGGAACAACGCATTTTCCCAGATAGATCCGGGTTGGGAAGGCACTCTAGAGGAAATTGCCGAATTCCTTCTCAAGGAGTGAAGATTATCCGGCCCATACCGGTCACTCGACT
Organism: Ruegeria sp. H4; assembly: GCF_056533065.1. NCBI lineage: Bacteria > Pseudomonadati > Pseudomonadota > Alphaproteobacteria > Rhodobacterales > Roseobacteraceae > Ruegeria > Ruegeria sp. H4. The sequence goes on from NZ_JBQFOC010000002.1 coordinate 870,328, forward strand.
CGACCCCGGATTTCTGCAGCTGCCGCCCACTTTCCGGACATTCGTCGTGGCTACAAATGCCGTTCGACATCCATGCTTTGATGCAGAATTCTTATGATTGCGATCACTTCGCCTCGGACTTGAAAATAGATCGCATGCCGACCGACCAGCGCCTTTAGATATCCCTCCCGGACTTCGACTGGTCTGCCTTTCTTTTGGCTTTCGGCGAGTTCTTCAAACACATTGATTACATCGTTGGTGTAGATCTCAGCCTGATCAGCGGACCATGTTTCCGCGGTGTAGGCCCAAATGTCTTCGAGGTCAGCTTCCGCCATCGGCGACAGCATATAAGTCAGCGACATCAGTTGCTGTTCTTCTGACGCATTCGAGCTTGAAATGCCTCACGGTCAAACGATCGGGGTTCCCCCGAATTTTCGCCGGCAATCAAGGCTTCCTTTAGGGCCTGCACCTTGGCCTCGTGCTCCTCGAGTAGCCTCAGTCCAGCCCGCACGACATCGCTTGCCGATCCGTAGCGTCCATTGCTCACCTGAGTTTCGATAAACCCCGCGAAGTGGTCCCCGAGGGACATCGAAGTGTTTTTGGCCATCCGTTACCTCCTACCAGTCATCTATACCAATATTCGGTATTTTTCAATATCTCCGCGTGTGGTACTCTTTCATGTCAGCAGATTGACGATGTGGTGGCGTGCGGCGGATCGGAGGATCAGCCATGGAACCAACACCCAACCTACCTGCCATTCGTGCGCTTCGCCCGGCCTGGAACAAGGGCCGCATCGTCGGCCAGAAGCGCCCATTGAAACCCAAGCATGTATGGGCCATTCGGGTCAGGCTTGAGCTTGCGGAAAATCACCGCGATCTAGCCTTGTTCAACATGGCCATCGATAGCAAGCTGCGCGGTTGTGATCTGGTCAAGATGAAAGTTGTCGATGTCATGTCATCCGGCCAGATCAAGGAGCGGGCGTCGGTGCTGCAAAGCAAAACGCAAAAGCCAGTGCGCTTTGAAATTTCTGAAGGCACTCGGGCATCCGTCGAGAAATGGATGGAAGACGAACTCATGATTGGTTCAGAGTATCTTTGGCCAGGTCGATTTCATGAGCGCTTGCATATCTCGACCCGCCAGTGTGCCCGGATAGTTCGCGACTGGGTCACGTCGATTGGTCTGGAGGCTAGTGCCTATGGCACGCATTCGATGCGGCGGACGAAGGTGACGCAAATATACAAAAAAACCGGCAACCTGCGCGCCGTTCAACTGTTGCTGGGCCACACGAAGATGGACAGCACCGTCAGATACCTCGGCGTCGAACTGGAAGATGCTTTGGCCATCGCAGAAGCCATTGAAATTTGACCATCATGGGTCGCCTTCACAGGCGGCCCAAAGCCGCCGTCTGGCGTGGACTGCGGATGCTGCGGTCGCAGCCCGCATTGCCGCCATTCGCTGCGCTCGCGAAATCAGGTAGCAGGCGAACTCACGGCCCGCATGGCATTGGAAACATTAGCTGCAGCTGCGCGAATGGCCGGTGTTCTGCAAGTCTAAGTCAGTTTCACAGCACCTTCGAAGCCTACTCAGAACCAGAATTGTATCACCGTGACAGCAAGCAACACTGCCATTAGGCCGTTGAACACATGCCAGTGCCAATCAAAACTAAACAACCGCGCGACCACACCACCGGCCAAAGCCCAAACAGAGAGCGAGAAGCTTGCCGCGAACACGAATGTACCAGCCAAGATAGCGCCGAGCACGATGGGTTCTGAAACCATATCAGAGAATGAAGACGCCACTCCCATGGCCATAGCCCAGGCTTTAGGATTGATCAGAAGGAGCACGGCTCCACCAGGCAAGCTGGTTGGCCGGGAGGTGTCGACTTCCGTTTTCTTGGGCGGGCCGGCTAGCCCTATCCTTACGGCGAGCCACAACAAATAGACCGAACCAATTGCTTTGACACTGAGTTCAAGAAAAGCGTTTGATTTCAACGTGGCGGCGAGGCCGGTTCCTGATACGGCCATGAGCAAAGCAAGCGCAAAAGCAATCCCAAAGATCAACGGCACTGTGCGCCTGAACCCAAACCGCGCTCCGGATGCAGTCGCAAGTGTGGTCGCTCCGCCCGGCGAACCGGTCGCCACCAATGCAAACACAACTAGGGCCCAAAACTGGTCTGGCATGACACTTACCGGGCGGCTGTCACTTCGATCTCGACCAGAAGTTCGGGCGACGCCAAGGCGGAGACCACGAGCGTCGTCACGGCTGGGGCATGCCCTTCGTTCCAGCGCGCCTGCCGCACTTTGGATAGAATTGATAGATTTGCAGCTTTCGTTACGTAGTAGACAACACGAAGAATGTCGGATGTCGCCAGACCGGCGTCGGCCAGAAGCGCCTCAACATTGTCGATTGCCTGATGGCACTGAGGCTCAAATCCTGCTGGCGTTGTACCGTCTGGGGCAACGCCAATCTGACCGGACAGGCAGACTAGCGCTTGCGGTTGGTTGATCTGTGTGCCGTGCACATAAATCCCCTGGAATTGCTCAGGAACGGCGCGCAATCCGGCGGGCGTCAGTCGTTTGATCATCTGAGTTCCTCGTAGCCTTGTGAAATGTGAGCTGAGGCTAAAGTGTTGGCCCCATAGCGACCAACAAAACCGCAAGGTCTGTCATCAGCTCATCTTTTGGGTCGTTCAGCTTTCGTCGACGATGCTGACTATCAGTCCGTCTTTGATCCGAAACGCTGAAGCGCCGTTGAACTGCAGGCTTTGCCCTGCCTTCCATCCATTTGGCTGATCTGCAGCAACACGCGCGGAGAATTCGATCTCGGCCAACGTGGTGTCACCAACCGAAATTGCGTTTGTCACCCTCTGATTGCGGCTTTCAAAGGCTTGTGCGCCAAGTTCGGCCAATTCAGCGAATGCCTGCTTGCCAGAGGTTTCAGCCGTGACTGCTCCATCTGAAACATTTAAGAATACAACATCTTCCGCGAGGCACGTCAGCATCGCCGCGATGTTCTTTTCATTGTAAGCCGCAATGTAGCGTTCAATCACATCAGGTATCGCGGTCATCGGATGTTCCTTGCACTTCCGGAAACTTCGACCGACGCGCCTTTGGTATCGCTCAACGCGACTTCGATAAGAGACGGGCTGCCCATGTCTTCACCCTGACGGATTGTGAACTTGCCGCCGTGGGGCCATCCGCGATCGCGCAGGTAACCGGCAAATGCAGCGGCTGCCGCCCCTGTCGCCGGGTCCTCAAGAACGCCGCCGGACGCAAAGGCGTTGCGAGCCACGAAGACCTGTTCTTCTTCAATATGCACCAGCATCACCGTAACCAGATCATGTCTGCGCATGACGGTGCGCCCATCATCCAGATCGTATGCCATTGCGGCAAGTTTGGCGCGATCCTTTAGTGGTAGGACAATGTGGTCAGCACCACCGTGGATGCGCGCCGGGGGGAGTCGCGGATCCAGGTCGTCCGGTGTCAGCCCGAACAGTGCCATGACATCCCGTGCCTCATTTTCGTTTATCGCGCTGCTCTTTGTCGGTGGTGAAGACAAAGTGGCCTTCATTCCGTCCGATGTTGCGTCTGCAGTCACGGTGATCGTTGCGTCGTTCAATGTCAGTGTGAAGGATCCGGCGCCGTAACGTTCGCCCAATGCGGCTCCGAGGGCGATGGTCGCGTGACCACAAAAAGGAACTTCGGATTCCGGAGAGAAATACCTGACCCGCCATGTCTTGCCGCTGTCATCCAGTGCGGCGGCAAAGGCTGTTTCGGAGTATCCGACTTCCGCTGCGACCCGTGCCATCTCATCTTCGTCTAACGCGTCGTCCGACAACACCACACCTGCGGGATTGCCGCCCTGTGATCCCTGACTGAACGCTGCAATGCGCTGAACATCCATCGAAAGCTCCTGTGTCTCGTTTTTGGCATTTTAGTACGCGCTTCGGCCCTCCGTCCCGGCAACATCAGTGGCACTAGCGGATATTCTCTTTTGTTCCGGTTCCAACTAGTGCATATACCTTTCATGTTGAAAGGGCTGGACAAAACAGACCATCAGATTGTCGAGATACTCGAGTCTCGCGGGCGAAGCAGTCTTGCCGACATTGGCAAGGAAGTGGGGCTTACTGGTCCGGCCGTTGGCGAAAGGCTTCGCGCCCTCCAGGAGAATGGCTATATCACCGGTTTCGGCGCGCGAACCGACCTGCGCAAGTTCGGCTATTCCATACAGGCGCTTGTTCGGATCAAACCGCGGAGCGGGCAGCTTCACACAGTCGAGAAGATGATTGAAGAACAGCCGCGCTTCATGTCCTGCGACCGGGTCACGGGTGATGATTGTTATGTCGCTCGGTTGCTGTTGAAAGATGTGGCAGAGCTGGACAAGATCCTTCTGCCTTTTCATGACAGGGCAGAAACAAACACATCTATTGTGAAGTCCAGCATGTTCGAACCCCGGTTGCCGCCGCTGGATTAAGGGGTGTCAGTGTCTCCAATCCTTTGTCGCCGCTAAGAGCCACTTCCGGAATGTCCTTATCTTTTGCGAGTGCCGGTGGCTCTCGGGATAGACGAGCCAATAGCCGGAGCCATCCTGACAGGTGAGCTCGAACGGTTGTATCAACCGACCGCTTGAGAGTTCTTCCCTAAAAAACGCGGGCGTCAGCATGGCCACGCCCTTGCCTGCAATCGCGGCATTGGCTTCCAGGATCTGCGGCCCAAAATGCTGCCGGGCATCGTTCGACATGTCAGCATCATCCAACCCGGCAGCTGACAGCCAATGGGCCCACCAGGGGTCTGACCGGGAAAGGATCGGAAGGCGCAACAGATCCTTGGGCGTGCGGACGCCTCCGATACTGTCTGCCAGGTCTCGACTTAGCATTGGGGTGTAGCGGTTTGGGATGAGCAGGTGGCTGGACAGACCACGCCAATCACCTCTGCCGCCACGAATGCCGACGTCAAAACCGCTTGACGATAAATCCGTAAGTGTCTCGCTGACTTCGACACGAACCGCGATATTGGGATTCTCCATTTGGAAGCTTCCAAGGTGCTGGGCCAGAAAGTTGGTTGCGAAGGTTGGTATGACGCTGATCGCCAATGTCTCCTGGGACGTCCCTTTTGCTTCGGCGAAGCCGTCGCTCAGAATATTCAATGCCTCGGTCGCCCTTGCGGCGAATCCTGCCCCGATCTCCGAGAGTGATACACCCCGCGCCTCGCGAACAAAGAGCGGTGCTCCGACCCGTTCCTCTAATACTTTGATCTGATAACTCACAGCGGCCTGCGTCATTCCCAACTTGTCCGCTGCGAGCGTGAAGTTCTTGCAGCGCGCGGCTTCTTCAAAAACCCGGATCGCTGACAAAGGGGGAAGGGCTTTCCGTGATACCATAGAACTGCCTTATGCCATGAGCGTGCGTTTGATTGGATACGCTGTTGTTTGTCCGAAATACCTTCCTTCACCCATCAGTTCAACAAATATGAGGGTGATATGAAACCCAGTTCTATTGCCAAAGGCTTACTACGAACGGTGAAGGCCGTTTCCATTCCTCGGCTCAAAATGCGACCACAGGCAGAGGACATTCGCCATTGGTCGCGACACATGAAAAAGGACATTGGTATGGACTACCCCGCCCCACCGGATCGTACAAATTATCCGATGTAACCAAGGTGCTTGATGCCACGAAAACTAAGAAAGTCAGCAGACAAGTGAATGTAGAAATAAAATCCGCCAAACAGTTCAGTGATGAGGAATTGTGCCAGGCAACGAACGCGGCGTTCTCAGACTATGCTGTGCCGATGCAACTTTCGCAGAGCGCTTTCTCGTTCATGATGCGGCAGCGCGGACTGGACCGCGCATCCTCTCATGTTGCCATAGTGGACGGTAAAATTGTGGCGGTGTGGCTTGTGGCGTTGCGCGCTGGCAATGCCTATCTGATTGCCAGCGGGACCGGCCCCAGCTTCCGGCGCAGCGGGCTTGCCCGGTTTTTGGCAACGGAAAACACTGCGCACTTGAGACGGCTTTCGGTCAGGCGTTTTCAAACCGAGGTCCTTTGCGACAACAAGCACGCATTTGATCTGTACGCATCTCTGGGGATGGCCGTTGCGCGGACCCTGGATTGCTATGAATTGTCCGCAGCGGCAGCCGCTGACGCCACATCATCGGCTTGTAGCCTGCCTTGGGCAGATATTCGCGCTGCTATGGACGCAATGAAGGAAACTGAGCCCTCTTGGCAGAACAGCGCCTCCGCAATTGAGGCGGTCGAAAACGAGGTCGAATGTTGGACCATCTCCGATGCGCTCGGCCTTGCAGCGTACGTTGTCTTGATTCCGCGGACCGCAACTTTGGCCCAGATTGGCGTTCGCGCGGACCGTCGCCGAACCGGGCTAGGCAGTATGCTGATCAACCGCTGCCGCCAGAACGGGTCTTTGCGTGTCTTGAATGTTGACAGCGGCTCGGATGCCATGCGTGCATTCCTTGCGCGACTTGGAGCACGATCTACGGTCAGCCAATTCGAGATGTCCATGGATTTGGTGGGGTAGAGCAGTGAAGACGAAAACGAATGAATATTTTCGCCCAATAACCAAGACTGTGCTGTCAGACGAGTGGGGCGTCCTGACGAAGCAAGAATTCGAGCTACGGCGGCGCAGCGGTGAGTAGTAACAACAAACCCGCGAGGTTTATGATCGCGGAAACGGCGCGACCTGCCTTGTCTACGATCCGGACAAGAACTGTGTTCTTCTCACCCGTCAGTTCCGATTGCCCGCATTCCTGAATGGCGGGTTCGAGGCTCTGATCGAAACGCCGGCTGGTCTTCTGGATGGGGCACATCCCGAAAAAAGGATGCGCAAGGAACTCATGGAGGAAACCGGCTTTGAGGTCGACAAGCTGACGCATGTGTTTGACGTGTATATGAGCCCCGGATCCGTCACCGAATACCTGGCATTCTTCGAGGGAACATACTCTGCCGCTGACCAAATTGATATCGGCGGAGGTTCATTTGCAGAAGGCGAAGACATCGAAGTGATGCAGGTTCCGCTGCCAGAGGCCATGCCGATGATTGAAGATTGCAGAATTCGGGATGCGAAGACGATCATCCTGATTCAGCGACTTGTAATAGAGCACTCAGGCGTTCGGGGCACTTGGTCCAAACCTAACTCCAGACCAAACCCACGCGGTCAGAAACCGCCTTGTCCGTAGTGCGTGTTCTCCCACCTTGTTGAGGCCAAGACGCTGGAGCGTCGTGCAGTGCCCTTTTCGATGCGCTCAAAGTAATTCAGAGCCGGCATGGCCTTTTCCAGTCGACAAACAAACGGTAATAGAGGACGGCCCACAGCTGACCTTCGGCATGTTGTTAAGATGCTGCAACTGCAGACTACATGGCCGCCATTCGCTACGCTACCAAAATCCGTGATTGGTCGAACTCACAGTATGCGGACTTTGCTGCCGTTGCTCCTGTTGAAACGAACGGCTGCATCGTACGCTTTGCGGCCGCCGCGAAAAAACGCAAGGGCGGATGCATATCTGAACGGCAGGTGCCAGCACAGCGCGCCCACGAGCAAAACGCGGACCCCTGTTTGCCCTATTGAATGAGGTATGGGAGCTTGAGCCGTTGTATCTTGCCAGACGGACCCTTGGGGAGTTCTTTCATGAAATGTATGCGATCGGGCGACTTGAACTTGCCTAGACGATCGTTGCAGAGTGCGAGCAGACGCTCTTCAGACAGACCCGAGCCGGCCTTGACTGCGACGGCTGCCTCGACGGTTTCCCCGTAGCTCTTGCAGGGGCGCGCGAAGGCCGCGGCCTCGATAATGTCTGGCTCTGAGTAGAGAACTTCATCAATTTCGCGCGGTGCGATGTTTTCTCCGCCCTTGATGATGAGTTCCTTTAAGCGGCCTGTCACAAACACATAGCCGTCCTCGTCAATGTGCCCCAGATCGCCAGTTCGGAGCCATTCCCCTGCAAAGGTCTTTACGGTGGCCTCAGGATTGAACAGGTATTCCTTCATCACGTTTGGTCCGCGAATGGCAATCTCGCCTTCTTGCAAAGGCGCGGCATCTGTCAGATCACTGTTCAGGATCCGAACCTCATTCCCAACGGCTACCCCTGGAGAGCCGATCTTGCGCGTGCCCGGCGGAAGGGGATTCGAGAGGATCTGCGCCGCCGTCTCTGTCAGTCCCATCGTCTCGATGATCGGCACGCCAAAGCGTTCTTCAAAGGCTGACTGCGTTTCGACTGCCAATGCAGATGAGGCCGAACGCCCAAATCGCAGGCGGGTCTTCACCGCATCAGATGGTTCAGAGGTGCTGTGCAAGAGATGGCTGATGATCGTGGGTACCACAGAAAACCACGTCACTTCTGTTTCGGCAGCTTGCTCCCAAAAGCGGCTGGCCGAAAACTTGGATGTCATCGCAAGGGACCCACCCGAGACGAGCGACCCCATCAATGTCACACACAGCCCGTTAATGTGGTAGATTGGCAGCACGCAAAAGCCGCGGTCTTCGGAAGTGAGCTTGTGCGCCACTGCAGTCGTCCAACCACCGGCCAAGAGGCTTGCATGAGTATGGACAACGCCTTTTGGTCGGCCCGTGGTGCCGGACGTATACATCAGTAAGGCATGTTGATCCGGTGGGAAAGGCACCACATCGCCTTTGTTAACCAGCATCTCAGGGGTCAAAATCTGCAGATGTGACGGTGCAACAGCCGCAATAACATCCTGCTTACTGTTGTGGACGAAAGCGTAGCGGGCCTGACTGTGATCCAGTGCATAGCCAATGGCATCTGGACCGGCCGCAAGGTTGATCATCGTTGCCCGAAATCCGCCGACAAGCGCACCATAGAGCGCGATAACGCCGTCCTTTCCATTAGGGTGCACGATCGCGACGCTCTCGCCCGATTTGCCCCCCAACCCAACCAAACCCTCTGCGAGGTCTTGTGCTGCGTCTCTGAGATAAGACCAAGTTAGCGTTTCTTTTGTCTCCGGGAAGACAACAGCAACACCGCCTGCTTGCGCGCGCGCTTCAAGCCAGTCTCTTACGGTGCCGGTTGGTGGGAATTGTGGGTCGAAGATCACTTGCCGGCCTCCTCCCAATAAGCCCCGAAAACGTCTTCTAAACTGGGCTCATTGGCTGAAATCTCGCGGACGATCTTCGTGGTTTGCATGAAATGCCGCCAATGCAGGTTGGTATCAATGGAGTTGCCGCCCCACGAACCGCAACCCATTGACAAGGAAAACGGCATGCCATTGGTGAATGACCCGCCAGTTGCAAATGTGTGCGCCTGATTGACGATCACCCGGCTTGTCGGAATGGCTTGGGCCAAGGCCATTGGCCGATCATCAGTTGTGGTGTGGATGCCAACCGAATGGCCCGCCCCTTGGTACAACTCGATTTCACGCGTGATGTGCACGGCATCGTCGAAGTCTTTGGCACGATACACTGACAGAACCCGGCTCAGTTTCTCGCCCGAGAGAGGATGGTCCTGGCCGATCCCTTTGGTCTCAACGGCGAGGTAGGACGTGCCCTCTGGCACCTGACCAGTCAGGCCGAGTGCCGCAATCATTTTTTCTGCATCCTGTGCGATGACTTGCGGGTTAAGGTGACCTTTCACCCAAAGTTTGCTTGTCACCTTGGTCTCATCGGTAATCAGTGCCCCCCCGGTCTTCGCCATTTCAGCGACGAAGGCGTCATAGACCGCATCAACGACAACCACCGCGTTCTCGGATGAACATGAGGTCGCATTATCGAAGGTTTTTGAGGCTTTGATTTTTTCAGCGGCAGCGGTCAAATCGGCGGTCTCGTCAACAATGACAGCGACGTTGCCTGCTCCGACCGCCAAAGCCGGCGTGCCGGATGTGTAGGCGCGTTTCACGTTGTTCTGGCTGCCGGTGACGACGATCAGGTCTGAAACTTCGAGCAGGCGTTGTGTTTTCTCTTTGGAGCCGCGACCGGGGATCATCTGCACCAAATCACGATCTATGCCGAGTTTGTCGAATTCGGCATAGATATACCCGATCAGCGCTTCGCAGGTCGGGACACCTTTGGGCGATGGCGATACCACAATCGCATTCCCGCACTTCAGCGCATTGATGATGTTGTTGGCGGGTGTGGCGCCGGGGTTGGTCGAAGGCACCACTGCACCGATCACACCAATAGGACGCGCGATTTCGGTGATGCCTGTTGCGGGATCATCTTTGACGACCCCAAAAGTCTGGGCGTCCTTGATGTCGCGCATCAGGCCGAGTGTCTTGCGGTGGTTCTTGGTGATCTTGTCTGGGACATTGCCAAGGCCGGTCGTCTCAACAGCCAATTCTGCGAGGTGCCGGTTGCGGCCGGGCTCCATGATCGCCCATGCAACAGCTTGCGCGGCGCGGTCATATGCCTTTTGTGAGCCATGCTTTTCAAATGCCGCCTGAGCGACACGTGCACGTGCAACAATTGCTTCGACCTCTAGAATAGGATCGTCGACCATCGGTGTGTCCTTGAAAAAGGTGGAGGTGGAGTGCCCGCAAGATGCGAGCACTCCCGGATTTGATTAAAGACCTGCGAGCAGTTCTTCGAGTGTTTCCTGACGCGCAGCCCACATTGCAAGCACTTCGTCACGGGTCATGACGTGCATCGGGGAACCGCCTGCTTCCATGCGGCTTTGCACGCGGCCATTCTCGAACATCGTCGGCACGATTGCTGCCAGATGATCAATCACAGCTTGTGGCGTGCCTTTCGGCACCATGACACCGCGGAAGTTGACTGATGCATTGTCGATGTCGTAGCCCTGCTCAATCATGGTCGGTACGTCCGGAAGGAAGGCATTCCGCTCAAGATCGAAGACGCCCAGGATCTTGACGTTACCGGCCGCCTGCGCGCGGAACGCGTCAGACAAGTTGTTTACGCCGCCCAGAACTTCACCAGCGATCACAGCACGCATCGCACCGGCGCCACCAGCGTTGTTCGGGATATAGGCCAGTTCCACGCCAGCAGCCTTTTCGAGCTGAAGGGCCGCGATGTGGTGACCCACGAAGAGGCCAGCTCCCGAGAATGTCAGGCCACCAGGGTTGGCTTTGGCGTAGTCAATAACGTCCGCCATGGAATTGAATTCACTATCAGCCCCGACAACAAAGACAGCAGGGTCAGCGCCCCAGTTGGCAATCGGTTCAAAGTCTTCGGTAGAGTAGCTCACTCCTCCTTCAATTGATTGCGCAATGAAATGCGGAATGTTGTAGGCGGCAAGCGTATAACCATCGTTGTCAGCCTCGGTCGCAAACCAGTTCCAGCCCACGCGGCCGCCGGCACCCGGACGGTTCACGATGGCAATCGGCATGCCCAATGCATCCTCGTTGCCCGCTGTCATCGTCACGATGCGCGCCTGAAAGTCGGTCGCACCACCTGCGCCGTAGCTGACCATCATCATGATTGGTCTTTCAGGATAATCGCCATGCCCGTCAGCGTAGGCGCCTCCTGCCATCGTCGCCAAAGCCACAGCGGCCCCTGCAATCCATTTTTTCATAGTATCCTCCCTAGGGTTTGATCTGCCGCCATTGCGGTTCAGAAAAAGACTTCACGTGGTGTGAAGACATTGAGTAGCTGGGCAAAAAGCCCATACATCACCAGCATAAAGCCAGCGGTGATCGCGATCCGTTTTGCCCAAGTCTTGACGTCGTTGTGTGGTGCCGGGTCATAGGGCGAAAGCATGATAAAGAAGGCGATAGTCGTGGCCGTATAGAAGCCCAAGGATTTGGCGGCCCAGAAGATATACACCACCATCACAATAAGGCCGGGCAGCATGTTGCGCATGGCCTCACCGCTGATGCCATTGCCGACCTTGGTGCGACCCAGGACAGCTTTGCCAAAGGTCCAGATCGCCAGGACCGCAAAAACGGATGAGATCAGACGTGGAAAGATGAAAGCATCCGCCGGTTCCTGCGTAAAGCTGATGTAGGCGATTGTCACGCCAATAGCAGCGATGATACCCGAAGCGACGATATGCTGACTGCGGGGCAAATCGGTCATGACAGCGCCTCCTCCTTTGCCACGGCGTCATCCTTGGTGGTGTAGCGACGCTGGGCGACCTCCATCCAGACCGAGTAGCTGACAGAGGCCAGAACGATCAGGATCAGGAACCAGTTGAGCCAGCCAGTAAAGAAATAGGCGCCCGTGCCAACAGTCGCATTGGCGATCATGGAACCTTGGATAAAGTTCGCCTCGGCAATCGGTCCCAGGATTAGCCCTAGGACAAGTGGCGCTGCCGAGAAGCCAAGCCGCTCGAGGAAATACATGCCCAGACCAAGGCTCGCCATGACATAGACATCGCCCATCGAGTTCTGAACGGAGTAGCTGCCGAACACGGCCAACCCAAGAACGATCGCAGCCATGACAGCATGTGGGACACGGGCGACACTCGCGGCAAGGCCAGCAATATAGAGGCCAAAGATGCACATCAGGATTTGCCCAATCAGCATGGAGTCAATGAAGGTCCACGCAACTTGAGGGTAATTCATGAACAGATCAGGACCGGGGAAGATCCCGTGAATAAGCAGGCCGCCTAACAAGACCGCTGCAGTCGGTGATCCGGGAATAGACAGCGTTAAAAGTGGCACCAGCGAGGGGCCAACCATCGCGTTGTTGGCGCTTTCCGCCGCAATCACGCCTTCGCTATGGCCGGTGCCAAACTTCTCGCTTTCCTTGCTGAACTTCTTGGATTGGTCATAGGCTACAAGCCCGGCGATCTGCCCGCCAACGCCCGGGATCAATCCGATGATTGACCCCGTAATGGTCCCGATTGTAAGCGCCGTTTTCCGCCGGATCACCTCGACAAAGGCCAGGCGGATCGGGTGGCGTTTGACGGTGATCACCTCTGCGCCAGAACTGGTGCGGCCCTTGGTCAACATCGTGATGACCTGCGGAATGGCGAAGAGACCAATCAAGGCGGGAATGACATTTATCCCACCGCTGACGGCGGGGTGGAAGATAAAGCGCTGAGCGCCCATGATGTCGTCAAAGCCAATTGTGGCCAACCACAGGCCAATGCAGCCGGACAAAAGCCCCTTCACCACAGAACTTGAATCGAGCGTCCCGATGACCGTGACGCCAAGAATGGCGAGCCAGAACAGATGCGATGGACCAAATGCCAGGGCCCATTGCGCCAGAACCGGTGTTAGGAAGATCAACAGGAAAACTCCGAACAGGCCACCTACGGCAGAGGCCAAAAAGGACAATTGCAGGGCCTTCGCCCCTTCGCCTTTCGTTGCCATCGTGTGCCCGTCAAGCGTTGTGGCGATGTTCGCTGGCGCCCCGGGGATCTTAAGAAGGATTGCGCTTACCGCACCGCCCGCAACCGTTGAGGTGTAAGCGGCACCCAGCAGGATCAAACCCTGCTGCGGCTCCAGCTGAAAGGTGAAGGGAATGAGAAGCGCAACGGCCATCGTCGGCGACAGCCCTGGCGTGGCGCCCAGAATGAGCCCACCAATGGTACCGAGCAACAACAACCCGAAATTGATCGGGGTGAACACATCGCCCATGTAAAACAGAAAGTCCATCGCGCCCAAATCCTCCCAAAGTCAGGCTTGACCACTCACGCTAATCGATGAAAATAGTTTTGCAAATGTTTTCATAAACTTCCCGGATTCTGCATTTATATGTCTGATAAAAATGAGAAAAAAGCGGACATAACGACTGTGGCAAAGGCTGCAAGGGTGTCCGCCTCGACGGTCTCGCGGTATTTCAACCACCCAGAATTGCTTAAGCCAGCAACCCGCAAACGTATCGATTCCGCTGTCCGCAGAACCGGATACATCCGCAATCGCGCTGCCCAGACGATCCACGGTATTCGGTCAGGCACCATCGGGGTTCTTGTACCGACATTGGATCACGCGATCTTTGCCGAAGTCGTGCAGGCGTTTTCAGACACGGTCGACAAGCTGGGCTTTACAATCCTTTTGGCGTCCCATGGCTACGACCTGCAACGTGAGTACGCGATCCTGCGCAAATTCCTTGAACATCGGGTCGACGGCGTCGTCCTGACTGGGCTTGATCATGATGAGGCCGTGTTCCAGCTGCTCGAACAGCAGCGGATCCCCAGTATTTCCATGTGGAACTACGCGCCCGATGCAGCGTTTCCCTGCATCGGTGCCGACAATGAACTGGCGGGCAGGATGATTGCTGAACACATCCTCTCGCTCGGCCACACGAAGGTCGCTTGCATGTTCCCGCCCACGGAAGGCAATGACCGTGCCCTGGCACGGCGCGAGGTCGTGTTGGAGACCTTGTCTCAGGCAAATGTCACGGTGCCCGACGCGTGGAGCCTGACTACGGTCTACAGCATATCTGCCTCAAAGCGGGACACGCAGGAGCTGCTTTCGCAGACTGATCGCCCCACAGCGCTGATCTGTGGAAATGACATTCTCGCAACCGGAGCGCTTTACGGTGCAAAAGCTGCAGGCTTGCGCGTGCCTGATGACATATCGGTTGTCGGCATCGGCGACTTCAAAGGGAGCGCTGATATCGAACCCGGCCTGACGACTGTCAGACTGCCTGCCAAAAGAATTGGTCAGGAAGCAGGTGAGGTTTTGGCAAAAGCGATTGTGGATCAGACGCCATTGATTGGGTGCAGCCGGCATTGTGAGCCGAAGCTGATGGAGCGCAGCTCGACCAAAGCAGTGTCATACTGAATTTAGCACGTCAGTTCCGCAAAACGCGTTGGCCACGGCGAAGCGCAAACTGGATGTCGAAGACTGTAGGGCGTCGGTCGACGAGCACATGAATGTCCACCATGTGGCAAGCGATTGTAGCGATGCACCGTCGGTTCGCGTAATCGCTTTGGATTGCTTTCAAGACCCAACATGTCAGCAATCTGCGCTTCACAGTCACTCAACCAATGTGCAGCATTTTGCACTTTGGGCTCTAGGCAGTCGTTAGGGACATCGCAGCATCTCGCCATAAACCCAATGCCCGCCCTTCCGAAGCGGCCCTTTCCGGCCCTTCTCCTTGACAAGCCACCGCTGCAGTGCGGCCCGTCATTCCGGACTTTCGCTGCAAATGCAAAATTAAACCGACAGTGAACTGGTCGTATGTGGAGGGAGCTGCCGTTGCGGGTTATCTGGCGAATGCCCTCTCTCGGTTATTGGCGCGAGATTGACTTCAACCCGAGTAGCAACGCTGCGCCAATCATAAAGCCACCGCCGATCCGTTCGATCCAGACCCGTGCGCTGCCCTTGAACCGTTTGACAATCCAACTCGACCCGAGGCCATAGGCAGACAGGAAGAGCCCGTCCATGACGATGTAAGTTGCGGACAATATCAGAAACTGAGGCCAGAAAGCGGCGTCGCTCGTGATGAATTGTGGGAAGAGCGCCGCGAAGAAAACAACGGCCTTAGGGTTCGCAGCGGACGTCAGGAAGCCTTGGAGCCATAGGGTTCGCAGCGAAGCTCTCTTCTGTTCAGAAAGCTCGGCTGTTTCATCCGGTCTGGCGCGTCGGATCATGCGGATACCCAACCAGATCAGATACGCAACCCCTGCCCACTTGATAACAGTCAGGGCTGTCGCAGAGGCCGCGATAATCGCGGCTAGCCCCAGACCCGCCGCCAGCATCTGCAAGGCGTTTGCTGAAAGGTCGCCTGCGGCGGTCGACAACGAACGTTGGAAACCATGAACGCCGCTGTTGGTAAGCATCAACAACTGGCTTGGTCCAGGCGTGCTCATCAAAGCCAGAACTGTCAAAACATACAAAGTCCAAGTTTCAATTGGCATACGCTGGTCTCCTTTTCCTAAGCCGGCTCAGGTTGCGTCCTTCGGTTCTGAACTGCCCTGCGCAGCGCCATTGTCGCTTCTATCGCAGCCAAAACGCACACCACAACCAGAAGAGTTGCGATGCCTTGTTCAACGATCATCCAGCCTGCCAAAAGCGGGAAGCCAAAGATGCCCACGAAATAGGTCAACGCAAATAGTTGCAGTGTCTGCGGAACCAGGGCGCTTTCAGCGTCGTTTGCGGCCATGGCTGTGAGGATCGGATAGGACGCGCCATATCCGATGCCGAACAGTGCCGCCACAAGCCAATAGCTAACTTCGCTATTGCCAGAGAAGATAAACAGCAAAACGCTGCCTGCCATGACATATTGGAGCGCAGCGATTGTCAGGTAAGGATTGGCCCCACCTTTGAAGCGCGCCAGGGCAATTCGGCAGATCACGACGGTGATTGTGTAGATTAGGAAGAAGGCGGCGTAGTCCAGCCCCCGCGCATCCGCGAAGACGGTCTGAAAATTGCTCATCCCTGCAAAAACACTTGCCCCGATGAAGACCATGATCACAGGCAAAACTGCTCTTGAGCGAAGAATGCGGCGCACATTTGAAGGGTTCAGCCGTGAGCTTGCTTCGGGGCCCGGATTGACGGCGTGACGGCCCACTGGAGCGACCAAAATGAAGAACAACACAGCGCTGATGAGCGACAAGATCGCGACAATCATGAACGAATGGGTAATCAGACCGCCCGATTTCTCAATTTGTGCGGCCATGACCGGCGAAAGCCCAAACCCTGCCATCAAGACGACCGAATTGATTGCGAAATAGCGGACACGCTCTTCCGATTTGGCCAGCCGGGTCAGGACCACCGGAACCAACGCATAAGTCAGACCCCAACCTGCACCCAACAATAGACTTGCGGCGATTGGCAAAGCACCCATGGATGTCGCAGCACTGAACAGAGCCATTGACGCAGCAATGGACAAACAGGCGACGGCCAATGTCATCACGCGACCAAACCAGTCAGATAAATGGCCCGCATAGTAGACGGTTATCAACGTGGAAATCGTCGCGACGGTCAGCGTGACGCCAACGGCTTTTTCATCCGCGCCAAACCGGTCAAACAGCCGCGGTAGCAAAAAGGTCAATCCATATGCGCCTGCTTGGAGAAACACGGCGAGGAAAAAGACGAAAAAAGTAGATATCCGGGACAAGGGCCACTCGCTTCAATGAGTACGATTGTTCCGATCTCACTAAGCGGCCAATCGCGGCAACGCAACAAAATGGGCGGTATGGGCTCAACAACCGGCCTCGGAGGCAACGCAGCATCGGTTGAAACCTAGCCCTTATACCCCTCGTGAACGGCCCAAAGCCGACCTCCATCGGTGATTGGTGATGCTGCATCGCGGCCCGTCGAACCCGATGGGGTGGATAGCTCCTGCTCCAACCGGCGTCGCAATGCGCCATACTGCAGTTGTGTATCACTGCTAGGAAAGGAGCTACCCAATGCAAGTTACAACAGTCGGCATCGATCTGGCCAAGCATGTTTTTCAAGTCCATGGGATCACTGCGGATGGCACCGTCGTTTTCAATCGAGCGATCCGGCGCGCCCAGCTTGTCGCCTTCTTTGATGAACTCGAGCCATGTTTGGTGGGGATGGAAGCATGCGGGTCCAGTCATCATTGGACACGAGAACTCTCAAAGCTGGGCCATGATGTTCGGCTGATCCCGGCCAACTACGTGAAGCCTTATGTGAAACGCGGCAAATCTGACGCGGTTGATGCTGAGGCGGTTTGCGAGGCAGTGACGCGCCCAACAATGCGGTTTGTAGCGCCGAAATCGGAAGCGCAGCAAGCGGTCCTATTCCTCCATCGTGCTCGCGATCTGATAGTCCGCCAACGGACACAGCTCAGCAATATGTTACGCAGCCTGCTGGTCGAGTTTGGCATTATCATAGCGCAGGGTACAGGAAGTGCCGTGAAGTATGCCAAGAGCCTGCTGGATGGAGACAAACCAGACCTGCCTGAAATTGCGATGGATGTTCTCAAGCAGCTGAGTCATCAACTCGTTGCCATGCATCTCCGCCTCCGTTGGTACGAGGTGCGCATGCGCCTGCATTCGAAACTGGACAAGCGCGTGATGTTGCTGCGCACGATCCCAGGAGTTGGACCCGTGACAGCATCGGCAATTGTTGCAACCGTCGGTGACGCGAAGCAGTTCAAGAACGGCAGACAGTTTGCAGCCTGGCTTGGTCTGACGCCGCTCAACCGATCCAGTGGTGGTAAGGAACGATTGGGGCGGATCACGAAGATGGGCGACCGATATATCCGGCGCCTCTTGGTGACCGGTATGACGGCGCGATTGCGGCAAATGAAGGTGAACCCCGACCGTGTCGATCCATGGGCCATAGACCTGCTCACCCGCAAGCCTCCCCGTTTGGCGACAATTACCATGGCCAATAAGACGGCGCGGATCGTCTGGGCTGTGCTGACCAAGAGCGAATACTACCGTCCCCACACGATCTGAGAGAACAAGAAGGGAATACTCGAGACAGCAAGACCCTTGAAATGATGGAGTACAGTCAGCCCGCCAGCCAAGACACCCCGTCGAACGGCAAGGACACTAGTTGTCCGCAATACCCGTATGGGACTTGGTCGCGGAAACCATCAAGGCCAGCAGCCGCGTGTGCTGCGCAAACAGGCCGGACACACGTCTGCTTCTGACCAGTGCGAAATTACTTTCAAAAATGTCTTGCTATGCGGGAGCTATCCACACATGCCGTTCGCCGCGGGCGCAAAATCGATCCGATTGTGAACTCACAGTCTGCGGGACAAACCCGCCTTTTGCCGCGGCCTCACCAATGGCTGCTCTTAGCTCTCCCGATATTCGACGAAGCTGTCGCCGTTCAAAATGAGTTTCCTTCCTGGCAAAGAGTCAAAAAACTCAATTAATCTGGCGCGTGCTTCTATATCTCGGCCCTTGAAATGGCGCGATCTCATTTTTGTTTTGTACCCTTTCTGGTCACCGTAATCCTCCATGATTTCCTCGTGAAACGGCCCTAGATCATCATAAACCCACCAGCCCGCCCAAAGGTCCTGCGTGCCTTTGGCAGCAGCTTCGGTACGACTCTTCAACGTTTCGATGTCCAGATCGGTATATATCGTGTACTCAATTGCCATCACAGCCTCCCAATGGTTCCGTTACGGCGAACGATAATCACATCGCCAAGCCCTTCAATGGGCCAGTTCTCAAACTGCTGTCTAAGGGCGTCTTCATCTACATTGCTATCATAAAGGCCGATGACGATGTTTGCAGTCTGGCCCTCATCAATTTTGTCTTTGACTTCTGACCAGATGTTTCGCGCGCGGTCCGTCGACGGCGCGTAGTGATCGTAAATCTCTCCGTTGATCAAATAATCAGGGTTTTTTGGCCCGTCGACCGCCGGGTTCTGAATGATGTCAAAGCCATTTTGCCCCAAAATCTGGGCAGACTCATTTTCTCGCTGATGCCCGCGTTGTGTCGCCTCATCTGAATTGGGATTGATTGGTGTCGGATCACCTGGCCTGACCGCAACAATGTTCGGCCCTGTTTCCGCAGGGATCGGAGTAGAGATGATGTTGTCGGCCGGATCATCAGGGATCGGCGATCCGGTGTGATTAGGCAAACCAAGCTCTTCAATCGGGTACGTTTCAAGCCATTGTTCGATCCGTTCCGGAGTGAAGCCTGGCAGTTGCCCTAAGCGGCGTTCATCTTCCGTCAGTTCGGGGAACACCTCGACCCAGCCTTGTGCTAATTCGCCTTCCTGAAGCCTTAATTCACCTTGCGCAAATGCTTCGCCAGCGGCTTCAATAAAATCCTGTAAATCGAGCTGCTTAGCGGGGTCGCCGCCAATGCCTGTTTCCAGAATGGTGCCGGGATTCATCAACTCGTAAATCGCTGTGGCCTCTGCGCCGATACGCGCAAATTCGGGGTTCTTGGGTAAGACTGGATAACCGCCGCTACTGATTCCTTCTTGCACGAGGGCATATGCGGTTGCAGCCAGGCGGCCTTCGACAGTTGCCACATCGACCCCGAGTTGCGCCCCTGCCGCATCTACACGCCGATCACGCATAGCTTCTGTCCAGTCTTGCAAGGCATCAGATGCAAGAAGCGCAGCGCCAACGCCAGTCAGAGCGCGCAAGCCGCGTATCGCATCAGTTGGGTCGAGAGCAGGGACACCATTTGCAGCGGGTGCAAAATCAGCAAGCACCACATTGCTCTGTACTCCCGGCAAAACAGGTTCGGCATAGCACCGACAATTATGTGCCTCGCCCGGATGGCCGCCTTCTGGGGGATTGTCCCATCGGAAAACACGGTCATCATATGCAGCGTGGTTATCACGTACCTTGGCATCATCTTGCGAGCGCCAGATATATTGCTCAATCCCGAGGTTTTCCTGCCGGAGCTGGTTGATTAGTCCTGCAAATGCCCGCACGAGACGTTCTTCCATTGCTGTTCGCAATGGCCGAAATCGTTGCGGATGATTTTGGTATTCGTTGAAAATACTCTCTAGACGTGCATCCCACGCGCTAAGTGCTTCTGCCTTTGCGTCTGACACGTCCCTCAGATCGGATGCGGACACAGTTGGTACTGTGTCAGGCGATGTGAGGGCGTTCAGAAGCGTCCGAGTGTTTTCGGAAATCACCTGGTCGAGACGTTCGTTCAAATCGGCTCGTAAAGCAGAGTAGTTTGGGAAACTCGATTTGAGCGATAGCCCCCCGCAGCGACCAACGATGCGGCCGTCGCGCCGAGCGAGCACATATTGGCCGTCGCCGCCATGTCTGAGGAAATCGCTGAAACTGTGTTGCATGGAGCCTCCGAGCAGGTGCGGTACAGGTTCTATTCACCAATGGTGAAGAAAACCTAAGATCACCGTTCGCAACGCTCTTGAGGAAAGCGAATCTCCACGCTCGCGTCATTAAACAGACATTCATGCGGTCCGCAGCATCCGTCGTTTCGGGCTCCGAGCCGCCATGCGGCGTTGCAGAGAATTTCCCTGTTTCAGCTCAAATCGAATGTCGGCTTCCACTGAACTCCCCTGACCAACTCGCGGTTGCAGAGAATGACTGGTTTCCGCCCTTTCCTTCGACACCCCCCCCTATAACTTTCGCGCGAAAAAATCTGGTTACCCCCGCCGGTCCCTTGGCTTAAAGCTCGCAACTTTTGACACTCCCCCCTCTCGGTTTCAGCACAGAAAGGCGATGAAACTGTGTAACCTGTCCTAGCCGAGCTCTTGACCATTCGTCGCCGTGACCCATTCGAAGAATGCGAGGTAGCGAGCTGTGTCTTCGTCTTTCGGAAAGCGCGAAGGCAATAGGTAGTTCCCAGCTCTTCTCAGCAATTGCAGAAGCTCGACGTCGTCACCCGGCCAGTGGTTTTCGAACCAGAGCCTCCAACTCGCCAGAGCACCGCTCTCAAGATCGGAAATCAGGTGGCATGACATCGACCGATCAACCAGGCTGCTGTCTTTTATGTTCTTTCCTTGGTTCTTATAGGGGGTGACAGCCATGTCACCCTTGCGCGACAGCAATGTCACCTCTCGGGGTGATAGGCTGTCACCCCTGTTGTCACCCTTTAGGTCGGGCAGGCAGATCTGGTGCGCCCGGTCGGCATTCCGAACTTTGACCCGGCGTAGATACCCTGCCTGTTCCAGCATCTTGATGTATCGCTGCACGGTTCTCTTATCGACGCCCAGGCGCTTTGCGAGTGTTGCATTCTTCGGCCAACAGCGCCCCGTTTCCTTGTTCACAAAGCTATCACACAAACAGGTGGCCATTTGCTTTGCACCACGCGACAGGTTTGCATCTTCATTGACCCGCCTTTTCCATTCGAATCGCAACTTGCCAAACGCAGGGGTATTCTTGGGCTTTTCCATCTGCACCCACCTACACCCTGTTCTCTTCAATCCAGGAATGGATGTCCGCGAGCTTGTATCGGACCAGGCGGCCAACACGCACAAAACGCGGCCCACTACCCCGAAGCGCACTCAGCTCCAAAAATCGTTTAGATATCCCAAAACGCTCTTCAACTTCTGCTCTCGACAGAAGTCTTTCATCATAAGGTTTCATGTAACTGCTCCAATAGCGATCCCATTGCCTGGAGCATCACACAACCCAGCTTACGGCGCATTGGATTGGTTTGGATACTTTTGGAGCAGTTTGGACAGCTCTTCGTTTTTCGCCCATTTACCTTTCTGTTTCAGTGCAGAAGAGATTCCTTTTCTCAAACGCACAACCTTGGCCTCGGAGCTATGCCCTTTGATCTCATTGTCGTGTTTTGCCGCCACCTTCTCAGCCGCTCGATTCATCGAAAGCGCTAGATCAGAAAGACAAAGTTCGACGCCAATTAGAATGAATTTCTCATCGGCACGCCCGAACCCACGCTCGCGCTTGTAAGGTAGATTGTTGTTGTTCGACAGCAAAACACCCATCTCAGTCTTTGCCTGATTGATATCCCGAGACCCGCTATTGGCGCTTTCAGTGACACTCGGTACCTGCTCAGCGCCGATGAACATCCAGGTGCCCTGGCCCGGATATGGATCAGAATGTGGGTAGTTTTCTAGTCCGAGCTCACTTTCTGCTTTTTCGAAGCTGTGAAGATAGGTCGCCCTGTCGATTTCATAGTGACCTCCAGCTCCAAACCCCGTGCCGGGCATCATCGGAAGATATACGCCAACATCTGTTGGCATAAACCCAATCCAATGACCATGCGCGTGCCCGTCCTGCAAATGGCTCCAAAATATCTGGCGACATTCGTACTCTGCGCTCGCATAAGGCCGCAGGACTTGCGACAGATAGGCCTCGCTCAAGAACTCTCGATATGGGATAGGCAGACCCGGGCATAAATGCGCACCGCGATTTGCTGGCCGTTTGCTTCCGGGTTCGGGAGGCGAGTCGTATCGGCCTTCGAAGCTGCAGTCCTTCTCGCGCCATTTGAGAAACAGCCGCTGAGTGTGCTCCTGGTGGAGCTTTGCTGCTGCACCAACTTGGCCTTCAATCTCAGGGCGACACAGAGAGGCAAGACCTCTATGCCACTGCAAGCTCTGGTCATCCAACGCTGACGCCAAACGCCCATTCGGACAGATCCTGCGTATGACGTCTTGAAAGACCGCAAGATCGATCTTCGGATTATCCAACGCACATGCTGCATAGTCCCGTAAGATCTTATCAAACGGGCCTCGTTTGCGATTTGGCTTCCCGTCCAGGTCCGCTCGCAACGGTTTCATTGGGTCGATCTTTCTACCCTGTGACACGGAAGTGACCTCCCCTTGGCAATCAAATAGCTGTCCGATCACGCTCGCTGCGAACGCTCAGCTCGTCGCACACAGTTTCCATTGCGGGTCTGAGCGCGTCGAGGGATGGTTTCACATAGCGCTGTCCGGTGATCGAAAGTGGTGTGTGGTTCAGCAAACGGCCAACAATCTCTTCGAGTATCCCGGCCTCCATTGCGACTGTTGCAAAGGTTCGACGATGGGCGTGGCTGGACCATTGCATACGCTCAGGTCCCTTCAGATAACCCGTAGGTGATTTGGGTGACGGAAACACCCATTGCCGATGCAGGCCTCGCACGGGAGCCAGTATCTCGTGATGCACCTGTGAGATGGGAAGATCAAAGCTGCGTCCATTCTTGGTTATCGGCAAATGGATGTGATCTTCTTGGATCTGCTTCCATTCCAACGTCAACGCCTCGGTCTTGCGAAAGCCTGTGAACAAAAGCAGCTCGTAGAAGACTTTGTGAATGGGGTTGTAAAGATCGTCCACTGTTTGACGCCAGAGGCGTAGATCTTCGATGATCGCCCCTTCTGGCTTTTCTTCATACCATTCGATGGCCATCGTCGGGCTTTCCGGCAAATCGTGAATACGACGCGCATGGTTCCAGACGGTCCGAAAGTATTTCAGCGTATGATTTGCCGAAGATGGCGTTGCTGCCATGGATCTGTGACGCTCTACCACCATCGACTTGGTGATCTCATCCAGCGGTAGGCGCAGCCAATCTTTTAAATGCAGCTCAAACTGCTGGCGCACACCTGACCGGTGGGCCTCAGACCGAAGCTTGGGACGGGCCAGATAGGTTTCCATGGCTGTCTCAAGCGTCGGCGCTCCGATCTGAATACGCTTACCGGCCCCCCTGCCCCAGTCCAGCGCATATCCCAGTGCTGTCTGGCGTGCAGTATCTGCGGAAATCATCGGGTAGCGCCCGATCAACACCCGCCGCGTTTGACCCCCAACATCTTTCTGAAAGTACCAGGTCTTTGACTGTTTCCCGACGAAGAGAACTAGCCCCTTTATCTCGCCATCCCAGTGCTTGGCGGTACCCTGTTTTGTCTGCGGAACCTTGCGCGCGAACGTCTCTGTGAGCTTTGGCATTTTATCGGCTTTTTGTCGGAAATGGTAAGATACGAGCTGTTACCACATGATACGTGATGCAACATATTATTGAACTAAATGAAAGATATAGCAACTACACGATACTCAGTGAAATTGATCATCATTGCTTGGAAGGCTAAGGTCTTACCACTACACAACGCCCGCTCAAGTAAAGCATCACCTATTTCATGTGAATTTGGAGGTCAAGTGGAACCGCTCAAGAGACTGCAACAATCTGTACTACGTCTCATCTTCGATCTCACTGTCATAATTAAGCGTCAAAAGTCGCGAGATGCGCAAATCCATGATGATCCTGCGCAGCGGTTCGGACTTGCGATGCTTCTCCTCTTTCTTGACATCGCGCTGCGAGCTGCGGTTTGCGGCGAAAAAACTCGCAATCTCACGCCGAAACTCTAGCTCTTTCCCAGTGTCGATCGCGACCCGCTCTGCGAGACCAAGAGCATGCACGATGTCATCAGTGAGCTTGCCGGTCGCCTTAAGTTTGAGCAGCCGGTCCATCGCGGTTTTTGCTGGCCCCGACATTGCGTGCCGATTTGCTGAGCTTTTTGGCCTCGTCATATGCCTTTAAAGCCAGCCCCCTCCAGCTTGGCTGGCCATAACCCACTGAGGCACCCGATGCGACAAAGCCGATCACCCTGCCAATGCTGAGCGCACGGGACAGAGCCAGTTTTCCGCGTTCCTCAATATAGTTCTTGGTCAATTCTTCGGGATGATGAGGTCGTTTATAAGCCCAAATAAATTCACAAGAACCTCTTCGCCATGCAGAAGCCGGCTCACAAAAATAAGATCTCAAGAAACCTAAGCAGAGGCTATATAAACTTATCTGTCAACGAATTTGAGCGCTCTTCGCAGTTTCCATTGCATTTGGAGCTGAAAATCGCAATTCGCGCGGGCCCAATTTCGGTTCTGCGCCTCAGTCCGAGATCGGCTATTTCAAAAAGGTTTCACGAATGCCAATTGAAGCAGAAAGCTCGGCCGCTCAACACTGAAACCCAACCGTAAGTTTCCAGATCAAACCGGCCCAGAGCGGAAGTTAAACGCTGTCAGCGGAGCTGCACAGCAGCATCCGAAAGCAGAAGTTGGTAGACAAGAAGACGAAACCAAGCGCAGAGCTTTCAATTTGCGCGAAAGCTGACTGCCGCATTAAGCGCTCTATCGTAAGCAAACCCATTTCATGCTCCTGTAAACAGTGCCGTTCAATCTGACTTACTTCCAGAAAATCACGGCTGATTTGCCGCCCGAATAGCTTAAACGTTTGCTTCCAGATTCGGATGGTTCTGCACAAACGCTTCAAAGTACTCGGCAAACGTTCCGACGATCGGTGGGAGTTGTTCGTACGGGGGGTAGTACAACGTCAACCATAACGACGTAATAGACCAGCTTGGCATCACCTGCTCGACTTGCCCGCTGGCCAATCCCTTGTCAGTAATGAAATCCGGTAGAACACAAATGCCGTCTCCCGCGACCGCAAGAGCGTAGAGAAAGTCTCCATTGTTGGAGATTATCTTTTGGCCTGCTTGAATTGAAACGTTGCTACCTGCATTTGAGAAGTCCCAAGTTTCCGAGCGGCCTTGCGCGCTGTAAGACATCAGAAAGTCTGGGTTCAGATCGCGCGGATGATCAGGCCGGGGTATGCGTTCAAACAGAGACGGCGCAGCAATCATATGCCGCGGAACTTCGCACAGTTTGCGCCAAATTGTCGATTTGTCGGTCGGCGGGCCCGATACACGTACAGCGAGGTCGCAGTTTTCCTCGATCACATCGAGCAGGGTATCGGTGAAGTTGATTTCGACTGAAATATTCGGATAGGCGAGACGAAACCCCGAGATCACTTGCGGCAGCAACGTGACGCCTAGTGATACAGGCGCGGTCAGACGCAGATGGCCCTTGTAAGGTTGATTGGCCCTTTGAAGATTTCGTGTGACCTTTTCAAACCCCTCCAATAGCGGTCTGTACTGCGCCAGGACAGTTGCTCCGGCGCTTGTTAGTGAGACTTGCCTAGTCGTACGCACCAGAAGCTGTGTGCCAAGGTCTCTCTCAAGCTGCGCTATTATGCGTGTTGCTGATGCCGGCGCGATGCCCAGTTCGCGCGCTGCTAGGGAAAAGCTTTTCAGGTCTGATACGGCGCGCAGAACGCGGATGGGCTTAAGCTCGATCATGTCAGCTTAATAATTCCGTTTTCGACAATAATAAAGCCACATACTTATCTATTAACTTTAATAATAGATGCGCCATCTTTGATGCAAGTTGAACACTCGCCCAGGAGCGGAACATGATCAAAGATATCAAAGGGCTGCACCACGTCACATCGATGGCCGCAGACGCCAGCGCCAACAACGCTTTTTTCACCAACACACTTGGCATGCGCCGAGTGAAAAAGACGGTCAATTTCGATGCGCCTGAGGTGTATCACCTCTATTACGGGGACGAGGTTGGAACACCGGGCTCGGTCATGACCTATTTTCCTTTTGGTCAGATGCCAAAGGGACGCAGAGGGGCCGGTGAGGTAGGTGTGACCGAGTTTGCCATCCCTACAGGCGGTGTCGAATTCTGGAAACAACGTCTTGCATCTGAGGGCGTGACTGGGCTGGCCGATGGCACAGTCTTCGGAGAAAAGCGTCTGTCCTTTGACGGTCCCGATGGTGACAGCTTTGCATTGGTCGAGTCTGATGCGCGAGGCCGGACAGCCTGGACTCAGGGCGGTGTTCCCGATGAGGCCGCGATTCTTGGGTTCCGGGGCGCGCGGTTCGCTCTGAAGGATGTTGATGCGACGGGTGAACTGCTGACCTTCATGGGATACCAGAAGGCTGAAACTGAAGGTGACGTCACTCGCTATGTGATCGAAGGGGGCAATGCTGCGGACACGATCGATCTGCAGCAGCTATCGTCAAGTACCCCGACCGCTGGTCAGGGCGCTGGGTCCGTTCATCATATCGCTTTTGCCGTCGAGGACCGCGCCGCGCAACTGCGAGTTCGGCAGGCCTTGATGGATACAGGCTATCAGGTCACGCCGGTCATCGACCGTGACTATTTCTGGGCGATCTATTTCCGCACGCCGGGTGGGGTGCTGTTTGAGATCGCGACGAACGAGCCCGGTTTCGACCGCGATGAAGACACGGCCCATCTGGGTGAGGCGCTCAAGCTGCCCACTCGATACGAGCCACATCGCAGCAAGATCGAAAGTCTCCTGCCCCCACTTGCATCATGATTTCAGAGGTTGAAATGTCCAAAGATCTCTATCAGGCGCTTGTGCATGCGCCGCAACCCGCCCGTCCGCTGGTTTTTGCCTTTCATGGCACCGGAGGGGATGAGCATCAGCTTGTTGAACTGGCCAGCACTCTTGTCGCTGGCGCCGGGATCGTATCACCGCGCGGCGATGTCTCTGAGATGGGGGCCGCTCGATTCTTCCGCCGCACAGCCGAGGGTGTGTATGACATGGAGGACCTTGCCCGTGCGACGGACAAGATGATTGCGTTCATCGAAGCCCATCGCGCATCGCATCCCGGTCATCTGGTCTATGGCTTCGGCTATTCGAACGGGGCGAACATCCTGGCGGCGGTCTTTCTAAAACGCCCGGACCTGTTCGAGCGGGTCGGCCTTTTGCATCCGATGGTCACGTGGGAACCGAACGCAAATCCTAAGATGATGGGACGAAAGGTTCTTGTGACCGCCGGGCGACGCGACCCAATCACGCCATGGCCGATGACGGAACGCCTGATCAGTTGGCTTTCTGAACATGGTGCCGATGTCACTTCGGACGTCCATGAAGGCGGGCACGAGCTGCGAAACTCTGAACTGACGGCGCTAGCCTCCCACTTCAACGGGGATGTCGGCGCCGGGTGAAGGTTCACGCATTGCATTCAACGTAGACAAGACGGCGGCTTCTTTGCGCGCCCAGGACATGAACTCATGAACATGCTCTTCACGTTCCCGGCGCGGGTGGCAACATATGAAATAGCTGAACCCGGTTTCCACCACCGGGCCGAACGGGCAAACAAGCCGTCCATCCGAAAGTGCGGAATACGCCAGCAGCGACCCGCAGAGCGCGACACCCGCGCCTGCAATCGCCGCGTCCACAATCTGGCCACCCGGAGGTCTTTCGAACCGCATGGCTTTCGAAGGATCAACCGCATTCGGACGCCCGGCGTGTTGGCTCCAAAGAACCCAACTGGGAACCGACCCGTCCAGCATCGGCGTTGTATCATAAAGAACATGCGCGGCCTTGATGTCGTCAGGGGACTTTATGTCGAACGTATCCAGCACACCAGGGCTGGCGACCACCAGCATCAACTCGTGGTGAAGCAACTCTGTATACCGGTCCTCAGGCGGTTCACTGCTGTATCGAATTTCGATATCGGCGGTCGCGTGGGTTTTGTGGTCCGCAGGGTTTTCAGACTCAATGTGGACCTGAACGTCGGGGTGGTTCTTGGTGAACTTGTGCAGCCTCGGCAAAAGCCACTTGCTGATCAGCGCATTGCTGGAACTGATGCGCAGTTTGGGCGTCTTCTTGGGTCGGACCTCATCGACAACCTGACGGATCTGCAAGAACGCTTCGCTGATCGTTGGCTGCAAGCGTTGCCCTTCCGGTGTCAGATGGATCGCGCGGGTCTTTCGCACAAACAAAGCCACCCCAAGGTCGGCCTCCAGCGCCTTGATCTGTTGGCTAACCGCACCTGGTGTCACCGAAAGCTCATAGGCCGCTTCCTTGATCGAGCCGCGTCGCGCCGCGGCCTCAAAGGCGCGCAAACTTAGCAAGGAAGGCAATCGGGACAGCGGCATGTCAGCTTAGAAAAACAGTTTAGCCTATCTAATGCATAACCGCAGAACTTCTACTTTGTCGAGATCAAATTTACGCCCCACATCGAAGAACAACAGAACTTGGAACTGAGTGATATGATCAAGATCCACGAAAAAGCATCGCGGGGACGCACGCAAAACGGATGGCTGGACAGCTATCACACGTTTTCGTTCGGCCAGTTCCAAGACCCGTCGCGCATGGGGTTCGCCAATCTGCGCGTGATCAACGAAGACAGCCTGATCCCGGGTGGTGGTTTTGCTGCGCATGACCATGCGGATATGGATATCATTACACTGGTTCTGGATGGGCAACTGCGCCACGAGGATGATCAGGGCAATGTCACCAGTATCAGCGCAGGCGAAGTGCAGGGAATGTCTGCAGGCACCGGTGTGCGTCATTCCGAATACAACGGATCCACATCGGAGCCCGCAAAATTCCTGCAAATCTGGCTGATCCCGGATCAGGTGGGTGGTCAGCCTGCATACACACAAGCCTCGGTTCCGAACAAAGGGGATGTCCTGCTCGCTGGACCCGCCTCATTGCACCCCGTGATCCCGTTGAGATCAAGGGCGCGACTGACGCTTCGTCGGTTCACCGAAGGACAAGAACTTGCGCTTTCTGCAAATGGCGAAAGTGACCGCTTCGTTCATCTGCTGGATGGCCTTGCCAATGCCGAGCACGAATGTCTGAGCGCGGGTGACGGACTACAGGTTCCGCGATCCGAACAGTTCACTTTGCGGTGGCACACCGACGGGGCTGCGCTGGTTTTCGATATGCCAACCCCCTCGGCAAGGAAAGAACCCAAAACCCTCAAAGCCAGATCAATCGAAACAGAATTGCAAGGAGACCCGACGTGACTTGGCAACCATATCTCATATCGCTCGCAGCGGGCCTCGGGATTGGGGTCATCTATGGCCTGATCGCAGTCCGCAGTCCCGCCCCGCCAATCATCGCCCTGTTGGGTCTCTTGGGCATGCTCGCCGGAGAAGCTGCAGTGCAATGGATTCGGGGTCATTCCGACGCTGTGTCACAGGCCCTGCATCTGAAGTCTTTCGCCGTAACGCAGGCGGAAGAGACGACCCAACCCACCAAACCCGAAACCCTTTAACCCCATCAAAACTCAACAACGGAGAAGTCAAATGTCGAAACACGAGATGATCACACCTGAGAACGCGGCCCTTGTGCTGATCGACTTTCAGCCCGCGATGTTCCAGGGCGTCGAAAGCCATGATCGCCTGTCGGTGATGCACAACGTTCAAATCCTTGCCAAAGGCGCGAAACTGTTCGGTTTGCCGACCGTGATCTCAACCGTGGCGAAAGACAGCTTCTCGGGCCCGTTCATGCCTGAAGTGACCGATCTGTATCCGGATCAGGAAGTGATTGACCGGACATCGATCAACTCTTGGGTTGATGAGAATTTCCGCAAGGCAGTTGCTGCAACCGGTCGCAAAAAGATCGTGCTGGCAGGTCTGTGGACCGAGGCCTGTGTCATGTTCCCAACGCTCGACCTGCTGCGTGAAGGCTATGAAGTCTATATCCCGGCTGATGCGTGCGGCGACGTCACTCCCGAGGCCCACGAGCGCGCAATGGATCGTCTGGTTCAGGCGGGGGCGGTTCCGATGAACGCGCTACAGTTCGTCTTCGAGCTTCAGCAAGACTGGGCACGCGGCGAAACCTACGATGGCGTCATGGATATCCTGAAAACGCATACGCCATACGGTATCCAGGTTCGCTTCTCGAAGTGGGCTTTAGGTGAGCACGCCTCGGAAGCAGGTATCGCTGCAGAATAATCTGCCGCGCCACGCCCGCTCGGTCCCTTCATCCCTCCCCATGAAACCGAGCGGGAGACTTTCCAAACCTCCCTCAATCTGTGCCCCTCCGGTGGGCGCAGACCACTCCCGCTTTGCCAAAGGATCTGCACCATGGCCGCCCCAGACAAGATACTCTTCAACGGCAAGATCACGACAATGGATCCCGACAGGCCCGAAGCAACGGCCGTGGCGATTTCAAGGGATCAGATCACCGCCGTTGGAACGGACAAGGACATGCTTGGGCTTGCGGGCCTCGAAACCGAGACCATTGATCTGGGCGGTCAGCGTGTAGTTCCCGGTTTGATCGACAGCCATACGCACATCATCCGACAAGGCAACAACTTCGCCATGGAACTGCGTTGGGACCACGTTCCGTCGCTAGCTGACGGTCTGCGAATGCTAAAGGCTCAGGCAGAGCGTACGCCTGCCGGGCAATGGATCCGCGTGGTTGGCGGTTGGTCCGTCGATCAATTCGCCGAAAAGCGCCTGCCGACAATTGATGAGATCAATACGGTCGCACCGGATGTGCCTGTCTACGTGTTGCATCTTTATGATCGGGCGTGGCTGAACAAAGCCGCCCTGCGTGCAATCGGCATCGACAAACATTTCTACGAACCCTTTGTCTCGGGCCGTCTCGAGCGGGACAACCAAGGCAACCCGACAGGTCTTGCGATGGCGCGCCCGAATGCGCAACCGCTTTACGCATTGTTGGACATGGCGCCGAAGCTGGACTTCGAACAGCAGGTCACCTCGACCAAGCACTATTTCAAGGCGCTGAATGGTCTTGGATTGACCTCGGCTTTGGATTGCGCGGGTGGGTTCCTGAACTATCCAGATGATTACGGCGTCATCACCGAGTTGAACAAACGCGGCGAGCAAACCGTGCGCATCGGCTATCAGCTTTTTGCGCAGCGTCCGATGTTTGAGCTGGACGATTTCAAACGCTGGAATGACATCGTCAAGCCAGACGAAGGCAACGACTACCTGAAATGTGTGGGCGCGGGCGAGATGCTGGTTGCCTCAGCTTATGATTTCGAAGATTTCAGCTACCCGCGCCCCGATCTGCCCAAGCGAATGGAAGGGGACCTCAGGCCAGTACTCGAGTTCCTGTTCGAAAACCGCTGGCCGATCCGTTTCCATTGTACCTACGAGGAAAGCGCACACCGGTTGCTGAGCCTTATTGAAGAGGTCGGGCGCGACAAGGGGTTGGAAGAGTTGAACTGGATCTTCGATCACGGTGAGACGATCTCAGAATCCACCATGGAATGGGTTGCTCGCCTGGGCGGCGGTATCAGCTATCAGAACCGCATCGCGTTTCAGACCACAGCCTATCGTGATCGCTATGGTGAAGACGCCCTGCGCGAGGTCATGCCGGTCAAGAAGATGATGGCCTCGGGTGTGCCTCTGGCTGCTGGTACGGATGCGACGCGGGTGTCGTCGTACAATCCGTGGTTGGCTATTCATTGGGCCGTTTCTGGCAAGGGTCGTGGCGGAGACGTCATCTGGAGTGCGGCGAACCGTTTGGATCGCCACGACGCGCTGCGTCATTGGACCGCCGCCGGGGCTTGGTTCAGCCGGGAAGCGGACAAGAAAGGTCAGATCAAGGCAGGGCAATGGGCGGATATCGCCGTGCTCGACCGGGATTATTTCTCGATCGCCGAGGATGAGATCACCGAGATCGAGGCCGACCTGACACTTACAGGCGGCAAGATCGTGCATGCCAAGGCCCGTTTTGCGGCGCATGCGCCGGCCCCGCTGCCAGAGCTTCCAGATTGGTCACCCGTTCCGATTTTCGGTGCACCCGGTGCTATGACGCAAAGCCAAGGCAGCCTTGCCGCTGAATAGCGGCAAGACCTCAGGAGATTTCCCATGTTGGACGACCAAAAACTAAAAATCACCTACAGCGAAAGCGATACAAAAGCACGGTACGGCGCTTCGGTGTCCGGGATCGTGAGCGAGGCGGAACTGACGCTGTCAAAAGTCACGCCCAGCCTCGTTATCGCGGACCACACCTTTGTCCCGGAAGAGTTGCGTGGTCACGGCTTGGCGCGGACGTTGGTCGCGCAACTTGTGGCAGACGCGCGCGACAAGGGTCTCCGCATTGTGCCTCTTTGCCCGTTTGTACGGTCCTACGCTGAAAGAAACCGCGAGGAGTTGGCAGATGTCATCCAGTGGTAGCATCGCAAAACCTGCACCTGCGGCATCAAACTCGGCTTGGGCCCCGTTCAAACATCGGGCGTTTGCGCTTCTTTGGGTCGCGACCCTGATCTCCAACGTCGGCACGTGGATGCATGATGTGGGCGCTGGGTGGCTGATGACGACGCTCAACTCATCTCCGGCAGTTGTCTCACTCGTGCAGGCGGCAACTACCCTGCCAGTGTTCATCTTCGCCTTATACGCTGGTACGCTGGCGGATCGGTTGGATAAACGCAAGCTGTTGATCACGGTGAACGTGGTGCTTCTGGTGCTGGTGACGGTGCTCACCGTGCTGGTTCAGCTTGAACTGGTAACACCGACGCTGCTGATCCTGTTCACACTGGCCATCGGAACGGGCACCGCCTTCATGGCTCCGGCCTGGCAAGCGATCGTGCCAACTTTGGTGCCACGTGATGCGTTGCAACCAGCCATTGCGTTGAATTCAATGGGCATCAACATCAGCCGCGCGATCGGCCCTGCCTTGGCGGGCGTTTTGATTGCATCGGTCAGTTTGGCGGCGCCTTTTGCGGTCAACGCGGTCAGCTATCTCGTGATCATTGGCGCTCTGTTGTTGTGGAAGCATGACGGCGGTGTATCGAAGACATCTCAGCCCGTGTTCAACGCGATGATGACTGGCATGCGGCACGTCGCACATAACGGCCCACTCAAGGCAACGTTGATCCGGTCCTTTGCCTTCTTCATCTTTGCCTCTGCCTATTGGGCTTTGCTGCCGCTGGTCGTACGGACGATCGAAGGCGGCGGGGCGGCGCTGTATGGTTTGTTGCTGACTTTGATCGGTGCTGGGGCTGTTGTGGGCGCTTTGACCCTCCCGCAGTTCCGCGCGAGGCTTGATGCAAGCACGACAGCGGCAGGCGGCACCATCGGCACTGCCGTTGCCATGGCAATTCTCGCAACGGCGACAACCCCCCCACTAGCCTATATGGCTGCCCTGTTAGGTGGCTTTAGCTGGATTGCCGTTCTCACCACGTTCAATGTGTCTGCGCAGACCGCGCTGCCCAATTGGGTCAGGGCCCGAGGGTTGGCCGTAAATCTAATGGTCTTCTTCGGGTCAATGGCGTTTGGATCAGCGCTCTGGGGCCAAGTGGCAACGGCAACATCTGTTTCAGTCACCTTGCTGATGGCAGCAGGCGGTTTGATCGTCGGCTTGACCCTGACGCGCAATTTCCAGCTTGGTCAGGGCGAAGATCTGGACCTGACGCCCTCTATACATTGGCCCGCACCGCAAGTTGCCATTGAAGAGAACGGCTTGGCATCCCGCGGCCCTGTCATGGTCGAAGTTGAGTATCGGATTCGACCCGAGGACGAAGCTGCGTTCTTGTCCGCGATTCAGGAGTGGTCAGGCGAGCGTTGGCGCGACGGAGCCTATGACTGGCGCATTTTCCAAAGTGCAGAAGAGCCTGAGCTATGGGTCGAAGCCTTCATGGTTTCATCTTGGGAAGAACATCTGGCCCAGCATGAGCGTGTGTCACATCAGGATCGGGACCTTCAACAGACTGTCGCAGCCTTCGATATCCGTGAAAGCGGGCCCGTCGTTCGTCATCTGATCGCACCATGATGAGAGTATTTGAGATGCTATCGACATTGGTCATCACAAAACCCTTTCTTTCGACCACAGTCCTTGTGGCGCTGTTCTGGGCCCATGCACCTAAGCAGGCATCCGCGGGTGGTGCGGAGTTTGAAGGCCGTATCGAAGCAGTCGAACGGTCGGACGTCTATAGCCGGGCGGAGGGCATCGTCGAAGAAGTGCTGGTTGAGCAAGGCGAGTATGTCGAAGCGGGCGCGCCATTGCTGCAGCTACGAAACGATCTGGAAAGACTGGCGGTTGATGCTGCGAGTGCAGAGCTGGCCAAGGCCGATGCTCTGTTGCTTCAAGCCCGAGATAGGCTGGAACGCGCAGCCCAACTCTCAACGCGGGGAGCGGCGACAGAGGTTGCTTTGTTGGACGCTGAAACCAATCTGGCTTTGGCTAAGGCTGAAAGGACCTTGGCGGAAACCGAGTTGGAGATCGCACAAACCAACTACGACGACACCCACATACGTGCGCCGATCTCAGGACATGTGGAAGACCCACGTGTTGGACCGGGTTCGCTGGTTGAGTTCAATTCGGGCGACCCGCCCCTGTTTCAACTCGTAAATCTCAACCGCCTGCGCGTTGTGTTCGAGCTTCCCTATGCCCAATGGGTTTCAGGGCTGAACATGACTAACACGCGCTCAGAGGAGCTATCAAATTCCGGCCTGTTTCGTGTTGAGACGGAGATCGGTCAGGTTCTGCAGGATGCAATTGTGCTCACCGGATCGGCGGTTTGGTTCGATGAAAACAGCGGAAAAATTCGCGTGTGGGCAGATCTGGAAAATCCCGACCTAACAATACGACCGGGAATGAAAGTTCGTGTCGCGCCCATGGTCGACCCAGTCACCGGCGCCGAGCAAGACCACTCCATGGTCAGGCCATGACGAAATCCACTCCACAAGATCCCATTAACATCAGGCATCACAAGGACTGTTCCAAATGATCAAATTCGAATTGAACGGCCGACCCGTAGAGGTTGATAACCCCCCTGACGAAATGTTGCTGCTGGTCCTTCGAGATACGCTCAAACTCAAAGGTACGAAATACGGGTGCGGTGCTGCCATGTGTGGGGCCTGCACGGTGCATGTGGATGGTGTGGCGAGCTTCGCGTGTCAGATGTCAGTTAGCGACGTGGAGGGCGCGCAAGTCACGACGATCGAAGGATTGTCCGAAGACGGCTCGCATCCTGTTCAGAAGGCCTGGATCGAAGAGCAGGTTGCACAATGCGGCTATTGCCAGTCGGGCCAGATCATGCGCGCGGCAGCACTTCTGGCGGACAACCCATCCCCCACACGACAGGAAATCGTCGATGAGATGAGTTCGAATCTTTGTCGCTGCGGGACCTATAACCGCATTTTCAAAGCCATCGAACGCGCAGCCAAGGAGGTTTGAGATGACTATGACCATGAACCGCCGTGGGTTTCTACAAGGCGCTGCCGGACTGACATTTTTCATCGGTGCGGGAGGGATCTCATCCGTCCGGGCTGAGGCGGCAGTTGGCACGCTGGACGTCAATCACTGGTTGACGATCCGGGCCGATGGAAGCATCCGCGTAGTCTTCCCGTCGACCGAAATGGGGCAAAGCAGCTACTCCACGCTGCCACAGATTCTGGCCGAAGAATTGGATGCCGCTTGGGAAGACGTCGAGATCGAACAGTTAAACGCTGATGATCGGCGCTTTGGAAATCAGCTGTTTGGCGGTGTTTTGTATACAGCGGGCAGCACCGGAACGCAGTTCTATTTTGACCCCATGCGCAAGGCGGGCGCGCAGGCGCGCGACGTGTTGCTGCAAATCGCAGCGCGCGAATGGGGTGTGGACAAAGCCAGCCTCAGGACCGAACCAAGTGTTGTTTTGGGCCCCGATGGTCAACAGGCCGGGTATGGCGAACTGGCGGCGCTCGGTTCAAGGAATGTGACGGTGCCAGACGTTGCAACCGTGCCGCTGAAAGATGCATCCGCGTTTCGGATCATCGGGCAAGATCTGCCGCGTCGCGATGTTCCGGCCAAAAGCACAGGTCAGGCTGAATACGCGATCGATGTGGAAGTGCCCAATATGGCCTATGCGGCTGTTCTACGTGCACCAGTCGAGGACGAAGTACCGCTTTCCATCAACGACGACGCCGCACGCGAAGTACCGGGTGTCATTGATATCGTGACGGTACCGGACGGTGTTGCCGTGGTCGCGGAAAGCCTGTGGTCTGCCTTGGGCGCACGGGGTTTGCTTGAGGTCGAATGGTCCACCACCTCACCCTTCCGGACCTCAAACAGCGAAGAGACGCTGGCCGAATACGCCGCCGCTGTCAGCGCTCCCGAAGCGTCGGGGGCAACCTGGGCCGAGAAAGGCGACGCCCCTTCCGCCATTGGCAAAGCTGACCGTCTGTATTCACAGCTCTATCTGTCGGACTATGCTTACCATGCTCAGATTGAGCCGATGGCGGCTGTCGCTGATGTCGACGCGGACGGGCAAGGTGCTGAGATTTGGGCGGGCACACAAACGCAGTCGTGGACTGCGCGCACTGTGTCCGAGGTGTTGGGCATCCCCGTCGAAAACGTTCGACTGAATATGATGACAATGGGTGGAGGCTTTGGTCGACGCACAGCCCTGATGCAGAACTATGTTCGCGATGCAGTACTGTGCTCGAAAGCTATCGGACGCCCAGTCAAAGTGATCTGGCCGCGTGAAGACGACGTGAAGCAGGGGACTTTCCGCCCGATTGCAGCCCAAAAGCTTGAGGCCGGCCTGACAGCGGACGGAAAACTGGACGGGTGGTATCACAAGGTCGCCACACCAACCGTGATCGGATTTTTCAATCCCGTACGTTGGGATGCGGTGAACCCCAACGATGTGATCTCGATGCGGGGTGCGGAGAGCAAATTCTATGGGATCAAGGATTTCCGCGCCGATCACCTGATCATGGACCGACACGCGCGCCTTGCCCCCTATCGCGGTATTGGTGCGTCCTACACGGCCTTTGCGGCAGAGTGTTTTATGGATGAACTGGCAGAACAGGCCGGGCGGGACCCATTGGAGTTCCGGCTAGATCTTGTTTCCGAAAACCCGCGTGGGCGACACCTGATTGAGAAGGTGGCCGAGATGTCGGATTGGCAAAATCGGGGTGATCGAAACCTAGGGCTTTCTTTCGCTGGCTACAGCTCCTCCATGGCCGCAGGTGTGGCGGAAGTTGAAGTTGACGCGGACAGTGGAGAGATCCAGATCACCAACTTCTGGGCCGCAATCGATGCCGGCCTGATCGTCACGCCAGACAACGCGCTCAATCAGATCGAAGGTGGTATCGTGTTCGGTATCTCGATGGCTCTTTCTGAAAAGATCGACATTGAAAACGGTGAAGTGGTGCAGAGCAACTTCTGGGACTACGAGATCACACGCGCGTCGCAGATGCCAGAAATTGAGATCTACGTCGCAGAGGTTGATGCGCCGCCTGTAGGTGTTGGCGAGGTCGGCACGCCGATGGTGCCTGCGGCCATCGCAAACGCGTTCTATGCCGCGCAAGGCAAGCGCCTGCGCCATATGCCGTTTACGCCGGATCGCGTCACCGCCGCGCTGGAAACGTAGGGGCCTAAGGATGCTGCCAGTCATTTCCTTTGACCGGCGGCGGATTGACCAGAGGTCCTTTCAAACTGCCGTCGGTTGTGACGCTAACCCTACTTTGTGCAGCGCAAACTGTTGCCGCGAATGCCTACTCATAGAGGTCTTGAACTGCCTTTAAGAGGCCTCCTGAAAGTTCTTAAGGATAAATCATGCCACAAAACCTAGACATCATTGCAACCTGCAGGGTGTCCTGAAATTGGCTTACACTTTGTTCAATGCGAGAAGGTCTGCTTTCAGTTCGCACCACAATACAAAACGCCCCCACAGTGCTCTGGGCTATCGCCCGCCAGCGCCCGAAACCATCATCCCGATGGATCATAGGTCGATGATGTACTAACAATCAATTTGGATCAGTCAGATGAGGCTGTTCATCACCCGGAATCACCTCTCCTGCTCGCAGCTTCACGGTTTGCATATGCTCGGCACCTAAGTCTTTAATTGGGTAGCGGTTCAATCTTACGACAGAGAGCGTGTTCATATCACTGCACCTGACCAAATGAATTATGCACGATCCTGCGTGGTCCGTGCAGTTTGCACGCTATCTCCAATCCTCAAAGGTATCGAACAAATAATCTGCCAGAGCATCGCTAGCGGGTTCGCCAAGCCGGTCGCCGCATGCTGGCCGCGATTGTGAGCTGCGCTTATTTTAGTCGAATTGAACATTTAGTGCCTCACTGCTGAAAATACATGCGCATCATCGCAAACCAAAAAGCTCATTTAAAATCAATGGCTACAAAGCGAAATTAACGACCTTCTTTGTTCACTTGAGGTACGAACCTCAAAAATTTCTGGACTTGAGGTGCGTACCTCAAATAGCCTTGGAAGTATGCCGCGATTCGCACATCCTCGATTGACGGCGCAAAAAGGGAGGAATGGATGACTTACACAAAACTGGCCTCGGCCAGCGCAATAGTCCTTGCCGCTACTACTCTTTCTACCAAGGCAAATGCTGAAGATCTGACACTATGTTGGGCTGCATGGGACCCGGCCAACGCGCTTGTTGAGCTATCGAAAGAATTCGAAGCAGAATCCGGCCATACGATGAACTTCGAGTTTGTTCCCTGGCCAAATTTTGCGGACCGGATGCTGAACGAGCTGAACTCTGGGGGTAAGCTCTGCGACCTGCTGATTGGTGACAGCCAATGGATCGGCGGTGGCGCTGAGAATGGTCATTATGTCCAGCTGAACGAGTTCTTCGATGCTGAAGGCATCAGCATGGATGACTTCGCGCCGGCCACTGTCTACGCGTACTCGACCTGGCCCAAGGGTACACCAAACTACTATGCGCTGCCTGCTATGGGCGATGCAAACGGCTGGTTCTATCGCAAGGACTGGTTTGAAAACCCCGACATCCAGGCTGCATACAAAGAGGCAACTGGTCAGGACCTGCGTGAACCGCAGTCTCAGAAAGAATTGTTGCAGATCGCGCAGTTCTTCCAGGGCCGTGAGATCGACGGCAAGACAGTCTATGGGGCAGCAATCTTTACCGAGCGCGGCTCTGAAGGGATCACCATGGGTGTGACCGGAGCGCTGTATCCCTGGGGCTTCAAATACGAAAACACCCCGGGCTCATATGACATGGAAGGCGCGGTAAACTCACCCGAAGCAGTTGAGGCTCTGGAATTCTACAAGGAGTTCTACAAGACAGCGACGCCCCCGGGATACACCAACTCTTATATGGGTGAGAGCTTGGACGCTTTTAAGTCCGGTCAAGTCGCCATGGCGATGAACTGGTTTGCGTTCTTCCCAGGTCTCTATGCCGACCCCAATACCGGCGGTGACAAGATCGACTTCTTTGTGAACCCACCCCAAAATCAGGCAGGTTCGACACTGGGCGGACAAGGTATTTCTGTCGTCAGCTACTCTGACAAACAGGACGCCGCACTTGAGTACATTAAATGGTTCGCACAGCCCGAAGTTCAAGCCAAATGGTGGGAACTTGGCGGATACTCCGCACATAACTCGGTGCTGGAAGATCCCGGTTTCGTAGACAGTCAACCGTTTGCCGGTGACTTCCTGGAGGCAATGGGCGGTGTGCAGGATTTCTGGCAAGAGCCTGCTTACGCGGAGCTTCTGCTGGCAATGCAGAAACGCATCCACGACTACGTGGTTGCTGACCAAGGTACAGCTCAGGAAGCGTTGGATCTTCTGATCGAAGATTGGACGGAAGTATTCGAAGACGAAGGCAAGCTGTAATCCGGACACAGGCCGGAGCGGGTGCAATCCCGCTCCACCTTCACCCGTGAGTCCTAAACCAACAAGAACTGGCAAAGAGATGTCTGACAGGACCGTAGATCGCGTTGCGCAGGCAACGCCCGAGCGAGTTGCGCGAAAAATCCGGGGATTATCCGACCGCGCGATCGCCTGGATTTTCATCTCCCCAACGATTTTTCTATTGCTGGCGATCAACATCTTTCCGTTGATCTGGACCATCCAACTGAGCTTTACCAACTACAAGGCCAACCGGATCGGGCGTGAAGTCAAAGATGTCGGTCTCAGGAATTACGAGCGTATCCTGACAGATTCTGACACCTGGCTGAATATGCAGGCGACGGCACACTTCCTGTTCTGGACGATCTTTTTCCAGGTCCTGATCGGGTTTACCCTGGCGTGGCTGATCAACAAGAAATTCAAGGGCAACGATCTTTGGACCACAATTATCGTGCTGCCGATGATGCTGTCTCCGGCGGTTGTCGGGAACTTCTGGAAGTTCCTGTATCAACCTCAGATCGGCCTGTTTAACTACATCGTGTCGTGGTTTACCGGCAAGGACCCATCGAGCTTTGAAATGCTGGGGTCCGTCACGTTGGCCCCATGGGCGATCGTGATTGTCGACACTTGGATGTGGACCCCCTTTGTAATGCTGATCTGTCTCGCTGGTCTGCGCAGCATTCCTGACTACATCTACGAGGCCGCTGAGATCGACAGAGCCAGCAAGCTGCGGCAGTTCTTTACGATTACCATCCCGATGGTGTTACCGTTCCTGATGCTCGCTGTGCTGTTTCGAGGGATCGAGAACTTCAAAATGTTCGACCTGGTGGTTCAGCTCACCGGCGGAGGACCGGGGTCTGTTACGGAACTCACTTCGATCAACCTGAAACGCGAAGCCTTTGAAAAATGGCGTACAGGCTATGCGTCAGCCTATGCGATCATCCTTTTCGTCACCGTGTTCGGCCTTGCGTCGATCTACGTCAAAGCCCTGAACAAGGTGAAACAGAGATGAGCAGTTTTTCCGTCACAGAACCTTCGAACCGGTCCAAATGGATCGCAGGCTTCCTGGTCATTACTTATGCGCTGATCACGATGATCCCGCTGGTGTGGATCTTGCTGACAGGCTTCAAATCCCCGGCCGATGCGATCAGCTATCCACCCAAAGTGGTCTTTGACCCAACGCTTGAAGGCTACGTCAACCTCTTCACCACGCGCACACGGCAGACGCAGGAGTTTCTGGAAGCGAACCCACCGCAGAATTGGGCCGATGAGATTGTCCGCCAGTACGACATGGTGATAGTCGGGCCGTCCAAGTTCGGCGAGCGCTTTATGAATTCGGTTATCATCGGATTTGGCTCAACGTTCTTGAGTATCTTCCTTGGCACGCTGGCCGCCTATGCGTTCAGCAGATTTAAGGTCCCACTCAAGGACGACCTTCTGTTCTTCATACTTAGTACAAGGATGATGCCTCCGGTTGCTGTCGCCATCCCGATTTTCCTGATGTTCAGAAACCTCGGTTTAAGCGATACGCATCTCGGGATGATCCTGCTCTACACGGGGGTGAATATTTCCCTGGCAGTTT
The DNA here is from genome assembly GCF_056533065.1 of Ruegeria sp. H4. Lineage (NCBI taxonomy): Bacteria > Pseudomonadati > Pseudomonadota > Alphaproteobacteria > Rhodobacterales > Roseobacteraceae > Ruegeria > Ruegeria sp. H4. The sequence continues at coordinate 912,249 of NZ_JBQFOC010000002.1, forward strand.
GGTTGCTTAAAGGGTTCATCGACGAAATCCCAAGAGAGTACGAAGAAGCCGCCCTCATAGATGGCTACACGAGGTTTCAGGCCTTCTACAAAGTGGTGCTGCCGCAAGCCGCCACAGGCATCGCGTCAACTGCGATCTTCTGCCTTATCTTCGCCTGGAATGAGTACGCGTTTGCCGTGCTGCTGACATCCGCGAATGCGCAGACTGCACCACCGTTTATCCCGACCATTATCGGTATTGGCGGCCTGGACTGGCCTGCTGTGGCTGCAGGTGCCACGATCTTCCTGATCCCCGTCATGATTTTCACCATCCTGATGCGCAAACATTTGCTGCGTGGGATCACATTCGGAGCCGTACGCAAATGAGCGAGTTTCTTACCGGATTGCTACGGCTCCGCCGCGGCCCATGGGAGATGGTTGCAACCATCCTAATCGCACTGGGTGTCTTCATGCTGATGCAACCCTTTGTCCTTTGGGCCTTCACCTACTCTTTCATCGTCACGCTGATCGGAACCGTCATGTTCATCATCGTCAGCCATTTCCCGGAGTAGAAATGGCCCAGATCGTAGTCAAAAACGTAAAAAAGATGTTCGGCGATTTCACGGCTGTCCGCGAAAGCTCGTTCACGATTGAGGACGGCGAGTTTTTCATGTTGCTGGGCCCGTCCGGTTGCGGAAAAACCACGACCCTGCGGATGATCGCGGGGTTGGAGCTTCCAACTTCGGGCGAAATCTATCTGGACGGCGAAGAGATCAGCCAGCGGCCGCCATCAGAGCGGGACATTGCCTTCGTGTTCCAGATGTTCGCGCTATATCCGCATATGAACGTGCGCAAGAATATCAGCTATCCGCTGATATCGCAGGGCATGCCCCGAGCCGCCGTAAAGGCCAAAGTCGAGGAAGTCGCGGGCATCTTGGGGATCAAAGACATCCTCGATAGCCCGGTAGGTGGGTTGTCAGGCGGCGACAGGCAGCGCGTGGCGCTCGGGCGCGCAATTGTTCGTGAACCCAAGGCGTTCATGATGGACGAACCTCTTGGCGCCCTGGATGCCGAGTTTCGTGAGCACATGGCCGAAGAACTACGCGCGCTTCATGATCGCATGGGCGCAACCACTGTTTACGTGACACACGACCAGTTGGAAGCCATGCAAATGGGCGACAAGATCGTGGTGATGAACAACGCCGTGATCGAACAATTCGGCACGCCGCAGGAAATCTACGACAAACCAGCTACGATGTTCGTTGCGGATTTTATCGGGTCTCCTTCTATGAACTTCCTACCGTTTCAAGGAAAGGTCGCGCCTGGCTCGGAAATGGTTCGACTGAATGGCCATGACGAAGCCGTGCCCAAACTGATGGAAAGTGCGGAAGGTGACTTGGTTTTCGGCGTTCGCCCCGAGCATGTTTTTCTGTCAGACAACAGCGCCTACCGGGCCAAGGTTCTGGCCGCAGAATATTTGGGAACCACCCAGATCGTGACGCTGCAAAGCCCGAACGGAGAGCTGAAAGCCCGGATTGATGCCCGAGAAACCGTTAATCCCGGCGAGACTGTGGGATTGGAATTCCGCTCACCTGCGGTAACCCTGTTTGAAAAATCTACCGGGCGCGCGTTGAGGTCCGCTCTGAACGACGAGGTACTAAGCAATGGCTGAAGTCGTTTTGGAAAACATCTCGAAATCCTTCGGCAATCTTAAAGCAGTGGATGATATCTCAATGACGATCCCCAACGGCGCTTTTGTGGTGCTGTTGGGCCCGACAGGTGCGGGAAAAACAACGACGCTGAGATTGATTTCCGGGCTTGAGAAACTGGATTCTGGAACGGTGCGCATTGCCGGGCGTGACGTTGGAATAGATACACCTGCCCAGCGCGATGTGGCGATGGTCTTCCAGCAATACTCGCTGTACCCGCATATGACAGTGCGTGAGAACCTGTCTTTCCCTCTGCGGTCGCCGATCCTGAAGACGCCAGAGGATGAGATCGCGAGGAAGGTCAACGAAGTCTCGGAAATCCTCCAAATCCCGCACAAACTGGACAACAAAGCCACCGAACTGTCTGGTGGCGAAATGCAGCGTGTATCGATAGGGCGGGCGCTGGTGCGCGACCCCCAGATCTTCCTGATGGATGAACCACTCAGCTCTTTGGACGCCAAGTTACGGGCGGATTTACGAGTCGAGTTGAAAAGGATTCAGGCCGATCTGGGGTCGACTTTGCTCTATGTGACGCACGATCAGGTCGAAGCCATGACAATGGCGACGCATATTGGCGTGTTGGAAAACGGAAAACTGGTTCAATACGGAACACCCCGGGATATCTATGAAAACCCTGGCAGTGTTTATGTCGCCAGCCGGTTGGGTCTGCCGCGGATCAACATCCTGCCATCCGAGTTATTCGGAGGCGATCACAAAGGCCCGCAGATTGGCTTGCGCCCAGAAAACATCATTGAAGGCGAAGGCAGTGAAGCGCGTGTCATACGTGCCGAACATCTGGGCGATCAAACACGGCTGCACCTGGACCTGAATGGTCACCCGGTTGTGACCCTGATTGATGTCCATCAGGACTACCCATCTGGAAAGATAATAAAAATCCGTCCCAACAACCCGCTGTATTTTGACGCGTCCGGCGCGCGCGTGAATTAAGGAGCAAAAGCATGGCCCAGTTCCTCAACACAAAAGAAACCCTGGTGACAGAGGCGATAGACGGCCTTCTGGCTTCCTCTGGCGGTCAGCTTACGCGGTTGGACGGCTATCCGCATATCAAGGTTGTTTACCGGTCGGATTGGGACAAGTCGAAGGTCGCCCTGGTGTCCGGAGGAGGATCTGGTCACGAACCAGCCCATGCCGGTTTCGTTGGTGCCGGTATGTTGACAGCCGCGGTCTGCGGCGAAGTGTTTGCATCCCCGTCAGTCGAAGCAGTTTTGGCGGGCATTCTTGCTGTCACGGGTGAGGCTGGATGCTTGCTAATTGTCAAGAATTACACCGGTGACCGGCTGAATTTTGGACTGGCGGCTGAACGCGCTCGTGCATTGGGTCGCAAGGTTGAAATGGTCGTCGTCGACGATGACATCGCCCTGCCCGACCTTCCGCAACCACGTGGCGTGGCGGGTACGTTGTTCGTTCACAAAATCGCCGGAGCGCTCGCCGAAAGCGGTGCCGATTTGGACACCGTTACCGCCGCAGCGAGACGCACCATAGCAAAGGTTGTCAGCATCGGCATGAGTCTGGACACCTGTACGGTTCCGGGATCTCCGAAAGAAGACAGGATCGCGCCGGGGAAGGCAGAGCTTGGCTTAGGTATTCATGGCGAGCCCGGCGTACAGCAAGTCGAGTTCTCAAATGCTGTTTCGGCTATGTCCACGGTCGTGGAGAAGCTGAAGCAAAGGGTTGGGTCTGGGGATTGCGTGGCGTTGGTCAACAACCTGGGTTCAACGACTCCGCTAGAAATGGCTGTCCTCACGCACGCGTTGTCCGAAACTGATATCGCCCACCATATCATTGGCCCGGCACCCATGATGACATCGCTGGATATGCACGGGTTTTCGGTTTCCATTCTGCCCGTGGATCAAGACGATTTGTCAGCCCTGGAAGCACCCGTTGATCTGGCCGCATGGCCCGGGGTCAATTCCATCGACCCGATCAAAGTTGCACCATTGCCTGATGGCCTGACCCCGATCGATCCAATTCCTTCGAACAATCCCGCAACAAAGGAAACGATCACCCGGCTGTCTGAGCTGCTGATCAACGCCGAGAAAACCCTGAACGAGCTGGATGCGAAATCCGGAGATGGCGATACAGGAAGCACATTGGCGACTGCCGCAAGAGCATTGCAAGGTAGCCTTGACCGCATGCCGCTTGCTGATCTGACACAGCTGTTTCCGGCGTTGGGCAATGAACTGAGCCAGACCATGGGTGGGTCGTCCGGTGTGATTCTTGCGATCTTTTTCAACGCGGCTGGGGATGCCTGTGCAAGCGGAGCCTCCGTGCCCAAATCCCTTGTCGAGGGCCTGAACCGTGTCAGCCAGGTCGGAGGTGCCAAGGTCGGTGATCGGACAATGATTGACGCCCTGGCACCGGCACTTGCCGCGCTACCATCTGGTCTGACACACGCGGCCGAGGCTGCCCGCGAAGGCGCGAACAACACCGCAAATATTCGTCGTGCGAAGGCGGGTCGCGCGGCCTATGTTCCCGAAGAAAACCTGGTTGGACATAACGATCCCGGTGCTGAGGCGGTTGCTTTGTTGTTTGAAGGCTTGGCGCGGGAGATTGAGGGCTGAGGAACACGTGGAAGACCAAAAACAAAAACTAGAATTGGTAAAAAAGCCAACCGTCAACGACCTCGCGCGCGTCGCGGGTGTCAGTCTCGCGACTGTTGACCGGGTCTTGAATAGACGCCCCGGCGTGCGGGCCGTAACCGTACAGAAAGTACAAAAGGCAATTGATGAGCTGGGCTATGTGCGCGACACCGCTGCGGCTAACCTTGCGCGAAACCGGGTTTACAACTTCCTCTTTGTTCTGCCCGACACGGACAACGAGTTTGTGGAGGCAATCAGCAGTCAGATCGCAGAACAATCCCGTGACCAATTTATCGAGCGGACTCGCATTGATATAAAGAAGGTCGCTCCGTTCGAGCCGCAAGATATCGTCAACATTTTGGATGCTGTCGACAGTTTGGATGTTGATGGGGTTGCCGTTTTTGGGCCCGAAACGCCTTCTGTCCGCGACGCTGTAAAAAGGCTCAGGGACAAAGGCGTTCCGGTGGTTGCCTTGGTATCTGACTTGCCCAGTTCAGAGCGAGACCACTTTGTGGGAATCGATAACGTTTCGGCAGGACGAACCGCCGCTCAGCTGATGGGGCGGCTTGTCCATCGCGACGGCAAGGTCTTAGTTCTTACAGGATCCCGTTTGGCGCGTGACCACCTGGAGCGTCGCCAAGGCTTTGATATTGTTGTGGCCGAGGAATTTCCGCACCTCCAAGTCGTAGCGTCGGTTGAGGGCCGGGATGACCCGGATCTGATTTACAAGATGATGCCCGAGATCTTCGAAACCTATCCGGATCTGGTCGGAATATACTCGTCAGCAGCGGGCAATGCCGGCCTGATTCAATTTCTTTCAGAGAACAGGTTCAGCAAGGATCTGGTGATCATAGCGCATGAGCTCACTCCGCTCAGTCGTGAGGCGCTTAGGCTTGGCACATTTGACGCCTTAATCTCGCAAGACACCGGGCATATTGTTCGTTCTGCCGTCCGTCTATTGCGCGCAACTAAGGACAAGGTTCCATTCAACAAAGCGCAGGAACGTATCCGTATCGACATCTATCTGAAGGAAAACTTACCGCCATAGAGGCTTAGGTTTTGGGGAGGAAATTTTATGAAGACGATCAAAGGTCCAGCTTTGTTTCTTGCGCAATTTGCGGGGGACGAAGCGCCGTTCAATTCGTGGGACGCGATCACTAAGTGGGCGGCTGATTGTGGATACAAAGGCGTTCAGGTTCCCAGTTGGGATGGCCGGTTGTTCGACCTCGAACAGGCCGCATCCAGCGCTGGGTATTGCGATGACTTCAAAGGCAAGGCCAAGGAAAATGGTGTCGAAGTCACGGAACTTTCAACACACCTTCAGGGCCAGCTTGTAGCCGTTCACCCAGCCTATGACAGTGCGTTTGATGGGTTTGCCGCCGAAAGTGTCCGAGGGAACCCGAAAGCCCGGCAGGAATGGGCCGTGGATCAGGTCAAAAAGGCTCTGACAGCATCCAAAAACCTGGGCATTTCCGCACATGCAACATTCTCTGGCGCGCTGGCATGGCCCTATGTCTATCCTTGGCCGCAACGCCCTGCCGGCTTGATCGAAACGGCGTTTGATGAGCTTGCGCGTCGTTGGGTGCCGATCCTGAATCACGCCGATGAATGCGGTGTCGATGTCTGCTACGAAATCCACCCCGGAGAGGACCTCCACGATGGTGTGACCTACGAGATGTTTCTGGAACGGACGGGAAATCACCCAAGGGCCTGCATGCTATACGACCCGTCGCACTACGTGCTGCAATGTCTCGACTATCTGGACAATATCGACATCTACAAAGATCGGATTCGGATGTTCCATGTCAAAGATGCCGAGTTCAACCCAACAGGGCGGCAGGGTGTCTATTCCGGATATCAAAGCTGGGTTGATCGGGCCGGGCGCTTCCGTTCATTGGGCGATGGCCAAGTGGATTTCGGTGCGGTCTTCTCAAAAATGGCCGCGAATGACTTTGATGGTTGGGCTGTTGTCGAATGGGAATGCTGCCTCAAACACCCCGAGGATGGTGCACGCGAAGGCGCTCAATTCGTATCCGATCACATCATCCGTGTGACCGAGAAAGCCTTTGATGATTTCGCCGACGGTGGCGCTGACGAAGCCGCCAATCGTAAAATGCTGGGGATTGAGTGATGGTCACAGGACGCAGTGAAGAAACCTCGGGTCGCATTCGCCTTGGCATGGTTGGCGGTGGAAACGACGCCTTCATAGGCGGTGTTCATCGCATAGCCGCGCGACTGGACGACAAATTCGAACTGGTTGCCGGTGCCTTGTCTTCGACGCCAGAGAAATCTCTTGAAAGCGGTCAGGCATTGGGGCTCGAACGGGTCTATGAAGACTTCAAACAAATGGCGATAAGGGAAGCCCGGCTGAAATCTGGGATTGAGGCGGTCTCAATCGTCACGCCAAATCACGTCCATTATGCAGCCGCGCGTGAGTTCCTGAAACGCGGTATTCATGTCATTTGTGACAAGCCACTCACCTCGACTCTTGCCGATGCAAAAAAGCTGGTCAAAGCAGCGGAAAGCGCGAATGCCTTATTCATTTTGACCCACAATTACACGGGCTATCCAATGGTTCGGCAGGCGCGTGAAATGGTTGCCAACGGCGATATTGGCAAGATCCGGGTGGTTCAGGTTGAGTACCCGCAGGACTGGCTGACCGAGCAGCAGGATTTCAAACAGGCTGAATGGCGAACCGATCCCGAACGCTCGGGCGCGGGCGGATCAACCGGTGACATCGGGACTCATGCTTACAATCTCGCTTGCTTTGTAACCGGGCTGACAGCAGAAAGCCTAGCGGCGGACTTGCAGGCCTTTGTGCCGGGGCGCAAAGTCGATGACAACGCCCACGTATTGCTTCGCTTCGAAGGCGGAGCGCGAGGTATGTTGTGGTCTTCTCAGGTGGCTCCCGGAAATGAAAACGCACTTCGTTTGCGGGTCTACGGCGAAAAAGGTGGTCTGGAGTGGGCCCAGGAAGATCCCAATTACCTTTGGTTCACACCATACAACGAACCCAAGCGTCTGATCACCCGAAATGGAGCTGGAGCTGTTGATGCTGCCAATCGGCTAAGCAGAGTCCCTCCGGGACATCCCGAGGGATATCTTGAAGGTTTCGCCAATATCTATGGAGAGGCTGCTGAGGCGATCCAAGCCTTCCGAAACGGGATTTCACCTGGCGCGTCCGTTGTTTATCCAACGGTTTATGACGGGCTCAATGGGGTTAAGTTTGTAGCCGCGTGCGTGCAAAGCTCTTCAAAGAATGCGGCTTGGGTTAGCTTAGCTTGAAAATCTGGCTTTGGGCATGAGGCAAACATCTTGGAAGGCAGCCGGGGTATCTGCCAAAAACCGAAGAGCGGGCAGCCCATCGATGAACTCTCCGGAGCAATAAACGTCACTGAAGCGGTTTTAAGCCCTGATCCCGAAGACGGGCGCGGAAAGCTTGTTTATCTAACCGAGGCGGGCCGCATTTTCAGGAACCAAGCCATTGTTCACGTCAGCGAGGTCTTCGGGCATCTTATCGGGCCTGATCAACTGGCAATCATGCAACGCACCAAGGGTGATCTCGCAGAACTTCGGAAGTATCTCGACAATAATCGCTAGCTTTCGAATTTGATTTACCCTGCGGGCTTTCGGGTATCGTTCAAGGATGCCGAACCTTGCACCTGTTTAGAAAGAGTATCCGTGACTGGTCGTCCAGCAATGCGGCGACCAACCCCCCGCTCTTGAAAGATAACCCGCAGTGTTGACAAAGCCGGCGAATGTCTGCGATCGGGCCGTATCGGAGTCAGCTAGACGTCTACTCCTTGATCTATGAACAAGTGGTTTGGTGCGCAGTTCGATTTGACAATGGTCTGTTTTCTAGATGACGTGTGAGGTCCATGAACGACAGTCAAATGACCCGCTGATTGAGCTCCTTAGGATCGTCAACGTCCACCTCCCAAAACTCCTGAGCATCTTTTGGTAGCTTCGCCAAAACGCGCTCGAAATCGCTGGCATTTGTGTAACGACGGATTGCCCAAGCAGTGGCCTCAATTGCGTTATCCGGCGTCAAGTTGTGATGTTTGCGAACGTTCTTTGCCTCGGCCAGTAAGTCTTTGCGCGGCTTGAATGGTACCGGCGGCTCGGAGACATTCCATCCTGTGACAAAGACTGCCCTCGCCACACTTGGAAGAACTGATGCAAAATCAATCCCTTGCTGAGCTGTCAAGCGTCGGCGAAACACTTGAAAAACAGCGTCTACAGCAGTGTAGGTCATATTGTCCGAATCTAGTGACATGCGCTCTTTGGCGTCATCAAGGAATGCCCGCCACTCTTTAGACGCATGTCTGTATGTCCATGGCATTGGCATTAAGTCGGCCCCTTTAGTTATCCGATGTCCAGCATCTGAAGGTCCGTAGATCCTGTTGTCGCACCAGCCTGTGTCAACAACGAATGAACCTGGCCGCGATGATGTGCCTGGTGATTGGTCATGTGCACCAAATTGAAGCCCAGCGTCGTTTGAACGTGTTCGTGCCCCCGTTTCCACGTGATAATGGACAAGAGGTCCTGTGATGTGAGCGTATCGGCCCAACCAACGATCTGTTCATCCAATGCTTCCCGCTGTTCGACATAGTCCAACCAATCGACCGGAGTGTCTGTATACGGATGCCGCACAGCGATCTCAGCAACGATCCCGCTGTCATGGCGAAACCGAGCCAACCAGATGCGATCGTCCCAGAGAATGTGATTCAATGTCTGTGCGATAGATCTAAAGAACGCACCTCGATCCTTCCATCGATCTTCATGGGTTAAGGAATTCGCCGCGGTGATGAGTGATCGGTTCTGCCATTGATTGTAGCGGGACATTGTCGCTGCGAACTCAGATGTGATCATAGTATTTGTCTCATTCGGCTGACTTGGGATACCGTAACCGCCCTCTGTTTCCGAGGTTAGCGTGTCTCGAACGCGTGCCGCATTCCAAGGCCGACGAACGTTGCAGCGTAGCCACGTTTCAGCCACATGAGTGACGTAGGCGTCCGTTCGATACGCGCGCGCACCACCGAGGCGAACCCATCATAACAGATTACAACCACAAAGTTCATGACCATAAACACAACGCTGAGGACAAGCATATGACGCACAGGTGTCGAGACGCCAGCAGGAACGAATTGTGAAAAAATGCTAGGAAGAATACTGATAGTTTCGGATTCAGAATGTTGATCAGAAACCCAGTTGTCGCAACTTTGCGATACGTGTTCGCTCGTCCTTTCTATCAAACTGTACAGGGCGTCATCTCTCAAAATCCGCGAAGCATGGAATTGTAAGTACTGTGTGCCAACCCACTTCAATACATGAAAGAGAACCGCACTTGTGTTCAAAAACGCAGCCAATCTCACGATTGCCGCCGTCAAGTGAGGAACGATACCCAAAGTACATCCCATCGCTGCCGCAGGGCTGCCTTTCGCCCCTCGCGCCAATCCAGTAGCAACCGTATAGATCACACCTGTGCCCAGCGCGACTACAACGACAAAGGACGTGATCAGCTCAGCTCAATCGCTTGTTGTTCAGAGGCACACTGCCTCATACCGCGAGCTACTCACCATATCGTTGCAGCTGGCGAAGTGAGTACCCGCCTTTGTGGATTCTCCTTCGACCCCAAAAGCCTAAGTCAGGTCTCTCCACTGCATCGTCCAAAGTCATGCTTGCACGCCAAGCAACACAAGTATTCGATGCCAACAGAACCCGATTTGGCAGCAGGGATGGCATATTATTCATCCAACAGTCTGATCTGATTGATTGGCGTCAGCGACAACGGATCAAAGCGCATCAAAGGCTGCCGTGAAACCCGCTAGTGACACAGGCACTTCAAGCGTTTGCCCACCATCCAGCGTATAGAGCGAGATTTGCACCGTGTTACTCTGTTTCATCTGATCCACAATCCCCGGCCCAAGTGTCAGGGGTACCACACAACCGAAATTCTGGCAGGTTCGCATCGGAAGATTCCACCGGGGGCCACCGTCGATGGACAGTGAAACACCCTTGGTGATGTCCAACCCAAATGGCACGATCACAATACCCGAGGCCGCGCCTTCGGCGTTTCGCTGCAGCTCAACCCGCAGCAGTAGGCCGGACTGGTTCTGCAGGTTCAGGCTTTGGCTCATGGCGCATTGCCGTTGATCAGCCTCTTGGGTGCAGTTCACTGTCCAGCTTTGATATTGCGTGGATGTCGTTTCTGTCGTCTGTGCCGAGCCCATGCCCGACACCGCGACAAGAGCGCCGCCGCCCCACGCCAGAACCCTGGATATGTTGATCATTCAGAACCGAACCTGCAAACCCAATGTGGCTTCCAGTTCGTAGCTATCCCCAAGATCATCAAGACCAGTAAGGTAGTTCAGCGAACCAGAAAGCTCGTAACGTTCGTTCAGGATCATACGCGCGCCAAGGCCCAGTTCAATGCCGGTATCGTCGATCTCCTCGTTAAACTCCATCCCACCGGCCGAAATCCGGGTGGTCGGGTCAAACTCGTGATAAAGGTTCACGACACCAAAATAGCTGCCGGTGCCGCGACTGTTGGCAAACCATTTGTTCGCGGACAGCCCGAGCCGCGCCAGTACGCTGTCGGCATCGTCAAAGACAACATTGTTGCCCGAACTGTCGGTGAAGTCGTCTACATCCAGCGAGGCATAGGTCAGCTGCGCCTGAGGGATCAGGACCAAGCCCGGTTTCACCTCGTAAGGGCGACCAACCTCAACCGAAATCGCGTATTGGTCGGAGTCGATGTCGTTCTGTTCTAGCCCGGTGGAAGGATCGCGCGTATCGCTGGAGTTATCGTTGTACTGAAGCTGTGTGTCGACATAAAAGCCACGCGCGTCCAGCCAGGTGGCGCTAAGGGTTAGGCCCAGCGACGTCGTGTCGATATCACTGTTGCCCTGATCGGTCCGCACCGTACTTGAGGCATCATCATAGCTGATCGCCACCCCACCGTAGAGCGCCCCATTGGCGAATTCGGACAGCAGCGTATCTGCCCCAACCGCTATCGTATAGGTGTCCGTCCGCACCGTGTTGATCCCTGCGTCCGACCGAACCGGCGCGATTTCGCTACGCCGTCCGGTGAGTTCCAGCCAGACCGGGGTATCCGGGTAGGACAGGACATCACCATCGGTACCAAATTCACGAACCCGTTGTCTGGTCGCGTCCCCAGAAGGTGCAACAGCGGTTCTTGCGGCAGTACGCGCCTGGAAACCGCGCACACGGTTCACTGATTGCAGGATTGAAGGCAAAGCCTCAAATGAGGCGATACTAGATCCAACAAGGATCGGATTGCCGGACGCATCCAGGCTGGACAGCACAAAGCTGCCGCTGCCAGTGTCGACAAGACGATAGCCAAACGGACCCGCAACCACAATTTGTTCGCCGGTGGCTGTCTGAGATGTTCCATTCAGCGTGAAGATTCCATTTGACGCTCCACCGACTTGGATAATTTCAATCCCATTGATGGTTTCGGCCCCGGCACCACCGATATTGTTGACCGACACAAAGGTCGTGCCCGAGGTGTCGCCTGCGATCTGAAGCATGTCCGTGGCCGACCCGTCACCGCCAAGTTCGACATCCAGCAGGATCGTTCCGCCAGTGCCGACAAAATCGTCACTGACAGTGATGACATCGCCCACCGATCCGTTCTGTGCCGAGAGCATACCGCCATTGGTGATGTTACCGGTCAGGCTGGTCGCTCCGGTATTCAGACGCAAACTGCTGCCTGATTGAACTGTAAGCCCGGTTCCGGCACCGCCATCACCCGCGGTCAGGCTGTTGTCGGTCAGTGTGATCGTCGAATTATTGGTAATCTCGATCACTTCGAAGTTGGTCACGTTTGCCCCAGCCAGTACACCGCTGCTGCCAAAGCGCAGCGTGTCGACAAAGCCGTCCCCACTGGAGGAATCGTCGCCACCGTCAAAAAGGGTAACGCCGCTGAAATCACCACCGGTGAAGTCTAAGGTATCGCTGCCATCGCCCAAGGTTATAGCACCTGTGACCGCAGCGCCCGCGTTTACGGTCACTGTGGCGTCAGACTGGTCATTGGTGATCGCCGTACCAGATGTGGCACTGATGGTGCTGCCAGAATTCAATGTGATATTGACTGCCGTGCCAGCACCGGCCTGCGTCGCAATGCCCGCACCTGTGCCGCCGGTTACGGCACCTGACGTGGTGATGGCAATCGAACCCGAGCCCGTGTTCTGCGCAAAAATACCCGTGCGCCCGCCGTTGGCGTTGACTGCGGTAATCGTTAGGTTAGTCCCCGCATTCCGCCCGTTAATCCCATCCGAAGAGGTGCCTGAAGCCGTTCCTGTGGACGTGATTGTCAAAGCGCCGGTGCCATTGTTACGCGCCGTGATGCCGAAACTTCCACCGTTTGTATCAACGGCAGAAATCGTCATATCGGTCGCCGTTCCGGCGTTGTTCGCGTACACCCCGGTACCGCTTGTCCCGATCACAACACCTGTAACCGTGATTGTCATCGCGCCCGTTCCTGTGTTGCGCGAGTAAATCCCCAAGTTCGCCCCCGCTATGACCGAGTTATTGGCATCCGTAAACGAAATGCTGTCACTGGAACGCAGATTGAGCCCATTCCCGCTTGAGACCGTATGCCCAAACCCTGGCTGCGTTGTCACTGTCAGAGGGGATGCGCCTGAATTCAGCGTAATGGTTGCGTCACCACCCGTTGCTGGACCCGAGCAAGAATAGGTTCCGCCCCCCGACGGCGTGCAACTGCCGCCATATGCAGTGCGGCCATATGCGCCGACGACGGCAAGCGCCATGGATGAGGTCAGAAGAATATTGGATTTGCGAAGCGGAGCTGACAGGCTTTGATTTTTGGGCACGGGTGACAATTTCTTTGGACTGGTTACTGTCTTACCCTATCCAGTGAGCCGCGCTTTTCCAAGGATCAAGTTAATTAAGTGTTAACACACTTCGCAATTCCACTTGGGCGCTCAATCTGTGATTGTTTTTTACGCATCTCAGGTAGCGGGAAATTCACCGTTTTTTGCCTTGATTAAGAGCTGCCTTAAGATCGCCAATGCTGTCAAAATTCTACATGTAAAGTGAAGCACAGCCTGAATTGTTTTCAATTTCGCAACAATTTTTCCTTCCTCCAGGCTTTGTGCAAAAGGAGTGCTGAATACCGCAATCGCTACGAATGGCCGGTTAATGAAAATCCCGGCTTGGGAACAATCGCTTTGCCTGATCCCGCGGGTGCATTGCCCGCGCGGGATAGCGGGATCGTTTGAGCGTATCATCCGTGCGGGCAGCTTCGGTGCTCAGGGCCTCTGGCTGTGGATGCCCCAATTCGGACAGCTTATGCGATAAGTCCTGAATGTCCTGAGCAATCAAGTGCACGACGATCCCTTCGCGTTGCAGATATCCTGTGACTCGCAACAAGCGCCCCCCCATCACAATACGACGGAAGCGGTCATAAACCTTGGGCCAGACTACCACATTGCTGACCCCGGTCTCATCCTCCAAGGTCAGGAAAATAACACCCGAGGCCGTGCCGGGCCGCTGGCGGGTGATGACAAGGCCACACACGCTGTACCGCCCCAGCGGCACCTGTTGCAAAGAGGCATGTGTGACCAATCCCGGCAATGAGGGGCGCAGCAGTTCCATAGGATGCGCCCGCAGGGTTAGACGGGTTGAGACATAATCCTCGACCACCTCTTCACCCAGCTGCATAACCGGCAGATTGACCTGCGGTTCGTGAACCATTTCTCCGTCAATTGGATCGTTGAATAACGGCAGAGGTTTCGGGCTTTGAATCGCCTTGACCTGCCAGAGTGCATCGCGCCGGGTCAGGCCCATATCCGAAAAGGCATCCGCCTCGGCCAGCCGCGTCAGGACATCTGGACGAAGCCCGGCACGCAGCCAAAGCGCCTCTGGGTCCGGGTAACCATTGCCACGCGCAGCCACAATCCAGCCTGCGTCTTCTTCCCTGAACCCCTTGATCTGGCGGAACCCCAGCCGCAGGGCCAGCGCGCCATCGGGGCGGCGTTCCAGAATATTGTCCCATTCCGAATGATTGACGCAGATGGGCCGCACCTCGACCCCGTGCTCACGCGCGTCGCGCACGATCTGGGCAGGGGCATAAAACCCCATGGGCTGAGAGTTCAGCAGTGCACAGGCAAAGATCGCCGGGTGATGACATTTCAACCAGGCCGAAACATAGGCCAGCATGGCAAAAGCGGCTGCGTGACTTTCGGGAAACCCATAATCGGCAAAGCCTTCGATCTGCGAGAAACAGCGCTCTGCCACCTCAATGTCATAACCTTTGTTCAGCATCCCCTTGATGAATTTATCCCGGAATGTGCCGATCGTGCCCATCCGCCTGAACGACGCCAGAGAACGGCGCAAATGGTCGGCCTCTTCCGCTGTAAAGCCTGCCCCAACCACCGCGATCTGCATCGCCTGTTCCTGAAACAGAGGCACCCCTAACGTGCGTGCTGTCACCTGTTCCAGTTCCGGGCCAAAGGGTTCCGGTTTTTCCTTCCCATTCCGTCGTCGGATATAGGGTTGCACCATATCCCCTTGGATGGGTCCGGGGCGAACAATGGCGACTTCGATCACCAGATCATAAAACTCGCGCGGTCGCATCCGGGGCAGAAAGTTCATTTGCGCCCGGCTTTCGACCTGAAAAACGCCGACCGCATCCGCGCGGCAGAGCATGTCATATGTGGCCATGTCGCCCTGCGGCACCTTGGCGATGCTCAGATTCTCACCCTCATGCGCTTGCAAAAGATCAAAGGATTTGCGCAGGCAGCTGAGCATACCCAGCCCCAGAACATCGACCTTCAGGATATTGAGCGCGTCGATGTCATCCTTGTCCCAACAGATGACAGTGCGATCCTCCATCGCGGCATTCTCAATCGGGCACAGCTCATCCAGACGCCCCTTGGTGATTACGAAACCACCGACATGCTGAGACAAATGGCGCGGAAAACCGATGATCTCACCTATCAGGCGGAGGGTTTGCATCAGGCGACGATCGTCAGGGTCCAGCCCCAACTCTCGCACACGGTCCAGGTCAACGCCGCCATTGGTCATACCCCAGATCTGACCGGATAGCCCTGCAGTCACATCCTGCGATAACCCCATCACCTTTCCGACCTCGCGGATCGCCGCGCGGGTGCGGAAATGGATCACAGTGGCACATAGGCCAGCACGGTGGCGGCCGTATTTTTCATAGACCCACTGGATCACCTCTTCGCGCCGCTCATGTTCGAAATCGACGTCAATATCCGGCGGCTCGCCTCGGTATTTTGACACAAACCGTTCAAAAACCATGGCAATCTGACCCGGAGGGACATCCGTAATACCCAAGAGGTAACACAGCACCGAATTGGCCGCCGACCCGCGCCCCTGGCAAAGAATGTCTTGTGAGCGGGCAAACTGTACAATGTCATGTACGGTCAGGAAATATGCTGGGAACCGGAGGTCGGCGACCACCGCCAGTTCTTTGTGCATCAACTCGACCACCCTATCGGGCGGCCCATCAGGATAGCGGCGTTTTAACCCTTCACGCGCTAACCGTTCCAACCGAGCCTGAGGTGGCTCGTCTGTTGCGATCTCATCCGGGTATTCGTAGGACAGTTCACTCAGGTCAAAGCTGCAGCGGCTTGCAATCTCCAATGTGCGGTGCAGCGCGGCAGGATGGTCCCGAAAGACACGCGCCATATCGGTGCCTGCCTTCAGCCGCCGTTCCCCATTGCGTAAGGCGCGCGTTCCTATCTGATCGATCGTAATATGTTCGCGCATACAGGTCAGCACATCGGCCAATTGTCTGCGGCTGGCCCGATGCATCAGCACATCCCCCACCGCCACCATCGGCGCGCAGGTTCTTTGCGCCAACCGGGCGCATTCGGCCAAATAGGCCTGATCGCTACCATCATAGCGTGGCACCGCACCCAGAAATACATGATTGGGAAAATGTCGCCGCATGGTCTGTATATCCGCTGCGGCCTTCTGCAAGCTGCTCTGAGGCAGCGCAATCAGCATCATGCCCTTGCACGCTGCCAGCAGATCCTGCGTATACAGCTCACAGTCCCCTTTATCCGCGCGTCGCTTGCCCAGGGTCAGCAATCGGCTGAGCCGCTTGTAAGCTGCCAGATCACAGGGCAGCGCCACCCAGTCCAATGAACTGTCCCGCAGCACCAGCCGACAGCCAACAATCAGCTTAGGCAATACCGGGCAGTCTGGTCGGGCAAGGGCTTGCCTGTACCCAACCTCCTGCCGCGACGATGAATCTACACATTGCTCAGACTGAATCTGTAACGGCTGCCCCGTCTGCCGCTTCAACTCTTTCAGTGCAGACCAGGCGCGAACGACACCTGCCAGCGAATTGTGATCCGTAACGGCAATCGCGGACAGCCCCAGTTCAGCCGCGCGCAGTACCAGTTCTTCGGGATGTGACGCCCCAGTCAGAAAAGTAAAATTCGTGGTGACGCACAGTTCGGCATACCCGGTGCCCTGCGCATTGGCCTCCAGCGTATCACGGCGAAAGGCTTCTACTGGGCGGCGGGTGCGGTTCACTTCGATCATGAGAACTCTCCCTGTACAAACCAGCCCGGATTCTGCGGCGTGTAAAACAGCCAGAGCCTGCGCCCCTGCAGAGTTTCCACCCGCCAGTAATCGCGTAGGCCAGAGCGCCAGTTTTCATCGGCCAACCACCATTCAGGGGCAATGCGCTCTGGTCCAGTCGCGCGGCTTGCTGTCAACGACATGCGTCGCCAGCGGAAACGCCTAGGTGGCTGTGGACCTGTTGCAGCAATCGGCTCGGGTGGGAACAGGCAAAGGGGGCGCGGGTGCTGGCTGCTCCACCCCCTTGAGGCTTCACAATAGGCGGCGGCTGCAATAATAAAGCTACGCTCGGGGATGTGGCTGTCAGCCGGTAAAAACCGCTGAATATTCTCGAGCCCAACCCGAGTGCCTAGCCGGGTTATCAGGTCCTCTAACTGACCCTGCCCCCACCCCACAGCATGGCTGAGCTGTTGCACGGGTAGCTCTTCGACCTCCGCAGCCTCCAGCCGCAGCTGATCAATACCAAACCCTGCATCGATTTCCCCCAGCCCGCGTTCAAACAGGGGCAAAATGCGATGAGGATCGCGCAAGGGCCGGGCCAGACGCAGCTCAACCTGCTGATACCCCTGATCTACCCGACGCAATGTCATGCACAGCCTGCGCGCGCCCATCTCTTGCGCCTTCAGCTTGGCGCAGAGCTGCACCAACAGCCGATCAGCCCCCGCCATAACATCGGTCAGCAACCCGATCGGCTCTGGCAGGGTCATGCGCACGGCATAGCGGGGCGGATCGGCCAGTGGCATAATTTCTTCCGGCTGCGCTCCTAAGGCCTGATCCAGCCGAAGTAGCACCCCAGCCCCAAAGCGGCGCGCCAGTGGTGCGCGCGGGGCTGCGGCCAGCGCGCCGATTGTATGCAACCCCATACGCTGCAAAGTAACCGATGTCTCTTCATTCAGGCGCAAAGCCGCCACGGGTAATGGGGCCAATGCCCCCAACATATCACCGACAGGTGCCTGCCCCTCACCGTAATGAGCCAGCGCCCAAGCCGCACCCCGCGTATCGCCGACCCCGACCTGCACCGACAGCCCTGCGCGCGCAAGCCGCCCGCGTATATCGGCCAGCATCGCTGCCTCACCGCCAAACAGATGCGCCGACCCGGTGGTATCCAGCACCAGCCCGTCGTCACCTTCCAGCCCCACCCAAGGGCAATATCGCGTCGCCCATCGGCGCAGAATATGTAGAAAGCGCAAGTCTGACTGAGGATCAGCGATACCGCTTTGCAGGGTCGGGCAAAAAGCACGCGCATCCGCATACGCCATACCATTATGCAGCCCTTGCTCTGCCGCCGCGACATTCATGCAGTAAATGCGATTGGCATTCCGTTGCTTGAGGGTCAGAACAAAAGGTCCGTCCATCGGGCACTGACGCAAAACCCGGTCAGTCGCCAACCGGGGAAACCACAATGAAATGATGCGCCGCTGCATCTCATCGAACATGTTAGCTTCCGTGTTCTTCTTTTGTTCCTTTTAAGTTTCTCCCTTTACAGAGTCGAGTCTTACGATCACTTGTAGACAAGCCCTGATGCGTCGATGTTTGATTGCGATGCGAACAGTTTATTTGACTGTTTGTGGCTCGACGTGGCTGTTCTGAGGTTTTCTGACGCTGGTTGCGGGAGCAGGATTTGAACCTGCGACCTTCAGGTTATGAGCCTGACGAGCTACCGGGCTGCT
>NZ_JBQFOC010000003.1:0-387011 GCF_056533065.1 Ruegeria sp. H4
AGCAGCCCGGTAGCTCGTCAGGCTCATAACCTGAAGGTCGCAGGTTCAAATCCTGCTCCCGCAACCAGCGTCAGAAAACCTCAGAACAGCCCGTTCAGACTACAATTGATCCCCAGGATCAATCGCTTAACGTCTTCACCTCGTCAGGCTCATAACCTGGATATATATATGGATAAAATGGTTAGATGGCGGAGACGAAGGGATTCGAACCCTCGAGACGGTTTCCCGCCTACTCCCTTAGCAGGGGAGCGCCTTCGACCACTCGGCCACGTCTCCGCCGACGGGTATATCCTTGCATGTCACGGAGTTACAAGGTCGATTCTGGTGCTAGAGTCATTTTTTATGACCTCAAGCCCGGTTCTGGAAACGAAGCAGGGCCCCGGCGGCAGTTATGCCGCCGCCGGGCATATGCGGGCTCTAACGGAACACGTCGACCAGATCTGAGACGCTGACGCCTTCCTTGATTTCTTTCAGGCGGGCAAAGATCATCGCGATTGCCACACCTGTCCAGCCATAGGCCAGCGCGTTCAGGACAGCCTCGGCTACGATCCACGTAAGGGTGGGTTCAAATCCGATGGCAGAGGTGTCGCCAAATCCAAACGCAAATACGAACCCCACTGCTGCAGACACCAGAAAGATGCACAGAATAAGCAGGACTAACGTGCCGACGATTGGCCAGCGATAGCCCTTTGTGAGCTGCGAGCTGCGATTGAGAGCTCCGAAACCGGATTTATCGATGACGATGGCCGGGACGATGACTGAGAATACCGCGTAGAGCCAAAGCCCGGGTACAAACACAAGCGCAAACCCGATCACAATCAGAATGCCGCTTACGATGGACAAAACCGCCAAGGCTGGCAGGTTGACCAAGGCGTTTTTGAAGTATTGGCCAATCTGGGCGGGCCGTCCGGATTTGGCGTCATAGGCCAGTTGGATGACCATGGCCGAGGTTAGTGAGATGGCGACGGATGAGATCAATAGGGCCACGACAAAGGTGGAACTGAAGGTCGCCCAGTCGAACTCAACCCCCGGAACGGCTTCGAAATCCGTATCCCAGGCATATGTATTCACAATGACGTCGATCAGAGCGGGGATGAAACCCAACAGGATCACGATGTGAATTTTCCGGAAGAAGATCGAAAATGTATCACTCAGAACCGCGCCCACTCCGAAGGGGGCGTGGAAGTCAGAAGTTGCAGTGTCAGCCATCTGTATATCCTAAACTAAACGATATGGTCTTGGCTCAGATAAAGCAGCGCACGGCCTTTCATCTGCAAGGGGAAACCGCGCGTTAAATCTCGCCCTTAGGCAAAACGGCAACAGCTTCTTATTGGAGGTCTCCGTTCTCGGCGGTGTGGTGCTTGTCCTTCCGTTTGTCTCCGAACAACTGACGTTGTTCGAGGAAGGCGCGCTGTGCCTTGTAGAAGGCTTCGAGGAAGGCCTGGTGGTCTGCGTTCGGAACCGGGTCGGCATACTCGATCTTGCGGCGCACTTGCGCAAAGACGGCGGCCAGCGTTTCTTTCTGTTGCTTGTAGGCGGCGGGGCCTTTGGCGCGATTGGCACCGCGCAGAACCCCTTCGAGGGTCTGCAATTCGAACGCACCATAATGTTCCAATTGATGCGACAGGAATTGATAAGAGGATTGCGTAGCTGTTAGTGGCCGGTTGTTTTCTGACATATCCGGCAGCAAAATGGGTTTCGGCAAATGGATCACGTATGTGCCTGCGATGATGTCCCCAAGCCGCTGCCGACGTTTATTGAACAAAGGGATCGCCAGAACGCTCAAGACCCAGGCCAACGAGATTAGGGATGGCACCAGAGCATCGGTTGTCAGCGTCAGCACCATCGTGCCGGGCAGGAAGATCTCGGCCTCTTTCATCAGGTTGCGCACGACCAGCGATTGCGTTGTCAGGGCCTGACCGTCTGCCGATACCACTTTGATCTTCATCAGCCGTTTACCAAGGGTTTGACCATTCCAGATCAGCTCGGAGGCGGCGTAGTAGGGGATGCGGATGACGAAGAAAAGCATCGCGCCAATTGCCGAAGCCGTGAACGGTTCGACCAGATCGAAGGAAACCGCTAGAAGGAACAGCGCAACCGCCACGGCCCCGGTGATCAGAATGTCGGTTAGCTGCGCGGCGGTTCGAACGCCGACACCGGCGACACGGAAGTAAAGCGGCACACCTTCAGGTGGCAGCAGGCGGTCCATTCCGGCAATGCTCATGACCGCCTCCTTCCGCCGAGAAGGAACCACAATAGCCAAAGCGCCCCGATGGTCCAGCCGATGGCAATGCGCGTGGAGCGATCCTGAACCAGTTGCCTGCCGAACCCTTCCAAAAGGGCCGCAACCACCAGCATCATCGCCGCGATCAGCGCCAGCTTGACCGCATCATGGCCCGCCGCGCGCAGGGCCGCTGCTCGGGTTTGAGGGCCGGGGAACAGGACAGCCAGACCCAGTTTCAGCCCCCCCGCGCCTGCGATGCAGATCGCCGACAGCTCGGTCACGCCGTGGATCGAGAGCCATCCGAACATGTCCCAGCCCAACCCGCGGTCGATATGCAGGGCGTAGAATACGCCAAGGATCAGTCCGTTATAGAACAGCAGCATGATCGTCGGCGCGCATAGGAACGCGCCGAGGCCGAAGACAAAAATCGCGATCCGGGTGTTGTGGGAGAACAGATAGGTCGCAAAGGCGCCAAGGCCCGTGGCGTCCTCTTCACCATAGATCGCTGACCGTAGGTAGTCGGTGCTGGCCTCAGGTCCGCGTCCTCCGGCGAGGTCGGATGGCATGAAGACGTAGAACCATTCGGGGTTGTCAAAATAGAAGAAATATCCGGCCAGCGCCCCGGCAGCCATGCACAGAAACCCCAGCAGTGTGACCCGCCACGAGGATCGCATCGCCCGTGGCCCGCCGCGGGTCAGGAACCTGCGAATGGTACCACCCAGCCTTTGTTGCGGGGCATAAACGCTCAGATAGGCGCGGCTGGTTAGGGCTTCGAGATAGTCTAACAAGCCGCGATCCAGCGAAATCTCACGCGCGATGGACAGGGACGTGGTGGCCTGACGGTACAGGTCGGCCAGATCGCGCGCCTCTTGGAAACTCATGCGATGCAGGCCCCGACCCTCGGCCTTATCGACCAGTTCGGACAATCTGCGCCAATCGCCTTCGCGTTCCTGCCGAAACCGGGCAGAGCGGATCAGGTCACGTTCAGACATCAGATCATCTCTCGCGCTTTGATTTCCAGATAGGTGGAGATCAGGCGGGCCGACACCTCACCCGGTTCCGCATCGATCACAGTGACACCCAGTTGATGCAACCGTTCCAGTACAAGGCGACGTTCGCGCAGCAGTTGCCCGGTCGAAACCGTCTCTGCCACCCCGTCCATATCCGACGGGGCCTCATTGACCTGCGCTTCCAATATCGGATCACGCAGGGTGACGAAGACGATCAAATGCCGCTTGGCCAGAATGCTGACATTCTCGACCATCAGCTCGGCTGTGGTTGTGTCCACGAAATCCGAGAAGACGATGATCAGGCTGCGCTTTGGCGTGCGTCCGTTCAACTCGGTCATGGCCAGCGTATGGTTTGTCTCGACGTTTTCATAGCTGAGTTCGGCTGTGCGGCTGCGCAGCCGGTTGAACGCGGTGCGCCCCGGTTCGGGGGGTAGGAACATGCGTGGTTTGGCGTCATAGGCATAAAGTCCGACCTGATCGCCACCGATGGCGGCGGCCCAGGCGGTTGCCAGTGCAGCAGTGATGGCGTGATCGATCTTTGGCAATCCCGCGACCTCTTCGCGCATCTGATAACCGTTATCCAATGCGATGATCACGTGATGATTGCGTTCGGCGCGCACCTCTTTGGCCACAAGCGAGCGATACCGGGCCGAGCGTTTCCAATCGATCGAGCCGGCATCCATGCCGCGTGCAAAATCGCGCAGCTGGTGAAATTCGGTGCCTTCGCCGATGGCGCGGTTTTCCTTCACACCGAACAGCCGTGATTGCACGGTGGTCGAAATCTCACCCGACATGACGCGGCGGATGTTGGGCACCACAGGGACCTTCAGGCCAAAGCTCAGTTTGGGGACGAATTCAAACAGCCTTAGCCGAGAAGACCAAGACAGCCACAAATGCGACAAATCCCAGGTGCCCCTTCGTCCCGCACGAAACGGAATTTGAACCGTGCCTTTCGACAGGTCAAAGCCCGACGGGCCGTTCAGGCCCGATGGCCAGTCCAACTCTCCCAACATGCCCGGCGCGGCGGGTGAGACGGTTAGATCGATCTGGCTTGCCTCGCCCACAAAGATATCCGGCATGGGGTCAACCGTCACAGACCGCCGACGTGGCCAGGACAGCAATAGATCAACAATTGCCAAACCGCATAGCACAACCCAGGGCAAACCAGCGATGGGCCGGGTTGCATCTCCCAGGACAATCGCCAGCAGCGACAGGCACAGCGCCGCGCAGGCCGCGATCAGTAATATGCGGGATGGCCGGATCAGCGGGGGGCCTCGATCTGGTTGAGGATGTTTTCCAGAACCTGCCGCGGGCCGCGCCCTTCGATCTCGGCCGACGGGGACAGCACGATGCGGTGTTGCAATGCGTGGATGATCAGGGTTTTGACATCATCGGGGATCGCAAAGTCGCGCCCGTTCAGAGCGGCCGTCGCACGGGTTGCCCCGGCAATTGCATCCGCCGCACGCGTCGAGGCGCCAAAGGCGATGTCCGCGCTTTCGCGCGTGGCGCGGACCAGCCGCAGGATATAGGCCAGAATGTCATCATCCAGCACGATCCCGTCGATCAACTGTCGCGCGGCCATCATGGTCGGCGCATCCAACAGGGGCTGCACGGTCTGGGTGGCGCCCAGGAAATCCAGCGGTTCATTCGCATGCTGGCGCAGGATCGACAGCTCAACATCTTCCGGCGGGAAACTCAGGTTCACTTTGAACAGGAACCGGTCCAACTGCGCCTCGGGCAAGGGGTAGGTACCCTGCTGTTCAATCGGGTTCTGGGTTGCGACGACGATGAATTCCGACCCCAGCATGTGGTCGGTGCCGTCAATCGTCACCATCCGCTCGTTCATCGCCTGCAACAGGGCGGCCTGTGTTTTGGGCGGCGCGCGGTTGATCTCATCCGCCAGCAGGATCTGGCTGAAGACAGGGCCTTTGGTCAGAACAAACTCGCTGGTCTGAAAGTTGTAGATCGAGGTGCCCAACACGTCGCCCGGCATCAGGTCGGGGGTAAATTGGATACGTCCGAATTGCAGGTTCAACGCCCCGGCAAAGCTGCGGGCCAGCAGGGTTTTCGCGGTGCCCGGAGGGCCTTCGAGCAGCACGTGCCCGCGTGCGAACAAGGCGGTCAGCAACAGGTCGACAGCCTCTTGCTGGCCTTGCACAACTTTGCCGATCTCGGCACGCAACGCCTCGGCCCGGGCGAACAATTCTTCAAGCGTCATTGGCAAGGTGCTCCAGTATCAGTTCGAATTGATCAATGTAGGAAATCGCGTCATCCGCCCCCAAATGCGGGGGCTGGGCGCGTATAGTTTGGATTAGCGTATCTAGGCGGGTGCCCAGATCGGGTTTTCTGGCCCGGACGTATTTCAGATACGCCTCTTCAGGTGTGCCGACTGTCATTTGTGTATTGCCAAACAGTGCGGTGGCGCGGGCGCGCAACCGTGTGTCGACATAGTCCGACAGCATCGCGCCGTCCTGATCCGTCAGGCGCATAAGCCGTGCGCGTGCCCGATTGGCTGTACGTTTGCCAGTGCCCAGCGTCGGGACAAAGCCCACCACGGGCCCGCTGCGCAAACCGCCACGCCAGATCGAAAGCGCCAGTAAAAGACCCGCCCCGATCCACAAAACCCGAAACGGAGGTTCGAACAGGCGTTTCAAATCATCCCATGTACGTTCACGGGCGACTACGTTTTCCGGTGCGGTCAGCCAGTTCTGGTCGCTGTAATCGATGATGATCCGCTGACCCCCTGCAATCTGAGGCAAGACCCGCGCCGCAATCCAGGCATTGTCACCCAGGGTCAGGCCGTGATTGTTCAACAGATCCGCGTCGGACAGGATGTAGACTTGTTGCTCGCCCTCAGACCCCGGCAGCGGGCATAGGCCCAGCAGCATCTCACCTGGTTGTCCGACGATGGGATCGCACCCGTTTCCGGCAAAGGTCTGGGCCGCATAAATTCGGGCTTTCAGCTGTGGGTCTGCGACCAGTTCATAGTCCAGAAACGGTCTGCGCGCGAAGTGCAGGACTCCGACCTCGGGCCCGACAAGCCCGTGCAGGATCGTTTCAAGATCGGTCCTTTGCGCGATCAGAAAGGGATGCCCAAACCCGGTCAGGCGCATGCCGCTGCGCCATTTCGGCAGAATGATCAGGCTGGGAACAGATTGTGCCTTCTCACGGATGATTTCGATGTCCTGATCGAACTCATCGGGCTGAAACAACAACTCTTCTTTGGTCTTCGCGGCGGTCCGATCCGTATCGAGGCGCGTGTCGTAAAGCGGTTGAACCAGAAGGCCCACGGTGCTGCGATCCAACGGCCAGCCGCCCGTGAAGCTTTGGGTGGCGTGCGATTGGCTGTTCAGCCAGCGGTCCAGCCCGTCAAACCCGCTGGCCGACTCGCGCAATGCATATTGGCGACCCGCCATGACATACAGAAATATGCCAACGCAGATCGCAATCACCACGCCGACGATGATCCAGTCCAAACGGATACGATCTGTCGGTGGGAACCCTGTTGTCTCGCTCATGCCCGCACCTCGCGCAGGACGGGCCGGATACGTGAGAGCAGTGCGTCAAAATCGCCCTTGCTGATCGAGTGATGACCGAAATTCACGCGCTCGCTTTCCAGAACCAGCGCGCGCAGATCAGGGATGTACCACAGGTTCTGCGGCATGCTGCTTAGGGCCTCGCGGTGGGTCCAGCTGCGTTTGAACAGCACCTCATTGGCGGCCAGACAGCGGCTCAGTGCCAGCTGGGCCAACCCGGTGACGGCCAGATCACGATCCTTAAGCCTGAGTAGCGCGTCCAGATCAGGCATTTCCTCGCCGTTTATCGCCGCCGCAGGGTCGCCATGCCGACCCTTGCGCCTGGCATTGTCCGAGGATCTGCGGAAAGAAACAGATGTTTTACTCGCACTGTTATAGATGAAAAGCGCCAGGAAAATCAGGGCAATCGCAGAGACCAGACCCACGATCCAGCGACTGTCGGCAGACAGTTGAACGGGTTGGTTTTCAGCCTGAGGCGTGAAATCCGTGTCCAGCGGCGGCGCGGGTTTGGTGGGATCGAAATACAGCACATCCGTGTCGATTCCCCGATATCTGACCGCTTTCAGATAGTCCTGCCCCGAGGCGCTGAGGTCCGGTCGGGATAGCGTCGCCTCCTGCGCGAAGGCATAGGATACGGCGCACAGAAAACACGCAGAAAAACAGGCCAAAACAAATCTCATCGCGGTATCGATAGATCAGTGACGAATGGCAGGCAACAACCTAGACGCGTTTGTCAGGATCATCGTCCACAACCTGTTGCTATTGGCCACATCGAGGATGTGAAACCGGGCGATGATAGAGCCGCATAGTAGGTCTATTCAGGCTCTGCCGCATACAGACCCAACTGATGCCTGCGCTGGTGAAACCGTTCGACACGTTCCACGATTTCATCGCTGGAAACCGAGATGACGAAGGACAACAGCGTTTCCAAAAGGGCGATGGTCGATACCGAGGAGGGGAAAAACTGCGGCGTATCCGCGGCCACGACAAACCCGTGCTGAGCATTCAGGATCACCGGGCTGGCGGGGCTGTCCGAGATGCCAACAACTGTCATCCCCTGCCGCCGGGCCAGTTTGATCGCATCGATCACTTCGGTCCGGTAGGGGTGGCAGGTGATGGCGATCAGGACATCTTGTTCATCCGCCCAGGCCAGATCATCCACCGGGGTCGAACCTGACCGGGGGATGGCGTGAAACTGCTTCATCCCTGTCGAGGCCAGATAGGTAAAGTTGCGCGCGTTCGAGTTGTTCACACCAACGCCCAGCGTAAAAATCTGGCGACAGTTCCAGATATCTTCGGCGGCTGCGCGCAGTCGTTCGACATCGATGCCGGCAAATGTCTCTTCAATATTGCGGATGGCCGCGCCGATCATGTCGGCGTAAAGCCCTCCCATTTCGCCCGATTTGCCGATTTCCTGTAGCCAGCGGGCGCGGTCGGGAAATGAAACCGAACCTTTGCGGATCGCTTCGCGGAAGGGCGCGCGGAAATCTTCGTAGCCTTCGAACCCGACCTGTCGCGCCATGCGGACAAAGGTATTGGGTTTGACTTTGGCAGCCTCGGCTATCTCGCGCACGGTGGATACGCCCACATCCGTAGGGTTTTCCAGCACATACCGTGCGGCCTTTTGGGCTTCGGGCGTCAGGGCATCCCATTCCTCGGACAGACGATCCAGAACGATTGATGATACATTTGTGTCATTCATGATTGACGATGGTACAGTTGTGAAATTAGCCTGTCGAGCAGAATCGCAGGCCATGAAACGTGCATCAACCCGTGGCCCAACTACGGAGACTAAAGGATGACCCTGCCTGATACAATGAAGGCCATGGTGACCATGGGACATGGCGGTCTCGAGCAGATGGTTTTGCACGACAACTGGCCGCGCCCCGATCCTGCGCCGGGTGAGGTGTTGATCCGTGTGGCCGCATGCGGGCTGAATAATACGGATGTGAACACACGGTCGGGCTGGTATTCGAAAACCGTGACCGACGCGACAACCGGTGGTGCGTTTGCCGAGGTTGGCGAAGATGATCCCACTTGGGGCGGTGCGCCCATCACTTTTCCCCGCATTCAAGGCGCTGACATTTGTGGCCATATCGTTGCGGTTGGCGAGGGTGTGGACCCATCGTGCGTCGGACAACGGGTGATCACCGATGGCTGGCTGCGTGACCCGGACGATCCGCAGAACATGGATAAGACGGGCTACTACGGGTCCGAACGGGATGGCGGCTTTGCTGAATTCGCGACGACATTGGCGGTGAATGCCGTGCCAGTCACCTCGGACCTTTCGGACGCTGAACTGGCCACATTCTCCTGTTCCTACTCGACCGCTGAAGGGATGCTGACCCGCGCCAATGTGACCCGCGCGGATACGGTTCTGGTACCGGGCGCGTCGGGTGGTGTTGGCGGTGCTTTGGTGCAGCTGGCCAAACGCCGGGGTGCCCGTGTGATCGCTATGGCGTCTGAGGTAAAGCACGAAGATGTGGCCAAGCTGGGCCCGGACAGAATCCTGCCCCGCGCGCCCGATAATCTGCGCGCAGCGCTTGGGGCAGAAAAAATCACGGTTGTGGCCGATGTTGTGGGTGGCCCTTACTGGCCGCACCTGATTGACATAATGGAACGCGGTGGGCGGTACACCTGCTCGGGCGCTATCGCCGGGCCGATGGTCGAGTTCGACCTGCGTACATTCTATCTGCGCGATCTGACCTTCACCGGCTCGACCGTGATTGACCCTCAGGTCATGCAGCACCTCGTGAAATACATCGAAGCAGGTGAGATCAAACCCGCCCTCGCCGCGACCTATCCGCTGGAGGAATTGCGAGAGGCACAGGCCGCGTTCATCGCCAAACAACACACCGGCAATATCGTGGTGATCCCATGACACTGGATGATGTGCTCGAAGCCGCTCGGCAGGTGCATCAGGCACACCCCGCGCTGTCTGCGTTTAGCACGTGGCCCTCGGACCTGTCCCTTATACAAACCCAACCCAGTCACATTGCAGCCGCAGACCAAGTGCGGGATTTTGAAATCAAAGGCAGTGAACTGACCCAAAACTTGGTTGCGGCTGTGCGGGGCACCACACATCTGGCCCATTGGAAACAGACCTATACCGAAGAGGAGGTCGGCGCGGATTTCCTGCGACGCTATGGGTATTACGAGCTGTTCGGGCCCACGGGCCATTTCCACTCGACCCAATTGCGCGGCTACATCGCCTATTGGGGGCCGGGGCTGAACTATGACTGGCACAGCCATCAGGCTGAGGAGCTTTATCTAACCTTGGCGGGCGGCGCTGTGTTCAAGACCGACGCGGATGCGGCTTTCGTCGGACCCGATCAAACCCGAATGCACTCCAGTTGGGAAAGCCATGCCATGGTTACAACCGATCAACCCATCCTGACATTTGTTCTGTGGCGCGGCGCGGGTATGGGCGATCTGCCAAGAATGGAAGCGGCATGAAGATCACACGCATCCGCATCTATCAGACCGGATTGCCCTATGTTGGGGGCGCTTATGTTTGGGGTGCGGGAAACGCGATTGAAACCGCCATTGCATCGGTCGTGGTGATCGACACGGATGCTGGCCTGCAGGGCTGTGGTGAGTTTACGCCCTGTGGCGAGAATTACATGGTTGCCCATTCCGAAGGGGTCGCGGCGCTGGCGCGGTTGGTTGCATCCTCACTGTTGGGTCAAGACCCGCGACAAGTGGGTCAGATCGAACAGATCATGGATCATCTTGTACAAGGCCACGGCTACGCCAAGGCCCCGTTCGATGCCGCGTGCTGGGATGTTCTGGGGCAGGCCTGCGATCAACCCGTCTGGATGCTGTTGGGGGGCAAGCTGACCGACGGTGCGCCGATGTATCGGGTTGCACCGCAGAAAGACACTGACGAAACAATTGCCGAGATGAACCGGTATCGCGATCAGGGCTACCGCCAGTTCCAGATCAAGGTGGGTGGTGACTGGGCCAGTGACATTGACCGCATTCGCAGCACAGTGCCCTTTCTGGAACCCGGCGAAAAGGCGATGGCAGATGCAAATCAGGGCTGGAGGGTTGACAATGCGATCCGGGTGGCCCGTGCCACGCGCGATCTGGATTTCATCCTCGAACAGCCCTGCCAGACGTATGAGGAATGCCAGCAAGTCAGACGTGTTGCTGAGCAGCCGATGAAGCTGGACGAATGCCTGACCGGCATGCACGTGGCCCAGCGGATTGTTGCAGATCGCGGGGCCGAGATTTGCTGTCTGAAGATCTCGAACCTCGGCGGTCTCAGCAAAGCGCGGCGGGTGAGGGACTATCTGGTCGAAAACCGGATACCCGTGGTCAGCGAGGATACATGGGGCGGTGAGATCACATCTTCTGTTGTCGCCCATTTCGCGGCCTCGACCCCGTCGGAGTATCTGCATAACACAACCGATTTGATGAACTACAACACCCGATCCACCGGCATCGGCGGCCCGATTGCCCGTGATGGCAAGCTATACGCGACTGACACACCCGGCCTGGGTGTCAAACCAGACTTTGAAAGCCTCGGCGCACCAGTGGCGGAGTATGCCTTATGAAGCCTCAAGCCATCGCTACCCAGATGATCGACGACGCGCGCGTGCGCGTCACACGTTTTGACTTTGCCCCCGGTGCAGAAACCGGGTGGCACCGGCACCAGATGGATTACGTCATCGCGGCCATCACTGATTGTCACATGCGTCTTGAGCTGCCGGATGGTTCCGTCAACGAGGTCACTGTGCCGGCCGGAACAGCCTATCGCCGCGACGAAGGCGTCGAGCATAACGTGATTAACGCGGGCGACGAACCGATGTCTTTTGTCGAGGTGGAACTGAAATGAAGATCACACGCCTTTCGGTCTATCACGTCGATCTACCGCTTGAGCACCCTTATTGGCTGTCTGGTGGGCGGCTGAAATTCGAAGTTTTGGACGCGACGCTGGTGAAAGTAGAAACCGATACGGGTCTGATCGGTTGGGGTGAGGGCACGCCATGGGGTCACACCTATGTGCCCGCACATGGGCCGGGTATTCGGGCTGGGATCGAGACCATGGCACCGTTCATTCTGGGCCTCGATCCGCGAAGGGTGCTGGATGTGGAACGGGCGATGGATCTGGCCTTGCCCGGCCATCTTTATGCCAAAAGCCCGATTGATATGGCCTGCTGGGATATTGCCGGACAGGCGGCGGGGCTGCCGATTGCCGATCTGATGGGCGGCGGATCCCGTACACCGCGCCCGATTGCCTCGTCCGTTGGGGCGAAGACAGTCGAAGAAACCCGCGAGGTGATCGAACGCTACCGCAGCCGGGGCTATGTGGCCCATTCGGTGAAGATCGGTGGCGATGTGGAACGTGACATCGCCCGTGTCCGCGACGTTGAAAGCATCCGGCGACCGGGTGAGATAGTCCTGTATGACGTCAATCGGGGCTGGACGCGGCAACAGGCCCTACAGGTGATGAGCGCCTGTGAAGACCTGAACGTGATGTTCGAACAGCCCGGCGAGTCACTCGACGATATCGCCGCCCTCTCTGGCCGTCATGCCTCACCCGTGTCGGTGGATGAAAGTCTGGTGACGTTGCAAGATGCCGCCCGCATCGCCCGCGAAGGGATCGCCGAGGTCTTTGGGATCAAGTTGAACCGGGTCGGTGGTCTGACCAAGGCCGCGCGGCTACGTGATATCGCACTGGCCCATGGGATCGACATGTTCGTGATGGCGACCGGCGGAACGGTTCTGGCCGATACCGAGGCCCTGCATCTGGCTGCGACCATCCCGGATCACAACTGTCACGCCGTCTGGGCCTGTCAGGATATGATCACCGTCGACGTTGCCGGTGGTCGCGGCCCCCGCAATATCAACGGTCACTTGCATTTGCCCGAGGCTCCGGGCCTTGGCGTGCACCCCGATGAAGACGCGCTGGGCGACCCGGTCGCGATTTATGAATAGTCACTGAGTTTATTACGATGGAGATCGCGTGACATGCTGAAGATCAACACTCAAGCCGAATGGATCGACCGCGCGAATGCTGCTTTGCCAGCGGGCGGGTTTGGCAATTTCGATCCGGGGATCATTATCTCTCGTGGTGAGGGCAGCCGTGTCTGGGATGAGGATGGCAACGAATACATCGACTATCTGATCGGATCAGGGCCGATGTTGCTGGGCCACGGTCATCCCGAGGTGATGGAGGCCGTGCTGGAGCAACTGCCCAAGGGTATGACCTTTTTCGCCAACAACGCCAAGGGCATCGAACTGGCCGAAGCGATCATTGAGGCGGTGCCCTGTTGCGAACAGGTCCGTTTTGTTGCTTCGGGGGGTGAGGCGGATATGTATGCCATCCGTCTGGCGCGGGCCTATACCGGGCGCGATAAAATCCTGAAATTCGAAGGTGGCTATCACGGGATGAGCGCCGAGGCACAGATGAGCCTGGCCCCTAGCCGACAGGTCAATTTCCCACAGGCTGTACCGGACAGCGCCGGCATCCCACAGGGGGTCGCGGATCAGATGCTGATCGCACCGTTTAATGATCTGGACGCGGTTGAGGCCCTGCTGAACGAACATGGCGATATCGCCGCGATAATGGTCGAACCTCTGCAGCGGATCATCCCGCCCATGCCCGGCTATCTGCAGGGCCTACGCGATCTGTGTGACAAGCATGATGTCTTGCTGATCTTTGATGAAATCGTCACTGGTTTCCGCCTGGCCTATGGAGGCGCGCAGGAGCGCTATGGCGTGACACCCGACATCTGTACGATGGGCAAGATCACTGGTGGTGGCTTCCCGCTGGCCGCTTTGGGCGCAAGTGCCGATATCATGAAGCATTTCGACAAATCGCAAGTGGGCGAGGGTGGATGGCTGATGCAGCTTGGCACCTTGTCAGGCAACCCCGTTGCCTCGGTCGCCGGGCTGAAAACGATGGAGATTCTGCGCCGCGACGGCACTTATGATCGCCTGCGCGACATTGGTGCGCGCTTGCAAAATATGCTGACCGATACATTGAATGAGGCCGGGATCGCGCACCAGATTTGCGGTGACGTGACCCTGTTTGACGTCTACTTCACCAGTAGCGACTGTCGGGACTATCGCAGCGCCAAGCATGACGATCCGAAGCACAACGTCCTGTTCAATGACGTGTTGCGCGCGCATGGTATCTTCAAATCGCCAGGTAAGCTCTATCCGTCCTTGGCGATCACCGAGGCGGATCTGGAACAGACACAATATGCCATTCAGCAAGCTGTCAGCGCCATAAGCTGAAGATACGTCATGATCCAAAAAAGTCGGGCCGCTGTTGACCCCCAACAGCGACCCTGGACCTTTTGAATGTCGGGGTCAGCCTCGCCCCCTCGAACACTGATTAAAACACTAACAACTTGAAACTTTTCGATACTTTCGAGACTGTCCCGATTTTCCAACCGGTATGAACACACTATCAGCTGAATTCCGGCCCTGCGCTGTGAAAAAGTTCACATTGGTTAAAATTTTTCGATTTTTTTCCAATCAAAGAATCCGGGGCCTGCATTTTTGAGCAGGATATCAGCTACGGCACGGCCCATTTCAGCGCCGTCTTCGATGGCTCCGGTGGTGTCTTCACCAATCGCTTCGGACCCGTCGGGGCGCAGAACCTCGCCGCGCAGCCTTAGCTGACCATTGTTGATCTCGGCCAGACCAGCGATTGGGGTTTCGCATGAACCATCCAGCGCCGCCAGCAAGGATCGCTCGGCTGTCAGTCGGTTGCTGGTCTCCACATGGTGAATTGCTTCAAGCAGTTCGGCGGCGCGGCTGTCATCTTCGCGACGCTCTATTCCGATAGCGCCTTGTGCAATGGCGGGCAGCATCTCGTCGGGCGAGATCGGGCTGGCTGGAACATCCGCCATGTCCAGGCGCCGGATGCCCGCCATGGCCAGAAACGTGCATTCGGCCACGCCATCTGCCAGTTTCTTTAGGCGCGTCTGAACATTACCCCGGAATTCGACAACACTCAGATCAGGCCGGCGATTGAGCAATTGCGCCTTGCGCCGCAGCGACGAGGTGCCAACCACTGCATCCTGAGGCAGGTCGTGGATGGCCTGAAACTGCGGAGAGATGAAGGCATCCCGAACGTCTTCACGCGGCAGGAACGCGTCCAGCACCAGACCTTCGGGCTGTGCAACCGGCATGTCTTTGGTCGAATGCACGGCGATGTCGATAGCGCCGCGCAGCATCGCCTCTTCGATCTCTTTGGTGAACAGGCCCTTGTTGCCGATTTCTTTCAGCGGTCGGTCCGCGTCGATCATGGCGCGGTTGTCGCCGGTGGTTTTGATCACCACGATGTCAAACGCGTTCTCGGGCAAATCGAACGCATCACGTAACCGTTGGCGCGTTTCAAAGGCCTGCGCCAGAGCAAGCGGCGAGCCTCGGGTGCCGATCTTCAGCGGCGATGCGGGGGTGGGCAGGGTCAGTGTCATGGGCACAGCTTTAGTCGCGTCACATTGCCCTGACAATGGGGGCTGCGCTTGACAAATTGCCGCCAAAGGATGACCCCGTGGACCAATTAGAACACTTGGGGGCAAAGATGGCCGAGACGAAAAAGTTGTTGCGGACCCTGGCGGGTGAAGTCCAAGACGTGCCGCCGATCTGGATGATGCGTCAGGCTGGCCGGTATCTGCCCGAATATCGTGCAACGCGGGCACAGGCCGGAGATTTCCTGTCGCTTTGCTATAATCCGGAGCTGGCTGCCGAGGTCACGTTGCAGCCGATCCGTCGATACGGGTTCGATGCGGCGATTCTGTTTGCCGATATTCTATTGGTGCCGCAGGCATTGGGGGCTGATCTGTGGTTTGTGACCGGTGAGGGCCCGCGTTTGTCGACGGTCACGCAGCAATCGGATTTTGATGTTCTGAAACCGGTTGAAGATATTCATGAAACATTGTCTCCGGTCTATGAAACCGTTCGGATTCTGTCGCGCGAGTTGCCATCCGAGACTACATTGATCGGCTTTGCCGGCGCGCCGTGGACAGTGGCGACCTATATGATCGCAGGGCGCGGCACGCCGGATCAGGGTCCTGCGCATGCGCTGCGCGAGGGGAACACTGCGCTGTTTGAAGCTTTGCTGGACCGGATCACGCTGGCAACGATCGAATATCTCTCGGCTCAGATCGAGGCGGGCGCGGAAGTGGTCAAAATCTTCGACAGCTGGGCTGGTTCTTTGAAGGGTGAAGCGTTCCGGAAGTACGCGGTCGAGCCTTGCCGAGTGATCACCCAAACCATCAAGGCGCGCCATCCCGATATCCCGGTCATTGGTTTTCCGCGAGAAGCAGGCGATGGCTATATCGGCTTTGCCAAAGACACTGGCGTGGATTGCGTAGCTTTGGACAATTCGGTCGCACCCGATTGGGCGGCAGCGCATGTACAGGTAGACGGCTGTGTTCAGGGCAATCTTGCGTCCTCGCATATGGTCACAGGCGGTCAGGCGCTGGTCGATGAGACGCGGCAGATTGTCGAGGCGTTCTCAAATGGCCCCCATATCTTTAATCTGGGGCATGGGATCACGCCGGATGCAGACCCCGAGAATGTGCAGTTGATGATCGACACTGTGCGGGGTCAGTAAGGGGGAAAGGGGCCAACCCCCTTCTTGGCCTTTGGCCAATTCATCCCCCGGGATATTTTTAGCCAGATGAAGGGTTGGATCGGCGCAAGCCGTCGAGTTCGGCTTTGATCTCGGCGCTGTGTTGGCCTCGGGTCGGGCTGGGCTGCGGGGTCCAGCAGCGGTTTGAGAAGCGGGGCGCGGCTGCTGCCTGAAGGGTGCCGTCGACGCTCTGCCATGTTTGACGCATATCGTTCATGGGATGGGCGACGGCTTCATCCGGGCTGAGAACCGGAGCGACACAGGCGTCTGAGCCTTGGAACAAGTTTGCCCAGTGGTCCCGCGGATGTTTGCAGAATAGCTGCGCCAAGCGACGGGTCTGCTCGGGCCAGAGCGTCGGCTTGTATTGAGGTTCAAAGGCGTCGTGTTCAGACAGCCCCATGATCTTCAGGAATTCGGCGTAGAACTTGGGTTCGAGACATTGAACGGTGATATAACGCCCATCCGAACAGGTGTACGTGCGGCTCCAATGCGGGCCGTCCAGCAGGCTTTGACCGCGTGCCTCTTGCAGGTTGCCAGTTTGGCGCATGGTCATCAGCAGGTTCATCATATGGGCCGAGCCGTCATAGATGGCGGCGTCGACCACCGTGCCTTCTCCAGTGCTTTGGGCGTTGATGAGGCCTGCGAGCAACCCTGCGACCAGGTACATCGCACCGCCGCCGATATCGCCCACCAGTGTGGCTGGGGTTTGTGGAACCGCATCGGATGCTGATGCGTACCAAAGCGCACCGGAAAGAGAGATGTAGTTCAGATCATGGCCTGCGGTCTGGGCCAAGGGGCTGTTCTGCCCCCAACCAGTCATGCGCCCATAGACCAGTTTTGGATTGCTTCGCAGGCATTCATCTGGCCCGAGGCCCAGCTTTTCCATCACGCCGGGGCGGAAGCCTTCGATCAGCGCATCGGCGGTGTCGATCAACTGCTTTGCGGTTTCCAGATCGTCAGCGTCTTTCAGATCCAGCGCAATCGATCGTTTGCCCCGGTCCAGGATTGCGCGATCCGGCATTCCAGGCGGTGGCGTGCCTGTTTTGCGATGGATCGTGACCACATCCGCGCCCAGATCGGCCAACAGCATGGCGGCAAAGGGCGCGGGGCCAAGCCCTTCAACCTCGATGATGCGTAATCCGTTCAGCATATGACGCCTCCTGTTTTGGCCAAAGTTTCCGGCGGATTGGTAAGATTGCAAGGGTGGCGATTGATCTTTCCACAAAAATGCGGAGAACACTGTGCGGAACTGACCTGTCGCATGCTGGCAAGTCGCGATATGGTTCCGACCAGAAACGAGGGCCAGCCATGACTGCTATTTTGTCCATCAAGGATTTGCGCAAATCCTATGCCGACGGGTTTGAGGCGCTGAAAGGCGTTTCGCTGGACATTGAAGAAGGTGAGATTCTGGCGCTGCTCGGGCCGAACGGGGCGGGCAAGACCACCCTGATCTCGACCGTCTGTGGGATCACCACGCCCAGTTCCGGATCAGTCACCGTTGGCGGCCATGACATTCAGGCCGAGTTTCGCGCCGCCCGCAGGATGATCGGTCTGGTGCCGCAGGAAATCGCGTTGGAGCCGTTTGAGAAAGTGTACAACACCGTGCGGTTTTCGCGCGGTCTGTTCGGGTATGGGCGCGACGATAGCCGGATCGAGGAAATATTGCGGAAGCTATCGCTGTGGGACAAGCGCAGCAATGCGATCAAAGAGTTATCGGGGGGCATGAAGCGGCGGGTTCTGATTGCCAAAGCACTGGCGCATGAGCCCCGTATTCTGTTTCTGGATGAGCCCACGGCCGGGGTCGACGTCGAACTGCGTAAGGACATGTGGGAGATTGTGGCCGAGTTGAAACAGGCCGGTGTCACCATCATTCTGACGACGCACTACATCGAAGAGGCCGAGGCGATTGCGGATCGGGTCGGGGTAATCGACAAGGGTGAGCTGCTGCTGGTGCAGGACAAGGACACGCTGATGGCGCAGATGGGCAAAAAGCAGATCGAAGTGATGCTGGCGGCTCCGATATCAGAGATACCGGATAGTCTGGCTGCTCATAACTTGGCCTTGAATGGCAATGGCGACGCGCTGGTTTATACATATGACACCAATGCCGATCGAACCGGGATCACCACGCTTTTGAATGATGTGGCGCAGGCCGGATTGGTCTTGCGGGACGTTCAGACCCGGCAATCCAGTCTGGAAGAGATATTTGTTAATCTGGTATCGGGAGAGCCCGCATGAACTGGTCTGCTGTCGCTGCGATCTACCGATTTGAAATGACCCGTTTCTTCAGGACTTTGGCGCAAAGCTTTCTGTCACCGGTTCTGTCGACCTCGCTGTACTTTGTGGTCTTTGGCACCGCCATCGGCAGCCGCATTCAAGAGGTCGAGGGCGTGTCTTATGGTGCCTTCATCGTGCCCGGGTTGATCATGTTGTCGATTGTGACGCTGTCGATTTCAAACGCGTCTTTCGGCATCTATTTCCCTAAGTTTCTAGGCACAATTTACGAGCTGCTCTCGGCCCCGGTGAACTTTATTGAGATTGTTATCGGTTATGTGGGGGCGGCGTCGACCAAGGCCCTGTTCGTTGGTCTGGTGATCCTGATCACGGCCACATTCTTTGTGGATATCCGAATAGAACACCCTCTTGCGATGGCGGCGTTCTTGATCCTGTCCTGCCTCAGCTTCTCGCTGCTGGGGTTCATTATCGGTATCTGGGCCAGCAACTTTGAACAGATGTCGCTGGTGCCGCAGCTTGTGGTGACGCCGCTGATCTTTCTGGGTGGCACTTTCTACTCCATTTCGATGCTGCCCCCCTTGTGGCAGACTATCACCTTATTCAATCCGGTCGTGTACCTGATATCGGGTTTCCGCTGGTCGTTTTACGGGCTGGCGGACGTACCAGTTGTGTTCAGCTTGCTGGCCATCGTGGCGTTCACGCTGATCTGCCTTGCGGTGATCGGTTGGATATTCAAAACCGGATGGCGTATCCGCAGCTAGGCGTTGCATTTTTGCCCGTCGACTGTGTGAATTTGGTTCACGTCGCGTTTAAGGCCGGATGAGTCCCTTGTTTACGGGTTGGGGGCACTCTACATCGGCACCCATGAAACTCCGCCTGCCGTTTGTCAAAAAACATCCCGTCGTCGCCGTCATACGCCTGTCCGGGGCTATTGGAATGGCCGGGCGCGGAGCGTTAAACGATACCTCGCTCGCCCCTGTTTTGGAAAAGGCGTTTCGTAAGGGAAAGCCAGTTGCCGTCGCGCTAGAGGTCAACTCTCCGGGTGGCTCACCGGTTCAAAGCTCGCTGATTGGGTCACGTATTCGGCGATTGTCTGATGAGCTCGACATCCCGGTGATTGCCTTTGTCGAGGACGTCGCGGCCTCGGGCGGCTATTGGTTGGCAGCGGCAGCTGATGAAATCTGGGCCGATGAAAGCTCGGTCTTGGGTTCGATCGGAGTGATTTCTGCCAGCTTTGGAGCGCATGAATTTCTGGCAAAGCAGGGGTTCGAGCGGCGCGTGCATACGGCTGGCAAGTCGAAATCGATGCTCGACCCGTTCCGGCCGGAAAAGAAGGAAGACGTCAAGCGTCTGCAGGGCCTGTTGGGCGACATCCATGAAAACTTCATTGCGCATGTCAAAGCCCGCCGTGGGGACAAGCTGGACGAAAGTGCCGATCTTTTTACGGGCGAAGTCTGGCTTGGAAAACGCGCGCAGGAGTTGGGGTTGATCGAAGGCATCGCCCATCTCAAACCCAAGATGCAGGAGCGTTTCGGCGAGAAGGTTAAATTTCGGCGCTACGGCGTGCGCAAACCAATTTGGTCGCGCTTCGGGGCTTCGCTGGTGCAAGACGCCATTGCCGGGCTAGAGGAGCGGGCGGCCTACGCGCGTTTCGGTCTGTGACGTGATCATCAAAATTGTCACCTTGTTTCTGGTTGCCATGGGTGTTTTGGCGATGTTCGGCAAGCTGCGGTTTCCCGGGCAAAAACGTTTGAGCTCGGCCAAATGTCCGCGCTGTGGCAGATTCCAGATCGGCAAGGGGCCTTGTGCCTGTGAAAAAGGAGGCCGGACATGACGGCATGGCTGCTCTCCGGCCTGGGTTTGGTGATCCTGCTGTTGGCAGGCGATGCGCTGGTACGCGGAGCAGTGAACCTGAGCCTACGATTGGGGGTACCTGCCCTGATCGTCAGCCTGACCATCGTGGCCTTTGGCACCTCGGCGCCTGAATTGTTGATCGCCATCAGCGCGATTGACGAAGGTGCGCCTGGTCTTGCGCTGGGCAATGTCGTTGGGTCCAATACGGCCAACATCCTGTTGGTACTGGGTGTGCCCGCATTGCTAGCGACCCTGCACACAAGCGAATGCGACAGCCGCAAAAGCTATGTCTTTATGTTGCTGGCGAGTGTTCTGTTCATTGGCCTGGCCTTTTGTGGTGTCTTCAACCTGTTCAGCGGCGCAATCCTGTTGGCCGCACTTGGGCTGGTTCTGTGGAACGCGTTTCGAGATGCAAAAGCACATCGCAAAGCCTGCGCGGCTGATGATGAGTTGGATGGTCTGGAAGAGGCTGATCCAGACATGCCGTATTGGAAGATTTCGATCTACTTGATCCTGGGCCTGATCGGCCTGCCCATGGGCGCGCACCTTCTGGTGGACAACGCCACAATTATCGCACGTATGTATGGCATCAGCGAAACCGTGATCGGCCTCACGCTGGTCGCGATTGGGACGTCTCTGCCTGAACTGGCGACAACGGTTATGGCCGCGCTGAGGCGACAGGCGGACGTAGCGCTGGGCAACGTGATAGGGTCGAACATGTTCAACCTTCTGGCCATTGTCGGCATTGCCACCTGGTTCGGCAACATCCCCGTCGACCCGGAATTCCTGCGCTTTGACCTGTGGGTGATGCTGGGGGCATCGCTGCTGCTGATCCCGTTTGTGTTTTTCAAACAGGATATCTCTCGCATCTGGGGTCTGGTCTTGACGTTTCTTTATGCGCTTTATCTCACCGCATTGCTGATGTGATCTGACAAAGAGAGGTAGCCCATGTCCCGAGCCTTAGTAACCGGAGCCGGAATCCGTTTGGGGCGGGCAATGGCGCTGTATCTGGCCGGGCGCGGGTATGATGTGGCCGTTCATTTTGCGACCTCGGAACAGCCTGCGTCAGAGACGGTTGCACAGATCGAAGCCCTGGGCCGCAAGGCGGTCCCGCTGCAGGCTGATCTGTTGGATGAGGCTCAGGTCGCGGCCTTGCTTCTACGCGCGGCTGAGGCGCTGGGCGGGCCGATCACCTGTCTGGTGAACAATGCCTCTATCTTTGAATATGACAACATCCACACGGCCACGCGCCAAAGCTGGGACCGGCACATCGATAGCAACCTGCGGGCACCCTTCGTGCTGACGCAGGCCATGGCAGAACAGGGCCTGCAGCCCGAAACTGATGCGCAGGGTGAACCGGTGGCGACCGGGCTGATCGTCAACATGGTGGACATGCGGGTGCGCAAACTGACGCCGGAATTCATGACCTACACCATTGCCAAGATGGGGCTTTGGGCACTGACCCGAACGGCGGCGCAGGCGCTGACACCTGCGATCCGAGTCAACGCCATTGGGCCCGGCCCGACCATGCAAGGACATCGACAATCTGAGGAGCACTTTCAGGCCCAACGCGCGAACACGGTGCTGGAACGCGGTGCGAATCCCTCGGATATCACGGCGGCACTTGGCTATTTTCTCGATGCTCATGCGGTCACAGGGCAGCTTTTATGCGTTGATGGCGGGCAGCATCTGGGGTGGCAAACCCCCGATGTTCTGGGCGTAGAATAGGTAAATCCGCTGTAAGTTTTGCACCGCTCGCTTTCCTGTTACATGCGCGTTACAAAAATGTCTTTTTTTTCATGTACTTGCCGGCGCCTCAAAAAAATAGCATTATAAAACAAAGCATTAGGAGAGCGCCTAATTTTTGTGCAAATCGGCGAACTGGCAATGAAACAAGGAAGATTCCCAGATCAGGGAAACTTATCTGCATACTTATCCACAGAAACCGTGGATTTGTTTTCTCTTGAACTGTGGTCCACAAGATTGCAGCCAATGCCAGAGAATCATATCTCAGAGCTATGACCGGCCCAAGCGAATCGACCTCGGACACTCAGCCAACCGGCTACGCCTGCATTCAGCGCTATCTGAAGACGCTGGACAGTTCGCCTGGCGTCTACCGGATGTTGGATGCCGATAGTCGGGTTTTGTACGTGGGCAAAGCGCGAAACCTGAAGGCGCGGGTGTCGAACTATACGCGCCCGGGGCATTCCGGTCGGATCGAGAAGATGATTGCCGCGACCGCATCGATGATGTTCCTGACCACACGGACCGAGACCGAGGCGCTGCTGCTGGAACAAAACCTGATCAAGCAGCTTAAGCCTAAGTACAACGTGCTTCTGCGGGACGATAAGAGCTTTCCGAACATACTGGTCGCCAAAGATCATGCCTTTCCGCAGATCAAAAAGCATCGTGGGGCGAAGAAGGAAAAAGGCACGTATTTCGGGCCCTTCGCCAGTGCGGGGGCGGTGAACCGGACGCTGAACCAGTTGCAAAAGGCATTCCTGCTGCGCAATTGCTCGGATTCCATGTTCGACAGCCGGACGCGGCCCTGTCTGCTGTATCAGATCAAAAGGTGTTCGGGACCGTGTGTTGGCCTGATTTCCGAGGGCGACTACCGCGAAAGTGTCAAAGATGCGGAACGGTTCCTATCGGGGCGATCCACCAAGGTGCAGGAAGATCTGGCCGACCAAATGATGGCCGCGTCCGAAGCGATGGAGTTCGAACGCGCCGCAGGATTGCGTGATCGCATCCGGGCGTTGA
The DNA here is from genome assembly GCF_056533065.1 of Ruegeria sp. H4. Lineage (NCBI taxonomy): Bacteria > Pseudomonadati > Pseudomonadota > Alphaproteobacteria > Rhodobacterales > Roseobacteraceae > Ruegeria > Ruegeria sp. H4. The sequence goes on from NZ_JBQFOC010000003.1 coordinate 23,218, forward strand.
CGCAGGTGCAGACCAGCCAGGGCATCAATCCGCGCGGTGTGACCGAGGCGGACGTGATCGGCCTTTATATGGACAGCGGACAGGCTTGCGTGCAGGTGTTTTTCATCCGGGCCAACCAGAACTGGGGGAACAAGGATTTCTATCCCCGGGTTGGGGCCGATGTGTCTCCGGCTGAGGTGATGGAGGCCTTCCTAGGTCAATTCTACGACAACAAGGAACCGCCACGCCAGTTGATCCTGTCAGACGGGGTCGAGAATGCTGATCTGATGCAAGAGGCGCTGACTGAAAAGGCAGGTCGCAAGGTTGAAATCCTTGTGCCTCAACGCGGTGAAAAACAAGAGCTGGTCGCCGGTGCCCTGCGCAATGCGCGCGAGTCGCTGGCGCGCCGCATGTCGGAAAGTGCCACGCAAGCCAAGCTGCTGCGCGGTGTGGCCGAAGCGTTTGATCTGGATGCGCCTCCGGCACGAATTGAGGTTTACGACAACTCTCATATCCAGGGCACCAATGCGGTGGGTGGCATGATCGTGGCAGGGCCCGAAGGCTACATGAAAAACGCCTATCGCAAGTTCAACATTCGCGGCGATGACCTGACCCCGGGCGATGACTTTGGAATGATGAAAGAGGTTCTGACCCGTCGCTTTACCCGCCTGCAAAAGGAAGACCCCGACCGCGACAAAGGCATGTGGCCCGATCTGCTGCTGATCGATGGCGGGGCCGGGCAGGTGAGCGCAGTGCAAGAGATCATGGAACAGTATGGCGTTGAAGACATCCCGATGGTGGGTGTCGCCAAGGGCGTCGACCGGGACCACGGTAAGGAAGAATTCCACCGCATCGGTCAGCGCCCCTTTGCCCTGAAACGCAACGACCCTGTATTGTATTTTATTCAGCGCCTCAGGGATGAGGCTCACCGCTTTGCCATCGGCACCCATCGCGCGAAACGCGCCAAGGCGGTTGGGGCGACGCCTCTGGACGAAATCCCCGGCGTGGGTGCAGCGCGCAAACGTGCTTTGCTGACCCATTTCGGCAGCGCCAAGGCGGTCAGCCGCGCCAATCTGGCAGATCTGAAAGCGGTCGAGGGGATCTCAGCCGGGTTGGCGCAAAAAGTCTACGATTTCTTCCATGACAAGGGCTAGGCCCGCCGTCCGCGCCACAGGATGTAAAGCCCAGATGCCACGATCAGCGCGCTGCCGATCCACATTGTCTGATCCAGATGCTCGCCAAAGAAGATTGCGCCCAACGCAACCCCAAACAGCAGGCGGGAGTAACGGAAGGGCGTCACAGCCGACACTTCTCCGGTCCGCATGGCCTTCATCAGCGACGCGTAGGCAATGGTTCCGAGGATCACGGCGCCGGCCATATGCAGGCTTGTGTCGAGGGGTAGCGATACAATAGGTGCTTGTTCCCAAAAGCTATAGGCAAACCCCGCGATGATCACACAGGCGAAGCCATAAAACCCTAGCACTTCGGTGCCCAGACTGGCCGGTGCCGCACGGCTGGCCAGATCACGCCCCGCAAACCCCAACATCCCGAACACGGCAAGCAAAGATAGGACGCTGAAGCTGTCGCCTGTTGGTTGGATGATGATGACGACACCGATCAGACCCACAAGAATGGCACTCCACCGCCGCCAGCCAACGGTTTCGCCGAACAGCAGCGCGGCGCACGCGACAACCACCAGCGGTGTGGCTTGCAGGATGACTGTGGCCGAGGACAATGGGGTCAGCGTGAAGGCCAGAATGTAGAACAGACGCCCCAGAATCTCAAAAACCGCACGGATTTTCATTGCAGGCGATAAGACGTCGGGCTGCCACAGGCGTGTGCCGCGCGCCTTGGCGACGCTGGCAAAGATCAGCGATCCGCCCAGCCCGAACAGGACAAGTGTTTGCCAGATGGGCAAGGCCAAAGCGGTTGCTTTCAGCAGCGCATCCTCCAGCGCGAAACACGCCATTGCGCCGATCATCCAGGCGCTGCCAACCAAATTGGCGCGCGCGTCCGTTTCGATATGTGAGGTCATGGTCTGCCTTTGGCAAAATCATCCGCAATCTGACGTCATTCCGGCCCGGGGCCAAGGGCGAAAACGGCACATCTGGTCGGCTGTGCCACTTTGACCAAGCCTCTGGGATTGGTGCGGTTTTTTAACCCTTTGTCTTTTCTGTCCTGACCCGGCGATGTAGGGTCAGCCCATGAAGTGGAACTTGCCGAATATTCTGACCTTGCTGCGCTTGCTGGCAGCCCCCGGTCTGGCCGTAATGTTTCTGTATTTCACCCGCCCCTATGCGGATTGGTTTGCGCTGGTCCTGTTCCTGTCGGCAGCGATTACAGACTGGTTCGATGGCTATCTGGCGCGCGCGTGGAAACAGGAAACCAAGATCGGGGCGATGCTGGACCCGATTGCCGACAAAGCGATGGTGGTGATCGCGCTGATGATCCTTGTCGGCTATTCGACCGAGCATTGGACACCTTGGCTGGTTCTGCCCGCCACCGTGATCCTGTTCCGCGAGGTCTTCGTCTCGGGTCTGCGCGAGTATTTGGGCGATGTCGCTGGTACACTCAAGGTCACCAAACTGGCCAAGTGGAAGACAACCGCTCAAATGGTAGCGATTGCGATCCTGTTCTCGCAGGGTATTTTCGAGCACTATTTTGTGATGGCCACATTCGGGATGGATGCGATCACCATTGATCAGGTTTTGACCGGCCAAATAGAGGATGTGAACAACATAGGCTGGACGCTTGAGGGTATGTACTGGTCAGGCCAGATCGGCCTATGGCTGCTGTGGATCGCTGCGGCGCTGACATTGATCACCGGCTATGACTACCTACGTAAAGCCATGCCTCATCTGAAGGAGAGCTAACCGATGAACGTGCTGTATTTCGCCTGGGTGCGCGAGCGGATCGGTCTGCCGAAAGAGAAGGTCGAGACAGATGCAGCGACCGTGTCGGAACTGGTTGCAGAACTCAGCGCACGTGAAGACCGCTATGCTGCTGCATTTGCCGATATCTCGGCCCTGCGCGTGGCGCTGGATCAGGAACTATCGGATTTCGATGCGCCCTTGGATGGTGTGCGCGAAGTGGCGTTTTTTCCACCCATGACCGGCGGCTGACATGCGTATCGTCGTTCAGGAACAGCCGTTCGATCTGGGGGCCGAGGCTAATGCCTTTGCCGCCGGGGGCGACGCCAATGGCGCCATCGTGACCTTTACCGGCGTGGTGCGCGATCTGGTCTCGGGTGATCTGGACGTGATGGAGATCGAACACTATCCGGGCATGACCGAACGCGCCCTCACCAAGATCGCCGAAGAGGCGCAGATGCGATGGTCATTGGGGGATGTGCTGGTCATTCATCGCTATGGGCGGTTGTCCCCAGGGGACCGGATCATGATGGTGGCCACGGCCGCCCCGCATCGCAAGGATGCGTTCGAGGCGGCCGAGTACCTTATGGACTACCTCAAATCCCGCGCGCCGTTTTGGAAGAAAGAGATCACGCGCTCAGGCGCGGAATGGGTTGCCGCAAAGGATGAGGACGAAGACGCGCTGGGGCGTTGGTAGTAAATCATTAACCCTGCCTAAGCTACTCTGTGAGAACTACGAACCAGATTCCCGAAGACGCACTATAAGGAAAGTAACATCTGTGCAGCTCTCCGATCCGGAAAACCGACTTCTATTGGCATGTTTCGAAGCAAGTCGCGCATGGTTCCAAAGCGGGAAAAAACACGAAAGCGAAAAAGCGCATAGCGACAGAATTCGATACAACGTTAGAATTACCGAGCAGCAACTCAAACGTTTTTTGATAACTTGGAAAGTTGCTAGAAATGCAAACAAGAACAAAAGGCGGGAACTGTGTGAAGCGCTTACAAAAATTGCTGATCGATACCAAAATTTGTGCGCTATCAGCAGCCCTGGTTTTGTTCTGGACTTAGAAGATCTGAATAAGACGAGAACTGCCTACGGAAGGCCCGTCTCTCTGGTTTCTAAGTATCTCTTCTGCAGAATGCCAGAAGTGTTTTCGCCCTATGATCAGTATGCCCGCCGTGCGTTGATAGCACTCGGAGCAGAAATTGAAGTTGCAAACTACGTCCAATTCATGAGATCCTTCGAGCTGTTCCACGCCAAAGTTGCCCAGAGCCTGATTGAGCGCGGGTTGACAAGCGAATTTTTTGCCTTTGGGGGCGCAGAGCCCATGCATGAAAAAATGTTTTCCCGACGTGTTGCGGACAAGTATCTTATGTTGATTGGCGGTTACGGAGATCAAAAGTTCATTGAGTCAATTCAGACCAACCTAAATTCATTTTCTGGCGATGCACGACAAACATTTGAAGCGAGCACAACCTGCGAATGAAGGCTGACAGTTTCTGTTGGCATTGATCTTTGGTTGAACTCAATCCGCGTTGTTGATCCGTCCGCGCAACTCCTCAGCCTCCTGCCTTGCCGCGCGCAGCCCGTCCATGGCGGCGGCCAGCTCGGCCTCAGTCTGGGTTAGTTGGTTGGTCAGCTCCGCCTCGCGCTGTTGCAAGTAGGTGATCGCCTGATCGCGGGTTTCTTCGGCTTCGTGAAGTTCCTGGCTCATGCGGTCCAGATCGGCCACGTCGCTTTGACGGACGCGCGACAGGCGATGTGCCAGCCAGTTGGCGAACCAGCCCATGCAGAACGCCGCGAACAAGATGATGGCTGTGGCGATGATGAATTCGATTCTGTTCAACTTACTGGTCCTCTGCATCCGCCTCGGGTTCCGATGCGGTCGTGTCGGTCTGTTCTGCCGCGCCTGTCTCGGACTCAAGCGCTTCCAGCCCTGTCTCGGTGTTCTCGGTGGGCGCGGGGCGGATCAGACGAAACTCAATTCTGCGGTTTTCTTCGCGGCCCTCTTCGCTCTCATTGTCGGCTATGGGTTGCGTTTCACCATAGCCAACGGCTGTGTAGCTTGAGGTTGGAATCCGCCTTCCGCGCAACTCGTTTAATATGGATTGCGCGCGCGCCTGACTGAGTTGTTGGTTCATCTCTTCGCGGCCCTGACTGTCGGTATGACCCTGAATCTCCATCCGGATTGGACCACAGTCGCGCAGGATGTCGGCGATCTGATTAACTGTATTGCGCGAGTCGCTTGCAATCGTGGCAGAGCCGGGCTCGAACGCGATTTTGCTGGCGGACTGTATCTGGACGATCTGTTCTTCGCATTGCTCTGGGTCGGGCAGGGCATCCTCGGGCTCGGGCGGCTCCACGTAGGTGATCGACAGGCTAAATTCTTGCGCGTCGCCCAGTTTCTCGGACAACAGGCGAGCGATCCGGGCTTTTGCCTCCTGATCATGGCTGATGCCATGCAGGTCGACCGTCTCCGTCGTAACGGTCAGCGCGCCATTGTGAAGCTGAGACAGCGCCTCAAGCCCGGCCAAAACGCGCACGGGCCAGTCCCCTGGAAGTTCGGGGACAATACGGGTGGCGGTGTACACCTGTTCCGAACCGAAGGTTGCGCGGGCATAGCTGTCGACCATGTCGCGCAGTGTTTCATCGCTGACCCGACCGCGCAGTTGCACAAGGCCCTCGGGGCTGCGGGTAGCTGAGAATTCGGTGGGCTCATTTGCCCCCTCTGCCTCTGGTTTTGGCAGAACGGCGTGCAGGGCGAAGACCTCGGGCAGTGCGTTTTCCAACTCGCCCACCACACGATCAAACACGTTCGGATTTGTGCCCTGCGCGGCGATCAGGGTCATATCTGCGTCAGATATAGTCAATGATCCCTGGCCGATTTCCGCCAATACCTTGATTCCCAGCGAAGCCGCCTCGGGCCAGCGCGGCGTAGGGACGCCCAGGCCAATCGTACAGCTGAACGGGGCAGTCAAACCTGCGGACTGAGCCGCCGCCATGATCTGGTCGCGGGCATCCTCATCCTGGGCCGAGCAGGCATCGAATCGTCCGCCATCGTCGCCGATCAGATAGCGCAGCGTGAAGGGTGTGATCACCGGGCGCGGGGCCGAGATCGACAGGCCGATCCGCAAGCTGGGCGGGGCAGCGCGGGTCAGCGCCTGCTCCAGCCTTTCTTTCTGGGCCTGACTGTCGGCAATCGCCGTCACCCGAACCAGCCCTGGGCTGGCCGATATTTTGGCACGGGGGAGTCGTGAAAGCGCGCTGATGGCAAAGGTAATGGCATCGTCCCAGCCCTCGGGCTTGGGATAGTCCGCGGTCTCCATCAGATCCGACACTGCCACGGTCGGGTCCAGATCGTTTAACCTGTCGACAAGTTCCTCCCGATCCTCACTGGCCGGGATCAGGCCGATGATCGAGATACCGCTGTCGTTGCGCAGAATCTCAGTCGAAAAGCGGGGCGCGGCCAGAGCGGTGGTTAGGGTGACACCCATCTCGTCGATGACGCGCGAAGTATCGACCTCGGTGCCTGCGGCAGTCAGGGCGTTAAAGCGCTTGGCTTCATCCGGTGCAGTCCCGGTCAGAACAACGCGCAGCCCGTCGGATTGCACTTCGGCCCAATCGTGGCCGTTCAGGTCCAGCGCGCGGCGCACGGCAAATTCCGACGTTTCTTCGATCTTTGTGACGGCAAAACTGGCCGCCAACAGTGAGAGCCCCGCAGACACAGCAAAGATCAGGGAAACAGACAGAACATAGGGCAGACGCATGTGCGGGCTTTGAACTCCTCGGGCGTTTGGCGAACTCTTACAGACCCCGGCCAGAAGGTGCAATCAGAGCAACAGTGCAACGCAGAGGAAGATCAGCGGAATAAGGCCGGTGTCCCGGTTGGAATGGAACAATTGCAGCAGCTTGCTATTGTCTTCGATGTCCAGCCCGCGCAACTGCCACATCATGTGCCAGCCCATGGCCCAGGGGCCGCCAAGCGCAATGACCAACGCCATAATGGATGCATGGGGAACCATGGCGTCGACAATCGACAGCCCCATCAGGGCCACCGTGGCCACCAGAAAATATTTGAGCCAATTGGCGGTATCGGTGCCAAACAGGCGTGCGGTGGATTTGATACCGACAAGCTCGTCATCTTCCGCATCCTGATGCGCGTAGATGGTGTCATAAAACAACGTCCACGCAATCCCCGCCAGATAGAGCGTGATTGCGGGCCATCCCAAACTGCCCGTGTGGGCTGCCCAAGCCAGCAAAGCGCCCCAGTTGAAAGCAAGGCCCAGAAACACCTGAGGCCACCATGTGAACCGTTTGGCAAAGGGATAGATCGTCACGGGCAACAGCGACAGAACGCCCATCGCAATTGCCGCTTGGTTGAAGCTGAGCAGGATGCCCAGAGCCAGCACACATTGTAGGATCATCCAGATCACAGCTCGCCGAACGGTGACCTGCCCGGATGGCAGAGGGCGCGACCGCGTGCGTTCCACTTGCGCGTCGAACTCGCGATCTGTGATGTCATTCCAGGTGCAACCCGCACCGCGCATCAGGAAGGCACCCAGTGCACAACCGATGGCGATCCACAAATCTTCGAGCCTGGGTTGCCCGTCATGCAAAATTGCGAGCGCCAAACCCCACCAACAGGGAATCAGCAGCAGCCATGTGCCGATAGGTCGGTCCGCGCGGCTGAGGCGCAGATACGGGCGGGTGAAGTTCGGGGCATATGTGTCTACCCAGTTCCCGCTTACGGCATCAGCGACCTGACCATCTGGTGTTGGGGCATTGCCTTGCATATGTAAGGCCTCATGAGTGCGAAGATCAGACTGTATGTAGATCAGCCTTTGGGTCAGGGGCAATCCGTTGAATTGACGCGCGAGCAGGCCCATTACCTGTTCGGTGTCATGCGCCTGTCGGTGGGTGGGTCTGTGGCCCTGTTCAATGGCGAGGATGGCGAGTGGCTGGCCGAGGTGGCCGAGGCCGGAAAACGCGGCGGTGTTCTGAGCTGTGTGGAGCAGACCAAACCGCTGCAGTTGCCCCCTGATTTGTGGCTTCTTTTTGCACCGATCAAAAAGGCGCGCACGGATTTCATTGTGGAAAAAGCAACCGAGATGGGGGCTGCGCGGGTTCTGCCGGTGCAGACAGAATTCACCAATTCCGAACGTATTCGGCAAGATCGCCTGCAAGCCCATGCGGTTGAGGCTGCCGAGCAATGTGGCGGAACCTTCGTACCCGAGGTCGCCGAGTTGAAGCGGTTGGACCGGGTGCTGGACACATGGCCTGAGGGGCGGAACCTGATGTTTTGTGATGAGGCCGAGGCTGGCTCGGCCCTTCGATTGGCCGCCAATGAGAAAGGCCAGCCATGGGCTATTCTCATCGGTCCCGAGGGCGGGTTTTCTGACAAAGAGCGCGCGCGTTTGGCGGCATTGCCCTATGCGCATGTTGTCAGCCTCGGGCCCCGTATCCTGCGCGCCGATACAGCAGCGGTCGCCTCGCTGACCATGTGGCAACAGGCATTGGGGGATTGGTCATGATCCGGGAAGCCAACCCATCTGATGCCCCGGCGATTGAGGTGTTTCTGGCCGACTATCCCGATACATCCATGTTCCTGCGCAGTAATCTAGCAGCGCATGGCGTAGGGTTCACAGAATCTGAGCATTCGACTCGATTCTTTGTCTGGGGAAAAAACCAGATCGAAGGCGTGTTCGGCCTGACGAAAAAAGGGTATCTGATGGCGCAGCTGCCGGACAGTACGCCAGAGGCTGCGCAAGGTTTCGCAGACATGATCAAGGATCAGACGGTGTTGGGTATGACCGGCGTTGCCCCGCAGGTTCAGGCTATTCTGAAAGCGCTGGGCATTGGGGAGGCAGCGTATCGCCTGCACCATGATGAGCCGCTTTATCGCCTTGATCTACAGAAGCTCCCGACAGCTCCGATGCCATATCGCGCCCCTACCGACGCGGACCGCCCGATCCTGCTAAATTGGTTTGCAGACTACTTCGAGGACACTGGTCAGGCCAGCGGTCAAGAAGCGCGCGATATGGCTGACGGTCGCGCCACGATGGATGTCCAATCCGGCCGCGTCATCGTTTTGCTGGATGAGGGCTCCCCGGTGGCCATGGCAGCGATCAATGCGGCGGTTGCGGGTCATATTCAGGTCGGCGGAGTTTTCGTGCCACGTGAGAACAGAAACCGGGGGCTTGGCCGCAAGGTCACTACCGCGCTTTTGCAACAGGCAAAGGACCAGGGTGCAGACACCGCCATTCTATTTGCCAACAATCCACCTGCTGCACGGGCTTACGAGGCGCTCGGGTACCAGCAGGTTGGCTGGTATCGCATCGCGCTTTTACAAAACCCACAAAAGGTGCTGTCATGAGCTTTATCCGACCCGAAGCAAAGCTGGCCCTATGGCGCTGGCGCGAAGTGCTGATCGCTGTGTTTGTTCTGATCCTCGGCCTCAGTTGGATCAACGGACCGGGTGGTTTGCTGGGATGGCTTGGATGGGTGCTGGTTGTGGTCGCCAGTGCCTTGGCTGTGATCGGGGTTCAACGTGCCCGGTTTCGTACGGGATCGGGCGGGCAGGGCATTGTGACGGTGGACGAGGGCCAGATTACCTATTTCGGACCGCTGGACGGTGGCATGGTTGCCACGCGTGAGATTGAACGGCTGGCGCTTGATCCCACCTCGGCCCCGGCGCATTGGGTTTTGGACCAACCAGGGCAGCCGGCGCTTCACATTCCTGTGAATGCGGAAGGGGCCGAGGCGCTGTTCGATGTTTTCTCGGCCCTGCCGGGGTTGAAAACCGAGCAAATGCTGACGGAATTGAACGGCCGCTCGGCGCATCCGGTGGTGATTTGGGAGCGCACGCCCTCACGTCCCGCGCATCTTCGGTTGCATTGACACTGGCGCCAATTGCGCCCACGACTGACCGTCAAGACAGACACATCAGGATCGGAGCACAGGTCTCATGTCTATCCCTCAGTCCGGCGGCGGTCCCATCGAACGCCACGAACAACTGGCCGAATATCTGGAATCGGGTTGCAAGCCCAAGGAAGATTGGCGCATCGGGACCGAGCACGAGAAGTTCGGCTATTGCAAAGACACCCTTAAGCCGCTGCCGTTTGAAGGCAAACGCTCGATCGTGGCGGTGTTGGAGGGGCTGCGGGATCGCCATGGCTGGGGCGAGGTACGTGAAGGCGGCAAGCTGATCGGTTTGGAAAAAGACGGGGCCAATGTCAGCCTGGAACCCGGCGGTGCGCTGGAACTATCAGGCGCTCCGCTCGAGACGATCCACGAGACCTGCGATGAGGTGAATACTCACCTGCGTGAGGTGAAGGACATCGCCGACGAGATCGGTGTGGGTTTCATTGGTCTGGGCGCGGCTCCGATCTGGACCCATGAGGAGATGCCGTTGATGCCCAAGGGGCGCTATCGGCTGATGAACGATTACATGGAAGAAGTCGGCACCATGGGACGAGCCATGATGCGCCGCACCTGTACGGTTCAGGTCAATATCGATTTTGGCTCCGAGGCCGACATGGTTCAGAAGCTGCGCGTCGCGCTGGCCCTGCAGCCGGTGGCGACGGCGCTGTTCGCCAATTCGCCGTTCTTCGAAGGCAAACCCAATGGCCAGAAAAGCTGGCGCAGCCATATCTGGCGGCATCTGGATGATGCGCGTACCGGTATGTTGCCCTTTGTGTTCGAAGATGGGTTCGGTTTTGAACGCTATGTGCAATACGCGCTGGATGTGCCGATGTATTTTGTCTACCGCAACGGCGAATACATCAACGCCTTGGGGCAATCCTTCCGGGATTTCCTGAAAGGCGAATTGCCCGCTTTGCCCGGTGAAACACCAACCTTGTCGGATTGGGCCGATCATCTGACCACCGCCTTCCCAGAAGCGCGGATCAAGAAATTCATGGAAATGCGCGGGGCCGATGGTGGCCCGTGGCGCAGGCTGTGTGCATTGCCTGCGTTCTGGGTTGGCCTGACCTACGACCAAGGCGCGCTGGATGCCGCCTGGGATCTGGTCAAGCGCTGGGATGCTGAAACGCGCGAGGAATTGCGGGTGCAAGCCGCCGTCAAAGGCCTGCAAGCGCAAGTTGGCGACATCAAGATGCACGATCTGGCGCGCGAGGTTGTGGCGATCTCAGAAGCCGGGCTCAAATCCCGCGCCCGTCCGGGTGCCGGGGGTCTTGTGCCAGATGAGACGCATTTCCTGAATGCGCTGAAGGAAAGCATCGAAACCGGCAAGGTGCCTGCTGATGAGTTGCTGGAACACTACAATGGTGACTGGAACGGCGATCTGACGCGGATTTATCCCGAATACAGCTACTGAATAGGCCATTTTCCGGTTAACATTCGGTTTGCCAGTGTCTTCCTCTCGGATTGAATACGGTCTGGGATGACGGATATTGTCGCGTGTCTGTATCGGAGGGTGATGTTTGGCCCGTATCAGCGAACTCCACTATTCCAACGCCTATGCCGCAAGCTCGGGCGTCAGCGAATTTTTGGAAGTGTCGATTGGTGCCTCCGAAGACCCGGCCAATTTCACTGTGTCCTTTTATCAGGCCAATGGTCAGGTCGGGATTGAAATCCCGCTCACCAGTGTTCCAACGGCGCAAGTGACCGTCGACACCGACAACAATGAGGTTGTCTATGTAATCTCAGCGGATGACTTCCCGATCCTGCTCACTGATCCAAACGGTGGCGGCTCGACAAACTACGAAGCGTACGCCCTAACCAACACAGCCACAGGAGAGGTGATCGACTTTTACGATATTGGTGGCGGCACGACGAATATCGTTGCTCAGAATGGGCTTGCAGCGGGGGAAACCTCGGTCAATCTGCCCGTGCTGGTCGGCCCGAACCAAACCACGACATCGCTGCAGTTCAATCGACCAGACACCAATACGCTGGTGTATGCTCCCGTAAGCCCCGGGGACAGCGGCGCCGCCTGCTTCACCGCCGGGACGATGGTGGATACATCGGATGGGGCGCGACGGATCGAAACGCTGCAACCGGGCGACTCTGTCAGCACGTTGGACAATGGCCTGCAACCGGTGCGTTGGGTTGGCCAGCGTACCGTGCCCGGGCGTGGTCGGTTCGCGCCGATCCAGATTTGCGCAGGCACGCTGGGGGCAAAAACTGATGTGCTGGTCTCGCCGCAGCACCGCATTTTGATATCCGGCTGGCAGGCAGAACTGATGTTCGGTGAAGCCGAGATACTGGTGCCCGCCATATCGCTGGTCAACGGAACCACCGTGATCCAGGCGCCGAGCGACAGCGTCACCTATGTTCACCTGCTGTTTGATCACCACCAATTGCTCAGGACCGCGGGTCTTGTCTCGGAAAGCTTTTTCCCTGGTCGCCAGGGTCTGGCTGGGCTGGCACCGGAAACGGCCGAAGAACTGTTTGCCTTGTTCCCGGAACTACGGCGCTCACCTGCATCTTACGGCAAGGTTACCCGACCTGTTTGGCAAGGCAAAGCCGTGGCATTGTTGCGCTCGGTCTGATTGCGCCACGCGCCCCCTCTTGCTTTCGCGGGCTGCTGTGATAGCAGGTCTTCAACAGCAATCAGGGCCAAGTTCGGGAAGCGTCATGGACGATCTAAAGACAAAATATCTGGGTCAGATCGCCGAGGCGGGCGACGAAAACGCGCTTGAGGCGATCCGTGTCGCTGCCGTGGGTAAAAAGGGCGAGGTCGCGTTGAAGATGCGCGAGCTGGGCAAGATGACACCCGAGGAACGTCAGGTCGCAGGCCCGGCGCTCAATGCCCTGAAGGATGAGATCAACTCGGCGCTTGCCGCCAAAAAGGCTGCGCTGGCAGATGCGGCACTGGACGAGCGTCTGCGCACCGAATGGCTGGATGTCACCCTACCGACCCGCGCGCGCCGTCAGGGCTCGATCCACCCGGTCAGCCAGGCGACTGAGGAATTGACCGCGATCTTTGCCGAACTGGGTTTCTCTGTCGCCGAAGGGCCGCGGATCGAGGATGACTGGTACAACTTTGATGCGCTGAACATCCCCGGCCACCACCCCGCGCGGGCCGAGATGGATACGTTCTATATGCACCGCGCTGAGGGCGATAACCGCCCGCCGCACGTGCTGCGCACCCATACTTCGCCCGTTCAGATCCGCTCGATGGAGAAACAGGGCGCGCCGATCCGCGTGATCTGCCCGGGCGGTGTGTACCGCGCTGATTATGACCAGACCCACACGCCGATGTTCCATCAAGTCGAGGGGCTGGCCATCGACAAGGACATCTCGATGGCGAACCTGAAATGGGTTCTGGAAGAGTTCGTGAAAGCCTTCTTCGAGGTCGACGACGTCGAACTGCGCTTCCGCGCCTCACACTTCCCCTTTACCGAGCCATCGGCCGAGGTCGATATCCGTTGTTCGTGGGAAGGCGGCCAGTTAAAGATCGGTGAGGGCGACGACTGGATGGAAATCCTTGGTTCCGGCATGGTCCACCCCAAGGTGATCGCCGCCGGCGGGATCGACCCCGAGGTCTATCAGGGCTTTGCCTTTGGCATCGGTATCGACCGTCTGGCGATGCTGAAATACGGCATCCCGGATTTGCGGGCGTTTTTTGACAGTGATCTGCGCTGGTTGCGGCACTATGGGTTTGCTGCGCTGGATATGCCGAACCTGCATGGTGGTTTGTCGCGTTGACTTGGGAAGCTGCACTCATTGGGTTTTCGGGCTTATGTTTGAGTGCAGCTAGTTTCCTTTTTGGGAAAATTTTCTCACAGTCCGAGAATATCTTAGAGCGTAAACGAACGGCCTATCGGGACTTTCTAAAGTTCTGCCCAAGCCCGAACGAAGCTCATCTACCCGACCAAGTTTCGCCAATCGAGATGCAGCGCGAGATAGGCATTCTCACGCTTTATGCTTCGGCAGATGCGTTGAAATTTGCGGGAGAGTATTTTCGGACATTTGCTGATGCTCAGGAAGAATTGGTTGCCGTCGAAATCGCAGGGCACCCAACTTTCATCAAGGTAATGACAGCTTACAATCGAATGGTTTGGGAAATGCGAGCCGATGCGATGACTTGGTCTGTGTTTTGCACCAAACCGAAAGGGTCGGAAATACAAACCCAGCATGAACCCTGAAGACTTTGAGAAGTAGGCTATCCGTATTTGAACGGCGCGGAGTAAAGGCCGATAGGCCGCCGCGCCATCGGTCGTTCATTGTGGCGCCATTGGTTCGAGCCCAATGGACGACACCGTCCGCACGGGCTGGCGATTTGTCTCCGCCAGCACAACGCTTGAACAGCGCGCGGATTTGGCCAGTATAAACTGCCCAATACAAGCCGAGGATCGCCATCCCGCGGTCTGGCGACAGCGCGGCTTGTTACATTGCCCCACGGGCTTGTGACGTGACTCGGCGCTCAGGCTGGGTAGGGTCAGGTCCATGATCTATCGACTGCTTTTCCTTCTGATGACCGCTTCACCCGCCTTTGCCATGGGGCCCTGGAACACGGAATGCCACGGCGATACCGCCTGTCAGGTGGGCGACCGTTCGTACCACGTGCTGGAGCCTGACGGCTGGGATGGCGAGACACCTCTGCCGGTGCTTCTGCATTTCCACGGTTGGGCGCGGCAGGGGACCGTGGTGGTGAACCACGAACGCATTGCCGGGGCGACCAAGCTACGGGGCGTGCTGCTGGTCGCCCCCAACGGGTTGGGCAAAACCTGGAACTTCTGGTCGGCGGATACACGGGACGTGCCCTTTGCCGACCGGGTGCTGGAGGATGTGGCCAAACACTATCCGATTGACCGCGACCGCATCTATGTCTCGGGCTATTCCTATGGCGGCGCGATGGCGTGGCGCTATGTGTGCCAGTCGGGCGATGACATCGCCGCCTTGCTGGCCGTGGCCGGTTCAATTCAGCAGACCGAAACCTGCCCAGAGGCCCCGGTCGAGGCGCGCCATGTGCATGGCCTGCGCGATAAAGTGATGGATTTTCCCTATGGCGCAAACGGCGACACGACCTATCCGGTGGCCCTGTGGCGCGCGGCTTATGATTGCCATGATGCAACCCCGCGCGGGGATTGGAGTGTCGAGCCGTTCCTGACGCTTAGCCGCATGGAATGGACCGATTGCGCGCAGGGGCAGGTGGTGCTGGACACCCATCCCGGCGGGCATTTCATCCCCCACGGTTGGATCGGGCGGCAATTGGACGAGCTTTTGGGACGCACCCCGACCTATCCATGACGCGCAGCGCTTGCACCCCGGCCCATTCTTTGCCATTGCCTGTGCCAAACGGATGTTTGCCCAAGAAGGCCGCTTGCAATGAAATTCACTCTGTCTTGGTTGAAAGACCACCTCGATACGGATGCGTCGGTTGATGAGATCGCCGAGGCGCTGACCGATCTTGGCCTTGAGGTCGAAGAGATCGTGAACCCGGCGGACCGGTTGAAGGGCTTTACGCTGGGCCATGTGAAACATGCCGAAAAACACCCTGACGCCGACAAGCTGCGCGTTTGCAAGGTCGACACCGACGAAGGCGAGCTGCAGATCATCTGTGGCGCCCCTAACGCGCGCGAAGGCATCACTGTCGTGGTCTGCAAACCGGGCATGTATATCCCCGGTCTGGATATCACCATCAGTGTTGGCAAGATCCGCGGTGTCGAAAGCTTTGGCATGATGGCCTCGGAACGCGAGCTGGAGCTGTCGGATGAACATGACGGTATCATCGAGCTGCCCTCGGGCGAGGTTGGTGATCAGTTCGTTGACTGGCTGGCCGAGAATGCCCCGTCAAAGATCGACCCGATGATCGAGATTGCGATCACCCCGAACCGTCCCGATGCGCTGGGCGTTGCGGGCATTGCGCGTGATCTGGCAGCGCGCGGTCTGGGGACTTTGAAGATACGCGACTACGTTCCGGTGCCCGGTGATTTTGAAAGCCCGATCAAGGTGACCATTGATGAGGACACGCTGGACGGTGCGCCGCATTTCACGGGACGACTGATCAAAGGTGTGAGGAACGGCCCAAGCCCGCAATGGCTGCAGGATCAACTGAAGGCGATTGGCCTGCGTCCGATCTCGGCCCTGGTGGATATCACCAACTACATGACCTTCGACCACAACCGCCCGCTGCATGTGTTCGATGCGGACAAGGTACAGGGAAACCTGCGCGTCCATCGCGCCAAGGGTGGCGAGACACTGGTCGCGCTGGATGAGAAGGAATACACGCTGCACCCCGGCATGATGGTAATCTCGGACGACAACGGCCCCGAATCGATTGCTGGTATCATGGGCGGGGAAGAGACTGGCTGTACCGAAGACACAGTGAATGTCTTTCTTGAAAGCGCTTTCTGGGATCACGTGCAGATCGCCCTTACGGGTCGTGCGCTCAAGATTAACTCGGATGCACGGTATCGGTTCGAACGCGGCGTTGATCCGGAATACACGTTGGAAGGGCTGGAACATGCGACCCAGATGATCCTAGATATCTGTGGTGGTGAAGCGTCCAAGGTGGTTGAGGCTGGCAAAGCGCCGAACCATGCGCGTGCCTACAAGCTGGATTCGGAACGTGTGAAGTCTCTGGTTGGCATGGATATTCCTGAAAGCGATCAGCGCCAGACCCTGACGCGCCTGGGCTTCCGCCTCGAAGGTGAAATGGCCCATGTGCCCAGCTGGCGCCCTGATGTCATGGGTGAGGCTGACCTGGTGGAGGAGGTCGCACGGATTGCTTCGCTGACCAAGTTGCAGGGCAAACCATTGCCACGCGTGACCGATGGCATCCCGAAGCCGGTGATGACCCCGACACAGCGCCGCCAATCGATGGCGCGGCGCACCTGCGCTGCACTGGGTTACAATGAATGTGTTACCTACACTTTCATTGATCAGGATGCAGCGGCTTTGTTCGGAGGCGGGGATGCGTCGACCCAGCTTGAGAACCCCATCTCGTCCGAGATGAGCCACATGCGCCCGGATCTACTGCCCGGATTGCTTCAGGCCGCGGCCCGCAATCAGGCGCGCGGCTATACGGATGTGGCCCTGTTTGAGGTTGGTCCGGTGTTCCATGACGGCGAGCCAGGGGAACAGCAAACGCAGATCACCGGCCTTCTGGTTGGCCGTTCGGGTCCAAAGGACGTACATGGCGCGTCCCGACCGGTTGATCTATTTGATGTCAAAGCGGATGCTGAGGCTGTTCTGGCAGCCATCGGCGCGCCTGCTAAGGTTCAGATCCTGCGTGATGGGGATGCCTGGTGGCATCCGGGCCGTCACGGCAAGATTTGCCTGGGTCCGAAAAAGGTGCTGGGCGTGTTTGGTGAATTGCATCCACGCATCCTGCAGTCGATGGATATCAAGGGCCCGGCGATGGCCTTTACCATTTGGCCGGATCAGGTGCCTCTGCCCCGTAAATCCGGCGCGACCCGCGCGGCTTTGGAGCTGCGTGATTTGCAGGCGGTCGAGCGTGACTTTGCCTTTGTCGTCGATGAAGGTGTCGAGGCGCTGACGCTGGTCAACGCCGCTGCGGGAGCCGACAAAGCGTTGATCGAGGATGTGCGCGTCTTTGATGAATTTATCGGGGGCAGCCTGGGTGAAGGCAAGAAATCCCTGGCCATCACCGTGCGCCTGCAACCAACCGATGCGACGCTTAAAGAAAAAGATATCGAGGCGGTGGCCGAGAAGATCATCGCCAAGGTTTCCAAAGCGACGGGCGGTGTCCTACGCGGGTAGTCGCAGCAATATACACTTTGCAGAGCGCGCCTTTTGGCGCGCTTTTCAGTTTGAGAAGAACTTGGTCAGCACATCAAAGACCAACCGGATGCGCCGACTGGTGTGCAGCTCGCGATGCGCGACCAACCAGATTGGAAATTCAAAGGGGTCCATATCTGGCAGAACCCGCTCCATCTCCGTAGCCGCATCCCCAACATTCTGCGACATGGGGGCGATGCCGAAGCCATGTTTGGCATATTCCCAAGCAACAACGCCATTTTGTGAACCGAGCCTGAAATTATCTTCCGTCAGGTGAATGCCAAGTGGCGCCAGATAAGCGATCATCTGATGGGCGTCGCCGAAGCTAATGAAGTCGTGGTTGGGCAAATCGCTTTTGGATTCAGGGTGCCCCATGCGGTTCAAATACGCGGAAGACGCATAAAAGTGGCCGGGCGCTTGCTGCACCAGTTTGGCGATAAGATCTGGTTGTTCAGGTCGCACATGGCGGATTGCGATATCGGCTTCGCGCCGCATCAGGTCGCTCACATCGTTCGAAGCGATCACTTCTATGCGCAGACGTGGAGCTTGTGCCTGAACCTCGCGTAGCAAATCCGGCAGAATGTGCGCTGACATGACATCGCTCGCGGTGATCCGAACACGCCCCTCGATCGATTGCGCTTGACCAGATGCCGTCAAGGCGATCCGATTGGCAGCTTCGCCCATGGCGCGCGTGTGTTCCAGAATCTCCAAACCAGCCTGCGTGATTTCTAACGCGCGGCCCACGCGCTCGAACAGCAAAACGCCCAAATCGGCCTCAAGCGCAGCGATCTGGCGGCTAAGGGTTGGTTGACTCTGTCCCAGTTGCCGCGCCGCTGCTGAAAGCGATCCAGTATCTGCGGTCGCCAGAAAGGCGCGCATGTGGTTCCAATCAAATTCATCGATGCTGGCCATACAAATATGTATAAGTGTTCTGCGATCTTCCGCAATTCCTATTCAATATCCGCATGAGTAGATAGGTCGCAAAGGAGATTTACCATGAAGACTGGTGCATAGTTTTGGGATGGCATTGCGGCGAAATACGCGCGTAGCCCAATCCGTGACATGGAGTCGTATGAATACACTCTGGGACGGACCCGGTCCTATCTGACCCAACAGCACAACGTTCTTGAGCTTGGCTGCGGAACCGGCTCAACCGCGCTGCTGCTTGCATCGTCAGTCGCGCATATCACGGCCAGCGATTTCTCTGACGCGATGCTGGATATTGGCCGGGATAAGGCGAAAAAAGAAGGGGTCGACAATATCTCGTTCACGCCTATCGACATCACCTTGCCAGACGATGAACAGTCCTTTGATGTCATTCTTGGCTTCAACGTGTTTCATCTTGTGCCGGATATTGAAAAGGCCTTTGCGGACATCTATGAACGTCTGCCCTCGGGCGGGTTGTTCATATCCAAAACACCTTGCCTTACCGAGGGAAGTTTGGGTTTTAAATTCGGACTGATGAAACTCATGCTGCCTGTGATGCAGCTGTTTGGCAAAGCGCCCTATGTGAACCTGTTCGACGTAAAAACGCTTGAAGCTGCGATCACAGATGCTGGCTTTGAAATTGTCGAAAGCGGGAACTATCCGGCAAAGCCCCCGTCTCGGTATCTGGTGGCGCAAAAGAAATAGCAATCCTGGGCGGTTTCTTCGGCTTACGCATTGGGCTTTGCGTGATTGCCGCTTAAGTAGGGTCCAAACTGTTTTGGAGGAAACCATGGGCCTGAACGTCTATCTATCTGGGGAAATTCACACCGATTGGCGCGAACAAATCATCGATGGTGCACAGGGGCTGGATGTTTCATTCAACAGCCCGGTCACCGATCATGCCGCCAGTGACGATTGCGGCGTTGCCATTCTGGGTGCTGAGCCGAACAAGTATTGGCATGACCATAAGGGTGCGATGGTCAACGCGATCCGCACACGTAAGGGTATCGCTGACGCCGATGTAGTGGTTGTGCGATTTGGCGACAAATACAAACAGTGGAATGCAGCGTTTGACGCCGGATACGCAGCTGCATTGGGCAAATCGTTGATCGTGCTGCACGGGCCGGATCATCAGCACGCGCTGAAAGAGGTCGACGCCGCCGCACTTGCTGTAGCTGAGGAACCCGCTCAGGTGGTCGAAGTTCTGCGCTATGTGCTGACCGGTAAGCTGCCTGGCTAAGAAGATGGGCTTGTGACCGGTTCTTGGCCGCAAGCCCGATATCGGCAACGGGTACGGTGGGCCCTAGTCTCGCGCGGGTGTCACCAAGCCTTTTTGAACCGCAGGCCGTTCAAGGAAACGATCCAGATAGGCCACGACATTGGCGTGATCGTCCCAGTCGACCAAATCCTTCGCTTCGTAAAAGTCCAATCCGCGCAGCCAGGGGGCGATGGCCATGTCAGCGATCGAGTAGTCTCCGGCAACCCAATCCTGACCTTCAAGCTGCGTGTTCAGGACGTTCAGCAGGCGTTTGGCCTCGGCCACATAGCGTTCACGGGGACGGGGGTCTTCGATCTCGCGGCCTGCGAACTTGTGGAAAAAACCAAGCTGGCCAAACATCGGCCCAATGCCACCCATCTGAAACATCAGCCATTGGGTAATATGGTGTTTGTCGGATGCACTCTGCCCGATGAACTTGCCGGTCTTTTCGGCCAGATACAGCAGGATCGCGCCGCTTTCGAACAGGCCGATAGGTTCACCATCCGGACCGTTGGGATCAATGATCGCCGGAATCTTGTTGTTGGGGTTCAGTGACAGAAACTCGGGGCTTTTGACGTCGGCATCGGCCAGTGTGATCTTATGTGCCTCATAAGGAAGACCGGTTTCTTCCAACATGATCGATGCTTTGACCCCATTAGGGGTTGGGAAGGAATAGAGCTGAATGACCGATGGATCTTTGGCGGGCCATTTTTGGGTCACGGCGAAGGGGGCTAAAGCGGACATGGGCTCTCCTGAATGATCTGATTGGGGAAAAATAGGCATGCTTTCCCATAAAAAAATATGTTTTAGGGTGCAATTAGCGCACAATTAATCTGCGCCTATGCGCGAACAGAGGCGAAAAACGCTAACAACAGGAAAGAGGGAACACATGATCCAGGAATTCAAAACATTCATTGCCAAGGGCAATGTCATGGACATGGCTGTGGGTATCATTATCGGTGCTGCATTCACCGCAATCGTGACATCATTGGTCGGGGACCTGATCAATCCACTGATTGGTCTGTTCACAGGCGGGATTGATTTTACCAATAACTATGCCGTGCTTGCAGGTGACGTTGCCGAAGGGGCGAGCCTGGAGGCCGCGCGTGAAACAGGCGCTTCGGTGTTTGCCTATGGTGCGTTCATCATGGCGGTCATAAACTTTCTGATCATCGCATGGGTTGTCTTCATGCTGGTACGGTCCGTGAACCGCGTTAAGGATGCAGCCGCTAAAGAAGAGGAAGCAGCCGAAGAAGCCCCCGCTGGCCCAAGCGAGCTGGATATCCTCATGGAAATCCGGGACGCCTTGAAGAAGTAAATCCGGAAGTTGGCAAGCAAACGGGGCTCCGCATCGTTGTTGGTGCCCCTTCTAATTTGATCGAGAAGGAAACCTGACATGGATCAGACAGTCGATATGGCAAATCAAGCTGTAGATTTAGCGAGTGGCTATTTGCCGATACTGTTGAGTGCGGGTAAGGCGTTGATTGTCCTGATCATCGGTTGGATCGTGGCCGGGATGGTGTCGGGCGTAGTGCGGCGTCGCATCAACAAAACGCCTCAGATCGATCCCACGCTCGGCAATTTTGCGGCCAGCGTTGTCAAATGGGTGATCTTGGCGATCGTCCTCGTGGCCGTTCTGGGGATTTTCGGGATCGAGGCCACAAGTATCGTTGCCATTCTGGGTGCTGCCTCGCTGGCGATTGGTCTTGCGCTGCAAGGGACGCTCAGCGATCTGGCGGCGGGCGTGATGCTGGTTGTGTTCCGCCCCTATAAGCTGGGTCAGTATGTGGATATCGGCGGAACGGCAGGAACGGTCAAAGACCTGAACCTGTTCACCACTGAGCTGGTGACGCCAGACAACGTACAGATCATAGTCCCGAACGGGCAGGCTTGGGGGTCGGTGATCACCAACTATTCCGCACATGAAACGCGGCGTGTCGATCTGGTGTTCGGAATTGACTACGGCGACAGCGCGGATGAGGCCATGAAGATCATTTTGGATGTCGCCAATGCGGATGCGCGCATCCACAAGGATCCAGAGCCTTGGGTGAGGGTCACAAATCTGGGTGACAGCTCGGTCGATCTAACTGCGCGTTTGTGGTGTGCTGCGGCGGACTACTGGGATGTGAAATTCGAGCTGACCAAGACCATCAAGGAAGCCTTCGACGCCAAGGGTGTCTCGATTCCTTATCCGCATTCGGTCGAAATTCAGAAGCAGGGCTAAAGGCTCCCGCCCGTCGAACGGGCATTCAAAATGCCCTTCTCCGGTTGGGCCCGGCGCCGCACTATCGTGCGGCGCTGTTTCGTTTTCTCAACGCGTAGTGTTTAAAGCACCCGCGCCGCGCCTGTGGCGCGGCGCCCAAGGCTTAAAGCACCTTTTTCAAAAGGCGCTTTCAGGGGCGGGAGGATTACGCCTTTATCACCACGTTGGGTGAGACGACGTCGATCCCAAGCGCCTTGCCAACTGCGTAGTAGGTCAGTTGTCCGGCATGGACGTTCAGACCGGCCAGCAGATGCGGATCGTCCTGACAGGCCTGTTTCCAGCCTTTGTCTGCCAAAGACAGCATGAACGGCATCGTTGCGTTGCCCAGCGCAATGGTCGAGGTGCGCGCTACAGCGCCCGGCATGTTGGCCACGCAGTAGTGCATCACCCCATCGACCTCATAGATCGGATCAGCATGGGTGGTCGCGCGAGAGGTTTCGAAACAACCGCCCTGATCGATGGCCACATCCACCAGTACCGCACCGGGTTTCATTGTCGACAGCTGCGCGCGTGAGACCAGCTTGGGGGCTGCTGCGCCGGGGATCAGAACCGCGCCGATGACCATATCGGCATCGCGGATCAACTCGGCAGTTGCACCGGCCGTTGAATACTGGTTCTTGAACTGGTCGCCAAACACATCGTCCAGATAGCGCAGGCGAGGCAGGGACCGGTCCAGAACGGTTACATCTGCTCCCATGCCAGCGGCGATCTTCGCCGCATGGGTGCCAACCACGCCACCGCCGATCACGACGACCTTGGCCGGGCCAACCCCAGGCACGCCACCCATCAGCACACCGCGCCCGCCATTGGCCTTTTGCAAGGTCCATGACCCGACCTGAGGGGCCAGGCGCCCGGCCACCTCGGACATCGGGGCGAGCAGAGGCAGGCCCCCATTGGCATCGGTTACGGTTTCATAGGCAATCGCCGTACAGCCCGATTCCAGCAGATCATGGGTCTGATCCGGATCGGGTGCCAGATGCAGGTAGGTGAACAGCAACTGACCTTCGCGCAACATCTTGCGCTCTCCGGCCTGGGGTTCTTTGACCTTCACGATCATGTCGGCGGTGGCAAACACCTCTTCTGCCGTGTCCAGAATGCGCGCACCAGCCGCGATATAGGCGTCATTGTCGAACCCCGCACCGATCCCGGCACCGGTTTCGATAAGCACCTCATGTCCACGCGACACCGCTTCCTGAGCTGCATTCGGTGTCATGCCAACGCGGAATTCCTGTGGTTTTATTTCTTTTGGGCACCCGATTTTCATGTGACCCTCCTCCGTTCATAAGCTGCCTAAATTATGTGCATTACGTGGCGCAATTTCTGTGAAACAATGCCTGCTATTGGGCTTTCTTTTGAAAGAATCCAGCGAAAGATACTGAATCAACGCAATGGATATGCGCAAATGAGCTTGGATACGACTGATCGTAAGATTCTGGCCGCCCTGCAAAAGAATGGTCGGGTTTCGAATGCGGACCTGTCCGAAAAGGTGAACCTTTCACCCTCGGCCTGCCATCGCCGGGTCCAACGGCTAGAGTTGGAGGGCTATATACGAAACTACGTGGCCTTGCTGGACGCGCGGAAGATGAATGTTCCCACAACCGTGTTTGTTGAGATCACCTTGCAAGGTCAAGCCGAAGAGGTTCTGGATGCATTCGAAAAGGCGGTGGCCCGCATTCCGGATGTGTTGGAATGCCACCTGATGGCGGGGACGGCAGATTACCTTCTGAAAGTCGTGGCCGAAAACACCGAAGATTTCGCCCGCATTCACCGCCAATATCTCTCGCGCCTGCCGGGCGTGGCGCAGATGCAAAGCTCGTTTGCCTTGCGGACGGTGTTCAAGACCACGGCCTTGCCGGTCTGATCAGGCCGGCACAGGATAGGTGAAATAGGCGAGGTGGACAAAGTTGAAGGCAAAGTGCATCGCAATCGGCACCCAAAGCCGCCCGGTCGCGGCATAGGCCAGCCCCAGACCCAAGCCCAGCACCGTGGCAAAGATCACGAGTGCTGGACCACCGCCGAAATGCGCCAAACCGAACAACAGGCTGGCTGCGACAACGCCACCAATAGGATCAAGTTTCGAACTGAACAGAGATTGTAGGTAGCCGCGAAAAAAGGCCTCTTCCGCGAAACAGGTCAGAAACAAGTTTGAAACTGCAAAAACCAACCACCAAGGGGGAAGTTTAACTTCTGGCCGCAGCGCCCCGATTGAAACAGCTGCAAGAAAGATCAGTGGCAGTAGGGCAAGCCCGATGACGAGCCACGTGGCATTGGTTTTCTGACGCGCAAACAGCATGCTGGGCCAAGCCAATAGGACCGCAAAGAACACCATTGGTTTGTCGAGGTTCAGATACATCGTAAACGCGGCGCTGTTTTCACCGGCATGGACCTGATCCAAGATAAGCAGATTGTTGAACTCAGGAACCAGATGCGCGCCCAAGGTGAAACACCACAGGATCAGAAGCGTATGCCCGGCAACTGCCATCGCGCCGCTCAGGCGTGGCAGGGTCGCGGCCCCTAGCAACCCGATCGCAATCACTGCAATCGCCCATGGCGTGATCAGATTGGCAACTGAGCTGACGCTGATGAACAGAACCAGCAGCGCCAATGCCACGCCCATCCGTCCGCTCAGCGCGGTAATCTGGGCCGCGATCAGTATCAGCCAGGGCCAGATCATCGGAAGAAGGGTCAGCACATACGCCACGGTGGCCTCGACAGTTCGACTGGCTTAGTCATGGCGCGCAGCTTTCCCTGGTGCAAGCCTTTCCAGTTGCGGCAATTCTTACGGTTGTATCCCCTGCGCGAGCGGTTCAGAATTACACGTAATGTCTTTACTTAGCAGCGGTCACCTCATCGGCGCCTGTAGTAAGATCAACTTATCCGATGACATCAGGCGGTTACACAGGCGCATTACTGTCCGCACCCGGTGAATGAAGAAGGAACAGACTTTGGCGTATGAAAACAACGACTCTCCCAAAGACTGGCTAGAGGCCGAGCTGGAAGACACGCTGGACGAAGACTTTGAGATCGAGTTCAGCGAACCCATGCTGTCGATGGAAGTGCGCAAGATCTACAAGGATCAGCATCCCGAAATGCTGGATCGCAAGGTCTATTTCCGCAACCTGCTGCGCCTGCAGGCCGAGCTGATCAAGGTTCAGGATTGGGTGCAGCATACCGGGGCCAAAGTGTGCATCCTGTTCGAAGGTCGCGACAGTGCGGGCAAGGGGGGCGTGATCAAGCGGATCACCCAACGCCTGAACCCTCGGGTCGCGCGTGTGGTGGCGCTGCCTGCACCCAGCCGCCGGGAACAGAGCCAGTGGTATTTCCAGCGCTATGTCCCGCATTTGCCTGCGGCGGGTGAAATCGTGTTCTTCGACCGGTCCTGGTACAACCGGGCAGGGGTTGAACGCGTCATGGGCTTTGCGACCGAGGATCAGGTCGAACAGTTCTTTCAGGACGTTCCCGAATTTGAACGGATGTTGGTTCGGTCCGGGATCATCTTGCTGAAATACTGGTTCTCGATCACCGATGAAGAACAACAGCTGCGATTCCTCATGCGGATTCATGATCCGATGAAACAGTGGAAACTGTCTCCGATGGATCTGGAATCCCGTATTCGCTGGGAATCCTACACCAAGGCCAAAGAGGACATGTTATTCCGAACGAATATCTCTGAGGCGCCGTGGTACATTGTCGAGGGCAATGACAAAAAGCGCGAACGCTTGAACTGTATCGAGCATCTGTTGACCAAGATCCCCTATACGGACGTGCCGCAGGAGCGGGTCGATCTGCCTGATCGTAGGTATAACCCTGATTACGAACGTCGTATTCTGCCCGACGAGCTGTACGTTCCGAAAATCTACTAGGCGGAACTGGATTCGAGCTGGAAAAAGCGAGGCGCGAATTATCGCGCCTCGCCAGAATACGAGTTGTTAAACGACGTCCACCATGCATTCTCCACCCATTGGGGAGAAGATCAGCATATCGTCATCGTCGGTGAAGCCCGCGTTGGGTTCTTCTGTCGGCGGCGTTCCACCATCGCCTGCTTCCGAGATCCGGATCAGACCGTCATCCATTGGTACATCACCGCCGGGTTGCGCGCCGGGTAGTTCGATGTCGATCCAGTCGAAATCATCGACCAGTGCCAGCACCTCGTTCAGGAATTCTTCCAGCGCCGCAACAAAGGCTTCGATATCAAAACCATTCTCAGCCGTTGGTTCAGGCGTTTCTGGCTCTTCAGGCGCCTCTGGTTCTTCCGGAGTCTCAGGTTCCACAGGTTCTTCGGGTTCCTCTGGCGTTTCGGGTTCCATGGGAGTCTCTGGTTCCTCCGGCGCTTCCGGCTCCGCAGGCGTTTCCGGTTCTTCTGGCGTCTCAGGCTCTTCGGGCGTTTCCGGTTCTTCCGGAGTTCCAGGTTCAGTTGGTGTCTCTGGTTCTTCTGGAACTTCCGGCGTCTGAGGTTCTTCGGGTGTCTCAGGCTCTTCCGGTGTTTCGGGCTCTTCGGGCATCGGCGTAGGGGTTGGGGTGGTGCCTGTATCCAGGTCCACCGTACCACCGGTTGCACCAAAGTTCTGCGTGACCATCACGGCATCAAAACCCTGCATATCGCCTGTTTCGATCCCGATCCCGATATAGTCGAAGTTCGGATTCAGGATATTGGCGCGGTGGCCCGGGCTGTTCATAAGGTTCTGATGCAGCTGAGCGACGTCGTCGCTGATGCCCGGCGCGCCGCGCTCAGATTGCCAGGCGATGTTTTCGCCCGTGCGCCAGCTGCCCGATAGATCAAACCCCGCAGCCTGCATCCGTTGCGTTGCGCTGGACCCGCCTGCGCCTGTATGGCTGAAAATATCGCGGTCCAGCATCCAGGTGCTGTGATCTTCAGAAGATTCGTTCAGGTTGGTTTCCAATTGCAGTGGGTTCAGCCCGCGGGATGTTCGCTCTTCATTGATAAGTGCGAGCATTTCGCGCTCGATTGTGCTTGCAGTCGACATAGTAGCCTCCGTTATTGATTTGGTGTCTGAGTAGACGAGAGGCTGATACAAAGACCTTTCCTGTGACGGATAGGTGGGCTGACCTGTCAGGAGAATTTGAGCATCGCAGTGCTACCGATGCGGGATTCGCTGCGCTGCAAAATGCCGGGCAAAATTCTGCCGGGGCCGAAATGGCAGCTTGCCGCACAGCATCACGCACGAGTCGGCAAGATCAAACCGGTCTTAGAAACGACAAACCCCCGGGCGGGGCCTCGGGGGTCGTCAAATAGTGTCATCCAAAGCTGGACGAGACGGGTTGCTGCTTAGAGCATACCTTCGCGCTGGGCTTTCTTGCGTGCCAGTTTACGGGCACGGCGGATCGCTTCAGCTTTCTCGCGCGCTTTTTTCTCGGACGGTTTCTCGAAATGTTGCTTCAGCTTCATTTCACGGAACACGCCTTCGCGCTGCAGCTTTTTCTTCAGGGCACGAAGCGCCTGATCGACGTTATTGTCGCGAACACTAACCTGCATGTGGTTGTCACCACCTTTCTAGATAGAGTTGCAAGGAAATTGCAGGAATTGGCCGTATAGCAAAGCCGTTCTATCTTGTCTAGTACTGGCCCCGAACACCGGAGAACCGCCATGACAGTGACCTATGAAGACGCAAAACAGCAGATGCTGGACGCGATGCTTGCCCATGTTCCGTTTGACGGATGGTCCGAAACCAGCTTTCGCGCCGCCGTTGCAGAATGCGAACTGGATGACGGTCTTGCCCGGGCGATTTGCCCGCGCGGCGCGGTTGATCTGGCGCTGGCCTATCATGCGCGTGGGGACCAGATGATGCTGGACCGGATCAAATCTGAAGACCTCAGCGCGCTTAAGTTCCGCGAAAAGGTAGCCGCTGCTGTTCGGTTCCGGCTTGAGGCGGTCGAAGACAAGGAACTGGTCCGCCGGGGCATGACTTTGTTTGCCCTGCCAATGCATGCAGGTGACGGGGCCAAGGCTGTTTGGGGTACCTGCGATCTGATTTGGGATGCATTGGGTGACACGTCGGATGACGTAAACTGGTACACCAAGCGGGCGACGCTGTCGGGCGTCTATTCCTCGACCCTTTTGTTCTGGCTGGGGGACGATTCGCCTGATCACCAGAAGACGTGGGAGTTTCTGGACAGGCGCATTGGCGACGTGATGCAGTTTGAGAAGCTGAAGGCGCAGGTGAACAGCAACCCGTTGTTCAAACCGTTTCTGGCCGTTCCGAATTGGCTGGCGGGTCAGGTCAAGGCTCCGATGAAAATGCGAGCAGATTTGCCGGGCCTGCTGAACCCGCGCAAGTAGTCAAAGCTTGGCCTTTGCTCAGATGACAGCTAGGCATTGGGCAAAGGAGATTTGCCCATGACCCAGATGATGCGCGCTGTCGAAATCACGCAGCCCGGTGGTCCCGAT
Source organism: Ruegeria sp. H4 (assembly GCF_056533065.1). Lineage (NCBI taxonomy): Bacteria > Pseudomonadati > Pseudomonadota > Alphaproteobacteria > Rhodobacterales > Roseobacteraceae > Ruegeria > Ruegeria sp. H4. The sequence continues at coordinate 51,631 of NZ_JBQFOC010000003.1, forward strand.
GTTCTTAAGCTGACCGAACGACCGATGCCGATGGCGGAGGCCGGGCAGGTTGTTCTGAAAGTGGCCTATGCCGGTGTGAACCGCCCGGATGCGTTGCAGCGCGCAGGGGCCTATGATCCCCCGCCGGGAGCCAGCGATCTGCCGGGGCTGGAAGCCTCGGGCGAGGTAGTTGCCGTGGGCGCAGGGGTCGAGGGCTTGGCGCTGGGCGATCAGGTCTGCGCCTTGTTGCCCGGTGGCGGTTACGCCGAATACGTCGCCACACCCGCTGCGCATTGCCTGCCAGTGCCGGACGGGATGGACATGAAGCAAGCGGCTTGTCTGCCAGAGACGTTCTTTACCGTCTGGTCCAACGTGTTCACGCGCGGCGGTCTGAAACCAGGCGAGCGCTTCCTTGTTCATGGTGGGTCCAGCGGCATCGGAACCACTGCGATCCAGCTGGCCAATGCCTTTGGTGCGCGGGTCTTTGCAACTGCTGGCTCGGATGAGAAATGTGCCGCCTGCCTGAAACTTGGTGCTGAGAAGGCAATCAACTACCGCGACGAAGATTTCGTGGGTGTTGTGCGCGCTGAAGGCGGGGCGAACCTGATCCTCGATATGGTGGGCGGAGACTATATCCCGCGCAACGTGAAGGCATTGGCCGAGGATGGGCGTCTGGTTCAGATCGCGTTTCTACAGGGCCCGGTGGCTGAGTTGAATTTTGCCCTGATGATGGTGAAACGCCTGACTTTGACGGGCAGTACCTTGCGCCCGCAAAGCGATCTGGCCAAAGCCAAGATCGCACAGGACCTGCGTGAGGCCGTCTGGCCTTTGCTGGCCGCCGGTAAGGTTGCCCCGGTTATGGACAGCGAATTCCCCCTGGCCGATGCTGCGGCAGCGCATGCCCATATGGAAAGCTCGACCCATATTGGCAAGATCGTTTTGAACGTGGCGGGCTAGTGGCGATGCGCGGGGTTTGATCCGCGCGCAAACTCGCCGCAGCACAAGCTCCTGATTGCCCTGTCACGCAAGCATGCTAGCTTGGGATCAGGCACGAGGAGGTTCAGAATGCAGAATATTGCGCGCACAGTCGTTATCCACGAATTCGGCGGCCCCGAGGCCTTGCAGATCGAAGATCGGCCCCTGGGTGATCCCGGTCCGGGTGAGGTTCGTATCCGCCATCATGCCTGCGGCCTGAACTTTATCGACGTTTATCAGCGCACCGGTCTCTATCCGCTGGAACTACCACATGCGCTTGGGATGGAAGCATCGGGCGTGATCGAAGCGGTTGGCGACGGGGTCACTCATCTGACACCAGGTCAGCGCGCCGCCTATGCTGCCGCACCGTCGGGCGCCTATTGCGAAGCGCGGGTGATGCCGGCGGCTCAGCTCTGCCCGTTGCCAGACGGCATTTCATTCGAAGCGGCGGCAGCGATGATGCTGAAGGGCATGACCGTTGAATATCTGTTCCACCGCACCACGCCTTTGCGTCGTGGAGATACGGTGTTGTTCCATGCTGCGGCCGGGGGTGTGGGCCTGATCGCCTGCCAATGGGCGAAATCCGAAGGTATCACTCTGATCGGTACTGCCGGTACGGATGAGAAATGCGCGCTGGCCCAGTTCAATGGCGCAGCGCATTGCATCAACTACCGCACCGAGAACTTCGTCGAACGCGTGGCCGAGATCACCAATGGGCATGGCGTCGACGTGGTGATGGACTCGGTCGGCGCCGACACGTTCGAAGGGTCGCTTGACTGTCTGAAACCGCTTGGGATGATGATCTCATTCGGCAATGCTTCGGGGCCGGTTCCGCCCGTGAATATCGGGATCTTGGGGCAGAAAGGATCGCTCAAGATCACCCGCCCGACCTTGTTTACGCATATCGGCGATCATACGGTCTGTCAGGCGATGGCACGGAGGCTGTTTGGCAAAGTTTCAGGCGGCGAGGTCAAGATACATATCGATCAGCGCTTCCCACTAGATCAGATCGCCGACGCGCATCGCGCGCTTGAGGCGCGTCAGACTACGGGCAGCACAATCTTGGATATCTGAATAACAAAACCCGGCGAAACGCGCCGGGTTTTGCTCAATCTGCCGGGTTCCAAAGGGTATTCCGTTCAGAGTGGGATTTGAGCGCGGCAGGAGCATTTCTGCTCCCACCGCAAAAGTTGCCGAATATGGGTTATTGCTGCAGTTCGGCCGGAGCCTTGTCAGCGATGTTTTCCCAGTTTGCGCTGGCCTGTTCGATGAAGCCCGGAATGTCGCCTTCCCAGCGTTCCTGGATGTCTTGCGACAGGTTCAGGTACAGTGTGTTGTCAACGATCTTCCAGTGGTTCGGGTCACCATCAAACTTGAAGCCCATGGCTGCACCGAAGGCGCAGTAGCCGCCATAGGCGGGCAGATAAGCTTCGGGGTTCGCTTCAAACGCGGCTTTGTTTTCCTCGGATGAGAAGCGGTACATTGCGTCATCATGCAGCGTGGTGATCCGGTAGTCGCCCTTGGTGGCTTCACCTTCGGTAAAATACGCAACCGGGTCATAGCCCTGCATCGCCAGCCCGGTCGAGCTGGCATTGATTTCAACACCAGCGGCCAGGGTTGAAGTTGCCAGGGCAACAGACAGCGCAACGCCACCGATCAGAGATTTAAACGTGTTCATAGCTTCACCTTTCGTGAAAGAGGATGCGCGTGGTCGCCGTAATTGCGATTTGCGATCCCGGATTTTGTCCTGTGCGACCGGTAATTGGCCGTCACAGAAACTCAGGTGGGAAGCCGGATGTTCACGTTCAAAGCAATCAATTGTGATTGTGCAGAAGCGCAGAGATGCTGTTCAAAAATGTGGCTGGGTTAGCCTTCGGGTGTGAGCGCCAGAACAAAGTCGACGACCTTTTGAGCAGGCATTTCGCAAGGGCGCAGCAATGCTCCGCTGTTGCGGGTTTGGTAGAGGTTCAGGCTGATATAGTCCTCGCCACCGAGTTCATACGCCACAAGCTTATGGGACTTGTTTCCTGCCATGACCTGACGTGAGACGACATAGCGCTGATCATGGGCGCGACCAGTGAATGTGCCCAAGGGCAATGCGAAAAAGGCGCGGGTGAACGCGTCGGTCGCGTTCACGGCTTTCCGATTTTGGGCTCAGTCCCCGCCTTGATGCGGGCTACATTGGCGTTGTGGCGCCAGTAGACCAGCAAGGTAAGCGCAATACCCAAAACGAAGGTGGAGCCATCTGTCAACACCACGACCCAGGTGGTCGACAATGCAGCCGCCGCCAGTGCGCCGATTGAGGATATCCGCCAGATCGCCGCCGCAACCAACCACGTCAGACAGCAGGCAACACCCACCCGCCAATCCAGTGCCAGCCAAAGGCCGAGGAATGTGGCCACGCCCTTGCCGCCCTTGAAACTTAACCAAACGGGATAGCAATGGCCCAAAAACGCCATGAGCGCTGCAATCTGGGCCGCGTCTTCACCGGCAAAGGCGCGCGCCAGCAGAACCGCCACAGCGCCTTTTGCAGCATCGAACAGCAGGGTCAGGGCGGCGGCGGCCTTGTTGCCGGTTCGAAGCACATTGGTGGCTCCGATATTACCTGACCCGATCTGGCGCAGATTGCCCAGCCCCATAAGCTTGGCCAGGATCAGGCCAAAGGGAATTGACCCCAAAAGGTAGCCCATGGCCGCCCACAGCAGCAATTCGGATTGTGTACTGTCAATCAAGGGCATCAAGTTCTCCGGTAGACTTCTTTGCCGGCCACGTAGGTCGCAATGACCTTACCCTGCATCCGCTGCCCGTCAAATGGCGTGTTTTGCGATTTGGATCGGAGTGTAAAGCGGTCCAGCACAAAAGGAACATCAGGATCAAACAATACCAGGTCGGCTGGCGCATCTTTGGACAAACGACCACTGTTCAGACCCAGACGTTTGGCCGGGTTCAGGGTCATGGCACGGAACAGGGTTGGTAGGTCCAGTTGGCCTGAATGATACAGGCGCAGCGCTGCAGGCAGCAATGTCTCCAACGCAACCGCGCCCGAGGCAGCCTCTTCAAACGGCAGGCGTTTGCTTTCCTCGTCCTGTGGGGTGTGCATCGAACTGATCGTGTCGATCAGGCCGGTCCGCACCGCCTCAATCACCGCCTGCCGGTCATCCTCTGACCGCAGCGGCGGTTTGACTTTGAAGAAGGTGCGATAGTCGGCCACGTCCAACTCATTCAGCGTCAGGTGGTGAATCGAGGTTCCGGCGGTGATGTCCAAACCATTTCGCTTGGCGCGTTCCAATGCGGGCAAGGCGCGAGCCGTCGTGATCTGATCTGCGTGATAGGCCGCGCCAGTCATCTCCAGCAATGCGATATCACGGTCCAGCCCCATCCGTTCCGCCCGGGCTGACACTGCGGGCAGGCCGCGCAACGCGGCGAATTTGCCGCTGGTCGCTGCGGCCCCGGCGCTGAGGCCCGGTTCCTGAGGATGCGCGATCACCAACGCCCCGCAAGACCGTGCATAAGTCAGCGCGCGAGAGAACACCTTGGTGTTGGTCACCACATGATCGCAATCCGTAAATGCCACCGCACCGGCATCCATCAGAAACCCGATCTCGGTCATCTCGCGCCCTTCGCGTCCCTTGGTCAGGGCGGCCATGGGCAGCACGTTGACGGGCGTGTCGGCCTGAGCGCGGCGTGTTGCAAATTCCAGCGTTTCCGGCGTGTCGATGGTGGGTGTGGTATCGGGCCGCGTGACCATCGTGGTCACCCCACCAGCCGCCGCCGCGAGACCTGCGGATTTATAGCTTTCCTTGTGCCGCTCGCCCGGCTCACACACTTTGACACCGATATCGACAATGCCCGGGGCTAGGCATTTGCCATTGCAGTCCACGATCTGCCCGTCCATTGCGGGGGCATCGCCGTTGCCGTTCGCCACGATCCGCCCGTTCGAGATATGCAGCCATCCGGTCGCATCTGTCCCGTTCTCGGGGTCGATCAGGCGCGCGTTGGTAAACAAAACGGTGCTCATGGCAAGGCCCTTTCGATAGCGGCTTTGGTGGCGGCGGAGTTCGCTTGATATTTGATCAGGTGCTTGTCGCCGCTTTTGGTCACAAGCTGGACGAAGCTGCCCATGGTGTTCACGGCCTCAATCTGGGTCAGCGCAACCTTGCGCGGGCCGGGACCCGTCAGCAAAGTATCGGTCATTTCCCATTTGGCGGTCAGCTCTTCCGAAGCCAGATACCATGCGCGCAGGCCGATGGCGGCAAGTCCAGCAGGCGCACCGGTCCAAACATAGGGGTTTCCGATCAACCAGAGTACGGCCATCGCCCCGGCCATTGCCACGGCGGCCAGCCAGGCGTTGGTGCGAATATACGCCCCCTTGTCAGGGGTAAAGATCACAGGATCAGCCACAGCGCACCTCCGATCACCAGCAAGATGAACACGGCCAGCACGGCCGAGCCCATTTGGCGCGGCCTGTCGTCTTGCGCCGGTGTCTGCGGCGCCGAAAACGGCTTGGCGCTTTCGGTTTCGATCCGACCGCCGCTCCAGTTTGTGGCCTCTTCGGTGAACAGGCCAATCAACTGCACGCGCGGATCAAGCGTAAGCACTGCAGGCTGTCCTTTGAACGCGGCGCTGCGCAGAGCCATTACCCAGCCTTCGACCGCATCAAGCGCCGCGCGATCCAATTGATCTTCGGGCACGCCACACCCTTCGTTCAGATAGCCCCAAAGGCCCAGGTCTTCGAGGTCGGACATAGGAAAGATGTCGATCTGTTCAAGGTCCAGATCCGCGACCCCTAAAACCTGATCAACAGCACCCGGTTCGCGCAGGAACTTGGCCTCTTCCGGGCGCATGTTCAGGGCAAACAGGCGGATGACGCCGCGTTCGTGGGGAAGGGCGATCAGTTCGCTCATGCGGCCTCGCGCAGGTTGCGGGCCAGCAGTTCCATGGCGGCCATGCGGACTGCGACGCCCATCTCGACCTGTTCCTGAATGACCGATCGGTTGATGTCATCCGCCAGAGTGCCATCAATCTCGACCCCCCGGTTCATCGGGCCCGGGTGCATGACGATGGCGTTAGGTTTGGCTTGCGCAAGCTTCACTGCATCGAGGCCATAGCGGTGATAGTACTCGCGCTCTGACGGGATGAACCCGCCATCCATCCGCTCTTTCTGAAGGCGCAGCATCATGACCACATCCACATCCCGCAGGCCTTCGGTCATATCGTCATAAATCTCGGCCCCGAACTCGGCGAATTGCGCAGGCACCAGCGTAGGTGGCCCGATCAGACGGATGCGGTTCTCCATCTTGCCCAGCAGGATCAAGTTCGAACGTGCAACGCGGGAATGGGCCACATCGCCGCAAATGGCGATGTTCAGGCGGTGCAAGCGCCCCTTGGCGCGGCGGATGGTCAACGCATCCAGCAGCGCCTGTGTCGGATGTTCGTGCCGCCCGTCGCCTGCATTCAGCACAGCGCAATTCACCTTTTGCGCCAGCAGATCGACGGCGCCGGATTGCGGATGCCGCACCACCAGCAGGTCGGGATGCATCGCGTTCAATGTCATCGCTGTATCAATCAGGGTTTCGCCCTTTTTGATCGAACTGGCCTGCATCGCCATATTCATCACATCTGCACCCAGACGCTTGCCCGCGATCTCAAAGCTCGCTTGCGTGCGGGTCGAGTTTTCAAAGAACATATTGATCTGGGTCAGCCCGGACAGCACATCCGAGTGCTTGGTCGACTGACGGTTCAGATCCACATAGGTCTCTGCCAGGTCGAGAATGGCGGTGATATCGGATTGCGACAGATGCTCGATGCCAAGAAGGTGACGATGGGCGAAACGCATGGGCGGGCTCCTGTCTGACAATCGGACCGCTTATAGAAAGCCGCGCCGGGCAAGGCAACCTAAGGTTCTGTGCTGTCGGGCAGTTTCTGGCATCCCCCCTTTGGCAGACATTGTTCGCCCGGTTTGCACCACTTGCCGTACCCGCAATCGATGGCTTTGACAGGGACACAGCCCTGATTTCTGGAGCATTTGAAACCCTGACGACACTGAGACCCGGTTTTTTCGCATAGGTACCATCCGGGACGCGAGCATCCGCCTTGCGGCATGCAGTAAGATCCGCGAGCGCATATCCGGCCATCAGCGCAGGGCTGCGGTAGGTTTAGTTCGATATCGGGGCGGATCAGCTCGCATTTGCGACGGCCATTGCAGCGGCTCCCGCTGGGGCAATCGAGGCTCGAATTGCAGGCATTTGCACCTTGTGGTGCACATCGCGTGCCACCCGCGACACAGCGCTCGAATGGGCCACAGCTGCGCCCACCACCGCAATAGGTGCCGCCCAGAGGGATGCAGTGTCCATCAAAGCTGCATCTTTGCCCGCCCGAACAACACCGGCTGCCGCAGGCGAATTGACCCCCGCGGCATTGGTCATTGCCGATGGAAAGCTGCGCGCGTAGCGGGCCCGCCGGGGCACTCAGAAGCAGAGCAATCAGAAGGAATCGCAAGATCGATGGCATAACAGGATCATGGTCGGTGCGACCCAGCGCCGTGGCAAGGTCTATTCGCTTTCCATCGGTCAAAAGCCGGTTAGATTGTGGGGTATGGAATCGGGCATGGATTATCACACCGCACGGGCGCTGTTGGACTGGCAGATCGAACTGGGCGTGACCGAGGCGATTGGAGACGTGCCAATCGACCGGTATGCGCTGCCCGATACTGCGCCCAAGTCAAAAAAACCGGCCAGCCCCGAGGCCGCGCTCGAGAAACCCAAGCAGGTTGACCCAGTTGCCATCGCAAAATCCGCAGCACAAAGCGCCGGATCACTGGATGAATTGCGTGCGGCGATGGACGCATTTGAGCATTGTGAGCTAAAGCGCGGTGCGCGGCAGTTGGTGTTTGCCGATGGTACGCCTGGTGCACGCGTGATGATCATCGGAGAGGCTCCGGGCCGGGATGAAGACCGCGAAGGTAAGCCCTTTGTTGGCCGGGCGGGTCAGTTGCTGGATCGGATGTTGGCGGCGATTGATCTGGATCGCGCGCAGAATGTCTATATCACCAATGTGTTGCCTTGGCGCCCGCCGCAGAACCGTGACCCGAAGCCTGAAGAGATTGGCATGATGAAGCCGTTTCTGGAACGCCATGTGGCGCTGGCCAAGCCCGAGGTTTTGGTGGTGATGGGCAATATCAGTTGTCAGGCCGTTCTGGGAAAACGCGGAATCACGCGGCTGCGCGGTACTTGGGAACACGCGTTGGATTTGCCGGTGATCCCGATGTTCCACCCCGCCTACCTACTGCGCCAGCCACAGATGAAACGAGAGGCCTGGGCCGATCTTTTGGAGTTGAAAGCACGGCTGGGGGCAGGATGATGCGCATTTTGGCTTTCTCAGACCTTCACATGGCGCGCAACCGGGCGGCTGATCTGGTGGAGGCCAGCGCGCAGGCCGATCTGGTGATTGGGGCCGGGGATTACTGCAATATGCGCCAGGGACTGAACGAGGCTATGCAGATGCTGTCGGGTATCTCGGCCCCGCTGGTTCTGGTTCCGGGAAATGCAGAAAACGCGGATGAGCTAGCCGATGCTGCGCCAGATAGCGCCCATGTCCTGCATGGCAACGGAATGACAGTCGACGGTATACACCTGTTCGGGCTGGGCTACGGAGTACCCGCCACGCCATTTGGCGATTGGTCCTGTGATCTGTCCGAGCCAGAGGCTTCGGAACTGCTGGATCGCTGTGACACTGCCGATATTCTGATCGTGCATTCTCCGCCCAAAGGACACGGGGACGTAACATCGCAAGGTTCCTCCGTCGGCTCGGTGGCCGTGCGCGATGCGGTGGAACGGCTTCAGCCCCGGCTGGTCTTCTGTGGTCACATCCATGACAGCTGGGGGTATCGTGGTAATCTTGGTCGAACGCAGATCGCCAATCTGGGGCCCAAAGTGAACTGGTTCGAGGTGCTCTGAATGATCGATCAAGACAAAGATTTTATCCCTGTCCGCATTGCTGTCCTAACAGTTTCGGACACGCGATCGCTTGACGAAGATCGATCCGGCCAAACGTTGGTCGATCGGATCGAAGCGGCGGGCCACGCCGTTGCAGATCGGCAGATCTTACCCGATGAGCGCGCGCAGATCGCGGATCAGCTGCGCGTATGGATCGCGGATCCTCAGATCGATGTTGTGATCTCGACCGGAGGCACGGGCCTGACCGGGCGCGATGTGACTGTCGAAGCGCATCGCGACGTCTATGAGAAAGAGATCGATGCCTTTGGAACCGTCTTCACCATTCTGTCGATGGAGAAGATCGGAACCTCGGCCGTGCAGTCCCGCGCCACAGGCGGTGTTGCTGGCGGCACCTATCTGTTTGCCCTGCCGGGCAGCCCGGGTGCGTGCAAGGATGCCTGGGACGGTATTTTGGAGAAACAATTCGACTACCGTCATCGCCCCTGCAACTTTGTGGAAATAATGCCACGATTGGACGAACATCTGCGACGGAAGTAGACTGCCCGTACGTTTAACACCTTATAACCGCATTGTGGCTTGGCATATTTCACGGTCCGGCTACATTTTGCGTAAGGCAGCCCATTGCAACCGGGGTAAGTGAGAATGCGTTTTCTAAGGCAAAGTCTTGTCGGTGTCTTTCTGGCGTCGCTGACGTTGGCTTTGCTGTTTGTCGCTGTCCAGATGATCACAGGTGCTGTGCAAGACGTGATTGCGCGCGACACCGCAAAACCCCCGGCGCGCGAGCGTGTGTTTACAGTGTCGGTCAGAACAGCCGAGTTGCAGACCGTAACACCCTATCTGGAAGCCTTTGGTGAGGTGCAAAGCCGCCGCCGGCTTGAACTACGCGCGGCGCTGGGTGGGCGTGTGATCTCACTCGCCGATGATTTCGAGGATGGCGGGACGGTTACGGCGGGTGAAGTTCTGGTTGAGCTGGACCCTGCGGACACGCAATCCGCCTTGGACCGGGCCAAATCCGATCTGCTGGATGCCCAGTTCGAGGAACGCGATGCGGAACGATCCCTGCTGCTGGCGCAGGATGAGTTGAAATCGGCAGAAGCGCAGGCTGAGCTGCGCGAACGCGCTTTGCAACGGCAACGCGATCTGGAATCCCGTGGTGTGGGTGCGACTGCGAGCGTGGAAGAGGCCGAATTGTCGGCCACCTCGGCCCAGCAATCTGTTCTGGCGCGTCGGATTGCACTGGCGCAGGCTGAATCGCGTGTGGATCAGGCCACCACGCTATTGGCCCGCGCGCGGATTGCGCTTGAAGCGGCAGAACGCGATCTGGATGACATGACCATTCGGGCCGGGTTCGGCGGTACACTGACCGATGTAACATTGGTCGAAGGACGACTGGTTGCCGCCAACGAAAAACTGGCTGAGCTGGTGGACCCTGATGCGTTGGAAGTTGCCTTCCGGGTTTCAACGGCCCAATTTGTCCGATTGCTGGATGAAGATGGCACCCTACTAAACGCTCCGGTAACGGTGTCGCTTGAGGTGACGGGGGCCGACCTGACTGCAACAGGACGGATCAGCCGCGACAGCGGATCAGCAGGCGAGGGGCAGACAGGTCGTCTGATCTTTGCACGATTGGATAGCGCCTCGGGCTTCAAACCAGGGGATTTTGTGACGGTCACCGTTCAGGAACAGGCGGTCGACGCCGTTGTGCGTTTGCCCTCATCCGTTCTGGATGCGGCGGGCACGGTTTTGGTGCTGGGCGCGGATGACCGTCTGGAAACCCTGCCGGTGCAGTTGATACGACGGCAGGGTGATGAGGTTTTGCTGCGCGGCGACGGACTGGAAGGCCGCGAAGTGGTTATTGGCCGCACGCCGTTGCTGGGTTCCGGCGTGCGCGTGCGCCCCCTGCGGGTCGAGGAAAGCGCTGACGCGGATATGGTCGAGTTGACGGATACGCAGCGCGCGCAGCTTGTCGCGCAGGTTGAGGCCAGCGAAGGTATGCCTCAGGATGTCAAAACCCGAATGCTGGGTCAGTTGGAAGCGGCGCAAGTGCCCGCCTCGCTGGTCCGCCGGATTGAAAACCGGGCTGGGGGCTAAGCGCTATGATGCGCGAAATCCCAAGCGCGGCGGGCGGCATTCTGAGCTATTTCACCCGGCACCGGACGGTCGCCAATCTATTGCTGCTGGTCATGCTGGTTTTGGGGGCTGCTGCGATTCCCAACATGCGCGCGCAGTTCTTTCCCGATGTCATTCTGGAACGGGTCGATGTTAACGTCGAGTGGGAGGGCGCAGGCCCCGAGGATGTTGACAACGGTATTGTTCAGTTGCTGGAGCCCGAGCTGCTGGCGGTCGAGGGCGTAGCCAGTACCACAGCCACTTCACGAGAAGGGTCCGCGAACATCCGGCTTGAGTTCGAAGCCAACTGGGATATGTCCCGCGCCGTCGAAGATGTTCGGACCGCCGTTGATAGTGTCACAACCTTGCCTGAAGACGCCGAAGAACCCTCGATCCGGCGCGGGGCCTGGCGTGATCGTGTGACCGATGTTGTGATCACCGGCCCAGTAGCGCCTGACCAATTGGCGAAGTTTACTGATGAACTGATCAACAGGCTGTTCGCTGCGGGTGTTACGCGCACCACGATCCGCGGCTTGGCCGCGCCGCGTGTGGTGGTCGAGGTTCCAACGGCGCAGTTGATCGCAAACGACATTGCCTTGTCTGACATTTCCTCGGCCATTGCGGCTGAGGTTAACGCCAGCCCCGCCGGGGATGTCACGGGCGCCAATGCCCGTATCCGAACAGGTTCGGAGAAGCGCACCCCGGAAGAGATCGAAGGCATCGCACTGCGCAATTTTGCAGATGGTTCCAAACTGTTCGTGGGCGATGTCGCGCAGATCCGGATTGAAGGGGTCGACCGCAATCGAAGCTATTTCGTGGGCGAAGATCCAGCCATGTCCATCCGGGTGGATCGTTCTAATCTGGGCGATGCCATCGGCATTCAACATCAGGTCGAAGACGTGGTGGCCGAGATGCAGGCCAGCCTGCCTGAAGGCGTCACCGTCGAGTTGATCCGGACGCGAGCGCAGTCCATCACAGACCGGCTGGACATTCTGATCGACAACGGCCTTGTCGGGCTTGGGCTGGTTGTATGCCTGCTTTTTCTGTTCCTCAATGCGCGGATTGCTTTCTGGGTGGCCGCAGGCATTCCCGTCGCAATGTCAGCCGCTATTGCGCTGATGTATCTGGGTGGCTTGTCGATCAACATGGTCTCGCTATTCGGCCTGATCATCACCCTAGGCATCGTGGTGGACGACGCGATCGTGGTGGGCGAACACGCTGATTTTCGTGCCCGCCGACTAGGTGAGCCGCCCATGGTTGCCGCTGAACGCGCCGCCCGGCGGATGGCCATGCCGGTATTCGCGGCAACACTAACAACCGTGATCGCATTCTTCGGCCTGACTCTTGTCGGTGGTCGGTTCGGAGAGTTGATCCGGGACATCCCATTCACCGTGATCGCCGTTCTTGCGGCCTCACTGATCGAGTGTTTCCTGATCCTACCCAACCACATGGCCCATGCCATCGCCCATTCGGCGAAGGAACATTGGTACGACCTGCCCAACCGGGTCGTCAACCGGGGGTTTCGCTGGGTGCGGGATCGCCTGTTCCGGCCCTTCATCGCCTGGGTGGTCTGGGCCCGCTATGTGGTTGTCGCCCTGATGGTTGTCATTCTGGCCAGCCAGATTGCCCTGTTCATCAGGGGCGATGTGAACTGGCGGTTCTTCAACGCGCCCGAGCGTGGTTCGGTCACCGGCAACTTTATCATGGCCGAAGGGGCGACCCGCGCCGATACGTTCGAGATGATGCGACAGTTGCAGCAAGCCGCCGAAGAACTGGGCGCAATCTACGAGGAACGTCATGGTCGTAACCCCATCGATTACGTTTTGGCCGAGGTTGGCGGCAGCGCCGGGTTTGGCCTGTCGGCTGCCGAAGGTAAGGATGATGATCTGCTGGGTGGCATCTCGATCGAACTGATTGATGCTGACCTGCGCCCCTATTCCAGCTTTGAATTTGTGGGCGAGCTGCAGGATTTCGTGCCCCGCCATCCCAAGGTCGAGCTGATCAGCTTCCGAGGCTGGCGGTCAGGCCCAGGTGGCGATGCCATCGACGTGCAGTTCTACGGTTCCGATGTGAACACGCTCAAGGCTGCGTCTGAAGACCTTCAGACCGAACTGTCAAAGTACCCCGAAGTTTCGGCGTTGGAAGACAATCTGGCCTATGACAAAGAAGAATACATTCTTGACCTGACCGCGCAGGGGCAAGCCTTGGGTTTCCGCATCGAAACTCTGGGGCGCGTATTGCGCAACAGGTTGAACGGGATCGAGGCCGCGACCTTCCCGGACGGGCCACGCAGCGCCGAGATCCGGGTGGAACTGCCCGAAGGCGAGCTGACGGCTGACTTCCTGGAACGCACCCTGATGCGCACACCCGACGGGGTGTATGTGCCGCTGGCCGATATTGTCTCGGTCGAGCGGAAATCCGGCTTCTCAACTGTGCGGCGCGAGAATGGGCTGCGGGTGATCTCGGTGAATGGCGACATTTCCGAGGATGATCCGACCCGCGCGGCAGAGATTGAACGCGCACTGAACGAAGAGATTCTGCCCAATATCGCTGCTGAACGACAGGTCGAATGGCGCATGGCAGGGCTGAGCGAGCAGGAAAACGAGTTCCTCTCCGAGGCGCGCACGGGTCTGATCCTGTGTTTGACCGGGATTTATCTGGTGCTGGCCTGGGTCTTTGCCAGTTGGTCCAGACCTCTGGTGGTGATGGCCATTATCCCGTTTGGCTTGGTGGGTGCGATCTGGGGGCATTATATTTGGGATGTGCCGCTGAGCATGTTCACGGTTGTTGGTCTGCTGGGCATGACCGGTATCATCATCAACGATTCAATCGTTTTGGTGACAACCATAGATGGCTATCAGCAGGAACGCGGTCTGGTCCCGTCGATTGTCGAAGGCACGGCTGACCGGTTGCGCCCGGTGATGCTGACGACGCTGACGACAGTGCTGGGTCTGACACCGTTGCTGTATGAAGGTTCTCAGCAAGCACAATTTTTGAAGCCGACCGTTATCACTCTGGTCTACGGCTTGGGTTTCGGCATGTTGCTGGTTTTGGTCCTGGTTCCTGCCTTGCTGGCTATTCTGAATGACGTCTCCCGTCCGATGACAGCCATGCGCCGGGCCATGCGCGCACCGGATCGGGTGATGCAGAGCGCTGTTGCGGCCACCGGGGTCGTGCTGATGCTGTGGTTTGCAGTGACGATGGTGTGGCCTGCAGTTGCTGGTGCACCGATGGGCATTCTCTCTGCGCTCTACCCGGATGAGGGCGGCGCGGGTGTCTTGGATATGGGGCTGGGTGCGTTTTTGGCCGGAGCTCTCCCGATACTGGCGCTCAGCTTTGCAGCGTCCGGATTGCTTTATGTGCGGTTGAAAGGCCGGGTTGGCACTTAGCCCACGCGCAGGGCCCGTTCCAAAAGCTGGGGTACGCGCGCGCTCATCTGTAAATCGCCCTGACGTATCCGTTCAATCGGAAACCAGCGTGCGTCCAGCGCGTCATCGCCGGCTTTGGGTTCGCCTGACTGATAGCGGCAGGCCACGCCGACGAGTAAGTAGTGTGAGATGACTTCTCCTGCCTCATCCCGTCGCAGCAGATCCAGATTGTCCAGATAGTGCAGCGGTTCCGCGGTGACCGAGGTTTCTTCGAACAGCTCCCGCTGCGCTGCCTCAAGAACGGTTTCGCCCCATTCCACATGGCCGCCCGGAAAGCCCCAAAGCCCACGGTCGGGCTGTTTGCTGCGTTGCACCAGCAGGACCTGACCCTGATGCAGAACAACGGCCAGCGCACCGATTTTTGGGGTTTGGCTCATGTGATCAACCCGCAGTGCAACCCTGAATGTCGACCGCGTGGTTTGCGCCCAGAACCGTGATTCGAATTTCGGACCGATCCAGCGCGAAGGGCGCGCCCGAGGCGTTGATAACTTCCGCCGTTGCAATCAGCGTGCCGCCCTGACGCACTGTTTCAGGCTGCGAGGCCCAAAGCACCGGATTGCCCGGTTCGATCACTGCTATTTCCTGCCCGCCAGCCGAGGGCATGGTCACGCGCGCTTCGATCTGCATGCCGTCTACCGTAGGTGTCAGGCTGCATCGTGCGGCTGAAACATTGGCTTCGCCTGCGGAAAACGGGCGTTGAGCAAGGGCCGCAGCGATAGCCGGGTTGCGGTCGGCCTTGGCGTCCAGCGTGTGGTCAAAATCCAGTCTTTCTGGGATGCAGACATCCTTGCAGACGCCCAAATCCATCTCGCCGCGCAGGCGAACAGGCTTGGCAGGGTTTTTCGGCGTGATCTCGACCGGCAAAACCAATTGATCCTCGTACCCGATGGATTGCAGCCCATTTTGGTCAAACACATCCGGGGCAGGCCATGTGATCGACACATCGCCAACATTACGCGACCCGGTCCAGTCAAATTGCGGCGGAATCCCCGCATCCCCCGGCGCGCGCCAATAGGTTTTCCAGCCATCCTGCAAGGTCAGGCGCAATGCCCCCAGATAGGTGCCGTTGGTGGTCCGACCCCCATCCAGAACGTCCAGTTGGACGACACCATCCAGTTGCTGCGCCGGGGCAGGCGAGACGGCACACAGGCAAGCCGCAACAGCGGCCGTGACGGGTTTCTTGAACGCGATCATGACCTATACATGCGTGGTATGCGGATGAAATCCAAGTCACGTTCGGGTCACCGGACTGAAATCTGCCAAAAACCTCAGTGCCATCTTGCCAATCCCTGTGCCGCGAGGCCATTGTTGAGGTGCCATTTGAAAGAGACCCCGCCCCATGGACCTGACCGGAAAACTGTTGATTGCGATGCCCGGCATGGGTGATCCGCGCTTCGACCATTCGGTTGTTTATATGTGCAGTCATGGTGATGACGGCGCGATGGGCTTGATCGTGAATAAACCCTCAGACCTGCGGATCAAAGCCTTGCTAGGCCAACTGAACATAGCCTGTCGTATTCCGGTGGTGGGGGAACGGTTGGTGCATTTCGGTGGCCCGGTCGAGATGTCGCGCGGCTTTGTCCTGCACAGCGCCGACTACGATGCCAATCTGCATTCGCTGCAAATCTCAGAGTCTTTCAGCATGACCGCAACGCTGGATGTGCTTGAGGATTTGGCCTCTGGCCGGGGCCCACTGAATTCAATGGTCACGCTGGGATACGCAGGTTGGGGTCCCGGTCAGCTGGAGGATGAGATCGCCATGAATGGCTGGCTGACGGCTGAGGCGAGCCCGCAACTGGTGTTCGATGTCCCCGATGACGACAAGTGGGAGGCCGCGCTGGCCACGCTGGGTGTCGATCCACTGACCCTGTCGGCCAGCGCCGGGCGTGCGTAGTCAGCTGTCGCGCGGTGCCGCAGCACGGCGCAGGCGGTCATTGATAGCCGCCCCAAGCTCGTGATCGGGTATCGGGGACACAGCAATAGGTCGGCCCGTTTCATTCAACCTGTGCAAAGCAGCAAACAGATTGGCGGCGGCTTCGATCAGGTTTCCACTCTCAGAAAGGTTCAGGTCGCAATCTACCGGACCAAAGCCCAGCAAAACCTCCTCGCCCCGCTTCGACAAAGCGTTCAGGCGGACGGGGGCGTCAGGGGCGTAGTGGGATTGCAGTTGTCCCGGTGCCGTCAGGTTATCCCCGACTTGGTGCAGGTGCAGGCGTGTGTTGAGAGCGGTTTCGATATCCTCAAGCGCGATACCACCGGGGCGCAACAAGGTAGGTTCCCCGGCCAAACCAACAATGGTCGATTCCAGCCCGACCCCACAGGGTCCGTCATCCAGAATGGCAGAAATCCGGCCGCCAAGCCCTGCGCGCACATGATCAGCGGTGGTGGGGCTGATCAGGCCGGATGGATTGGCAGATGGGGCGGCCACTGGGCCGTCAAAGGCAGCCAGCAGGTCCCGGGCGGTTTGGTGTGCGGGGACGCGCACAGCCAGTGTTTCCAACCCTGCCGTGACCAGCGGAGAGATACTGTGACCATCACGCAAGGGCAGAACCAGCGTCAGCGGTCCGGGCCAGAACGCATTGGCAAGCGTTTCTGCATGGTCTGACCAGTCGACAAATCGTCGGGCTGCCTCGACCGAGGCGACATGAGCGATCAGCGGGTTAAAGCTGGGTCGTCCCTTGGCCTCATAGATCGCGGCGACCGCCTCGCCGTTCCGGGCGTCGCCACCAAGCCCATAAACTGTCTCGGTCGCAAAGGCGACCAGCAAGCCCTGCCGCAAAAGGTCTGCGGCCCGTGCGATGCCGCCTGGGTCCGCTGTCAGATCGAGAGTCGTTGGGATCATGTCTGGTGACGCCGCGTTTCGGTTGCTCGGAACATAGGGAACGTTAGGTAATGCTTCCAAGCCTTGATGCATACCGGTGCAGTGTCGGAAATCCAAGCCCGCCTGCAAACAGCCGATCAGACAGCTCCTGAGGGAAAAAATGCCATACCGCGCGCCGCTTTCAGATTATCAGTTCCTGTTCGAAAACGTTGTGGGGTTCGATCAGATCGCCGCGACAGATCGCTTTGCGGATGCCAGCCCCGATGTGGTCAGCGCGATCCTGTCTGAGGCGGGCAAGATGTGCGAAGAGGTTCTGGCCCCGCTTCAGCGGCCCGGTGATCTGACGCCCGCACGTCTGGAAAACGGTGTTCTGCGCAGCTCGCCCGGGTATGCCGATGGCTGGACCGCGATTGCCGAAGGCGGTTGGATTGGCATCAGTGGCGATCCGGAATATGGCGGCATGGGCCTGCCGATGACCGTTACCACCGCAGTGAACGAGATGATGAGTGCGGCCTGCCTGTCGCTGCAACTGGCCCCGCTGATGACACAGGGCCAAATCGAGGCGTTGGAACATCATGCCAGCGATGACCTCAAAACATTGTACCTGCCCAAGATGATGGCAGGTGAATGGTCTGGCACAATGAACCTTACGGAACCGCAGGCCGGGTCCGATGTTGGCGCGCTGACCTCGAAAGCTGAACCCAACGGGGACGGCACCTACGCAATCACGGGGCAGAAAATCTATATCTCATGGGGTGACAACGACTTTGCGGGGAATGTCTGCCATTTGGTTTTGGCGCGTCTCCCGGATGGGGTTCCCGGCACCAAAGGGATCTCGCTGTTTCTGGTGCCCAAGTTCATTCCGGATGCCGAGGGCAACCCGGCCGTTGCCAATGATCTGAAGGTCGTCTCGCTTGAACACAAGCTTGGCCTGCACGGCTCGCCGACCTGTGTGATGCAGTATGACGGGGCGACCGGCTGGCTTGTGGGCAAAGAGCATGGCGGTATGGCGGCTATGTTCACAATGATGAACAACGCGCGTTTGGGCGTTGGCGGGCAGGGCGTGGGCGTGGCCGAGGCTGCATATCAACACGCGCTGGCCTATGCGATGGATCGCAAACAGGGCAAAACGCCCTCGGGCACCATCATAGATCATGCTGATGTACGCCGGATGTTGGCAGAGATGCGCGCCGACACCTTTGCCGCGCGTGCGGTCATGCTGGCGAATGCGGTGGCCATTGATATGGCGCAGGCCAATGGGGATGCCGATTGGGCTGCGCGTGCCGCGCTGTTGACCCCCATTTGCAAAGCCTTTGGATCACAGACCGGGATGCGCGTCTCGGAAACAGGTGTTCAGGTGCATGGTGGCATGGGTGTGATCGAAGAAACCGGGGCGGCTCAATACTACCGCGATGTCCGCGTGGCGGCGATATATGAGGGCACGAATGGCATTCAGGCCATGGACCTTGTCGCCCGAAAGATGATGGATGGGGGCGAGGCTGCCTCGCGCCTGCTGGATGAGATCGAAGACCATGCCGAACAGGCCCGTGCCACGCTGCCCGATCTTGCAGGTCCGGTCTGGGAAGCAACCGAATCCCTGCGTGAAGCAACCGAATGGATGGTCAGCCAAGGGGATATGAACAACCGATTTGCCGGGGCGCATGCCTATCTGAGTGCTTTTGCCCGCGTTCTGGGCGGGCACTACCACCTCAAGGCGGCATTGGCCGATCCGCGAGGCGCGCGGTGCAAGCTGGCGCGGTTCTACATCAACGGGTTGCTGCCGCAGTATTCCGGTCTTTTGGCGCAGGCGCAAAACGGGGCCGAGGACCTTTTCGCGCTCAGTGCAGATGATCTGGCGGCTTAAAAGCTGAATGGCGGTGTCGATGATCGAATATCCCTGGCCCGAACCGCCCGCACCGGGTGAGGCGATTGAGATTGCCGAAGGTGTCTTGTGGATGCGCTTGCCGCTGCCCATGGCGCTGGATCACGTCAATGTCTATGCGCTGGACGATGGGGATGGCTGGACCTTTGTGGATACCGGGATTTCATCCGGGAAAACACGCGCGATCTGGCAGCAGTTGATGTCCGGTCCGCTTGCGGGCAAACCCGTCCGCCGCGTGCTGGCGACCCATCATCATCCTGATCATGTCGGGAATGTGGGTTGGTTTCAGTCTGAACATGGCGCCGAACTTCTGACCAGCCGAACCGCCTGGTTGTTTGCGCGTATGCTGACATTGGATGTTCAGGAAAGCTGGCCCCAGGAAACGCTGGACTTCTACCAAAGCGCGGGCATGTCTGCCGAGGTTCTGAACAAGCGCAAGGCTGACCGGCCCTTCAACTTCGCCGACACGGTATATCCGATGCCATTGGGGTTCACGCGGGTGAAACAGGGCGATGTTCTGCGCGCAGGTGGGCGCGATTGGGATGTGCATATGGGCAACGGCCACGCGCCGGAACATGTCACACTCTGGAGCCGAGATGACAATCTGGTGCTAAGCGGCGATCAGATCCTCAGCTCGATCAGTCCAAATCTGGGTGTCTATGCTACCGAACCCATAGCTGATCCAGTCTCAGGTTGGTTAGAGGCGTGTGAACGGCTGGAAGGGCTTGCGCGGGCCGATCATCTGGTTCTGGGGGGGCATAAGCTGCCCTTTACCGGTTTGCCCCTGCGTATGCGTCAACTGATCGACAACCATCATGGTGCGCTAAAGCGCCTGTTGGATGATCTGGACACACCCAAAGCTGCGGCGGATTGCTTTGCACCGCTGTTCAAACGGACCATTCGTGAGGGGGAATATGGCCTCGCGCTGGTCGAAGCGGTTGCACATATGAACCATCTTTACCACATTGGGTCCGTCACCCGGACGCGCCGCGCAGACGGAGCCTGGGTCTACCAACGCAAAGGGTAAAGAATGCAGGACGAGATCGAGACCTCAGCCGAGGCAGCCGAAGCGGCGGCGCTGCCGCGCTGCTATGAGGTGCACGCCAATTCCGAAGCCGAGTCTGGGTCGAAGCCTTTGCCGGAACCATTGCAGAAACCGGTTGAAACCAAAAGCCCGGCGCAATGGGCTTATGAACGACTGATCCTATACATCCAGAACTTCGAAAAGACACTGGATGGCGATCATGAGGTCGCGATGGGCTTCACTGGCGGAGACGCGGGTGTGCTGCGGATCGAAGGCATGGGCTATTTTGATCCTGATATCATCACCTTCTACGGCTCGGACGGGGCCGGTGGCCGTACCCAGCTGGTGCAGCATGTCAGCCAACTGAATGTGATGTTGCGCGCCTTGCCGAAATCGGTCGAAGACAAACCAGCCAATCGTATCGGGTTCCGGCTGGCCGCCGATCTGGAAGAAAGCTGACTTGCAATTCACGGCTACGCGGCCTTGAATGATCCCATCATTCAGGAGGCCACGACGTGTCATATGTCTCAGTCATAGTTCGGGCCTATTCTGGTGCCTGGGCCCGGCGGCAGACCTTTGTTCCCATCTACATTGCAGTGCGCCTGCTGCTGATCGCACTCATTGCGCCGGCTATCGCCGCAGCGATCAATCTGGCAGTTTCTCTGTCTGATCAGTCGGCGTTGACGGATCAGGATATCGCCACCTTCATCCTATCGCCCGCAGGGTTCATCGCGGCCCTGGTCGTGCTGAGCCTGTTTCTGATGGCTGAGGTTTTCGTCTTTGCCGTCATGGCAGGCTCTCTACGCATGGATGAACCTAACCCGTGGCGGGCGGGCAGTTCCGCCATCCGGCTGGTGGTGTCGCGCCTGCCAGCCCTGTTTGGGTTTGCTTGGCGTTTTATTCTGCGCGTTCTGATTCTGGCACTGCCCTTTCTGGCCATCTCGGGCCTGATCGCGTGGTGGGCGCTGACGGAATACGACATCAACTACTACCTGACCTTGCACCTGCCCGCCTTTTGGATTGCCGTTCTGCTGATTGGCGCGGTTGCATTGGTGATGGCTTGGGTTCTGATCCGCAGATTGTCGGCATGGGCGCTGTCGCTGCATCTTGTGCTGTTCGAAAATGTCCACCCGGCGCATGTGTTTGGGGTCAGCGCGATAAGGATGGAAGGGCGGCAAGGACGGTTGAAGTTGTCTTTGGTTGCCTGGCTCGGCCTGCGCCTTGTGATCGCAGCGGCGATTGCGGCGATTGCCGGGCTACTGTTTGCGCTGGTTCCATTGCAAGGCAGCGATCATCTGCGGTTGGCGCTGATCTATAGCCTGGTGATCGCGGGGCTTTGGTCACTATCGGGGTTGGTTCTGGCGGCAATGGCGCTGGGCGCGCTTGCGTTGCTGTTGGATGGGTTCTTTGAACCTCAGGTCGCGGATATCCCGCATCCCGAACCGCGTCGTCTGCGCCTGTCGCTGATCGGTGCGGTGGGCCTTTCGGTGATTGCGTTGCTGGTCGGCAGCTGGTTTGGCCATCGCCTTCTGGAGCAGGTACAGGCGCCCGATCGGGCCGAGGTGATCGGTCATCGTGGCGCGGCAGCGTTGAGGCCCGAAAACACGATGTCCTCGGTTCTAAAGGCGATCGAGGATGGCGCGGATTGGGTTGAGATCGATGTGCAGGAAACCGCGGATAATGAGGTGATTGTTGCGCATGACAGTGACTTCATGAAATTGGCGCAGGTCGATCTGAAGGTCTGGGATGCCACGATGGAGGACGTGGCAGAGATCGACATCGGCAGTTGGTTCGGCCCTGAATACGCGGATCAGCGCACCCCAACGCTGCGCGAAGTTCTAGAAGCTGTAAAGGGCAAAGCCAAGGTTATCATCGAACTGAAATACTATGGCCACGATATCGATCTGGAAAACCGGGTGGTTGCGCTGGTCGAAGAGTTCGGGATGCAGGATCAGATCGCCACGATGTCTCTGAAGTATCCTGCGGTACAAAAGATGAAATCTTTGCGTCCCAATTGGCGCGCGGGTGTTTTGGCCGCAACGGCAGTGGGGGATTTGTCTGGCCTTGAAGGCGACTTTGTCGCCGTGAATGCGGCGTCGGTCTCTCCGGGGTTGATCCGTTCCGTGCACGACGCGGGCAAAGATATCTATGTCTGGACAGTGAACGATCCGCTGCAGATGTCTGCCATGGCGTCGATGGGCGTTGACGGGTTGATCACCGATCGCCCGGCAATGGCGCGAGAGGTTCTACAGATCCGGGCCGAGATGGGCCCGGCTGAACGCCTTCTGCTGTGGCTCGCCACCACCTTTGGTATGCAGGTCGACACGCAGGCGATGCGCGATGCAAGCCCGTAAGGTAGCGGTGCTGCTGGTCTGCCTATCCGGCGCTGCGGCGGCTCAGGATTTGATGCGCAGCGTCGAGATGCCTGCACATCGCGCTTTGATTGCGCAACGGGGCACTGTGCCTTTGACACCGTTTGAAACAGATGGCTGTTCAGGCGGTCTGTCGACCAGTTGGCGCTGGGTGGCCGATACATTTCCGCAGATCGGAGACTTATACGAGGCCCACCCCCCGTGGGAGGAATGCTGCGTGATCCACGACCGGGCCTATCACAATGCGGGCGCAGCCTTGCTGCCCGAGGACAGCTACGACGCGCGACTGTCCGCAGATCAGACCCTGCGCGCCTGCGTCAAGGATCATGGGGACACATATGCCGAGGATTATGCACAGCGTTATGACATGACGCCGGATCAAGTGCGCAACGTTCATGCGCTGACGGCAGATGCAATGTATGGTGCCGTTCGGTTCGGCGGCGGACCTTGCAGCGGGCTGCCGTGGCGCTGGGGGTTTGGGTATCCGGGGTGTTCTGTTTTCGGGGATCGCACCCCTGCGCGCGAATGACGTCGTGACAGCCACTGCCTTTTCGATTATCCAACAGGAAAACACGCGAATTGGGATTCTGAGACTCATGGCTGACCACAAGCACGGCGAAATGGACATCACCGTTCAAACCAAAACCTTCAACGGCTTTATCAAAGCCACAACCTGGTGTGTGATTGCTATCGCCTTCCTCTGCCTGTTCCTGGCGGTTTTCGCAGCGTAACGCGTAGCGAGGGCTGCCCCGTGTTCCGGATTTTGATTGCCTGCCTACTGGCAGCAACCGTTGCAGGCTGCGCAGGCTCGCAGCGCCCTCAAGCTGATCCGTCAGAGATCGTATCCCGGTCTTACCGTGATCCGGGGCCGTCAACGCTGACGCTCTATACAATGATCAACACGCGCACTGGGTCCGGGGCGCATACGTCGCTGATGATCGGTGGCAGTGAACGGGTGATTTTTGATCCAGCGGGGTCTTTCCGGGCCGATGTCGTGCCGGTCAAGGACGATGTTCTCTATGGCATTACCCCGGCAGTCGAGCAGGCCTATCGCAGCTCGCATGCCCGCGAGTCGCATTATGCGCGTGTTCAGACCATTCAAGTCTCACCCCAGCAGGCGGAAATTGCCTTGCAGTTGGCCAAACAGAGCGGCCCGGTCGCGGGTGCGTTCTGTGCGAACTCAACAGCGCGATTGCTGCAACAGGTGCCCGGATTCGAGCAGATCGATGTGACCTTCTATCCTGTGAAACTCTCGGATCAATTTGGTCAATTGCCCGGTGTGGTGACTGAAGACTATCGTGAAAACGATGATGCCGATCTGCAAAAAGGTCTGGCGGCGAACAATGCGCGTCTCAATCAGTTGGACGCGGCCCTAGCCGAGTAGATAGAGCAAACCATAAAGCGTCGCAGCCCCCGAAAAGATCGCGGCGAGGACGTTTTTGGTAAGCACCCCGACGCCCAGTGCCATTGCTGCCGCCGCCATACGTGCAATATCGGGCTGGCCTTCGGTGGCCGCGGGCCAGACAACCAGCGGCGCGATCAACGCGGGTAGGATCGCCACAGCCGTATAACGCAGATGGCGCAGCAGCCATGGCGGCATCGGGCGGTCTCCGACCAGACCGATAAAGGTAAAGCGCAGGGCAAAACTGCCAATCGCCAGCCCGATTATGACAGTCCACATGGTGACAGGATCAATCTGGGTCATGTCTTCCTCCGCTCCAGCATCACTTCGGACTGTGCACCTGCGATCATTCCCGCCGTTCCTGCGATCAACAGGCCCAGGTTGAACGGGACAGAGACGGTCAGGAGGGCGACGATGATTGCGACAAAGGCTGCGATCACATGGGGAAGCGTGCGCATCATCGGCCCGATCATGGCCAGAAAGGTGATCGGAAGCGCAAAATCCAGCGCCCAGCTTTCTGGAATGCGCGCACCTAGCACGGCGCCCAGATAAGTGGCCAAAATCCAAAGCGGCGTGATCGGTGTGACCGAACCAAAGAAATACGCCATCCTCTGTGGTAGCGTCATCTTCGGTTCTTTTTCGAACTGCACAATGCTGCAGGCATAGGATTGGTCGACCGTTAGATACGCCGCGAAAGCCCTCTGCCACATCGGGGCCGCGCCCAGAAACGGTGTCAGAGACGCCGAATACATCGCCACCCGCAGGTTCACCGCCAATGCCGAGGCCAGCACGATTACCGTTGGTGCGTTTTCCTGCATCAGCTGCAACGCGGTGAATTGCGCCGCGCCAGCGAAGACCGTGGCGGAAAAGGCGACCACCTGCACAACGTTCAAACCCGCCTCGGTCGCAAAGACGCCGAACAGGGTGCCAAACGGAATGGCAACAAATATGAACGGCGTCCCGTCGCGAAAACCCTTCCAGAAGTATGACTTGGATGTGGCGTCTGCCATGGCGAAATCCTATGGTGATCGCAGCAGCAGTAGCGATCTTGAGAGAGGGTTGCAATTGGCCACGAAACCGAACGTCTCGGACTACATCATCGCACCTGATCCGGGTGCGCCCCGGTTGACCCGTGCCGTCGAAGGTGTGGATCAGAATGGTGAGGTCAGCCAGATCTCGGTGGTCGAAGAACGCCCGCTGACGATTTTTCTGAATTCACAGGAAATCGTGACGGCGATGACGATTGGCGACTATCCAGAATACCTGGCGCTGGGCTTTCTGCGCAATCAGGGGATGTTGCTGCCTGATGATCAGATCACACGTGTCGAATATGATGATGATCTGGAAACGGTTGTGGTCCGCACGGCGCGTGAGACTTCCTATGAGGACAAGCTGAAGAAGAAGACCCGCACCAGCGGCTGCGCTGTGGGCACTGTTTTTGGTGACATGATGGACGGGTTGGAGGATGTGCGCCTGCCTCAGGTCTCGGTGCGCACCTCGTGGCTGTATGATCTGGCTGCCAAGATCAATCGCACACCGTCTTTGTACCTTGAGGCAGGCGCGATCCACGGAACGGTCCTGTGCCGCCAGAACCGGCCGCTGGTCTATATGGAAGACGTGGGCCGCCATAACGCGGTCGACAAGATCGCAGGCTGGATGCTGTCTGAAGGTGAGGCCGCCGATGACAAGATCCTCTACACCACAGGCCGCCTGACATCCGAGATGGTAATCAAAACGGCGATGATGGGCATCCCGGTTTTGGCCTCGCGATCGGGGTTCACTGCTTGGGGCGTCGAGATCGCACGCGAGGTTGGATTGACCCTGATTGGCCGGATGCGGGGTCAGCGGTTTGTATGTTTGTCGGGCGAGGATCGGTTGCTGCGGGACATTGATCCGGCGAGTGTGGCGGTTGAGGACAAGAAGCATAGACGGAAGAGTGCGGGATGAACGAGACACCCCTCGGCATCATCCTCGCAGGCGGGCTTGCGACCCGAATGGGAGGCGGCGACAAGGGCCTCTTGCAGATTGGCGGGCAGAGCCTATTGAACCACGTGATCGACCGTTTGTCCCCACAGGTGAGTGGTCTGGCTCTGAACGCAAATGGTGATCCGGAACGGTTCGCCGACATGAACCTGCCCGTCATACCGGATACAATCGAAGGGTTCGCGGGTCCTTTGGCGGGTGTTTTGGCAGGGCTCGACTGGGCGGCAGAGCAAGGGGTGGACAGCATCGTTACGGCAGCGGCGGATACGCCGTTCCTGCCACGTGATCTTGTCGCGCGCCTGACTACCGCAGCCGAAGGTCAGACCTATCCGCTGGTTTTGGCGACCACTCCGCGCACCGGCGATGAGGCGTTGAAATCGGGCGGCAGCAGACGGGTCAACCGGCACCCGACCTTTGGCCTCTGGCCCGTCGCTTTGCGCGATGATCTGAGGGCAGCACTGAACGACGGGTTGCGCAAGGTGGTGCTGTGGACCGACCAGCATGGCGGTCGCGAGGCGCTATTCCCGGCTGATCCCTTTGATCCCTTTTTCAACGTCAACACGCCGGATGATCTGGCGTTGGCCGAAAAGCTGTTGGAACAGGCATGAAGATCTACGGCGTCACCGGCTGGAAAAACGCGGGCAAAACCGGGTTGATGGAGCGGCTGGTGGCCGAGATCACCGGGCGGGGCTTCTCGGTCTCGACCGTCAAACACGCGCATCACTCTTTCGATGTTGATCAGCCGGGGCGTGACAGCCATCGCCACCGAATGGCGGGCGCCAGTGAGGTTCTGCTGGCCTCGGGGCAGCGGGTGGCGTTGATGCAGGAATTGCGGGGTGCTCCGGAACCGGCGCTTAAGGATTTGCTGGCCCGCCTGTCACCGGTCGATCTGGTGCTGATCGAGGGGTACAAGCACGAACCTCACCCCAAAGTCGAAGCGTTTCGTGCCGAGCCGGGCAATCAATTGATCGCCAAGGGCGACCCCACGATCCGTGCGGTTGCCAGTGACACGCCGCTGACGCTGGATCGCCCTGTTTTCGATCTGAATGATACGGTTGCGATTGCGGATTTCATTCTGGCCGAGGTCGGTTTGTGAGCCTGTTTGACAGCTTTGCGATGGTGGACTGGTCAGGTGGTAACGATACCGGGCCGACCCCGCGCAAAGATGCGATCTGGGCTTGTGTTGTGCGTGATGGCAAAGTGCAGGCGCTTGACTATCTGCGCAACCGTGTGGTGGCTGAAACCTGTCTGCGTGAACTGATCGAGACCGAATTGGCGGCGGGTCGACGCCTGTTTCTGGGGTTCGATTTCCCGTTTGGCTACCCTCAAGGATTTGCCGAAGCCATGACAGGCTACGGTGATCCGTTGGCGTTGTGGGATTGGCTAGAGGCACAAGTCGAGGATTCACCCAACGCCAATAATCGCTTCGATCTGGCGGGGCTGATCAATAGCCGGTTTGGTGGCAAGGGCCCGTTCTGGATGAATGCGCTGCGCCGCGATATCGACGGGTTGCCGCGCACGAAAAAGGACTATCACAACCCGTTCCCCGACCGCCGTGCAGTCGAATTGTTGGCGAAGGGCAGCTTTACCTGTTGGCAAATGGCCGGGGCCGGGTCTGTCGGGGGGCAGGTGATGATGGGCCTGCCGGTGCTCAGCCGATTGCGGCATGCCTTCGACGGAAAGGTCGCCGTCTGGCCGTTTCAGCCGCTGGACAAACCGGTCGCGTTTGTCGAGATCTGGCCCTCGCTCAATCTAGGGTCCGCCCCGCCGGATCGGATCAAGGATGCCTGGCAGATGGAACAGGTCGCCTTGACTTTGTCCCGGCTTAGCGATCAGGAATTGACAGAACAGTTGGATGTTTCAGCCCCCGAGGAGGGGTGGATTTTGGGTGTACCTCAAGACAGACCGAACATAGCGCTGCCGCGATTGCGAAACGATTGTTTTGCCTTGCCTGCGGGAGTGAACTGGACGCCGGTGGATGAGGCCTTGGCTTTGCTTCAGAGCCGGTTACATCCCGTGACCGGGATTGAAACTGTTCCGTTGACGCGATCCGTGGGCCGGGTTTTGGCCGAAGACGTGGTGGCAAAACGCTCGAACCCGCCGCAACCCAACACGGCGGTTGATGGCTATGGCTTTGCAGGCCCTGCCGCAGATGGTGCACAGGTGATGCCTTTGACTGAAGGTCGTGCAGCGGCGGGCATTCCATTTGATGGCCAGGTCCCGCCCGGCCATGCGCTGCGCATCCTGACCGGGGCGACCCTGCCCAAGGGCGTGGATACGGTGATCCTTGAAGAGGATGTGACGCTGAAGGATGGTCACATCGCGTTCCGAGGGCCGTTGAAAAAAAGTGCAAACACGCGCCGCGCGGGTGAGGATGTGGTTGAGGGTGACACAGCCCTTGCAGCCGGGCGCAGGCTAACGCCCGCGGATATGGCTTTATTGTCCGCCGTCGGTGTTGCTGAGGTTCCGGTGCGTCAGACCTTACGCGTGGCGGTTCTGTCTACCGGGGATGAACTTGTCGAGCCGGGCGAGGCGGCGGGTGCAGGGCAAATCTTCGATGCCAATCGTCCAATGTTGCTTTCTCTGATTGAGCGGATGGGATTTGTGCCTGTTGATATGGGCCGAGTCGAGGACGACCGGGATGTGCTGCGCAAACGGCTGGATGAGGCCGCCGCGCAGGCGGATGTCATCCTGACCAGCGGCGGGGCCTCGGCAGGGGATGAGGATCATGTCTCAGCCCTTTTGCGTGACGCGGGTGCGATGCAGGAGTGGCGGATTGCGCTGAAACCCGGGCGACCTTTGGCGCTGGGCATTTGGTCGGACACGCCTGTCTTTGGGCTGCCCGGCAACCCCGTCGCGGCTATGGTGTGCACCCTGATCTTCGCACGACCTGCTCTTTGCCTGATGTCAGGAGAAGGATGGGTTGAACCGCAGGGATTCGAGGTGCCTGCCGCGTTTGAGAAGCGCAAGAAACCTGGGCGCCGCGAATACCTGCGCGCGCGTCTGCGCGATGGCATAGCCGAGGTGTTTCATTCGGAAGGGTCAGGCCGGATCAGCGGGCTGAGCTGGGCCGAGGGGCTGGTCGAAATCGACGATGGTGCCCGGCATATTCAACCGGGCGATCCGGTACGGTTCATTCCTTACGGCAGTTTCGGGCTATGAGTGTCACCGTCTCGAAAGGGTTTAGTCCAGATGAACGGCCGATGGCTGCTGCACTGTTTTGGCAGGCCTTCGCAGCGAAATTGCACAAAGTGATGGGCCCGGAAGAACGGGGTTTGGCCTTTTTCGAGCAGGCTCTTAATCCCAATTTCGCATTGGTTGCACACGACTCGTCCGGACAAATACTGGGGCTTGCCGGTTTCAAGACCAACGAGGGTGGTCTGGCCGGAGGCAGCCTGTCTGACCTTGCGCGGGTCTATGGATGGTTCGGGGCACTGTGGCGCGGCACGGTGCTGAGCGTGTTGGAGCGAGACCTGAAACCCGGTGTGTTCCAAATGGATGGTATCTTTGTCGCAGCTGAGGCGCGCGGGAAGGGCGTCGGGACGACATTGCTGAGCGCGATCAAGGATGAGGCGCGCAGCCGTGGCATGACCGAAGTGCAATTGGATGTGATCGATACAAACCCGCGCGCGCAGGCTTTGTATGAACGCGAAGGATTCAAACCGGTAGGTTATGAAGAGACGGGGCCATTCGGGTATGTGTTTGGGTTCAGCAGTGCAACCAAGATGAGTTGGGCCGTTACACCCGTCTAATCGAACGTCCCGGCAACACGTCCCACCAGCATAAAGGCGCGCGCCGTTCTGGTGTCACCCAGCGCAGCCAGTTCGGCATCGCTGGCGTCAGGTTCAAATTCAACAATCATGTTGTCGAACCGTCGCAGGAAATGATGCGCCGCATCCCGGAAAATTGGGTCTTGCTTCATCCGCGCCGCCGTCAGCGCCAGTGACGATCGATCCCGAATTCCACCCAAAGCCGCCACGGCACGCCCACGAGCACCTTGAGCGAATTGCCGCCAGATCTCAGGCCGTGCCATGTCGGGGCGTAGGTCATCCATATAGATGCCTTCCTGGCTGAGCAGGGTCAGCACATCCTGCGAAGCCTGTACCAGCTTGGCGACCTTTCGGTCCTTCAGTGCCATCCGCAGCGCATTGAAGCCTTCGGTATCTTTATCGGTCTCGGGAAAATTCAGGGCGCGGATGAAGATATCGGTTGTCAGTGGTGGCGTGATCTCTTCGGCCGTGGTGCCCAGTGCCAGCGAGGTTTGATCTCCGGCAACCGGGGCTGACTGAAGGGTCTGAACAGGCTCGCGGCGTTTGGTCGAGAATGTGGCCAAGGCATCCTCGGCCTTTTTGGTTGCTGCGGCGATCTCGTCCAGCTTTTTGCTCACCGTCGGTTCGTAAGAGCTGGCAGCGCGCTGCTGTTGCACGACATAGGCCTGACGGATCGCATCGATGGCCGTCTGGAGCCGGGCACTTTCCTCTCGCATTATGCGGCTGGCACGCATGGCGGTGGCCGCGACCCAGATCATCGCGACCGGCATGAACACCGCAAGAAAGGTCACAATGATCCCACTACCTTCGGCCTGATCGGGCAGCACAAGAAACACGACCGATATCACCAGCCAGACGACACTCAGCACAGCGGCGGCGATTTCGATCGAGGTTACAGGTGTCCGGTCCGGGCGATCATAGATCCCCAGCGAGGTCGGCCGTTCGGTTTCTTGGTCAGGTTCGTTCCCCGACATGTCAGATGCTCCGGTCAGGCGTATTCGATGCTCAGAACTTCATAGGATCGCACACCGCCGGGTGTGCGCACATCGACGCTGTCGCCTTCATCCTTGCCGATCAAAGCACGGGCCATGGGCGATTTGATGTTCAGCAGGCCGTTTTCGATATTGGCCTCATACTCTCCGACGATCTGCCAGGTCTTTTCCTCGTCGGTATCCTCATCGACCAATGTGACCTTTGCGCCGAATTTGATCGCGCCAGACAGTTTGGCGGGATCGATCACATCGGCCAGAGACAGGATGCCTTCCAGTTCCTTGATGCGGCCTTCGATAAAGCCCTGCTTTTCGCGGGCAGAATGATATTCGGCGTTTTCCTTCAAATCACCCAGTTCTCGGGCCGTTGCGATCGCTTCGATGATCGCTGGGCGCTCGACGGATTTGAGGTTTTTCAGCTCTGCTGCCAGCGCGGCATTGCCCGCAGGCGTCATTGGAATCTTTTCCATAGTCTTGTTGTCCACGCATAAATTGAGCCGCCCCGCCGCAGGGAAAGCGTCGGGGCGAATGATGGGTCGTTCAGTACCTGACCTAAATGGGGCGTGAATTGCAAGAGGCCAAGGGGCAGCCCGCGTTCAATTCGCGGCTTAGCGCCGTTCGGACGGGACAGGCGCGCGCCTGTGGCGGTGATCGGGGGGCTTGTCCCGGCGCCAGCGGCGCGAATGGGTGCATAGCCACAGCATCTCAATCATATTGGACCACTTCGAATTCTATGCCGTTGTCATCGTCGAAATAGAACCTTTTGCCTGGTTCGTAATCCGCATGGTTATGGGGTGTGAAACCGGCGTCGCGTACTTTGGCTTCGGTGGCGTCGATATCTTCGACCAGAACGCCAACATGGTTCAGGCCACCGACGATGTCATAGCTGCTTTCACCTGCGGGTTTGGGATCACTGGGCGCATAAAGCGCCAGGTAGGTATGCGCGCTGCCCACATGCACAGTGTAGCCACCCGCAATGGCCGGGCCTTCCCAGCGGGTCTTCCAGCCAAAGACCTTTTGCATCCACGCCGCCGAGGCCTGCGGGTCGCGAACGGTGAAATTGGTGTGTTCAAGCGTCGCCATCATGGGATCTCCTTTACGAATTGAGGCTTGTCACGACTCACCGTAATTTCTAAACCTAACTTTAGGTCAAGGTATTTTTTACGAGGGTCTAATGGCTGCATCTGAAGGGCTGGCAATCGGCGCACTGGCCCGGCGCACCGGTTTGGCGGTATCGGCCATTCGGTATTATGAGGCTCAGGGCCTGATTTCGCCGTGGCGCAACGCGGGCGGGCAGCGGCGGTATCAGCGGGCCGATATCCGACGGCTGAGCTTTGTGATGATCGCACAGCAGTTCGGCTTGACCCTGCCGGAAATCCGCGAGGTTCTGTCGGGCCTTCCGGGCAACCGCACCCCGACACCGCAAGATTGGAAGGATATCAGTGTAACGCTGCGGGCGCATTTAGATCAGCGAATCGACACATTGGTACGGCTACGCGACAATCTGGATGGCTGCATTGGCTGTGGGTGCTTAAGCCTGCCGAAATGTGCACTGTACAATCCAGATGATCGCGCCAAATCAAATGGGAGCGGTCCCAGATACCTGATGGGCGACTCTCCAGAGGCTTAACTGCCGCATTGCAGCAATGTTACGCCGTGTTTTGATTGACCAAGGTCTTTCCGACCATGTAATCAGCCGTGAAACAAAATTGCGCCGACTGCACGAGAAAAGCGCCAATTCGGAAAGTTAGCTAAGGAGCCCGCGATGGCCGATATTGAACGCGAAGCGATGGAATATGACGTGGTGATCGTGGGCGCAGGTCCTGCGGGCCTGTCGGCGGCCATCCGTCTAAAACAGCTGGATGCGGATCTGAACGTTGTGGTTCTGGAAAAGGGGTCCGAAGTCGGCGCGCATATCCTGTCAGGCGCGGTGCTTGATCCCTGTGGTCTGGATGCGCTGATCCCCGATTGGAAGGAAAAAGGCGCGCCGCTGAACACACCGGTCAACGAAGACAACTTCTATATGCTGGGAGAGGCGGGTCAGATCCGTATCCCCAACTTCCCAATGCCGCCGCTGATGAACAACCACGGTAACTACATTGTCTCGATGGGCAATGTTTGCCGCTGGATGGCCGAACAGGCCGAAGAGCTAGGCGTGGAAATCTTCCCTGGCATGGCATGTTCGGAGCTTGTTTATGGCGAGAACGGCGAAGTCAAAGGTGTGGTCGCAGGTGTCTTTGGCCTGGAAGCTGATGGCTCTTACGGTCCAAACACCGAGCCTGGCATGGAATTGCACGGGAAATATGTCTTCCTGTCGGAAGGTGTGCGCGGGTCGCTGTCCAAAGAAGTCATTGCCAAATACGACCTGTCTGCTGGAAAAGAGCCGCAGAAATACGGCGTCGGCATGAAAGAGATTTGGGAGGTCGATCCTTCCAAGCACAAAGAAGGCAGCGTCACGCACACCATGGGCTGGCCGCTGGGCAGCAACGCAGGCGGTGGATCGTTCATCTATCACCTTGAAAACAATCAGGTCTATGTCGGCTTTGTGGTTCACCTGAACTATAAAAACCCGCATCTGTATCCCTATATGGAATTCCAGCGTTTCAAACATCACCCGGTCGTCGCTGATCTGTTGAAAGGCGGCAAGCGCGTGGCATATGGCGCCCGGGCGATCACCGAAGGCGGGTTCCAGTCGATGCCGAAACTGGTCGCGCCGGGCGTGGCGCTGCTGGGCTGTTCGGCGGGTATGGTCAACGTGCCGCGCATCAAGGGCAACCACAACGCGATGCTGTCGGGCAAAGCTGCGGCTGAGGCCGCTTTTGACGCCATCAAGGCTGAGCGGTCTGGCGATGAGCTGACCGATTACGAGACCGAAGTGCGCAGTGGCCCCATCGGCAGCGACCTCAAGAAAGTGCGCAACGTCAAGCCGATCTGGTCGAAATGGGGCCTGACCGCGTCACTGATGCTGGGTGGTTTGGACATGTGGACCAATACGCTGGGCTTTTCCCTGTTCGGCACCATCGGTCACGGTAAAAACGATGCCGAGGCGACCGAGGATGCCAGCAAGCACAAACCCATTGATTATCCGAAACCTGATGGTGTTCTGTCTTTCGACCGTCTGACCAACGTGTCGTTTGCGATGACCAACCACGAGGAAAGCCAGCCCTGCCATCTGCGCCTGTCTGATCCAGAGGTTCCGGTAAAGGTTAACCTGCCTCAGTTCGACGAACCGGCGCAGCGCTACTGCCCGGCAGGTGTGTATGAGGTGGTCGAAGACGAAAACGGCCCGCGATTCGTGATCAACTTTCAGAACTGCGTCCACTGCAAAACCTGTGATATCAAGGACCCCAGCCAGAACATCACCTGGACCACACCGCAGGGTGGGGATGGCCCGAACTATCCCAATATGTAGGCGAAAACCGGTGCACTGGCAGGGTCGTGAAGGCTCTGCCATTGCCTCTTGCCAGCCAAGGCCCTAGCTTATCGGTCAGTCTATGTTAGCAGGGCAGGATTTAGGTGATTTCCCTTGTGCATCGCGCGGTATTGGCCGCGCTGCTTTTTTCGACGGTCAGTGTGCCAGTGTCTGCGGATACAGGGGCAGGGGCCTATCTGGCCGGTCGTCAGGCGATTTATGAAAGCGACTATACAGCAGCCGAGCAATACTATGCGCAGGCGCTAAAGTTTGACCCTCAGAACGCGCTTTTGTTGGAAAGTGTTGTGGTGGCACGACTGGCGCTGGGAGAGATCGAGCGCGCCTTGCCCATCGCGCAAACGATTGAAGAGGCTGAACTACCCAGCCAGGCCGCCAGAATGGTGGTCGCCGCCAATCTGATTGCAAATGACAAACTGGCAGAGCTTTTGGCGCGCGACCCCGAAACAAAGGGTGTTGGCCCGCTGGTAGACGGGCTGATGATCGCCTGGGCCCATCTTGGTCAAGGTGAATTGACCAAAGCGATGGAGCAGTTCGACACTGTATCCACCCAGGATGGGCTGCGCGAATTTGCGCTGTATCACAAGGCAATGGCACTGGCCTCGATCGGTGACTTTGAGGGGGCCGAGGCGATCTTTGCGGAAAATGATGGTGCGATTGCCCAATTCTCGCGCCGCGCAGCGATGGCGCGGACTGAGGTTCTGTCGCAGCTTGACCGAAACGCCGATGCGCTGGCGTTCTTGGAAACCGTCTTTGCGGCGGGCAGTGACCCTTCGATTGAAGATTATGTCAGCCAGTTGAATGCTGGTGAAACACTGCCCTTTACCCATGTTCGATCCGCTCAGGATGGCATGGCCGAGATCTTTTTCTCGGTCGCTGCGGTGCTGAACACCGAAGCGACGCCTGACTATGTACTGCTGTACACTCGCGTCGCAAGCTTCCTGCGCCCCGATCATGTAGATGCAATCTTGCTGAGCGCAGAGCTTCTGGATGAATTGAAGCAATATGATCTGGCCGTCGATACCTATCGAAAGGTTCCAGCTGACAGCAATGATCACCATGCCGCTGAGCTGGGTCGGGCCGAGGTGCTCAGCCGGTCAGGCAAAACAGATGCCGCCATCGAAGTGCTACAGAATCTTTCGGCAAAAAAACCCAATCTGCCCAGCGTTCACGTGGCACTTGCGGATATCCAGCGGCAACAGGAAAACTATGCGGCCGCAGTAGCGTCCTATGACAGTGCAATCGCCCTGACAGACGCCGCGTCAAGCGGGAACTGGTTCCTGCATTACGCGCGCGGCATCTCGCATGAGCGGTTGAAGAACTGGGATCAGGCCGAAGCGGATTTTCGGCGGGCGCTGGAGTTGAACCCGGATCAGCCGCAAGTTCTGAATTATCTGGGCTATTCGCTTGTCGAACGCCGCGAAAAACTGGATGAGGCGTTGGATATGATCGAACGCGCCGTCGCCGCGCGCCCGGACAGCGGTTACATTGTCGACAGCCTGGGTTGGGTCCTGTTCCGCCTTGGGCGCTATGACGAAGCCGTGGATCATATGGAACGCGCTGTTGCGCTGATGCCGGTTGATCCGGTGGTCAATGACCATCTGGGCGATGTCTATTGGGCCGTTGGCCGGGATCGTGAGGCTGAGTTCCAGTGGAAACGCGCATTGTCCTTTATTGACCCGGAAGAGATTGATGGCGAAGCTGACCCTGAGCGCATCCGCCGCAAGCTCGAGGTGGGTCTGGATGCAGTATTGGCCGAGGAAGGCTCCGATCCTTTGAAGGTTGCCAATGGCAACTAAGGGCTTCGCACCCGCCAAGATAAACCTCACACTGCATGTTACCGGCCAACGGGAGGACGGGTATCACCTGTTGGATTCGCTCGTGGCGTTTGCAGATGTCGGGGATCAACTGGAGTTTGCGCCGGGGCCCGATCTGTCGATTTCCGTTAGCGGAGAGCACGCGGCTGGCGTTCCCTCAGATGCGCGCAACCTTGTCTGGAAGGCGGCGGAAGCCACTGGTTGGACCGGACATATCGATCTGAACAAGGCACTACCACACGGTGCTGGCATTGGCGGCGGATCGTCTGATGCTGCTGCGATGTTACGCCATTCGCAAGATCAGGACATTGATATTCCACCCGATCTCCCCGTCTCTCTGGGGGCGGACATCCCGGTTTGCATAATGGCCAAGGCTGCGCGGATGCGAGGGATTGGTGAGCAGGTGACTGCGATGACCTTGCCTGAGTTGCCTGCCCTTTTGGTAAATCCCGGCGTTGAAGTGCCCACAGGGGCTGTGTTCAAAGTCATGGAATCGCGTCAAAACCCACAGATGCCAGATGATATTCCGATTTTTGAGGGCGTTGCTGACTGTGCCTTCTGGTTGTCCAATCAGCGAAACGACCTGCAAAGCCCTGCTATTAGCATCGCCCCAATGATTGGGCGTGTTCTGGACGAATTGACCGGGACTCGGGAGGTGTTACTGGCGCGTATGTCCGGCTCGGGCTCAACCTGCTTTGCGCTCTATCCATCCCTGAAAGCGGCCCATTTTGCAGCCTATGAGATTGGTGCAGCCCACCCTGATTGGTGGTGCCGCGCCACTCAGCTTAGTTGAGCCGAGACACCACGTAGTCCGCCAGGTCGCGCAGCAGGGTCCGTAGCTCATGATCTGGCAGCAACTCCAGTGCCGCCTTGGCTTTGTTGGCCCATCCCAACGCATCCTGACGTGTGGCTTCAAGCGTCTGATACTTGGCCATCAAGCTCAGTGCATGATCCAGGTCGCCATCTTGCTGCCGGCCTTTCTCGATCGTGCGCTCCCAGAACACGCGCTCATCGGGTGTGGCCTGCGCCACTGCCTTGATTACCGGCAGGGTCAGCTTCCGTTCGCGGAAATCGTCGCCAATGTTCTTGCCGGTCGCTTTGCTATCGCCCTGATAATCCAGCAGATCGTCGGCAATCTGGAAGGCAATACCCAGCGCATCGCCATAATCGAACAGGGCCTCGACCTGTGGTTCTGTCGCACCGGCGATCACACCGCCCACTTCGGTCGCTGCCGAGAACAACGCCGCTGTCTTGCCGCGCACGACTTGCAAGTAAACGGCCTCATCCGTGCCCAGATCGGTGGCGGCGGTCATTTGCAGCACTTCGCCTTCGGCAATGGTGGCCGAAGCATTGGCCAGAATATCCAGAACACGGAGCGATCCGGTTTCTACCATCAACTGAAAACTGCGTGAAAACAGATAGTCGCCCACCAGCACGCTGGATTTGTTGTCCCACAAAAGGTTCGCTGTGGGCCGCCCACGCCGCTGGGCGCTTTCGTCGACCACGTCGTCATGCAGCAGGGTCGCAGTGTGAATAAATTCAACCGTCGCGGCCAGACGCACATGATGCTCGCCCGTGTAGCCAAACAGACGCGCTGCCGCCAATGTCAGCATCGGGCGCAGACGTTTGCCACCCGCTTCGACCAGATGTGCGGTCACTTCAGGGATGCGCGGTGCGTGCTCAGATGCCATCCGGGTCCGGATCAGCGTATTCACCGCCTCCATTTCGCCGGTCAGAATTTCAGCGAGCCGCTCATGCGGTTTCGAGATTGTGCTGACGTCCATCACACTCCTGATACAAGGCTCGACTTCTGTCCTGCCTTGCCCTTACATCCATCCCCATGAAAGAACTATTGCGCAGCACCGATCCGACAATCCTGGCCTTTGCATCCGCTCTTCTTGAGGGCGAGGATATAGACTGCTTTCAGATGGACGTAAATATGAGCATCCTCGAAGGCGGCATTGGAATCTTCCCTCGTCGCCTGATGGTTCGGGCGGATGATCTGACCCGTGCCGAACGCGTGATGCGCGATAATGACATCCCGCTGGGACGATGACCCGTTTCGAGGATAAAGACCTAAGCCAAAATGCGTTTTTGGGCGGCAAGCTGCACTTGTGGCAGCCTGTCAAAGGGTATCGCGCCGGGGTCGATCCGGTTTTACTTGCCGCGTCGGTTCCGGCCACCAGCGGCCAATCAGTGCTCGAGCTTGGATGCGGGGCCGGGGCGGCCATTCTTTGTCTTGCTGCACGGGTTCCGGGTTTGCAAATGTGCGGCGTTGAGCTGCAACCACCCTATGCGGGTTTGGCGCGTCGCAACGCCGCCGACAATTCCATTACGCTGGAGGTTGCAACCGCTGATCTAGGCGCACTTCCGACAGAGCTAAAACAACGTCAGTTTGATCATGTGATCGCAAACCCGCCCTACTACCGTGCTGGTGCCCATAGTCCGGCCCATGATTCAGGGCGCAGTGTTGCCTTGGGCGAACAGACCCCATTGGCCAATTGGATCGATGTGGCCACCAAACGCCTTGCGCCGCGCGGGTATTTACACATGATCCAAAAAGCGGACCGCCTGCCGGATATGCTGATGGCCTGCCAGGGCCAGCTGGGCTCGGTCGAAGTGCTGCCCTTGGCGGCGCGATCAGGGCGTGAAGCCGAACTGGTCATTTTGCGTGCCCGTAAGGGCGGGCGCGCTGCATTCCGTTTGCACGCCCCGCTGATTCTGCATCAAGGGGATCGGCACGAACAGGATGGCGAAAGCTATAGCCTTGAGATTTTAGCCGTGCTGAGGGATGGTGCAGCCATGGGGCCGTTTCATACCTCTCGGCGATGACCAGCCGAATTTGTCGGATTTATTACAGATTCTGTGCGCCTGCAGCGTGACAGGGTGGAAACGATGTGCTCAACTTCTTACGTGACTTTTAGACACGTAACCAAGGAGGATCGCCATGAGCGTAAGCGCACATCTGACGGAACTGAAGAAGAAGCACGAATCTCTCGGTCTAGAAGTGGAACAAGCCCAACGCTCGCCAGGCATCGATGATCTCCATATCGCCCAGCTGAAAAAGCAGAAACTTAAGCTCAAGGAAGAGATCGAACGCCTGTCAGCTTAGCCAGTCAGGCTGGCGCGCGCCGCAATTACAGCGCCGCCGGTGATCAGTACCGCCGCGATCGCCAATGTCCATGTCGGCATGGCGATCCCGGCACCAACCAGCACAACAGTAGACAGCAAAGGTGCGGCGTAAGAGCTGGTTCCCAGCATCTGTATGTCGCCCTGTTTGACCCCGATATCCCAAACATAAAACGCCAGCCCTACAGGCCCCAGACCCAAGGCAAAGGTTGAGGCCCAACTGAGGGCGGTATCGGGCCAGACGGTGGTTTCGAGTGCGAAATGCAGCACCCACGAGGCGATGGCAGTCAGCACGCAGAACACAGCAACAGTGCTTGTGGGCGTTTCACCCAGTTTACGGGACAGCACCGAATACCCCGACCATGTCAGAGCACAGAGGAAGGCCAGCGCGTATCCCGGCAGGTGGTCAATCTGAAAGCCTGCGCTGCCACCGCCAGTGATGATCAGCGCGGCACCGGCAAAGCCGAGGCAGGCCCCGAATAGATGGCCCGGTCTCAGGTGCTCGCCGGGTAGAAGTCCTGAAAACAGGACAATCAGGAGGGGCCAGAGATAGGCAATCAGCCCAGCCTCTGCCGCAGGGGCCATGCGCAGAGCCGAGAAATAGAGCGCGTGGTATCCGAACAGACCAACAGTGCCGAATGCATAGATTTTCCAACTGATGCTGCGCAGTTTGGAAAACCCACCGGATTGCCATGTCCAGATCAAACCCAGAGAACCGCCGATACTGAAACATATGGCATTGAGCAAAAGGGGCGGTGTCGGGGCCGAGCCGACGGTGAATAGCGCCAGCAAGGCCCACAGCAGAACAGCGATGAATCCGGTGGCAGTGGCGCGGTTTCTAGTCATTTGGCTAAGACGTCTTCTACGGGAATGATAGTGAACTCATCCGAGATATGGGCGGTCTTTTCAATCTCGGTCGCGAACCAATCGCGGAACGCGGCGACCTGTGGCCGGTTTTCCGCACCGGGCAGGCACAGAAACCGAAACCGCCCCTTGGTTTCGATGGCGGTTTTGAACGGGGCGATCAATCGCCCCTCGGTCATGTCTTTGATGATCATCGCGCGCCGCCCCAAGGCGACACCAACCCCGGCCACCGCAGCATCAATCGCGTGATCCGCGTTCGAGAAATGCGCGCCATGTGTTGGCGTGAACTCCATCCCAACGGCCTTGAACCAGGTCGGCCAATCGGCTGGTGGTTTGAGAAACGCGATTGAATCATCATGGATCAAGGGCGCATCACGCAAGCTTTCGGGGGTGGAAAACTGCTCTGCCAGCTCGGGTGTCATGACCGGCGTCAGCCATTCCTTGCGCACCGGCAGGCTATACATCCCCTCGTCCTGACCAGATCCAAAGCGGATCGCAACATCCACATCATCCTGTTCCAAATCCATATTGCGCAGGGTGGCCGAAAA
The DNA here is from genome assembly GCF_056533065.1 of Ruegeria sp. H4. NCBI lineage: Bacteria > Pseudomonadati > Pseudomonadota > Alphaproteobacteria > Rhodobacterales > Roseobacteraceae > Ruegeria > Ruegeria sp. H4. The sequence goes on from NZ_JBQFOC010000003.1 coordinate 92,108, forward strand.
CCGCAGATCGATTTCTGGATGTGCGCGCGCAAAATCATATAGGCGCGGGGCAAGCCATTTTGCCGTTAGCGCCGGTCCGGCTGTAACGGTGAGCGTTGTATTGTCCTGCAATCTGCGGGTCGCGGTCCATGCGGATTTGAGCGTGGTAAACCCCTCGGCCGTTCCTGGGGCAAGTGCTTTGCCCGCTTCGGTCAATTCCACTGCGCGGTTTAAACGTCGGAATAGGGGGTAGCCCAGATGCTCCTCCAGCGATTTGATCTGAAAGGACAGCGCAGCGGGCGTTACGTTCAGCTCATCAGCCGCTTTCGCAAATGACATATGGCGCGCGGCGGCATCAAAGGCGCGCAAAGCGGTCAGAGGAGGCAGTCGGTCGGACATTTCACTTAAGATTTACTTACCTGAGCTGTCGAAAACTCTCGTTTGTACGTTTTGAAATCAAGCGCCATGTTGAGAGCAAGTCAAGTTCATCTTTAGCCAGGAGGATATGCCATGATCGAGATGACGACCAACCCGTCTGTTCAAGATGCGATCCGTCGCGCCCATGAAGAACGCAGCAAAGTCATCCACCAACTTTGGGCCTGGTTAACTGGTTCCCGCTGATCACAGCGCGCGTGATCTTACGGGATAAAGAAGGGCCGGTCCAACAGGACCGGCCCGTTTTTTGTTGCTACTGAGTGTGATCAGACGAAGAACTGAGCACCGTTGGCCGAGATGGTCGACCCATTGATGAACTGCGAATCGTCTGAGGCCAGGAAAGCGACGCAGCGTGCGATTTCCTCTGGCTCACCCAAGCGGCCTGCCGGGATCTGGCCGATGATGGATTCACGGACTTTCTCTGGTACGGCCATAACCATTTCAGTGGCAATGTAGCCGGGGCAGATCGCGTTCGCGGTGATGCCCGCACGCGCGCCTTCCTGCGCCAGCGATTTCACGATGCCCAGATCGCCCGCCTTGGTCGCGGCATAGTTCACCTGCGCAAATTGACCCTTCTGACCGTTGATCGAGCTGATGACGATGATACGACCGAACTTGCGCTCGCGCATACCAGGCCAGACAGGGTGGACCGTGTTGAACACACCGGTCAGGTTGGTGTCGATCACCTGATGCCACTGCTCGGGCGTCATTTTGTGGAACGGCGCGTCGCGGGTGATACCCGCGTTTGCCACAACGATGTCGATTGGGCCAACTTCGGCCTCGACCTTTTCGATGCCGGCTTTGGACTCGTCATAGTCGGCCACGTTCCATTTGTATGTGGCAATGCCGGTTTCTTCGGTGAATTTTGCTGCGGCTTCATCGTTTCCTGCGTAAGTCGCCGCAACATTACACCCTTCGGCTTTAAGCGCCTTGGAAATCGCTGCGCCGATGCCGCGGGAACCGCCGGTAACGAGTGCTGTACGTGCCATTTAGGAATCCTCCAAATTTAGTCGTCTTGGTAATTCTGTTACTCTGAGAGATAGTGTTGCGCAATATCGTTTCGTAGCAGTTTGGGCTTTCTGTCTGGCGATATTGTCGCATCTAGCGGATAAGCTTCGATTGTAACAAAAAAGGGCGCCGGTGGGACGCCCTTTTCTATTTGGCTGTCAAAGCACTTAGTCGCGCTCCACACACAGGGCGACACCCATGCCGCCACCGATGCACAGGGTCGCCAGACCCTTCTTGGCATCGCGACGTTTCATTTCGAACAGTAACGTGTTCAGAACGCGGCAGCCCGAGGCACCGATCGGGTGGCCGATGGCGATCGCACCGCCATTGACGTTCACAATGGACGGGTCCCAACCCATGTCCTTGTTCACAGCACAGGCCTGCGCGGCAAAGGCTTCGTTAGCTTCAACCAGATCCAGATCGTCAACCGACCAGCCAGCTTTTTCCAGCGCTTTGCGCGAGGCGTAGATCGGGCCAACGCCCATGATCGACGGGTCCAGACCGGCGGTTGCGTAGGATGCGATCCGCGCCAGAGGCTCAATCCCGCGCTTTTCGGCGTTCTCGGCCGACATCAGCAGAGTCGCCGCCGCGCCGTCATTCAGGCCCGAGGCGTTGGCGGCGGTGACCGAACCGTCTTTGGTGAAAGCTGGGCGCAGTTTTGCCATCGCTTCCATGGTGGCGCCGTGGCGGATGTACTCATCCTTATCCATCACGATGTCACCCTTGCGGGTCTTGATAGTGAAGGGCACGATCTCATCCGAGAACTTGCCTGCTTTCTGCGCAGCTTCGGCTTTGTTCTGGCTGGCAACGGCGAATTCGTCCTGTTGATCGCGGCTGATCTGCCATTTCTCGGCGACGTTCTCGGCGGTTTGACCCATATGGTAGCCGTTGAAAGCATCCCACAAGCCGTCGCGGATCATCGTGTCGATATATTTCATGTCGCCCATCTTGTGACCGGCGCGCAGGGCGGCGGCGTGGGGCGACAGGGTCATGTTTTCCTGGCCACCGGCGGCGACGATGTCCGCATCACCCAGTTGGATATGCTGCGCACCCAGAGCCACAGCGCGCAAGCCCGAGCCGCAGACCTGGTTGATGCCCCAAGCTGCGCTTTCCTGCGGCAAGCCGGCATTGATATGCGCTTGGCGGGCTGGGTTCTGGCCCTGTGCGGCGGTCAGAACCTGACCCATGATGGTTTCGCTTACTTCGCCCTTTTCTACTCCGGCGCGTTCCACGACCGCTTCCAAAACGGCAGCGCCCAGATCATGTGCAGGGGTGTTCGCAAACGAACCGCTAAAGCTGCCCACGCCCGTGCGTGCGGCGGATGCGATTACTACGTTGGTCATATAGTCAGTCCTTTACCGTCAAGGTCCTTTGGGAAATCTGACGGCGCAGGTGGCAGAGAGGTCTCTGACAAAACAAGAGCGCCCCAAGTTCCCCGCTCCAGCGCTTTATGGCATATCGCAATGCTGCATATGCAGCAACGGGCAGCTTGTCTCAGCAGTTTGAGTGATTGAAACGACTGGGCCGATTTTTGCTTAAGAGCCTGTTTTGGATTTGTTTTCCTGCTTCCAAGGAGGGGCGACTGTGGGCGCTCCGAACAGAAAACCTTGCAAACAGTCGACCCCGCTGTTGCGCAGAAACTCGGCGTCAGCCTGATTTTCAACCGATTCGGCAGTCACCAGTATCTCGAATTCCTGTGCGACTAGGATCAACGCGCGCACCAGTGCCTGATTGTCGGGCTGTTCACTTATGCCTCGAATGAACTGGCCATCGATCTTTGCGGCGTCGAACAGAAACTCACGAAAATGACGCAATCCAAAATCGCTGGCGCCAAAATCATCCAGCGCAAAGGCAATACCGCGTTCCTGCAGGCGATCCATCAGGTCGATCACAAGTTCGGGTACCTGCATGGCGGATTGTTCCGAAATCTCCAGGATCAGCCGTTCACCAATGCTCTCGTCACGTTTCAGGAATCGATCCAGCACCCTTGTCCAGCGTGAAAACCCAATCGAGCGGGCGGACATGTTGATCGACAAGCGTATGCCAGGGTTTCGCACCAATGTCTGCAAACCAACTTCCAGCGCGATGCAATCAAGTTCTCGCCCCAAAGGTGTATTTTCGACCTGTGGCATGAACTCTCGCGCCGGGATCACGCGCCCGGTTTCGTCCAATACACGGATATAACCTTCATAGAAAGCAATGCCGCCGGGCGCGTGCGCCTGCACAACCGGCTGAAAGGCCAGCTTGCACTGTTTGTGCTTCACCGCTTCGGTCGCCATTTTCACCACGGATCGATCCCGCGCCGAGATGGCCGAGTTTAACGGGTTGTCCGATCCTTCAGGTAAATCTGCAAGTTTCTTGTCCCGCATAAGCGCCAGTTCCCTGAACATGTCCGAATAGAGTTTCGGTCCCAATGTCAGGGCAAACAGGTGAATCTGCGGTTAAAGCGGGTGAATTTTCAGCGGGCAGAGTGTTGGGCGCGCGCCAAAGAGGATGCGGCCCCGATCACTGCTCCGGTAAAGCCCAAAAGCATCATCAGAAAGCCCAACGCGATCAAACCGGCCAAAGCGCTGGCAATCGCAGCGACCATAGCCAACATCAGACCCAGCAAACCGACCAATGTCGAAAGGGTAGTCAAGCGGGTCATTTGCGGGTCTCCGGTCACTCGTTATCTCAAACCATGGACCCCATATGGCACCCGTAACCGATATTTCAAGCTGAGACAGGCATGATCACGCGCAGTTCAGAATTGTTTTGCCTTCAGATTGGGCAATTCATCGCCAAGATGCTGGAAACCGGGCGTTCCGCGATCTTCGGGGTGCCGTGCCAGATGCTTTTGTTTGATCTGCTCTGAGCTGTCGCGGCTGCCATCATGACTGTAGCCGGGTGGTGCAAAACAATAGGCCAGCCTTTGGCGCAAAGTCAGGCCGGGTTGTGTGGCGTCGCGCCAGATGCCAACCCATTCGTGAAAGGCCACGCGCAGCGGGTTGAAGGTGCCGATGTTGTGGACCAGCCCGTAGTCGACGCGATCATCTTCCTGCTCGGGTACAAAGGTTCCGAACATCTTGTCCCAGATGATGAAGACGCCCGCATAGTTGCAATCCAGATAGCGCGCGTTGCGGCCGTGATGGGCCCGGTGGTGACTGGGGGTGTTCATCACGGCCTCGAACCAGCGGGGCATTTTGCCGATGGCTTCGGTATGGATCCAGAACTGGTAGATCAGGTTCAACCCGCCGACAAACAGGACCATGGCCGGGTGAAAGCCGAGCAGGATCAGAGGTGCGCGGACCACCATCATGAAGGTGAACGTATAGGTCCAAGTCTGCCGCAATGCGGTGGTCAGGTTGTAGTGCTGTGAACTGTGGTGGTTCACATGGCTGGCCCAGACCCAGCGGATACGATGACCGAACCGGTGCACCCAGTAGTACCGCAGGTCATCCAGTACAAAGCACAGGATGATCACCGGGATAGATGTACCCAGATCAAGTGGCGTGATCTGCCACAGCCACATGAAGAACGCATAGGCGATGAACCCCAGCAGAAAGCCCGAGGCGATGTTTCCGGCCCCCATGATCAATGAGGTCACCGCATCGCGGGTTTCATACCGGCCACCCCGGCCTTTGACAGCGATCCAAAGGAATTCGGCCAGAATCGCGGCGATGAAAAAGGGAACTGCCCATTGGACGGCGTCGGGAAAGGTAATCTGGTCTGTCATGTGGGTTCCATCAGGTTACGCCAATGGTTGCGTTCGAATTCGTCCAGACGGACAAGACATCTGGGTGTGGCAAAGTCGTGGAACTGGATTTCGAACCCGTCGGGTTGGTCCAGCAGGTCATAATCCAGTAAGTGCCGCGCGACGGTATCCGCGCCAAAGGACCAGATCAGACCAGGGCCGTTTGTGGTTCGGATCAGGGCAGTGTGGCCATCGTGGGCGATTGTCAGATCGATCACGTCATCGTCCGGGAAATGGCGCAGCCATTCCTGACGCGTGTTGTCCTGTGTCAGCGCGCGCAATTGCGATCGGCCTGTCAGGTGCAGCAACAGCGTGACACCAGCGATTCCTCCGACCACCAGCACCAGAAGAATTTCCAGCGGCATTTGGCCCTCCCGCGGCCAGAGTGCAGCCGGCCTTTGCAGCTGTCAAAGGTGGCGTGGCGTAAGGCGGAATGGCAAAGGGGCGCAGCCGCGGTGGTTGCGCCCCTCGAGAACTCGATCGGGTCAAAATTATATCAGTTGCTGATCGTGTAAGTCCCGCCAGAGTCACCCTTGCCTTTGTTGCGGGTGAACGTCACCTGATTGCCGTCCAGCGAAACGGTCTGGCAATCTTGCGGCAACGTATCGCTTCCAACCACCAGATTGCGGCACCAGAACCGTTTGTTCCAAACCCAGGCCCCGGCAACGTTTCGACCGTCGTCCAGTTTACCAGACAGTTTTCCGTCGGCCGAAATGACCAGGGTCGCCCCGTTCCCAGTCAGCGTTTTGCCAGCAACTGCATCAAGGAATTGCTTCTGCTTTTTGATGTCCTTGGCGTCGGCTGCCACCGCCGCCGCCAGTGCAATAAAGGTAGCAGCGGCAAGTGTTACGATACTCTTCATAAAATACTCTCCTGATTAAACGGCAAGAGAGTATCATGATTCTAACGGTTTAGAGCAGAATTTCTCAGCTTTCAGCGTTGACGAGAGCCGAGATAATCGCCTTCGCGCTATCCGAGTTCCATTCGGCATCACCAATCAGTCGCGCGATCTCATTGCCGTCCGGATCAAGTATCACGGTGATCGGCAGGCCAATCACGCCCATCTCACGCGCCACGGCCTGTTTGGGGTCCTGATGGCGAGGCAGGTTGTCGATCCCGTTCTCGTCAAAGAACTTTTTGATCCCGGCGGGTGAGTTGCGCCCGGTGGCCAACGTCAGCACCTCGAACCTGTCGCCGCCGAACTCTTCTTGAAGTTCAGCGATCTGGGGCATCTCCTTGCGGCACGGGGCACACCAGGTGGCCCAGAAGTTCAGGAGGATGTATTTGCCCTTATAGTCCTCCAGAGACGCCGTGCCGCCATCATCTTCCAACTCAAATTCAACCGCTTCAACCGGTTTGGGCTCTTTGTGCAGGATCAGTCGCTTCAGGCTGTCCTCGCGCAGCGGCCCCAATGTCTCGGCATCGGTTGCCAAAGCGGCGTTTGCACCCAGCGCTAGGGCCATATAAAGGGGGATCAGACGTAACAGGCGCATATTAACTCCGGGTTTTCTTTCATGACCGATCAATCCTCGAACCAGATGTGGGGCGGCCGCTTCGCCGCCGGTCCAGACGCGATCATGGAGGCAATCAATGCCTCGATCGGGTTCGATCAGCGGATGGCAGCCCAGGACATCGCAGGCTCGCGCGCCCATGCCGCCATGTTGGCCGCCACAGGCGTTATTAGTGATAGTGACGCGCAGGCTATTCGGGAAGGGCTGCTCACCGTTTTGTCAGAAATCCAAAACGGAGACTTTCAGTTCTCGACCGCGCTGGAAGACATCCACATGAATGTCGAAGCGCGCCTGAAAGAGGTGATCGGTGAACCCGCAGGCCGTCTGCACACGGGTCGGTCGCGCAATGATCAGGTGGCGACCGATTTCAAACTCTGGGTCCGCGATCAGTTGGATGCGGCAGAAACCGGCATTCTGGCTCTGATCCGCGCGCTTTTGGCGCAGGCCGAGGCCGGGGCGGATTGGGTCATGCCGGGCTTTACCCATTTGCAAACCGCGCAGCCGGTAACATGGGGCCACCACATGATGGCCTATGTCGAGATGTTTGGTCGCGACCTGTCCCGCGTGCGTGACGCGCGCGCCCGGATGAACGAATCCCCGCTGGGGGCCGCTGCGCTGGCCGGGACATCTTTCCCAATCGACCGGTACATGACGGCCGAAGCGCTAGGCTTTGACCGCCCTGCCGCGAACTCGCTGGATGCCGTCAGTGACCGCGACTTCGCGCTAGAGTTCCTGTCCACTGCCTCGATCTGCGCCGTTCACCTGTCGCGCTTTGCCGAAGAACTGGTGATCTGGTCCTCGGCCCAATTCCGGTTTGTGACGCTGTCCGACCGGTTCTCGACCGGCTCGTCGATCATGCCGCAGAAGAAAAACCCCGACGCGGCGGAGCTGATCCGCGCCAAAGTTGGCCGCATCTTTGGTGCGAACACTGCGCTGATGATGGTGATGAAGGGCCTGCCGCTGGCCTATTCCAAGGACATGCAGGAAGACAAGGAACAGGTCTTTGACGCCGCCGACAACTGGATGCTGGCGCTGGCCGCGATGGAAGGCATGGTCAAGGATATGACCGCCAACCGCGATAGCCTTGCTGCCGCTGCGGGGTCTGGATTTTCGACCGCGACCGATCTAGCCGACTGGCTGGTACGGGTCCTCGGCCTGCCGTTCCGCGATGCGCACCATGTGACTGGATCACTGGTTGCTTTGGCCGAAACCAAGGGTTGCGACCTGCCTGACCTAACACTTGAGGATATGAATTCGGTGCACACGGATATCACCGATGACGTCTATTCTGTCCTCACCGTTGAAAACTCGGTAAACTCGCGCCAGTCTTATGGAGGGACTGCGCCTGATCAGGTGCGGGCTCAGATCAAACGATGGAAGGCGTTGGTATGATGCGTATGTTTCGGGTCATTCTGCTGATCTTGACCGGTTTTGCCTTGGCAGCCTGTGGTGCCGATGGCGAACCTGTTCAGCCGACCGCCAGCCTGGGTGTTGGCGTCGGATCCAGTGGGACACATGTTGGCGGAGGCGTAGGCCTGCGCAAGGGCGGTCTCGGCCTTTATCTGAGTGTCTGATCCGAAATCCAACACCGTTAGCACCGAGCCTAAGGAGAACGGCATATGCGAACCATCGGCCTAGTTCTAACGCTTGCCGTTTTGGCGGCGTGCGAATCCACATCTGCGTCGCGCCCTGATCCTAAGCCAGAGCCAAAACAGTCCGGCATTTCTGTATCCGGCTATGCACGTGCCGGGGTCTCGACCGAGTTCTAAATAGCTGCGTGGGGCTCTTGAGCGCCCGAATCCATTGAACCGGGGGGCCGTTTTGGTCTAAGCGCGCAGATATGGATCACTTTCTCTACCGCGACGGCGCGCTTTTCGCCGAGGATGTCCCTGTCTCCGAAATCGCTGCCGCGGTCGGAACCCCGTTCTATGTCTACTCAACAGCCACCTTGCTGCGTCATTTCAAGCTGTTTGATGATGCGCTTGAGGGAACTGATCACCTTGTTTGCTACGCGATGAAAGCGGCCAGCAATCAGGCAATCCTGAAGACATTGGCACAGGCAGGCGCCGGGATGGATGTTGTTTCGGGCGGGGAATACCTGCGGGCCAAGGCCGCAGGCGTTCCGGGCGATAAGATCGTGTTCTCGGGTGTCGGCAAAACGGCAGATGAGATCCGGACTGCCCTGACCGGCGGTATCCGCCAGTTCAACGTGGAATCCGAACCCGAGATGCAGGTGATCAGCGCGGTCGCGGCAGCGCTGGGGATGGTTGCGCCGATCACAATCCGAGTAAACCCGGATGTGGATGCGAAGACTCATGCCAAGATTGCGACAGGTAAATCCGAAAACAAATTTGGCATTCCGATCTCGCGCGCATCCGAGGTTTATGCGCTGGCCGCCAGCTTGCCGGGGCTCGAAGTGATTGGGATTGACGTTCATATCGGGTCACAATTGACCGAGTTGGAGCCGTTTGAGCTTGCCTATACCAAGGTCGCTGAACTGACCGAGCAGTTGCGGGCCGAAGGGCACAATATCCGCCGTCTCGATTTGGGGGGCGGTTTGGGCATTCCCTATGCGCGCTCTAATGATGCGCCGCCGCTGCCTGTCGAATATGGCGCGCTGATCAAGAAGACGCTGGGCCATCTGGATTGTGAAATTGAGATCGAACCCGGACGTCTGATCGCGGGCAATGCCGGATTGATGGTGAGCAAGGTGATCTATGTGAAATCCGGCGAGGGTCGAGATTTTCTGATCCTTGATGGCGCAATGAATGATCTGATCCGCCCGGCGATGTACGAGGCGTATCACGACATTATAGCCGTTCAGGAACCTGTCCCTGGCGTTGAACAACAACCCTATGACATCGTCGGCCCAGTCTGCGAAAGCGGCGATACATTTGCCAAACAGCGCAACATGCCGCCGCTTGATGCGGGCGATCTGGTGGCGTTCCGCAGTGCCGGTGCTTATGGCGCGGTGATGTCGAGCGAATACAACACGCGACCCCTCATCCCCGAGGTTCTGGTGCATGGGGATCAATTTGCAGTTATTCGTGAACGCCCAAGCTTTGACGAAATCATAAACCGCGATACCATACCTATGTGGCTTTGACGCAATCAGCGTAAGGGCCCGATCAGGAGGCCCGCATTGCGCGATAAAGTGAAACTGCCGATACCAAAACGTTCGCTCTGGCTGACCCATGCAGGAATGCTGGCCGAGCAGGTTTTGCGCGCCTTCTGGCCGTTTTTCTCGATTTTGATGGCTGTTCTGGCTGCTTTGATGCTGGGACTTCAGGATCAGGTGCGCGTTGAATTTGTCTGGGCCGCAGGTGCAGTTAGCCTGATCGCGCTGAGTGTGGCTGCGGCTGTTGGGATTCGGCGATTCCATCGGCCGACGCTTACTGAGGCGCTTGTGCGCTTGGATGAGGCATTGCCCGGACGCCCTATTCAGGCGTTGATCGATGACCAGGCCATTGGGGCGACGGATGCGGATTCAGTTGCTTTGTGGCAGGCACACAAGGCACGGATGGCGCAGCGCGTCTCTCAGGCCGAGGCAGTGAAACCTGATCTGCGCCTTGCTTCGCGCGATCCATACGCCCTGCGCTATGCCGCTCTATTGGCATTGGTAGTCGCCATGCTGTTCGGATCGCTATGGCGCATTGGCTCCGTCGCCGAGATGACGCCGGGAACGGCGGTCGCGGGGCAGGGACCAACCTGGGAGGGCTGGGTTGAGCCACCGCGCTATACCGGCCTGCCAACACTCTATCTTGCCGATCAATCGGGGCCCGCTCTGTCCGTGCCTGCGGGCAGTAGTGTGACCTTGAGGTTTTATGGTGAGGTCGGTGCGCACAGCCTGACCGAAACAAGTTCGGTCACTGGAACCGAAGCTGCCACTGAACCAGAACAGGATTTTGTTGTCACGCAATCGGGGCAATTGCGGATCGAAGGACCTGCAGGCCGGGATTGGGTTGTTGACGTGATTGGCGATGCCCCTCCGACTATTGACGTGGCAGGTCGGGCCGAGGCCGAAGCAGGCGGACAGATGAAACTGCCGTTTCAATCCAGTGACGACTATGGCGTTGTTTCTGGCTCTGCCCTGATTGAACTTGATCTGGGCGCCGTAGATCGCCGGTATGGTTTGACCACCGAACCTGAGCCGCGCGAGGTGATCGAGATTGAACTGCCCATGCCCATCACCGGCGACCGGGCTGATTTTACCGAAGACCTGATTGAAGACTTCTCGCAGCATCCATGGGCGCATCTGCCGGTGCGTATAACGCTGATGGCGCGCGATGCGGCGGATCAGGAATCGGAATCGCAACCCTATCTGACCCCCTTGCCTGCGCGCCGGTTCTTTGATCCGCTTGCGGCTGCTGTGATCGAACAACGGCGCGATCTGCTTTGGTCGCGCGAGAACGGCGCACGGGTCGCTCAGGTGTTGCGGGCAGTTTCGCATCAGCCCGAGGGTCTGTTCCGCTCGGATACGGCCTATCTGCGACTGCGCGTGTTATTGCGTCGGTTGGAGACCTTTAATCAATACGGGTTGAAGCAGCCTCAGCAGGAAGAAATCGCGCAAGCCCTGTGGGATCTGGCGGTGCTGATCGAAGACGGCACTCTGGCCGATGCACTTGAGCGGATGCGCCGCGCGCAGGAACGCCTAAGCGAGGCGATGCAAAATGGCGCGAGCGATGAAGAGATTGCAGAGTTGATGCAGGAGCTGCGCGAAGCGACGCAGGACTATCTGCAACAGTTGCAGCGTCTGGCGCAACAGAATGGCGAAGATGGTGAACGTCAGTCTGGGCAAAATGGCGAGTCGCTGCAGATGTCGCAGGATGATCTGCAGGCCATGATGGACCGCATTCAAGAACTGATGGAACAGGGCCGCATGGCCGAAGCCCAGCAGGCGCTGGAAGAGTTTCAGCAGATGATGGAAAACATGCGTGTCACCCAAGGTCAGGGTCAAGGTGGCCAGTCCGAGGGGCAACAGGCCATGGAAGGTCTGGCCGAGACATTGCGCGAACAACAGGGTCTGAGCGATCAGGCCTTCCGCGATTTGCAGGAACAATTCAACCCGGGCGGCCAGGCTGGTGAAAGCCAGGGCAACGAAGGTCGCAATGGTGGTCAGGGTCGGGGTCAAAGCCACGAAGGGCAGGGCGGTCAGGGGCAGGATTCGGATCAGGCTGGTGAAGGTCAATCCGGTCAGGGTAGTCTGGCGGATCGTCAACAGGCGCTGCGCGATGAATTGCGGCGTCAGGAACAGGGCCTGCCGGGTGCCGGTACGCAGGAGGGCGAAGCCGCCCGCGATGCGCTGGGCCGTGCGGGTCGGGCCATGGATGAGGCCGAACAGGCCCTACGCGGCGACGATCTGGCCGAGGCGATAGATCGTCAATCCGAAGCGATGGAAGCCCTGCGCGAAGGCATGCGCTCACTTGGTGAGGCGTTGGCCGAGAACCAGCAAAACCAATCCGGTCAAGGTGCGCAGGAAGGCGAGGCCCAAGCGAATAACCGTGATCCACTGGGCCGAAACCCCGGGGCTGCGGGGTCGATCTCGACGGATGACAATCTGTTGCAAGGCGAAGATGTTTACCGCCGCGCGCGTGAGCTGCTGGACGAAATCCGCCGCCGGACCGGGGAAACCGACCGGCCTACGATCGAGTTGGAATACCTGAAACGGCTGCTGGAACGGTTCTGAGGCCGTCAGTTCTGTGACGCGCTTGAGCCGGCCTGTGCCTCAAGCCAGATACGCGCCTGATCGATCAGCGACACGTAGGGTTTCAGCACTGGATCGGCCTGTGGGACGACTTCGCTGATTTGCTGCGCATTGCCGTAGATCAGATACAGGATCACCGCGATGATCAGAACCAATGCAAACCCGCGTACAAAGCCACCGGATTTGCGTGCTGGTTGCGCGGCATCTGGGTCTTCGGCCAACATGCTGGAGTTGATGGTCTCAACATCCGGCAACGCCTCTTTCTGACCGGCATCTTGGGATGTTTCTGATGCGGTTGGCGTTTTGGGTTCGACTTTCGGAATTGGTGCGACATCCAATGCGAGATCAGGCTGCGTTTCAAGGCTACTGCCTTCCTGCGCTCTGAGTTCGGATTCTCGTGCGGCCTCTTCTTGAAGAATATCGGCAACTGAAGGATCGATGTTTCCGGACGTCTTGGTTTCAGCCTTGGCCACTTCCGTCTCTTGGTCGGAAAAGGCTTCCTCGACCGGAGACCTGTCACTGCTTGTGTCGTCTTCTTCCTCAGGAGTCGACGTCTCAAGCTCAGACAGCTTGGCTTTCAGTTCGGTGGTTTCCACCCCAGCTGCTTCATCGGCGGGGTATTTCGCCTGAAACCATGTCTGATCACAGGCCGAACACTGTACATCGCGGCCTTCTTCGGGGATGACCTCGTCTGGCACCTCATATTGGGCACTGCAATTCGGACATGTAAGACGCATGCTGCCTCCCCGGCCGGCAATTCGGCGGATAATAGTTTTTTCAGGCATATTATTCCGTTAAGACCCAACAGCAAAGCGCGATTTCGGTTTCAGGGTCCAAGTGTCACCAATTGGACTCGGTACAGGCATTGAAACCACATTCGCGCTCGGGCAAGAAGAGCAGCATAATAAAGGGGACAAGTGTGATCGAGCTGGAGAATGTCAGCTACACCTATGGTGGCGGCGAATTGCTGAGCGACGTCTCGGTGCAATTGCAGCCGGGCTCGTTTCATTTTCTGACGGGTCCATCCGGGGCGGGCAAAACCACTTTTCTAAAGCTGTGCTATGGTGCGTTGTTGCCAACGTCGGGGCGTCTGAGCGCCTTTGAGCAGGATGTTTCAGCCTTAGACCGTGATGAGATGGCGTTGCTGCGCCGCCGGATCGGTGTTGTACATCAGGATTGTCAGTTCCTTGATCACATGACGCTGGCAGAAAACGTGGCCTTGCCGTTGATGGTTTCGGGCCGCGCCGAGGCCGAGGAACAAAGCAATCTGTCAGAATTGCTGGGATGGGTCGGGTTAGGTTCGCGGCTAGAAGCACATCCGCCCGAATTGTCTGGAGGTGAACGCCAACGTGCCGCACTGGCGCGTGCCCTGATCCTGTCACCCGATGTCGTATTGGCGGACGAACCCACGGGAAACGTGGATTGGGAGATGTCGCAGCGTCTGTTGCGCTTGCTGGTCGAGTTGAACAAAATGGGCAAAACCGTCCTGATCGCCACCCATGATCTAAGCCTGATCCGCGCCGCAAAAAGCCAGGTTCAGGCCCGCGTGCTGCGAATTTCGCAACGCCGGTTGCAACTGGCGGGGGCCGATCTATGAGCAAGGGTGACATCCGAAACCTGCTGCGCCGCGACAGCCGCGCCGATCGGGTGGTGCCACCCACTGGGTATACCGCTCATCTGACGTTGTTCGTTTCTGGCGCGATGGCCTTTCTAACGGTTTTTGCGTTGGCCTTGTCTCTGGCCTCGGGCCGGATCGCGGATCGCTGGGCCTCGGAACTGGCCGGGGCGGCAACGCTGCGGATCAACGCCCCTGGTGAACAACTGGCTGCCCAGACCGAGGTCGCTCTGACCATTCTGAATCAGACACCGGGTGTGGCATCAGCCCGTGCACTGACTGCGGATGAGCAAGCGGCGTTGCTGTCGCCCTGGTTCGGGCTGGACCTGCCGCTGGACACACTGCCGATCCCTCAGCTGATCGAGATTGTCGAAGGTGCGCCCGGCTTGGATGCCGCGGGCCTGCGCTTGCGTTTGGGCGCTGAAGTGCCAGGTGCCGTGCTGGACGACCACACGCGATGGCGCGAACCTTTGGTGGATGCGGCCATGTCACTGCGGCGGCTTGGCTGGATTTCGATCCTGCTGATCGGAGGGGCTACGGCGGCCATGATCACGCTGGCAGCCAATGCCTCGCTGGCGGCGAATGCGCAGATCATCGAGGTGTTGCGTCAGGTCGGTGCGCGCGACCGGTTCATCGCGGGCGCCTTTGTGCGTCGGTTCACCTATCGCGCGCTGTTCGGTGCGGCTGTGGGCACAATGCTGGGCATGATCGGTGTTCTGCTATTGCCCGAAGCCTCGGATGCCGGAGGGTTCTTGTCCGGCGTTGGATTTCAGGGGACGGATTGGGCGCTGCCGGTGGTGATCCCAATTCTGGGTGCCGTTGTCGCTTTCTTCGCGACTTGGACCGCTGCGCGCCGCAAGTTGAAGGAGCTTTCCTGATGTCCAAGGCTGTTCAATGGGTCCGCTCGTTGGTCTTTATGTTCGTGATCTACCTTTGGATGTTGCTTCTTGGCATCGTATTTTTACCCTATGCGATTTTTGCAAAACGGGGGGCATCAAGGGCCTGCAAAACCTATGCGCGCAGCACATTGTGGCTGGCGCGCTGGATGGTGGGTATTCGCAGCGAAGTACGCGGTACACCGCCGACAGGTGAGGTTGTGATCGGTGCCAAGCATCAATCCTTTCTCGATATCATCATGATCTTCAACGCTATCCCGCATGGCAAGTTCATCATGAAGCGAGAGCTGTTGTGGACCCCGATCATCGGGATGTATGCGCGCCGTCTGGGCTGTATTCCCGTGAACCGGGGCAAGAAGGGCGCCGCAGTGGCCAAGATGGTCAAGGACGTCGCTAAAGAATTCACCGAACCCGGTCAGCTGGTCATCTATCCGCAAGGCACCCGCGTCGCACCGGGGGCCAAGAAACCTTACAAAGTTGGCACTGCCGTTTTGTACGAAGGGTTGGGTTTTCCCTGTGTCCCTGTGGCGACAAATGCGGGCGTGTTTTGGCCGCGTACGGGTCTCATGCGCAAGCCGGGCCTTGCGATTGTAGACTTCCTTGAACCCATTGAGCCCGGTGTAGAACGCGAAGAATTTCTGGAACGTCTAGAAAACGTAATCGAAACACGTTCTGACGCGCTGATGCAAGAAGTGGGGTTTGATCCGGATGCAGTTCATTGACGATCTAAGCACGTTAGAAGGGCTCTACGGCACACCGGGCGCGCCATCTTTGCGTAAGGTGGTGCGACAGCTTACGCCGCTTTATCGTAAGTGGATTATGGCGTCCCGACTATGCGTTCTGAGTACGGTTGGCCCGGAAGGCGTAGATGGCAGCCCGCGCGGTGACGATGGCCCGGTGGTTCTGGAACTGGATCCCGCTACGCTGGCCCTGCCGGATTGGCGAGGAAACAACCGTTTGGATTCGCTGCGCAATATCGTGCGTGACCCGCGCGTGTCGTTGATGTTTTTTGTGCCGGGTTCGAACAATGTGGTGCGTTTGAACGGGTCGGCACGGCTGACGGCTGATGACGATTTGCGCGCGCGCTTCGAAAAGCACGGAAAACGCCCAGCGACCGTTATCGTGATTGACATCCAGGAAGTCTACACGCAATGCGCCCGTGCGCTGATGCGGGCTAAAACCTGGTCAAGCGAAGATGAATCCCAAGGTCTCCCAACGGTGGGAGAGATCCTTGCCGAAGCGTCGGACGGTGAGGAAGGCGGCGCACATTATGATCAGGAATGGGCTCCGCGCGCCGCCAAAACGATGTGGTAGGCATCGCGATCAAACCGCCGCCGCCCCGATTTTTTCAACCTTCGAAATCCAGCGCTCGACGCTGCCGGCTTTTGGATAGCTGGCACCTGCGAAGTATGTGAACTTCGTTGGTTTGAAGCCGACAAACCCCAATATCTGATCACGCACCTGACGGATAAGCGCTTGGCGATAGATCAAGCGCATGAACCAGCCGGGCGTATCCGAGGTCAGGATTACGCGCGCAGTACGCCCGGTCAGCATCGGGGCTGGAAAACCGAGTTTCGTCGTGTTGCGCGTGTCGAAAGTGCGCCCCGGGATGAACATCCGGTCGATCAGCCCTTTTAGTTTCGCAGGCAATCCACCCCACCACATAGGCGCAGTCAGGACCAGATGATTGCTCCACTCAATATCTTGCAGAACCTGTTCCAGTTCGGGTTCGAGGGGTTTGAAATCATGGTAATTGCCCTGACCGAAATCCAGGTCAAACTGAAGATCGCTTAGGTGAACGACGCGCACGTCATGACCATTCTGGCGTGCCGCGTCGCCATATGTCTGCGCAAAGGTGCGTGACAGGCTGTTTTTACCAGGGTGCCCGTCCAGGATCAGAATTTTCTTCGGTTGCATTGGGTTTCTCCTAAAAAATGACCGCGGTCATCTTATAGAATCAAAAAATGACCACGGTCAATAATAAATTTGACCGCGGTCAAAAAATATGCAATCTGGGCTCATGCAAAAGACAGTTCAGAAACGCACACTGAAAACCCGCGCCCGCCTGATGGCAGCATCGGAAGAGTTGATTCAGAAAAACGGATACGAGGCCTTAAGGGTCGAGGAGGTGGTGCAACTGGCTGGCGTTGCCAAAGGCACTTTCTTCGCCCATTTCCGCGACAAAGATGCGTTGATGGAGATCATGATCGCGGACAAATTGAATGCCTGTCTGGATCAGGCTGACAACGGGCCAAAGCCAGGAACCGTCGCCGAGATCATCACCGCCCTTGAACCGGTTCACAGTTTCATGACGTCCGAGAGGTATGTCTTCGATCTTTTGATCCGATATTCAGGTGCAACCGCTATCGCTGAAATCGGGCCCATCGCCTATTGCTTTGAGCGGTATTTCCGCGTGGTGATGATGTGGCTTGATGCCACCGAGATGCGCAAGGATGTGCCATCAGAGCTATTGGCCGAGGGCGTGCAGGCTTTTGCGATTCAGGCCATGTCTCTGAGATTCTGCGCGCTGCATTCTGCGACGACATTTACAGATCGGCTGGAAACATATCTGGAGGCGTGGCTGACCCCAGCGCGCTGATCGCGGCCGGGGTCATGAGCGTTAGCTGTGGATTGGTCCGTCACCGCAGGCCAGTGCAGCCTCGCGCACGGCTTCGGAATAGGTCGGGTGGGCGTGGCAGGTCAGGGCGAGGTCCTCGGCAGAGGCACCAAACTCCATCGCCACGCAGACCTCATGGATCAGATCACCTGCGGCCGGGCCGATGATATGTGCGCCGAGAATACGATCAGTTTCCTTATCGGCCAGAATCTTGACGAACCCATCGGCGGCAAAGTTCGCCTTGGCGCGACCGTTGCCCATGAACATGAACTTGCCAACTTTGTAGGCACGGCCCTGTTCTTTCAGCGTCTCTTCGGTCTCGCCAACATTGGCGACCTCGGGCCAGGTGTAGATCACACCCGGAATGACGCCATAGTTGACATGACCATGCTTGCCCGCGACCTGTTCGGCTGCGGCCATGCCTTCATCCTCGGCCTTATGCGCCAGCATTGGGCCTTCGGTCACGTCGCCGATGGCATAAATACCGGGCACGTTGGTCTGCCAGTCGGCACCGACCTTTATCTGACCACGCGGTGTCATTTCGACGCCCAGAGCATCCAGCCCCAGACCGTCTGAGAACGGCTTGCGCCCGGTGGCAACCAGCACGGCGTCTGCGTCGATCACATGTTCGCTGTCATCTTTACGCAGTTTGTACGTGACTTTGGCTTTTGTCTTAGTGGCCTCGGTTTTCTGAACTGCGGCCCCCATCACGAATTTCAGACCCTGCTTCTTCAGGATACGTTGGAAGGTTTTCTGCACCTCGGGGTCCATGCCCGGAGTGATCACATCGAGGAATTCAATTACCGTGACCTCAGCCCCCAAACGCTGATAGACCGAGCCCAGTTCCAGGCCGATTACACCCGCGCCGATCACGACCATTTTCTTGGGGATTTTGCCCAAAGACAGCGCACCGGTCGAGGTCACAACAACCTTTTCATCCACTTCGACGCTAGGCAGCGAAGCCGGTTCCGAGCCCGAAGCGATAATGATATTCTTGGCTTCGTGCAATTCGTCACCCACCTTAACCTGGCCGGCAGCCGGGATCGAGCCCCAGCCTTTTAGCCAGTCGATCTTGTTCTTCTTAAACAGGAACTCGATGCCCTTGGTATTGCCTTCAATTGTCTCTTCTTTGTAGGCCTGCATCTGCTTCCAATCGACCGAGGGGCTTTTGCCTTTCAGACCCATCTTGGCAAAGTTATGTTCGGCCTCGTGCAATTGATGACTGGCATGCAGAAGCGCTTTGGATGGGATGCAGCCCACGTTCAGGCAGGTGCCACCCAGCGTCTCACGTCCTTCGACCACGGCGGTTTTCAGGCCCAACTGGGCGCAGCGGATGGCGCAGACATAGCCGCCGGGGCCTGCTCCGATTACGATGACGTCATAGTTTGCCATGAGGGATCTCCTTGAGAAGTCGGGCTGTCACAGGGTTTGGGCCTATGAACAATTTGTACAACAGCGGGGTCACAATAACACCGCCAAAAGCATGAGGGTTGTGGCCAGAAATCCGACCAACCAGATCAGTGTGCGCCAGGGTCTGAGGCCATAGTAATACGCTGGCACATACAGGACGCGCGCAGTCAGATAGATATACGCGCAGGTGGTCGTGAAGCCACCGGTTGATCCGCTGAGTGTGACGACGACACAGGCGATAGCGAACAGGATCAGCCCTTCGAAGTGATTGTTCAACGCGCGGTACAGACGCGCTGTTTTTTCCGAAAGCTGATCTTCTAACCCGCCGCCCAACCGGCTTCGGTCGCGAGCAGACGTGGTCTTGCCGGGTCCGAGTTCCAAATTTGCGGGGACTGCCATCACCACATACTGAACAACCTGCAAAAGTGCGGCCAATGTCAGGGCTGTGAGTTCAGGGGTCACGCTTGAGAAACTTTTGTTGTGTTGCCCGGCGTCGTCGTGCCCGGGCCATACTTGGGGTCTATGTCCAGTGGCAGTCGCATTCAAACGGGTGTCAGTATCTTGACCTGAATATGGGCCACGCCGCCGCGTTCGTGATGCATGGCCAATTCTTCGGACTCGATGAAACTCTGTGCGCGTTCAAGGTCGGTGACTTCAAACAAGGCCACCGCATGATCTTTCAAATTGGGGTCACGCCAGATGTGGAGGTCGCGGATACCCGCGGCCTCTCTCATTTTTTGATCCTCGCGGAACACCTTTAGCCAGACATCGAAATCTGCGACATCGGCCTGCCAGAGAATATGCGTTGCCATGGTTACAGATCCATAAGCAGGCGGCGGGGGTCTTCAAGCGCTTCTTTCACGCGAACCAAGAAGGTTACCGCGCCTTTGCCGTCGACGATCCGGTGGTCATAGGACAGCGCCAGATACATCATCGGGCGGATCACCACTTGACCGTTGATCGCCATCGGGCGGTCCTGAATCTTGTGCATGCCAAGTATGCCCGATTGCGGCGGGTTCAGGATCGGCGAGGACATCAACGAGCCGTAGACACCGCCGTTTGAGATGGTGAAGGTGCCGCCTTGCATCTCTTCCATGCTCAGCTTGCCGTCACGGGCGCGTTTACCTTTTTCGGCAATCGCCTTTTCGATCGCGGCAAAGGACATGCTGTCGGCATCGCGGATAACCGGAACCACCAGTCCTGTCGGTGTACCAGCGGCTACACCCATATGGACGAAGTTCTTGTAGACGATGTCGGTACCGTCGATCTCGGCATTCACCTCGGGCACTTCTTTCAACGCGTGGCAGCAGGCCTTGGTGAAGAAGGACATAAAGCCCAAACGGACGCCATGTTTCTTTTCGAACTGGTCCTTGTACTGGCTGCGCAGGGCCATCACCTCGGTCATGTCGACCTCGTTATAGGTGGTCAGCATCGCTGCGGTGTTCTGGCTGTCTTTCAGGCGCTTTGCGATGGTCTGACGCAAGCGGGTCATTTTGACCCGTTCCTCGCGCGCAGCGTCGCTGGCCGCAACCGGAGCGCGCGGGGCCGGAGCAGGCGCTGCCGCAGGTGCGGGGGCCGGGGCAGCAGCGGTTGCAACGGCACGTGCCACATCGTCTTTCATAATCCGGCCATCACGACCAGTCCCGGTGACCTGATCAGCGGACATGCCTGCCTCGGCCATGGCTTTCTCAGCAGAGGGGGCATTGGCCACGTCTTTGCCTGTGCTGGCTGCTGTGGGGGCCGTTGCTGCTGCGGCAGCCGCCGGAGCCGCACCAGCCGCCGCACCCGATATCACCGCCAGTTTCGCTGAGGCATCTACAGTTGTACCTTCGGGAGCTGCAATTTCTGCCAGAACACCCGCTGCGGGGGCAGGTACCTCGACCGAGACTTTATCGGTTTCCAACTCGCATAGCATTTCGTCCTGAGCGACGCTGTCGCCAACCTGTTTGAACCAAGTTGACACGGTTGCCTCGGTCACGGACTCGCCCAGTGTTGGCACCATCACGTCGACACTGCCCGCTGACGCCGCGGGCGCTGCTGCAGGGGCCGGCGCCGCGGCCGCAGGGGCAGCCGCTGCGCTGTCACCATCTGCGATGGTCGCCAGCAACGCATCGACGCCAACCGTCTGGCCTTCGGCCGCAACGATCTCACCCATCACGCCCGCAGCCGGGGCAGGCACTTCTACGGTGACCTTGTCTGTTTCAAGCTCACAGAGCATCTCATCCACAGCGACCGCGTCGCCTGGTTTCTTAAACCATGTCGCAACTGTGGCTTCTGTTACCGACTCGCCAAGCGTGGGAACACGAACTTCAATCGTCATCGTTTACTTTCCTTCAATGCTCAGCGCTTCGTTCACCAGCGCTTGTTGTTGGGCTTTGTGTTGGCTGGCCAGGCCCGTCGCGGGCGAAGCCGAAGTGGCGCGGCCGACATAGCGAGGCCGTGTATGTTTCGCTTTGATGCGGGACAGGACCCATTCGATGTTGGGCTCGATAAAGGTCCAGGCACCCTGGTTTTTGGGTTCTTCCTGACACCAGATCATTTCGGCGCCTTTAAAACGCTCAAGCTCATTGATCAGAGAATGCGCAGGAAACGGATAGAATTGTTCAATTCGCATCAGGTAGACATCGTCGATCCCACGCGCGTCACGCTCCTCCAAAAGGTCATAGTAAACCTTGCCCGAGCACATCACGACCCGCTTGATCTTGCTGTCGGCAACCAGCTTGGTATCCGAATTGCCATGTTGCGCATCGTCCCACAACACGCGGTGGAAGCTGGAGCCTGTGGTGAATTCCTCAGCGGTGCTAACCGCCAGCTTGTGACGCAGAAGCGACTTGGGTGTTACAAGGATCAGCGGCTTGCGGAAGGTCCTGTGCAGTTGACGGCGCAGGATGTGGAAATAGTTCGCGGGCGTCGTACAGTTCGCCACGATCCAGTTGTCCTGGCCGCACATCTGCAGGAACCGTTCCAGTCGCGCCGAGCTGTGTTCCGGGCCCTGACCTTCAAAGCCATGCGGAAGCAAACAAACCAAACCAGACATGCGCAGCCATTTACTTTCGCCCGAGCTGATGAACTGGTCGAACATGATTTGCGCGCCGTTGGCGAAGTCGCCGAACTGCGCCTCCCAGAGGGTCAACGCGTTGGGTTCGGCCAGTGAATAGCCGTATTCAAAACCCAGAACCGCATATTCCGACAGCATCGAGTCGATCACTTCATAGTGTGACTGACCGGGCCGGATATTGTTGAGCGGATAATACCGTTCCTCATTCTCCTGGTTGATGAAACCCGAATGGCGCTGGCTGAACGTCCCGCGTGTGGCGTCCTGACCGGACAGGCGCACCGGATAGCCTTCGGTCAGCAGCGAGCCGAATGCCAGAGCTTCACCCGTCGCCCAATCGAATCCTTTACCAGACTCAAACATTTGCTTTTTGTGTTCCAGCAGGCGACCAACGGTCTTATGCATGGCAAAACCGTCCGGTGTGCGCGAGAGCGCGGCACCGATTTCGGCTAAAGTATCTGGCGAAATGGCGGTCTCACCGCGCATGTATTCGTCTTTGTTCTTGTCGAGGTGCGACCACCGCCCGTCCAGCCAATCGGCCTTGTTGGGTTTATAGTCCTTTCCGGCCTCGAACTCATCGTTCAGACGGGCCTGAAAGGCGGTTTTCATATCCTCAATCTCGCCTTCGGGGATCAGCCCATCCTTGACCAGACGTTCCGTGTAGAGCGACAGCGTGGTCTTATGCGTCTTGATCTTCTTGTACATGATCGGGTTGGTGAACATGGGCTCGTCGCCCTCGTTGTGGCCAAACCGGCGGTAGCAGAAGATATCGATCACCACGTCCTTGTGGAACTTCTGGCGGAATTCGGTTGCCACTTTGGCAGCATGTACAACCGCCTCGGGATCGTCGCCGTTCACGTGGAAGATCGGAGCCTCGACCATCAGCGCGATATCCGTTGGATACGGGCTGGAGCGGCTGAAGTGCGGCGCGGTGGTGAAACCGATCTGGTTGTTCACCACGATATGCATGGTGCCGCCGGTCTTGTGCCCACGCAGACCGGACAGGCCGAACCCTTCGGCGACCACACCCTGACCAGCAAAGGCCGCATCGCCGTGCAGCAGAATGCCCATCACCTTGGTCCGGTCGGTATCCTTCAGTTGATCCTGCTTGGCCCGAACCTTGCCCAACACAACCGGGTTCACCGCTTCAAGGTGGCTGGGGTTTGCGGTCAGCGACAGGTGCACGCTATTGCCATCAAACTCACGGTCGCTGGAGGCGCCGAGGTGGTACTTCACATCGCCCGAGCCATCCACGTCTTCGGGCTTGAAGCTGCCGCCCTGGAATTCGTTGAAAATCGCACGGTAGGGTTTGCCCATCACATTGGCGAGGATGTTCAGACGCCCGCGGTGCGGCATGCCGATGACAATGTCCTGAACGCCCAAGGCTCCGCCACGCTTGATGATCTGCTCCATCGCGGGGATCAGGCTTTCGCCACCGTCCAAACCAAAGCGCTTGGTGCCCATGTATTTGACATGCAGGAATTTCTCGAAACCTTCGGCCTCAACCATCTTGTTCAGGATCGCCTTGCGGCCTTCCTTGGTGAACTGGATTTCCTTGCCGTAGCCTTCGATGCGTTCTTTCAGCCAGGCGGCTTCTTCCGGGTTCGAGATATGCATGTACTGCAGCGCGAAAGTGCCGCAATAGGTGCGCTTTACGATCTCGACGATCTGGCGCATGCTGGCCATCTGCAGGCCCAGAACATTGTCGATAAAGATCGGGCGATCCATGTCGGCGTCTGTGAAGCCATATGTTTTCGGGTCCAGCTCTGGATGGGTGCTGGCCGCGCGCATTCCCAGCGGGTCCAGATCAGCCGCCAGATGGCCCCGGATCCGATAGGCCCGGATCAGCATCAGGGCGCGCAGGCTGTCCAACACGGCGCGCTTGATCTGGTCTTCGCTGACCTGAACACCGGTGTCAGCAGCCTTCTCCTGAATCTTCTTGCCTGCGGCTTTGGCATCAATCTCAGCCCATTCGCCGGTCAGCGCCCCGGTCAGATCATCTGTTGGCATGGGCGGCCAATCGGTGCGTGCCCAAGAGGGACCTTCGGCCTCTTTCTGAACATCCGGTGTAGCGTCACCCATCTGCCGGAAGAACTCGACCCATGCCGCATCTATTGCGTTCGGGTCTTTTGTGTACTGGGCATATAGCTGCTCTAGATACTCGGCATTGTGCCCGTGCATGAAGCTAGAGGCATGAAAGGCAGTGTTGGGCGTATGTTCGGTCATTGGGCTACCTCATATGGGTTGGGACCGTATTGGTTGGTGCCTGGCTGACTGGGGCGGGACAACCACCACAGCACCAGGAGGGGCGACACAAACAGGATCAGAAGTGTCGGAATGACGATCAGCAGAGTGGCACGGGTGAACAGGATATCCAGATTGCCGCCATGCTGGAAACTGGAGGCCAGCCCGATGCCAAAGAACAGGGTCGCAAACGCGCCTAGGATTAGAAGGAGTGGCAGTAAAGCGTAGAGGCCACTGCGCCCGGTATCATGCATCCGCCGCCATGCGACGGCCAGATGCGGAAAGAAGACGATTAGGCTGACGATGCTTTGCACAGGTTGTGAGGACGTAGCTGCGACGGATTCGGATGTTTCGGTTTCGGTCACTGCTACTTGCGTGAAGAACTGCGCGTCGATGATCCCGGCAATGATGCTCCAAATCACAATGAAAAGGAAAAAGAACCAGTACTCGGGCCGCGAGGCGCGACCTGAAAAGGTGAAGAACTTGGAGAAACAGGTGCGGATGGCGTCGGAGAAGGTCATGGGGTCACTCCTGCCTCGGGCGCTCCGAAACGATTGCTTTGCGGATCTGATGCTACAAGCATCATGCCAATAACGTTGGCGGCAATTAGCGCGCTTGAGATAAATCCAACAAGGAGCACTATTGTGACCAGCACCAAAGCGAATAATCCCAGAAAAAGGATTCCGAAACCGCTACTGGATAGCAGTACCAACCCGAGCCAGTACATCATCCGATAACCGAGCCAGAGAGTAATCACAGGCATGAAAGGGTAGAATGCCTGATGACCCTCCTCCCCAGTGTCTTGTAACCGGCGGCTCATGGCCGAAAGCAGAGGAACAGATGCTACCATTACTACAAACAGTTGCCAGATGCCCAACATCTCGGCGTTCTGCCAGTTAAGTTGTGTAATCGCTAACACTGGAAAGACCAGTGCGACCGGTGCAAACCACCAGAATTCCGAGCGTGTGGCTCTGCCGGAATAGACCAAGGTTTTCCGCAGTCCGGTCGATATAGCCTGCAGGGGTCCCATCAATATTGGCCCAACCGGCGAGCATTGCCGGGCAGCGCCCGACCCGCCTCGTTTTGCTGGAGGCAAACCAATGTTTTGGCGGGCGGGCGCTTCTCACCCACCCTTGGGCCAGGCGCCGCCCTAAACGCATATGCCCGGTCCTTGGTCACTTACCCAATCGCTTCCAGCACAGCCTCACCCAGCTGCGCCGGGCTTTCGGCCACGACAATACCGGCCGAGCGCATGGCTTCGATCTTGTCCTCGGCTCCACCCTTGCCACCGGCGAC
Source organism: Ruegeria sp. H4 (assembly GCF_056533065.1). Classification (NCBI taxonomy): domain Bacteria; kingdom Pseudomonadati; phylum Pseudomonadota; class Alphaproteobacteria; order Rhodobacterales; family Roseobacteraceae; genus Ruegeria; species Ruegeria sp. H4. The sequence goes on from NZ_JBQFOC010000003.1 coordinate 117,611, forward strand.
AATTGCGCCCGCGTGGCCCATGCGGCGGCCCGGGGGGGCTGTGCGGCCCGCGATGAAACCGGCGGTCGGCTTTTTGCGGCCCTTCTTGGCCTCATCCGCCAGGAACTGTGCGGCTTCTTCCTCGGCCGAGCCACCGATCTCACCGATCATGATGATCGAGTGGGTCTCGTCATCCGCCAGGAACCATTCCAGCACGTCGATATGCTCGGTGCCCTTGATTGGGTCGCCGCCGATGCCCACGCAGGTGGACTGGCCCAGACCCACATCGGTGGTCTGCTTGACGGCCTCATAGGTCAGCGTGCCCGAGCGCGACACAACGCCAACCGAACCTCGCTTGTGGATGTGGCCGGGCATGATGCCGATCTTGCAGGCGTCGGGCGTAATCACACCGGGGCAGTTCGGGCCGATCAGGCGCGAGTTCGAGCCTTCCAGCGCACGCTTCACCTTCATCATGTCCAGAACCGGGATACCTTCGGTTATGCAGACGATCACTTCCATCTCGGCATCAATCGCTTCGAGGATCGAGTCAGCCGCGAAGGGCGGCGGGACATAGATCACCGAGGCATTGGCTTCGGTCACATGCTTGGCTTCGTGGACCGAGTTGAACACGGGCAGGTCAAGGTGGGTCATCCCGCCTTTGCCTGGGGTCACGCCGCCAACCATCTTGGTGCCATAGGCAATGGCCTGTTCGCTGTGGAATGTGCCCTGCGAGCCGGTAAAGCCCTGACAGATCACTTTGGTATTTTCGTCGATGAGGACTGCCATCTGGCGTTCTCCTTTGTAGGGCGGGCTTCAGCCCGCCGAAATCTTGGGAAAGGTGGGCCAAAGCCCACCCTACGGGATGGCAATCAGCCTTTGACAGCTTTCACGATCTTCTCGGCACCGTCTTTCAGGTTGTCCGCCGCGATCACGTCAAGGCCAGAGGTGTTGATGATCTCTTTGCCTTTCTCGACATTGGTGCCTTCCAGGCGCACGACCAGCGGAACCTGCAGGCCGACCTCTTTCACCGCAGCGACAACGCCTTCGGCGATGACGTCACAGCGCATGATGCCGCCGAAGATGTTGACCAGAATGCCTTTGACGTTCGGATCCGAGGTGATGATCTTGAACGCCTCGGTCACTTTCTCTTTGGTCGCGCCACCGCCCACATCGAGGAAGTTGGCAGGCTCGGCCCCATACAGTTTGATGATGTCCATGGTTGCCATCGCCAGACCGGCACCGTTCACCATGCACCCGATCTCACCATCCAGCGCGATGTAGTTCAAGTCGTATTTCGAGGCTTCCAGTTCCTTGGGGTCTTCCTCGGTCGTGTCGCGCAGTTCGGCGATGTCGGGGTGGCGGTAGACCGCGTTGCCGTCGAAACCGACCTTGGCGTCCAGCACTTTCAGGTCGCCGCTGTCCGAGACGATCAGCGGGTTGATCTCCAGCATCTCCATATCCTTCTCGACGAAGGCGTTATAGAGCTGGTTCATCAGCTTGACGCATTGCTTGACCTGCGCGCCTTCCAGACCCAGCGAGAAAGCAATACGGCGGCCGTGATAAGCCTGATAGCCAGTGGCCGGGTCGACCGAGAAGGACAGGATTTTCTCAGGAGTGGCAGCGGCGACTTCCTCGATATCCATGCCGCCTTCGGTCGAGCAGACGAATGAGATGCGGCTGGTCTGGCGGTCCACCAGCAGGGCCAGGTACAGTTCACGTTCGATGCCCGATCCGGCTTCGATATAGATGCGGTTGACCTGCTTGCCTGCGGGGCCGGTTTGGTGCGTGACCAGCGTGCGACCCAGCATCTTCTTGGCCTCTTCAGCGGCTTCTTCGACCGATTTGGTCAGACGGACGCCGCCTTTTTCACCGGCATCCGCTTCTTTGAAGCTGCCTTTGCCACGTCCACCTGCGTGGATCTGTGCTTTGACAACCCACAGGGGGCCATCCAGTTCACCGGCTGCGGTTTTGGCTTCCTCGGCGCGCAAAACCGCGCGACCGTCGGAGACCGGAGCGCCATAGCTGCGAAGAAGCGCTTTGGCCTGATATTCGTGAATGTTCATCGAAACTGTCCCGTCTGACTACGATTAAACCGTTATAGGGGTGTCTAGCGGGCAAGTTTAAAGGGTTTTTTGACAGCAAAGAGGTTTTTCACGAAGATTTTCACTATTTGTGATCACGCTTTTTTGGCGTGTGATCACAAATTGATAGGCCCTTGGTTTTGATTCGAATCTCACAATGCACATGCGGAAAACATATTCAAAAAAGGGGGTTTGCGACGGTTGCGCAAACATTTGAGATACGACGGACGGGCTTGGCACAAAAAAACCGGCCCTGCTGAGGGCCGGTTCTCGGAAGCTTTCAGTAAGCCTATGCCAGCGAACCGTCGATGCCTTTGCATGCGTCGATCAGGCCCTTCACGGCGTTGACCGAGTTGTCGAAACCGGCCTGCTCGTCTTCGTTGAGCTTGATGTCGACGATACGCTCAACACCACCAGCACCGATCACGGTTGGAACGCCGACATAAAGCCCGTCAACACCCAGCTCACCATTGCAGTAGGCGGCACAAGGCAGAACGCGCTTCTGGTCTTTCAGGTAGGCTTCGGCCATTTCGATTGCCGAAGTAGCCGGTGCGTAATACGCCGAACCGGTTTTCAGCAAACCAACGATTTCAGCGCCACCGTCACGGGTACGCTGTACGATGGCGTCTAGCTTTTCCTGTGTCGTCCAGCCCATTTCGACCAGATCAGGCAGCGGGATACCGGCAACGGTCGAATACCGTACCGAAGGTACCATCGTGTCGCCATGGCCGCCCAGAACGAAGGCGGTGACGTCGCGCATTGAGACGTTGAATTCTTCCGACAGGAAATGCGCGAAACGGGCCGAATCCAGCACGCCCGCCATGCCGCAGACCTTGTTGTGCGGCAGGCCCGAGAATTCACGCAGGGCCCAGACCATCGCGTCCAGTGGGTTGGTGATACAGATTACGAACGCGTCGGGTGCATGTTTGGCGATACCTTCACCGACCGACTTCATCACTTTGAGGTTGATGCCCAGCAGGTCATCGCGGCTCATGCCCGGCTTGCGGGCGACACCAGCGGTGACGATGCAGACGTCCGCGCCTGCGATATCGGCATAGTCGCTGCTGCCGGACATCGACGCGTCAAACCCTTCGGACGGGCCGGATTCGGCGATGTCGAGCGCTTTGCCTTGGGGCAGCCCGTCAGCGATGTCAAACAGGACTACGTCACCAAGTTCTTTGACAGCTGCAAGATGCGCAAGCGTGCCGCCGATGTTCCCCGCGCCGATCAGCGCAATCTTGGGTCTGGCCATTTGGAATATCTCCGGTCGGTTTTGAAATCGCGGTTGTGCTAGTCCTTTAAACGCCGCAACGCAAGGCCTCTGCCGCGCGGCATGCAACCGCATACCGTTTGCCTTGCCCTTGGTGGTTGCGCTAAACGGCTAATGAGACAAGCCAATTCGCAGGCCGCCACATGTTCGAATTGAATCTGATGTTTTTTGCCGTGGCGATCCCTGCGGTCATCTTCGCGGGTATTTCCAAGGGCGGGTTCGGGTCGGGTGTAGCCTTTGCATCTTCATCGATTCTGGCCATCATCCTGAGCCCGGGTCAGGCGCTGGCTCTGATGCTGCCGATCCTGATAATCATCGATCTTGCGACGTTGAAGCCCTACTGGAAACGCTGGGATTGGCCGAGTGCTCGCCTGCTGATGCTGGGGGCAATACCCGGCGTGATATTGGGGACGGTTCTGTATCGCGCGACCAATGACGATGTCTTACGCCTTTTGATCGGTGCGATTTCGATCGGGTTTGTGATCTGGCATGTGGCGCGTGCAAAGGGCTGGATTGGCGGTTTCACGGGGCAGTTGCCGCCATCGGCAGGTTTGTTCGCCGGATTGGTGGCGGGCTTCACAAGCTTTGTCAGCCACGCTGGCGGCCCGCCTGCCGCCGTTTATCTGTTGTCGCAGCGTCTGACAAAGACCCAGTTTCAGGCCTCGACCGTGTTGGTCTTTTGGGTCGTCAACATCGTGAAGTTTGTGCCGTACGCCTATCTGGGCCTTTTTACGTGGCACACCGCTTGGGCGAACATTCTGCTGTCGCCGTTCGCACTACTAGGTGCGTGGCTTGGGGTTCGGGCGCACTTCATGCTGTCCGAGCGGGTGTTTTTCGGGATCACCTATGTTTTGCTAACCCTAACCGGCAGCAAACTCATCTGGGACGCTTTGGCTTAGGCATTTGGCGGCAAGGCTTTTGCCAAAGTCTCATAGGACTGCCCCGAGGCGACAAGGCAGGTTGTGCCATCCGGCAGCGTGACGGTTATGGTCCAGCTACCTGTTTCATCAGAGGCGAACAATTCCATCACCGCGCCCTGGCCAGCGATCCCGATCCCTTTACGTGTTTCGCCATACCCTTCCGACAAGCGTTTGATTACGTCCGCGCGCGGGGCGCAGTTGCGGCTCTGCGCGTTCACTTGCTGTGCGGCCAGCACCATAATCCCCAGCCCGATCGTCATGTTCAAAAGCGATTTCTTCATCTATGGCCCCTTCTGTCTGATCTGAGGACCAGCTTGCGAACAAGGGCAGGAGATTTGATTAAACCAAAGTGCGTTGCGTCACGAATAGGCGCTTATGCTGCGATGCGGCAAATTTGGCCTTGAAGTTTCTCGAAAAAAATGCCCCATTCCGCGCAACATTATTGCTTAGGGAGAGGTCAATGGACCCGCGTCAACGCCCGTATCGTTCGGTTTTGTATATTCCAGGCTCGAAAGAGCGGGCGCTGGACAAGGCGCGCACTCTGCCTGTGGATGCGATCATCTTCGATCTTGAGGATGCAGTCGCCGCTGACGAAAAACCCAACGCCCGCGAAACGCTGAAGGCGGCGCTGGCGGCCGGTGGCTATGGCGCGCGGGTCAAGATCGTTCGGATCAACGGGTTGGACACCGAATGGGGCCGTGCGGATGCCGAGGCCTTGCGCGACATGGACGCGGATGTGGTGCTGCTGCCAAAGGTGAACTCCGCCGCGGATGTGGACGCGCTGTCCGCAATCACCGGCGATCTGCCGATCTGGGCGATGATGGAAACGCCACGCGGTATGCTAAACGCAGCCGAGATTGCCGCCCATCCCCTGATGACCGGGTTTGTGATGGGTACCAACGATCTGGCCAAAGAGCTTCAGACCCGCTTCCGCCCTGATCGCCTTCCATTGATGACATCATTGGGCCTGTGTCTGCTGGCCGCAAAGGCCGAGGGCCTGGTTATCGTGGACGGGGTCTATAACGCATTCAAAGATACCGAGGGTCTGGCCGCCGAATGCACGCAAGGCCGGGATATGGGCTTTGACGGGAAGACCCTGATCCATCCGGCGCAGGTTGAAGTGACCAACGCCGCCTTCGCCCCGTCTGACGCCGAGATCGATCTGGCCCGCCGTCAGATCGCCGCTTTTGAAGAGACCGAGGCTCAGGGTCAGGGCGTCGCCGTCGTTGATGGCAAGATTGTTGAGAACCTCCATGTTGTAACTGCCCGCGAAATTCTGGCAAAAGCAGAGGCGATTTCAGCTTTGCAAGCGGGGTAAGCCAGCATGGGCTTTGTTCTTCTGATTTTGGGCGTGGCACTATGGTGGGCCGCGCATCTTTTCAAACGCGTGGTGCCCGAACAGCGGGCAGCAATGGGCGATGCAGGCAAAGGCGTGGTGGCGCTGGCGCTGGTTGCCTCGATCCTAATGATGATCTTCGGCTATCGCATGACCGATTTCATCTATGTCTGGGCCCCGCCGACTTTCCTGATCCACGTCAACAACCTGTTGGTTCTGATCGCGATCTTTATGATGAGCCCGGCTGGCCAGAAAGGCCGTCTGCTGAACAAGATGCGCCATCCGATGCTGGGCGGGTTCAAGCTTTGGGCGTTTGCGCATCTGCTGGTGAATGGCGATCTGGCCTCGATTGTCTTGTTCGGCGGTCTTTTGGCCTGGGCCGTGGTTGAAGTCATTGTGATCAACAAATCCGAACCTGATTGGAAGCCGGGTGAACCCGGTACATATGGTAAGGACGCGATGTTCTTTGTCGCCTCAATCGTTTTGCTGGGCATCATCGGATATATTCACGGGCTGGTTGGCCCATCCCCGTTCGGTGGATAGGGGGAACCAGACATGGCAAAGCTCTATCGATTGCTGACCGAGGAAGACACCTCCGCGTTCTGCCACAAAGTATCAGATGCGCTGGCCAAAGGGTGGGACCTGTATGGCGACCCATCCTACGCGTTTGACGCGGAAAACGGTGTCATGCGTTGTGCGCAGGCCGTGACCAAAGAGGTCGAGGTCGATTATTCACCTGACATGAAACTGGGACAGCAATAATGGCAAAAACCAATCCGGGCAGATTTTTCGAGGACTATTCCGTAGGGCAGGTCCTGCCCCATGCGGTGCCCCGTACCGTGACGGATGGGGAGCGCGCGCTGTATCACGCGCTCTATCCCGCGCGCCACGCGCTCTATTCCTCGGACGAGTTTGCGCGGTCTTGTGGGTTGCAGGAAAGTCCGCTTGATGATTTGGCGTCGTTTCATGTGGTGTTCGGCAAGACCGTCCCGGATGTTTCGCTGAACGCAGTGGCCAATCTGGGCTATGCCGAAGGGCGCTGGATAAAACCGGTCTATCCAGGTGATACTTTGCGCTCGATCTCTGAGGTGATCGGGGTCAAGCAGAACTCGAACGGCAAAACCGGGGTGGTCTGGGTGCGCACCCGTGGTCTGAACCAGCTGGACGAGGTGGTGATCGACTATGTGCGCTGGGTTATGGTTCGTAAGTCGAACCCGGATGCGCCGGCGCCGGAAACCGTTGTGCCCGACCTAAAAATGGTTTTGGCACCGGAAGATCTGGTGATCCCCGAGGGTCTGGACTTCTCGAACTACGATTTCACTCTGGCGGGCGAGCCCCATCGCTGGGGTGATTACGCGATCGGTGAGACAATCGACCATGTGGATGGTGTGACCATCGAAGAGGCCGAGCATATGCTGGCTACCCGCCTGTGGCAGAACACGGCCAAGGTTCATTTCGATCTGACCTTCCGACCCGAGGGGCGATTGATCTATGGCGGTCACGTGATCTCGATGGCCCGGGCTTTGTCGTTCAACGGGTTGGCCAATGCGCAGATGATCGTTGGCCTGAACGGTGGTGCCCATGCGAATCCCTGTTTTGCGGGTGATACCATCAAGGCCTGGTCCGAGGTTTTGGACAAGGCCGAAACCAGCGTTCCCGGCGTTGGGGCTATTCGCTTGCGATTGGTTGCCACCAAAGGCGGTGCGCCGTTTGAGTTGCGCAATGAAGACGGCAAGTACCAGCCGCAGGTTCTGTTGGATCTGGACTACTGGGCGCTCATGCCAATGTGAATTCGTGCAGACCCTGCGATACATGCTAGGGTACTGCTATGATCCTGTTTCGCGCCTTGATCGCTTGCCTGTGTTTAACACCACCCGCTTGGTCTTGCGATTTGGCATTGGCTTTGGCTGTCGATGTTTCGGGGTCGGTCGACAGTGATGAATATCGCGTCCAGATGGATGGGCTGGCGGCGGGGTTGCGCGACCCGATTGTATCCGAAGCACTGGTGCGTGGGCAGGCGCGGTTGATGCTCGTGCAATGGACCGGTGCATCGCGTCAGCGGGTAACTATTCCCTGGACTCGGATCGACAGTTTCGGCGCATTGGATGGGTTTGCCAGCAAAGTCGCACAAGATCCGCGCATCTGGCGAAACTTCTCAACGGCTATAGGCGAAGCGTTAGAGATGACGCTGGCCAGCTTTGATGCTGTGAACGATTGCAAACGTTTGTTGATCGATATTTCTGGCGATGGGGTCTCGAACGAAGGGGTCGAGCCTAATCAGATCCATCGCCTGCTTCGTGCCCGTGGCGTAACCGTGAATGCGATTGCCATCGAAGAATCCGAGCCCGATCTGACTGCCTATTTCTTTGAGAATGTCATCGTGGGCGAGGGTGCTTTTGTTGTGTCTGCCGCCGGGTTTGCTGATTACCCTGAACGTATTCGAAAAAAGCTGCTGCGCGAGGTAACACAGCAATCCGCCGACTTGAAATAAGCAAGGCAGATTCGTGATCACATTGCTTTCCTACTGAAATCGCTAACATAGGCAGTGCTGAATGCAATTTGTGATCACAGCTTTTATTTGCGTGATCACATATTGAAGAAATCACCCGTTTTGCGGTAATTTTACCTGTTTTTGCGGGTGCAGCACGTGACAGACCACCAAAAACCGGTAAAACGACAAGTAGCCAAAGTAAGAGGAGCCGCCATGGCCGATGTCAATCGGGGCAACCGCCCGCTCTCGCCACACATTATGATCTACCGTCCGCAGATGACCTCGATATCGTCGATCATGGTTCGACTGTCCGGTCTTGCGGCGTTCGCAATCGCGGCACTTGTTGTTTGGTGGTTGCTTGCTGCTGCCACGTCTGAGGCCGCATTTGCTGGCATCGACGGCTTTCTGCGCAGCTGGTTTGGTCAGCTTATCCTGACGGGTGGGGTCTGGGCACTGTGGTACCACACGTTGGGGCGCCTGCGCCACGTGATTTGGGATTTCGGCTATTGCCTGGATGTTTCGGTTTCCGAAAAGATGGGCATTGGCATGTTTGTCGGGGCGACCGTTCTGACCATCATCACCATGGCTTTGGTGTAAGGAGGATCGCGATGCAATACCTTACCGATCGCAAACGCGCGCAAGGCTTGGGCGCTGGGAACTCCGGAACGCAAACCCATTGGCGCACCATGGTTCGCGCGATGATACTAACCGTTCTGGTGCCCTTGTTCGTCTTCACTTTTGGTTACGGCATCGGCGGGACTTACGAAGAGGTTCTGGCCTATTTCGCCCGACCCTTCCCGGCCATCGTCACCGCCCTGACATTGGTCGTTGGCCTGCAACAGCTTATGTATGAGGCGCAAGAAACCATCGAGGATTACGTGCACGGGATCGCGGAAAAGATCACACTCGTTGCGATGTGGGCTTTTGGCTACACGCTGATGGCTGCGGGGCTTTTTGCCCTCGTCAAGCTGGCCCTGTGAAGACGCGCGGTAAGGATCAGAGATAATGACAGCAGCATATGAATATGAAACCCACGAATATGACGTCGTGGTTGTCGGAGCCGGCGGCGCCGGTCTGCGCGCAACGCTGGGTATGGCAGAGCAAGGCCTGCGTACAGCCTGTGTAACCAAAGTCTTCCCAACGCGCTCGCACACGGTTGCAGCGCAAGGCGGGATCGCCGCGTCGCTGTCCAACATGGGCCCGGACCATTGGCAGTGGCACATGTATGACACCGTCAAGGGCTCGGACTGGCTGGGTGATACCGACGCAATGGAATACCTGGCGCGTGAAGCGCCCAAAGCTGTATATGAGCTGGAACATTACGGCGTGCCGTTCAGCCGGACCGAAGAAGGCAAGATTTATCAGCGCCCGTTCGGTGGCCACACGACCGAGTTTGGCGAAGGCCCCGCCGTACAGCGGACCTGTGCCGCTGCGGACCGGACCGGCCACGCGATCCTGCACACGCTCTATGGTCAGTCGCTGAAGAACAATGCCGAGTTCTACATCGAGTATTTCGCCATCGATCTGATCATGTCCGAAGACGGGCAGTGTCAGGGCGTCGTCTGCTGGAAGTTGGACGACGGCACGATGCATGTCTTCAACGCCAAGATGGTGGTGCTGGCAACCGGCGGCTATGGCCGGGCGTATTTCAGCGCGACCTCGGCCCATACCTGCACCGGTGACGGTGGCGGTATGGTGGCGCGTGCGGGTCTCGCCTTGCAGGACATGGAATTCGTGCAGTTCCACCCGACCGGCATCTACGGCTCGGGCTGCCTGATCACCGAAGGTGCGCGTGGCGAGGGCGGGTATCTGACCAACTCGGAAGGCGAGCGGTTCATGGAGCGCTATGCGCCCCAGTACAAGGATTTGGCACCGCGGGACTATGTCTCGCGCTCGATGACCATGGAAATCCGCGAGGGCCGTGGGGTCGGTGGCGAAGGGGATCACATCCACTTGAACCTGTCACACCTGCCTGCCGAAGCTTTGGCCGAGCGTCTGCCGGGCATTTCGGAAAGCGCCAAGATTTTTGCCGGTGTCGACGTGACCAAAGAACCGATCCCGGTTCTGCCGACCGTGCATTACAACATGGGCGGTATTCCGACCAACTATTGGGGTGAGGTTCTGAACCCAACCGCTAAAGACCCGACTGCCGTAGTGCCGGGCCTGATGGCCGTGGGTGAGGCCGGTTGTGCCTCGGTCCATGGTGCGAACAGACTGGGTTCGAACTCGCTGATCGACCTTGTGGTCTTTGGTCGTGCCTCTGCGATCCGCGCCGGTAAGGTTGTGGATGCCGAGGCTCCGAACCCGGTTCTGAATCAGGCGTCGGTCGACAAGGCGTTTGACCGGTTCGACACGGTCCGCAACGCCAGCGGTGCAATCCCGACCGCTGATCTGCGACTTGAGATGCAGAAAACCATGCAGGCTGACGCGGCTGTTTTCCGGACCGCCAAAACCATGGCCGAAGGGGTCGAAAAGATGACCGCGATTGCCGCCAAGATGGACGATCTGCAGGTCACCGACCGCTCGCTGGTGTGGAACAGCGACCTGATGGAGACATTGGAGCTGACCAACCTGATGCCAAACGCTTTGACGACGATCGTTGGAGCCGAGGCGCGCAAGGAATCCCGTGGCGCTCACGCCCATGAGGATTTCAGCGAACGGGATGACAAAAACTGGCGTGTTCATACGGTCAGCCGAGTCGATGGCAATAAGGTTGACCTCAGCTATCGCCCGGTGATCGTCGATCCGCTGACCAACGAGGATGAAGGCGGCATCAGCCTCAAGAAAATCGCGCCCAAGGCGCGAACCTTCTAAGGAGTGAATTGATCAGGCAATGGTGTGCGAACGCCACATACCCAAGGACAACGCCCTGACCTCTGGCCGTTTGGCACCGTTTAGTGCCCGGAGACGGTCATGACGGTCGAAGTGCTGCACTCTGCCCAAACCGATCCGAAAATCATTCTGATCGGTTTGAACCGCTGCGCGACGACCTCGTTCCACAGGCTGTTTCAGGACAACGGTATTCCGTCGGTGCATTGGGTGGACCAGCAAGGTGATAATCTGGCGCATCGCATGGTGACTAATATTGCCATGGGCCGTAAACCACTGGATGGGTTTGGTCCCGTTCGGGCATTTACCGACATTTCCTTTGTGAACGCGCGTTTCATGCTGGATGGCACGCGGTTTTTCCGCGAATTGCACGCCGCATATCCAGACGCCTATTTCCTGCTGAACACGCGCAATGTGGACGATTGGATCGCCTCACGCGCGCGTCACAGCAATGGCGGATATCTGGAACGGTGTTGCAAGGCCAGCGGTCAGACCGCCGACGACGTCAAGCAAGGCTGGCGCCGTATGTATGACGTGCATCATGCCGAGGTGCAGGACTATTTCGCCGGAAACCCACGGTTTCTGCGCTTTGATATCGACCGGGACACCCCGCAGGCCATTGCCGACTGGCTGTCCCCGGATTTTGACGTGAACATTGCCCATTGGGGGCATCATAATCGCGGCGCATCTGATCGCGCCCGGACAGGCTGAATGGAGAATTGACATGGTTCAACTGACCCTGCCCAAGAATTCCCGGATGACAACCGGCAAGACCTGGCCCAAACCGGAGGGCGCGAAGAACCTGCGCAAGTTCCAGATTTACCGCTGGAACCCGGATGACGGGCAAAACCCGCGCGTCGACACCTATTTCGTCGACATGGATACCTGCGGGCCGATGATCCTGGACGCGCTGATCAAGATCAAGAACGAGATTGATCCGACCCTGACCTTCCGCCGTTCGTGCCGGGAAGGGATCTGTGGCTCTTGCGCGATGAATATCGATGGGATCAACACGCTGGCCTGTATCTATGGCATGGATGAGATCAAGGGCGACGTGAAAATCTATCCGCTGCCGCATATGCCCGTGGTTAAGGACTTGATCCCCGATCTGACCCATTTCTACGCTCAGCACGCATCCATCATGCCTTGGCTGGAAACCAAAACCAACCGTCCCGCGAAGGAATGGAAGCAGTCGATCGAAGACCGCAAGAAGCTGGATGGCTTGTATGAATGTGTGATGTGCGCCAGCTGCTCGACCTCGTGCCCGAGCTACTGGTGGAACGGCGACCGCTATCTTGGCCCCGCAGCATTGCTGCATGCATATCGCTGGATCATCGACAGCCGCGATGAAGCCACAGGTGAGCGTCTGGATGAGCTTGAGGATCCCTTCAAGCTGTACCGCTGCCACACGATCATGAACTGCGCTAAGACCTGCCCCAAGGGATTGAACCCGGCGGCGGCAATTGCGCAGATCAAGAAGATGATGGTTGAACGTTCGGTTTGACCCAAAAATCGCGCTTGCCGAGTTGCGGCAAGCGCATGTCCCTGTTGCGAAATCAACCGATGTCGACGGGCGCAAAACACCCTAGATTTGCGATAGGGAGGAGTGATGGGATCAACTCAGGATCACTCCGATGAAAACAACACCACAAACCCCAAAACCGACCGCCAAGGAAGCATTGGAAATGCTTGAACAGGCATGGGCCTACTACACGCCCGAGCCGTCGACTGTTCAGTCGCGTGAGCCCGAGCTTTTTGAGTACGCAAACGCAGCCTGAGGGCTTGCCATCGATGGATAGAATGGGCGAAACAGATTCATGCCCATACTATTGCTTCTTCTGGCCGCTGGGGTTTTTGCCTACTTTCTATGGCGCTCCCGCACGTCCTCACTGACGCGAGAATGCCGATGGCGGCAACATCGCGACGAAGGCCTGTGGGTTTGCGCCTATTGTGGCGCGAAGGTGGAAAGCGTGGATAGCCCAACGCAATGCTTGCGGTAGACATCGGGGAAATAGAAATCGGGCAGAAGCGAACTCTGCCCGTTCAGGTCTAGCCTGCGTCCGGAAAAGCGGCGTGAAGTGCAATTTCGACCATATCGCCAAAGCTACTTTCGCGATCGGATGAGGGCAGTGCCTCACCGGTTAGCAGATGATCAGAAACGGTCAGAACGGCCAGAGCCCGGCATTTGTGCCTTGCGGCAAGAATATACAGCTCAGCGGCTTCCATCTCGACGCCCAACACACCATGGCGCACCATCTGCTCGTTTAGATCAGGGCGTTCATCGTAGAACACATCCGACGAGTAGATCCCACCGACATGGGTTGGCGTTCCTTTTGCCTTCGCCGCGTTGGCCGCCGCCTGCAGCAAGCCCCAATCTGCGCAGGGGGCAAAGTTCAGCTCTTTCATGATACCACGTGATGGCGTGCTGAGCGTCGTTGACGTCATCGCCAGAATAACGTCCCGAATATTAACGCTGTCCTGCATCCCTCCGCATGATCCGATCCGGATCAGCGTTTTGGCACCACAGTCCCGGATCAATTCATTCACGTAGATCGACAGGGATGGCATGCCCATGCCGCTGCCTTGAATCGTAACCGGATGGCCATTCCAGCTGCCAGTAAAGCCCAGCATACCCCGAACATTGTTGACTTGTTTTACGTCGGTCAGAAACGTTTCAGCCGCCCATTTTGCACGATACGGATCACCAGGCAAAAGAACGGTTTCTGCGATTTCGCCTTGTTCCGCGCCAATATGAATTGTCATTTCGGCACCTATCTTGCTTAGATTTCCAGATCGGAAATATCTGCGCCAGATTTCAGCGCATCATGAATCCATTGCGGTTTCCGACCGCGACCTGTCCAGGTTTGCGCCGGATCGGCCGGGTTGCGATATTTTGCTTTTGCCTTGGTGCCTTTAGCGGTGCGTGGTGCGTCATCAGACAATTCAGACAGCGAGAAGCCAAATTCTGCCGCGGCTTTTTCTGCCGCTTTCAGCGCTTCTTTACGTTCACGCTTTTCAGCGTTGGCCAACGCTTTTTCGACGTTGTCGCGCAAAGACAACAGCTCTTTCCGTGACATTTCTTCGAGATTGATCCCCATTGGTATTCTCCGTCCAGTATTTTGGTGCTGTACGCAAAGACGAGTGCGCATTCACGCAACGCGATACCCTACCCCCAAAGAATTGGGAATAGAAACGGGGAATTTATTGGATTAAATGTCCGTTATTCTGCGGCCAGGTTTTTCGGATCCACCAATTCAACAATATCCCCCATGATCGAATTCAATTCGAAATTCTTGGGGGTATAGACTTTGGCGACACCCATGGCTTTGAGCTTTTCCGCATCTTCATCCGGAATAATACCGCCAACAACGACTGGTATGTGATCCAGACCGGCGTGACGCAAGCGGGACAGGACGTCTTCGACCAAGGGCAAGTGGCTGCCAGACAGAATAGACAGGCCGATGACATGCGCGTCATCCTCGGCAGCGGCGGTGACGATCTCTTCGGGGGTCAGGCGGATACCCTCATAGCTGATATCCATACCACAATCCCGTGCGCGGAAGGCGATTTGTTCAGCCCCGTTCGAATGGCCGTCCAGACCGGGCTTGCCAACCAGAAACTTGAGACGGCGGCCTAGCTTGTCGCTGACAGCGTCCACGGCGGCGCGCAGGTCGTCCAAACCTTCGGTTTTGTTTGAGACGGACCCGGACACACCGGTCGGACCACGATAGGTACCATAGACCTTGCGCATTTCTTCGGCCCATTCGCCGGTGGTGGCACCCGCCTTTGCTGCCGCAATCGAGGGTTCCATCACATTGGTACCGTTCTGCGCAGCCTCGCGCAGCGCGGCCAGGGCGGCGGCAACCGCTGTATCGTCGCGCTCAGCGCGCCAATCGTTCAGGCGGTTGATCTGCTCCTGCTCGACAGCCGGATCAACAACCATGATCCCACCATCTTCGGTTTGCAGGGGCGAGGGTTCACCATCGATCCACTTGTTCACGCCAACCACAACCGTCTCGTTGCGCTCGATCCGGTTTAGGCGTTCGGCGTTGGAATCGACAAGGCGGGATTTCATGTACTCGATCGAGGCTACGGCACCCCCCATCGAATCGAGGTTGGCCAGTTCGGCGCGCGCGCCTTCTTTCAGTTCCTCGACCTTGGCGTCCACCGCCGGGTTGCCGTCGAACAGGTCGCCATATTCCAGCAAGTCGGTCTCATAAGCCAGAATTTGCTGCATCCGCATCGACCATTGCTGATCCCACGGGCGGGGCAGGCCAAGCGCCTCGTTCCACGCGGGCAATTGCACCGCACGGGCGCGGGCCTTTTTCGACAGGGTCACGGCCAGCATCTCGATCAGAATGCGATAGACGTTGTTTTCCGGCTGCTGCTCGGTCAAGCCCAGCGAGTTCACCTGAACGCCATAGCGGAATCGGCGGAATTTCGGGTTCTCGACGCCATAACGGTCTTGCAGGATTTCGTCCCAAAGATCGACAAAGGCGCGCATTTTGCACATCTCGGTAACAAAGCGGATGCCCGCATTCACAAAGAACGAAATCCGCCCGCACAGCGCCGGGAAATCCTCGGCCGGGACGCGGGGGCGCAATTCGTCCAGCACCGCGATGGCGGTGGCCAGCGCATAGGCCAGTTCCTGTTCCGGCGTCGCGCCCGCCTCTTGCAGGTGATAGGAACACACGTTCATCGGGTTCCATTTCGGCACGTGGGTATAGCAGTACTCGGCCACGTCCGCGATCATCTTCAGCGACGGTTTGGGCGGGCAGACATAGGTGCCACGGCTCAGGTATTCCTTGATCAGATCGTTCTGCACCGTGCCCTGCAGCTTCGAGACATCCGCGCCCTGTTCCTCGGCCACCGCGATATACAAAGCCAACAGCCATGGGGCCGTGGCGTTGATCGTCATGGAGGTGTTCATCTGCTCCAGCGGAATCTGGTCGAACAGAACCCGCATGTCACCCAGATGGCAGATCGGCACGCCGACTTTGCCAACCTCGCCCCGTGCCAACGTGTGGTCACTGTCATAGCCGGTCTGCGTCGGCAGATCGAAGGCCACCGACAGGCCGGTCTGACCTTTGGCAAGGTTTCCGCGATACAGCGCGTTCGAGGCTTTGGCGGTGGAATGACCGGCATAGGTTCGGATCAGCCAAGGGCGGTCTTTCTGCGTCTGCGTCATCGGCGGGCCTCGTGTCTCGAAGGGTAACAAAATTACGTCTTGGGGTTCTAAAGCGCAATTTTCAGGCCATGTCAATTCGCTGCGTTGCGGCATTTCAAGTTTGTTCAGATTGTGAGCCGCTCCAATTAGTGGCACTGTGCTGACATGACTCAGACCGTGGAGCTTCCGCTGTGGCTTTTTCTGTTGATCGTGGTCTTTGCCATGGTCACCTTTGCCTCGCATTTTCTGTTCCCCTCGGTGCGCTGGTTTTTTCGGCGCCGGTTGGAACGGGCCGTTTCCCGGTTGAATCAGCGCCTGCAAAGACCGATCCAGCCGTTTAAACTCGCGCGGCGGCATGACATGATCCAGCGGCTGATTTATGACCCACAGGTTGGTCAGGCCGTTCAACAGCATGCGCATGAAGAAGGAATCCCCGAAGCGGTCGCTTTTGAACAGGCGCGTCGTTACGCGCGCGAGATCGCGCCTTCTTTTTCGACCTTTATCTATTTCAGCTTCGCCATTCGTCTTGCCCGACTGCTCAGCAACACGTTCTACGATGTCCGCCTAAGCTATGCGGACGAAGCAGCGATCAAGAGGATTGATCCAGAAGCGACAGTGGTCTTTGTCATGAACCATCGCAGCAATATGGATTATGTGCTGGTCACTTATCTGGCCGCACAGCAATCCGCGCTGTCCTATGCGGTGGGTGAATGGGCGCGGGTCTGGCCCCTCAGCCGCTTGATCCGGGCCATGGGGGCTTATTTTATCCGTCGTAAGTCTGGCAGCGATCTGTATCGACAGGTTCTAGCCAGCTATGTCCGTCACGCGACCGAGGCCGGGGTGACACAAGCCATGTTCCCGGAAGGAGGGCTTAGCCTGACCGGCGCATTGGGGCGGCCAAAGTTAGGGCTTTTGAAGTACATCATCGATGGAACTTCGCCCGAAGGCCGGGATGTGGTCTTTGTGCCCGTCGCCCTGAATTACGACCGGGTTCTAGAGGATACGATCTTGACCCGTGCCGCATTGGGGTCTGAACGGCGATTTCACGCTCGGATCGGGGTGATCACGCGCTGGATTTTGAAACAGATCTGGCGCCGCTTGATTGGCCGTTATAAGCGGTTTGGCATGGCATCGGTCAGATATGGCAGGCCGATTTCGCTGAAACAGTTCAGTGAGGAGAGTCGGAGTGATCTGATGACAGATCTGGCCCGCGAACTCATGCAGCGTATTGGCGCTGCGATCCCGGTGGTCCCCGTACCGGCTGCCTGTGCGCTGCTACGTGACCATGGTCCGATGTCCGAGCAAGATTTGAAAGCGCGTATTACAGGGTTGATGAAGGCGGATGACGATCGACTGTCCGAAAATGGCGAGGCAGTGGATAATGCACTGGATCAACTGGTCGAGCGTCGACTCCTGAGCCATGATGAAGGTATCTTCAGCCTGTCAGATCAGCGCATCGACCTTCAAAACTACTACGCGGCATCCGTTCCGGCGCGTGTGATTTCTGGAAATACTGCAGATGCGAAAGAAATTTCTGCATCTGCTGGGTCATAAAATTACAAAATCTGCGCAAAAGCGGTTGCAATATTACCTAACGGTCAATATTCACATTTTGAGACGCGCGCGATTCTGCGGCGCGGCAAAGGTATTGAGAGAAGGAGGCCAGCATGGCTTTGGACACCGAAAGCGGTATCGCGTCGTACGAGGCACCCGAAAAGGACCTCTATGAGATGGGGGAAATCCCTCCGATGGGGTTTGTGCCCAAGCAGATGTACGCCTGGGCAATCCGCAAAGAGCGTCACGGAGAACCAAATACCGCGATGCAGCAGGAAGTGGTCGATGTGCCTGAGTTGGACAGCAACGAGGTTCTGGTCCTCGTGATGGCGGCGGGCGTCAATTACAACGGCGTCTGGGCTGCTCTGGGCCAGCCGATCAGCCCATTTGATGGCCACAAGGCTCCCTACCATATCGCTGGTTCGGATGCGTCGGGAATCGTTTGGGCCGTTGGTGACAAGGTCAAGCGCTGGAAAGTGGGCGATGAGGTGGTCATCCACTGCAACCAGGACGATGGCGATGACGAGGAATGCAATGGCGGCGATCCGATGTACTCGCCCAGCCAGCGTATCTGGGGCTATGAAACGCCTGACGGCTCGTTCAGCCAATTCACCCGTGTTCAGGCGCAACAGCTGATGCCGCGCCCCAAGCATCTGACTTGGGAAGAAGCTGCATGCTATACGCTGACGCTGGCCACCGCCTATCGGATGCTGTTCGGGCACGAGCCGCACGATCTGAAACCCGGTCAGAACGTTCTGGTTTGGGGCGCATCGGGTGGTCTGGGCTCGTATGCGATCCAGTTGATCAATACCGCAGGTGCGAATGCAATCGGCGTGATCTCGGACGAAAGCAAACGTGACTTTGTCATGGGCCTGGGTGCCAAGGGCGTTCTGAACCGCAAGGATTTTAACTGCTGGGGCCAATTGCCCACGGTCAATACCCCGGAATATGCCCAATGGTTCAAAGAGGCCCGTAAGTTCGGCAAGGCGATCTGGGACATCACTGGCAAAGGCAACAATGTCGATATGGTGTTCGAACATCCTGGCGAAAGCACCTTCCCCGTCTCGACCTTCGTGGTGAAAAAGGGCGGTATGGTCGTGATTTGTGCCGGAACCACCGGGTTCAACTGTACTTTCGACGTGCGCTACATGTGGATGCACCAGAAGCGCTTGCAGGGCTCGCACTTTGCACATTTGAAACAGGCGGCGGCCGCGAACAAGCTGATGGTCGAGCGTCGTCTGGACCCTTGCATGTCCGAGGTGTTCACCTGGAACGACCTGCCAGAGGCGCATATGAAAATGCTACGAAACGAACACAAGCCCGGTAACATGTCGGTCCTTGTTCAGGCGCCACGTACCGGCATGCGCACGTTGGAAGAGGTTCTGGACGCGCGCGGTTAAGACATCCACAAGTCGTCTTTCAGCACCCGCGAATCACCGTCTCGGTTCGCGGGTGCCTTGCTTTTTCGGACCAGTTTTAAGGCTATCAAGGGGTTGCAGAACGAAACCTCGCTGCTTTTGGGGAGTAGAAACCAGTGAATAGGCTGAAAAACATCACACATGTTATGGTTGTGTTAACTGTTCGTTAACTGTTTCAGAGAGACCCTGATGGCGCAGAATGAGTGGATTTTGGACGTATTGTCGGACCTCAACGCGTTCGCAGTTGCGAATGGGTTGACCGCGTTGGCTGAACAGTTGGATGACACCCGGCTGATCGCCGCCGCCGAGATCGCGTCCATCAAGGATAAGGCACAGGCGCCGGCGGATGGCAACAAAACTCGATTTGAGTCAAATCCTGCAGGATTTGGAAAACACCAGCACGCTTGACGAGCTCAGCGTCGTTGCCTTTCGACTACGCGATCATCTGAAGATCGAACATCTGACATACCATTGGGTTGACGGGGCCGGAGATCAATACGGCTGTACAACCTATTCTGATGCCTGGGACGCACGGTACCGGGAAAAAAACTATCACCGCATCGACCCTGTCATTCTGGGCTGTTTCCAACGATTTCATCCAGTTGATTGGAAGTCTCTGGACTGGTCTGGGAAAGTGTCAAAGGCGTTCTTGCAGGACGCGCTGGAACATGGGGTTGGTAATCAGGGATATTCGATCCCGATCCGGGGGCCTAATGGGCAGTTCGCGCTGTTTACTGTCAATCACAGTTGTGACGATAAAACCTGGCAGAACTTCATTGCAGTTTATGGGCGCGAATTGATTCTGGTGGCCCATTTCATCAACCGCAAGGCACTGGAGTTTGAAACGGATCGACAACCCGAATCGACACGCAGCTTGTCCCCGCGTGAGATCGACGCGATGACACTATTGGCCTTAGGTTATAGCCGCGCACAGGTGGCGCATTCCCTATCGATTTCCGAACACACGCTGCGGGTTTATATCGAAAGCGCCCGCGCAAAGCTGGGCGCGCAAAACACAACCCATGCGATCGCCACGGCACTTAGCCGAGGATTAATAGTGGTTTAAGCCTCGCACGCCCTGAGAACAGATAATTAACCACGACTCTGTACCCCTTTCGTTCCTGCACAGGACGACAAGGGGAAAAGTCATGTTGCGTTATCTGTATGCCGACGAGCTGCATAAGTTTCCAACTCTGGCCGAGGGGATGTTTCTGGATCGCGCGGATCAGTTCAAAACCCGATTGGGTTGGGATGTTCACGTCAATGCAAAAGGGGAAGAGCGGGATCAATACGATGATCTCAACCCGCTTTATGTCATTTGGGAAGAACCCGATGGCAGCCATGGCGGCTCGATGCGGGTGCTTCCAACCACCGGGCCGGTGATGATCAACGAAGTGTTCGGACATCTGAACGAGGGGGAACCGATTTGCAGCCCACTGATCTGGGAAGTCACGCGGTTTTGCCTGTCTCGCACAGCCAGCCCGCATACCGCCGGAGCCATCATGCTCAGCGGTGGCGAGATGATGGAAGGGTTCGGCCTGACCCATATTGCCGGTGTATTCGATGCCCGCATGATCCGGATCTACCGGATGATCGGCTCATCACCGGTTGTGTTGGGAACCGAAGGTAATGGGCGCGATCAGATTTCGGTCGGGTTGTGGCCCTACTCGGCGGATGACTGCAACCGTGTCGCCGCACGGGCTGGTATTCCAAGAGAGCTGTCCAGACTGTGGTTCAAAACGGCGTTTGGTTCCGGAAAACACCATCGGTTTGCTTTGTCCGCGTAACGAACGCGAAAACACCATTCGGCATCTGGCGATGGCTGGCGCGGCCTTGTAGGGTCGCGCCATGTCTTTGCCGCACGTGACCTTTTCTGAAGACCAGGCCGCCGCCTATGACAGCATCGCCGAGATGCTGCGCCAAGCCGGTGTGGACCTGGAAGATGACGCTTTGCTGAAGCTGCCGGGGGCAGGTAAGTCTGGCGTTATGGCCGTGATTGGTAAGGCCGGTTCGGGTAAGACTCTGCTACTGGCGGAACTTTACAAGGCGTTGGCCGACAGCGGTGTTCAGATCGTCTCGGGCGACTATGAAAGCCGCAAATCCCGGGAAAAGCGGACGCTTGCGATTCTGGCCCCGACCAACAAGGCTGCCAGTGTGCTGCGCTTGCGCGGTGTGCCCGCCACCACCATTCACCGCATCCTCTATACACCCGTTTATGATCCGGAGTACGAGCGCATCGCGGAATGGCTGGCCGGAAATGGCGAACGACCCGAGATTGAAGGCCTGACCGACGAAGCGCTGGATCGCGCAGCCGCCTTTTATGAAAACAACAAGTCGATCCCCGGTGCACTGGCTGCAGCTGGGTTGCGAGGGTCGGATTTCATCACCGGCTGGAAACGCCGGGATGAGCCGCTGGATATTGGCTTTGTTGATGAAGCTTCGATGCTGGATGATCGTCAGTTCGAAGACCTGAAAGAGATTTTTCCGACCTTGCTGATGTTTGGTGACCCGGCGCAGCTGGCTCCGGTCAATCAATCCGGCAGTATGGTTTTCGAAACCCTGCCTGAGCCGCGCAAGCTGGAATTGCACCGGGTCCACCGGCAGGATGCCGACAATCCGATTCTTGATCTGGCCCACGCGCTGGCCGATCCGACCATGGGGTTTGAAGATTTCGAGCGGATGGTCGAAGACACAGCGCGCCGTGACGATCGCGTCGTGTGGGGGCAGCGGGTCGAGGTCGACCTGATGGCCCGTAGCCCTGTTTTGGTCTGGCGCAATGCAACGCGCATTCGTCTGATACAAGCCTTCAGGCAGGTACATGGGGCGCCGGATACCGAATTGCTGGAAGGTGAGCCGCTGATCTGTGACGGTATTGAGCTGCCGCTGAAACATCGCAAAAAGCGGCTGGACCTTGAGGCGCGCGGCCTGATCAAAGGCGCTCAGGTCATCTATCTGGGACCGGGGCGCAAACCGGGGTTTTCGCGCCTGCATGTGATGGGGGCTGAAGACCCGCAGGTCAGTGCCGCCTCGATTGTGCAGATCGAACAACCGGATGAAGAAGAACCTTTTATCCCCTATGCGGCTCGCATGGGTGCAACGTTTCTGCATGGTGCCGCAGTGACAATCCACAAGGCGCAGGGATCACAATGGGATACGGTGCAGGTCTTTGCCCCAGATATCTATGCAGCGGCCCGGATGGGGCGGACCGAAGCCGGGCAACCCCTTTGGAAACGGTTGGCCTATGTGGCGATCACACGGGCGCAGGAGCGGTTGATCTGGGTTGTCCGAAACCGGTTGTCGAAACCCTCATATCCTTTGCGTGTTGATGACCTGAAGGCTATCCCGGCAACCTCACTGACGCTGGAGGTGGAAGAGACATGAAAACAATCATAGTCACCGGAGCGAGTTCGGGCATTGGCCAGGCCACGGCAGAGTTGTTTCTGGCCGAAGGTTGGACTGTGGGCTTGCTGGCCCGCAGTGCTGACAAACTGGCCGCAATTGCTGAAGGTCAGGCGCATGCGATACCGCTGGTTGCGGATGTTACGGACCCCAAGGCTGTCGATCACGCTTTTCAGACGTTTGAGGGCCAAACCGGTCGGCTGGATGTACTGTTCAACAATGCGGGCATCTTTGCCCCCGGTGGCACGATTGATGAAATCGCGCTGGAGGATTGGTATCACAGCATCAATGTGAACCTGAACGGCATGTTTCTGAGTGCCCGGGCCGCGTTTCGGAGTATGCGCAACCAATCCCCGCAGGGTGGTCGCATCATCAACAACGGGTCCATCGCCGCTCATGTGCCGCGTCCGAACTCGGTGCACTACTCGGCCACGAAACACGCGATCACGGGGTTGACCCGCAGCCTGTCTCTGGATGGGCGCAGTTTCGGCATTGCCTGCGGTCAGATCGATATCGGCAATGCCCGCACGCAGATGGTTCAGGGTCTGGTTGATGCGGCCATTGCCAGCGGTGAAACACCCGACCCGACGATGGATGTTCAGGATGCTGCGCGTTCGGTCCTGCATATGGCCAACCTGCCGCCTGAGGCGAATGTCCAGTTCATGACAGTGATGGCCACCACCATGCCCTATATCGGAAGGGGTTAGGCTTTTTACTTTTCGCGCAGCAATCTGAACGCGGTTGAGGCACCCCAACCCGCTACGATTGCGATGACCAGCGACATCAGGCCATACCACACCGGTTGCTCGCGCGACATGGTATAAAGAAACCGCTCCAGCCCCACTTTGCGCACGTCAATCGTTGTCTCATAGCGCGACACGACCTCGCCGCCTCTTGTCAGAAAGATACGCGCCACATAGTCACCTTCGGTCAGGTCTGCAGGCATCGCAACCGAGGTGCGAAACAGGGTTTGCTCATCCACTGCCACCGTGTTTTCACGGATGGAATACAGGTCTTCGCTTTCCCGAATGCGCACAACTGCTTCGGCAAAATCCTGAGCGCCTTGAATGTTCATCGCGGCGCCAACAGACCTAATGGCCCGCTCGATTGAGATACGATAGCGCAGGTCTTCGGTGTCGGTGATGATATCGTCAAACGGTGCGCTGGTGGCGACCGCATAAAAGCTGGGCGCAAGGTCGACCAGTACACTGTCGGTGTTGACCCAAATCCCTAGCCTGCGGGCCTTGCGGCGCACGGTGATGGGTTCTGACGGGCCTGCCAAGGCGACGATAACCTCAACCGGGGGACCTTCGGGGATTGGGGCCTCGCGTTTGATGGCGCCGAAGATCAGAATCTCAGACCCATCGAAATTCGCGGTGATCGCGACGCGATCCTGACTGAGCCCAAGAACCACCTGTTCCTCTGCGGCGGCGGCGGGCAAGCACATCAGACATAGGGCGGCAAAGAACGCGCGGACCATCATCAATGCCCTCCGCTTGCGCCGAGGGAGTATAGCTCGCTCGGTTCCAGAAGCAGATCAAGCGCCAGCTTGCCACAGACCACAAGGACCAAAGCCGCCAGAAGAACGCGCAGTTGTTCGGCGGGCATGCGGGCTCCGATCACGGTACCGATCTGGGCGCCGATCACGCCGCCCACCAGCAAGAGAACGGCCAACACAATATCGACCGTGTAGTTGGTGGTGGCATGCAGCATGGTTGTGAAGGCGGTGACGAAGATGATCTGGAACAAAGATGTTCCGACCACAACCTTCGTCGGCATTCCCAGCAGGTAAATCATGGCCGGGACCATGATAAAGCCTCCGCCCACGCCCATGATGGCGGACAAGATGCCGACACACAGCCCGACGACAACCGGCGGGATGACCGAGATATACAGGCCAGAGGTGCGAAAGCGCATCTTCAGAGGCAGTGAATGTACCCAGCCACGTTGGCGTCGTTTGGCAGGCCCACCTGTGCCTTTCTTCACGCGTCGCAGGGCGCGCAGGCTTTCGACGAACATCAGGCTGCCGATGACACCCAGAAAGACCACATAGCAAAGCGTGACCAGCAGATCGACCTGGCCCAGACTTTTGAGATAGTTGAAGATCACCACACCCACGGCGGCCCCGATAAGGCCACCCACCAGAAGCACCGTGCCCATCTTCAAATCTACGGTTTTTCGTCGAAGATGCGCCAGCACACCCGAAAACGAAGACGCGACGATCTGATTAGCTTCGGTTGCAACAGCAACCGCCGGGGGAATGCCGATAAAGAACAGCAGCGGGGTCATCAGGAACCCCCCGCCGACGCCAAACATACCGGACAGGATGCCGACCATCCCCCCCAGCCCTAGTAGAAGAATGGCATTTACAGAGACTTCGGCAATGGGAAGGTATATTTGCATGGTTTCTTCTAGGCGCGCCGGGAACGATTGCGCAACGATACAATGCTGTCGCGGCGGGAACGGGTTGGCAACTGGATTCGACCCAAGTTCTGAACAGTCACAAGCCCAACGTCAACAGCGTGCCAAGGCCGCCGAGCTGTGAAATCTATCCGAGACCAGAGGTTCATACCCTCTTAGAGCGGTTGCGGCATGCAAAATCAACTCTGCATGCCGCTTTGCAGCGAACAGGACCCAAATTTGTTCCGAACTGGACTTATCAGCGTTCCTTCACATAGGGTTCGCCGCCTGCGCGTGGGGGAACGGCCTTGCCGACAAACCCGGCCAGGATCACCACAGTCAGGATGTAAGGCAGGGCGTCCATCACCTGAACCGGGATCACGACCCCGCCCAGATCGATATTCTGGAACCGCAGGGCGATGGCTTGTAGCAGACCGAACAACAGGCACGCCCACATCGCATGCCATGGCCGCCATTTTGCGAAGATCAGAGCTGCCAAAGCGATGAACCCGCGACCGGCTGTCATTTCTTTGACAAAACCCGCCTGCAAGGCCGTAGCAAGATAGGCCCCGGCAATCCCGCATAGAATGCCGCAGATCGCAACGGCCGCAAACCGCAAGCCAACGACCGAAACGCCAGCTGTATCGACCGCCGCCGGGTTTTCACCCACGGCTCGCAGGCGCAGGCCAAACCGGGTGCGATATAGGATCCACCATGTGAGAGGCACCATCAGGAAGGCGACGTAGACCAGTATCGAATGTCCGGACAGAAGTTCCGAGTAGATTGGACCGATAACCGGAACGTTGCTTAGCGCCTCTGCAAAGGGAAACTCTATGGGTTCAAATCGGCCACCGCCAAACAGGGACGGGGTACGCCCGCCTTGCTGAAACCAGCTTTGCGCGATCAGAACGGTCAGCCCCGAGGCCAGAAAGTTGATCGCCACGCCCGAGATCAGTTGATTGCCCCGGAAGGTAATCGAAGCCACCCCGTGCAAGGCCGACAAGATAAGCGACGCACCGATACCCGCCAAAAGACCCAGCCAGACTGATCCAGTCACTGCTGCAACGGCTGCCGAGAAGAAAGCAGACATCAGCATCTTGCCCTCAAGCCCGATGTCGAAGATGCCAGCTCGTTCCGAATAAAGCCCGGCCAGACAGGCAAGCAGCAGAGGTGTCGCAAGGCGAATGGTCGAATCGAGGACTTGAATGAGTGTGATAAAGAACTCCATCACTCCGCCCCTTTCCGCAGACCCAGGAACAGCTTTTCAAGCGGCATGCGCACCATATTGTCCAGCGCCCCTGTGAACAGGATAACCAGCGCCTGAATGACGACGATCAGCTCACGCGGGATCGAGGTCCAAAGCGCAAGCTCGGCCCCACCCTGATACAGGAAGCCAAACAGGAGCGCGGCAAGAAACACGCCAAACGGATGCGAGCGTCCCATCAGCGCGACGGCAATACCAATGAACCCGGCCCCTTCGGTCGAATTCAGGACCAGACGCTCCGCCTCGCCCATCACGTTATTAATTGCCATCAAACCGGCCAGCCCGCCCGAGATCAGCATGGCAATGATGGTGATCCGTACCGGCGAAATCCCAGCGTAAACGGCTCCGGTTTCGGTTTTGCCATAGGATCTAATCTCGTACCCAAGGCGCGTGCGCCAGATCAGAGCCCACACCACGACACAAGCCAAGATCGCCACGAAGAATGAGATATTGGCGGGTGCGCCTCGGAACATCACGTTCTCAGCGGTCGAGAACATGGATTGGAACGTCGGCAGATGTACGGCCTCGGGGAATCGCGCTGTAGCCGGGTCCTGCGAGCCCTGAGGGCGCATTACATTGACCAGCATGTAGTTCAGAAAGGCAGCAGCGATAAAGTTGAACATGATCGTGGTGATCACGATATGGCTGCCGCGCTTGGCCTGAAGATAGGCAGGGATTGCGGCCCATGCCGCACCGAACAAGGCGGCCCCAAGCGATGCGGCGGCCAGCGCAATACTCCAATGCGGCCAGGGAATGTACAGACATACCATGGCTACGCCAAGACCGCCCAGCATCGCCTGTCCTTCGCCGCCAATGTTGAACAGCCGCGCATGAAAGGCCACGGCCACGGCCAGCCCGGTGAACATGAAGTTGGTTGCGTAGTAGAGTGTATAGCCCCAGCCATAGGTCGACCCCAGCGCGCCCGTAACCATCAGGTTCACGGCTTCAACCGGGTTCTCACCAATGGCCAGAATGACCAGCGCCGATAGGATCGTGGCCAACAGCAAGCTGATCACCGGGATCAGCACGACATCGGCCCATTTAGGCATCTTTTCCATGCTTTAAGCGGCCTCTTCCGCAACACCGGCCATCAGCAGGCCCAGTTCTTTTTCATCGGTCTCGGCAGGCAAACGCTCACCCATGATATGCCCGTCGAACATCACGGCGATCCGGTCGGACAGCGAGAAGATCTCTTCCAGCTCGACCGAGACCAGCAGGATCGCTTTGCCCTGATCGCGCAGGGCGACGATTTGTTTGTGAATGAACTCGATTGCGCCAATATCCACGCCGCGTGTCGGTTGTCCGACCAGCAGCAGATCAGGATTCCGCTCGATTTCGCGTGCAACGACGATTTTCTGTTGATTGCCACCAGAAAAACTTTTGGCGGCCAGCCACGGGTCGGGCGGGCGCACGTCAAACTTGGCGATCTTGGCTTCAGTATCGGCGCGCAAGGCGGCGTTGTCCATGAACAGACCGCGCTGATAGGCGCGATCGCGGTGATAGCCAAAGGCAACATTCTCCCACGCGTGGAAGTCCATCACCAGCCCTTCGCGCTGGCGGTCTTCGGGCACATGCGCGATGTGCTGCGCGCGTCGCGCCTGACCATCCGATCCGGCACCGCTGAGTGCCAGAGGGGTGCCGTTCAGCTTGATCGAGCCTTGACCGGGGCGCATTCCGCCCAGAACTTCCAACAGTTCTGACTGACCGTTGCCCGCAACCCCTGCGATGCCGACGATCTCTCCCGCGCGAACGGTTAGGTCGATGCCTTTGACCCGCTCAACGCCCGTGCTGTCGAACACTTGCAGATTCTCAATTTCCAGTATGGGCTTGCCCGGCTGGGCGGGTACTTTGTCGACTTGCAGCAGTACCTTGCGGCCCACCATCAGTTCGGCCAGTTCTTCGGGGCTGGTCTCGGTAGTTTTTACGGTCGCCGTCATCTCACCGCGTCGCATGACCGACACGGTATCGGTGTTTTCCATGATTTCACGCAGTTTATGCGTGATCACGATGATCGTTTTTCCTTCGGTCCGCAGCCGATCTAGGATGCGGAACAGCTGATCCGCCTCAGAGGGGGTCAGAACGCCGGTTGGTTCGTCCAGAATCAGGATCTCGGCCTTGCGATAAAGCGCTTTCAGAATCTCGACCCGCTGCTGCATCCCAACGCCGATCTCGTCGATGCGTTTGTCGGGGTCGACGAACAGCTCGTATTCTTCTTCCAGCGCTTTCAGTTCTTTGCGGGCTTTGGACAGCGACGGGGCCAATAGCCCGCCATCCTCGGCGCCCAGAACGATATTTTCCAGAACGGTGAAGTTTTCAACCAGCTTGAAATGCTGAAACACCATGCCGATGCCCGAGGCGATAGCCGCCTGGCTATCCGGTATCTCGGTCTTGGTGCCGTTGATCCAAATCTCACCTTTATCGGCTTTGTAAAAGCCGTAGAGAATGCTCATCAGCGTGGATTTGCCCGCACCGTTTTCACCGATGATCCCGTGGATCGTGCCGGGGGCGACGCTGATGGAAATGTCTTTATTGGCTTGAACCGGCCCAAAGGCTTTGGAAATCCCTTTGAGCTCAATGGCGGGGACGGTCATGTCTTGTCCTTGGGTTGCCGAAAGGGCCGCGTTTGCACATAGCGGCAGAGTGGAAACGGGACGGAAGGCCAAGCCTCCGTCCCGCGAAAGATCAGAACTGCAGTGCAGGGCAGCTGTCGTTCTCGTAGTAGCTGACGACGGTCACATTGCCGTCGATGATGTCCTGACGTGCCTTGTCGACCGCGCCTTTCATGTCATCCGAGACCAGCGAGGCATTGTTGTCGTCCATTGCGACGCCCACGCCTTCTTCGGCCAGACCCATGGCGAATACGCCGGTTTCAAGGCCTTCGCCCGCGCTCATAGCGTCATAGACGGCCACGTCCACGCGTTTCAGCATCGAAGTCAGAACTTTGCCCGGGTGCAGGTGGTTCTGGTTGCTGTCCACGCCGATCGACAGGATGCCTTCGTCGGCTGCAGTTTGCAGAACGCCGACACCGGTGCCGCCTGCGGCTGCATAGATTACGTCAGCACCCTGGCTGATCTGCGCCTTGGTCAGCTCGGACCCTTTCACCGGGTCGTTCCAGGCAGCCGGGGTGGTGCCGGTCATGTTGGCAACAACTTCGATATCTGGGTTCACAGCTTTGGCGCCTTGCGCATAGCCGCAGCCAAAGTGGCGGATCAGCGGGATATCCATACCGCCGATAAAGCCAACGGTGCCGGATTCCGACGCCATCGCGGCCATCATGCCAACTAGATATGACCCTTCATGCTCGGCAAATCCGATCTGACGGATGTTTGGGGCATCCAGCCAGGTGACGTCGACGGCGACGAACTTGGTGTCAGGATAGTCACCGGCAACGGCGGACAGCGGATCGGCCATGGCAAAGCCCATGGTGATGATTGGGTTCGCGCCCGCTTCGGCAAAGCGACGCAATGCCTGTTCGCGCTGAGCTTCGGATTGCAGTTCAATCTCGCGGTAGGTGCCGCCGGTTTCCTCGGCCCAGCGTGTTGCGCCATTGTGGGCCGCTTCGTTGAACGATTTGTCGAACTTACCGCCCAGGTCAAAGATCAGCGCCGGCTCGGCCAGAGCTGCGCCAGCTGTCAGTGCGACCGCCGCAGCGGCACCCATCAAAGATTTCATCAGGGTCATTTTTTACTCCCGTTGGTTTTTGTCGGTCCGGAACCAAGATAGCCCCGTTTACCCACTCAGAGCGAGCATAACCGTTGTGATGACGGGAATTAAGGGTGTTTGCAACCGGCAGGGTCAAGAGGTTTTTGACCAGTTGGTCCAAAAATTGTGCCTTAGTTAAGGTGGAACAGGTATTCCATGACCATTGCGTCGCAGGTTTCGCCGGATTTTCGGGCATAGTAGCCCTTTCGCTGCCCACAAGGCCGGTATCCGCACCGTTCATACAGCGCAATTGCGGGCAGGTTGTCGGCGGCCACGTCCAAAAAGGCGCGTTTTGCCCCAAGCGTTTTGGCCTTAGAATGCCAGTCCGCCATGCATTGCTGGCCAAGACCCCGCCGCTGATACGCGGGGTGAGTCGCAATGGTCAGCAGTTCCGCTTCATCCGCGATGACCTGAAACAGGGCGAAAGAATCACTTGATCCAACGCAGTGCGTAAACGGGTTTGCCAGCAGGTCGGCAAACTCTGCCGCTGTCCACGGGCGGGATTGTGTGAATGCAGCCGCATGTGTTTGGGCCATCTCGTGTGGGGTCATTCGTCCAGTAGCACCGGAGGTTGGTCGCCGGATGGCGCGGCATCAGCAGCCCGGACATACAGCGGGGCAGGTGGGTCTGAGACGTCTTTCCAGCGACGCGCAGCAACTGTGGCAATTGCCTGTGCCTGTGCTGCCGGATCGGAGCAAAAGAACAGCTGTCCGAGCGTGTCTGCCTCGATTTTGGGCATCAGGCGCGCGGGGCCGTCGCATTGCTGCAGATAGACCTGTTCGCGCGGTGCCTGAATGGCCGGGATCTGACCGTTCGGTGCGATTTCGGCCAAGGCATCGAAGCCTGAAACCCCGACGGCCGGAACACCTAGCCCCAATGCCAGACCCCGCGCTGCCGAGACCGAGATTCGAATGCCAGTGAAGTTCCCCGGTCCGACACCGACGCCAATTGCGTCAAGATCGGCCCAGATACAGCCAGCTTGCCCTAAAACGTCTTCCAGTAACGGCATCAGCCGTTCGGCTTGTCCGCGCGACATGGCCTCGGCGGTTGACACAATGATTTGCCCATCCCGCAGCAAAGCGGCCGCGCAATGCGCGGCCGATGTGTCAAATGCCAATATTGTTGGGTCAGACGGCAACCGGGCGAACCTCGGTCACTTCGGGAATATAGTGGCGCAGCAGGTTTTCGATGCCCATTTTCAGGGTCAGGGTCGAAGACGGG
Organism: Ruegeria sp. H4; assembly: GCF_056533065.1. Classification (NCBI taxonomy): domain Bacteria; kingdom Pseudomonadati; phylum Pseudomonadota; class Alphaproteobacteria; order Rhodobacterales; family Roseobacteraceae; genus Ruegeria; species Ruegeria sp. H4. The sequence goes on from NZ_JBQFOC010000003.1 coordinate 148,642, forward strand.
CAGCCCGCACAGGCCCCTTGCATATGCAGATAAACCACGCCCCGGTCAAAACCGTGGAACGTGATGTCACCCCCATCCTGTGCAACCGCGGGCCGGACGCGGCTGTCCAGCAGGTCCTTGATCTGATCCACGATTTCCGAGTCTTCACCGGTATGTTCCGCATGGCCCGAGGCCGCTGTCGCGTCAGCACCCATGACCGGTTGGCCGGACTGAAAATGTTCCATCACCGCGCCAAGGATGGCGGGTTTGATGTGATCCCATTCGACAGAGTCAGATTTGGTGACCGTGACGAAGTCATTGCCAAAAAACACGCCGGTCACACCGTTGACACCAAAGATACGCTTGGCCAAAGGGGATTTCTCACCCGCTTCGACGGTTGGGAAATCCGCTGTTCCCGCTTCCAGCACCGTCTGGCCGGGCAAAAACTTCAACGTAGCCGGGTTAGGGGTGGATTCGGTCTGAATGAACATGGGGCAGCTCCATCTGAGATGCCTCTGATATGCGCGTGGTGCTCGTGGAAGTCAAGATTTGGAACGGTTCTAAATTCGAGTTGCGTAGTCCAACGCCTCGTCCAATCTGTCGTCACCCCAGAACAGTTCGTCGTCGACGCAAAAACTCGGGGCCCCAAAGATACCCTTTTCCTTGGCGCGTTCAGTCTGCTGGAACAAGGCGGATTTGATGTCCGGTTCACCGGTTCGCTGCAGCAAATCTGGTGACAACCCGGCCTTGTCCAAGCAGGCCAAAAGCGTCGCTTCGTTCGAGATTTCTTGCCCATCTCCAAACTCAGCATTGTAGACCGTGCGTACAAATCGGGCCTTATCAGCGGGGTCGTCGATTGCCAAAACCAGCCGTGCCGCGCGCAGGCCATTTTGGGGAAAAGGGTCCGGTTTCTGAAATGGCAGGCCCCGTGCGGAGCATAACCTTTCCATATCGCGCCACATATATACGCCCTTGGCGGGGTAGAGGTTGAACGGCGATGTGGTCCACCCCTGTTCCGCAAAGATTGGCCCCAGCAGAAAGGGCTGCCAGTCGACCACTACGCCGCGATCAGAGGCGGCCTGTTCGATACGCATAGCGCTGAGATAGGAATAGGTCGAGGCGAATTCGAACCAGAATTCGACCCGTGCCCCCATATCAGGTGATTTCCTCAAGTTTTTCCTTGCTTAGATCACCGGGTACGATGGTGATAGGAATTGGCAGGCTGCCCGAGCTTTTGGTCAACTGGGTGATCAGGGGGCCGGGGCCTTTCTTGTCGGTTCCTGCGCCCAGAACCAGCACCCCGATCTCAGGGTCTGATTGGACATGTTCGATGATCTGAGGCACGGGATCGCCCTCGCGGATCGCAAGTTCAGGATCGACGCCCTGTTTGTCGCGCATCCATTTGGCGAACACCTCATAATGCGCATGGATACGCTCGCGTGCTTCTTCCCGCATCACTTCGGCCACGCCGATCCAATGGTTAAACTCATCCGGCGGGATCACCGACAGGATCGTGACACCGCCACCGGTGTGCGAGGCGCGCATGGCGGCAAAGCGCATCGCGTTCAGGCATTCGCGGCTATCATCCAATACGACCAGAAACTTGCGCATGGGGGTCCTCATTCATTTCGGGGATCATGCCCGACCAAATGCGTACTGGCAACTCGGGCAAATCCCAGGTGATTGACTAGCCTTCGCTTGCAGCCCAATCCCAGTAAAGCGTGCGGGCGCGCCGGGCAATAGGGCCAATCTGATATTGCGTATCGTCCAGAGCAGTCACGGGCGTCACTTTGTTCATGTTCCCGGACATGAACACCTCTTCCGCTGCGTGGAAATCATCAAAGCTCAGGATGGTTTCGTGGATCGTGACACCATCCGCGCGTAAATTCGCGATATGACGCGCGCGGGTGATCCCGGCGAGAAACGTGCCGTTCGGGATCGGGGTGAATACCTCTCCATCTTTAGCCATGAAGATATTGGCGGTTGCAGTCTCGGCAACATTGCCCATTGCATCTGCGACAAGCGCGTTTGAGAACCCTTTGGCCTTCGCCTCGGCCAACATACGGGCATTGTTGGGATACAGACACCCGGCCTTGGCGTTCACCACGGCAGACTCCAGAACCGGTCGCCGAAACTGAGTAGTTGTCAGCGTGACAGAGGCCGTTTCGGGCGCCATCGGGATTTCTTCCAGACAGATGGCAAATCCTGTGCTGTTTTCCTGCGGCACGATTGCGGTGTGATCGCCATCAATGCCCCAATACATAGGGCGGATGTAAACAGCGCTATCCGGGGCGTAGGTTTGCAGCCCCTCACGCACCAATTCTACCATGCGCTCAGGAGTTACAGTCGGGGTCAGCATCAGCGCTTTGGCGGATCGGTTGACGCGTGCGCAATGGGCCAGCAAGTCTGGCGCCATGCCGTTGAAATAGCGCGCCCCGTCAAAGACAGAGGATCCCAGCCATGCACCGTGATCTGCCGCGTGCATGATAGGCGCGTCCCCATCATGCCACTGCCCTTCGAAATAGGTGCGGATGTTTTTGCCCGTTGCCATGACGCCCTCCCAATCTTTGGGCAAACCTAGGAGGGCGTCAGGCGAAGGTCCAGTGCAATCAGCGCGTCGACGCGCCGACCATTCCCACGATCTCGTAGGTCTGTCTCAGGATCGGCACGGTGATCTCTCGCGCGCGTTCGGCACCACGGGCTAGGATGCGGTCGATCTCGGACTGATCATTCATCAATCGAGCCATCTCGGACGAGATGGGCGAGAGCTTTTCGACCGCAAGATCGGCCAGCATCGGTTTGAAGTCTCCGAATTGCTTGCCGCCCACATCTGAAAGCACCTGTTCCACGCTTTGATCCGAAAGGGCCGCGTAGATATTGACCAGATTACGTGCCTCGGGCCGGTCGTCCAGACCGTCAGCTTCCGATGGCAGAGCGTCCGGGTCCGTTTTGGCCTTGCGGATTTTCTTCGCAATGGTGTCAGCATCGTCCGTCATGTTGATGCGGCTCATATCTGACAGGTCGGATTTGGACATCTTCTTGGACCCGTCCCGCAAGCTCATGACCCGCGTGGCTGCCCCTTCGATCACCGGCTCTGTGATCGGAAAGAAGTCCACGCCGAAATCATTGTTGAACTTGATTGCGATATCGCGCGTCAGCTCCAGATGCTGTTTCTGATCATCCCCCACGGGCACGTGAGTCGCGTGGTAAATCAGAATGTCAGCCGCCATCAGCGACGGATACGCAAACAATCCCAGCGAGGCGTTCTGCGTATTCTTGCCCGCCTTGTCTTTCCACTGAGTCATGCGCTGCATCCACCCCATCCGGGCGACGCAGTTGAAGACCCAACCAAGCTGCGCGTGTTCCGGCACCTGGCTTTGGTTGAACAGGATCGATTGTTCCGGATCAATGCCAGCCGCGATGAACCCGGCGCATAGCTCGCGGGTATTGTGCGATAGCACTGCGGGGTCCTGCCATGTGGTGATCGCGTGCAGGTCGACCATGCAATAGATGGTTTCGAACTCTGGCCCCTGCATATCCACAAAGCGCTTCAGCGCGCCCAGATAGTTGCCCAAGGTCAGCCCGCCCGAAGGCTGGATGCCGGAAAACACGCGCGGCGTGAATTGGGTCTGGGTCATCGAAAGGAACTCCCGTCTGGAAAAATCAGCCCTCGTCGCTTACCCATGAGGGTAAGGGACGTCAACAGCCGCGAAAGGCCCGGCAGATGAGCAGTGAGCATTATACACCCGCCGTGAACCCGCTACCGCCCGTGGTGGTGGCGCTGGTTCTGTTCATCATGGGGATCGAGCTGGCTTTTATTCTGGGCGAACGCGGCCTGATCGGCGGGCCTGGGGCCATAGGCTGGCGCACGCAGGCGATAGACAGCTATTCGTTCTTTGTCAGCCAGTTTGACCGGATGTTGCAGACAGGGCAGTGGCGCGCCGACTATCTAATGCGTCTGATCACCTATCCGTTTGTCTCGTTCAACTTCACGCAATCCGTCTTTGTTTGCGTCTTCGTTCTAGCGATGGGCAAGATGGTTGCCGAAGTGTTTGGCAGCGTTGCGATGTTGCTCATCTTTGTGCTGTCTGGTGTCGGCGCAGCTGTGGTTTATGCGTTGATCCTGGCTCCTGGCGCGTATCTGGTTGGCGGGTTTCCATCAGTCTACGGCTTGATCGGAGCGTTCACATGGCTTTTGTGGCGTAAGCTTTCTTTGGTGGGCGAGAACCAGGCTAGGGCGTTTCAATTGATTGCGGTGCTGATGGGAATTCAGTTTCTGTTTCGATTGATCTTTGGCGGTGCGCCGGATTGGATCGCCGATCTGGCCGGGTTTGCCACCGGGTTCGGATTGTCATTCTTTCTGGCACCAGGTGGTTGGGCCCGGATCAGAGGCCGCATTCGGCGGGATTGATCAGGACCGTCGCAAGGCGCGTTTGAACTCGGCCAGCTTGAAAGCCCCCAACAGGTGTCCAAGCACAAAATACGTTACGGCTGCGACGCTGATCAGACCCAATAGGGCAAGATAACGCCAGCCTGCCAACGCGAAGGCCCAACCAAACAACTGGATGGCAGCAAACAACACGACACCCATCCCAACCGAAGCCGCCCCAATCCGCCATGCCCGTTGTTTGAACCGATCATCGAACCGCGCCTCATCGCCCATGCGGCGCGCGCCGATGGCCAGTAAGGCGACCATGGCCCATCCAGCGGCAGAGGCGGCAATAGCGGGCGCAATCCATCCGACCAGCGGATAGAGCCCAAAGGCCAAAGCCGCGTTGATGATCATGGCGACGACGGCATAGCGAAAGGGCGACCGCGTATCCTCGCGCGCAAAGAACAAGGGTTGCAGCAGTTTCTGCAGCATGAAAGCGGGAAGCCCGACGCCATAGACGGCAACGGCCAGCGCCGTGGCGGCGGTATCCTCGGCGCTGAATTGGCCCCGTTCAAACAGGACCGAGACCAGTGGGATTGGGATGATCAAAAAAGCGATGATCGAGGGCAGCGTGAGCAGCAGCATAAACTCCCCCGCGCGAGAAAAGGCGTTGCGTGCGCCATCTTTGTCATCCGCGCGCAGGCGTCGGGACAGATCAGGCAGCAGGACGATACCGATAGCAATCCCCACAACGCCCAAGGGGAGTTGATACAGCCGATCTGCCGCAAAAAGCCAACTGACGGCTTTTTCGGTTTTTGAAGCAACCAATTGTCCAACCACCAGATTGACTTGTGTGACACCCATCGCCAAAGCCGCCGGTATGGCGATGCGAACCATGTTGCGCATCTCGGGGCTAAGTCGGGGTACGCCGGGGCGAATGCGGATGCCGGCCCGTTCCGTTGCTACCCAGACCAGTGCCAGTTGTGCGACACCAGCAACAGGGATCACTGCGATCAGCCAGCGAATGACCTCACCCCCGGATAGCGCGCCGAAAATCAGGGCCGTACACGCAAAAATGTTCAGCAAAACGGGGGCTGCAGCGGCGGCTGCAAAGCGCCCGGTTGCGTTCAGGACACCCGAGAACAATGCCGCCAGAGACATAAAAAGGATGTAAGGAAAGACGACATAGCCATAGTCAACGGCCAGATCGAACCTTTGGTCTCCATAAAACCCTTCTGCCGTTAGCCAAACAAGGCCGGGCATGAACACCATGGCCAGACCAACCAGTGCCAGTACGGCGGCACCTAGTAGATTAAAGGCATCCTGCGCGAACCCTTCGGCGTTTTCATCGCCCTCCAGCCGTTTCGAAAACATCGGTACAAAGGCCGCGTTGAATGCCCCTTCGGCAAAGAACCTGCGGAACATGTTGGGCAGGCGGAACGCGGCGACAAACGCGTCCATCACCGGTCCGGGGCCGATATAGGCGGTCAGCAGAATCTCTCGCAAAAACCCAAGGATACGGCTGGCCAGGGTCCAGAACCCAACCGTAAACAGGCCCGAAAACAACCGGATTTGCTTCATGAGACCGCGCGCTCGGCGCCTTCGGTGATGGCTTTGCGCAGCTTTGCCTCAAGCCCGCGTTGCTTGCTTTCCGAGTGGTACTTCAGGCCAAACATATCTTTCACATAGAAAGTATCCACAACCTGTTCGCCATAGGTCGCGATCACCGCGTTGGCGATATAGACGTTCGAGGAAGCAAGCGTACGGGTCAGATCATACAAAAGCCCTGTCCGATCACGGGTATCTACCTCGATGATCGTGTAAATCTCGGAACCCTCGTTGTCGAAGGTGATATGGGTCGGCACGTTGAAGGCGCGTTCGCGTTTCTTGATCTTGTCGCGGGATTTCAGTGCTTCACCGGCGACCACCTCACCTTTGAGCGTCTTCTGGATCATCTGCGTTAGGCGCGGCAGGCGCGAAGCTTCGAATGGGTGACCCTCGGCATCCTGTATCCAGAACGCATCGGTGACATAGCCGTCCTTGGTGGTGTAGCTGCGCGCGTCCACGACATTGGCACCGACCAATGCCAGCGCACCGGCGATCCGTGCGAAAATGCCGGGGTGATCACCCATCGCAAAGCAGGCGCGGGTCGCATCACGATCTTCATCCGGGTGTAGGCGAATTTCCATTGCCCCCGGATCGCCGCTGATCTCAAGCGCGCGCAACATCTCGGCAAATTCGACATGAGCCGACAGAGGCAGACCCTGCCAATAAGGCGCATAGTGACGACCAGTTTCTGTCTTGAGGTCTGTCTTGGTCCAGTTGGCCAGTTCGGCCCGCAACGCCTTTTTCGCCTCGGCTCCACGATTGGCGCGGTTCAGGACCTCCAGTCCGGTGTCCAATGCACGTTTGGTTTCAGCATGCAGCGCACGCAGCAGGGTGGCTTTCCAGTTGTTCCAGGTGGTTGGCCCGACGCCGCGAATATCACACACCGTCAGCACGGTCAGCAGGTCCAGCCGCTTGACGGTCTGCACCGCCTTGGCAAAGTCGCGCACCGTGCGTGGGTCCGAGACGTCGCGTTTTTGTGCCATGTCTGACATCAGCAGGTGATACCGAACAAGCCATTCGACGGTTTCACATTCGGTCTTGTTCAACCCAAGCCGTGGGGCCACTTTGCGCGCGATTTGCGCCCCAAGGATCGAATGATCTTCGGGCCGCCCTTTGGCAATATCATGCAGCAACAGCGCCACATACAAAACCTTGCGATTGACGCCGCCTTCCAGAATTGATGAGGCCAATGGCAAAGCCTCAACCAATTCGCCACGTTCAATCTGAGCCAGGTTCGTGATGCATTGGATGGTATGCTCGTCCACCGTGTAGCTGTGATACATATTGAATTGCATCATCGCGACGATGGGCTCGAACTCGGGCAGGAAAGCCGATAGCACGCCAAGTTCGTTCATGCGCCTTAGGGCGCGTTCGGGGTTGCCGTGTTTGAGCATCAGGTCCAGGAAAATGCGCCGCGCTTCTTTATCGTTGCGCATGTCTTCATCGATCAAGTGCAAATTGGCCGTAACAAGGCGCATGGCGTCGGGATGGATCAACATGCCGGTCCGCAGCCCTTCTTCAAACAGGCGCAGTAAGTTGACCTTGTCAGACAGAAACGCATCCGGGTCGGCAATGTCCAGCCGCCCATGCACAACCTTGTAACCGTCTTTGACCTGAGGACGCCGGCGGAAAATCCGTTCCAGCAGCGGGGCACCTTTCACATGCGCCGCTTCCAGCTTGGTCAAGAAGATTCGCGTCAGTTCGCCTACGCGGGTCGCTTCGCGGAAATACCGCTGCATGAAAACTTCAACCGCGCGTCGCCCGGCACGGTCTTTGTATCCCATGCGCTCGGCCACTTCGACTTGCAGGTCAAAAGTCAGCTGTTCAGTTGCGCGGCCGGTCACTAGATGCAGATGTGATCGAACGGCCCACAGGAAATCTTCGGCCTCGACAAATGTTTGGAATTCTTCGGGTGTGAACAACCCCAAAGGCACCAGTTCGGCCACGTCCTGGACACCGTAGATATACTTAGCGATCCAATACAGCGATTGCAGGTCACGCAATCCGCCTTTGCCCTCTTTCACATTGGGCTCGACCATATAGCGCTGGCCCTGCTTCAGGTGCCGGGCGTCGCGTTCTTGCAGCTTGGCTTCGATAAACTCGCGCTCGGTTCCTTTGAACAGCTCGGATTTAAGCCGTTTGTCCAACTCATCCGCCAGCGCCTTGTCACCCGCCAGATAGCGTTGCTCCAGCATAGCTGTGCGGATGGTGAAGTCCTCAGCCCCGAGGCGCAGGCAGTCTTTGATCGTGCGAGAGGAGTTCCCGACCTTTAACCGCAGGTCCCACAGGATATAGAGCATGGATTCGATCACGCTCTCGGCCCAGGCGGTGATCTTGTAGGGCGTCAGGAACAGCAGATCCACGTCGGATGCGGGGGCCATTTCGCCCCGCCCATAACCGCCAACCGCCAGAACGGCGATCCTCTCGCCTTGCGTAGGCGTGGCAAGCGGGTGCAGCCGTTCGCTGGACACGCGCATTGCTGTGCCCACCAACTGATCGGTTAGGTAGGTATAGGAACGCGTCAAGGGGCGCGCCTCAAATGGGCGCTTCGCGAAGGCATCCGCAATCGCTTTGCGCCCGGATTTTTGTGCCTCCCGCAGGATTCGCACCGTTTCTGCCCGCATGGCGGTATTGTCCGCGCAGGTCTCAAATGCAGCTGCCAAGTGTTTCGTCACATTGGCGCTGTCGAAAATGTCGTTGGCGGGGCAGATCAGTTCAGCATCAGGCGCTGTGATCAGGCCGGGCCGGTCAGAAACCGGCACCAGCGAAGCTTTGTGGGGCAGGGTCAATCACAACCACCTGTTTGTTCTGGATCGTGGCGACGGCCAGACCGCGTTCGTTGGTGCCGTTCGGACGCAGGCGGAATATGCCGCCCACGCCTTGGAATCCGGCGTTCTGGGTCAGGGCTGCTCCGGTCAGCGCATTGGATTTGCCTTGTGCAACCAGCGCGCCAATGGCGGCGATCCCGTCATAGGCCAGGCCGCTGATCGGATGCGGTGCTTCGCCATAGGTCGCGTTATAGCGCTGACGATAGGATTGCGCCTTGGATGGGTCGGGCAGGGCAAACCAGCCCCCCTGAACCCCTGGCAGTTCAAGTGTTTGTGCTGGGATATCCCAACGCGTCAGGCCGATGAATTGCGTTGTGGCGGGGGACACGCCCGTTTCGGGCAAAAGCTGTGTCAGCAAAGGCAACGCCCCAGCTGTTGTCGCCGTCAGGAAGACCGAGTCCGCACCGGAAGAATCGACGGTGGCCTTGATGGTCGGCACCGCGTTGATCACCCCTTGTTGCGAGCGGTCATAGGATACGTTGCCCGCGTTGTTGACCGGGCTGCTGCCTAAGGCAGAGGCAATTGCAGATTGCCCCAACTGGCCGGCTGCGTCGTTGCTGTAGACGATCACGGTTCCGGTTTTGCCTTGAGCGGCCGAATAGTTCACCAGCCGGTTCGCTGTGTTCTGGAAGGTTGGACCAAGAACAAAGACATTGCCTCCGGCGATGCTGGTATTGTTCGAGAAAGACAGGACATTGACGTTTTTGTTTAACACGGCCAAGCCAGCGGCATTTGCGGCCTGCGCGTAAACCGGGCCAATAATGATCTTTGCACCGTCTGCCACAGCCTGTTGCGCGACTGTCGAGGCGGTGCCCGCATTTCCGGCCGTGTCATAGACCCGAAGGTCGACTTTCACGTTCGGCAGATCAGACATGGCAAGCCGAGCGGCATTTTCGAGGCTTTGTGCCAATGCGGCGTCTCCGGCCTGACCTGAACCGCGCGGCACCAATAGGGCGACCGGAACGGGATCGGATGTATCGATTGATGGACCTCCGCCAAGGCCGCCGGGCTCACAGGCTGACAGTAATGCTGCGATGGCCAGGGCCGCTGCGGCTTTCGCCAGCTTGCTTACGGGCTTGCAAACAGTAAACATCTAAAAGAAAACTCCCTGATCCGGCAGCGCGCGACGCCGCTGTTCTGTCGATCCGAGATAATAAACGTCACGCGGTGAGGGTCCAGCTTTGAATTTCCAAAAGACCAGATTGGCTGCGGGCCTGTATTTTGTTGCCACACCCATCGGAACCGCGCGCGACATTACGCTCAGGGCTTTGGACGTCTTGGCCTCTGCCGACATGATCGCAGCTGAAGACACGCGCAGTCTGCGCAGACTGATGGAGATTCATGGCGTTCCAATGGAGGGGCGGCGCATTCAGGCCTATCACGATCACAGCGGTGCAGGAGCACGCGGCAAGATCATGGATGCGTTAGACCAGGGGCTTTCAGTGGCCTATGCGTCCGAGGCTGGAATGCCGCTGATCGCGGACCCAGGCTATGATCTGGGGCGGCAGGCATCCGAAGCCGGCTATACCGTGACCTGCGCGCCCGGCCCGTCGGCGGTTTTAACCGCGCTCACGCTGGCCGGATTGCCTACGGATGCGTTCTTTTTCGCGGGATTTTTGCCAAATGCGTCTGGCGCACGTCGCAGTCGTATCGAAGCGCTGCGTAATATTCCCGGCACGCTTGTTTTTTACGAATCGCCAAAGCGTGTGGCGGCGTGTCTGTCTGATCTGGCAGACGTTCTGGGATCGGACCGCCAAGCCGCGCTTTGCCGCGAATTGACGAAAAAGTTCGAAGAGGTTCGGCGCGGCAGCTTGGGTGAGCTTTCGAACGCCTATGAGGGCCAGTCCGTCAAAGGTGAAGTTGTTCTACTGGTGGATCGAAGTCATTCGCAAACCGTTAACGAGTCTGACGTAGAAGAAGCACTGATCCAGGCCTTGCAAACCCATTCGGTACGGGATGCGGCGGATCTGGTGTCGCAAATGTACGAACTGCCGCGCCGCCCGATCTACCAAAAGGCCCTGAAACTGGGAAAGGGATAAGATGGCGCAGCGCTCGGTTCAGGGATCGGTTTCTTATCACTCCGGTCGGGCCGCTGAAGTGCAGGTGGCGATGGACTATGAACGACGCGGATATTCGATTGCGCATCGACGCTGGCGCGGCGCAGGTGGAGAGATTGATTTGATCGCACGTGATGCGAATGGGCTGGTGTTCATCGAAGTGAAGAAAAGCAGCAGTTTTGACCGGGCCGCTGCCCGGATCACGCGGCGGCAAACGGAACGAATTTGCGCCTCTGCCGCGCAGTTTCTGAAAAATGAACCAGGCGGGCAATTGACGAATGTCCGGTTTGATGCCGCCCTGGTTGATCACTCGGGGGCTGTTCAAATCATCGAAAACGCCTTTGGGCAGGCGTAAGCCCCATTGAACCCCTCGGCCTGCTGGGCCATGTATCTGGCATGAAGTTGAGGGACATGCCATGAAAATCGCCTTTCAAATGGACCCGATTGGGGACGTGGACATCAATGCCGACAGTTCTTTCCGCCTGGCGGAAGAGGCTCAGGCCAGAGGTCATGAACTGTTCTTCTACAGCCCGGACCAATTGGCCTATCAAGTAGGCAGGATCACGGCATGGGGTCAGGATATGACGGTTCAGCGCGTCCCCGGCGACCCGGCGATACTTGGGCCAGAGCGCGAAGTTGATCTGGCTGATTTCGATGTCGTTTGGCTGCGTCAGGACCCTCCGTTCGATATGCACTATATCACGTCGACACATCTGCTTGATCGGCTCAAAGGTCAGACGCTTGTCGTGAATGATCCGTTCTGGGTGCGCAACTATCCTGAAAAACTGCTGGTGTTGGATTTCCCGGAATTGACACCGCCCACCACGATTGCGCGGGATTTGCAAACTATCAAAGCGTTCAAGGACAAGCACCAGGACATCATCCTGAAGCCGCTGTATGGCAATGGCGGTGCGGGCGTGTTCCGGCTGGATGCGGGTGATCGCAACCTGACCTCTCTGCATGAGCTGTTTACCGGCTTTTCGCGTGAGCCGTTGATTGTGCAGAAATTCCTGCCCGACGTCAGAAATGGCGATAAGCGCGTGATCCTTGTGGATGGCGAGGCCGTCGGCGCCATCAACCGTGTTCCTGCCGAAGGTGAGACCAGATCGAACATGCATGTGGGCGGTCGGCCCGAGAAAATCGGGCTGACAGAACGCGATCTGGAGATCTGTGCTGCAATCGGCCCGCTTCTGAAAGAAAAGGGCCAGATTTTTGTCGGCATCGACGTCATTGGCGACTATCTGACCGAGATCAACGTGACCTCGCCGACCGGCATACAAGAGCTTGAACGGTTCAATGGTGAGAACATTGCCGAAAAGATCTGGCAGGCGATTGAGGCCAAAGTTTAAGCCATCACCTTGGCGCTGATGCGAAAACTCAGCGCCTCGGCCACGTGAGGGCGGCGGATATCAGGTGCTCCTTCGAGGTCCGCGATGGTGCGCGCGACCCTCAGAATGCGGTGAAACGCGCGGGCTGACAGGCCAAACCGGTCAGCGGCCTTAAGCAACAGCTCTTTCCCTTCAGCATCTGGCGCGGCAACTTCTTCCAACAGTTTGCCTTCGACGTCGGCGTTCTGACGTACTGAACTGTGGCCCTCGAACCGGGCGGCCTGCACCGCCCGTGCTTGTTCGACGCGTGCGGCGACGGTGGCTGAACTGTCACCAGAGGGCGGCAGATCGAGGTCGGTGAATGCAACCGGCGGCACCTCGATCCGCAGGTCGAATCTGTCCATCAACGGGCCGGAAATGCGGTTTAGGTAGTCCTCACCGCATCCGGGTGCACGCGAACAGGCTCGGGACGGGTCGGTCAAATATCCGCATTTGCAGGGGTTTGCCGCCGCGATCAGCATGAAGCGGCAGGGGTATTTCACATGGGCATTGGCACGGGCGACCATGACTTCGCCGGTTTCAATCGGCTGGCGCAGGGTCTCTAGCACTGTTCGGGGGAATTCGGGGAACTCATCCATGAACAGCACGCCGTTATGGGCCAGCGATATCTCACCCGGTTTCGCGCCCTTACCACCACCAACAATCGCCGCCATCGAGGCCGTATGATGTGGTTCCCGAAAGGGCCTAGTGCGGCTGATCCCACCTTCATTTAACAGCCCGCATAGGGATTGGATCATTGATGTTTCCAAAGCCTCAATCGGGGTCAATGGGGGAAGAATCCCGGGCAGGCGGGCCGCAAGCATAGACTTCCCCGATCCGGGCGTACCGATCATGATCAGATGGTGTCGGCCAGCGGCCGCAATCTCCAACGCGCGTTTGGCCCGTTCCTGACCCTTAACATCGCGCAGATCACGTGGGTTGGCTGCAAGGGTCACCTCACCCGGTTTTGCAGCGGTAAGCGGCGTCTGGCCCGAAAAGTGGCGCACCACATCGCCCAATGACCCTGCGCCAATCACTTGGGTTGCATCGACCCAAGCCGCCTCGGCGCTGGAGGCGCGGGGGCACAGCAAGGCACGATCTTCGGACGCAGCAGTCATCGCGGCAGGCAGAGCCCCGACTACAGGGACCAGTGACCCGTCTAGCGACAATTCACCCAAAGCGACCGTCCCCTCGGCTGCGTCGGCAGGGATAATCTCAAGCGCTGACAGCAATGCAACCGCGATGGGCAGGTCGAAATGGCTGCCCTCTTTCGGCAAATCCGCCGGGGAAAGGTTGATGGTGATCCGTTTCGAAGGCAGCGCAATGGCCATGGCGCTGAGCGCGCTGCGCACCCGGTCGCGCGCTTCCGAGACCGCCTTGTCGGGCAGACCCACGATGGAAAATGCCGGCAGTCCGGGCGAAACGGCGCATTGCACCTCAACTGGGCGGGCATCAACCCCTTGAAACGCAACGGTATGGGCGCGGGCGACCATGGCAATCCTGTTCTTGGTTAACAGGACGTTGCTGCCATGGTTGCGGTTTAGGAATCGTTAACGACGTCTCGCATGGCGATGAATTTTGGCCAGGCCTCGGGGTCTGCGGCAGTTTTATCGCGGCAGAATGCGTTGCAGAAACCCCAGCATTGCCCATCGAGTTCCAGAAAATCCGTCACCGGTTCCTCGGAATACGGGCAGTGCGCGTTCAATGAGGGGCCGGTTTCGACAGTTTTGGCGGTTGATATGCCACCGATGGGCCAGGGCGAAGAAACGGAGCCATGATTGTAGGGAAATGGATCGTACTCAACTGTCAGTCCCATGGCTCGCCATTGCCGTACCGAGGTCTGGCCAAGCAGAAAGTGGCAATAGTCGAGATTGGCAGCAGACACCGGCAGACCATAGCCCACAATCCTTGCCGCGACCGGGGTGTAGAACACATCCGCAAGTGAATAGGCTCCGAACAATGGGCCATCTGCAGCCCCGGATATCTGGCGGGCATGAGACCATAGCGTTTCAACACGCTCCAAATCTGCCAGCGTATCCTCTGATGGGTTGAAGTCTTGCCAGGTGTGTTTCAACTGCATGGGGCAATCTTCACGCAAGGCGCTGAAGCCGGCGGTCATCTCGGCGCAGAGCCACCGGGCTGTCGCCCGTGCTGCAGCATCTTTTGGCCAGAGCCCGGCATCCGGATGGCATTCAGCCAGCGTTTCGGCCATCGCCAGGCTTTCACCCACGACCGTTCCGTCGGGCATGCGCAAGGCGGGCACAAGGCGCGCAGGTGCGATGGTCTGCATATCCTGCGCCATCGTGCCGGAATACAGCCCGATCATATGGTTTCGATAGGGCAGGCCAAACTTTTCCAGCATTAGCCAACCACGCAAGGACCAGCTGGAAAACAGCCTGTCACCGATAAAGAGATCATAGGTCATGGGCCCACGATGGCGTCGGGTCGGCGTTTGGTAAATCAGTGATTTGTGCGCAGTGGGATCACGGACGGTGATTGATCGCCCCTGCGGACCAGCCTGTTCCCTTACAGGTCAGATGGGTGACCGACAGGTTGTCGATACGATGGGCAAAGGTCTGTTGTCCGTCCAGATCAAGTGCCCGCTGGACCTGCGTCAGGATAACCCCGAAATGGGCGACGATTACGATATCGCGGCCCTTATGATCCGCGATGAGGGCGTCAACAGTGCGGTCGACACGCGCGCGGACCTGGTTCCAGCTTTCCCCGTTTGGTGGGCGCACATCACCGGGAGTGTCCCAATAGGCAAAGGCCAGTTCGGCGTCTTCTGCCTCGATCTCCTTGAAACCGCGCAATTCCCATGCCCCGAAATTGATCTCTCGCAAATCACGATGATGGGGCAGGCGTGCGCGTGCGCCTTGAATAGCGGATGCGGTATCAACGGCGCGCGTCAGGTCTGATGAGATAACAACGGCGTCACGAGGTAAGTAATCATGCAACCGCTTCAGGGCGGCGGTGTCGCTAAGATCGGCGGGAACATCAGACCACCCGACCATGGTTTTGGCATGGGTTGGGCCATGCCGGACCAGATGTAACAGCGTCACGTAAGGGCCCCTTTCAGAACAGTTGGCAGACCTGCTGTCACCTGAACAACCAGCCCGGCTTGGGCGGCCAATGCGATGTTCAATCGGCCCTGCGCCTCACGAAA
This sequence comes from Ruegeria sp. H4, assembly GCF_056533065.1. Classification (NCBI taxonomy): domain Bacteria; kingdom Pseudomonadati; phylum Pseudomonadota; class Alphaproteobacteria; order Rhodobacterales; family Roseobacteraceae; genus Ruegeria; species Ruegeria sp. H4. Next base: position 164,019 of record NZ_JBQFOC010000003.1, read on the forward strand.
CCGGCGGGCCAAAGTGTTTTCGGGGACGATTCCGTGCCCCACCTCGTTCGATACGATGATGATCTGGGCCGGGCAGTTTTTAACGGCTTGTAACAGGGCAGTCTGCGCAGTATGCAGATCGCTCTCAGCCAACAGGTGATTGGTCAGCCACATGGTGGCGCAATCGATCAAGCAGATCTGTTCGGGGTTTAGATCAGCCAATACAGGTGCCAGATCCAGCGGGGCCTCGACCGTTGGCCAATCCGGCCCACGCTGCGCGATATGGTGATCGACTTTCGCGCGCATCTCATCATCAAACACTTGTGAAGTGGCCAGATAAACGCGGCTTTTGCCCGATGAAACAACCAGTTGTTCGGCAAAGGCGGACTTTCCCGATGCAGCCCCACCCAGAACAAAGGTTAAATCGGGAAGCACAATTCTTACCTTTCAAGTGATCCGGTCTGTTGGGTTCTGCGTATCGACCATAGGTCGGCAAGGCAAGCCCGGCCATCGAATATCAAATAGGGAGAGTTTCATGGCACTTGACAACGCGACCGACTTTTCGATGTCCCGGCGAGCGATGAAGGCGGAACTGCTTGACGCGGAGACTGAATTGAAGCTGGCTTATGCGTGGCGAGACCAACGCGATGAACAAGCCCTGCACCGTTTGATCACCGCCTATATGCGGTTAGCTATTTCGATGGCGGCCAAGTTCAAGCGCTATGGCGCACCGATGAACGATCTGATCCAAGAGGCCGGGCTGGGCCTGATGAAAGCAGCCGACAAGTTCGATCCCGACCGGGGCGTGCGGTTTTCGACCTATGCGGTCTGGTGGATCAAGGCCAGCATTCAGGACTATGTGATGCGCAACTGGTCTATGGTGCGCACTGGCTCGACCTCGTCTCAGAAATCCTTGTTTTTCAATATGCGCCGTGTTCAGGCGCGGTTGGAGCGCGAGGCCGCAACCGAAGGCCTTGAGCTGGATCGCCATCAATTGCACCAGATGATTGCGACCGAGATTGGTGTGCCGCTGCGCGATGTCGAGATGATGGAAGGTCGCCTGTCCGGATCGGATTTCTCGTTGAATGCGGTGCAATCCGCCGATGAGGATGGGCGCGAATGGATCGACGCGCTGGAAGATGATCGTGAGCAGGCCGCCGAAGCGGTAGAACACAGCCATGATACCGAGCAATTACGCGAATGGTTGCTAACCGCGATGAAATCGCTGAATGACCGGGAAAGGTTCATCGTGCGTGAACGCAAGCTGCGGGAACCGGCACGAACCCTTGAAAGCTTGGGTGACGAGCTTGGTCTATCAAAGGAACGCGTGCGCCAGCTTGAGGCTGCCGCCTTCACGAAGATGCGTAAGAACCTTGAAGCCCAATCGCGTGAGGTGCAACACTTCATCGCATGACACGATTTGCGATTCTTCTTTTTGCTCTGACAGTTACGGCAATCCCGGCGCGCCCGGGTATTGCTGCTCACCTTATCCCTGACGACGTGATTGCTGCGATGCAGGCAGCGGATGTCGTGATATTGGGTGAGATTCATGACAATCCGGACCATCACAAGGTTCAGACCGAGGCGATTGAGGTGATTGCCCCTTCTGCTGTCGTTTGGGAAATGGTCACCGAAGAGGGCGCACAACGCTTGGCGCAGACGGCGGTCTCGAACCCAGAAGAGCTGGGCCGTATTCTGCGCTGGGCGGAAACGGGCTGGCCACCGCTCAGCATGTATTATCCTATCTTCCAGGCCACAGACGCACCGGTTTACGGTGCGATGGTGCCGCGCGCGGCAGCGCGGGCTGCTATGGATCGCGGCGCGGCAACCGCGCTTGGCGCAGATGCGGCACGCTATGGTTTGACGGTGCCGCTACCTGCGCAGGAACAAGCGGCGCGCGAAGCGGATCAACTTGTGGCGCATTGCAATGCACTGCCCGAACAGGTGCTGCCGCAGATGGTTGCGATACAACGCCTGCGTGATGCGGTGCTGACGCGGTCGATCTTGCAAGCGATGGACGATACCGGTGGGCCCGTGGCCGTGATCACTGGCAACGGTCATGCGCGTAAGGATCGCGGTATCCCGACCTTCCTGTCTCGTCTACGTCCCGGATTGAAGGTTTTTGTCCTTGGTCAATCCGAAGACGGGCAGATCGAAGGAACCTTTGATGTGGTCATCGATAGCCCAGCAGTAGATCGCGAAGACCCCTGCCAAGCCTTTGAGGTGCAGAATTAACCGCTGGTACAACGCCGTGGCCTTGCCTAATGTCAGCGCCGACCAGAACGGGAAAGGCTGAACATGCTGGCTTCCAAACGTATCCTGCTGATCATTGGCGGAGGGATAGCGGCCTACAAGTCGCTGGACCTGATCCGCCGCCTTAAAGAGCGTGGCGCTGCCGTGACGCCAGTTCTGACCCGCGCTGCCGAGGAATTCGTCACACCTTTGTCCGTGTCTGCCTTGGCGGGCGAGAAATGCTATCGCGACCTGTTTGATCTGACAGATGAGGCTGAGATGGGCCATATTCAGCTGTCGCGCTCTGCCGATTTGCTTGTGGTCGCCCCGGCGACGGCGGATCTGATGGGCAAGATGGCGGCGGGATTGGCGAACGACCTGGCCTCGACCCTATTGATGGCCACGGATACGCCTGTATTGTGCGCGCCCGCCATGAATGTGCGGATGTGGGATCACCCGGCGACTCAGCGCAATCTTGCGCAATTGCAGGCTGATGGCGTGCGTTTTGTCGGGCCAAACGAAGGCGATATGGCCTGTGGCGAATACGGCCCTGGCAGAATGTCTGAACCATTGGAGATTGTTGCGGCGATCGAAGCGCAACTGGCAGATGGTCCGCTGCAAGGAAAACGTATCCTTGTGACATCGGGGCCTACTCATGAACCGATTGATCCCGTGCGCTACATCGCCAACCGATCCTCGGGTGCGCAGGGTACAGCGGTGGCGCGGGCTTTGGCAGCCTTGGGGGCGGACGTGACATTTGTCACCGGACCCGCAGATGTGCCGCCACCCGAAGGCGTGCAGGTTGTGCGTGTTGAAACGGCTCAGCAGATGTCGGACGCGGTTGATGCGGCCATGCCCGTGGATGCGGGTGTATTTGCCGCGGCTGTGGCGGATTGGCGTGTGGCCAGCGCTTCGGACAGGAAACTAAAGAAAACGCAGGATGGCTTGCCCGCGCTTGAGTTTGCCGAAAACCCGGACATTTTAAAACGTGTCTCACATATGGAGTACGGACGTCCGATGCTGGTTGTTGGCTTTGCCGCAGAAACCAACGACGTTCTTGAGCATGCAACGGCAAAGCGCCAGCGCAAGGGGTGCGACTGGATCGTTGCCAATGATGTCAGCCCCCAGACCGGCATCATGGGCGGCACAGAGAATGCAGTTCTGCTGATTTCGGATGCCGGTACCGAAGAATGGCCGCGCATGGGCAAGGATGCGGTTGCTGCGCGACTGGCGGAAAAGATTGCTGAGGCTTTGGGCAACTGATGCCCATAGCCCTGAACAAAGAGGTACGATGATGGTTGCAATCCGAGTGATCCGCGAAGCCGGTGCAGATGCCTCGGTTGCGTTGCCGTCCTATGAGACGAGCGGAGCGGCTGGGGCGGATGTGCGTGCAAACCTGCCGGATGGTGTCTCAATCACTCTGGAGCCGGGACAGCGTGCACTGATCCCGACGGGGCTACGGATCGAGATTCCCGAGGGGTTTGAAGTACAGGTCAGGCCGCGTTCCGGGCTTGCGCTGAAGCACGGTATCACGCTGCCAAACACGCCGGGTACCATCGACAGCGACTATCGCGGGCCACTGGGTGTGATCCTGATGAACACGGGGCAAGAGAGTTTCGAAGTTGCGCATGGCAAACGCATTGCGCAACTGGTCGTTGCTCCGGTGGTTCAGGCAGATTTCCAGTTTGCAGAAGTACTCAGCGAAACCGAACGCGGATCAGGCGGGTTCGGGTCCACCGGGCACGGCTGATGCTGCTGGTTCTGCTGCTTGCCGCTGGGCTTTGGGGCGTAGGTTATATCGCAGGCGTTTCCCGCAGCGCGCGTATGGCTTCAGTGGGCGTTCTTCTGTTAGGTGTTATCCTAGCGCAGCTGGTTCTGCCGGATGGTAACCCACTGCGCGAGGCGACAGGCGGATCTGCTGCGATGTGGCTGATGCTGGCGGGATGCATCGGGTTGGTTCTGGGCTATAGCAAGATCATCAAGGTCCTACGTAGCCGGGTCACATCCGCGTCCGAACAAGACCCTCAGGTGCGCACGGATCGGTTTTCGGAAACAGAACTCGATCGCTATGCCCGCCACATCGTATTGCGCGAGTTGGGCGGACCGGGTCAGAAGAAGATGAAACAGGCGCGCGTGCTAGTGATTGGCGCAGGTGGTCTGGGTGCGCCGGCCCTGCAATATCTGGCCGCTGCGGGCGTGGGGACCATCGGGGTGATCGACGACGATGTCGTCGAGAACGCCAATCTGCAACGGCAGGTCATTCACTGCGATTCCGATATCGGAATGCCCAAGGTTTTTTCCGCTCAACAGGCAATGGAAGCGCAGAACCCGAACGTGACGGTACTGCCATACAACCGCCGCCTGACTGCAGAAATCGCGGCCGATCTGTTCGCTGATTTCGATCTGATCCTCGACGGAACGGACAACTTCGATACCCGCTATCTGGCCAACAAAACGGCTGTTGAACTGGGCAAACCGCTGATTTCTGGCGCCCTATCGCAATGGGAAGGGCAATTGAGCGTCTTTGATCCCGCAACCGCAGGTCCTTGCTACCAGTGTATTTTCCCCGAAGCGCCTGCCGCCGGGCTCGCCCCGTCCTGCGCCGAGGCTGGAGTGATCGGGCCGCTGCCCGGCGTGGTCGGGTCGATGATGGCGGTTGAGGCGATCAAGGTGATCACAGGTGCCGGTGCCTTCCTGCGCGGTGAGATGCTGATCTATGACGCGCTCTATGGCGAAAGCCGCAAAATCACCCTGTCGAAACGCGCCGATTGCCCGATTTGCGGACAGGTTGGGACTTAGTTTCGACGTCAAAATTCACTCCCCCTCTGGACCATTGCTGACCCTCTACATAGCTTGAGGGGCAAAGGAGACCTGCATGACCAACCCGATCCTGTCCGACTGGACCACGCCCTTTGAGATCGCCCCGTTCAGCGCGATTTCAGATGGGGATTTCGCACCTGCGTTGGACGAAGCGATGGCCGCGCACAACGCACAAATCGACGCGATTGCCGGAAACCCGGACGTGCCTACCTTTGCCAACACAATCGAAGAGCTTGAAGCGGCGGGTGAGCAGTTGGACAAGGTCCTGTCGGTGTTTTTTACAGTGGCGGGCGCTGACAGCAACCCGAAACGCGAAGAATTGCAGCGGGAGTTTTCACCGAAGCTCTCGGCGCATTTCTCGGGCATTTCATCAAACAAGGATTTGTTCCACCGGGTGGCCGATCTTTGGCAGCGGCGCGATGATCTGAACCTGAGCGATGAACAGGCGCGCGTTCTGATGCTGACCCATCGCGGCTTTGTCCGCGCCGGTGCTGCGCTGGAGGGTGAGGCCGATTCCCGGATGCAAGAGATCAAGTCTCGCCTCGCATCGTTGGGCACTTCTTTCACCCAGAATCTGCTGGCGGATGAGCGTGACTGGTTCATGGAACTGGCCGAGGATGATCTGGACGGTCTGCCCGATTTCGTGATCGCTGCGGCGCGCGCTGCGGGTGAGGAAAAGGGTGCGAACGGGCCGGTTGTGACCCTGTCCCGCTCATTGATTGTGCCGTTTCTGCAATTCTCATCCCGCCGCGACCTGCGGGAAATAGCCTATCGCGCTTGGGCTGCGCGAGGGGCGAATGGGAACGAGACCGACAACCGCGAGATTGCAGCCGAAATCCTGACCCTGCGGGAAGAACGCGCCAAGCTGCTGGGCTATGACAGCTTTGCGGATTTCAAACTGGAAACCGAGATGGCCCGCTCGCCCGACCGCGTGCGCGATCTGTTGATGCAGGTCTGGGAACCCGCCAAAACCCGCGCAGATGCGGATGCTGAGATTCTGGCCGGTATGATGCAAGACGATGGCGTGAACGGCCCGCTGGAGGCCTGGGACTGGCGCTACTATGCCGAAAAGCGCCGCAAGGCCGAGCATGATTTGGATGAGGCCGCGCTGAAACCCTACCTTCAACTCGACCGGATGATCGAGGCGTCTTTTGCCTGCGCCAACCGTCTGTTCGGGCTGGAGTTTGTGCCGCTGGACGTGCCGCTCTATCACCCCGATTGCCGGGCCTGGGAAGTGACGCGCAACGGACGTCATTTGGCGGTCTTCATTGGGGACTATTTTGCCCGTGGCTCGAAACGGTCGGGCGCGTGGTGCAGCGCCATGCGGGCGCAGGCGAAGTTCCCCGAAGAACAGGCCCCCGTCGTAATCAACGTGTGCAACTTCGCCAAGGGCGATCCGGCGCTGCTGTCCTATGATGACGCGCGGACCCTGTTCCACGAGTTCGGCCATGCGCTGCATCAGATGCTTTCGAACGTGACCTATGAAAGTATTTCGGGCACGTCCGTTGCGCGGGATTTTGTCGAACTGCCCAGCCAGCTTTATGAACACTGGCTGGAAGTGCCCGAGGTTCTGGCGGAATACGCGACCCACGCCGAGACCGGTGAACCGATGCCTCAGGCGATGTTGGAGAAGGTGCTGAAGGCGGCCAATTTCGATCAGGGGTTCCAGACGGTTGAATATGTGGCCTCGGCGCTGGTCGATCTGGCCTTCCATGAAGGCGCGGCCCCGGCGGATCCGATGGCCAAGCAGGCCGAGGTTCTGGCCGAAATCGGCATGCCAAAGGCCATCGGGATGCGCCACGCGACGCCGCATTTCGCCCATATCTTTGCGGGCGACGGGTACAGCGCGGGCTACTACAGCTACATGTGGTCCGAGGTCATGGATGCCGACGCCTTCGCCGCGTTTGAAGAGGCCGGAGGCGCCTTTGACCCCGAACGGGCCAAAGCGCTGGAAGACAACATCCTGTCCACCGGTGGCTCGCGCGAGGCTGAAGATCTGTATCTGGCTTTCCGGGGGCGTCTGCCGGGTGTCGAGGCTTTGTTGAAAGGGCGCGGACTGATCGCGGCCTGATCGGATCGGGCCGTCAGTACCCCAACTGGCGGTCCACCAGGTGCACAAAGGGCTCACCCGTCTCACCGCGCCGGATGTTTTCGCAGATCACTTGCGCGGCTGTGACGGGTCGGGTCTCGGACGCGATGTGCGGGGTGACCGTGACGTTTGGATGTGCCCAATAGGGGTGTTCGGGCGGCAGAGGTTCGACCCGAAATACATCAAGCGTCGCGTGTCCGATCTGCCCGGCGTTCAGCGCATCCAGAAGGGCGCCGTCATCGATCAGCGGGCCGCGTCCAGGATTGATGATCTTTGCCCCTTTCGGCAACAGCGCCAGCGTTTCGGCGTTCAGAGTGCTTTCCGTCGCGGGTGTGTCGGGGAGCAGCAACACGACAATCTCGGATTGGGACAAGGCGGTGTGCAGACCGTCGGCACCATGCAGGCAGGTCACGCCTTGGATGTCCTTCTGCGTGCGGCTCCACCCTAGGACGCGAAAGTTCAACGCGGCCAGCGCCTGCGCTGCCGCCTGACCCAACTCTCCCAGCCCCAGCACGCAAACCGTGCGCTCGGTCGCAAGCGGTGGCGCGATCGGGGTCCAAACACCGTCTTGCACGGTGATATGGGTATCCATGCCCAGATGATACCGCAGGACATGGCCCACGACCCATTCGGTCATGCCTTGCGTCAATCCATGATCGACCATACGGGCCAACGGAACGGTCAGGGTTTCGTTGTCGGCGATGCTTTCGACCCCGGCCCAGAGGCTCAGCACGGCTTTGAGCTGAGAATAGGGTTTGAAGTCCAGTAAGCCGCCATTTGGTGCATAAACGACGTAGTCTACCTGATCCGGTTCGATGTCTGTGGCCAGATGCACGTCTAACCCCGCCTCAGCCAGCCCCATGGTCAGAAGCGGTTCATATATCGGCCACAGTTCAGGGCGCGCAGAGAATAGAACGTTGACGGGCATGAAGGGCCTTTCAGATCAGCGGGGGCGGTGGATATGTGCGCTTTGGACGATGCCGAAGGCGGCCATCAGGACCAACATGGCCGATCCGCCATAGCTGACCATCGGCAACGGTACGCCCACCACAGGGGCCAGCCCCATGACCATCGACATGTTGACCGCAAAGAATAGGAAGAAATTCAGAGCGATCCCGAGCACGACCAGTGAGGAGAACCGATCTTTGGTCGACAGCGCCGTGACCATGCAAAAAATCAGGATCAGCGCATAGAGCACCAACAGGGTGATGCCGCCGACAAAGCCGAACTCTTCAGCAAGCGTGGTAAAGATGAAATCGGTATGTTTCTCGGGCAGGAAGTTCAGGCGTGATTGGGTGCCTTGCATGAAGCCCCGACCGTTCCAGCCACCCGACCCCAGAGCGATTTTCGATTGGGTAATATGATACCCCGCGCCCAAAGGGTCGGTGGAGGGATCCAGAAACGTATCAATGCGGCGGAACTGATAGTCTTTCAGCAATTGCCACTCGGTCCCCCGACTGTTGAACACGGTCGCAATCAGGCCGACGACCGCAGCGATGACAGCAGCGAAATAGGCCCAGTGCACACCAGCCAGAAACATGAGCCCGCCACCGGCAGCCAGTAACAGGATCGAGGTGCCAAGGTCCGGTTGCCGCAAAACCATGAAGGTTGGGATCAGGATCAGGATCACCGGTAGGATCACCCAAAGCGGGCGCGATGTTTTGTGTGACGGCAGCCAGTCATAGTAGGCCGCCAGCAGCATGACCAGCGTGACCTTCATGACCTCAGAGGGTTGCAGCCGCATGAACCCCAGATCGATCCAGCGTTGCGCGCCCATGCCAACTGTGCCGAAAAGTTCAACAAAAACAAGCAGGGCGATGGACCCCAGATAGGCCAGCACCGACATGTTCCGCCAGAACCAGATCGGCACCAACGCGACGATGAACATCACTGTCAGGCCCAGACCAAACCGCTCCATCTGAGGTTCGGCCCAGGGCATCCACGACCCACCTGCCACTGAATACAGCATCAGGAACCCGGCGCTCGCCGTGCTGATCAGCAACAGCGTCAAGGGCCAGTTCATGTACAGAAACTTGCGGAAGCCCGATGGCGTGGATTTGACGTTATACTCAAGATAGCTCATGCGCGGTCCTTTTCGTCAGGACGCGCTTTGGGGCGACGATCGCCCTCAAGCCTTTTTTGCTGTTCCTTGATGCGGTCGCGGTCGGCAACTGGATAGGCCTCAAGTGGCGGGGTGCCGTTGTAAAGCGCCTGTAGCATGATATCCCGCGCGACGGGGGCTGCGGCTTTTGATCCGCCACCGCCATGTTCCACCACCACAGCAATCGCGTATTTGGGATTGTCATAAGGTGCAAAGCTGACAAACAGGGCGTGATCGCGCCGTTCCCAGGGCAGGTCTTCGTTTCGGATGACGCCAGCGGCCCGTTCAGCCTTGGTGATGTTGCGGACCTGGCTGGTGCCGGTCTTGCCGGCCATGCGAAAATCTTCGGCGATGATCCGGCTGCGATAGGCCGTGCCGCGCCGGTCGTTCGACACTGACCACATCGCCTCGCGAATATAGCGCAGGTTGGTCAGGCTGATCGGTAGCGCTTCACCCGCGCCCGAGGGCTGTTCGACTCCGTTGATCGACCGCACCAGTCGGGGCGCAACGGCGCGTCCAGTGGCGATCCTTGCGGTCATTACGGCCAGTTGCATGGGCGAGGCGAGCATGAAGCCCTGCCCGATGGACGCGTTGGCCGTATCACCGATCAGCCATTCCTCACCATGCACCCGCTGTTTCCATGCTTGATTGGGCGCCAGTCCGGCGCGCACGGCGGACATGGGGATGTCATGCTTGATTCCCAGGCCAAGGATGTTGGACATCTCAGATATTTTGTCGATGCCGACCTTGATCGCCACGTCGTAGTAATACACGTCGCAGCTGCGTTTCAGGGATGTATTCAAGTCCACCATGCCATGACCGCCGCGTTTCCAGCAGTGGAAGCGGCGGCTACCGACTTTCAGGTGGCCGGGGCAATAGACGGTATTACCGGGGCCCACGACACCAGCTTCTAGTGCGGCCAGTGCGGTGACCATCTTGAAGGTCGACCCCGGCGGATAAGTGCCCTGAACTGTCTTGTTGGCCAGCGGGCGATACTTGTCCTGTGTTAGGAACTGATAATCTGCGACTGAGATACCGCGCACGAACAAGTTGGGGTCAAAACTGGGGGCCGAGGCCATCGCGCGCAGATCGCCGGTTTCACAGTCAATCACAACAGCGGCGGCGCTTTCCCCGGCCAGTCTTGCCTGTGCATATTGTTGCAGGTCTGCGTCGACTGACAATTGTAGGTCGGCACCGGGCTGACCCTCCTGCCGATCCAACTCGCGCATGACACGGCCTGTCGCGTTGACTTCGACCCGTTTGGACCCGGCCCGACCGCGCAACGAGATTTCCTGTTTTGCCTCCAACCCGACCTTGCCAATCTGGAACCGAGGGATGCGCAGCACCGGTTCGGGGTCTTCGATCTGGCTGAGGTCATAGTCGCTGACCGGGCCAACATAACCGACGATATGGGCGAAATCCTCGTATCTGGGATATTGCCGGGTTGAGCCGACCTCGGGCGTCACGCCAGGAAGTGCAGGTGCGTTCACCGCAACTTTCGAGATATCCTCCCACGTCACCTGATCGGCCAGTGTGACCGGCAGGAATGGGGCCGAGCGGCGTATCTCGGTCTTAGCGCGCTCTATCTCATCCTCGGTCAGCGGGATTAGGTTGGACAGCTTGGCAATCACCTTGTCCAGATCACCTGCATCTTCGGGAACGATCACGATGCGATATGATGGCGTGTTCTGTCCGATGATCTGACCATTGCGGTCATAGATCCGACCGCGTGTTGGTGGGATCAGGCGCAGGTTAATGCGGTTTTCTTCGGCCAAAAGCCGGTACTGGTCGGCTTGTTCAACCTGCATGAACCGCATCCGCGCGGCCAGCCCGCCGACAAAGGCGGCCTGCAACCCGCTCAAAATCAAGGCTCGGCGTGGGAGGCGTTTATAGGCGAGGCCTTGCGCCTTGGGATTGCGTTGCTTCATGCCCGCGCCCCCGCAACACTTGCATCCGCTGCTGATACCCTGCGTACGCCGAACACGGATTGGCTGAGAAGGACGATCACAGGATAGGCTGCTATCGTCACGATCAACTGGAACAAAACGGACCCGAAGGCTGCTTGGTCGATCGACACGATCGCCAAGATAATACGATTGCCGAGAAAGACTGCGGCAGTGACCACGCTAACGGATATCCATTCACCGACGAACCCAGCATCTCGCATGCTCGACGCGGCCCCGTGCAGATAGGCGGCGCCAAGCACGACCAAAGCCGCCAGCAACCCTGGAGGTCGTTGCAACAACAGATCGGCCATCAGCATCGCAGCGGCAATCAACAAGGTTGGAACATATTCCGGGCGGCGCAGCACCCAGGCAAAGGTCAGCGCGATTATCATGTCGGGAAAAGGCCAGCGATCCGGCTGTGCGTTCAGTGGCAGCAGGTGCAGGAAAAGAACAAGAAACGCTATCAGGACATAAAGCCCGCGCATGGCCCAGTTGTAAGAGGCGGGTCTATCCATCGCCGGCTTCCCCGGATGTTAGGGCCGCTTCGGGCTGTGTTGGCCCGACAACAGTGCCGGGATCCCGAATGGTCGGGGCTGCGTTGAAGCGTAGAACGCGAAGAAACTCCAACCGTTCGAAATCGGCGGACAGGCGCACGCGCAAGCGGCCCCCCGGGTCCTCCGCGATTTGCCCGATCAGTAGTCCGGCCGGGAAAACGCCTCCGTCCCCCGACGTAGTCACTCGGTCCCCGGGTCGCACAAGTTCCCGGTTTTCCAGAAACTCGACGGCAGGAGCGGGGGTGTTGTCACCCGCAATCAAGGCTGTTTGCCCAGAAGGCTGGATGGTCGCCGGTATCGCGCTGGACGCATCGGTCAGCAAAATGACCCGCGCAGTATCAGGCCCCACGCCCGAGATGCGGCCCACCAGCCCAATCCCGTCCATCGAGGCCCAGCCATCAACGATTCCGTCCCGGGCGCCCACGTTCAAAAGAACCGATTGCCGAAACGGAGAGCCGCTGTCGGCCATGACAACGCCGGTTATGTAAGTCAGGCGCGGATCAAGACGCACATTGTTCAGATCCAAAAGGCGCGCGTTTTCCTGCTCCAATTGCAGCGCGGCCTCTTTCCACGCCCGCATCAGGCGCAATTCGCTGCGCAGCTCTTGATTTTGTTCGCTGAGGCTTTGGTAGCTTTGAAAGTCACGAACAAGATTGACCGTTGCCGTGACCGGGACCATCGCCCATTCCATTGATGGGACAACAGCGTCCACCACCTGTGCGCGGAACCGTTCGACCCTTGGGCTGTCAATGCGCCAGACAATGAAAATGCCCAGCAGGCACAGTACGACAATCCCCAGCAACAGTCGGCGCAGCGGGGCCGTGTAGTCATCGCGCTGTGATCGGTCTTTTGCCACAGGTTACCTTCCCGTGCTGCTCGTGCCGAATTCACCCAATGCTCAAAGGGTGCGCGCCTTAGCTTTCGTAGTCAATCGCGTGGCGCAGCTGTTTTTCGTATTCTAGCGCTTTGCCGGTGCCCAAAGCCACACAATTCAGGCTTTCATCGGCGATCGACACCGCCAGACCGGTCTGTTCGCGCAGTGCCAGATCAAGATCGCCCAACAAAGCACCCCCACCCGTCAGCATTACGCCCCGGTCCACAATGTCCGCTGCCAGATCGGGCGGCGTGGTTTCCAAGGCGGTCATCACGGCCTCACAGATGGCCTGCACAGGTTCTGACAGCGCTTCTGCAACCTGAGCCTGGCTGATCTCGATTTCCTTGGGAACGCCGTTCAACAGGTCGCGACCGCGGATATGCATCGACTGGCCGCGGCCATCGTCGGGCATGCGCGCGGTGCCGATTGTGGTCTTGATCCGTTCAGCTGTGGATTCACCCACCAACAGGTTTTGCTGGCGGCGCAGGTACGAGATGATGGCCTCATCCATGCGGTCTCCGCCCACGCGGACCGAACGGGCGTATACGATGTCACCTAGCGATAGAACAGCGACCTCGGTGGTACCGCCACCGATATCTACGACCATGTTTCCGGTCGGATCTGTGATCGGCATCCCAGCACCAATCGCCGCCGCAATCGGCTCGGCAATCAGACCGGCGCGGCGCGCACCGGCAGACAGAACCGACTGACGGATCGCACGTTTTTCAACCGGAGTCGCGCCATGGGGGACGCAGACGATGATCTTGGGTTTAGAGAATGTCGAGCGTTTGTGCACTTTGCGAATGAAGTGCTTGATCATTTCTTCAGCGGTGTCGAAATCGGCGATCACACCTTCGCGCATCGGGCGGATGGCCTCGATCGAACCGGGGGTCCGGCCCAGCATCAGCTTGGCGTCTTCGCCAACGGCCAGAACCTTTTTGACCCCGTCCTTGACGTGGTAGGCAACAACGGAGGGCTCAGACAGGATCACACCGCGACCCTTGACATAAACCAGCGTGTTCGCTGTCCCAAGGTCGATGGCCATGTCCGAAGTGAACAGGCCGCCCAGATTGCCTAAGATCCCCATGTTTCCCCTGATCCTGTATGTCAGTTTTTCTACTGCCCGCGACTCGACGGTTCCGGGACGGATGACTTATAGGGTGCCAACTCGCCCGGTAAAAGGGCTGATTCCGCGACAATCAGCACCTTTTCGCCTCATTGATAGGGACTTTAGAAGGCAAAATGCTCTCATATCAACATATTTACCACGCTGGAAATCTGGCTGATGTACAAAAGCACGCTTTGTTGGCGTGGGTGCTGCAATATCTGACCCGCAAGGACAAGCCGATCAGCTATATCGAAACGCATTCCGGGCGCGGTCTGTACAAGTTGGACGCGGAAGAAGCGGTTCGAACCGGCGAAGCAGCAGCCGGGATCGAGCGTGCTCGGCGTGAGGCATGGTTCGGGGCTGATCATCCGATGACACAGGTGCTGCAGGCAACACTGGCGCGACATGGTGCGGCGGCCTATCCCGGGTCACCCCTGATCGCGGCGCAACTGCTGAGGGATCAGGACGCGCTGCATTTTGCAGAGATGCACCCGCAGGAGTTTGCGGCCCTGTCTTTGGCAGTGTCGTCTTATGGAGCGAAAACCTATCAACAGGACGGATTCGAACTGGCGCAATCCCTGCTGCCGCCGACCCCTCGGCGCGGGCTGATGCTGATTGATCCCAGCTACGAGGTGAAGGCGGACTATGCGCGCCTGCCGGGGCTCATCGCCAAGTTCCATCGCAAATGGAATGTGGGTGTAATTGCCTTGTGGTACCCGATCCTGACCGATGGGCGCCACGCTTCCATGATCGAGGCGCTAAGGTCGCAAAACTACCCTAAGACTGTGTTTCACGAAGTGAGATTCCCACCCGCTCGCGAGGGGCACCGGATGGTCGGTTCAGGGATGTTCATCCTGAACGCACCGTTTGAGATTGAGCGAGAGATGGCTCGCCTTTCACATCGGTTCGCGTCTCTTTAGACGCAAGGGTGGTGCGCTGCGAAGCGCTTCGTCGCGACGATTGCCTCAACCGGTGTTACACCCTGCGCGGTGCAATGCGTCATCTTGGTTTGATCTGCCTCATGCCATTCGCATAAACCTGTTTCCATTTGATGATCGAGTAAGACTTCCTGAGACCTGTCGACCAAAAGGGATCTTCGTGAACGAGTTGATCTACATCACTCTCTGAGCTGGCCTCAACGATCCACAAACCATCGCGCCCTTGCTCGTTTGTATCTGACAAAGGGCCGGCTGCTTCGATCTTGTCGGAGTTCCACTCAAGAAAATCCAGATGCTTTGACATATGTGTTTTTCGTATGTTGGGGTCGGCATCAGGCGCATCTTCAAATAGGATGATGAATTTCATTTTGTACCTCCACTGAATTGTGTGCCCAAAAGACTGCCACATCAAAACCGAAGGTTGAGCCAGTAAAAATGACAGCTTAACCTGCAAAAATGCAGGATCATGATTGGAACGATCTCAAGTATCTTCTGGCCCTTCGCCGCGAAGGAAAGCTTGCACGCGCAGGACGCGCGCTCGGTGTCAGCGAAACGACGGTTGCCCGCAGGATCAAGGCTCTGGAGCAGGCGCTAGAAACCAATTTGTTCTTGCGCAGTGCCAACGGACAATACGAGCCGACAGATGCGGCGCTGCAAATCCTGACTCATGCTGAATCCATCGAGGCAGAGAATGTTACAATCGGAGAAATGTCAGGTGATTGCGCGCGTAAGGTCTCGGGTAGCGTCCGCATCAGTTCGGTGCCGTTTGTCGTGAACCATTTTTTGGTGCCTGGCATGGCAGCCTTGGCACGTTTGCACCCGTGCCTGACCGTTGAGTTGGTTCCAACTTCTGACAATTTGGATCTGTCCAAGCGCGAGGCCGATCTTGCGGTGCGTTTCGCGCGCCCGCATGCCGGAGGATTGCGAACCAAAGCGCAAAAGCTGGGCGAGTTATCATTCGCAGCCTACGCAGCAAGCTCACTCTCATCGACCCGAGATAGTGATCTGGGTTGGATCACCTATGACGACGCACATTTGAATTTACCGCAAGCACGTTGGCTCGAAAACGCTGCGAAGCCCTCCAATTTGCGTGCCAATCTGAAAATCGCGGATATCGAGACCGGGATGCAAGCTGTTGCGGCTGGGATTGGGAAAACGTTGCTTCCACGTGCGGTTGTTTCTAACGACCCGCGATTTCGAGAGGTAAAATTGGAAGGTGGCGCTAGACTTCCAACTCGGGAAATCTGGTTGCTGTCACATGTCGATCAGACTTCGAGACTATCAATCAACGCGGCTAAAGACTGGCTTGGCAATTTAGACTGGGTTTGACGAGCGACGCACGAGGCGTCGCTCATTCGTTTCGTAGCAGCTGGGCCCCGCGGGTGCGGGAGCTCCATGTTTGGAAGACTTTGCTCAGGTCAGGTCTTTGTAGCTGATCTCGCGCGCATCTGCGCCGGGGCCGGCCTTTTCCCGGCGTACGATCAAACGGTTCAAGGCGTGGATATAGGCCTTGGCTGAGGCCACGACCGTATCGGTATCCGCTGATTGGCCTGTTGCGATCATGCCATCTTCTTCCAGGCGTACCGAAACCGTCGCCTGCGCGTCCGTCCCTTCGGTCACTGCGTGTACTTGATAGAGTTGCAGGCGCGCGGTGTTCGGGTGGATCGCGCGGATGGCCTTGAACGCGGCATCAACCGGGCCGTCGCCATGCTCGGTTGCGATGATGTCCTTGCCATCCATTTCCAACTCGACCGTTGCTTCGGCTTGCCCGCCCGTGCCGCAGGTGACTTTCATCGACACCAGTTGCAGATGGTCATCCGCCTCATCCAGAGTCATCAGGGCAATCAGGTCATCGTCGAACACCTCTTTCTTGCGGTCGGCCAGATCTTTGAACCGCACAAAGATGTCGCGCAATTGGTTGTCGCCAACCTCGAAGCCCAGCGTTTCCAGCTTGTCGCGCAGCGCGGCGCGGCCCGAGTGCTTGCCCAATGGCAGAGAGGTGCCCGACAGACCGATATCCTCAGGGCGCATGATTTCGAAATTTTCGCGGTTTTTGAGCATCCCGTCCTGATGGATGCCGCTTTCATGCGCAAAGGCGTTCTTGCCAACGATGGCTTTGTTGAACTGTACGTTGAAGCCGGACACCGTCGCCACACGACGCGAGATATGCATGATCTTGGTAGTGTCGATGCCGGTGTGCCAGGGCATGATGTCATTGCGGGTGCGCAGGGCCATCACAACCTCTTCCAAGGCTGTATTGCCAGCGCGTTCGCCCAGACCGTTTATGGTGCACTCGATTTGACGCGCGCCACCGGCGACAGCGGCCAGAGAGTTCGCGGTCGCCATGCCAAGGTCGTTGTGGCAATGGGTGGCAAAAACTACCTCATCCGCGCCCGGTACTGTCTCGATCAGGCGTTTGATCAGGTCAGCGCTTTCGACCGGAGCAGTATAGCCCACAGTATCGGGGATGTTAATTGTCGTTGCCCCGGCCTTGATGGCTATCTCGATCACGCGGCACAAGTAATCCCATTCGGTCCGGGTGGCATCCATCGGCGACCACTGGACGTTTTCGCACAGATTGCGCGCGTGGCTGACCGTTTCGTGGATCTTATCCGCCATTTCATCCATGGTCAGATTTGGAATGGCGCGGTGCAGCGGCGAGGTGCCGATAAAGGTGTGAATGCGGTTCTGTTCGGCGTGTTTCACCGCCTCCCAACAGCGGTCGATATCGGCGAAATTGGCACGGGCCAGGCCGCAGATGCGGCTGTTGTTCGACCTTTGGGCAATCTCGGACACCGCTTTGAAATCGCCTTCGGAAGCGATTGGGAAACCGGCTTCGATGATGTCGACGCCCATCTCGTCCAGCAGTTCAGCAATTTCCAGCTTTTCATCATGGGTCATGGTTGCGCCGGGGCTCTGCTCGCCGTCGCGCAAAGTGGTATCGAAGATCAAGACGCGGTCTTGGTCGGTCACGTTGGTCATGGGATTCTCTTTCTTCTTCTGTCCTAAAGCCTATGGCGCGCTGGCGTCCTCCTCTGAGCGGGCGCGCCGGATGGCACGCTCAGAGGCGGATTAGGATCAGTAGGCCACGCAGCGACGCACCGCGAAGGGCGGTGTCGGCAACAAGGATATCTGCGTGGTTGATCATGGGATGAGGTTATACAGAGCATGCGGCGAATGAAAAGAACCAAAATTAGGATGGGGGCGATTTGATCGTTTTATTGACCTCAGGGGCCAGACCGCTAGGTCGCCCAATATGAAAACGGCTTTGATCATTGGCGCATCAGGTGGCATCGGCAGTGCGCTGAGACATCAGCTTACCTCGCAGCAGGTGGCGGTGACAGGATTGTCGCGTTCAGGTGATGGGTTCGATCTGACTGAACCCGAGGCAGCCTTAAAAACACTCGATGCTTTTCAATATCCGTTCGATTTGGTTCTGGTCGCGTCCGGAGCTTTAGAAATCAACGGCGCGCAGCCTGAAAAGACCATGCGCGCGGTGACAGCGCAGGCCATGATGGATCAGTTCGCCTTGAACGCGGTTGGACCGGCATTGGTTTTGAGCCGGGCGCATAAGCTGCTGACTCGAAACAGGCCGTCAGTGATTGCGGTGCTTTCGGCGCGAGTTGGTTCGATCGGGGATAATCGCATGGGCGGTTGGGTCAGCTATCGCGCGTCTAAGGCGGCGGTTAATCAGGTGGTTCACACAGCCTCAATTGAACTGGCCCGTACGCATAAACAAGCGATCTGCGTCGCGCTGCATCCCGGCACGGTCAAAACGGCGTTCACACAGAAATATCTTGGCCGCCATCCCGCTGTTGAGCCGGATATAGCTGCCAAAAACCTTCTGAGCGTGATTGACGGGCTGACGCCCGAAGACACGGGCGGGTTCTTCGACTGGTCAGGAGCGCGCGTACCGTGGTAGGGGCTTAGTTGTCTGCAGGCGGTTCGGGGCTTTCGTCGTCTGGAGCAGGTTCCTGTGCGTTTGCTTCTTCGCCACCGGTTTCAGGTGTCTCTTCGGATGATAGGGCATCATTGTCCCAGACACCCGCTTGTTCCTGCCCATTGGCATAGCGCATTGTGCCCTGACCCTGACGTTTGTTCTCAAAAAAACCGCCCTCGTAAACATCGCCTGACGGATAGGTTGCCACGCCAACTCCGGTGATCTTTCCGTCAGCCCAATCGCCTGTATAGGTAAAACCACTGGGCGCGGTTATAGTCCCTTTGCCGTGGCGTGCGCCGTTGATGAAGTCGCCGTCGTACACCGTGCCATCGGCAAAGGTGGATTTCCCTTTGCCCTGACGGACACCATCGACCCATTCACCTTCGTAACGATATCCATTGGCGAAAGTGACGGTGCCGGTTCCATGGCTCACCGCATTGCGGAACTCGCCGTTGTAAACCGTCCCGTTGGGGTAGGTTGCCGTGCCGGTCCCCTCGAACACTCCCGCGATCCATTCTCCGTCATAGACGGTCCCGTCCGCATAGGTGCTTTGGCCCTTGCCATGCGGCAGGTCGGCGCTGAGCGCACCGATATAGGCCGAGCCGTCGGGGTAGGTGATCTCACCAAATCCTTCGATCTGACCCTCGGACCACTCGCCGGTATAGCGGTAGCCATCAGTCCCGATGAAGGTGCCTTTGCCATGGCGGCGGTCGTCTTGATAGTCGCCTTCATAGACATTGCCATTGGCATAGGTCTCTTTGCCTTTGCCTTGACGGCGACCTTCGGCGACCTCGCCTTCATAAACATCACCGTTGGCCAATGTCAGCCGCCCGGTTCCGGTCATCAGGTTCTGAACCCACTGCCCGTCATATTCCAACCCATCCGATTGGACCAAACGGCCTTGCCCGTGGCGTTGGCCTTGCTGCACATTGCCCTCATACACCGACCCATCGGGATAAGTGATCCGCGCCGCGCCCTGCTGTGCACCGTCAACCCAATCCCCGTCATAGATATAGCCATTTGGGTCAGTGCGAGTGCCTTTGCCGTGATGGCGGGCGTTCTGAAACTCTCCTTCATAGCGCACCCCATTTGCATATTCAGCAATGCCCGAGCCATTGATCGCACCCTCACGCCATTCACCTTCGTAGGTCCCGCCATCGGCATAGCTGATTTTGCCCTGGCCTTCGGGCTGTCCTTTGGCGAATTGGCCCTCATAAACAGACCCGTTGGCGAAGCGGGCCGTGCCTTGGCCCTGAATTTCGCCCTCGACCCACTGACCGGAATACTCAAACCCGTCCGGCAACCGGTATGTGCCTGTGCCGTGGCGCAACCCGTTTTCAAACGTGCCCTCATAGACCCCGCCAAGTTCGTCATCTTTGACGATCACTGTACCGTCCTGGGCCCATGCCGCCGTGATCGACAGGCCTAGAATCCCGGCCGTGAGAGAATTGCGGATCAGCTTCATGGTTTGTCCTGCCTGCCCGATCGTCGGTTTCATATGCGTTTGGGCAAAAATAGGGGACCGCACAGATCAGAGCAACGGCTTTTGAGCCATTGGTCTTCCACTCGCGCAATGATCTGCTAAATGCAGTAGGACTGGCGAAGGCAAGAGGGCAGCATGGCCGACCGTTTCCGTATCACACTGGCGCAACTCAACCCTGTTGTGGGCGATCTTGAGGGCAACGCAGCCAAGGCGTTTGCGGCTTGGGAACAAGGTCGCGAGGCCGGAGCTGATCTGGTCGCGCTACCCGAGATGTTCATCACCGGATACAACACGCAGGACCTGATCATGAAGCGGGTGTTCCACCGTGTGGCCATGGCTGCGGTTGAGGAACTGGCCAAGCAATGCGCCGACGGCCCGGCACTGGCCATCGGCGGTCCTTGGGCCGAGGATGACAGCCTGTTCAACGCCTATCTGATCCTCAAGGGCGGGCGGATCACCAGTAAAGTGCTGAAACATCACCTGCCCAATGAAACGGTGTTTGACGAGGTTCGTCTGTACGATTCAGGCCCTTTGGGTGGGCCGTATTCGGTTGGCAACTCGCGCATCGGCAGCCCGATCTGTGAAGATAGCTGGCACCCGGATGTTGCCGAAACGCTCGAAGAAACCGGGGCTGAGTTTCTGCTAATCCCCAATGGATCGCCCTACTTCCGCGACAAATACGATGTGCGCTTGAACCATATGGTCGCGCGCGTGGTCGAGACCGGTTTGCCGCTGATTTACCTGAATATGGTCGGCGGGCAGGACGATCAGGTGTTCGATGGGGCAACATTTGGCCTGAACCCGGGTGGAGAATTGGCGTTTCGCCTGCCAGTTTTTGATGAGACGATCGCTCATGTGGACCTTGAGCGTGGCGATGACGGTTGGCGGA
This sequence comes from Ruegeria sp. H4, assembly GCF_056533065.1. NCBI lineage: Bacteria > Pseudomonadati > Pseudomonadota > Alphaproteobacteria > Rhodobacterales > Roseobacteraceae > Ruegeria > Ruegeria sp. H4. The sequence goes on from NZ_JBQFOC010000003.1 coordinate 184,972, forward strand.
TTGTTCCTGCCGAAATCGTGCCGCAGCCCGATGCGTGGGAGCAGGACTATCGCGCCATGGTAGAATCCTTGCGTGATTACATGGGGAAAACCGGTTTCAAAAAGGCGTTGCTGGGCCTGTCAGGTGGTGTGGATTCTGCCCTTGTTGCAGCGATTGCGGTGGACGCGATAGGGGCCGAGAATGTGCGCTGCGTGATGCTGCCATCGGAATACACCAGCCAGGCATCTCTTGATGATGCTGAGGCGGTCGCAAAAGCGCTGGGCGTTCACTATGACTTTGTTCCGATCTCGGACAGTCGCGCTGCCGTGACGGATACGCTCGCCCCATTGTTCGTGGGGCATGAGGTTGATTTAACAGAAGAAAACATCCAGTCTCGCCTGCGCGGTGTGTTGCTGATGGCGATCTCGAACAAGTTTGGCGAGATGTTGCTGACCACGGGCAACAAATCTGAAGTCGCGGTGGGCTATGCCACGATCTATGGCGACATGAATGGCGGTTATAACCCGATCAAGGACCTGTACAAAACCCGCGTGTTTGAAACCTGCCGCTGGCGCAATGCCAATCATCGCAATTGGATGAAGGGACCCGAAGGTGAGGTCATTCGCCCTTCGGTCATCGATAAACCTCCAAGCGCTGAGCTGCGAAAAGATCAGAAAGACAGCGACAGCCTGCCGGATTATCCCGTGCTGGACGGCATACTTGATATTCTTGTGGATCAGGATGGATCTATCGCCGATTGCGTTGCCGCAGGATATGATGAACAGGATGCGCGCAAGGTTGAACATCTGGTCTACATCAGCGAATACAAGCGTTTCCAATCCGCCCCTGGCACGCGTTTGACCAGCCGCGCATTCTGGTTGGACAGACGGTACCCAATTGTGAATCGCTGGCGGGATCGTGGTTAAGCAGTGCGGTTTCTGGATTTGGAAACAGTAACTCCTCAATGCCGCAACCGTTTCCACAAATCGAATAAATCCAAGCAGTTTCAAGCGAGTCTGCCGATGTCAGCGCTTGTTTGACTGACATTTTTCTGCCACATTTATGCTTAGAAGTTGCCTCATATGGGGCGGATGTGACGCATTGCTGTAGAGTTCACAGTTTTCGACAAGTGTTTTGTCTATGTGGTGCATCCGGGGTTGGATATCTGAGTTAATGGTGTGGTGTTAACATGTACGAGGAATACGATAAGTCTCTGCACAAGCCGTGGCAGTACAGAACGATGGAATCTCCGGCGCAAGAGCTGGATGAGGTAAAGTTAGACGCAGCAATTGCCGATCTGATCGGTGAGCAGAAGGCCGAACCCTCGCAGCGCCTAGAGTTCCCTGACCTGAAGTCACAGCCAGAAATTTCTGCCAAGGAAACTGCCAAAGACGGTGGATTGTCCGGAGCGTTGCGCCAGAAATGGGCTGAACTGTCCGGCGCAGCTTAAGCGCTGCCAAATCTATCACGCATGTCGCCTGCTGGCACCTTTGCCACAGGATTGCACTATCGGTTTGATAGCTACTGATTTCCGTTGTCAGAGCATTCCTCTCTGGCATCTTGAGGGCTCGTATATCGTAAGAACGAGTCATTGATGCCAGGCCCAAAGCCAACTCCATTTGAACCTGATCTTTCGATGCCAAAAACTGTTGATGTTGTCGTGATCGGCGGCGGCATTATTGGCGCGTGCACCGCGTTGGAACTGGCCGAACGTGGAGTTTCGGTTTTGCTGTGCGAAAAAGGTCAGATTGCGGGGGAACAAAGCTCTCGCAATTGGGGTTGGGTTCGGCTTGGCATGCGTGACCCGCGTGAGATTCCGTTGATGCAAGAGGCTTTGCGCATCTGGCCGAATCTGGATGCGCGCATTGGGCGACCGACTGGCTACACACAGGCAGGCATCCTGTTCGGAGCGTCTGGAGCGCGGGACGCGGGCAATCTGGAACGCTGGATGCGCAATGTCGACGGGCTTCAGACCGGGGCACGGATGGTTTCAGGACCTGAACTGGCAGAGCTGCTGCCCGGGCAAGAAACCGACTTGAAATGCGCGCTATACATGCCGCAGGACGGGCGCGCGGAACCACAGCTTGCGGCCCCTGCGATTGCCGAAGGTGCGCGCGACAAAGGCGCGTCGGTGATGACCAACTGTGCTGTTCGCAGTCTTGATCTGCAGGATGGTCGGATCACGGGTGTATTTACCGAACGTGGGCGTGTTGCCTGTGATCAGGTGGTGCTTGCCGGCGGGGCGTGGACGCGTATGTTCGCAGGCAATGCCGGGATCGACCTGCCGCAGCTAAAAGTGCTGAACACGGTCATGCGCAGTTCGCCGGTTGAAGACGGCCCCGACGCAGCGTTTTGGTCAGATGATTTCGCCATCCGAAAGCGGGCGGATGGGGGATACACCATCGCGTCGGGCCATGAAAACACCTATGACCTTGTGCCCGATAGTTTCCGGCTGGCATTGCAGTTTCTGCCAGCGTTTGTTCAGGAATGGAGGTCGTTGCGCTTTCGCCTGTCTGGCCGTTGGAAGGTTGAAGCCGCGCAAGATCGGAAATGGCTACCCACCGATGTCACCCCGTTCGAGCATTGCAGGGTCCTGGACCCAGAACCATCGCAGAAGGTTCTGCGCAATGCCTGGGCCAACGCCATAAAAGGATTGCCCGCCCTTCACAAAGCTGAAATCGTGCAAAGCTGGGCTGGGTTAATCGATGTCACACCAGATGCGATCCCGGTGATTTCCACAGTGGATGACGTCCCTGGATTGGTCATTGCCACAGGGTTTTCGGGGCATGGCTTTGGGATTGGACCGGGGGCTGGGCGTTTGGCAGCCGATCTGGTAACCCAGTGCGCGCCCTGCGTGGACCCGGCCGCATTTCGCTTGTCGCGGTTCAGCGATGGTTCAAAAGTGCGGCCGGACCCAGGTTATTGAGCGCTTAGCCCATCATCTGATAGCTGACCGGAACAAAGCGGAAGCCGTCGCCACGTGTCTCCACGAAACCGGCAGCGGGGAAGGGCATGTGATAGCCGATCATCGGTACCTTGTCGGCGGCCAGCAGGCCCAAAATCTTACGACGTGATTCCGTTGCGGCAGCTTTGTCCATGTCGAACCGAACTTCCCATTCGGGGTGCGCAAAGGACCAGACATAATGATTGGCAAGATCCGCTGTCAGGATAAGACGCTGGCCGTTACTTTCCAAGTGATAGACCATGTGACCGGGGGTATGTCCAAATGTCGCCATCGCCGTCACACCCGAGGCCACGTCACCGCCATCCTCGATGAAGGTCATCTTTTCTGCCAGAGGCGTGACTTTGGCAGAAACCAGATCGCCGACCCGGTTCCCGGCTTCCTGAGCGGACCAGAAGTCATACTCGGGTGCCGCGGTGACATAGCGCGCATTTGCGAATGTCGGCGCGTCATTCGTGGTCATACCACCGATATGGTCCGGGTGCATATGGGTCAGCACGACCACGTCAATCTGATCGGGCGTGACACCTGCATCTGCCAAAGCGGCCTGAATGCCGCCCTGACCAAGCCCGGTGTCGAACAGGATCAGTTCCGAACCTGTGTTCACCAGAGTCGGCGTGAAAAAGAATTGTGCCACGTCAGGCGAGATGAAGTTTTCGGCCGATACTTTCGCGAATTCCTCATCCGAGGCGCCGCCCCCGAAGATCTCCTGCGCGCCGTCGCGTGGCAGGCTGCCATCAAGCAGGGTTGTGACCGTAAAGTCGCCCAGCTGGAATGATCTTGCGATGGTCGAGTTCGCCTTTGTCTCGGCTCCGGCCGCAAAAAGTGGGGTCGCTGCGGATGCAAATGGAAGGGCTGCGGCGGCGCCAAGGGCCGCTCTGCGTGTCAAATTGATGGCCATTTCTTAGTCTCCCTGTCAGAATGCCAGCGAAAAAGGTAGTTCGCTTCGGATCGCGTGCCACTTTATACACCGGTACTTAGTCTTCGTGGATGAACAATGCGTGTTAATATTTGTTCATCTTGCGATCTGGAATTCCTGCGGAACTTGGGCAATCCGAAACGCCTGCTGGACAAAAACGCGCCTTTGTGACAAGAGCCGCGCCAACAGGAGACACCCATGACAACCACCCGTTTCGCCCCGTCGCCCACCGGTTACATCCACGTGGGCAACCTGCGTACCGCATTGATGAACTATTTGATCGCTCGCAAGGCGGGCGGAACGTTCATCCTGCGCATCGACGACACCGACCCAGAGCGGTCGAAGGAAGAATATGTCGATGCGATCAAGCAGGATATGGAGTGGCTGGGCCTGTACTGGGATCGGGTAGAGCGTCAGTCCGAACGTCTGGACCGCTACGCAGAAGCCGCTGACAAGCTGCGCGAGATGGGCCGGTTTTACGAGGCGTTTGAGACGCCGACCGAGTTGGACCTCAAGCGCAAGAAGCAGCTGAACATGGGCAAGCCCCCGGTCTACGACCGCGCCGCTTTGAACCTTTCGGATGCCGAAAAAGAAGAGTTTCGAGCTAAACGTGGCAATGGCGTCTGGCGGTTCAAGCTGGATCACGAGCGGATCGAGTGGAAAGACGGCATTCTGGGCGACATTTCGATCGATGCGGCCTCGGTGTCTGATCCGGTGCTGATCCGCGGCGATGGTCAGGTTCTCTACACGATTGCGTCTGTTGTGGACGATACCGAGATGGGCGTGACCGATGTGGTACGTGGCTCGGACCACGTCACCAACACCGCGACGCAGATTCAGATTATCGAGGCTCTGGGCGGTCAATGCCCGCGCTTTGCGCACCATTCGCTGCTGACTGGCCCACAGGGTGAGGCGCTGTCGAAACGTCTGGGCACGCTGGCGCTACGTGATCTGCGAGAGCAGGGCGTGCAGCCGATGGCATTGTTGAGCCTGATGGCGCGTCTGGGGTCTTCTGATCCGGTTGAACTGCGTTCGGACATGGCCGAACTGATCGAAGGATTCGATGTGAACCGCTTTGGCGCAGCCCCGACCAAGTTCGACGTGCAGGACCTGTTCCCGCTGACTGCCAAGCACTTGCAATCGCTGCCGCTGGCAGAAGTTGCAGATGCCGTGGCTGAGGCAGGCGTTCCGGCGGAATTGGCCGAGCCGTTCTGGGCGATGGCTCGTGAGAACATCACCACTCTGGCCGATCTCAAAGGCTGGTGGGAGTTGTGCCGCGATGGGGCAGAGCCGCTGATCGCCGATGAAGACCGCGACTTCATCGCCGAGGCGATTGCGCTGCTACCCGACGGGCCGTTCGACGCTGAAACATGGGGCACCTGGACCAAAGCGGTGAAAGAGGCGACGGGCCGTAAAGGCAAAGGCCTGTTCATGCCGCTGCGCAAAGCGCTGACAGGGATGGAGCGGGGGCCGGAAATGGCGGCTTTGTTGCCGCTACTTCAGGTGATCCGCGCGCGGGGCTGAATGCGCTGAACCGAAAGCAAACTAGAATTTGAAAGAGGCCGGCAGTGCGCCTGCCTCTTTTTGGTGCTGCGGCTGAAGGATCGTTACCGATGCGCGCAGCAGGCGGTCATCCACAAATGCGGTCTCATCTGGTTTGAGCTGTTGGTGGCGTGGATATCTCGGCTCAGCCCGGTCATTCAACACAGGTGCGTCCCAGCCATCAGTTGTAGCAAAGAAACGGTCGGCCCCGTCCGGCCCGAATGTACGCAGATATCCCTGTATAACCACATCGATATAGCTGAGCAGCAAAGGGTGGTGATCCGAAGGTTGATTGTGTCGCTCCTCAGGTACTGCATAGACCGCGATTTCGACGTCGTGGGCCAGCGGATGGGAGACTGACTGCGTTGTCGGGATGCGATCATAGGCCCATTCCCGTTCATCCAGCGCGGCCCAGTCGTTCTTAGGAACATGCGCGATCATGCCTTCGATCTCAGAGTCTGGATCGGGCACGGCAGTCAGGAAGGCAACAGACCGCAAATCTGTGTGCTTCCAAGCCCGTCGCCACCCTTTGAGCTTTGCCGGTCGTGGATCTGGAAAATCATGAGTGGCGAGGTTCACAAGGCTGCCATAGCCAAAGAAATAGGGGTCTGCCATCTGCTTGGGGCCTTTCGGTCAATTGATGTATGTCAAACCGCTTTTTCGCCCGACATGCAATAAGGCTGCATGGTTGAGCGAGGGAGGTCCCCATGCGGATTACCAAACGAACGAATATTGCTGTGCGCCTGCTGATGTATTGTGCGGCGCATCCGGATCGGCTGGTGACGAAATCCGAGATTGCCGAGGTGTGCAATATCTCGGAAAACCACTTGGCGCAGGTGATCAATCAACTTGGTCAGTTGAGTTATCTGAGCACGCAGCGCGGCCGAAACGGGGGCATGTCGCTGGCGCGTCCCGCAGATCAAATCCGGATCGGCGCTGTGTTTCGGCATGTTGAGGGATCGCTGCCAATTGCCGAGTGTTTCGCGGATGCCGACAACACTTGCCCGCTGACCGATGCCTGCCGCCTGCGTGTGGCGCTGCGGGATGCGGCCGAGGTTTTCTATGCATCGCTTGATGATGTCACGCTGGACGCGCTGATCTGTGACAATGATCCGTTGTTGAAAATCCTGCAGCCAGTGGCTTGCGCGCGCTAGGGTCAGTCGCTGGCGCGTAATATGCGGGCCGGTCTGACAGATAGGGGCCGCAATGCGAAGATCAGCCCTGCACCGAGCGTGACAACGATCCCTGTGATCACAATGCCCAATGCTGAGGGCCAGATCACCTGGAACCCCGTGTCGAAGATATAGGTGGCAACGGCCCAGCCGCCCAGAATGCCGACCAGCAAGGCAATACAGCCCGCGGCAGCCCCCAGCAGCATGGCGCGCAGCGTGAAGCTCAACAAAATACGACAGCGATCAGCACCGATTGTTTTGAGGATAGCCGCCTCATACCGGCGGGCCGGTTCTCCCGCGGCCGCAGCACCGATCAGAACAAGGAAACCGGTGAGCAGCGACACGCCCGCGCCATAAGATGTTGCCGAGGCAAGCCCTGCCAACAGGTCCGAGACCCGGTCAATGGCGTCCCGTACGCGCACTGCAGTGATGTTGGGGAACTGGCCTGCCAGATCGCGCAGAATGGCGGCTTCGGCCTGTTCTTCGGCATAGACGGTTGCAATGAAACTATGCGGTGCGCCGGCCAACGCCGAAGGGTTCATAGACATGATAAAGCCCATGCCTGCCGTCGAAAAATCCACCTCCCGCAGGGAAGTGACGGTAGCGGTGATATCCCGGCCCAGAATGTTCACGGTCAGATTGTCGCCGATGTTCAAACCCATTTCCTCGGCCTCTTCAGCGGCAAAACTTATCTGAGGGCTGCCTGCATAGTCTTCCGGCCACCATTCCCCCGCTGTGATCCGTGCGTTTTCTGGGGGAAGGACAGAGTAGGTGACGCCTCGGTCGCCTTCCAAAACCCAGTGATTCCCAGCGACCTCGCGTGCGGGTTGATCGTTGATCTTGGTAATGATCCCACGCAACATGGGCGCACTTTCCAGACGGCTGACAGCCGGGTCAGTTTCCAACCGTTGAGTGAAACCAGGCATTTGGTCTTTCTGGATGTCCACAAAGAAGTAGGAGGGCGCGACCTCGGGTAGGTTGCCTGAAATGGCATTCCGCAATGTGCCGTCGATCTGACCAACCGCTGCAAGGACCGAGAGGCCCAGGCCCAGAGACAAGACCACGGAACCGGCTCCTTCGCGCGGGTCAGAGATGGCGGCTAGGGCCCACCGCAATGAAGGGCGACCACGCGACCACGGAACACCCCTGCGCGCCAGCCAGCGAACGGCGATGGCAGCCACGGACAGAAGGACCAGCGCCCCGACCAATCCGCCGCCTGTCCAAAGCGTAAGCTCGGTTGAGCCGCTGAACCAGGCAGCGGCAGCGATCAGGATTGCCAGCCCCAGCCCTGTCGCCATCACATAGGCCAGCCGGGGAATCTGTCGGGCCGAGGTCAAGGCATCGCGGAACAGGGTGGCGGCGCGGACTTCCTCGGTCCGGGCGAGCGGCCAGAGGGTAAACAGAAACGCCGTGAGCAGCCCGTAGAGCGCGGCCTCGGCCAGGGGTTGGGGGTAGATCGAAAACACCGCAGGCACGGGCAGTTGGCTTTCAATGATCGGGGCCAACAGAACAGGGGCAAGCCCGCCGAGGACAAGACCTATTGCGATACCAACCCCGGACAACAGCCCGATCTGGATCATGTAGGTCTGAAACACGGTTGCCCGATCCGCCCCCAACGTGCGCAGCGTGGCGATGGTTTCGGTTTTCTGTGACAGATAGGCCCGGACAGCGGCAGACACACCGATGCCGCCCACAGCAAGCCCGGATAGGCCGACCAGAACCAGAAAGGCGCTGAGCCTTCCGACGAATTCAGCTATGCCCGGCGCGCCGTTTCGAGCATCCGTCCAGCGCATACCTGTGCCATCAAACGTTTCTGCAGCCTCGGCCGAGATCACCTCCAGCGCGGTCGCATCCGGCAGATCCAGCCGGTATTTGGTCGAGAACAGAGTGCCCGGTTCCAACAGGCCCGAGGCGCTTAGGTCTTCGGTTCGGACCAGTGTTCTGGGGCCAAGGCCAAAGCCTCCAGCCGCGCCATCAGGTTCTGCAGTCAGCGCAGCCATCAGGACGAATTCCTGCGTGCCCAAGGCAAAGGTATCCCCGATGGAAAGCCCTAGCCGGTCCATCAAGACCTGTTCCATCACGGCGCCCGGCAGATTGAAGTCACCGTCCAGAGCATCGGACAACGGCATGTCTGGGTTCAGTCCAACCTCGCCCAGCAGAGGATAGCGGACGTCAACGGCCTTTACCTGCGTCAGTGCGCGTTCGGGGCCTGTTTCTTGTTGAACAACGGCAAGTGAGCGAAAATCCACGACCTCTGATACCACCTGGGCTTCTTTTGCCATCCAAGCGCGTTCTTCAGGGGTGGCGAACCGATAGGTGAACTCCAGCTCGGCATCACCCCCGAGCAAGGCTGCACCTTCCTGAGTCAGCCCGGTTTGAATTGCATATCGAACCGAACCCACCGCAGCGATTGCGGCGACGCCAAGCGCCAGACAGGCAAGAAAGATGCGAAATCCCCTGAGACCACCGCGCAGTTCACGTCGCGCCAGCCGTCCGGCCAGTCGCAGGCTCATTCTGCCGCCTCTTTTTGTGCATCCTCGGCGACACGCCCATCGCGCAACCGAACCACCCGGTCACAGCGGTCGGCCAGGGTGTGGCTATGGGTCACCAAAACCAATGTCGCACCATGTTTGTCACGCAAGCCAAACAATAGGTCGACGATCGCGGCGCCATTCGCCTCATCCAGATTTCCCGTCGGCTCATCTGCCAGCAGGATCTGAGGGCGCGGCGCTGAGGCGCGGGCGAGTGCCACGCGTTGCTGCTCACCCCCCGACAGCTGTGCCGGATAGTGATCGTGCCGGTGCGACAGGCCGACCGAGTCAAGTTCGGCCTCGGCCCGGGCAAAGGCATCCTTGTGACCCGCCAGTTCCAATGGTGTGGCGACATTTTCCAATGCCGTCATCGTCGGGATCAGGTGGAAATTCTGAAACACCACGCCCATCGTATCCCGGCGGAACCGTGCCAAGTGATCCTCGTCCATACCGGTCAGGTCCTGACCCAAGGCTATCACCGAGCCTCCGGTCGCTTGTTCCAAACCGCCCATCAACATCAACAGCGAGGATTTGCCCGACCCTGATGGCCCGACCAGTCCCAGCGTCTCGCCCTGGTTTACCGACAGCGTTATGCCGTGCAGAATATCCACCCGACCGGCATTGCCTTCCAATGACAAAGCAGCATTTTGGAGGGAGAGTACGGGCTGTGGCATAAGACTTTCCATATAGGAGCAATATCTTGGGATATGGAGCACTTACGAGAATGCGCAAGGGCTTTCTGGCGGGCCTGTTTGCCTGTTGCGGATTTGCGGCCACAGCGGAACCCGTTGTAATTGCAGCATTGGGGGATTCGCTGACGCAAGGCTATGGGCTGGTTGAAGAGGACGGATTTGTCCCACAGCTGGAACGTTGGTTGGGGGGCCAAGGCGCGGATGTTCGCGTGATCAATGCAGGTGTCTCGGGGGATACAACAGCCGGGGGTGCTGCACGGGTCGAATGGACCCTGACCCCCGAAGTAGACGGCATGATCGTGGCGTTGGGCGGCAATGACCTGCTGCGCGGGATTGACCCGGGTGTGTCGCGCGCCAATCTGGAGAAAATTCTAAGCGTGGCGCAGGCGGGGGATGTGGAGGTCCTGCTGGTGGGCATGCAAGCTCCGGGCAATTACGGGCCAGCCTACAAGCAAAGCTTTGACGGTATGTACCCAGATTTGTCGCAGGCATACGATACGCTTTATGCAGCCAGCTTTTTCGAAGGGTTGGCAGCGGATGGTGATGCCAATGCTGTTGGCGCATTCATGCAACCCGATGGAATTCACCCCAACGCCAAGGGCGTTGCGCTTATTGTGGAGGCTCTGGGGCCCAAGGTTCTGGAATTGGTCAACACGACTGCAGATTAAGGGGGACATATGCCTGGGCGGTTCTTTCTGACGCGACCAATTTCTGACATTGTCGAAGCGCTTGATCTCTCGGGCGACGTCCCCGCGCAAACCGCCCGCCGCAACATCCAACCCGGTCAAGAGATGTTGGTGCTGACCCAATCGGGCCTGGTGCCGATGCGTTGGGGCATGATCCCGGTTGGTCGGGTCAATGCGCGTGGTCGCCCGGTGATGGAAACGATCATCAACGCCCGCTCTGAGACCGTGTTCGACAAAACCGCATTCAAAGGCGTTGGTCGCGCCGTTGTCCCCGTCGACGGGTGGTACGAATGGACAGGTGAGAAGCGCCGCAAGACTGCATGGCGTATCTGTTCCGCCGACGGAGCCCCGCTGTTCTTTGCAGCGATCACAGACACATGGCAGGCCCCTGGCGGGTTGCAGGTCGATCAGTTTGCGACCGTGACCTGTGAGCCGAATGGTGATGTGAAACCGATCCACCACCGCATGGGCGTTCTGCTGAAACCTGTAGATATCAACACTTGGCTGACTGGCTCCGAGGAGCAGGCCAAAGAGCTGACACGACCATGGCCAGACGGGTTGTTACAGATTGAAGAAGCAACGGACGTAGATTGGACCGCACCGTAGGGCGATCAGACCACTGTCACCACCGTTCCAATTGGAACACGATTGTATAGATCGACCACATGTTCGTTCAGCATCCGGATGCACCCGTTCGAGGCTGCCCGCCCGATGGTCTGCGGCTGCGTTGTGCCATGAATACGGAAATAGGTATCGACCCCGTTTTGGAACAAATAGAGCGCGCGGGCACCCAACGGGTTGTCGCCTCCACCCGGTTGCACATAGTCATTGTCTTTGAAACGGGCATAGGCGACCGGGTCGCGCTCGATCATCTCATTCGTCGGTCGCCAGGTGGGCCATTCCTTCTTGACGTCAATGGTCGCGGTTCCAGTGAATTCCAGCCCCGCTTTACCGACACCACAGCCATAGCGGATCGCCTTGCGCGGTTCGGTCACGAAATAGAGGTAGAAGGAGCGCGGCACGACCAGCAACTGACCGGGCTGAAATTGCTTTTTGATCCGCACATATTGCGGCGTCGGATCATACTCCACCGCCTTCTTGGCGCTAGCAATGTCGGGCATCAGGCTGACAGCCGTACCGGCAAGAAACACGCGGCGTGTGAACATGGGTGAACCCCTTCAATTGACCAATGCAATCATGACTATGCTGTCAGGATGATAGCAAATCTGGTCAATTCTAGGGCAGATGTCGCGAAAAAATGATCTGTTCCGGCTGCATACCGAAGCGCGGAACGGAAAAAGGGTGAGGATTTCCCCTCACCCTGCGCTTGGCTTAGGCCAGCTGGATATCGTCGGCGCTTTCGCGGCCGTCACGACCCGAGCGCAGCTCGTACGTGACTTTCTGGTTGTCGGCCAGACCGGTGAGGCCCGAACGCTCGACAGCCGAGATGTGGACGAAGATGTCTTTGCCGCCATCTTCAGGTGCGATAAAGCCGTAGCCCTTGGTGGTGTTGAACCATTTTACGGTGCCTGCAGGCATATCCGTTGTCTCCTGTTTGGTGCTGCCCACGGGGATGCGGCAGCCCGGCGTCGTTGTCTGTATCGATAGACTGAGCGCCGGAATCGGAGACAGTGGGTCGAAATAGAAAAACGTAAGCCCTTTGCATATGGCATTGACGAGGGCATGTGGCAAGGGCGGAGTGTGCGGAATATACTTTGCTTTCAGGGTCCAACGGGTGTTTTGAACGGAAATCCGCCGAGTGAAAATTAACCGTCCGCTCGCCAGCATTCGTTAATCCATCGTGATGTTCATGCGGGTCGGCTTGATCCGGAGTGGAGCGGCGTGGTCACCGATGGCATGTTCGGAGAGCCGTAGGATGGGGTTTTACCCCATCATTTGAGAGGTCGGAATTTGGAAGAGGTTTGGTGCGCGGGAACAGATCGTGCGAGTGTTCGGGTGAGATCGTTGAGTGAGAGATGGGGTGAAACCCCATCCTACGTTTGCTGCATCAGATGCCATTTTGTGCTACAATCGCATGATTGTTTAGTCTTTTGGAGGATCTAATGATGTGGAAAGCATTATCTGGCAAGCTTGCACTTTTACTGTTTGCCCAAACTGCTTCGGCAGAAGATCAATTCGCAACTTCAACCCTCGGTTTCCCGGTGTTTGGTGACACTATTATCTCCACTTTTCTTGTGTCAGGCGAACCGGAATCGATTGAGGGTGCCTCAAGAGTTTACGGGTCGTTGTTTAGTGGCGAGTTCGGAGAATTCAACGTTAACGTAGAAGTGGACAGTGAAGTAATCGAGAACTTTAAATTCCCAGACGACGTCACGGTGAGTGCTGGAGGGCAGTCGATTGCAGTTAATACGCAGCAACTGCAGTCCAATGAAGGCGGATTTACCACCTATTTGGTTAGGGTTAATGCCGACCCACCATATTCAGTTGTGGTAATTGACGATCCTAGTCCCTACCTAGGTCTCTTAGTTTTAGCCGCAATTCCTTATGCTACTTGTGGTGCTCAAGAAATTTGGAACCGGATTGGCAGTTGCGAACCCGGTTCCTCTGTGACCTTCAAACTTGGCATAGCATCCTGCACTGTGACCTGCGGTGGAGAGTAGCTACCGCGCAAACTTCTTATGCTTCAACCGCTTGGGCTCCAGCGCGTCCGGTCCCAGACGGCGCTTTTTGTCCTCTTCGTAGTCCTCGAAATTGCCCTCGAACCACTCCACATGAGCATCGCCTTCGAAGGCCAGAATGTGTGTACAAATCCGGTCAAGGAAGAAGCGGTCGTGCGAGATGACGACGGCGCAGCCGGCGAAATCGACCAGGGCGTCTTCCAGCGCGCGCAGGGTTTCGACGTCCAGATCGTTGGTCGGTTCGTCGAGCAGCAGGACGTTGCCGCCTTCTTTCAGCAGGCGGGCCATATGGACGCGGTTTCGCTCACCGCCTGACAGCAGCGAGACCTTCTTCTGTTGGTCGCCGCCCTTGAAGTTGAAGGACGAGCAATAGGCGCGGGAATTGACCTGTGCGTCGCCCAGCTGGATGATCTCGGCGCCGCCGGTGATCGCCTCCCATACGGTATCGTTGTCTTTCAGGTCGTCGCGGGACTGGTCGACATAGGACAGCTCGACCGTGTCGCCCAGCGTGATGGTGCCGCTGTCGGGCTGTTCCTGACCGGTCAGCATCTTGAACAGCGTCGATTTACCGGCACCGTTGGGGCCGATGACGCCGACGATGCCGCCTGGGGGCAGGGCAAAGTCCAGCCCTTCGATCAGTTGCTTGTCGCCCATGTGTTTCGACAGGCCCTCGACATCGATCACCTTGCCGCCAAGGCGCTGGCCGTTAGGGATGACGATCTGGGCGCGGGTCAATTTTTCGCGTTCGGACTGTTCCGCCAGCTCGTTATAGGCGTTAATCCGGGCCTTGGATTTGGCTTGACGGGCCTTCTGACCCTGACGCATCCATTCCAGCTCGCGCTGAAGGGTCTTCTGCTTAGACTTGTCCTCGCGCGCTTCCTGCTCCAGCCGCTTAGCTTTCTGTTCCAGCCATGCGGAGTAGTTGCCCTCGTAAGGAATACCCCGACCACGGTCGAGTTCGAGGATCCAGCCCGTAATATCATCCAGGAAATATCGGTCGTGGGTGACGATCAGGATGGTGCCTTTGTATTCGATCAGGTGCTGTTGTAGCCAGGCGATGGTCTCGGCGTCCAGATGGTTGGTCGGTTCGTCCAGCAGCAGCATGTCAGGTGCTTCCAGCAACAGTTTGCACAGCGCCACGCGGCGTTTCTCACCACCCGAGAGGTTGGCGATGTTGGCATCGTCTGGCGGGCAGCGCAGCGCCTCCATCGAGACATCGATCTGGCTGTCGAGGTCCCACAGGTTCTCCGCGTCGATCGCGTCCTGCAGGGTGGTCATTTCTTCCATCAGCTCGTCGGAGTAGTTCTCGGCGATTTCCATGGCGATCTCGTTGAAGCGATCGACCTTGGCCTTTTTCGCCGAGACGCCAAGCATGACGTTTTCGCGTACGGTCAGCGATTCATCCAGCTGCGGTTCCTGCGGCAGATAGCCAACCTTGGCGCCCTCAGCCGCCCAGGCCTCACCGGTGAAGTCGGTATCGAGGCCAGCCATGATCTTCATCAGTGTCGATTTACCCGCGCCGTTAACGCCGACGACACCGATTTTCACGCCGGGCAGAAAGCTCAGGTGAATGTTTTCAAAGCACTTCTTGCCACCGGGATAGGTCTTGGAGACACCCTGCATGTGGTAGACATATTGATAGGCGGCCATGTCGCGTCCTCTGGGTCGGGGAAATTGGGTTGAAACGCTTGATATCCAAGCGGGGCGGGCGGGGCAAGCTGGTGGTTTCGTGATTTTTGCTGAGACCTTGGGCGGGCTAGAGTGGCTTCGGTTTGAGAGGCGCGTGAGATGTCAGAACTTGCGGAATTGATTGCTGGTTGGGCAAAACCAGGTCGGGTCGATTGGATCGGAGTGCGTCCAGCCCGTCGGGTCGAGATCGTCACCTTAGGCGACGCTATGATTTCCGCTGATGGCTTGGATGGAGATCGCAGTTGAGCGGGCAAGAGGGCGGTGACGTTGGTTCAGCAGGAGCATCTGGCAGCGATTGGGTCGTATTTAGGGCAGGGGCCGGTTACACCCGCAATCCTGCGGCGTAATCTGGTGGTTTCGGGGATCAATCTGGCGGCGCTCAAGGGGCGCGAGGTGCAGGTGGGGGAGGCGATCTTGCGATTCACTGTGATCTGTGCGCCATGCAGTCGGATGGAGGAGGCGCTGGGTAGCGGCGGCTATTCCGCCGTGCGCGGGCATGGGGGCTGGTGTGCGGAAGTCCTCCGGCCCGGGCGCGTCAAGTTGGGTGATGCGGTGCAACCGGTTGATTGACAACGCCCGCCAGTTCTGAACATCAGCGTGGGATGGAGCGATACCACATTCCATATGCGCGGCCCGGGCAGGTGATTGGGTTGTTCGGCGGGTCTTTTGATCCGCCGCACAAAGGACATGTGCACGTGACGCTTGAGGCGATGAAGGCCTTCGGGCTGGATCGGGTGTGGTGGCTGGTGTCTCCGGGCAATCCGTTGAAGGAGCACGGACCGGCCCCTCTGGCGCAGCGGGTTGAGGCCGCGCGGGGGGTCATACAGCACCCGGATGTCGAGATCACGGATATCGAGGCGCTGACAGGAACGCGGGCGACGGCGGATACTCTGATGGCGTTGCACCGGCTCTATCCGCAAGTCAAATTCGTCTGGCTGATGGGGGCTGACAATCTTGCGCAGTTTCATCACTGGAAGGATTGGCGGCGGATCATGGACAGCGTACCGGTAGGCGTTGTAGCGCGGCCGGGGGATCGGATCTCGGCCCGGATGTCGCCTGCGGCGCGGCTCTATGCCAAATACCGGATCGACGGGCAGGCGCGGCACCTGCTGGGACGGGCGCAAGCCCCGGCCTGGTGTTTCGTGAATGTGCCGATGGTCAATGTCAGCTCGACCCAGATCCGCAAGCGCGGGGACTGGAGCGTTCAGGTGTTGCCGGAATAGCCACACTATCTGCATATTCTCATGCAATGGTTGTCTGATTTTCATCTCTGGGATTTTAATTGACCCATGGTCGATCGTATTTCGCGTCGTTTGTTTTTAGGGGGTGTTGGGGCGGCTTTGATCCCGGCGATGGGTCTGGCCGAGGCGCCTTTGACGTCGCTTCGCCCTCAGTTGCGTGGCAAACAGCTGACCGGCACGGATCGCCTGGTTCAGGCCGCCGGGCTGCGCGGAGAGGTTGTATTCGCCGTGGCCGATGTGGATACAGGCGCGCAGCTTGAAAGCTATAGGGGAGAGCTTGGGTTGCCTCCTGCCAGTGTCGGCAAAGCTTTAACCGCGCTATATGCACTGGACGTGTTGGGACCTGATCATCGGTTTGAGACCAGATTGCTGGCGGATGGACCAGTTGTAAACGGGGTTTTGCAGGGTAATCTGATCCTAGCGGGCGGATGCGACCCATTGTTGGATACCGACGGTCTGGCCTCTATGGCGGCCAACTTGCGGAGTGCCGGGATCACCGAGGTGCGTGGGGCGTTCAAAGTTTATGACGGCGCGCTGCCCTTTGTTTTCAGTATTGATCCGGGTCAGCCGGACCATCTGGGCTATAGCCCGGCGATCAGCGGGATTTCGTTGAATTTCAACCGGGTGCATTTTGAATGGAAGCGGGAGGGCACTGATTACGCTGTCACCATGGATGCCCGCACCGCCAAGTATCGCCCAGATGTGGATATGGCTGCGATGCGGGTCGAGGGGCGCAGCCTGCCGATTTACACTTATCAGGCCAGTGCACGTCAGGACCGCTGGACCGTTGCCAAAGCAGCGTTGGGGAATGAAGGGTCGCGTTGGTTGCCGGTGCGCAAGCCTGCGCTTTATGCCGGGGATGTGTTCAAAACGCTGGCACGGGCCAATGGGATTGTCCTGGGGCGGGTTGAGGTCACCCGAGAAACGCCCAAAGGCACTGTTCTGGTCGTGCATCAAAGTGATCGTTTGGACAGTATCTTGCGCGGGATGCTGAAGTATTCGACGAACCTGACGGCTGAAACTGTGGGGATGGCTGCGACCCGGTCGCGGGAGGTGATGCCGCACTCGCTCGCTGAGTCAGCGGCCGAGATGAACCGGTGGGCGTCGGAGACCTATGGAGTCAATCAAATTGCAATGGTGGATCATTCCGGCTTGGGTGATGCGTCGCGCATGGCGCCGGGGGATCTGGTCTCGGCCCTGGTGCAGGCGCGTAAAACGGGGGCGTTGAGACCTTTGCTGAAACCCTTTGCCTTGACCGACGGCCAAGGCCGACCGGTCAAGGATCACCCGATCAAGGTTGACGCCAAAACCGGCACTTTGAACTTCGTATCGGGCTTGGGTGGTTTTCTGACAACGGCGGACGGGTCAGAGCTGGCTTTTGCGATTTTCACCGCGGATGAGGCCCACCGCGCCACGATCACACGTGCGCAGCGAGAGCGCCCCGAAGGTGCGCGCGCTTGGAATCGGCGGTCGCGCAAGCTGCAACGCGCGTTGATCGAACGATGGGGCGCGCTCTACGGCAGTTGAGCCTAAACTAGGCTCAGACGACGTGACGGGCGCGTGCACCGCGTTCGATTGCGGCGGCGTGCAGGCGGTCAATACTCAGTTCGTACCGGATTTCTTCCAACAGCCGCAGCTCTGTCTCGGCCAATGACCCGTCTGCTGCGGCCACGTCGCAGGCCAGAGCGTAAGCGGTTTCGTTCAGGCGTTCGGGCAGGTTGTCGCGGATCAGACCAAACAGAGCGTCCAGACCATCTTCCTGTTCGAACAGATCGAACACGGTTTGAGAAATATGGCGCATGCGATCGGCATCATAGCCCGCAAAAACCGGCAGCATATTCACGGCGCCCTGAATCTTGACCAGCTCAGCTGTTCGGATGTTTTCGTCCGAAGCGGAGATCGCAACCATGATCGCCACAAGGCAATCCTGCGGAGACATGGGATGAGGGGTTTGATCGGGCATGAATGCGTCCTGCGTGAAGATTTTCAAGGCTGTACGATATGTGCGCGCGCGTGCGGGTTCAACAGCTTGTTTGGTCGCATTCTTTGCCGTTGGTTCAGGTGCGCCGACCCTGCCAGCCCAGCAGGCTGAAACAGGCGAATACTAGTGCGGCCACGCAAACAATAGAAGGGCCGGCAGGCGTGTCGAATACATAGGCGGCCCGGAGGCCTGCTACCGACGACAGAGCGCCAATCCCGGCGGCAATTAATGCCATCGATTCTGGCGAGCGGGCTAGGCTGCGCGCGGCGGCGGCTGGAATAATCAGCATGGCTGCGATCAGCAGAACACCCACAACCTTGATTGCGACGGCAACCGTAACGGCAAGAGCCAGAGTCAGGATTAGCTGCTCGCGTTTGGGGTTATAGCCACTCGCGTAGGCCAATTCTTCGTTCAGGGTCGCTGTTAGCAGCGGAGACCAGCGCCAAGTGATCAAGGCCACAACCAATGCGGCCCCACCCCAAATGACGATCAGGTCGGATTTCGAGACGGCGAGAATATCACCAAACAGATAGGCCATCAGGTCAATGCGAACACCCGACAGAAACGAGACGGCAACAAGACCAAAGGCTAGCGCCGAATGGGCCAGCACGCCCAATAGTGTATCCATTGCATAACCTCTGCCCGCCAACAAAGTCACCGTAAGTGCCATGATCAAAGCTACCGCAAGCGCTCCGGTAAACACGGAAATCTGGAAAGTCAGAGACAAGGCGACGCCCAAGATGGCAGCATGCGCGGTTGCATCGCCGAAATAGGCCATCCGACGCCAAACGACGAAACACCCCAAGGGCGCTGCTGCCATAGCCACGCCAATCCCGGCGAGCGTTGCCCGAGTCATGAAATCATCAAGCATTATTCAGCGGCTTCCTGCGGGTTTGCGTGGTCGTGGTGGTGATGATCGTGATCATGGCGGTAAAGGGCCAGTGCGCCGCCAGTGCCTGTGCCAAACAGGGCGCGGTATTCAGGGGCCGAGGCGACCACTGCAGGTGAACCTTCGCAACAGATATGCCCATTAAGGCAGATCACGCGGTCCGAGGCGCTCATCACCACGTGTAGTTCGTGACTGATCATCAGGATTGCGCAGCCAGTATCGCGCCGGACATCCTCAATCTGGCGATAAAACGCGGCAGAGCCGGGCTGATCCAAACCTTGGGTCGCTTCGTCCAACAGCAAGAGCTCGGGACGGTTGATCAGGGCGCGGGCGAGAAGGACCCGTTGGAACTGACCACCGGATAGCTGCGACATCTGGCGTTTCAGCAGGTCCGGTACGCCCGCTGTTTTCAACGCTTCGGCGCAATCCTGTTTCGATACCCGGTCTGTCAGGCGCATGAAGCGATCAACCGAAATGGGCAGTGTTGGGTCGATGTGCAGTTTTTGCGGAACATACCCGATTTGTAGCCCTTGCTTGCGCTCGACGCGCCCGGCTGCGGGTTGTGTGGCGCCGATGATTGCACGCAACAAGCTGGTTTTACCCGAGCCGTTCGGGCCAACAATGGTAACGATCTCGCCCGGATTGATTACCATATTTACATGGCTCAGCACGGTGTTCGCGCCATATCGGACGCCAAGGTCCTTGACGGAGACGAGGGCCATGATCAGCGTTTCTCGATGCAATCGGGGCAGATGCCTTCGGCCTCGACGACCGTGCGTTCGATCTCGAACCCGACGGCGCGTGCAGCGGCCCCAAGCGCACCCTTGGCAGGGGCTGAATAGGCCTCGGCCACAGCATCGCATTTGCGGCAGATCATGAAAGCGGGCGAATGGGAGCCGCCGGGATGGGCGCAGGCGACGAAGGCGTTGAGGCGTTCGATCTTATGGGCGAAACCATTCTCCACCAGAAAATCCAGGGCGCGGTACGCAACCGGCGGCTGTGATCCGAACCCTTCGTCGCGCAGGCGATCCAGAATGGCATATGCACCAAGTGCGCGATGTTCCTGTAGCAGCATCTCTAACACCTTGCGGCGAACAGGCGTTAGTCTTAGCCCTTCTGCCTCACACCGTGCCTGCGCGGTGGCCAGCCCGGTTTCAACGCAGGAGGCGTGATCATGCTTGGCAAAGCCAATCAGGTCGGCGTTGTCGGCCGGGGTCGAGGGTGTCTCGCTTGTCATGTTATTATATATCATGTATGTCGCTGCTGACGTTATAAAATCACATAGGGTGTCTGATGTCCAGAAAGCTTCTTCCTGTTTCGATCACGGCGGTTTTGATGGGGGGGACGGCCTTGGCCGAGGTCCCCAATGTGGCCGTCGATATCGCTCCGGTTCATTCACTTGTCGCACGTGTGATGGATGGTGTTGGTGAGCCAGCCCTGATTGTTCAAGCAGGCGCATCCCCCCATGAATACAGCCTGCGCCCGTCCGAAGCTGCCGCCTTGCAAGAGGCGGACCTGGTTTTCTGGATGGGTGAGGATCTGACGCCTTGGATGGAAGGCGCGGTCAAGACGCTGGCAGACGGCGCGACCGTTACTACTTTGCTGGAATCGGACGGCACAGTCCTGCTGGATTTCCGTGAAAACGCGCTGTTTGAAGCGCACTCCCACGATGACCATGATGACCATGGGCATGACGATCACGATCATGAGGGCCACGACGACCATGCGGACGAAGGGCACGACGATCATGACCACGGGGATGATCACGCAAAACATGATGACCACGATCATGCCAAAGATCACGACCACGATCATGACGATCATGCTGATGCGAAAGATCATGATGATCATGACCACGGCGAAGAACACGCGGACCATGACGATCATGACCACGATGACCACGCAGGCCACGACGATCATGATGGGCATGATCACGGGGCGCATGATCCACATGCATGGCTATCGCCTGAAAATGCGAGCACATGGCTAAACCTGATCGCGGCACAACTGTCGGCTGCTGACCCGGACAATGCCGGCACCTATTTTGCAAATGCTGCTGCGGCGCGTGAAGAGATGGCCGCGCTGTCTGCTGAGGTTGCCCAGACGCTCGAACCAGTGCGCGGTGGCAGCTTTATCGTTTTCCATGACGCCTATCAGTACTTCGAAAACGATTTTGATTTTCCGGCGGCGGGTGCCATTTCGTTGGGGGATGCGGCCGATCCAAGCCCGGCGCGCATCGCTGAAATCCAGGGTCGCATCACCGGTGAAGGTGTCGATTGCGTTTTGGCGGAACCGCAGTTCAATCCGGGGATCATCGAAACGGTTCTTGCTGGAACCGAGGCGAATACGGGTGTGATTGACCCGCTGGGCTCGGAACTTGAGCCGGGCAAGGACCTTTATCCACAGCTCATTCAAAACATGGCCAAGACTTTGGCTGAGTGCCTCTAAAGTAGCGCCGATCCCGACCGGATCAGTAAGTTCGGTCGGGATATCCTGCTGGGGGGGCGCGTCGCTGTTGAACACGGTTTCCAGTTTTCCCTTTTCATGTCCGAATTCACCAGTTTGGCAGGCCGTCCCGATTGCCCGGCGCGGTTGTGACGAACCGGAAAAAGCACGTGTCGTTATTGACTCATGCTGCGCTCGCACAATAGGAGGGGTCGGTCCGATGGCATGGGGCGATCGGGACGGTTTTCCCTTATGGAGCACACCAAAAAATGTCTGAACTGCGCGATACCGCCATGACGTCCAAGGCCTGGCCTTTTGAGGAGGCGCGCCGGTTGCTCAAACGGTACAAACAAGGTGCTCCAGAGAAGGGATATGTGCTGTTCGAGACGGGCTATGGCCCCTCGGGGCTGCCGCATATCGGCACCTTTGGCGAAGTTGCGCGGACCACGATGGTCAAGCGCGCGTTTGAGGCGCTATCGGATATTCCAACCAAGCTGATCTGTTTCTCGGACGATCTGGACGGGATGCGCAAAGTGCCCAGCAATGTGCCGAATCCAGAGATCCTGGAGCAGCATCTGCAGCGCCCGCTGACCTCGGTGCCTGATCCGTTTGGTGAATACGACAGCTTTGGCGCGCATAACAACGCGATGCTGCGGCGGTTCCTCGATACCTTTGGGTTCGAGTACGAGTTCTATTCGGCCAAGGAGTTCTACGAATCCGGGCAGTTTGATGAGATTCTGAAACGTGCCGTCGAACGCTATGATGAGATCATGGCGATCTTGCTGAAAAGCCTGCGCGAAGAACGCCAGCAAACCTATTCGATCTTTCTACCGCTGCACCCCGAAAGCGGGCGGGTCATGTATGTGCCGATGAAAAAGGTCTGTGCCGAAACCTATACCGTGACCTTCGATGATGAGACGGGCAAGGAATGGACCGTTCCTGTCATCGGTGGCAACGTCAAGCTGCAGTGGAAGCCGGATTTTGGCGCACGCTGGGCAGCGCTGGGCGTAGATTTCGAGATGTATGGCAAGGAACATGCGACTAACGAGAAAATCTATG
Organism: Ruegeria sp. H4; assembly: GCF_056533065.1. Lineage (NCBI taxonomy): Bacteria > Pseudomonadati > Pseudomonadota > Alphaproteobacteria > Rhodobacterales > Roseobacteraceae > Ruegeria > Ruegeria sp. H4. Next base: position 207,398 of record NZ_JBQFOC010000003.1, read on the forward strand.
ACGCGATCTGCCGGGCCTTGGGTGGTCGTGCGCCCGAGCATTTCTCGTATGAACTGTTTCTGGATGAGAACGGGCAGAAGATTTCGAAATCATCAGGCAACGGTGTGTCGATTGACGAATGGCTGACCTATGCGCCCACCGAGTCGCTGGCCTATTTCATGTATCAGAAGCCCAAGACCGCGAAGCGGATGCATTTCGATGTGATCCCGAAAGCTTATGATGAGTATCATCAGCAATTGCGGGCATATCCGGGGCAGGACCTGAAGGCACAGCTGAACAATCCGGTGTGGCATATCCATGGTGGGGATGTTCCTGAATCCACGCTGATGGTACCCTTTGCGATGCTGTTGAACCTGGCCTCGGTATCGGGGGCTGAGGATAAAGCGGCACTGTGGGGTTTTGTTCGCCGTTACGCACCTGAGGCCACGCCCGAGACGCATCCTGATCTGGATCAAGCGGCGGGCTTTGCAGTGCGCTACTTCAACGATTTCGTGAAGCCGACGCGCAAACATCGCGCGCCGACGGATCAGGAGCGTGAGGCGCTGGAAGCGTTGAAGGTGGCGTTGGAAGCCTATGACGGGCCGATGGAAGACGAGGCGCTGCAATCGGTGGTCTATTCCATCGGGCGCGAGCGGTTCGACCCTATGCGTGGCTGGTTCACAGCGCTCTACGAGGTTCTGCTGGGCGCGTCGCAAGGTCCGCGTTTCGGCGGCTTTATCGCGCTCTATGGCGTGCCTGAAACCATTGCCCTGATCGACAGCGCGCTAGCCGGAGAATTGGTCTGATTTGACCTGAAAGCGCGTGGGGCTACCCTTCGTCCAGGAGGTACCCCATGCGTCGTATTCTGCTTATTTTGTTTCTAAGCTTTGGATTGGCCCCGATCGCGGCGGCCCAGAAAGCCGAGATCGAAGCTAATATTGCGGCTCAGATACAGGCCTTCAAGGCGGATGATTTTGACACCGCCTTCACCTATGCTAGCCCCAATATTCAAAGGCTGTTCCAAAACCCCGACAATTTCGGCGCGATGGTGCGTGGTGGATATCCGATGGTTTGGCGACCGGCCGAGGTGCGGTTTCTGGAACTGCGTGAGATCGCGGGATTGCTCTGGCAAAAGGTGATGATTGTGGATGGGGACGGCCAGACCCACACACTGGACTACCAGATGGTTCAGCAGAACAATACCTGGAAAATCAATGGTGTACAGCTGCTACGCAACACTGATCCCTCTGCCTGACGCAACACCACCGTAACGGTGGGATGAACTGCGGTTAATTCCTTTTCGATACTCAGACTTTCGCGTTCGGGCTGGACTCGAGCACCGGGTTTGAACGTGTCGCTGTGATGCGCGACGCGATTGGGAAAGGGATTTCTATGAACAAGGCAATCACCGACGGCATCGTCTTCATGCCGCCTCAGTTCGCCAATGGGTTGGACGTTTGGTCCGCAGGGGATGGAACCCCGGGTACGCCAACTTATGCCGGTTCCGGCACAGGCGTGTTTGTTCCGGCGGATGCAGATTTTGGCGGCTGCCTTGAGATTCTGAAGGTCAATCCGACGCAGCAATTGCGTTACATGGGCCAAACACCGTTGCTGCCTGGCTGCTATTTGCAGATCAAGGCGCGCGTCAAAGCGATCAGCGGCCCGTTGCCAGAGGTGCGGATCGCGGCCTGGGCAGGTGGTGCCGGAGAGGTTCATGTTGACGGTGTGATCGAAGAGGGTCCCGCAACGCAGCTGTCCGGCTACGGCGAAGTGCATGAAATCACCGCCATCGTCGGAACCGGGCGCCGACCGGGTGTCGACATGCCGTGGGGCGTTTCAGCCTTGTACGGGCATTTTGGCCTGGACATTGAGGGTGCAAATGGCGCGCTGGTGCGTGTGGACAATATAGAAATTACAGACGTAACCGGCGTTTTCCTGCGCGAGATGATCAGCATCGTCGATGTTCGGGATTTTGGTGCAATTGGTGATGGTATCACCGATGATTCAGCTGCATTTGAGGCCGCTGACCAGGCCGCTGGCGGGCGTCGGATTTATGTCCCACAAGGCACATACCATCTGGGTGAGAACACCAGCATTGCGTCCGAGATGGATTTTGAGGGCACGGTTACGATGCCTGATGACAAGATGCTGCTGCTGACCAAGAATTTCGATCTGCCCGCCTATATCACTGCATTCGGTGATGAGGAGTTGGCCTTTAAGAAGGCGTTTCAGGCCTTGCTTAACAATGCCGACCACGACTCGTTGGATCTGGCGGGCCGGAAGATCTCGGTTACAAGTCCGATTGATATGGCCGCTGCTGTGCCAAACAAACAGGGTTTCTCGACACGTCGTATTATCCGAAACGGCCAGTTTGATGTCAAAAGCAGTTCGGATTGGGATACAGAGAGCTTCACTTCAGTTGCCACATACGACCCTTCGGATGCCACCCGCCTGACAGATGTGGCGAATGTGGCGAATATTCCCGTTGGTTCGTTGGTGCAGGGTGCGGGCGTCGGGCGTGAGATTTATGTGCGATCCAAGGATGTGGGCGCAGGTGAAATCACACTGAACGCACCGCTTTATGATGCTTCGGGAACGCAGACATACACCTTCCAGTCTTTCAAATACCTGCTGGATTTCAGTGGCTTCAGCACCTTGCGAAAATTTGGGATGGAGCAGATTGAATTCCAGTGTAACAGCCGATGCAGCGCCATTCGACTGGCTCCATCGGGCAGTACGTTTTCACTGACCGATTGCTTTGTCAGTCGTCCCAAGGATCGTGGCATCTCATCCATTGGCACGGGCTGCAAAGGGATGCTGATCGACAACTGCCAGTTCTTGTCGGCGGAAGAGTCCTTTATCGTCCCCGACCGAAACTCGATCGCGCTGAACACAAACGCGAATGATGTGAAACTGCGCCACAATCGTATCGTTCGCTTCAAGCACTTTGCCGTTGTCGGTGGCGACAACAACATGATCCTGGGCAACCACTTCTTCCAGGGTGATAGCATCTCGCAAGGCGTACGGACGGCTGGTCTGATCATGATCGGGACTTACAACAGTTCGACGATTGCCGAGAACTATGTGGACAACTGTTTTATCCAATGGACGAATGAGCGGGATGCGGAGCCCAGCTACGTTTCGGGCTATTCGTTCAGCGCCATGAGTATCACGGATAATATCTTCTATTCCAGCGAGGCGCCGCCTTGGTTCAGTTATATCGTGATCCGCCCGCATGGTCCCGGCCACTTCCTGAATGGTTTGGCGGTGACGGGGAATAAGTTCCGGTCTAGCAGCAGCGATATTGAACGCGCGGAAAGGGTGGATACGACTTTTGCCGATTTCAACAAGAATAGTCACATCAATGTGACGTTTCAGAACAACACATACCACGGGGTTGATAAGAAGGCGGCGAACCCACTGCGGGTGCGTCACGATCAAAATACAGCCAGCAGTGCGTGGGTTATAGCGACATCTGAACAGCTGCCGTTTGAAAGTAAAGCCCGTAGCTGTGATGCCGTCACAATGTTGGGTCCGATCCTCAGCACCTTTGGTTCTGCCAGGTTTTTTGAGCCCTATGTTGAACTCGAGCAAGGTAGCGATGGCAGCAGCATTCGTCTGCGATGGCCGGAAAGCTTGAGGGGCACTGCATCTGTTTTGATCCGTATGGAGCAATAGCTATCTGGACGGTCGCACAAAGGGCGGCCGTCTTTCTTTCGGGTTGCGCTTGTTAATTGGCCAGGAAATGGACGACATATCAATTCTCTGTGCTACGCTTGCTTTAGCCACAGGAGGAGCAGATGCCGACCATAGCAAAAAATGCCAGCGTACAGACTGTCATCACTACATTTGAAATGACCCCGGGCACCTGTCACGATCTGCTCGACGCGTTGACGGATGCTTATGCCGAGTTCATTTCGAAGCAACCCGGATTTATCTCGGCGGGGTTGCATGTGAACGATGCCCAGACCCGGATCGCGAACTATTCTCAATGGGAACGGCGCGAGGATTTTCTTGCCATGCTGCGCACGCCTGAGATGCGCGACCGGAACCGTAAGATCAACGAGATGTGCAAGAGCTTTGAGCCGGTCATGTATGATGTGGCCGACACATTTGATCGCCCTTAGCGAGCAATCTTCCTAGAGCCTGACGACCAATGTGCCACAGCTTTGATATGCTCAATGCGGATCGCCTCGGCTTCGCCACAAATGTGGTTTAGATTCGGGTCATGGATTTGGACAACACAGTGCAAAAGCCCTCGGGTCAGACCTCGAAGCCGACCAAGCGGCAATTGCGGGCCGAAGCGACACGCCGTAAGGCGCTGTCGCCGTTTCGGATTTCGCTCATGCTGCTTGCGTTGCCTGTGACCACGCTTCTGCTGGCGGTGAATATCTATATCCGGACGTCTGAGTATGACCGCAACGGAGCGATCCTGCACCTGATCGCCCTAACCGGCTGTTCAGCGCCCGAGGCGATTGGCTTTGGCCCGTTCCGCAAAGGCTATGCTGGCTATCACGAACGCTATGACCCGGACGGTAACGGCGTGTCCTGTGAAAGATCGGGTTCGGTGCAGGTTCAAAGCACCCCCGCGCAACGCAGCAATGATGCGCCCGTACGCTCGGTCGGAAACGCGAAATTCGTGCGGCCGTGATCTGTTGGGCGGAGTGATCGGCCGCCGCTATGATAGCTGCGCGCCCGCGCAATCGCGAAAGATGCGAACCTCGGGCGCTGCGCCGTCCAAAGGAAACGCGGTAAGACTGTCTTGCGTAAAGGCATAGGCGGTTTGATTGTATTCCAGCCCGTCCAGAACATTGCCAAACCCGGTATCGGTGACAGTCAGCGAGGCCGTATTGTCCGACAACACGTGGCGCGGCGTGGCGATTTCGATGGGCCTGGGGCCGTCAAAGCGCATGGCGAACCATGGAGTTTGCGTCCAACCTTCGGTCTTACGGGTGACGGTCAGCGTGTAGAGTGGTTGCGCCGGGTCATAGGTCAGGAAGATCTCTGCTTGGTCGGTGCTGTGTGACAGGGTGCAGATTTGCCCGACTGTCGACTCCCATGCAGAGGCTGGGGTAGCGAGGATTATTGAGAGTAGGACAATGCGCATGATCGGTAATCTAGCTGCCAATCGGCATCGGACAAGGATGGTCATCCGCTTCAGCGATCGAGGCAGACCCTAAGTGACACGGCCTGATTAAAGGCGCAGGTGGACTTTCCTAGAGGCCCCCCAAATCCTCGGCAGTACAACGCGGGTGCCGCACACCCGATGAATGGCGCTTTGGACCTCATGCGTGCTGGGTAGGGTGTGGGAGTTCGTCGTAGCAACCGTTTGGACTCAAACTTTGTGATTTCAAACGTGGAGGAGGTTGGGTTGGGTGCAAGTTTGAAGTGTGAGACTTTGCTTCATCTAATATTCGAGTTCAGCCTTGCGTTGCGGGTAAATTTCGCCTCTAGGTAGTATGATAAAGCAAATTGAGAATTGTGAGGCTGTTGATGGCCAAATGCTTGTATTGCAACAAAAAAGGTTGGTTTCTTAGCGTGGACAACAATGGGTTATGCGTTGAATGCCATGATACCTATTTGCCCGGCATCGTGAATGATTGTCGGATTGTTGCAGAGAGTGGAAAAATAATCTCAAAGACGAAGAATGTCGAAACACTCCTTAGCAGAGCGAAAATCGCGATAGATTGTTGCAAAAGACTGCAGGAGTTTTCGGACAAAGGAATACCGACGCTCACTCCGGTACCACGTGAGGCTGCGCGAGAAATTGCACAAATAGCTGCTGAGGCTGCCGAAAGAGAGATAAACGAGGCACTTTTCCAAGCAAGGCAAACATTTGAGGACGCGACTACCGATACTGGAAAATTGGGAGGCTACAATAAGGGTATTAAGCGTCTCGATAAATTGATGAATGAGTTAGACGATGTTTCGTCAATGGAACTAGCCATCGAAACGCTGCGCAGGGAACGCGACTCATCTGCTATTATATTGAAGGTTAGAAAGGCCGATCTGTTAATAGCTCAATCAAAGGAAAAACGTGCCAAGGACGTGTTGATCGAAGCTCTGCATTTGCTCGCACACGATGCGACCGAGGACGACCTCCAGAAGCAGGAAAGAGAGATTATTGTTGGAAAGTTGCGCGACTTGAAAGCAGAAATTCCTCCGAGCCTCTCTTAAGCTACCTTTTCTTTCTCTTCACATTCCCACCCCGCTGTCCCGGCCTCCCAGCCGTAGACCGTCCGCGTGATTTCACCGCGTCTTCGGAGGCTTTCTCGACCGCCCATTGGCGCGCCATCGGGTCGTCGGCGACGGCCAGATCGACCGCTTCCAGACGTTTGATCTCATCCCGGATATTGGCGGCCTCTTCGAATTCCAGGTTCTCGGCGGCTTTGCGCATCTGCTCGCGCAACCCGTCTAAGTGCGCTTCCAAATTCGCGCCGTGCATCGGTTTGTCGATGGTGGCGGTGACGCGGTTCATGTCGACGTCGCCCTCATACAGCCCGGCCAGAACGTCCTCGACATTCTTTTTCACCGTCTCGGGCGTAATTCCGTGTTCTTCGTTATAGGCGAGCTGTTTGGCGCGGCGGCGGTTGGTTTCGCCTAATGCGCGTTCCATCGAGCCGGTAATCTTGTCGGCATACATAATCACCCGGCCATCAGCGTTCCGCGCGGCGCGGCCGATGGTTTGGATCAGCGAGGTTTCCGAGCGCAGGAACCCTTCTTTGTCCGCGTCCAGAATGGCGACCAGTCCGCATTCGGGAATGTCGAGCCCCTCGCGCAGCAAGTTGATGCCAACTAGCACGTCGAAGGCGCCCAGCCGCAGGTCGCGCAGGATTTCGATGCGTTCCAGCGTATCGATATCCGAGTGCATGTAGCGCACCTTGATACCCTGTTCGTGCAGGTATTCGGTCAGGTCCTCGGCCATGCGTTTGGTCAGCGTGGTGACCAGCGCGCGGAAGCCGTTGGCGGCGACCTTGCGCACCTCGTCCAGCAGGTCGTCCACCTGCATCGAGACGGGGCGGATTTCGACCTCGGGGTCCAAAAGGCCGGTGGGACGGATGACCTGTTCGGTGAAGACGCCGCCGGTCTGTTCGATCTCCCATTTCGCAGGGGTGGCCGAGACAAAGACGGATTGCGGGCGCATGGCGTCCCATTCCTCGAACTTAAGCGGGCGGTTGTCCATGCAGGACGGCAGGCGGAACCCGTGTTCGGCCAGCGTGAACTTGCGGCGATAGTCGCCCCGGTACATGCCGCCGATTTGCGGTACGCTGACATGGGATTCGTCGGCGAACACAATGGCGTTGTCAGGGATGAATTCGAAAAGGGTTGGGGGCGGTTCACCCGGCGCGCGGCCGGTCAGGTAGCGTGAATAGTTCTCGATCCCGTTGCAGACGCCGGTCGCCTCAAGCATTTCCAGATCGAAATTTGTGCGCTGTTCCAGTCGCTGTGCTTCCAGCAGTTTGCCTTCGCCCACCAGCTGATCCAGCCGGATGCGCAGCTCCTTTTTGATCCCGATGATTGCTTGGTTCATGGTCGGCTTCGGCGTCACGTAGTGCGAGTTGGCATAGACCCGCACCTGTTCCATCGTGGCGGCGCGTTCGCCGGTCAGCGGATCAAACTCAGTGATGGTCTCCAACTCCTCACCGAAGAACGAGAACTTCCACGCGCGATCCTCAAGGTGGGCAGGCCAGATTTCCAAGGAATCTCCGCGCACCCGGAACGAACCGCGTTGAAACGCCTGATCGTTGCGGCGGTATTGCTGGGCCACCAGATCGGCCATCACTTGCCGCTGGTCGTACTCATTGCCCACCTTCAGGTCCTGCGTCATCGCGCCATAGGTCTCGACCGAGCCGATACCGTAGATGCACGAGACCGAGGCGACGATGATCACGTCGTCCCGCTCCAACAGCGCTCGCGTGGCCGAGTGGCGCATCCGGTCGATCTGTTCGTTGATCTGCGATTCTTTCTCGATATAGGTGTCCGAGCGCGGCACATAGGCCTCGGGCTGGTAGTAATCGTAGTAGGATACGAAATATTCGACCGAGTTCTCGGGGAAGAAGCCCTTGAACTCGCCATATAGCTGCGCCGCCAGCGTCTTGTTGGGTGCGAGGATGATCGCAGGGCGTTGCGTTTCCTCGATCACCTTGGCCATGGTGAAGGTCTTGCCCGTGCCGGTGGCACCCAGCAGAACCTGATCTCGCTCTCCGTCCTGAACCCCGCCTGCCAGTTCTTTGATGGCTGTTGGTTGATCACCTGCAGGCGCGAATTCAGTGTGCATCACAAACTGTTTGCCGCCTTCCAGTTTCAGGCGGGCGCGCACGTCTTCGGCGGTCAGTTGGGTCTTGTCGGAATGGGCGTATGGCATGGGCAGGCTCCGGGTCAGGTCCCTACATTTGTTCTTATTTTGTCCATCTGCAAGGGCTGATCCGAGTATGATGTGGACTTATGTGGCTGAAATCAGGCTGCTGCGGTGTAGCGATGCCCATATCGTATTCAGGGACAGACTGGATTGATCCTGAAAACTGGGTTCGCGTGATCGTATAGACTCATCTGATGACAGATTTTGTCATCAGATGAATCCGAAGTTTCCGGCGGTCGAAAAGTGTCGGCCCTATCGAAATGGGCGGGCCAACATGCTGACGCGGATCTACCCAGATACGCCTGCGCGTTCCAAAGCCTGATCAGGCCAATCCGTAATCTGCGCGGGATCGGTCACGATAATCTCGGGCCGCCCGGTGTCATTGTCGGGGAACATCTTGGTGGGGCCTGTGACATACGCATAGGAGCGGCGCGGTTGCTCTTCTCCATCCGCGCGGTAGCGGTTCAGGATCAGGTTCATTACATCTTCGCCACCGCCCACGTTCCCGTTTGGAATGAACAACTGATACGGCTGGGTCAGGCTGCCGGTGTGAAACAGGATATGATCGCCCGAGGTGGGCGTGAAGTCACGCAGTTCTATGAACACTGTGGTCTCCTGGCCCGATCTGGCGATCTCGACCAGGCGATCATAGTCCAGACGGGTGTTGAACATGTTGATCTCGGGGTTCCGGCGCTTGATTTCGCGGTAGCCTTCGATGATGCGTGCCCGCAAGTCCCACCAGGTTGTCAGGGCGGCGTAGTTGCGCATGACCGAGCCATTGTTGGCCACCTGGTCCCAAATGCCCAACGTTCCGGATTGCGCCATGCGTTCGGCCTCGCGATACCGGTCATGCAAATGGGCAAATTCGGCATAGCCGTATTTCTGGAAATAGGGTGAAAGACCTTCCTGAATCATCACCTGCTGAAAATCGGTGCCGTCTTCCAGTTCGAGATAGCACAGAACCCGACCAAAATTGCCTCGGTACTTCTGCAAGGCTTCGGCACGTGGCTCGTTTCCGGGCAGGATCAGTTTGACCGTATCCCCGGGCGCAATCAGTTCCTTGGCACGGTCGGAGGCGGCGTGACCAAGTGGGGTAACCGGCTTACTGCCAGCAAATACTTCTTCGGTATCAAGCGCTAGAATGCGCAGGCTCTCGCTTTTCTCGGCATCGTCCTCAAGAAAGACACGAACGGTATCCCCATCAACAACTCGGTCTACACGGGCGGTAAAAGATGTCCCTGACATCGGGCTTCTCCAATCAATTGAAACAAACACACTTAGGATACCATGTTTGCGCGACAGTTTGTTAACTGCTGCGCGTGCAGTCTTGCCCCTGACGCCGCACTGGCGCATAAACACGCCAGCCAAGTGAGTACGGAGAGGCGATATGCGCGCACGGATCTACCAGCCCGCCAGAAATGCGATGACCTCGGGAATGGCCAAGACCCGCAAATGGGTGCTGGAATATGCCCCTGCCTCAGCGCGCGAGGTTGATCCGCTGATGGGTTGGACCTCATCCAACGATACCCAGACCCAGGTGCGTCTGAAGTTCGACACCAAGGAAGAAGCGTTGGATTATGCCAAAGACAATGGCATCGATGCACAGGTAAGCGAGCCGCACAAGCGCAAACCCAACCTGCGGCAACGCGGTTATGGCGAGAATTTTGCCACCGACCGCCGCGCGCCCTGGACCCACTAAATGATCGAGATTCGCGCCGCTGATCCCGGATCAGAGGCTCTGCGCCCGATTATTGAGGCCCATCTTGCCCATAGTTGGGAGGCAACGCCGCAGACCTCAAATCATACTCTGGATGTCGAGGCTCTGCGCGCGCCCGAGATTCGGTTTTGGGGTGTTTTCGAAGATGATGTGGCGCTTGGGTGCGGAGCGCTCAAAACCCTTCCCGATGGCACGGCCGAGGTGAAATCGGTCCATGTCGTGTCGTCAGCACGCGGTCGCGGCCTTGCACGTGAGATCATGAACTATTTGGCTGACTTGGCCAAAGCTGAGGGAATTGCCGCGCTTGTACTGGAAACCGGCGCGGCCCATCTTTCCGAATACGACGCGGCACGCAAACTCTACGAGGCGCTGGGATATTCTTATTGCGGCCCGATCTTTGGCTATGAAGAAGATCCCAACAGCGCGTTCATGCGCTTGGCCCTTGAACCCCGCTTATAAAAACCGCAAGAAGGGCGCAGCGGTCCCTTAGCTCAACTGGATAGAGCAGCTGACTTCTAATCAGCAGGTTGAGGGTTCGAGTCCTTCAGGGATCGCCATTTCCAAAACGCTATGAAATCGCCCGTTTTTCTTACGGGACAGGGGCACGGCCTCAAAACGCTTTTTCATTCCTACGGTCGCACAAAGGTGCGGGGCTAAGCGGCGGCACATCTCGAAAGGCCAAAAAGAGCGAAAAATCAGGTGAGGGTTCGAGGGGCTGGGTGAGGGGGTTTGGGCCAGCCCCTCGCAAGGGGGTTATTCAGTGGTAATGTTAACCGCTGATTCACAATCTAGCGAAAGCCGATGATCCGCGAAATTGGGGGATTCCCGTAGAACAGACGATTTTTGTGTGGTCTCTGGGAAATGCTGCGGGAAAACATCGAGAATCCAACAGGCTGTCGCGCCCAAAAGGCCTGAAATTTCCACGTGGTTCCGGCGCTTTGGTGATATGGAGGGATCGCCTAAAAAAACATCTTGCAACCGGTTGCAAAAATTAACATTGTGAAGCGCAACAGGATTCGGGAGAGATGCATGCTGAGTGTTGGACTGCTTGGGGCCGGTCGGATTGGGCGCGTTCATGCGCAGGCGATTACGGCGCATCCTGACAGCACCCTCTCTGCCGTCTCAGATGCGGTCGCAGACGCCGCCAGCCAGCTTGCGGGCGAATATGGCGCGCAGGTGCGCAGTTCACATGAAATCATTGCAGACCCCGCGATTGATGCCGTTCTAATCGCAACGCCAACTGATACGCATTCGGACCTGATCGAGGCGGCGACGCAGGCCGGCAAGGCGGTTTTGTGCGAAAAGCCGGTGGATCTGGACTTGCAGCGAGCGATGGCGTGTCAGGCCAAGGTGGCGGATCACCAAAAGCCCATCATGATTGGGTTCAACCGCCGGTTTGACCCGAATTTTTCAGCGATGAAAGCCGCTTCAGACGCCGGAGAGATCGGCAAGACCGAGCTGCTTTCGATCACGTCCTTCGATCCGGCACCGCCACCTGTAAGCTACATCAAAGTGTCTGGTGGGTTGTTTCGGGACATGATGATCCACGATTTTGATATGGCGAACTACCTTATGGGTGACTTGCCTGTGGCGATTTCCGCCGTTGGCTCAGCGGTGGTTGATCCCGAAATCGGACAGGCCGGGGATGTTGATACAGCTGTCGCGACACTGACCTATTCGGATGGTCGGATCGCTGTCATCAAGAACTCGCGCCGCGCAGCCTATGGCTATGATCAGCGGGTCGAGATGCTGGGGTCTGAAGGTCTGTTGCAGGCCCAGAACGTGCTGGAAAACACCGTGATCAAATCCACCGCCGATGGCGTTGTTGGTGCAAAGCCGACCTATTTTTTCCTCGAGCGATACATAACTGCCTACAAGGCTGAATGGGCCGCTTTTGTCGAGGCGATCACGGCGGGTCAAGCTGTCCCGGTCACGCTGGAAGACGGTGTCGCGGCGCTGGCCATGGCCGAGGCGGCGACCCAATCCGCCCGGTCCAGAAAGCCGGTTCAACTCAATGATATTTTGAAACCGGTTGCAAAATGAGCGAATTCATTCAAACTGAACGCAGCTCGGAACTTAGCCCGAGCCTCGGAGATTCGGCCTGGCCGGATGAACAGGGGTAAACGCCCAGAGCAAAAATCGACGGTTTTTATGGGAGGAAACCAAATGAACAAATTTGTAAAAAGTGTTCTTGCGGCCAGCGCGCTTGCGGTTGCAGCCGCGACAGGTGCTGCAGCAGAAGGCGAGAAGTACATTCTGGTCAGCCACGCGCCTGACAGTGACAGCTGGTGGAACACGATCAAAAACGGGATCGCGCTTGCAGGTGATCAGATGGGTGTTGAGGTTGAATACCGCAACCCGCCCACCGGAGACCTTGCCGACATGGCGCGGATCATCGATCAGGCGGCAGCCTCGGGTCCGAACGGGATCATCACCACTCTGGCTGACCCGGATATTCTGGAAGGCCCCATCAAGGCCGCTGTGGATTCCGGTATCGACGTGATCATTATGAACACCGGCACGCCCGAAAAGGCGCGCGAAGTGGGTGCGCTGATGTATGTCGGGCAGCCCGAATATGATGCGGGGTATGCCGCTGGCCTACGTGCCAAAGGCGATGGCATCGGGTCGTTCCTGTGCGTGAATCATTACATCGTTCAGCCGTCCAGCCAAGAGCGCTGCCAGGGTTTCGCAGATGGTCTGGGTATTGAGCTGGGCGAGCAGATGATCGATGCGGGTCAGGACCCGGCAGAAATCAAGAACCGCGTACTGGCCTATCTGTCGGCCAATCCGGATACGGATGCCGTGTTGACGCTTGGTCCGACATCGGCTGACCCGACCATCCTGGCCCTGCAGGAAAACGGCATGGCCGGTGACATCTATTTCGGCACCTTCGATCTGGGTGGTGAAATTGTCAAAGGCATCAAGGACGGCACCATTCAGTGGGGGATCGACCAGCAGCCCTTCTTGCAGGCCTACCTGCCGGTTGTTGTGATGACCAACTACCACCGCTATGGCGTTCTGCCCGGCAACAACATCAACTCGGGCCCCGGTTTTGTAACCGCTGACGGCCTTGAGAAAATCGAAGAATTCGCAGGCGAATACCGCTGATCTTCAATAGTCGAGCGGGCGTGATCTGACGCCCGCTCAACCCAAATTTCTTATTCTTCGGGATCACCCGCGAGGGGAGGACCTTTATGTCTGAGTCAGCTCAATCCACGGCAGGCAGTGACGAACGGATCAAAGAGATCTCGCCGTTGCGCCGCGCCCTGATCCGCCCGGAACTGGGTGGCATGGTCGGGACCGTCGCCGTGTTTACCTTTTTCCTGCTATTCGCCTTCGACAGCGGCATGTTCAACTCTCAGGGCGTGATGAACTGGTCGATCGTTTCAGCCCAGTTCATGATCATCGCCGTTGGGGCCTGCCTGTTGATGATCGCGGGTGAATTTGACCTTTCGGTCGGGTCGATGATTGGTTTTGCCGGGATGATGATTGCCATCTTCTCGGTCACGCTGACTTGGCCGGTCTGGATGGCGATCATCGTTACGTTTGTTTTGTGTGTCGCTATCGGTGCCCTCAACGGCTTTATCGTCGTGCGCACCGGATTGCCCAGTTTTATTGTAACGTTGGCGTTCTTGTTCATTCTGCGCGGCTTTACGATCTTTCTGCCGCAGACGATTGAGCGCAAGACTATCATCGGCGGTATAAAGGACGCAGCAGAAGGCGATTGGCTCGCTTCGGTCTTTGGCGGCAAGGTGTTTCAGGGCCTGTTCGTTTGGCTGGGTGACAATGGGATTATTGCCACGTTCGAGCGCGGGTCGCGCCTAGGTGAACCAGTGGTGGACGGCATTCCGATGCTGATCATCTGGGCCATCGGCATCATCATTTTTGGCCATGTTTTGCTGACTAAAACCAAGTTCGGAAACTGGATCTTTGCCGCAGGTGGAGACGCCGAGGCCGCACGGAATTCGGGTGTGCCTGTGAACAAGGTGAAAATCCTGATGTTTATGTTCACCGCCTTCTGCGCCACCGTGTTTGCCACCTGTCAGGTGATGGAGTTCGGCTCGGCTGGTGCGGATCGTGGTTTGCTGAAAGAGTTCGAGGCGATCATCGCGGTGGTCATTGGCGGTGCGCTGCTAACCGGCGGCTATGGCTCGGTTCTGGGCGCGGCGCTCGGCGCGCTGATCTTTGGCGTAGTGCAGCAGGGGCTGTTCTTTGCCGGAGTCGAAAGCTCGCTGTTCCGGGTGTTCCTGGGTGTGATCCTGCTCGGTGCGGTGATCTTGAACACCTATATCCGTCGCATCATCACAGGAGAACACTGAGATGACTGAAGACACCAAATTCCATCATGGCGACGCGCAAGAGCAAAAGCCGATCATTCGTATGGTCGACATCCAGAAACACTTTGGGTCTGTGATTGCGCTGGCCGGTGTCAGTTTCGACCTCAAACCGGGTGAGTGTCATTGCTTGCTGGGCGATAATGGCGCGGGCAAGTCGACCTTCATCAAAACCATGTCCGGTGTGCACAAGCCAACAGCGGGTGAGATTTTCTTCGAAGACAAGCCTATGCATTTCGAAGATCCGCGCGACGCGATTTCTGCGGGCATCGCCACGGTACACCAGCATCTGGCCATGATCCCGTTGATGAGCGTAAGCCGCAATTTCTTCATGGGCAATGAGCCCACGCGCAAGGTGGCCGGTATCAACTTCTTCGACAAGAAACTGGCGGATGAGATCACCATGGAGGAGATGCGCAAGATGGGCATCAACTTGCGGGGCCCAGACCAGGCCGTTGGCACATTGTCAGGCGGCGAACGCCAGACCGTTGCGATCGCGCGCGCGGTGCATTTCGGAGCGAAGATCCTGATTTTGGACGAGCCGACCTCGGCCCTTGGGGTGCGTCAAACCTCGAACGTGTTGGCGACTATCGATAAGGTGCGAAGTCAGGGCGTAGGCGTCGTGTTCATCAGTCACAACGTGCGTCACGCGCTGGCTGTCGGCGACAGATTTACCGTTTTGAACCGGGGCCAAACACTGGGCACTGCGAAACGGGGTGAGATTACGCCAGAAGAGCTTCAGGACCTGATGGCAGGGGGTCAGGAGCTGGCCCAGCTGGAAGGCTCGTTGGGCGGAACAGTTTAAACCACCGATGCTCCGCAGACATGCGGAGTATCGAACTAAGTGGTGGTGCAAAACCACAAATCGTCAGGTCCATTCGGTTGGCCTGGAACCTTCAAAAATTTGAATACCGACGGAATGCCGATGGCGGCTTCGTGTGGAAAGGGATCATGATGAGCAAGACAGTCCGACTGACCGCGGCGCAGGCTCTGGTGCGCTATATCGGGGCGCAGTTAAATGAGGCCGGGGAGCCCTATATCGCAGGTGTCTGGGCCATCTTTGGCCATGGCAATGTGGCGGGGTTGGGTGAGGCGCTGCATGCCGTCAAAGACAGCCTGCCTACTTATCGTGGTCATAACGAACAAACGATGGCCCATTGTGCGATTGCCTATGCCAAACAGATGCGCCGCACGCGGGCGATGGCGGTGACGTCTTCCATTGGACCTGGGGCCACGAATATGGTGACGGCGGCGGCCTTGGCCCATGCCAACCGCCTGCCGGTTCTGATCATCCCCGGTGACGTGTTCGCCACGCGCGGGCCCGATCCGGTGCTGCAACAGATCGAGAATTTCGGTGATGGGACGGTCAGCGCCAATGACTGTTTCCGCCCGGTCAGCCGTTACTATGACCGTATTTCGCGCCCTGAGCATCTGTTGACGGCTCTGCCGCGTGCCTTCCGCACCATGACCGACCCGGCTGATTGCGGCCCGGTAACGCTGGCCTTCTGTCAGGATGTGCAGGCCGAGGCTTATGACTATCCTGAAAGCTTCTTTGAACCGCGCGTCTGGTATCAGCGCCGCATCCGCCCGGACGAGGGTGAATTGGCCCGCGCTGTCGCTGCCATCAAAGCTGCCAAACGTCCGGTTATCGTTGCCGGGGGTGGGGTGCATTACTCGGGTGCGACCGATGCGCTGCAAAGCTTTGTTGAAACCCACAATATTCCCGTCGCTGAAACGCAGGCGGGCAAGTCGGCCTTGGCCTGGGACCATCCATTGAATCTGGGGCCCATTGGCGTGACTGGTGGAGAGCCTGCCAACGACGTTTGCGCCGAGGCCGACTTGGTTCTGGCGGTTGGGACGCGGTTACAGGATTTCACCACAGGGTCCTGGGGCCTGTTTTCGAACCCCGAGCGCGAGATGGTGTGCCTGAATACAGCCGCCTATGACGCCGAAAAGCACGGGGCAATGCCACTGCAAACCGACGCTCGGGTTGGTTTGGAAGAACTTGGCGCAAGCCTACAGGGATACAGCGCTGACTCTGTGGCTGACACGCTCAAAGCGGATTGGTTTGGCAAGGTCGACAAGCTGACCGACGCGCCTGGCGATGGGAATGCATTGCCGACCGACATGCAAGTGGTCGGCGCGGTTCAGCGTGCCTCGCATGACGATACGGTTGTGATGTGTGCGGCAGGCACCATGCCGGGTGAGCTGCACAAGCTGTGGAAAGCCCCGCGACCCGGGGCCTATCACATGGAATACGGGTTCAGCTGCATGGGATATGAGATCGCCGGTGCGATGGGCATCAAGATGGCCCAGCCGGATCGCGACGTGATCTGCTTTACCGGCGACGGCACCTATATGATGGCGAACTCGGAAATGGCCTCTGCCGCGATGATGGGTATCTCGTTCACCGTGGTGATCACCGACAACCGTGGATTTGGCTGTATCAACCGCTTGCAGATGGGCACTGGCGGGGCTGAGTTTAACAACCTTCTGGATCACGCGGTGCACGAAACGCCCTCGGCCATTGATTTTGCCGCCCACGCGGCGGCGATGGGGGCGACCTCGGTCAAGGTCAGTTCGATTGCGGAATTGGAGGATGCGCTGGCCAAACGCGCCGACATCAAAGGGCCCTACGTGGTTGTCATCGACACCGATCCATACCCGTCCACCGAATATGGCGGCACGTGGTGGGAGGTCGCCGTGCCCGAGGTCTCGATCCGTCCCGAAGTCAATGAAAAACGCGCAGCCTATGAAGTTGCGATCAAGGAAAGAAACACGAAATGAGCGTGAAGATCGGCATCTCTCCGATTGCGTGGCAGAATGATGATTTACCCGACCTGACGGCGGCCTACACTATGGAACAGGCGCTGAAAGAGGCGCGAGAGATTGGCTATACGGGCGTCGAGCGCGGCCAACGGATGCCCGGCGATACCGAAGGGTTGCGGGCTTATCTGGATGCCAGCGATATTGCCCTGTGTGGCGGCTGGTGTTCCGGCGCATCGTTGCTCAATGACTTCGCAACCGAGCGTGAAGCCGTCCGCGAACAGGTCGAGCAGTTCGTGGCGCTGGACAGCCCGTGCATTGTCTATGCGGAATGTTCCAACACCATCCAGACGGAGGCAGGTACGCCGGTCAATCACCGGCCCAAACTGTCAAAAGATGAGGTGCTGGCCTACGCCGCCAAGATCACCGAACTGGCAAAATGGATGGCCGATCAGGGCATGCCCATGGCTTATCACCATCACATGGGCACCATCATCGAAAGCGAAGATGATGTGAACTGGCTGATGGAAGGGTCAGGTCCCGAGGTGGGATTGTGTTTTGACACCGGTCATCTGTTGTTTGGCGGCGGCGATGTGATGGCAACCTTGAACCGTTGGGGCGACCGAGTGCGTCACGTACACTTCAAGGATATCCGCCCTGCTGTTGTGCAGGATGTGCGCGAGAATAATCGCAGCTTTTTGGATGCAGTCATCGCTGGGGCCTTCACCGTGCCTAGTGACGGCTGCATCGACTTTCAGGCCGTCGCAAACGCGCTGAAGGCGATGGACTATAGCGGCTGGATCGTGGTCGAGGCGGAACAGGACCCGGCCAAAGCACCGCCCTGTGAATACTCCAAACTGGGTTACGACCACATCGTTGATGTCTGCGGCAAGGCAGGATTGGAGATAGCGGCTTAGTACACCGCCCCAAGGGGCAACACCGAAGGCCATGAGAAAGGAGTCTGTCATGGTAACTCAAGACCTCGGATATGTCGGCTATTTCGACCGGGAATCCTGTGATCTGGATGAATTCAAGGTGTTGACTTCTCAGAACCTTTTGATTGATGCGGTGCCCCACGCGGCAACGGTCGAAAAGAACGTGCCGGTCTATGACATGCAGGTACTACGCCCGATGCTGGAGCGGCCCGACGCGCGGCAAGCATTGCTGGCGGAATGGGGCTGGGTGTTGGACAAATCCGCCGGGGTGATCGCGCTGAAAAGGGCCTATCCGGATACCGTTGTTATCGACCGAGCGACGGATGTGTTTCGCCAGATTATTGACGAGGAACGTCAAAGCGGGTCTGGCGAAGGCGACCACTTCGCTGCCTCAGGTGCCAACGACCGGATTTGGAATGCGCTGCAAAAACAGTGCCTGTGTGATCCCGAGGGCTTCGCGCTTTACTTTGGGAACACGGCTATCGCTGCGGCTTGTGAGGCATGGCTAGGTCCGAATTATCAGATGACTGCCCAAGTCAATCAGGTGCGACCCGGAGGCAAGGCGCAGCAGGCGCATCGGGACTATCACCTTGGGTTTCAAAGCGCAGACAGTGCGGCGCAGTATCCGGCCCATGCGCATCTGGTAACAGCCTCGCTGACCTTGCAGGGCGCAGTGGCCCATTGCGACATGCCTGTGGAAAGCGGCCCAACCAAACTACTACCCTTCTCGCAGCTTTATCAGCCGGGCTATCTGGCGTTCCATGACGAAGCCCACAGGGTGCATTTCGAGGACAGCTATATCCAGTTACCGCTGGAGAAGGGCGACGCGGTGTTCTTCAATCCGGCGCTGTTCCATGCTGCGGGGGAGAACAGCAGCGCTGATATTCACCGAATGGCGAACCTGCTGCAAATCTCCTCGGCCTTTGGGCGCGCGATGGAGGCGGTGGATCGCCAGGCGATGTCTCTGGCAGTCTTCCCATCGCTGGTTTCCTTGAAACAGCGTGGGGCGTTGGATGCGGCGCAATTGGAGGCCGCCATAGCGGCCACTGCAGAGGGTTATCCGTTCCCAACCAATCTGGACACGGACCCTCCGGTCGGCGGCAACGCGCCGGAAAGCCAGGCGGATATCCTGCACCACGCGGTTTCGGAGGGATGGAGCGAGGCGCGACTGGCTGAGGTGTTGTTGGCCCTGACCCAAAGGCAAGCTGCCTGAAACAATAGCCGGGCGGCCTATGGGGTCGCCCGCAAGGAGAAAAGATGGCGGATCTGCACAAAAAACCTCTCGGCAAGCGCGGTAAAGTTCACGATATCACCCCGGCCAGCGCCGGATGGCGGTATGTGGGGTTCGGTCTCTTTCATCTTCGCGCCGGTGACCAGGCGGCAGAGCCAACCGGCGATCGTGAAGTCATTCTGGTCATGGTCGAGGGCAAAGCGCAGATCACCGGGGCAGGGCAGGATTGGGGTGTTCTGGGCGACCGGATGGATGTGTTCGAGAAGACACCGCCGCATTGTCTTTACCTTCCTAACGGCACCGAATGGGAGGCCGTCGCAGAAACCGATTGCGTCATTGCTGTGTGCTCAGCCCCCGGCAATGGCGGGCACAAAGCACGGCGGATCGGTCCCAACGGCATTTCCCTGACTGAACGCGGCAAGGGCGTGAACACGCGTTATATCAACAACATCGCGATGGAGCATGAAGACTACGCCGACAGCCTGTTGGTAACGGAAGTGTTCACGCCAAACGGGCACTGGTCGTCTTATCCCAGCCATCGTCACGACGAGGACGAGTACCCCCGCATCACCTATCTGGAAGAGACCTACTATCACCGCCTCAATCCGGCCAACGGTTTCGGGATCCAGCGGGTCTATACCGATGATGGGCAGTTGGACGAAACGATGGCGGTGTCCGATGGCGATGTTGTGCTCGTCCCGCGCGGCCATCACCCTTGCGGTGCACCCTACGGGTTTGAGATGTACTACCTAAACGTCATGGCCGGACCGTTACGTAAATGGCGGTTCGTCCCGGCCCCAGAGGTCGAATGGATCATGGAGCGTGACGCCTAACGCCTAGTTCTGTTGCGGTGCACCGAATGCGCGGATTACCACACGCGCGGCCGCCTCGATCGGGTCGTGCGTTTCCTTTAGGATGGTCACACGATCAAATCGATCTGGGTCAGCGTTCACAGCTTCACGCAAGGCTTGACCGAATGCCATGCGCAGCTCGGTACCGATGTTGAACTTGCAGATAGACGTCTCGCGCGCGAGGCGTGCGCGCTGATCGACCGGCACGCCTGAGCCACCATGGATGACAAGCGGCACATCGGTCATGGCGTCGATCTGAGCAATACGGTCTTCGTCCAGCCCGCCCTCTTTGTCCTGTTGCAAATGGACATTTCCAACCGAGATCGCCATCGCGTCCACTCCGCTGTCACGGGCGAATTGTGCGGCCTCGGACGGGTCGGTCCCGTTCGATCCTTCGCCGCCGGAGTAGCCTACAAAGCCGATCTCACCTTCACAGGAAATCCCCGCCCCATGGGCCATTTCGGCGATAGCTGCGGTCTCGTCTATATTCTGTTGCAACGGCTTGCGCGAGCCATCGAACATCAGCGAGGTAAAACCACTGTCCAACGCGATCTTGCACTCTTCAAACGTATAGCCGTGATCCAGATGAGCAACGACGGGGATTGAGGCCCCTTCGGCCAGATGGCGGAACATCTTGCCCAGAATGGGCAGGGGCGTGTGCTCGCGGCAGCTGGGCCCCGCTTGCAGGATGACCGGCGCGTTTTCGGCCTCGGCAGCGGCGACATAGGCGCGCATATCTTCCCAGCCCAGGGTCACAAGCCCGCCTACCGCATAGCCCTGCTGATAGGCGGGTTGCAGCACGTCTTTCAATGTCACGAGGGTCATTTGAACTTTGCAATCATGTCTTTGATGCCCGGGATCGTCTCGACCTGATAGGCATGGGTGGGTTGGAAATACTGCACCAATGAGCGCTGCGTCAGCCCGCCAAGGATGGTGAAATAATACATCTCATACCCCGGCAATACGCAGCAGGGATGGTATCCCTTGTCGATGCAAACGGTCGAGCCATTGACGATGTGATATGCATCCCCCGGCTCATTGTCTTCACGCTGTAGCATTTGCAGGCCCGAGCCCCAGTTGGGTTTGAAGCGGAAATTATAGGTCTCGTCGTGGCGCGTTTCATCTGGCAGCCGGTTGGTGTCGTGCTTGTGGCTGGGAAAGCCGGACCAACCACCTTGGCCGACGGTGAACAGCTCACTCACCAACAGACGCCCGACTTTGTCATGTTGTTTCTGACCCAGGATGTGCTTGATCTTGCGATGGGTTTTAGTGTCATCGCTGCCGTATTGCACAAGGTCGTGTTCCCGCACGTCGAAGGGGTCCAGTACCTTGTCATACTTCGCCCCTGCAACGAAAACCTCGGTCGCGTCCGAGACACAGACCATCTGCACCTTTGCGCCGACTGGAACATAGACCCCTTCGGGATCGCCGTCCCAGACATCCTCCGCCCTGTTACCAAGCTTGGGGAACTGCACCCCTTCGACAGAGATATCTACGGTGCCGGTTGCGGGTACGATGCAGGTTTCATAGCCGGGCACCTGATATTCGAACGCTTCACCTTTTTGCAGTTTCACGATGTTGAAATAGTTCAGGGGAACCATGGGGTCATCGATATCAACGATGGCGGTGTTCTTGTTGTCATATGGCGCAATATGCATGGGATATTCCTATGTGGTCGGGCCGGGATGATCGGCCAGAAATGCGTCGAGTTCCGCAGTCGTAGGCATGGCCGGGGCGCAACCGGGTTTTGAGACCACGATAGATGCGCAGGCTGAGCCGCGCATCACGGCGTCTTTCAGCGGATATCCTGCCGCGATTGAGGCCAAGAGCCCGGCCATGAAGCTGTCGCCAGCCCCGACCGGCTTGATCGCGTCGACCGGGTAGATACCGGTTTGGGTTTCTTGCCCATCTGCCAGCGTTACGGCACCTTTTTCACCCATCTTGTAGATGACGACCCGGCCCGGTTTTTTCGCGAGTTCTTGAGCTTTGGCAAAACCCTTTTCGATACCGCCCGCCATAAAGCCGAACTCTTCATCATTGCCTACGATCAGATCGCTTGCTTCACCTGCGCGCGAAAGAACTTCTGCGGCAACTTCGGGCGAGGGCCAGCTATAGGGCCGATAATCGATATCGAAGATGATGGGCAGACCGGCCTTTCGCGCGTTTTCAAACCCGCGGAACGTCGCACTGCGCGAGGGTTCGGCAGCGAAAACAGTACCGGCGGACACTAGAGCGGTGAATCTGCTGAAATCAACGCGATCCATATCCTCTTCGGTGACCTGAAAATCGACCGCGTTGTTTCTATAGATGACGTTCTGGAAATTGTCCGTCCGGCTTTCATAGATCGCAAGCGACATGCGATGCTCACCGCCGATGGTGCAAATGCAAGACGTGTCTACGCCGTAGTGGTGCAGGCGATTCATGCAGAACCGTCCGATCGCATCATCCGAGATTGATGTGATCAGCGCCGCCTGACTGCCCAGTTTGACCAGCCCGGCACCGATATTGGCGGATGATCCACCCAGATCAGCGTAGAACGTATCGGCCTCTTCACTTTTGGCGCCGATCGGGGCTGCAGTCAGGTCCATGCCCGCGCGGCCCAGTATGGCAAATCGGTTTCCTTTGATGCCGTCGATCAGGGGGCTCACGTCATTTGTCCTCCGACAGGGTGGTGGCAAAGTTTGGACCTTGCGTTGAATCGATTCACACGATACTGATTTTGCAACCGGTTGCAAATATAATGTTCGGAGCCGCAAAAGATGCCTGAAATCGGAATTGGAATTGTTGGTGGCGGCTATATGGGCAAGGCGCATTCCGTTGCCATGTCCGCCGTGGGTGCGGTGTTCAACACAGCGCTCAGACCAGGGCTCGAATTGATTTGTGCCTCAACCCCCCAAAGCGCAGAGCGCTATCGCGCCGCATACGGCTTTCAGCGCGCAACCGACGATTGGCGGGTTTTGGTTGATGACCCAAAGGTAGAGGCCATTGTCATCG
Source organism: Ruegeria sp. H4 (assembly GCF_056533065.1). Lineage (NCBI taxonomy): Bacteria > Pseudomonadati > Pseudomonadota > Alphaproteobacteria > Rhodobacterales > Roseobacteraceae > Ruegeria > Ruegeria sp. H4. The sequence continues at coordinate 230,564 of NZ_JBQFOC010000003.1, forward strand.
CGTCGCCTCAGGAAACTCATCGTCAGATTGCCGAAGCGGCCTTTGCTTTGGGTAAACCGGTTTTGTGTGAAAAACCTTTGGGTGCATCGCTACAGGATAGTCAGGCGATGGTCAATGCCGCTGAAGCAGCGGGTGTCGTCAACATGGTCGGCTTCAACTATATCCGCACCCCTGCCAGCCAATACGCGCGCAAGCTGATCACCGATGGTGAGATCGGTGACGTCACCTGGTTTCGCGGAGAGCACACCGAGGATTTCTATGCCGACCCGCAGGCCCCGGCCACGTGGCGGACAACAGGTATGGCAAACGGCACCATTGGAGATCTGGCCCCGCATATGGTGAACGGCGCGCTGGCGTTGATCGGCCCGATCACGCAGGTGATGGCCGATGTCGAAACCGTTCACCGCACGCGTCCGGGTGGTGAGGTCACAAATGACGATCACGCTCAGATGATGTGCCGGTTCGAAAACGGTGTGATGGGCAACCTCTATTTCAGCCGTGTCGCAACGGGCCGCAAGATGGGCTATGCCTATGAAATATCTGGCACAAAAGGGGCGATCCGCTTTGATCAGGAAGATCAGAATGCCTTGTGGCTGTATCGGCGCGAAGGCTCCGAGGCGCAGCGGGGATTCACCAAAATCCTGACCGGCCCGGCCCACCCGGATTATGAACCCTTCTGCCAGGGCCCCGGTCACGGCACCGGATATCAGGACCAGATTATCATCGAGGCCAAGGATTTCCTGCATGCCATCCACACCGGCGAGGCGATCTGGCCAACCTTCCGCGACGGGCATGAGGTGAACCGGGTACTGGCGGCGGCGCTGGCATCCTCGGACCAGCGACAGTGGAAAGACATCAGCGATTTCTGATCGCTCAACGACACGTTCTGAAGAAAGACTTAAGACCATGGCAAAGCTGAAATGGGGCATGATCGGTGGCGGCGAAGGCAGCCAGATCGGGCCTGCCCACCGGTTGGGTGCGCAAGCAGACGGGATGTTCGAATTCGCCGCAGGTGCGCTGGATCATCGCCCGGATGTGGGCAGGGAATATGCTAAAAGGCTCGGGATCGCTGCTGATCGTGCCTATGGCAGCTGGCAGGACATGCTGGCAGGTGAAAAAGATCGCCCCGACCGGATCGATCTGGTCACGATAGCCACGCCCAACTCCACTCATTTCGAGATTGCCAAAGCCTATCTGGAGGCCGGGTTCAACGTGCTGTGCGAAAAGCCGATGACCATGACGGTGGAAGAAGGCGAAGAGATCGTGCGCGTGGCCGAGGCGTCCGGCAAGATATGTGCAGTGAACTATTGCTATTCGGCCTATCCGATGGTGCGCCAAGCCCGTGCCATGGTGCGGGCGGGTGATATTGGCAAGGTCCGTCTGGTTGTCACCAATTTCAGCCATGGGCACCACGGCGATGCCACGGATGCCGACAACCCGCGCGTGCGCTGGCGCTATGATCCGGCGATGGCGGGTGTCTCGGGCCAATTCGCGGACTGTGGCATTCACGCGCTGCATATGGCCAGTTTCATCTGCGACGACGAGGTAAAGTCCTTGTCCGCCGATATGGCCTCGACCATCTCCAGCCGGGAACTGGAAGACGACGCAATGGTCAATTTCCGGATGGAAGGTGGCACGGTTGGGCGGCTCTGGACCTCGTCGGTGGCGATTGGGCGGCAGCACGGCTTCGACATTCAGGTGTTTGGCGAAACCGGCGGTTTGCGCTGGGCGTCCGAACAGCCGAACCAGTTGATCTATACGCCGGTTGGCGGGCGCACTCAGATCATCGAAAAGGGTGAAGGCGGGTTGCATGACGAGGCGCAGCGTCTGTCGCGGGTCGCCATCGCTCATCCCGAAGGGTTCCCGCTGGCCGTGGCCAATATCTACTGCGATCTGGCTGATGCGATCCGGGGTGAGGCACGTGATGGTCTGCCAGACGCCGCCGATGGGGTGCGTTCCATTGCGGCTGTCCATGCAGCGGTCGCGTCTGGCAAAGAGGATGGCGCCTGGAAAGACGCCCGCCCGCCAATGTTCCGCTAATCAGGGACGGGGCCGCAACGTGCCCCGCTCAATCACCCGACAGGGAAATATCCGGGCCTCAGGGTATCTCTGGGGCTCTTTCAGCATCTCTTCGACCAGATCAACCGACGAGGTGATGATCTGCTTGATCGGCTGGTGAATGGTCGTCAGATCAATGCTTTCCCAGCGTGCCATCTCCATATCATTCAGCCCGATGATGCCGATATCCTCACCCGGTTTCAGCCCATGATCTGAAAGGGCCGACAACGCACCGACAGACAGGATATCGTCACCGCAGAAATACCCGTCGGCCGGAGAACCAATCAGCAAGCGCAACATCTCGGCCCGTCCAGCCTCAAACGAATAATTCTCGGCGAAAGAATACGAAATCTGCAGCTCTGGATGCTGCTCGGCTTCCTCAATGAACCCGCGGTATCGATCCAAAGCCGAGGTCGCGCTCTTTGGCCCACCTAGATATCCGACATGCTTGTATCCGCGCGCGACAAGCTCGCGCGCCGCCATGCGACCACATTCGACATTGTCGATGCCAACCACATGCACCTCGGGCGATGTTGCTGAACGCCCAAACGTGTGCACCACCGGCACACCGGCATCATGGAAAGCTTTGGCAAAACTAGGGGGCAGGGTCGAAGAGGCCACGATGACCGCATCGACTGAATACTGACGCAGCATGCGGACGGAATTGGCGGGCTCAGTCTCATCAGTCAGGTTCACGATCAGCGGGCGCAGCCCGCGTTCCTGCAGGGCGCGGGTGAACTGGTCGAACACCTCAAGGAAAATAGGATTGTGAAAGTTGTTGGAAATCAACCCAATCAGCTTGGTCCGCCCGGTTGTCAGCGATGAGGCTAGCGCGTTTGGACTGTACCCCAGCTCTTGCGCGGCTTTTTCGACCTTGCTGCGGGTTTTGGCCGAGACCGAGGCGCCTTCGGTAAAGGTTCGCGAAACCGCGGACCGGGATACGCCTGCCAGTGCGGCGACGTCTTTCAGTGTAACGCTCAAAATTGATACCGTCTGTGCCGTGCAGGCGTTGGGATTGTCATTGCAGGCTATTATGCAGCTAAGCGACGGTTTTGCAACCGATTGCAATTGGGGGTGCAGGATCTGAGATCGCTTGCGTTGGGCTTGACGAATTTCTTCGCTGCTTCAGGTTTGGATCATGACCGCAAAACGCGTGGCAATCGTATCGAGTGGCATTTCAAGCCCTCTCAACAGTGCGTTGGAATTTGCCAAACGCATCAAGGCTTTGGGTTATGAGGTATCGATCTTTGCTCCGGCCTCGGCGCACGATCTGATTGAACACTGTGGTTTTGCCTATCACGTCATCCCAAACCCGCGTGTAAATGCATTCGACGCGCTGATTTCGAAAGAGGACAGACGCAGTTTGCAGCGCGAAGGTTGGATGGATGCCGCGATCAAGGCGTTCGGGGTCGACGAGTTTGCAGAAGCGTTGCTAAACACACAGCCGGATATCGTGTTTATCGATTGCGAGATGCATGCGCAGATCATCGTTGCAATGTCTTTGAACATTCCGGTTGTGCAGTACAGTAACATGTTCCTGTCTCCACCGGGCGCACAGGCCCCCCCGCTGAACAAACCCGCGTTTCCTGGTCGCGGGCTGCGGGGCAGCAGACCGGGCATCGCGCTGCTGTGGTGTCGGTTCCTGCTTTGGAAACTGTCAAAGATAGTGCGCAAAAGACTGTCCGAGCGCGGGGTGGATTATGCCTCGACCCTGATTGAACTTGCCAGGCGTCATGATGTTCCACTGTCTCGGGTGTTGCGCCTGGTCTGTTGGCAGATGCCTTGGACCTATCGGTTGCCAACCCTGTTGCTGTTGCCGGGTGCGTTGGACTTGCCGACACCTTCGCGGGCCGATCTGACCTATTTGGGCCCAACGATATTGCAGGATCGCCCTGAACACCCGCATGACCACGATAAGATCGCACAGTTCTGCGAGGCCAGCGCTCGGCAAAAACGAATCTTCGTTGGGTTCGGAACGATCATGAGGTTAGACAGTGGTCTGCTGCCAAACCTTTGGGCTGTGGCCGGCAATCATCCCGACTGGTGGTTTCTTTTTGCGGCAGGGCAGAACTGGGACGGCATGGCTGAGACACAGTTACCCGCAAATGTCGATGTTGTGGCCTGGGCTCCGCAGCAACATGTTCTGAAACACGCCGATCTTGCGATCATGCATGGTGGAACGGGCGGCTTTGTCGAAGCGGTGGATGCAGGCACGCCGATGTTGCTGTATCCGCATGTAAATGACCAACACGGTAGCGCAGCACGCGTCGTGTTTCATGAAATCGGCCGCGCTGGGGATCGGAATGATCCAGTCGAAAAGATCGAAGATGACATCCGGAGCTTGCTGAACTCTGCGAAGGTCAAGCAAAACTGTATCCAAATGCAAGCACGATGCCGGGGTGAGCATAGCGAGGGTCATCTGGCAGGCTATCTGCGAGGATTGATGTCGCGCGACTAGAAAATTCAACAGGTTGTGGCTGAAACGAGAGTGATGCGTTCATCCAAAACGTCCGCCGTTTCAGGCGGGCAATCAGTTTGTTTGATCCATACGGCAGGCGCGCCCGTAGAATCTGCAAGACAACGAAGAAAAAGAACCAGTGGACGAAACGCCCAAACTCATGGATCACGCTCGGCCCAGCGATCTGGCTGGCCTGGCGAGCAGTCTTCCGGATGTGACCTCACAAAACTTCCGGAGTGTATGGGGTTTGGTCGGACAGCATGGTGCTTTTTCCTATCTCACGTCGGATCAGCAAGATTACAGCGGCTCTGCCGAAACCTTCGTCGAAGCGATGTTGTCATTTGGAGAGAACTGTTCTGACAACGGCTTCGCTATGGCGATCATCTCGCAAATCCTGACTGTGCAAAATCCGCTGCATCAATTCGCGTCGAATGACCAGAAAGTAACCTATCTGCCGCGCTTGCTTGCCGGAGAGCTGTTGGCCGCCTTTGCGTTGACCGAGCACGAAGCCGGCTCTGATGCGCTGTCGCTGAAGACGCGGGCCGAGTATGCGGATGGAGGGTATCTCATCAACGGGGCCAAAGCGTATGTCGGCATGGGTCCGATTTGTGATCTGGCTATCGTATTCGCCAGAACCGCGCCGGATAAAGGGCGCTGGGGACTATCTGCTTTTTTGGTTCATGCTGACGACGAAGGTTTCATTCGGCATCCGGGGCAAATGAAACTGGGGTTGAATTCGGCGCCGTTTGGTCAACTGGAATTCAATGCGTGTTGGGTGCCCGAAACCCGCAGGCTTGGTCCAGAAGGTGCGGGTGCTTCAATTATCCAGTCAACATTGGATTTGGAACGTTGCTTTATTTTGTCCGCACAAGTTGGTGCTATGCGGCGTCAATTACGGGACTGCGCTGAGCATGCAGCGACGCGCATTCAATTCGGTAAACCTATTGCCGCGTTCCAGTCGGTCTCCAATCGTCTGGCAGATATGCGGACCCGGTTGGAAACATGCCAGTTGATGCTAAGGCGTGCGGCACAGTTGTACGACACCGGGCAGCCTTTGACCCAATTTGCTGCGATGGCCAACCTTCATATCTCAGAGGCACTACTAAGTTCGGGCATGGATGCCATGCGCTTGATGGGAGGGCAGGGGTATTTGGCGGGATCGACCGCTGGGTCGGATGTCGCCGATGCAATCGGCGGCGTGATCTACTCTGGCACATCGGACATCCAGCGTGAGATCATTTCCAAGATGGAGCTTCAACAGGCGCGCGCATTGAGGGAGCGACCCCAATGAATCTCTGGTCTGGAGCAAATCTAATTGCTGGGCGCTCGGCCTTAGCGCTTCAAGCCGTTCTTTGGCTCGGTCTGCTATTCCTTGCGACAACGGCCAACGCGCATCGCGTGAACGAAAGTTACGTCTATTTTGATGTCACCAAAGACAGTTTGGGCGGGCGGATCGAAGTCACGCTGACCGACCTTACGCGAATACAGCGAGGTCAAGAAAAGGTTTCAGAAAGCCTGGATCAGGCTGAAGTTCTTGCCGGTAAGGACGCGTTCTTCGACTATTTCGAGAAGCACCTGCAGTTGTCCTTTGAGGACGCGCCGTATCAGGTGGAGTTTGAAGAGATCACGTTTTTTGACACCTCGGTTGACACGTTCGCGCAGTTGCACTTTGGCGTTCCGGGGGTCGAAACAACGCCGACGACCATCCAGATGTACTATGACGGGGTGTTCTCGGATATCGATCCAGAACATCGCGGATATGCATTGATTGCCAGCAACGCGCGCAACGGGATGGACGAGAATGAGGCCTATATCTCGCTAGTCTTTGCACCGGGTGATGGCACGAAAGACCTGTATCTGAATGATGAGCCATCCAAAGACATTGCACGCGCCTTTTTTGAGCGCGGGGTCTGGCACATCTGGTTGGGTTTTGACCACATCCTGTTTCTTGTGACCCTGCTGTTGGGCGCAGTTATGCGGATCGACAACCAGCGCTGGGTCCCATCTGAAAGCATCCGCCAAAGCCTTTGGTACATTGTCAAGATCGTGACTCTCTTTACCATCGCTAACGCTATTGCTTTGTGTTTGGCGACGTTCGAAGTGATCACATTGCCGGTTCCTTTTGTTGAAGCGGTCATAGCTTTGTCTATCGTTGCTGTCGCCATCGGTAACCTGGTACCTCGCTATCATGCGCAGGTCTGGATCGCAGTCGTCATCTTTGGTCTTTTCCACGGCCTAGGCTTTGCAATTGTTCTGGAGCCTTTGGGGTTGGATCCAGAGCGCAAAATGCTTGGACTGGCGACCTTCAATGTTGGGATTGAGATTGGACAGCTTGCAATTGTGCTTGTGCTGTTTCCGATCTTCTTCGCCCTGCGTCGTTTGCCAGCCTATCGTACCGTAGCACTGCAATTTGGGTCAGTGGCGCTTGTGGCAATGGCGGTGCTTTGGTTTTTTGAGCGTACGGTTGATTGGTTTCCAAAGTTTAGCCAATCGGTCGTGATGCTTGTGAACTAGGGAGTCGATGCTGTGTTTCTGGACGACCCGATAACGCACAACGCGCAAGCATCGCCAGATGCCCAGGCCCTATGTATGCTTGGCCAAGGCATAACCTATGCCGCGTTGAACGAGCAGGTTGATCAGATCGCCACCGCACTGCTGGAACGGTCTGTCGCAAAGGGCGACCGCGTCATTATCTGCGTAGCCAAAAGCCCGATGGCGATTGCTGCGATTTATGCAGTCCTGCGTATTGGGGCGATATATGTGCCAATTGATCCCGCCGCCCCGGTCGAGCGTCTGGCGGCGCAGATTGCTAAGGTATCTCCGGTGCTGATTATCGCCGACGCAACGCGGTTAGGGGCGTTTGCGGATAGCGCGTACAATGTTCCGCTTCTGGACCTTGGGCAACCAATGACGGGCAAAACATCGCCCGACAAATTGCGTGGTCGGTGCGCAAAACGCTCCGCTGATGACCCTGCATATATTCTGATGACATCCGGCACGACGGGCTCACCCAAGGGTATTGTGCATACCCACAAAAGCGGTTTGGCCTACGCTCAGATGGCGGCAAACCTGTGCGCGCTGCGTTCCTCTGATCGCGTCAGCCACCACACGCCCGCGCATTTCGACATGTCGATTTTTGACATGTTCAGCACTGCCTTGGCTGGGGCTTGCGTGGTCATCATTCCAGAAATGCATGCAAAGCTGCCCGCCAGCCTGTCGGAGCTGACGCAGAGCGAGGGTATCACCGTCTGGTATTCAGTTCCTTACGCATTGATCCAAATGGTCGAACGTGGGGCACTGGCCGAACGTGATCTGAGCGCTTTACGCATTGTCATGTTTGCGGGTGAGAAAATGCCCCCTGCTGCGCTGAAGGCATTTTCCAACCATGCGCCAAATGCGGTGTTTCTGAATGCTTATGGGCCTACAGAAACCAACCATTGTACCACGTCAGTTCTGAAGCATGACGATCTGGATGGAACCAGCCCTCTGCCTATTGGTCTTCCGGATGTGGGTGTAGCCGCGCGGATCGGGTCTGATGCCGCAGAAGCACCTACCGGAGAGCTTCTGATCGCCGGCGATCAGGTTATGTCTCAGTACTGGAATGCTCCGGATCAAACCGCGGCGGCCTTTTGTACCTTGCCTGATTCCTCAGGGCGGATGCGGTGGTTTTATCGCACAGGTGACATCGTGCATAGAACCGAATCCGGAGCCTTGATGCTGATCGGGCGCAAGGACCGGCAGATCAAACTGCGTGGCTACCGGATTGAACTGGACGAGGTCGAGCTTGCGTTGGTGAACACGCCTTTTGTGACAGAAGCGGTTGTGATTGCCAGGGATCAGGCACTCCGGGCTTTTGTCACGGGCGCATCCAAGTGCGATCTTGGGCAGGTGAAACGTCAACTAGAAGCTGTGTTACCGCCCTACGCGGTGCCACAACACATTGAATGGTTAGAGAGTATGCCTCGCACGTCGACAGGTAAGATCGACCGGGCGAAGCTTGTGGGGAAAGCCGATGAAGACCGTGCAGCCTGAACGCCAAACCGATGCGCTGCGCAACTACGTGCAGCAGACGCTGTTGGGAGGGCGCGTCATCACTGATACGGATGAGCTACTACTCAGCGGGATGATCGACTCGCTGGGCGTAATGTCGTTGGTGGGCTTTATCGAAGAAACCTATGGCATCGACATTCCGTTCGAAGATGTGACGCTTGAGAACCTCAGCTCAATCGACGCCATCCTGCGCTATGCCGATGCCCGGCAATCGGCGCGGTGCTGAGGGGATGACCATGTCCTACCCGTTGTCAGATAGTCAGCAGCGATTTTGGAAAGGTCACCAGCTACAGCCGGATGTGCCACTTTATAATATGGCGTGGCGCTTTGATCTGCGCTTTGATCTGAGCGCTGATTTGTTTCAACAAGCCTTTGCCGAGACCGTGCAGGAAAACGCGGTCCTGAGAACGGAATTCCAAGGCCCGCATGATAGTCCCGTTCAGTTTGCGGCTGAGCCGAACATGCAGTTGCTTGATTGTTTCGACCTTAGCACGCAGCCCGACGCCAAGGGTCTACTGGATCAGCAGTTAGACGAGTTAACCCGGTCTCCGTTTGATCTGTCGCACAGCACTTTACGTAGCCAACTGATCAAGCTTTCGGACCATCATTGGGTTTGGGCTGTGTGCCAACATCACATCGTATGTGACGCCCAATCCGGTGCGTTGTTGTTCGCCCAGATGTCGCGCAGATACGCAGCGCTTGAAAGCGGTGAGGTGACAAAGGTCGACCCTTCGCCCAGCTTCTTTGATAGCGCTCCGATGAAGGCGCAGACAGCCGGTACCGAGCCCACTTCACCTGCGCAGTCGGCAACGCCACCTTATGGCAGCGTGCCGAAGCGCTCGTCCTTTTCCAAACGGCTGAGCATCGCCGCAGAACCGTCACTTACCGAGCAAATGGAAAACGCCATCACGCGCCCTGCGTTCCGGTTGTTTACGCCAGATTTATCCCGCTTGGCCTGCTACCTGACTGCTTACATTGCCTATCTCCATCGGGTGACAGGCGACGATCGGATCACAATTGGCCTGCCGTCCCACAACAGGTTGTCAGATGTCGACAAGGCGACACTGGGTCCCTTTGTCGAGGTGCTTCCTTTTGAGATCGAGCTCGGTGCAGATGACACATTTCTGGATCTGCATACGAAGGTTAAATCTGAGCTGGGCGTGTTTCTGAGGCGCGCAAAGCCGGGGGCAGCCGCAGCCGGGAACACATCCGCCATCAGTGCGGTCCTGAACTACATTCAGGCCGAATTCGGAGAGTTTGCAGGCCATCCTGCAGATGTTCAGTGGCTCCACAGCGGCGCTCATGACGCGGCCCACGTCATGCGCCTGCATGTCATGGATTTTTCGGCCAGCGGCAGGCCCGATCTACAACTGGATGTACAATCAGAGGTACTGGACGCTGTTTCACCAGACGCGCTGCAATCGCATTTCCTTGCGATATTGGATGCAGCTTTGAAGACGCCTGAAACTAAGATCGCGGCGCTTGATCTCGCTACCGATGATAACGACAGAGCGATCCTGATGGGCCCGGCCGAATGCCTGCAACCACAAACAGTGTTGCAGGCCTTTGCCGCGCAGGTCGCAAGCTCTTCTGGCTCGGTCGCGCTGTCTCAGGCCGAGGCGCGCGTGACCTACGGGGAACTTGATCGGCGCAGCGATCAGATTGCCGCATATATCGCCCGTCAAGGCATCACCCCTGGATCAAGCATCGCGATCCATATGCCGCGGTCGTTTGAGTTTGTTTTTGCCTTGCTAGGAATTCTAAAGGCGGGGTGCAGCTTTGTGCCCATCGCGGCCAATACACCCTTCGTGCGTGCCGATGAGATCATCAGCCGTTCGGGTGCGCGTGCTGTGGTCCTGGCGTCAGGTGACACGCGTAGCTTTGCGTGTCAGAGCTTAGATGTCGCGAACATTCCCAAAGAGTCTGATCCGATCGTTCACGCGCCGGACAGCACCGATTTGGCCTATATTCTGTTTACATCAGGTTCGACCGGAACCCCAAAGGGTGTCGAGGTAAGCCACGAAAGCCTATCACGCTATACGCAATGGGCGGCAGATACGTTCAGTGGCCCCGAACCAGCACATTATGCGTTTTTCTCGTCTGTTTCTTTTGATCTGACGCTGACCTCACTGTTTGTACCCCTGATAAGCGGGGGTTCCATCCGCATCTATCCAGAACGAACCGATCCAGATTTGGCGGTTCTGGATGTATTCGCAGAAGATGCGGTCGATCTTGTGAAACTTACCCCGTCTCATCTGGCGCTGGTGTGCAAACAGGGGCGGACAGTCCAGCGTATTCGGACGCTTGTTCTGGGGGGCGAGAACTTGACATCGCAGTTGTGTCGGATGGCGAAACAGGTGCTTTCACCGAATCTTGCGCTGATCAACGAATACGGGCCGACCGAGGCTGTGGTTGGAGCTATGTATCACAAGTTCGATGCGCGCGCTGATACCGCGACTTCGGTTCAGATCGGCCAGCCCGACAGCGGTATGTCGATCAGCATCCGCGACAAAGGAATGAACATCTGTCCACTGGGTGTGACTGGGGAAATTGTGATTGGCGGCCGATTGGCAGAAGGATATCTGGCATCGCCTGCGGAAACGGCCGCAAAATTCTGCGACGACCCTGCCGGGCTGCAGGGCCGGGTTTATCGCAGCGGCGATCTGGGCCGGATTACGCGAGACGGGCGTTGCGAATATCTCGGTCGCCTTGACCAGCAGGTTAAGATCGGCGGCGTTCGTTTCGAAGTGGCCGAGATTGATCATGTCTTACGCCAATTGCCAAGTGTAAGCGCGGTACATGTGGCCGCCGGATCTGTGCGAAAGTCTGATGGCACCGAACAAAGATGCAGAGACTGCGGTGTAACCAGCGCTGTTCCGGGGATCGTGTTTTCAGAGCGCGATCTTTGCGGGATTTGCGCTGAGTTTGATCGCTACAAAGACCGTGCCGCCGTCTACTTTCGGGATGAGCCCGAGCTTAGGGCCGAGATCGCAAAAGCCACCCGATCCAGCACCGGCCCATACGACGCCGTGATGATGCTAAGTGGCGGCAAGGACAGTACATATGCCGCATATCGCTTAGCAGGGTATACTTCGCGCGTTTTGGCGGTGACCCTGGACAATGGCTATATCTCGGATCAGTCCAAGGATAACATCCAAAGGGTTGTCGATGATCTGGGCTGGTCGCATCGTTACCTCAGCACTGATAAGATGAACCAGATCTTCGTCGACAGCCTGAAGATGCATTCAAACGTGTGTCAGGGATGCTTCAAAGCGCTTTACACGTTGGCCTTCCGAACCGCACTTGCTGAAGGCGCACCATTGATTGTGACCGGCTTGTCCCGGGGACAGTTTTTTGAAACCCGCCTGACCCCTGATCTGTTCCGAAACGCCGCCCCTACCTGCGCGCAGCTGGATGATATGGTCACCAAAGCACGCAAGGCCTACCACGCCGAGGATGACGCGCTGTCACGCCTGCTTGAAACGGACGACTTGAAGGACGGGCAGTTTCTGGATCAGGTCGCCGTCTTGGATATCTATCGCTATATCGATGTACCCGTTTCCGAGATTTACGCGTTCCTCGAACACCATACCGCCTGGCAACGGCCCTCGGATACAGGACGGTCAACCAATTGCCTGATCAACGATGCTGGCATTCACGTGCATAAAACCCGTAACGGGTATCATAACTACGCGCTCCCCTATGCTTGGGATGTGCGTATGGGCCACAAAACTCGTGCGCAGGCTTTGGACGAACTGGATGATCAGATTGACACAGATCGGGTTCAATCAATCCTGAACGAGATCGGATTTGACGAGCCGATTGAGCCGCCGACAAAACTAACTGTCTATGTCGCAGGTCAGGGCGTGGGCGAACAGAAGGTCTGGCAAACCCTGCAGGCGCATTTTTCACGCAGTGTGTTGCCAGAACATGTGGTGGTGCTTGACGAGATGCCTCTGACCAACAATGGCAAGGTTGATGTGGCACGGTTACCCACCGGGCGGCGCGGTCGGACGGGCCAGCCTATTCAGTTAGTTGCCCCCGAGACAGACATGGAACAGCGCCTGTCTGGGATCGTGGCCGAGGTTTTGAAAACTTCGCGGATCAGTGTGACAGCAGATTTCTTTGATCTGGGTCTCGATAGTTTGGCGGCGATCGAAATCGCGATCAAAGCCAATGAATGCCGGGTCCCTTTGCCCGCCACGGCTTTGTTCGAATACAGAACGCTCAGATCGTTGGCCGGATATGCGGAAACCCTGCCCGAAGAAAACTCCGTCGGAGATGCTGACGACGCTTTGATTGAGCTGGATGAAGACGACCTCTCAAGCATCGCAAAGGCGTTAGGTTGAGATGGGGTATCCGGAGGGCGTTGCTGATATACTTCCTTTGACCTCTGCACAGCAGGGGATGCTGTTTCATTCTGAGGGCGAGAATGAAATGCGCGGGCAATATGTTGCGGTTATCAGCTGCGTGTTGAACGGCCCGTTGGATACTAAGCGTCTGATGGCGGCAATGGACGCTGTGCTGAATGCACGCGATGCATTTCGTGCCGGGTTTCTATGGCAAGGCGTCAAACAACCAGTTCAAGTACTGCGCGAAAATGTATCTCTGCCGTGGAATGAGTTGGATTGGACTGCCCGAACAGATGTTGAGCAAAGCCTGAAAGACCTGATCAAGATAGAACAAACCCGCCAATTCGATCTGAAAACACCACCATTGATGGCTGCCACGCTGATCAAACTCTCTGACACACAATGGCGTTTGATCTGGACGGTTCACCACCTGATCAGCGATGGCTGGTCCACTGGCGTTGCCTTGCGTGACCTCTTTGATCGGTACAGCGGGAAAGACGTGCCGAAGGATATTCCGAGTTTCAAAAGCCATTTGGCTTGGCTGCGCACGCAGGGCCAGCTGACGGAAACGGAGTTTTGGACGGATCAATTCGACGGTCTGGAAGAGCCCAGCTTGCTGCCCGATGCCGATATGAAGTCTGCGCAAACACAGACATCGTTATCTGCGTCACTCGGCCAAGACCTGATGCAACAGATCGAACGCGTTGCCGTACAGTTGAAAATCACACCAAATACCGTTCTGTCCGGGGCATGGGCGCTCTCGCTACGGCGGTTGCTACAGCAGGACGACATAGTCTACGGCACAACAACCGCTGGGCGGCCACCTGAGATTCCCAACATCGCCAACGCCATCGGAGCTTTTGTAAACACTTTGCCAGTTCGGTGCAGGATCGACCCATCGTTGTCAGCCGGTGCGTTCCTGCGAAAGCACGGTCAGGCCGAGATCGAACGCCGCAAGCACGAATTTGCCGCGCTGGCCGAGGTTCAGAACTGCGCCCCTTTTCCAAGCGGAACCGCCCTGTTTGACACTTTGTTCGTCAATGAAGGTGTATCTGAGACAAGCTACGATTTTGATGAGATCCGGATATCCGACCTGACCAACACGCAATACAGCAATTATCCGTTGTCTTTTCTGGTCACACCAAAGTCCGATCTTGGGATAGAGATCTACTTCGATCCGGGTCGCATATCCGATGCAGCTGTTCGAGGGGTTGTTTCTGACTACGAGCGGATACTGTCAGAGATCACAAAAGACCCCGATTGCCTTGTCCGAGACTTGTTGAAACCTCAGAGCGATATTGTGCCTCGTATTGCGGGGCCGATGGCAGAGCATGTCGTGACGCGCTTTCTGCATTGCGTGCGAACGACACCTCAATCCATCGCACTTACTGATGACGCAAAAACCCTGACTTATTCTGAGGTGTCATTGCGCGCGCGTCAGATTGCATATGCCCTGCGACAAGCCGGTGCCCGGAGTGGTGATGTCGTCCCTGTTGCGTTGCCTCGCGGGTCAGATGCGGTGTCGGCGTTTCTAGGTGTGATGATGTCGGGCGCGGCCTATGTGCCACTTGATCTGGACTACCCTGCTGACCGCATCGCGCAAGTACTGGACACAATTCAGCCGAAACTGATTGTGACCACAGAAGCCTGCTTATCAAACCTGCCGAATACACAGGCGCGACCAGTGATTGCAGACACGCTGAAAGAGGCCATAGATCCGGATGACGTCACCACAGGAGACACTGCATATGTCATGTTCACATCCGGCTCAGAAAATAGGCCCAAAGGGGTAGTGATCTCGCAGGGTGCCTTGGCAATATCGACTGCCGCGCGCGACACTGTTTATCGGGATAAACCAGAGGTCTACCTCCTGCTGTCCTCTCTGGCATTTGATAGTTCGGTCGCCGGTCTTTACTGGACGCTCTGCACAGGCGGTCACCTCGTCATCGCCACCAAGAACCTTGAACAGGAGCCCGCCAAGCTCGGAGCTCTAATGGCCCGACATGGGGTGACACATACGCTGTGCTTGCCCGGACTTGCGCGTGTTTTGCTGGCCTCTGTTCCGAAACGCGATTTGCGCAGCCTCAGGGTTTTGATTGCCGCCGGTGAGTCGCTGAACACATCCTTGCCACAGGAGCTGAGGGCGCTTTTGCCCGGTTGTCGGTTGATCAATGAGTACGGCCCGACCGAGGGTACGGTCTGGTGCACCTCTTTCGACGCGACCGAGATCGGCGCCGGGCAGGACGTGCCGATTGGCAGGGAAATTCCCGGGGCTTGGGTCGGTATCCTCGACCGCGATGGACACCCCGCAGCCCCAGGCGTGGTTGGGGAAGTTGTGGTTGCTGGTCCGACGGTGGCAGAGGGGTATTTCCGCGACCCGGAACAATCCCAGGCTCATTTCTTCGAACTGGGCCCACACCGTTTACGCGCTTATCGAACCGGGGATCTTGGGGTTGCCGATGAAACCGGTTGTATCTCGTTTCTGGGTCGAAGGGACAGACAGGTCAAAATTCGCGGTCATCGCGTTGAATTATCCGAGATCGAGGCGGTAGCGCAGAGTATTGCGGGTGACGTGAGGGCTGCAGCGCTTGTACTCGACTCAGGTGGATCAAAGCAGATCGCTCTGGCACTTGAGTGCCCGTCCGGCGATATGCTCTGTGCGCGGGTGCAAAGCCACCTAGTGGCGAGCCTGCCGAAGCCATTCCATCCGAGCTTGGTTGTCGGTGTTGCGGCCTTTCCAGAATTGCCTAACGGGAAGCTGGACCAAAAGACATTGGCATCAGACCTTATGCGGAACTTCGGATCCCAACGGGGCGAAGCTCCTAGCGCGGGGCTTGAGGCACAAGTCGCTGAGCTTTTTGCAGAGGTTCTAGATACGCCGTGCCAGTCGCGCGATGCGAATTTCTTTGATCTGGGCGGGGACAGCCTGTCGACCATCAAAGCCTATGCGATGGGTCAGGAAAGGGGTGTTCACTTTGAACCCACTGATTTGTTCAGCTGTCCAACTGTCGCAGAACTTGCCCAACGCGTCTCAGATCGCCGGTCAGAAGCTTCGTTTTCCGAACCTGAAAGCACGTTTCAAATTTCTAATCCGGGCTCGGGCAAAACCACAGTACTCATTGCACATTGTTCGATACAGTTTTGCAGGTACATGGCCCGCTACCTTGGTCCGGATCATTCGGTGGTTCATATTCCCAGCCATCGTGCGCAGGGCACACCAATTCCACTCGACAAATCCTATCCGGAACTTGCGTCTGCTGCGATCTCGCAACTTGAGCAGTCAGAAATCGATGGCCCCTTTGTTCTATGCGGATACTCGGCCGGAGCGCCGATGGTCATGGAGATGGCCAGGCAAATTGGCGAGGATAAAATCAAAGGGATGGTTCTTCTGGATCCGCCGTTCAAGATGGTGGGGGCGGAACCGGGCTTGCAGCCGATTTACTATCGCACATACAAGCGATTGAGATACATCATCAAAGGCTGGAAACGTCGTTTTAGAGCCCGAAAGACACTGCCCGAGATCAAGAAAACGTTGTCGCAAAACCCGGACGCTGAAGCCTTGCGCATTCGCGGGGTGGAGATTGCACATGAACTGGCGATCAGCGCGTTTCGCGTCCCGCGCTTCGACCGACCAGCGCATGTGTTTTTGTCCCGTGGCAACCCCTCGCTTGAGACAGGGGATGTACTGGATACGCATCTGCGACACAAAACGCTGCACAATCTGGATATGAAACATATCGAGCTGATGGGGCGGCCGGATGCCTTTGCGCCGATTGCGGCGGCTCTCAAAGACTGTTCTGACTTAGAGACTGGCAATCAAGGCTGAAGTGTTTTTAAGCACAGGTGCGCCGTGGACATGAAAAAAGCCCGCGGCCAAGCGCGGGCTTTCATTTTGGTTCTACGCCAGTGGCTTATTGCGGAATCTCGCCTTCCAGACCTTCGACATAGAAGTTCATGCCCGCCAGAGTGCCGTCGTCGGCCACTTCACCATCAGCCAGCCAGTCGCTGCCATCCTGCTTTTTGATCGGACCAGTGAAGGGATGATACTCGCCTGCAGCCATGGCTGCTTTTAGCGCCAGCGCTTCTTCTTTGACATCGGCGGGAACCGCGTCAGAGATTTCGCCGATTGCAACCATGCCTTCCCTGATACCGTCCCAAGTGTTGGCGCTTTCCCATGTGCCGTCCATGACAGCTTGGGTACGCGCGATGTAGTAGGGCGCCCAGTCATCGATGATTGACGAGACCCGCGGGAACGGGGCGTATTCGCTCATGTCCGAGGCCTGACCAAAGGTCACAACATTGCCCGCCTCTTGCGCAGCAGCTTGTGGTGCGGTCGAGTCAGTGTGCTGCAGGATCACGTCCGCACCCTGTTCGATCAGAACCGTGGCGGCGTCAGCTTCTTTAGCGGGATCGAACCAAGTGTAGGCCCAGACGATCTTGAACTCGACATCCGGGTTCACCTTCTTGGCGTGGATGTAAGCTGAGTTGATGCCCCGGATCACTTCGGGGATCGGGTAGGAGCCGATATAGCCGATGATGTTCGACTTGGTCATGTTGCCCGCGATGTGACCCTGAACGGCGCGACCTTCATAGAAACGTGCCGAATAGACCGAGACGTTGTCGGCGGTCTTGTAGCCCGTTGCATGTTCGAACTTCACATTCGGGAACTTCTTGGCCACGTTGATCGTGGGGTCCATGTAGCCGAACGAGGTGGTGAAAATCAGATCGGCCCCTTCCAGTGCCATCTGGGTCATGACGCGTTCGGAATCCGGGCCTTCGGGTACGGATTCAACAAACACGGTTTCGACCTTGTCGCCAAAGTGTTCTTCAACCGCCAGCCGACCCTTGTTGTGCTCATAGGTCCAGCCACCGTCGCCCACGGGACCAACATAGACAAAGCCGACCTTTGTCTTGTCTTCGGCCATGACCCCCGAGGCCAGACCCAGCGCCATGGCGGCGCTTGCCAGAAGTGTAGTGAATTTCATGTGTTACTCCCCAAGTTGGTTCAGTTGGCCCCTAGTGTGAGGCATGGAATACTCGGCCCAGTGAGGCAGGTGCGCTGCTCTTGTCGGCCGAAAGGATCACAAGCACAAGGATCGTGATGATATAGGGCGACATTGCCAGATACTCGACAGGAATGGCAACGCCCGCTGCCTGCAAATTAAGCTGCAAGACAGTGATACCGCCAAACAAATAGGCACCCAGCAGTGCGCGCCATGGCTTCCAACTGGCAAAGACCACCAGCGCCAGGGCAATCCATCCCACACCGGCGGTCATGCCTTCGGTCCACTGTGGTACTCGGATCAGACTGATATAGGCGCCACCAAGGCCCGCACAGGCGCCCCCGAACAAGATCGCCAGAATGCGGATCTTGATGACCTTGTAGCCCAAGGCATGGGCTGCATCGTGGTTTTCACCCACTGCGCGCAGGATCAGCCCGACGCGGGTGTATTTCAGCGTGGCCCAGACCGCCGCCGTAAGCGCTATGCCCACATAGAGGATCGGGTCATGCTGGAACAGGATTGGGCCAATGACAGGGATATCGCTGAGTATCGGGATATGGATATCCCCCATGCTAGGCGGCTTGATGCCCACATAGCTTTGGCCCATCAACGCGCTGAAGCCGAGGCCAAACAAGGTTAGCGCCAGTCCGCTGGCCACCTGGTTGGCCAGCGCCACTTGCGTCAGCAAAACAAACAACAGGGATAGCAACGCACCACCAATCGCTGCGGCGACAAAGCCCAACCACGGAGAGCCGGTTTCAACCGAGATCGCAAAGCCGCTGATCGCACCGACAATCATCATCCCCTCGACGCCGAGGTTCAGAACGCCCGCCTTTTCGACAACCAATTCTCCGATCGCGGCCAGCAGTAGCGGGGTTGCTGCCACCATCAACGAGGCGATCAGAAGGACGGGATTGATTTCACCAAGGTCCATTATGCCACCTCGCTACGGGCCGCACGGATGCGGTAGTTTGTCAAAAGATCGAAGGCCAGAAGGAAGAACAAAAGCATTCCCTGGAATACCTGAATGGCGGCGGCAGGCAGGCCCAGCTGAGATTGCGCGATCTCACCGCCGATATATGTCAGTGCCATCAGACCTCCGGCCAGCAGTATACCCACCGGATGCAGGCGGCCCAGAAAGGCCACGATGATCGCCGTAAAGCCATAGCCGACGTTGAAATCGATGCTGACCTGCCCAGAAGGTCCAGACACTTCGAACATCCCCGCCAGCCCGGCCAATGCACCAGACATGCCAAGGCAGAACAGGATCAGACGAGCCGGGTTTACCCCTGCGAATTTCGCAGCGCGTGGTGCTTCGCCGGTAAGTCGAATGTGAAACCCCAGCATATGTCGGTTCAGCAGCACATAGGAGAAGATCACCGCAACGAAGGCCGCGACAACACCCCAATGCATCCCCGACCCTGCGATCAACTCGGCATTATGCGCGCTGTCATAGGATTGCAGGTTGCGCGAACCGGGAAAGCCGAACCCTTCGGGGTTTTTCAGCAGACCCAGCGAGACCGAGGCCAGCATCTGCTCGGCCACATAGACCAGCATCAGCGACACAAGGATTTCATTTGTCCCGAAACGAACCTTCAGAAAGGCTGGGATCATCGCCCAGAGCCAGCCACCAAACGCCCCGGCAAGTACCATGATCGGAAAGATGTAGAACGCTTCCATCGGGTAGAAAGCCAATCCTGCACCCGCGCCGAAAATGGCCCCCATGATGTACTGCCCCTCGGCCCCGATGTTCCAGATGCCGGCGCGAAAACCCAGCGACAGGCCGATGGCGATCAACACCAAAGGCGCGCCTTTCACCAAGAGTTGTGGACGGTAATAGAACGCAAACTCACCGAACAGCGGTTCCCAGAAGATCGTGCCGATCGCTTCGACCGGGTTCTTTCCCAAAATGGCGAACAGGACACCACCAAACACCATCGTCGCCAAGACAGCTACCAGAGGGGTCGCATAAGACCACGCTTTGGACGGCTGAGGCCGTTTCTCCAACACAATCATCCGCCCATCCCCCTGCGCATTTTCGTTTGTTTTTTGTGTCTTTTGTCGAAGGCGCGTATCTGATTATACATGGGCCACCTCCATGCCGTGCGCACCGCCCATCATCAGGCCGATCTCATCCACCGTCAGGCCCGTGGTCTCGCGCGGCGCGCTCAGGCGGCCTTCATTCAGGGCCGCGAAACTGTCCGAGATTTCCATCAGCTCATCCAAATCCTGGCTGATGCATATGACCGCAGTTCCTTTGGCCGCCAGGTCCAAAATGGCCTGCCGGATCGAGGCCGCCGCCGCCGCATCCACACCCCATGTCGGTTGGTTCACCACCAGAACATCAGGGTTCTGCAGGACCTCACGACCGATCACGAATTTCTGCAGGTTTCCGCCTGACAGCGACCGCGCGGCGTTTTCGGGCCCCGGCGTGCGCACATCGAACGCGCTGATGATTTTCTCGGCAAAGCTTTTGGTATCGGCCCATTTCAGAAAGCCGTTGCTTTCCAGCCCCTCCCTTACCGATCCAGTAAGCAGGGCGTTTTCCGTCAGGCTCATATCGGGTGCGGCGGCATGACCCAGCCGTTCCTCGGGCGCGGTCAGTACGCCCAGCTTGCGGCGCGCGGTTGGGCCGAGCTTACCAATCGGTTGGCCGTTGAACTTGATCGCATCAGCGGCGGTTTGGATTTCACCAGACAACACGCCCAGCAATTCATCCTGCCCATTCCCAGCGACGCCGCCGATCCCCAGAACCTCGCCTTTGCGGACGGTCATATGAACGTTCTTCAGCGCGGTTCCGAATTCCGAAGGGGAAGGCACAGACAGACCGCTGACATCCAACGCAACTTCACCGAAGGCGCGGCCCGACCGTTCCGGGGTTTGCAAGGTTGATCCCACCATCATCTCGGCCATGTCACGGGCCGACGTCCCGGCAGGCACGCATTCCCCCACATTCTTGCCCAAACGCAGGATTGTGGCATGGTCGCAGAGCGTGCGGATCTCTTCGAGCTTATGCGATATATAAAGGATCGAGGTGCCCTCAGACCGCAATTTGTTCAGCGTCTCAAACAGGATTTCAACCTCTTGCGGGGTCAAAACGCTGGTTGGTTCGTCCATGATCAACAGCTTGGGGTCTTGCAGCAAGCAGCGGATGATCTCGACCCGCTGACGCTCACCCGCGGACAGGTCGCCGACCGTGCGGTACGGGTCCAGCGGCAGGCCGTAAGTTTCAGACACCTCCCGGATACGCGATGCCAGATCGCCCATGGGCGGAGGGTTTTCCATCCCCAACGCAATATTTTCAGCCACGTTCAGCGCATCGAACAGCGAGAAGTGCTGGAACACCATCGCAATCCCATCCGCCCGCGCCGCGCGGGGTTCCGCTGGGGCGAAGGGTTGGCCACGCAGCATCATGGCGCCGCTGTCTGGCTTCACCAGCCCATAGATCATCTTGACCAGCGTGGATTTCCCCGCGCCGTTTTCGCCCAACAGCGCATGTACTTCGCCTTCGCCGATGTCGAACGAGACCTGATCATTGGCCACGACACCGGGATAGGCTTTGGTTAGCCCTTGCAGGCTTAAGAGTGGAGTGGTCACGCGCTCAGGTCCTTCTTCAACTCAGTCTGTCGGGCCAGACGCAGAAGCTGCGCGGCGACGCCAACGGCGATCATTTGCGGGTGTTTGCCCAGAGCGGGATCGCCGATTGGACAGGTGATCCGGCTGATCTGTTCAGGCCAATGCCCAAGTGCTGCCAGCCGCGACCGGAATCGCGCCCATTTCGTAGCTGAGCCGATCAGCCCTGCAAAGCGGAAATCATGCGAAAGCAGCCGGTTGCACAGCTCTAAATCCAGATTGTGTGAATAAGTCAGCACAAGATGCTCGGCATGGGGCGGTGCATGGCGAACCAGCTCGGCTGGTTTGGCCACTGGAACTGTGGTGACACCTGCTGGGACCGAGGCCGGGAAGCGCTCGGGTCCTGTGTCGACCCAGGTGATCGCGATGTCGGGCAGGGGGGACAGAACGTCCACCAGCGCACGGCCTACATGACCAGCACCCCAGATCCACAGGTCCCGCGTGGGTTTGTGAACGGGTTCCACCATCCAGCCATCGATCAGCTGCGGTTCGGGGGCAATCCCCTGACCGCGCGCAGTCGCCAACAACCGTTTCACTGACAGAGGCATTTCGTCTTCAGATGCGGATCGCGCTATGATCGTGTCGTCGAGTGCTTCAACCGTCTTTATATCAAAGACCTCGCAGAACAGTGAAACTGCACCGCCGCAGCATTGGCCCATTTCGGGGCCAAGCGCGTGATGGGTCAGACGGGCAGGGAGGGATTGGACCAGTGCTGCTTCGGCAGCCTGAAACTCCAAAGTGCCGCCGCCGATCGTTCCGCTCTGGCCACCCGGCCAGACCAACATCGCGGCGCCAACCTCGCGTGGGGACGAGCCCTTGATCGCCGCGATGACGACCCGAGTCACCTTACCGTGGGTTTTAACCGCCTCCCTCAAAGCCTCCAGGTCAAAGCCCATCAGATGCCTCCCTTCATCCGCTGGACGCCGCGCCAGACTTCCTCAGCCGTGGTGGGTGCATCCAACGCCGGATAGCTGTCGCCACAAGCTGCGACCGCATTCGACAGGGCCAACCATGCCGATATGCCCAGCATGAAGGGCGGCTCACCCACCGCTTTCGAGCGATAGATCGTATCCTCGCGGTTCTCGCCATCCCAAAGCGCGACGTTGAAGATATCAGGCCGGTCCGAACAGGCGGGGATTTTGTAGGTCGAGGGCGCGTGTGTGCGCAGGTTGCCCTTGCCATCCCAAACCAGTTCCTCGGTCGTCAGCCAGCCTGCACCTTGCACATAGCCGCCTTCGACCTGTCCGATATCGAGCGCCGGGTTCAGCGACGCGCCTGCATCATGCAGGATATCGGTGCGCAGAATGCGGTTTTCGCCGGTTAGGGTGTCGATGGCCACCTCGGTGACGGATGCGCCATAGGCGAAGTAAAAGAACGGACGGCCCCGGCCTGCGATCCGGTCCCATTCGATCTTGGGTGTTTTGTAGAAACCGGTTGCCGACAGGCTGATGCGACCCTGATAGGCCAAAGCGGCGGCCTCAGAGAAGGTATAGCGTTCCGCACCGACCGAGACGTGACCGTCCGAGAAAGTAACAGTCGACGGGTCCGCCTGATGACGCTCGGCCAGATAGTCGGCCATCCGGTCGCGGATCGTGTCGCAGGCCGCTTTGACCGCCATGCCGTTCAGATCACTGCCTGAAGACGCCGCCGTGGCCGAGGTATTGGGCACTTTGGCCGTGTCGGTTGCGGTGATTTTGACCATCTCCAGCGGAATGCCAAAGCGCGACGCCGCGACCTGTGCAACCTTCTGGAACAGGCCTTGCCCCATCTCGGTGCCGCCGTGGTTCAGGTGGACCGAGCCGTCCTGATACACATGCACCAACGCACCTGCTTGATTGAGGTGGGTCAGCGTGAAGGAAATCCCGAACTTGACGGGGGAAAAGGCGATGCCCTTTTTGACTACGCTATTCTCGGCATTCCACTTATCGACGGCGGCTTTACGCGCAGCGTAGTTGCTGGATTTCAGCAGAGCTTCGGTCATGCCGTGCAGTTCGAAATCGCTGACCTCCATGCCGTAGGGCGTGGTGTTGCCGCCTGCAGGCAGAGGGCGCACGGGCGCGTCGCCCATCTCAACTGCGCCCCGGCTGGTCAGGTCTTCATGCGGGTCGGGGTGCCCCAAGGGTTTCTTCGCCGGTGCAGCCTCAGCAACCTTGTGAGCGGGTTCGTAGTAGTTTCGACGGCGCAGTTCGACCGGGTCCAGGCCTAATTCATGCGCGGCGTGATCCATGACGCGTTCGATTCCGACCATGCCCTGAGGACCACCGAACCCGCGATAGGCGGTGGCGGATTGGGTGTTGGTTTTCAGCCTGTGGCTCTCGATCCGTGCATTGGGCAGCAGATAGGCGTTGTCCGAATGCAGCATCGCACGGTCTGCGACAGGCAGAGACAGGTCCTGCGCCCAACCGCAAATCGCGTGGTGCAGGAACGAGACGCCCTGAATGTGGCCGTTCTCATCAAATCCGGCTTTGTAGGAAATGCGGAACGCGTGGCGTTTGCCGGTGATGATCATGTCGTCATCACGATCATAGCGCATCTTGCAAGCCTTGCCGGTTGCGCGCGCGGCGATAGCACAAGCCACGGCCAAAGCGTTGCCCTGACTTTCCTTGCCGCCGAACCCTCCGCCCATCCGGCGGGTCTCGACCCGGACCGCGTGCATGGGAACGCCCAGCGCATCGGCTACTTTGTGCTGAATCTCGGTCGGGTGCTGGGTGGAACTGTGGACCAGCATATCCGCGCCTTCATTGGGCACGGCCAGGGCCGCCTGACCTTCGAGGTAGAAATGCTCCTGCCCGCCAAGCTCGAAGCTTCCTTCGATTATATGGGGCGCGCTAGCGATCGCGGCGTCAGCGTCGCCCTTGGAGTATATGCGGGGGCCATCTTCGAAGCGGCTGTCGGCGGCCAGAGCGTCTTCGATGGTCAGGATCGGGGTGTCTTCGGTATAGTCGATCTTGCCCAACCGCGCGGCCTTGCGGGCGACGAGATGGCTGGTGGCGACAACCAGAAACACGGGCTGACCGATGTAGTGAACCGTACCGTCCGACAGCAGCGGTTCATCATGGATTGAGGGAGAGACATCGTTGGCGAAGGGCAGATCCTCGGCCGTCATCACCTGCACCACGCCATCAGCAGCTTTCACCGCCGACAGGTCCATCGCGCTGATCGTACCTTTGGCAATTGGGCTGAGTCCGAACGCCAGATGTAGCGTGCCCTTGGGTGTTGGGATGTCATCCACATAGCGTGCAACACCGGCCACATGCAGAGGGGCCGCGTCGTGGGGGAGGGGTTTGGTCACGCTCATGCCGTCACCTTCAGCACGTCGGTCACTTCGCCCTGATCTTCCAGGAAATACCGTTCCAGCATCGCTTTGGCGGTCTCCAGACGATAGGTGGCCGAGGCGCGCATGTCCGTGAGTGGTGAATAATCGTCCGCAAAGCTGGGCAGCGCGGCGTCAATCACCGCGCGCGACCAGGGTTTGCCGATCAGTGCGGCCTCGACATGGGTTGCCCGTTTCGGAGTTCCTGCCATGCCACCAAAGGCAATACGTGCCTGCGTTACGGTGCCGTCCGTAACGGTGATATTGAAACAGCCGCACACGGCCGAGATATCTTGATCGAACCGTTTGCTAAGTTTGTATGCCTTGAGCCTGTCGGGCTGACGCGGGAAGCTTACGGCCTCGACGAACTCGCCAGCGGAGCGGTCTTGCTTGCCGTAGTCGATGAAGAAATCCTCTAGCGGGATCGAGCGCCGTTCGCTGCCCTTGCGTAAATGCAGGGTCGCGCCCAAGGCGATCAGGGCGGGCGGGTTGTCCCCGATGGGCGAGCCGTTGGCGATATTGCCGCCGACGGTCGCCGCGTGGCGCACCTGAACGCTGGCATAGCGCCGGATCATCTCGGCATACGAGGGGTGCAGGTCCGCCAGCGCTTCGCCCATGCGGTTCATGTCGACCATAGCTCCGAAACGGATTTCGCTCTCGGTGATGGAGATTCTCTTCAGGTCGTCACAACGATTGAGAAAGATCACTGGATCCAGATCACGCAACTGCTTGGTGACCCAAAGGCCAACATCGGTAGCGCCTGCAACCAGAGTGGCATCAGGGTTCTCGGCATAGACAGCCGCCAGTTCGTCGGACGATGCGGGCAGCATCGGCGACGCGGCTGGCGTAGCTACGGGTTTGTCTTTGACCCAGACCGGTACAGGCTGCTCCTCGGCTGCCTTCGCTGCGCGGATAATTGGCGCATAGCCGGTGCAGCGGCAGAGGTTTCCTGCCAGTTGCGTGTCGTGGTCCGTGGCGCCGGTGGCGTGACTTGTGACCATGGACATCACAAAGCCCGGCGTACAGAAACCGCATTGCGAGCCATGCAGGTCGACCATGGCCTTTTGCACCGGGTGCGTCTCGCCGTTTGGGCCGCTGGCCCCTTCGACGGTGCGGACCGCTTTGCCGTGCAACTGGGGCAGGAACAGAATGCAGGAATTGAGCGCCCTGTGGCCATCCGCATCCGTCAGCATGACGGTGCAGGCGCCGCAGTCGCCTTCGTTGCAGCCTTCCTTGGTGCCGGTCAGGCCGCGATCTTCGCGCAGCCAGTCCAGCAGGGTGGCTGTCGGATCGACATCCGCCAATTCCACTGTCTCTCCGTTCAGAAGAAACGTGATATTCATTCGAGAAACCCGTCGCCTTACCCGGTTGCGCCCTTTCGGCCCTCCTTCGATGCGACGTAGAAAGAGTGGCGGGCGAGTAGCTTGCCGTGTGATGTTAGAAACAGCGTGGCTTATCTGGCAAGAAAAACTGCCTATATAATGTACCATTGCAGCCGAACAGTGTGAAAACATCGGTGCTCAGCAGTGTTCAGACCGTTGATATTAAACCGTTTTCTGCGCTTAACTTGTCGCCATCCCCGAAGCACCTTCTGAAAAAGCCGAATAATCCGCGCTGATTTTTTAGGCATCCCAAAGCGTCGGTTCCCGCTTTTGTGCGACTGCTGGCTGCGATAGCGTAGTGGGTATGAGCAGTACCCCTCGATTCATTCATCTCCGCGTTCACACCGAATATTCTCTGCTGGAAGGGGCGGTGCGGCTGAAAAAGCTGCCCGCTTTGTGCGAGAAAATGGAGATGCCCGCGGTCGCCGTCACCGACACAAACAGCATGTTCTCGGCTTTGGAGTTCTCGGTCTCGGCCAGCGGGGCCGGGATACAGCCGATCATGGGCTGTCAGGTCGATCTGACCTATCTTCAGGCGCAGCCAGGCGAAAAGCCCAAGGCGCCTGCACCGCTGGTGCTGCTGGCGCAGTCCGAAGCGGGGTATGAGAACCTGATGAAGCTCAGTTCTTGTCTATACGTGGACAAGGGCGGGCAGTTGCCACAGGTGACGTTGGATGAGTTGGCAGAGCGGTCTGACGGCCTGATCTGCTTGACCGGTGGCCCTGAAGGGCCGGTGGGTATGCTGCTGCAACAGGGGCAGCGCCCTGCGGCCGAGGCGCTGGTGGACCGGTTGGCGGGGATGTTCCCGGACCGCTTGTATGTCGAATTGCAGCGCCATCCCGGCGAGGATGGCCAGCCCGAGGCCGAACGCCTGACCGAACGTGGCCATGTGGAAATGGCCTATGCCAACAACCTACCACTTGTTGCCACCAACGATGTCTACTTCCCGACCTCGGACATGTATGAGGCACATGACGCACTGATCTGTATCGCGGAAGGCGCCTATGTTGATCAGCAGGAAGGCCGCCGTCGCCTGACAGCGCAGCATTATTTCAAGTCGCAGCAAGAAATGACGACCCTGTTCGCCGATCTGCCTGAGGCCATCGAGAACACGGTCGAGATCGCAAAGCGCTGCGCCT
Organism: Ruegeria sp. H4; assembly: GCF_056533065.1. NCBI lineage: Bacteria > Pseudomonadati > Pseudomonadota > Alphaproteobacteria > Rhodobacterales > Roseobacteraceae > Ruegeria > Ruegeria sp. H4. The sequence continues at coordinate 257,952 of NZ_JBQFOC010000003.1, forward strand.
TCATGGCCTATCGCCGCGATCCGATCCTGCCGAGATTTGCCGATGACGAGGTCGCCGAGCTGCGTCGTATCGCCAACGAAGGCTTGCAGAAACGTCTGGCTGTGATCCCCCATGCGGTGACGCCTGAGGAATATCAGAAACGGCTGGATTTCGAGCTGGACATCATCGAAGGCATGGGTTTTCCGGGCTACTTTTTGATCGTTGCTGATTTCATCCAGTGGGCGAAGGACCAGGACATTCCGGTGGGGCCGGGGCGGGGCTCGGGTGCGGGGTCGCTGGTGGCCTACGCGCTGACGATCACCGACCTTGACCCGCTGCGCTATTCACTGCTGTTCGAGCGGTTCTTGAACCCCGAGCGGGTCTCGATGCCGGACTTTGATATCGATTTCTGCATGGACCGGCGCGAAGAGGTGATCCGCTATGTGCAGCAGAAATACGGCCGCGACAAGGTGGGGCAGATCATCACTTTTGGTGCGCTGCTGTCCAAGGCCGCTGTGCGCGATATCGGGCGGGTGCTGCAGATGCCCTACGGGCAGGTGGACCGCCTGTCCAAGATGATCCCGGTTGAAGGGGTCAAACCCGTCTCGATCGAAAAGGCGCTGAAAGACGAACCCCGCCTGCGCGAAGAGGCGCGCAGCGAGGAGGTCGTGGACCGCCTGCTGAATTACGGCCAGCAGGTCGAAGGGCTTTTGCGCAACGCCTCGACCCACGCTGCGGGGGTCGTGATCGGAGATCGGTCTTTGGACGCGCTGGTGCCGCTTTATCAGGATCCGCGCTCGGATATGCCGGCCACCCAATTCAACATGAAATGGGTGGAACAGGCCGGGCTGGTGAAGTTTGACTTTCTGGGTTTGAAAACGCTGACCGTGATCCAGAACGCGATGGATTTGATCTTCAAATCCGGGCGGGATTTGCACATCGCGCCGGATGGCACGGAATTGTACGAGCCGGCGGAAGGAGCCGTGAATCAGATCAACGCGATCCCGCTGGATGATGAGGCGACGTACAAGCTCTACTCCGCAGCCAAGACGGTGGCGGTGTTCCAGGTGGAATCCTCGGGCATGATGGACGCGCTGAAGCGGATGAAACCGGACTGTATCGAGGACATCATCGCCCTTGTCGCGCTGTATCGCCCTGGCCCGATGGAGAACATCCCCAAGTTCTGTGAGGTCAAGAACAAACTCAGTGAACGGGACACGCTGCACCCGTCGATTGATCATATCCTGGACGAAACCCAAGGCATCATCGTCTACCAGGAACAGGTGATGCAGATCGCGCAGGAAATGGCGGGCTACAGCCTTGGCGGCGCGGACTTGTTGCGGCGCGCGATGGGTAAGAAAATCCAAGAAGCGATGGATGCCGAGCGGCCCAAATTCCTTAAAGGTGCAGCCGAGAATGACGTGGATGAGGCCAAGGCGACCGAGGTATGGAATCTGCTGGACAAGTTTGCCAACTATGGCTTCAACAAATCCCACGCCGCCGCCTATGCGGTGGTCAGCTATCAGACTGGCTGGCTGAAGGCGAACCATCCGGTTGAGTTCATGGCCGGTGTCATGAACTGCGATATCCATCTGACCGATAAACTGGCCGTCTATTTCGAAGAGGTCCGCAAGGGGTTGGAACTGCCTTATGTGCCGCCCTGCGTGAACCGGTCTCAGGCGACCTTCGATGTTGTGGATGGGCATCTGGTTTATGCGCTGGGCGCGCTAAAAAACGTGGGCGTGGAGGCGATGAACCTGGTGGTCGAAGGACGGGGCGAGAAACCGTTCGTGAACCTGTTTGATTTTGCCCGCCGGGTCGATTTGAAACGGGTTGGCAAACGCCCGCTTGAAATGCTGGCGCGCGCCGGGGCCTTCGATGAGCTTGATAAAAACCGCCGCCGCGTGTTCGAAAGCCTGGATCCGTTGGTGCAGTATTCTGCGGCGATCCACGAACAGAAGAACTCGAACCAGGTTTCGCTGTTTGGTGAGGCGGGAGATGATCTGCCCGAACCGCGCTTGTCACCCACGCCCGATTGGTTGCCTGCGGAACGCTTGAGTGAAGAATTCAAGGCGATTGGCTTCTACCTCTCGGGCCATCCGCTGGATGACTACATGCCAGCATTGAAACGCAAGCAGGTACTAACCTTGGATGAGGTGATGGAAAAAGCGCGCTCGGGGCCGTTGATCGCCAAAATGGCGGGTGTTGTTGCCGGGCGGCAGGAACGGAAATCTGCGCGCGGCAATCGCTTTGCTTTTGCTCAATTGTCTGACCCGACCGGGGCCTATGAGATCACGCTTTTCTCCGACACGCTGGAAAAATGCCGCGAGTTTCTGGAAACCGGGGCGCAAGTGGTGCTGACAGCCGAAGCGACGATGGAGGCCGATCAGTTGAAGCTGCTGGGCAGGTCTGTTGGGCCAGTCGACTCTGTCGTGGCCGATGCTGGTGCAACCGGGTTGCGTATCTTCGTGGATCAGCCTCAGGTGTTGCCCACTGTTGCCAAAGTGCTTGAGGATGCAGCAAGCGCAGCCAAAGGGGCCACGAAGGGGCCAATTCAACTGTGCCTTCTGGATCCCGGCCTGCCGGGCGAAGTTGAAATGGACCTGGGGCAGGTTTTCCCGATCAATCCACAGATCAAAGGCGCGATCAAATCCCTGGAAGGCGTGATGTCAGTCGAGGAATTCTGACCTCGGCTTTTGTTGCCAGAGAAGACCCGCCCCGCTAGGCTGAATTGCAGATTGATTTTGAAGTTATACAGGAGGGCATCCTCATGGCGGTTTCAGGCCTGATGATTCGATCACTTGCACTGGCAGTTGTGGCGTCGCTGGCGCTGGCTTCGACGGCAGTGGCGGATGATAAGAAGAAGAAAAAGAACACCATCGAAGGCGCCTTGATCGGCGCGGGCGTTGGCGCGTTGCTGGGTGATGGCAAGGGCGCGGCGATTGGTGGCGTGGCCGGGGCCTTCATCGGGCATAACTGGAAATGAGAGCTATGCGTTTGAACCTATCAAAGTACGTGTTGGCCAGCTTTTGCTTGTCTTTGCCGTCTATGACCCTTGCCGACGAAGCCGCGGAACAGATGGTGCAGGATGCGCTGCCTCTGATGTATCACACCTGCGCCACTGTGGTGGAAGAGGCGGATGGCGATGAGACGATTATCTATGGGATCGTCGAAAAGATGACAGCTCTGTCGATCTATAACCGTCAGATCGATATCAATGATCACGCCGGTTCGGATGAGGACAAAGCCCAGCTGCGAGAGACGTTCATTGCTGCTTTGAGAGAAGGATGTGCCGAGGATAAGGATGCTTTGCTCGGCGGTGTGGTCGACAATGCGGTAAAAACGACGTTGGGGTTGTAAACTTGGGGCCGGCCGTTCAGTCGGTCGCTCGTAAGGCAGGCAAGCCGACGCCTGTACTGTCGAAGCCACCATCTGATGCAATCACTTGACCTGTCACATAGCTGGCTCTGTCTGAGCATAGGAAAAAGATCACGTGCGCGATCTCGTCTTCCGAGCCGTAGCGGTTCAGTGGTATGGCGTCATGATAGGCAGCGATGATTTCGGGCGTGTGAACGGCCATGGCAAGCTTGGTGCGGACCGGACCGGGACAGACGCAGTTGGCGCGAATGCCATATTCGCCCAATTCAGCGGCTTGCTGTTTGGTCAGATGGATGACACCGGCCTTTGACGTTCCGTAAGCAACGCGCAGAGTGCTTGCGCGCAGGCCCGAGATTGACGCGATGTTGACAATTGCGCCGCGACTTTCTTTCAGTGCGGGTATCGCGGCCTGAGACACCAAAAAGACCCCGTCCAGATTTGTTTCCATAACCCGGCGCCACATCTCAAAGCCGTGTTGTTCGATCGGTCCGAAATCCGCAACCCCGGCATTATTCACCACGGCGTCTATTCGACCGAATTCCGCCATGACGGTTTGTATCATATCGTCGACCTGATCGGGGTCCGAAATATCGGCAACAATGGGCATTGCGCCCTCAAGATCGCGTGCTGCCAGAGCCAATGTTTCTGCGTCCCGGTCGATCATCGCAACATTCCACCCGTCCGCCAGAAACAGTTTGGTGGTTGCCAGACCGATGCCACGTGCGGCACCCGTTACCAACGCGAGTTTCTGTGCCATGGGGTCTCTCCTGTCAGTGAAGCGCGGCGGGTTCATTGGGATGTGGGCAAGCGCACTGTTTGACGCTCAATCAAGGGTCAATAATGCGGGGGCCGCTCATCTCCGAACACGACCCCACCCGAGCCTTCCTGTGCTCGTTCCGCCTCGCGCTGTAACAGCATCTCAACCCGTCTTGTCAGGCGGTCGATCTCGCTTTGCTGCCGGGTGACAACCGTATTCAACTCCTCAACCGTGCGCGACAGATGGGCGATCTGTTCTTCCAGATGCTGCATTGTGGTCTCCTTCTTGGTTGGTCATAGCCCTCCGCAAGACCCAATGCCAGCGAAACCCCGCCTTGCCCCGATGCGGGCCATGAGATAGACCGCGCGCGGAACACTATGCCCCAAGGACGCCCCACATGGCCAAGCCCAAGAAACAGCCCCGCCCCAAGGCCGTAACGCCAAAAGGGTTCCGTGACTATTTCGGCGAGGAAGTCACGCAGCGCACCGAGATGCTGCGGACGATTGCGGGCGTGTACCATCGTTACGGGTTCGACGCCTTGGAAAGCAGCGCGGTTGAGACGGTTGAGGCGCTGGGCAAGTTCCTGCCCGACGTGGACCGTCCGAACGAAGGCGTCTTCGCGTGGCAGGAGTTTGACGAGGGCGGCAACGGAGATTGGATGGCGTTGCGCTACGACCTGACCGCGCCTTTGGCCCGCGTCTATGCGCAGCACCGTAACGACCTGCCGACGCCTTATCGCCGCTATGCGATGGGTCCGGTTTGGCGCAATGAAAAGCCGGGACCGGGGCGCTATCGTCAGTTTTATCAGTGCGACGCGGATACGGTTGGCACGGCCTCGATGGCGGCAGATGCCGAGATCTGTGCGATGCTGTCGGATACGTTAGAAGAGGTCGGCATCCCGCGCGGAGACTATCTGGTGCGCGTGAACAATCGCAAAGTTCTGAACGGTGTGCTGGAGGCGATGGGATTGGGCGAAGATGCTGCCGCCCGCGACAATGTCCTGCGCACCATCGACAAGTTCGACAAGGTGGGGGAGGCCGGCGTCCGCGAGCTGCTGACCAAAGGGCGACTGGATGCCTCTGGTGCGTTTATTGATGGTGTAGGTCTCAGCGAAGATCAGGCTGAGCCGGTCATTGCCTTCCTGACGTCCAAAGCTGAAGATACATCCGGTACGCTGGCCAACTTGCGCGCCGCTGTAGGCGACAGCAAGATCGGTGCAGACGGTATTGCCGAACTGGAACAGATTGGTGCGCTGCTGGATGCAGGTGGCTACGGACGTGATCGCATCGTGATCGATCCTTCGGTCGTACGCGGTCTCGGCTATTACACAGGTCCGGTCTACGAAGCTGAACTGACCTTCGAGATTTTTGACGAGAAAGGCCGCAAGCGCCAATTCGGGTCTGTTGCTGGCGGAGGGCGCTATGACGATCTGGTCAAGCGATTCACCGGGCAGGAAGTGCCTGCGACCGGCATCTCCATCGGCGTTGATCGCCTGCTGGCCGCCCTGCGCGAAAAAGGTCGCCTGAGCGCACAAGCCACTGGTCCGGTGGTCGTCACAGTCATGGACCGTGATCGCATGGCTGATTATCAGGCGATGGTGGCCGAACTGCGCAATGCGGGTATCCGGGCTGAAGTTTATCTGGGCAACCCAAAGAATTTCGGCAACCAGTTGAAATATGCGGACAAGCGGAATTCTCCGATAGCAGTGATCGAAGGTGGCGATGAAAAAGCCAACGGGATCGTTCAGATCAAGGACCTGATCCTGGGCGCCAAGATTGCCGAAAGCGCTACGCTTGAGGAATGGAAGGAACGGCCCAGCCAGTTCGAAGTGCCGCGTGGGGGTCTGGTCGCCAAAGTGCGTGAAATTCTGGACAGTCAGGACTGAACCATGCCCAACCGTTCCCAGATACAGGCCCGCGCCGCGATGATGCGTGTCCGTTTTGAGGCTGCGGGCGCTCAGGTGGTGGATACGCCTCTGTTGCAACCGGCAGACACGCTGCTGGACCTTTACGGTGAGGATATTCGCGGACGCGCTTACATCACTTCGGATGCGCTGCGGGGCGAACAGATGTTGCGCCCGGACTTTACCTTGCCGGTGGTGCAAATGCACATGCGCGACGGCGCTGAACCTGCGCGGTATACCTATTCGGGTGAAGTGTTTCGCAGGCAGGAACACGATCCGGATCGATCCAATGAATATATTCAGGTCGGCTATGAGGTGTTTGACCGCAACGATCCGGCCGGGGCGGATGCCGAGGTGTTCTCGCTTATCGCTTTGCAATTGCGCGGGTTGCCTTTGCGGGCTGCCACCGGGGATATCGGGATACTGATTGCCGCTGTCGAAGGGCTGCGCACAACTGATCGGCGAAAGGCTGCGTTGATGCGCCATCTGTGGCGGCCGCGTCGGTTCCGCACTCTGCTGGATCGATACGCGCGTCGCAAGTCTGGGTCTGAGGGGCGCGATGCTCTGCTGGATTCGGCTGACCCGCTTTCGTTTGATTTTCCGATGATCGGAAAGCGCCGAGCGCCTGAGATTGCCGAACGGATCGAAGCGCTGCGCGAGGATCGCGATACCCCGCCCATTTCTGACAATGAGTTGGTCGGGCTGGAGACCTTGTTGAATGTACGCGAGACGATGCCCTTCGCGCTGGAACAGCTGCGGGATGTGGCGGTCGATCTGCCGCAGATCACCCCGGCGCTGGACCGACTTGAGGTGCGGATTGCAGCCCTGCAGGCGCGCGGCGTGGATGTCGAACGGCTGGATTTCGAGGCGTCCTATGGCCGGACTTCGATGGAGTACTACGATGGGTTTGTCTTTGGTTTCTACGCCGAAGGCCGCCCTGATTTGCCACCGATTGCCACGGGCGGGCGCTATGATGCGCTGACACGGCAATTGGGTGGCGGGTCTGAAATCCCCGCAATTGGTGGCGTGATCCGACCCGACCTGATGCTGGACATCGAGGAGGCCGCGCAATGAGTGTGAAGCTGGGCGTGCCCTCGAAGGGCCGGTTGATGGACAAGACATTCTCGTGGTTCGAAAAGCGCGGCATTACCCTGTCGCGCAGTGGATCGGATCGGGAATATGCCGGTACGGTAAGCGGCATCGAAGGGGTTTCGCTGATCCTGCTCTCTGCCGGTGAAATCCCGCGCGAACTGGCTTCGGGCCGTATTCATCTGGGCGTGACCGGCAACGATCTGGTGCAAGAAAAGCTGCCGCGTTGGGAACAGCAGGTTGTCGAGGTTTCAGCGCTGGGCTTTGGTCGGGCCGACCTGATCATTGCGACGCCTGCCTGCTGGGTCGATGTGGATACGCTAGACGATCTGGACGCGGCAGCCGCCGCATTCCGCAAGGTGCATGGCCACCGGCTGCGGATTGCCACCAAGTTCCACCGGTTGGTGCGCGAGTTTCTGACCGATGCGGGCGTCGCGGATTACACTCTGGTCGATAGTCAGGGCGCGACCGAAGGCACGGTGATGAACGAAACCGCTGAAGCAATCGCCGATATAACCTCCACCGGAGAAACACTGCGGGCCAACCACCTCAAAGTTCTGTCGGATGGTCTGATCTTGCAATCGCAGGCGACGTTGTGGCGCAGCCGGGTGGCCAAGCTTGATGCGGCCGACAAAGCGGTTCTGAGCGAATTGCTGGAGCGGCTGCAGTAACTACAGAACGCCGATTTCAGCCAGCGCGCGGTTCAGATCGTCGGGCAGGGCGTCCTCCTGCGCGCGGTTTTTGGGTAGGTCGGCGGGTGTGTCTTCCGGTTTGAGATAACGCCACCCCTGAAACGGACGTTTCAGGGCGTTTTGGGTGCGATGTAGCTCGGGGTCCAGCACAATGGCGCAGCGCCGGATACCATCCTCGCCGCGCACTTCATCCAGCCGAAGGATACGTTGGCGGCACTGAACGACACCCTTGATGACCCAGTAGATTGATCCGCCATTCAAAATCTCGGCTTCGCGCTTGGGCCACATTCGGGTGACATGGCGCGGGCAGCCATCCTCGTACAGCGGTTTTCGGCTGTCCTGCCACGCGATCAACGTGTCGACACTCTCCGACCCGACCGAAAGTTTGATGAGGTTAACGTATTTATCCACAGCTTGCCCACAGAGTCGTCCATCGACTATCAAGCCATTGTAGCTCATGTACGATTGTCATCAAGGTGTTGTGGATGGTACTCTGAATACCTCTTTCAGATAGGGAATCACCAATGAGCCGCTTTGCCGCCCCCATCGCCGAGCAAATCTGGGATATGAAATACCGCTTTAAACAAGCGGATGGCACGCCCATCGATCAGACGGTCGAAGACAGCTGGCGGCGCATCGCCCGCGATTTGGCCTGGGTGGAAAAAAACCCGGCGCAGTGGGAAGGCAAGTTCTATGAAGCACTGGAGGATTTCAAATATCTGCCCGCCGGTCGCATCACCGCAGGCGCAGGCACTGCACGTCAGGTAACCCTGTTCAACTGCTTCGTCATGGGCACGATCCCGGACAGCATGGGCGGTATCTTCGACATGCTTCGGGAGGCGGCCTTGACCATGCAGCAGGGTGGCGGGATCGGCTATGATTTCTCGACCATTCGTCCGCGCGGTGCGGATGTGCATGGGGTGGCTGCGGATGCCTCTGGCCCGCTGTCATTCATGGATGTCTGGGATGCTATGTGCCGGACCATCATGTCTGCAGGCTCGCGCCGTGGGGCGATGATGGCCACCATGCGGTGCGATCATCCGGATATTGAGCAGTTCATCACCGCCAAATCTGACCCCGCGCGCTTGCGCATGTTCAACATGTCCGTGCTGGTGACTGATCCCTTCATGGAAGCCGTCAAGACCGATGGCCCGTGGGAGCTGGTATTCGATGGCAAGGTCTATCATACCGTGCAGGCGCGTGATCTGTGGAACAAGATCATGCAAGCCACATACGACTATGCCGAGCCCGGTGTGATCTTCATCGACCGGATCAATCAGGCCAATAACCTCAGCTATGTCGAAACCATAGCGGCAACCAACCCCTGTGGTGAACAGCCACTGCCACCCTATGGTGCGTGCCTGTTGGGTTCGATCAATTTGGCCCGATTGGTGGCGGAGCCGTTTGAGGGGGCGGCGCATCTGGATGAAGCGGCCCTGCAAGAGTTGGTCGCCACCGCTGTCCGCATGATGGACAACGTGGTGGACGCATCGAAGTTTCCATTGGTCGAGCAAGAGGCTGAAGCGCAGGATAAACGCCGCATCGGATTGGGCGTCACCGGGCTGGCCGATGCACTGTTGATGCTGGGCCTGCGCTATGGCTCGGACGAGGCGGCGCGTCAGACCGAACGCTGGTTGCACGCGATCGCCCGCGCCGCGTATCTGGCGTCAGTGGATTTGGCAAAGGAAAAAGGGGCCTTCCCCCTGTTCGATGCCGAGAAGTATCTGTCCAGTGGCACGATGCTGCAGATGGACGCAGATGTGCGGGATGCGATCCGCGAACACGGTATCCGAAACGCGCTGCTGACCTCGATCGCGCCGACGGGGACGATTTCTCTTTACGCTGGCAACGTGTCGTCAGGGATCGAACCGGTCTTTGCCTATGCCTACACCCGCAAGGTGCTGCAGAAAGATGGCTCACGCACCGAGGAAGAAGTGGTGGACTATGCCGTCCAGATGTGGCGCGACAAGTTTGGTGATACCAAACTGCCGGATTACTTCGTCAACGCGCAGACTCTGTCGCCGTCTGATCATGTGAAAATGCAGGCGGCGGCGCAGAAATGGATCGACAGTTCAATTTCCAAGACGATCAACTGCCCGGAAGATATCAGCTTTGACGCCTTTAAGGACGTCTACATGCAGGCCTGGGATCAGGGTTGCAAAGGCTGCACCACCTATCGACCCAACGATGTGACTGGCTCGGTTCTTACCGTTTCCGAGAGCGAAGACACTGCACCGGGTGAAAGCGCCAGCGCGCCGCATGAGGTGGATGGCGGCGATGTGATTTACATGTCCGAGCCACTGGACCGCCCGCAATCTCTGGAAGGGTCGACCTACAAGCTGAAATGGCCGGACAGCGAACACGCGATCTATCTGACGATCAACGACATCGTAATCGCAGGCCGCCGCCGGCCGTTTGAGGTGTTCATCAACTCGAAGAATATGGAGCACTACGCCTGGACCCTTGCCCTGACTCGAATGATCTCGGCCGTGTTCCGCCGAGGCGGGGATGTGTCATTCGTTGTGGAGGAGCTAAAGGCCGTCTTCGATCCGCGTGGCGGGGCCTGGGTGAAAGGCAAGTATATCCCTTCGATATTGGCCGCTATTGGCGGTGTCATCGAACAGCATATGGTCAATATCGGCTTTCTGGAAGGCGAGGGGATGGGGCTGAAATCCGACCCTCAGGCGCAGGTTGTCAACATGGATGCCCCACGCGGTAAGGCCTGCCCTTCTTGCGGGCAGTTTGACATGGTGATGATTGAGGGGTGCATGACCTGCAGAAGTTGCGGGCACTCCAAATGCGGATAGGCTGTGCAGAAGCCAACCATCGAGCGACGTGTCACGCGACATGAGCTAAGCGGCCCAATAAGACTGTCTTAGCGGGTGGTTATCAGAAACGGCGGCAGCGTTCTTCAAAAGCTGTTTGAATTTCTCGCAGGGGCTAGTTCTTCTCAAGCAGGCAGCGAGATATCTTGCGATTCAGTTGTCCTCAGTCCGCCGATCTTGACCAAATGATCGACTATTGCGTCCACGCCTTGCCTGTGACGAAGTGATGAGAATAAAAAGGGTCGCCCGTTGCGCATTCTGTTGGCATCCCGCTCCATTACGTCCAGCGACGCGCCAACATGAGGTGCAAGGTCGGTTTTATTGATCACCAAGATGTCGGACTTTGTAATCGCGGGGCCACCTTTGCGGGGGATCTCCTCGCCAGCGGCAACGTCGATGACATAAATGGTCAGATCTGCAAGCTCCGGGCTGAAGGTGGCTGAAAGATTGTCGCCACCGCTTTCGATCAAAACCACGTCGAGATCAGGATGACGCGTTCGCATTTCGGCGACGGCCGCCAGATTGATCGAGGCATCCTCGCGGATCGCCGTGTGCGGACAACCGCCTGTTTCAACACCGATGATCCGATCCTGTGGCAAGACCTGCATGCGCATGAGCGCTTCGGCATCTTCCTGAGTGTAGATGTCATTGGTGATGACGCCGATTGAACAGACATCACGCAGCGCTTCGGATAGGGCGGCGGTCAAAGTGGTCTTGCCAGCGCCAACAGGGCCGCCGATCCCGACGCGCAAAGGGCCGTTCATCTGTGTCATGTGCGAAACATCCTTGAATATTGGGTTTCATGTGTCATCGACGCGATGTCCGACAGAAACGCGGTTGAGGTCAGCTGGTCCAAGCCAGCCAAGTATGCATTCTGGGCGATCTGTTCACAAAGTGGTGTCAGGTCGCGGATCAGCCTTTGCGCATCCGTCTGACCCAGAGGCACCAGCCGCGTCGCGCAAGCGACCAGATTGCTGGCGAAAGCCTGCAGAAACATTTTGGCCGTTAGCAGGATCGGCAGACCCTGCAAATGTGCGGCGCGTCCAACCGCGACAGGGTAGGAGAGTCGGGTAAGCTCTACTGCCCACACGTCCCCTGTTACTTGCCCGAACGACTGACCTAGCAGATCGGTTTCCATGACCCGTTCGGACGATGCGCAAAAGGCCCGGGCCATCGAATCGATATCATCCAACGCGTCGACGTCTTGCGCGTTGTAGGCCGCAAAAAGGAACAAGGCATCGTTCCAACCAGACCCATGTTCCAGCACATCCCAAATCCAGGCCTTGGCATCCTGCGCAGATGCAACGGTGCCAGCGTCGATGGCAGCCTCCAATCCATGCGAATAGGCAAAGCCGCCTACTGGATAGGCAGGGGATAGCCATTGGGTCAGCGTCAGGATATCGGCGTCAGTGGGCGTGGCCATGTGTCCTGCCATGACCATAGGCCCCACCTTCGGGGGTAAAGGGTTCTCGCACTTCTCGCACCGTTGCGCCGATTTTTAGCAACATGTCGCGGATAACGTGATCGATCTGGATCAGCAGACGTTCGGCTTCGATCTGACAGGGTGTATGGCGATTGCCAATATGCCATGCAATGCGCGCCAGGTCCGGGGCTGTAACCTCCAGCAGGGCTTCGGGTGCCGCCTGTATTTTCACTTGGCGACCATCGTCCAGAACCAGCGCGCCGCCATGGTTCAGAGAGGTGGTCTGTGCCAGATCCACCAGAACTTGCATACCGCTTTCGCAGGTCAGCATTTTACGGCGCAAGAACCTGTCGTCATATGTCAGCGACAGTTCATCATTGGGATCACCGTGAAGATGATCCGAATATCGGTGGGCAGTGCAGAACAGGGCGGTCATAGAAACGCCCCATCTGCAGTTGCGGTGTTCAGCGCCAGACGGAGTCCGAAAAGACGTGATACACGATCTGGTCGCGAGAGATGCCGCGCTTTTTCAAAGCTTCGTCGCTGAGCGATTGTAGAAACTCGATTTGCTTCGAGCGTGATCGCGCTTCGGCCAAGGCTATCATCCCGTTGTAAAATGCCTCGCCGACAGAGCGGAAGAAGCCAGCAATCGAAAAGCCAGTGCGTGGGTTGGTTGTTGAATGTGCCATCAGGACCTCCAGTAAACTGGTCTAAGTTGGTCCTCCCTTGGTTTTCATACTTGGTCATTTCGTCCTCGGTGAGTAGAGGGCCTTTTGTCATGGCCGCGTTGCACATGCTGCATTGCAGCGCAAATATTGATCAGAATAGAAAGTATCGCTGTGCCATAGGTAGAACTTCGGCTGGCTGGCAGATCAGCAACTCGCCATCTGCGCGGACCTCGTAGGTTTCCGGATCGACTTCGACATGCGGGGTCGCGTTGTTTAGTAGAAGATCCTGTTTGCTGATCTCCCGCGTGTTTTGAACGCCGACGGTTTGCTTTGCCAATCCCAGCGTATCGCCAATCCCGTCGGCCTGAGCCGCTTGAGAGACGAAGGTGATAGCAGAGTTTTCAACCGAGCGGCCATAGGCCCCGAACATAGGGCGGCTGTAAACCGGCTGCGGTGTCGGGATCGAAGCATTGGGATCGCCCATCTGCGCACACGCAATTGTGCCGCCCAGCAATACCATCTCGGGCTTCACGCCAAAGAAGGCCGGGTTCCACAGCACCAGATCGGCGCGTTTGCCTTCTTCGATGCTGCCGATCTCGTGGCTTAACCCATGCGCAATGGCGGGGTTGATGGTGTATTTGGCGATGTAGCGCCGGACCCGCAAATTGTCGTTCTCGCCGGTTTCTTCTGGCAGACGACCGCGTTGCTTTTTCATTTTGTCGGCTGTTTGCCAGGTGCGGATCAGAACTTCTCCGACCCGACCCATAGCCTGACTGTCAGAAGCGATGATGCTGAAGGCGCCCATGTCATGCAGAATATCCTCGGCAGCGATGGTCTCGCGCCGGATGCGGCTTTCGGCAAAAGCCACGTCCTCGGGGATGGATTTGTCGAGGTGATGGCAGACCATCAGCATGTCCAGATGCTCCTCAACCGTGTTCACGGTGAAGGGGCGCGTGGGGTTGGTGGATGAGGGCAGCACGTGGTTCTCGCCGCAGATCTTGATAATATCTGGTGCGTGGCCCCCACCTGCGCCTTCGGTGTGAAACGCGTGGATCGTGCGACCTTTCATGGCGGCCACTGTGTTTTCGACAAAACCCGATTCATTGAGCGTATCGGTGTGGATCATCACCTGCACGTCCATCGCATCCGCGACCGAGAGGCAGCAGTCGATGGCGGCAGGGGTTGTGCCCCAATCCTCGTGCAGTTTCAGCGCACAAGCCCCGGCTTTGACCTGTTCTTCAAGAGCGGCGGGTAGAGAGGCGTTGCCTTTACCCGCAAATGCCAGGTTCATGGGAAACGCATCTGCTGCTTGCAGCATCCGTCCGATGTGCCAGGGGCCGGGTGTGCAGGTGGTGGCCAAGGTGCCATGCGCCGGACCGGTGCCGCCGCCCAGCATCGTGGTCAGGCCGGAATGCAGCGCGTCCTCAATCTGTTGCGGGCAGATGAAATGGATGTGGCTGTCGAACCCGCCTGCTGTTAGGATGCGCCCCTCGCCAGCAATGGCTTCGGTTCCCGGGCCGATGATGATATCGACGCCCGGCTGCGTATCCGGGTTTCCTGCCTTTCCGATCTTTTCGATGCGCCCGTCTTTGAGGCCCACATCCGCCTTGTAGATGCCCGAGTGGTCTACGATCAAAGCATTGGTGATGACCGTATCCACGGCCCCCGCGGCGCGCGTAACCTGAGATTGCCCCATCCCGTCGCGGATCACCTTGCCACCGCCGAACTTGACCTGTTCTCCATAGAGCAGCGCGTTGTCACCGGTCCCGCCGGTCGCGGCGGCCCCTGCACGTTCGGCGGTCAGGTCGCGTTCGACCTCAATCACCAGATCGGTATCAGCCAGCCGCAGCCTGTCGCTGGTGGTGGGGCCGAACATCGCGGCATAGTCAGAGCGTTGGATTGTTGCGGGCATTAAAGCGACCCCATGACTTTTTGGTTGAACCCATAGATCTTCCGCGCACCACCTATCGGGATCAGCGAAACCTCGCGCGATTGGCCCGGTTCGAACCGCACGGCGGTGCCTGGGGCGATGTCCAGGCGCGTCCCGTGCGCGGCGGCGCGGTCGAAGTCGAGCGCTGGGTTGGTCTCGGCGAAATGATAGTGCGAGCCGACCTGAACCGGTCGGTCACCGGTATTGGCCACCATCAGCGTCAGCGCCGTTGTGCTTGCGTTCAGAGTAATCTGGCCTTCGGCCGGGAACAGCTCGCCGGGGATCATTTGTTCAGCTTTGCAATCACCGCGATGGCGGCCAGCGCGATGAGAGCCAGGCCAACGCCCAGAGCGATATAGTCCGTGCCATGGGCGTGAATATGCGTGTCGGTATGTGCCGCGGCAGGGCCAGCGAGTATGAAGGCGGGAAAGAGCATACGGGTCATATCAGGGTTCCTTTGTCAGCGAATAGGGTTGTGGACAGTCACCAGCTTGGTGCCGTCGGGAAAGGTGGCCTCGACCTGAACCTCGTGGATCATCTCGGGCACGCCCTCCATGCATTGCGCGCGGGTGATCACCTCGGCCCCGGCCTGCATCATATCGGCGACGGACCGACCGTCGCGCGCGCCTTCGACCACCGCGTCGGTGATTAGGGCAATCGCCTCGGGGTGGTTCAGCTTGACGCCGCGCGCCAGCCGTTTGCGGGCAATTTCGGCAGCCATGGCAACCAGCAGCTTGTCTTTTTCACGAGGGGTCAGGTTCATCTCAGATCATCCAGCATCGGGGGAGAGTATCGTTGTTCAATTGCCGCAGGATCGGGATCAGCACGTGGCGTAACTCAAAACTGTTTGGCGCCAGCATCCTGACGACCAACAGGTCATCTTGTAGCAGCGTGGCCCCCGCAGCCGTTTCCGGCAGCATCTTTCGGATCGCATCCAGCTGACCTTCGGCAGCTGGTGAAACAAAGACGATCAGAGCCATTGCTCCGGCACCATTTGCGATGTTGGGTCTTGCCAAATGGGCATTCAGATCGCCGTTGAACTGCATCGCATCCAGAAAGATGGGTTTGCTATCCTTGCGAATTTCTATCCTGTCGCGCAGGCGAATGTCGGTTAGTACTTCGCCCATCGCGGCGCGCCCAAAGACCCAGGATTCCGCCATCAAAACCGAGGCTCCCGAGGTCAGGTCGATAGTCAGATGACGATCGAGCGCGCTGCCTTGGAACAAAATTGTCTCTTGCGGCAACCAACTGATCCGGGCGCCTGCATCGACCTTCAATAGGTTTGATAGCTGGCCCGGCGGTCCCGGTTTAGCCTGATAGGCACGTTCGCAGGCTTGTGTCGTAAGCGTCAGCGCTGTGCCCTCGATTGCGTGACCCTGGAATTTGAATACATCCCCGCCTGTAATCCCTCCGGCGGTGTTCAAAAGGACTGCATCCAGCGCATCCCCATCTGTCCGAGGGAACAGGCATTTGAACGAACCTGATTGGCGAAACGCATTCAGAACCGAGGTTTTGCCCAAACGTTTTGTGCTGAGACGAACCGATCCTTGCGCGCGCGGCGGCGCGGCGGTCAAAGGGGGCGGTATCGAAGCGTGATGTGTGATGGTGGACCTGCAACGCAAAGAGCTGTGCCGTCTGTTTTCCCTGTTGAGCGCCGGGACTCTATTCCAAGGGTCAGAATTCGAAGCGTTTCCTGAAGGGGTGTCTAAATTTTGGGCTTCACGCCGCCTAACTGATTAAAAAATAGCCAGATAGGACTGATCTACGGAAATGATCAATCCACGAATTGATAATGATGCTGCAATGCAGAAACCGTAAGCGTGCCCACTTGGGAAAAACCAAGGGTGTGTGACGGCTGCGCGAATTGGACCTCGAACACAACCGCCACACGTAACGCAACAACAGTTGCGGGGATCAGGTAGAAGAGAAACGCGCCTTTGTGCAAGCCCTCTCTCCCGGCCCCGCCAGGAGGATTACATGAAATCGCTCAAATCCACGCTTGCCGGATCACTTGTTTTTGCAACTATAGCGACCGCTGCGTTGGCGGATGAAGATACGATCAAAGTTGGTGTTTTGCATTCGCTGTCTGGCACGATGGCAATCTCGGAAACTACGCTAAAAGACACGATGCTGATGCTGATCGACCAGCAAAACGCCAAGGGCGGCCTGCTAGGCAAACAGCTTGAGGCAGTTGTTGTCGACCCGGCCTCCGACTGGCCGCTATTTGCCGAAAAAGCGCGCGAGCTGCTGACTGTGCATGAGGTGGACGTGATCTTCGGCAACTGGACCTCGGTCAGCCGTAAATCGGTTCTGCCGGTGATCGAAGAACTGAACGGCCTGCTGTTCTACCCGGTTCAGTATGAGGGCGAAGAGTCTTCGAAAAACGTATTCTACACAGGTGCCGCCCCGAACCAGCAGGCGATCCCTGCGACTGACTACTTTCTGGATGAGTTGGGTGTTGAGAAATTCGCTCTGCTCGGCACAGACTATGTCTACCCCAGGACCACCAACAATATTCTGGAAAGCTATCTGAAGGGTAAGGGTATCGCGGACGAGGATATCTTCGTCAACTACACCCCCTTTGGCCATTCCGATTGGTCCAAGATCGTCGCAGACGTTGTTGCGCTCGGTGCCGACGGTAAGAAAGTCGGCGTGATCTCGACCATCAATGGCGACGCGAATATCGGCTTCTATAAGGAGCTGGCGGCTGCGGGCGTTTCGGCGGATGACATCCCGGTCGTGGCCTTCTCGGTCGGTGAGGAAGAACTCTCGGGTCTGGATACCACCAACCTGGTCGGTCACCTGGCCGCGTGGAACTACTTCCAGTCGGCAGATACCGACGTGAACGCCGGTTTCGTTGAGACGTGGAAAGCCACCATGGGTGAAGACCGCGTGACCAATGACCCAATGGAAGCGCATTACATCGGCTTCAACATGTGGGTAAACGCCGCGACAGAGGCGGGCTCGACCGAGGTCGACGCTGTACGCTCAGCTATGTACGGGCAGGAATTCCCGAACCTGACCGGTGGCACGGCCGTGATGCTGCCGAACCACCACTTGGCCAAACCGGTTCTGATCGGTGAGATTCAGGAAGATGGACAGTTCGATATCATCAGCGAAACCGACGTCGTTCCGGGTGATGCATGGACAGATTTTCTGCCGGAATCGGCGGTTCTGATCTCGGATTGGAAAGAGCTGGGTTGCGGTATGTACAACACCGAGACCAAGACCTGCGTTCAGACCTTGTCGAACTACTAACCTTCTCGCAAGGCGGGTGACATCGCCCGCCTTGCCCTAAAGACACCTCGGGTTTCACCACATGTTACGACTATTCCTTGCGGGCCTCGCAATCCTATGCGCCTGCCTAACGGCCAATGCGCAAGAGAGCGGTTTGCAACCGATCCTGCAAGAGCATCAGGAGATCATCGCCAAAAGCTCGCGCAAGACGATCAAACCGGCGATTGATGCGATTGCCAGCAGCGGGTTGCCGCAAGCGCAGGTGATGCTTGAGACGTGGGCCGCCAAAGACGTGTGGATGCGCAAGTCGGATGGCCTGTTCTTTTCAGGCAAAAAGGCCGAGGGGCGGTCGTATGAACTGACTGATTTCGACACCGGAGACGTCGTTGGCACGTATCAAAAATCCGACCTGAAGCAGTTGAAACCCAATAGCGGCATCCGCGCGATGATCGGGACCGCTTTGGTGCAGTTCCAACTGACCGACCCGGACCGGGCAAAACGTCTGGCCGCTTTGACATCTATCCAACGCGATCCCGAAGGCGCTCTGCTGGAGCCGCTGCGCGCCTCGATTGACGACGAGCCCGATGCCGATCTGAAAGCGCAGAAGCAACGCCTCGAGCGGTTGCTGACCATCGGCTACGACCAAGATACCGCAACGCGTGTTGCTGCGATTGAAGACATGTCCGACGATCTGGGTGTGGATGTCCGTGCGGCGCTGAATCCTTTGGTCGTGACGAAGCGACAGGCGGGCACTGATCTGCCTTCTGATGCGAATATCGCCACTATTTTAGATCCCGGATCAGAAGCCCTGTTGCGGGACGAGGCATATGATCTGTTGGTCGCCAATGACCTCGCCGCACCGCGCACATCGCCCGATGACATACGCGCCGCACTGGCCGCCAATATCGACGGCGGCCGCGTGGGAAACATTCCTGTCGCGCAGCTGAACTCTGACGCCGCGCGTGCTCAGGCTTACGCTGCTCTGGCCGAAGCCGGCCTCGTTCCTGCTTTGATAACCGAGGCCGACATCGATTCTGCGTTGGAAACGCATGTCTTCTTTGAGACCTATGCCGAACCTTCACCCGAAGTCACAGCCGCCGCCGAAAAAGCGCTGGAGCAGATCGAGCTGAAAGTTGGCTTGAACCAGACCCTTGACCTGACGCTGGACGCGATCTCGTTGGCGTCGATCTATTTCCTGGCTGCCATCGGTCTGGCCATCACGTTCGGCGTGATGGGCGTGATCAACATGGCCCATGGCGAGTTCATCATGATGGGCGCCTACACCGGCTATGTGGTGCAGCAGTTCATCCCTGACCATACGCTCTCGATCATCGTGGCGATCCCGATGGCCTTTGCCGTCACCTTCGCCATGGGCGTCGCGATGGAGCGGCTGGTGATCCGTTGGCTCTACGCCCGCCCGCTTGAGACCCTGCTGGCGACGTTCGGCATCTCGATCGCCCTTCAGCAATTGGCCAAGAACATCTTCGGCACACAAGCACGACCGCTAACCGCGCCCGGCTGGCTGGACGGGGCATGGGTGCTGAACGATGTTGTCTCGATCAGCTATATCCGCATCGCGATCTTCGTTCTGGCGATGATCTTTCTTGGGCTGTTCCTTTACATCATGAAACGTACCCGGTTGGGGCTTGAGATGCGCGCAGTGACGCAGAACCCACGCATGGCGGGATCGATGGGCATCAATCCGGGGCGCGTGAATATGCTGACCTTCGGCTTGGGCTCGGGCATTGCCGGGATCGCCGGGGTTGCGATTGGCCTATTCGCCAAGGTCACATCCGATCTGGGCAGCGACTATATCGTTCAAAGCTTCATGACCGTAGTCGTCGGCGGTGTCGGCAACATCTGGGGCGCGTTGGCGGGGGCCGGCATGATCGGCTTCTTGCAGAAGGGGATCGAGTGGATGAACCCGTCGAACACCCTCGCGGCCCAAACCTACATGATCATCTTCATCATCATTTTCATCCAGTTCCGGCCCAGGGGCATCATCGCACTCAAGGGCCGCGCGGCGGGGGATTGAGCCATGGAACGTAGCTTTGTCGCCAAGAACCCCTCGGTACTGGTCTTTCTGACCATCCTGTCCCTATTCACCTTGGGCGTGACCATCCTGTCCGAAGGGTTCGGAATCGGCGTGATCTCAACCAGTTTCGTCAAGACACTGGGCAAGACCCTGTGTCTGTGCCTGATTGCCGTAGCGATGGATCTGGTCTGGGGATTTACCGGCATCCTATCTTTGGGGCATTTCGCCTTCTTCGGGCTAGGAGGCTACATGATCGGCATGTGGCTGATGTACGAACGCACGCGTCTGATCGTGGTCGAGTCGCTATCGCAAGCCGAAATCCCGCCCACCCCGGCTGAGGTTGTGGACGCTATCGGAACGCAGATTTTTGGCGTGGTCGGATCGTCGGACTTCCCGTTGATCTGGGCCTTTTCCCATAGCCTGACCCTGCAATTGATGCTGGTCGTGTTGGTGCCCGGACTTCTGGCGCTGATCTTCGGCTGGCTGGCCTTCCGCAGCCGGGTTACGGGCGTTTATCTCTCGATTCTGACTCAAGCCATGACGCTGGCGCTGGCCCTCTATCTGTTTCAGAACGACAGTGGATTGCGCGGGAACAACGGCTTGTCGGGCCTTCAGAACCTACCCGGAATTAGCGCCTCTCAGGATGTGGTATCGATCTGGTTTCTTTGGGCATCCGCACTGGCGCTGGGGCTGGGCTATATCACGGCTGCGTGGATCGTATCGGGCAAGTTCGGATCGGTACTCAGGGGCATTCGCGACAATGAGGCGCGGGTTCGGTTCCTAGGGTATTCTGTCGAGGTTTATAAACTTACTGTCTTCACGCTGACCGCCTGTTTCGCCGGGATCGCAGGCGCGCTCTACTACCCACAAGCAGGCATTATCAACCCCGAGGAGATGGCCCCGATCGCCTCGATCTATCTGGCCGTGTGGGTCGCTATCGGCGGGCGCGGACGTTTGTACGGCGCAATTATTGGCGCCGCCTTCGTCAGCCTGCTGAGCACGTGGTTCACCGGTGGACAGGCCCCGGACATCTCGCTGGGCTTTTACACGATCAAATGGGTCGACTGGTGGCAGGTCCTGCTGGGCGTTTCCTTTGTGCTGGTCACGCTGTTCGCCCCACAAGGGATCGGAGGCTTGTTTGACCTTTGGGCTAAGCGAAACCACCCAGACCGGCACGGCGCGGCCCTTGGCCCCGATGACGGGGCATTGCGTGAAAAGGAGGCTACAGAATGAGCACTCTGCTTGAGGTGAGCGGCGTTTCTGTCACCTTCGACGGGTTCCGCGCCATCAACAACCTTTCCTTCCAGATCGGTGAGGCGGAGTTGCGTGCCGTCATTGGCCCAAACGGGGCCGGGAAAACGACGTTCATGGATATTGTGACTGGCAAAACCCGGCCCGACGAAGGTCGTGTGATCTGGGGCGAGAAATCCGTCTCGCTTTTGCGGATGAGCGAAGCCAAGATTGCTCAGGTGGGAGTTGGCAGAAAATTCCAGAAACCGACTGTGTTCGAGGATCAGACGGTGCAGGAGAACCTGTTTATGGCATTAAAGAACAAACGCGGATGGTTGGGTGTTCTGCTGTATCGTCCCGTTGCAACCGATTTGCACAAGGTCGAAGAATTGGCGGCTGAAATTGGCCTGGGCCATGACCTCGACCGCAAGTCAGGTGAGCTGAGCCATGGCCAAAAGCAATGGTTGGAAATTGGCATGTTGCTGGCGCAGGACCCGCGTCTGCTTTTGGTCGATGAACCCGCCGCTGGCATGACGCCACAAGAACGCGAACACACAACCGATATTCTGGTCAATGCGGCCAAAACCCGTGCCGTCGTGGTCGTTGAACATGACATGGAGTTTGTCCGGCGTCTGAACTGCAAAGTCACTGTCTTGCACGAGGGCTCGGTTCTGGCTGAAGGCAGTCTTGATCATGTGACATCCAACCAGGACGTGATCGATGTCTATCTGGGGCGCTAACTGATGTTAAATTTAACCGATCTGACGTTGCACTATGGGCATTCTCAAATCCTGAACGGAATTTCCATGGAAGCCCGGCAAGGTGAAGTTACCTGTGTCATGGGAACCAATGGCGTTGGAAAAACCAGCCTGATGAAAGCGATCTCAGGCACGCACCCACGTTCAGGAGGCAAGTTAGAATTGGATGGCGAGTCTCTGGGCGCTTTGCCTGCGCATCGGATGGCGTGGAAAGGGGTTGCCTACGTGCCGCAGGGGCGCGAGATTTTCCCACTGCTTACGGTGCGAGAGAATCTGGAAACCGGATTTTCGTGCCTACCGACATCTGAACACGTCATCCCCGACAAAATCTACGATCTTTTCCCTGTCCTGAAGAAAATGCAAAACCGGCGCGGTGGGGATTTGTCCGGCGGGCAACAGCAGCAGCTGGCTATCGCGCGGGCCCTGATCACAAAGCCACGCCTTCTGTTGTTGGACGAGCCGACGGAAGGTATCCAGCCAAACATTATTCAACAGATCGGAGACGTGATCCGGCACCTCAGATCCACAGATGCCATGGCAATCGTTTTGGTTGAGCAATACTTCGACTTTGCCTATGACCTTGCCGACAGGCTCGTCGTGTTGCGGCGCGGCGAGGTCATGATCAAAGGTGCAAAGAAAGATTTGACGCGTGATCAGGTCTTGCAGGCGGTTAGAGTTTAGTCAGCCGGATTTGAATCCCTTCTGCAACAATCTTTGTTATGTTTGAATTTGGTCTCTTTTTTGCCGGAATTCGGATTGATAAAGGGCCACTGTTAACAAGTATGTGTTTCGGGATGAGTGCGGGCAGATGAGATCAGATCATAGGGGCCGAATAGCGATATCATGGGCGCAGACCGAGCTTGATGAGCTTGAAGCAGCGCCTTTGGATTCCTTGGTGGTTGGTGCGGCTTGGTCCTGGCGTGGGCAAGCCGTTGTTTTGGCCACAAGCTTAGAGCAAAGCATTGAACGCGTTGGCTCGATGGGTGCGGCTTCGTCTTCTGTTGTTGATCGTTTTGCCGTTATTCGGGAAATTCCGGGCGATACCTGTGCCTCAGTCGTTCTGTCGAACGGGGCGCAACAATTCTGTGCGAATTTGGTGGTGCAAGAGGATGACGTTGACCGGACATTTGTATTTGAAAACGGCTGCCCGGCGCGGGACCAGTTGTTTTGGATCAGCGAAGTGTCGCGCTACGCCACGCCTGCATCGGCGCGCACCGCGCCGGATGCGAACGTTGTCAGCTTTCCTCACCCAGGCTTGTCCTGACTCTTTTTCCTTTGCTGTCTGCATGTAATTGTTCCGGGTTGGTCTAGCTGATCCATAGAGTATGTGTGCCTTGCAGGTTCGATGCATCGAACCGCGGATTAGCGTGTTGACTCTTCCCTTTTTGCAGATATAAGCGCGGCTTCATTGGTGTTGGTGGCCCCCGTAAGGGGATGCCTGTCATGGGGGAAACCTCAAGAGGACAACGCCCTTCATAGTGGCCCTTTGGGCCTCGACTAATACGAAGGAGATCAGCCGTGACCAAACGCACGTCTGCCAAGTACAAAATCGACCGCCGGATGGGCGAAAACATCTGGGGTCGTCCGAAATCCCCGGTAAACCGTCGTGAATACGGCCCCGGCCAGCACGGTCAGCGCCGCAAGGGCAAACTGTCGGACTTCGGTCTGCAGCTGCGCGCCAAGCAGAAGCTGAAAGGCTACTATGGCGACCTGACCGAGAAGCAGTTCCGCCGCATTTACGCAGAAGCCGAGCGTGTTAAAGGCGATACCGGTGAAAACCTGATCGGTCTGCTGGAGCGCCGTCTGGACGCTGTTGTTTACCGTGCCAAGTTCGTGCCGACTGTGTTTGCCGCACGTCAATTCGTGAACCACGGCCACGTCAAGGTGAACGGCAAGCGGGTCAACATCCCTAGCTACCGCGTCAAAGAAGGCGATGTGATCGAAGTGCGTGACAAGTCGAAGCAACTGGCTGTTGTTCTTGAAGCTGCTGCTCTGGCCGAGCGTGATGTGCCTGACTACATCGATGCCGACCACTCGAAGATGACCGCGACTTTCGTGCGCGCACCGGGCTTGGGTGATGTGCCTTACCCGGTCATGATGGAACCGAACCTGGTTGTTGAATTCTACGCGAAGAACTGATCTTCGCAGACAAATCGAATTCAAAGGGCCGCGCCATTTGGCGCGGTCTTTTTTGTTTGAAGGGGGGCTCTGCCCCCGCCGCTGCGCGACTCCCCCGGGATATTTCTGGCCAGATGAAGTTGGGATCAGAGGGGGAGCGGGCGCCCTTCGGCAATGGCCTCCATGGCGAAGTATGATGTAACGCTGTCCAGCTCGACCTTTTCGATCAAGCGTTGATAGACTTTGTCGTAGGAGGCCATGTCCTGCGTGACGACTTTAAGCTGATAGTCATAATCCCCGCCAATCCGGTGGAAATCCACAACTTCGGGGATCGTCAATACGTGACGTCGGAAGGCCTGTAGCCAGTCAGCCGAGTGGTGACGCGTGCGGAGCATGACGAATACCACAAGGGTCAGGCCCAGTTTTTCGCGTGCAATCCAGGCGGTTGAGCCGATCAGCACCCCGTTTTCGTTCAGAGCCTTCAATCGTCGCCAGCAGGCGTTTTGAGACAGCCCGACACGATCTGCTAGCTCACGCTGAGACAGGGTGGCGTCTTTTTGCAGTTCCTTAAGGATGCGTATGTCTATTTGATCTAATTTTAGTGCCATAATTTATCATATGACACAAATTTTGAGAGGTATACGCAAAAATAGAGTGGTTTCTTCCAAACTGGATCAATCATCTTAGTGGCGTAACTAGGAGCAATGCCATGACCCTGTCCAGATTTCGAGCGGAACTCTGTTCCACCACTAAACATTCCGATCTGCGCGATGGATTGATCGGAGAGAACGTTCTGATCCCCGGTTTGAATGGGGATGTGCCGCTTGTGTATGCGGATTACGTAGCTTCGGGTCGTGCGTTGCAGCAGGTTGAAGACTATGTGGCCCACGATGTTCTGCCGTTTTATGCAAACAGCCACACCGAAGCATCGTATT
This sequence comes from Ruegeria sp. H4, assembly GCF_056533065.1. Classification (NCBI taxonomy): domain Bacteria; kingdom Pseudomonadati; phylum Pseudomonadota; class Alphaproteobacteria; order Rhodobacterales; family Roseobacteraceae; genus Ruegeria; species Ruegeria sp. H4. The sequence goes on from NZ_JBQFOC010000003.1 coordinate 282,909, forward strand.
GCGGATCATATATGACCGGTCTGCGCCGCGAGGCTCGTGCCGAAATTGCCCATATCGTTGGGGTTGCCGAGAACGACGCGGTGATCTTCACTGGCTCGGGCGCGACAGCAGGGTTGAACCGTCTGGTTAATTTGCTGGGCGTAGAGGACGCAGCGCAGCCGGTTGTTTTGATTGGTCCATACGAGCACCACTCGAACATTCTGCCTTGGCGGGAAAGCAAAGCGCGGGTCGTCGAAATCCCCGAAGCTAAAGGTGGTGGGATTGATCTGGGCGTATTGGAAGAAACGCTAGCGGCACATGCCGATGCTGATCTGGTGATTGGGTCCTTTTCTGCGGCTTCGAATGTCACGGGCATCATCACTGACCCGGATCCGGTCACACGGATGCTCAAGGCACATGGAGCGATGGCTGTTTGGGACTATGCCGGGGGCGGGCCCTATCTGCCGATGGATATGGGCCCCGAGAAGGCGCGTAAGGATGCGATGGTGGTGTCCCCGCATAAGTTTCCGGGAGGGCCGGGCGCGTCGGGTGTCCTGATCGTGAACAAGCTCGCGGTGCAGCGGCGACGCCCAAGTTGGCCGGGCGGGGGAACCGTCAGTTTTGTCTCGCCCTGGCGTCATGACTACAGCGACGATCTGTCGGTACGGGAAGAGGCCGGAACGCCCAATGTGATCGGCGACATCCGTGCCGCGTTGGCCTTTATTGTCAAGGATGTTGTCGGCACGGATGAGATCGCCCGGCGCGAAGTGCATTTCAATCAGATGGCGCTGAACGGTTGGAAAGACAATCCCAATCTGACCTTGTTGGGGGTCGAAGCCGCGCATCGCCTGCCGATCTTCTCGTTCCTGATCCGCGACAATGCGGGTCAACCCGTGCATCAACAGCTGTTCACTCGGATGCTGAGCGATGTCTATGGCATTCAGGCGCGTGGTGGGTGTGCCTGTGCGGGGCCTTATGCGCATCGTTTGCTGGGGATCGAACGCGCCGCATCGGACGAACTGCATGCAGCGCTTTCGGCCGGGGAAGAAATGAAAAAGCCGGGTTGGGTGCGTTTGAACTTCTCCTACCTCATGAGCGAAGAGACGGTTCAGTTCATCATCGATAGCGTCAATGACCTATCTCGCCGGACCGAGGAGTTTGCGCCCTATTACAACGCTGACCCGGCGACGGCGCGTTTCAAGGCGGCATAGGGGAATTGCTGCTTTTCTCAATCCTTTGAGACGGGTATGAGAGGCTCATTGAACGGAGCCTCTCATGACCAAGATCACCCCACAAGCCGGCATTATGGATATCGCGCTCTATCAGGGCGGGCAGTCGCATGTGGCCGGTATGGAGCATGTGATCAAGCTGAGTTCGAACGAAAACCCGTTCGGGCCAAGCCCCAAGGCGATTGAAGCGGTACGTGACAGCGCCGCCACTTTGCACCGTTATCCCAGCACCGATCACGCCAGCCTACGTACGGCCATCGGCGCGCGGCACGGGTTGGACCCAGCGCAGATCATATGTGGTGTCGGCAGTGATGAGGTGCTGCAATTCGTCGCTCAGGCCTATGCGGGGCCGGGGGATGAAGTGATCTATACCGAGCATGGGTTTTCCATGTACCCGATCATCGCGCGCATGGCCGGGGCGACACCCGTTATGGTGGCCGAGCGGGACCGCAAGGTGGATGTAGATGCCATTTTGGCCGCTGTCACTGGGCAGACGCGGATCGTATTTGTCACCAACCCCGGCAATCCAACTTCGACCATGATCTCAAATGAAGCGCTGGAGCGTCTGGCGCAGGGTCTGCCTGTCAGCTGTCTGCTTGTACTGGACGGGGCCTATGCCGAGTTTGTGGATGGCTTCGACGGCGGTGCCTCACTTGTGGATGCCCATGAGAATGTCATCATGACCCGGACCTTTTCGAAAGTGTACGGGCTGGGTGGGATGCGAGTTGGCTGGGGCTATGCGCACCAGACCATCATCGATGTGCTGAACCGGGTGCGGCAGCCCTTTAACCTCTCGCTGACTGCATTGGCTGCGGCAGAGGCAGCGGTAGACGATGTGGAGTTCCTGTCCTTCTGTCAGGCTGAAAACGCGCGGTTGCGTGCGTGGCTGGCCGAGGAGTTGGCCAAGATCGGGGTTCACTCGGATCCGTCCTGTACCAACTTCATCCTTGTGCGCTTTGCCGACAGGGCTGAGGCTGAGGCCTGCGATGACTACCTGAAAACGCAGGGTTTGATTGTGCGCCGGGTTGCAGGCTACAACCTGCCAAACGCTTTGCGGATCACCGTGGGCGATGAACAAGGCTGTCGTCGCGTTGTTACTGCGATCACTGCATTCAAAGAGGGTGCCGTATGAGCCAGATTTATGACCGCGTTGCGCTGATTGGGCTGGGCCTGATCGCCTCGTCCATGTTCTGGGCCATCAAGCGCGCCGGTTTGGCCGGTGAGGTCACTGGGTATGCGCGGTCCGAGGCAACCCGCGGCACGGCCCGCAAGATCGGCCTATGCGATCGTGTTTGCGACACGGCGCGCGAGGCCGTGGACGGGGCCGATCTGGTGGTGCTTTGCGTTCCGGTCGGCGCGATGGGAGCGGTGGCCGAGGAGATTGCGCCGGTTTTGAAGCCCGGTGCCACCGTCTCTGATGTAGGCTCGGTCAAGCGACATGTGATCCAAAGCGTTCAACCGCATATTCCCGAAGGCGTGCATTTCATCCCTGCACACCCATTGGCAGGGACCGAGCATTCCGGGCCCGAGTCCGGCTTTGCTGAGCTGTTCGACAATCGGTGGTGTCTGCTGGTTCCGGTTGAAGGCACTGATCCAGATGCGATTTCCCGCTTGCGCGCGTTATGGGAGGGTATGGGCTCGAATGTCGATGAGATGGACGCGGATCACCATGATCTGGTTCTTGCCGTCACCTCTCATGCGCCGCACCTGATCGCTTACACGATGGTTGGGGTTGCAGATGATCTACGTCGGGTCACGGATACCGAGGTCATCAAATACTCGGCTGCCGGCTTCCGTGACTTTACGCGTATCGCAGCCTCGGACCCGACGATGTGGCGAGATGTTTTCCTGTCCAACAAAGACGCGACACTGGAAATTCTGGGGCGGTTCACCGAGGAGCTTTTTGCCTTGCAACGCGCCATTCGCACCGGGGATGGAGAGCACCTGTTCGACTATTTCACCCGCACACGGGCGATCCGGCGGGGCATTATTGATGCGGGCCAGGATACGGACGCACCAGATTTTGGCCGGGGAAAGATTGGATCATGAGGCCGATTGCGGGACACCTTCTGATCGTGGTGGCTGCACTCTGGTGCGGTATTGGCCACGCGTCGGCGCCCGAGCAATCGTTGGTCCCCATCGCGCGCCCATCAGACACCGTCGATCTGGTGGCTGTTACCAGTCGGACGGCAACCCCGTTGAGCATCCCAAACATGCGGCCCGTCCCGCGACCTGTATCGCCTCAGATCGCCGCCATTGCGGCGCGACCATCTGATCTGCCGCTGCTCAGCCCGGATACCTCTTTGACGCCGTTTGCGCGGCCAGAGGCTTTGGAACAGCAGATTTTGTTCAAGAAACGCAAGCTGCGCAAAGGCTCTGTCTGTGGGGATATTGCGATACAGGGCAAGCCTATGGGCCGTGTAACCAGCAAGACCAAGGCTTGTGGTGTCAAGGATGCTGTACAGATCACCTCGGTCTCGGGTGTCACGCTCAGCCGCGCGTCGACGATGGATTGCGGCACGGCGATTGCACTGAACGAATGGGTAGACAAGTCCGTTAAACCGACCTTCAAGCGACGCGGGCCCGTGGTTCAGTTGCAGGTGGCGGCCCACTACGCCTGTCGCACCCGCAACAACCGCAAGGGCGCGCGTATCTCAGAGCACGGCAAGGGCCGCGCCATCGATATCTCGGGCTTTGTCATGGCGGACGGAGATGTGGTGACCGTGCTGAACGGATGGCGCAAGAACCCGTCGCAAAAGCAGCTCAAGAAGGTCTGGCGCGGGGCTTGCGGGCCGTTTGGCACGGTTCTGGGCCCAAACTCAGATCGGTACCACCGCGATCATTTTCATCTGGACACGGCCCGTTATCGCAGCGGCGCCTATTGTCGCTAACGCAGGATCAGGCGCGGGGCTGGCCCCAAGGGTAGGGGGCCCAATGCCACGAACCCGTCGCGGAAATTCAATTGCAGATCCAGCGCATTTGGATTGCCGCCCAGCCCGGCCAGAAAGTTCAGCGCGCGGGTAACTGGATCAACGGCTTGATCCGGCAGAGCCCCTGCCGCATTGGCCATGGCGATCATATCGCGCCAGTTCTCGGCCTTGATCGCGATTTCACCGGTTGGAATGCCTTGAGCGTCCACATCCAGTTCACCTGCCGCAAACAAGCGAAGCTCACCCCATTTGATTTCGGCCAGTTTTAACGTGATTTCGACAGGTTGGGGACGGTTCTGTTCGATGGCGGTTCGATCCCACGGTTTGTCAAAAACGGTCACCATATCCAGTTCCAGCGTCTCGAACCGCTGGGGCAGCGATGAGGCGGAATGCATCAGTGCGCGCAGGTCGTTCCCCGGTGCAAAGCCATCGATCTGCGCGGTGATCGCATAGGCTTCGGGCGCGTCTGTCTGTTTCATCATCAGGCTTAGCGTATTGCCACCGGCCAGCGCATCGGCGTCATCGGTGATTTGCCAGGGCCCTGCTGTTAGCGCCATCTTCTCAAGCACCAGGGCCACGCCCGGTTGTAGCTGTAGTTCGGCCTGCAGATCATCGGCAGTGATGGTCGCGGTTTGATCAAAATAGGACAGACGTTGTGGTGTTTCGGCAAAACGCAGGATTTGGCGACCGGGCCAAATCGCGGGGCTTTTGAATTCGATCCAGTCCGCGCTCCACGCGGTTCCGGTGGCGGGATCGGCCAGTGCTGGGCTGTTCAGGCGGGTGACGTGATGTCCGGGAAAGCCTGAGGTTTCAACGTCGGCGAATTCGGATTGCCATCCGCGTGCCTGCTGCGCATCAAACCAGCTGGTGATCGCATTGCGCAGCCCATAACCTGCAACGAACCAATACAGGCTCCATAGGGTGACGATGAAAAAGAAAACTCGTATCAGACGGCGCATCCGCTTTGGCCTTTTTCCTGCCTCGGATTTGATGTTTATAGGCCCAAACGGGCAAGGACCAGTGCAATGACGATGTGGGTATTCGGGTATGGATCGCTGTTGTGGAATCCGGGATTTCCCGTCGCCCGCAGCGAGCTTGCAACGCTGCACGGTTACGCGCGGTCCTTCTGTATGAGTTCGATCCATCATCGTGGCACCGAAGAGCATCCGGGTCTGGTTCTGGCGCTGGATGAACAGGCTGAGGCCCATTGCAAAGGGTTGGCTCTGGCCGTTGAGGGCGGCCACGAAGACCGTACGTTGTACGAGCTGCGCGAGCGCGAGTTGATCTCATCTGCCTATGTCGAACGGATGCTGGATGTGCATCTGGACAACGGCGACGTCGTGAACGCCGTCACTTATGTGATCGATGCGCATCATGTGCAGTATTGCGGGGGGATGCCACTGGAAGAACAGGCCCAGATCATTGCCCACGCAATTGGCGGGCGGGGGCCGAACACTGAATATCTTTATAATACCACGGAACATTTGGCCGAGATCGGGTTGCATGACCCTGATCTTGAGTGGTTGTCGCAACGGGTGCGGAGCATTACCGCATAAACCCTTGGCGTCACCGGCGGAATTTCGCTATTTTCAAGTCAGAGCAGGCAAAATCGGGAACCACGCGCATGGCGCAGGCACATCAGGGCGCGAGACCCCATTTCTCGCATCCCATTCGTCAGATCGTGATGATGTTGATCGCAATCGGTCTGGCCGGGCTGGGTGTGTTTCTGGCGTTGCCCTATGTGTTGCCGGTCTTCTTTGCCAACCCGTATCTGAACGGCTTCATTCTGATGGTCTTCGTCATTGGTGTGATTGCCTGTTTTTATCAGGTTGCGCAGCTGATCGGATCAGTCCGCTGGATCGAGGCGTTTGTCGGTGGGGTTGTCCGCGAAGATGCGCGCACACCGCAACTTTTAGCGCCTTTGGCCTCGCTGCTGCGCGAACGCGGCGCGCGGTCCCAGATCAGCTCGACTTCAACCCGGTCCATTCTGGATTCGGTTGCGGAACGGGTTGAAGAAGAACGCGAAATCACGCGCTACATTACCAATGTCCTGATTTATCTGGGTCTGTTGGGAACCTTCTTCGGTCTGGCCACCACGGTTCCAGCGATCGTCGACACAATCCGCAGCCTGAACCCGCAAGAGGGTGAGGAAGGCTTGACCGTTTTCAACCGTCTCATGACGGGGCTTGAGGCGCAGCTGCAAGGCATGGGCGTGGCCTTCGGGTCCTCGCTGCTGGGCCTTGCCGGGTCGCTGATCGTGGGTTTGCTTGAGGTGTTCGCGGGTCACGGGCAGAACCGTTTCTATCGCGAGCTAGAGGAATGGCTGTCATCGATCACTCGTGTGGGCTTTGCCTCGGGCGAAGAAGGTGGTGCGGAAATCGCCGTACTGGCCCCGGTTCTGGACGCGATGTCCGAGCAGATGGATGCGCTGCAGGACCTGTTTTCCGCGCAGGAGCAGGACCGGGCGGAGGTATCGGGCAAGCTGGGTCAACTGGTCGGCGTGATCGGCGAGATGAACCAGCGTCAGACGGATAATGAGGGGATCACCGCCGCGTTGGAACGCGTGGCGCTTGGGCAGGATGCGCTGCTGGATCACATGCGCGAACATGGTGCAGGCGAAGGCATTGATGCCGAAAGCCGGATGCGGCTGCGCTCCATGGATGTGCAATTGCTGCGTATTCTCGAAGAGATTTCGGCGGGACGTCAGGAAAGCATGAATGAATTCCGCAAGGATATCGAATTGCTGGTCAAGGCGTTGACACTTCCTCGCGGTGCGGTGCGCGGCACCCACGAAGGAGAGTAACTCATGGCCCTCTCCCGTCGTACTGGTCAGCGATTCCAGGGCTCGGTCTGGCCCGGTTTCGTGGATGCGATGACGGGTCTGTTGATGGTGCTGACTTTTGTGCTGACCATTTTCATGGTCGTGCAGTTTGTTCTGCGAGAAACGATCTCTGGGCAAGAAGATGAACTGACCGCACTCGCGGACGAGGTGGCTGCTCTGGCGGGTGCCTTGGGTCTGGAAGAACGCGAAAACAGCCGTTTGCAAGCGCGGTTGGGGGCCTTGAACGCAACCCTGACGCAGGCCGAAGAAGATCTGGCTCAAGCGCAGGGTCGCATCACCGATTTTGAAGCCCAGGTCGCGGCGCTGTTGGCCGATCAGGCCCAAGCGCAAGAGGATATTGCCGTATTGGAATCCCAGCGAGCGGAGCTGGTAGGCGAGCGGGATGCCTTGAACCAGGCCTTGGCTCAGAGTCGCGCGGAGATTGACGTGCAGGCCGAGGCCGCGCGACTTGCCGCCGCCCGCCGTGAAGCGCTCGAAGCATTGATTGCCGATCTGGAACAAACCGGTGAGGAGCGTGCTGCGCAGATCGCAAAGCTGGAACAACAACTGACTGAAGAAGAGGCCGCGCGCCTTGCTGAGGCCGCAGCAGCCGAGAACCTGCGCAACCGTTTGCAGGACGCCGATGCTGAGTTGACAGCCATGACCCTTGCGCTTGAAGCGCAGCGCAAAGAGGCTGAGGAAACCCTGACATTGCTGGCCGCAGCGAGGGCTGCGCGTGCGGAACTGGAACGTCAGTTTGGTGATCTGGACACCGAGGAGCTTAGGGCCCAGTTAGAAGCCGCTTTGGAGGCCCAAACCGAAGCGCAAGCAGACGCGGCAGAACAACGATCGCTGGTCGAACAACAAGCCGCCCTTCTTGATGTCGCGCGCGAGACGCTGTCGGCAGAGCAAGCGATTTCTGCCAAGGCACAGCGCGAGGCGGCCTTGCTGAATCAGCAGATCGCGGCCTTGCGTGGTCAGTTGGGATCATTGCAGGCGCTGTTGGATGACTATGAAGACCGCAATACGGCTGCTGAGATTCAGATTCAGACCCTCGGTCAAGACCTGAACGCAGCGTTGGCCCGGGCGGCCTCAGAGGAGCGCCGCCGCCGATTGCTGGAAGAGGCAGAGAGGATCCGGCTGGAGGCTGAGGCCGAGGAACTGACGGATCAGAACCAGGAGCTGACAGCGCAGGCAGAAGATCTGCAACGTTATCGGTCTGAGTTTTTTGGACGATTGCGCGACGTTCTGGGCAATCAGGAAGGCGTGCGGATCGAAGGCGACCGGTTCGTGTTCTCGTCCGAAGTATTATTCGACACAGGTTCAGCCGTATTGTCGCCGGAAGGTAGGCAAGAGGTGGCGAAAGTCGCTGCGATCCTGCGCACTGTGGCCGCAGAAATCCCTGAGGGTTTGAACTGGGTCATTCGGGTCGACGGGCATACTGACAACGTCCCGCTTGCCGGGTCCGGACGCTATCGCGACAATTGGGAGCTAAGCCAGGGCCGCGCGTTGTCGGTGGTCCGCTATATGGTCGACGCTTTGGGCATCCCGCCGAACCGTCTTGCGGCCAATGGGTTTGGAGAGTTCCAGCCGGTAAACCCAGACAATACGCCACAAGCGCGGGCACAGAACCGGCGGATCGAGCTGAAGCTGACCGAAAGATAGCTTCAGCCTGTCCAATGCGGGGCTTGGGGCTTCAACGTCTTCCGAATTTGAAGCTTTGGTCAGGTGTCCCTTTGAAACAGCGCGGAACCACCGGGTAATCCTCGGTTAGAAAGTAGGCATATGTCCCGTCGGGATACTCTTCAGATACCGTTAATGCGCCGTTGCATTGATCCAGCGTGCCATGGCCAGATGTATAAACGTAATCCTCGTTGAACGTACCGTCGTATCGTCCGCTTGGGTCGTTCCCGCCGGGGCGGTTGCCGGATTTCAAGCGGTAAGATGAGGTCATTTCGGTCACGCGCCCGTTGAAAACCCCCGTCATGGCGTAAATCGGAAACCCGTCTGCAGCGTACCCAATCAGGGGAGAATGCCGTTCAGGTGACCAGTCTAACAGCTCGATCAGACCGGTTGGGATGCCGTGGTAGTGATACTTACCGTTCGGTTGGACATGCGCATAGTTGGCATCCAGACCTAAGGTGATCGCACCGCCTAGGGCATTGTAAGACCAGCCCGAATTTGGATCGCCATGCCAGAATTCCGCAGCGAGCGGGTCGAACACAACGCCGTTCAATGAAACACCAAAAATCCACCCCATGCGCAGCGGTGTTGCGTTTTCGGTACTTTTGGGGTTGGCAGGAACGCTCAGCTTGACCTTCTGAGTTGAGATCTTGTGTGGGTTGCCGCGATTTGGAAACTGTCCCACCAGATGATCCGGGATACCGTTGGCCGACAGTTTGATGTTCGAGCCGGTCATATTTACTTTCGATTGGCTTTTGCCTGGGTCAACGGTTGCCGGAACCAAATCCAGTGGTCTGGTCTGTGTTTCGTCATGATAACGGAACCGATGCTGAGCTGTGGCAACAACCGCAACGGCTGAGATGGCAAACGCGGTGCTCCAGATAATGGCAATCTTGGTGGTCACACCGTTCTCCCTTGCTGATGTGTTATGGAATTGAAACGCAAGAGCGAGGTTTTTCCGTCGCCTGAGCTACCAGAGCTATATGAGATTATCTTTGTTCCACTCCCTAGCCGCAGAAAAAGCGCCCGACGACGGATGGTCATCGGGCGCTCAACTTCGTGGATAAATGTAGCCAGCCGTTAGTCAGCTGTCAGCAATGGCGGCTTGTCCCCCGGAATTCGCGGCTGATCGGGGCCGAGGATTTCAAGGTTAAGCTCACCTTTCTTAACCGACACGCGCACCACGCCACCCTTGGCCAATTTGCCAAACAGCAACTCCTCGGCCAGAGGCTTCTTGATGTGCTCTTGGATCACGCGGCCAAGCGGGCGGGCGCCCATCTTGTCGTCGTATCCCTTGTCAGCCAGCCACTCTGCCGCTTTGGGTGTCAGGTCGATGGTCACTCCGCGATCCAGCAATTGAGCCTCTAGCTGGAGCACGAATTTCTCGACCACTTGCAAGATGACCTCTTTCGGCAGCGGCGCAAAGGAGATCACGGCATCGAGACGGTTGCGGAATTCGGGCGTGAACATACGTTCAATCGCGGCTGTATCCTCACCTTCGCGCCGGTCGCGAGCAAAGCCGATGGCGGCCTTGGCCTGTTCCTGCGCGCCTGCGTTCGAGGTCATGATCAGCACCACATTGCGGAAATTCACCGTCCGGCCGTTATGGTCAGTCAGCTCCCCGTGATCCATGACCTGCAGCAGGATGTTGAACACATCCGGATGCGCCTTTTCGATCTCATCCAGCAGCAGCACACAATGCGGATGCTGGTCGACGCCGTCGGTCAGCAGACCGCCCTGATCGAACCCGACATAGCCCGGAGGTGCACCGATCAGGCGGCTGACTGCATGCTTCTCCATGTATTCCGACATGTCAAAGCGCAGCAGCTCGACCCCCAACGTATCGGCCAGCTGTTTTGCAACTTCGGTTTTACCCACACCAGTCGGACCAGCGAACAGGTAGTTGCCGATGGGCTTTTCGGGCTCACGTAGACCGGCGCGGGCCAATTTGATCGCGCTGGACAGTGCCTCAATTGCCAAATTCTGCCCAAACACGACGCGTTTCAGCGAGGCTTCGAGATCTTTCAGAACCGCAGCATCGTCCTTGGTGACATTCTTCGGCGGGATGCGCGCAATTTTGGCCACGACAGCCTCAATCTCTTTGACGCCAATGGTCTTGCGACGCTTGCTTTCGGCAACGAGATGCTGAGCAGCACCTGCTTCGTCAATCACGTCGATGGCCTTGTCAGGCAGTTTCCGGTCGTTGATATAGCGTGCTGCCAATTCAACCGCAGTCTTGATTGCATCTGCGGTATATTTGATGTCGTGATGCTCTTCGAAATACGGTTTCAGGCCACGCAGGATTTTCACGCTGTCTTCAACCGAAGGCTCGTTCACGTCGATCTTCTGGAACCGGCGGCTCAGCGCGCGGTCTTTTTCGAAGTGCTGACGGAATTCCTTGTAGGTGGTCGAGCCCATGGTGCGAAGCTTGCCGCCCTGCAACGCAGGTTTCAGCAGGTTGGACGCATCCATCGCGCCGCCAGAGGTCGCCCCGGCGCCGATGACTGTGTGAATCTCGTCAATAAACAGGACTGCGTCGGGATGATCTTCCAACTCGGTCACAACCGCTTTGAGGCGTTCCTCGAAATCGCCGCGATAGCGCGTCCCAGCAAGTAGGGCACCCATATCGAGCGAGTAGATAGTGGTTTCAGACAGCACATCGGGTGCCTCACCGCCCACGATCTTGTGGGCCAGGCCTTCGGCAATAGCGGTTTTGCCAACACCCGGATCGCCCACCAGGAGCGGGTTGTTCTTGCGACGACGGCACAGGACCTGGATGCAGCGTTCAACCTCATCCGAACGCCCGATCAGCGGATCCACATCGCCAGCCCGCGATTTGGAGTTCAGGTCGACGCAGTATTTCGCCAGAGCGCTTTCCTTCTGCTCGCCCTCACCAGCACTGGCCTGAACCTCTTCCTCGGCCTGATCCGCGCCCGAAACTGTACGGCTTTCGCCATAGGCAGGGTCCTTGGCAACACCATGCGCGATGAAGTTGACCGCGTCGTAACGGGTCATGTCCTGTTCCTGCAGGAAATAAGCTGCGTTGCTTTCGCGCTCAGCGAAGATGGCCACCAACACGTTGGCGCCTGTTACTTCGGTACGACCAGAGCTTTGGACGTGGATCGCGGCGCGCTGGATCACGCGCTGGAAAGCAGCCGTTGGAACGGCCTCTGATCCGTCGATATCGGTAACAAGGTTCGACAAATCTTCGTCGATAAACTCGACCAAAGTGCTACGCAGCTCATCCAGATCGACGCTACAGGCTTTCATGACGCGGATCGCGTCGGGTTCTTCCAGAAGCGCCAGAAGCAGATGCTCCAGTGTTGCAAACTCATGTCGCCGTTCATTCGCAGCCGCCAGGGCCGCGTGGATGGCTTGTTCTAATGTGCTCGAGAATGAAGGCACGCGGGTGCTCCTCTGTCTTGGGTCAGAAGGGGGCGGGCTGTCGGCCGGATCCCCATCCCAACCATGTCCTCATAGTATTAGAGTTTGGTTGATCGTGGCCCGGCTTCAAGGGTTTTCTTTCACTTGACAGTCACATTTGTTGTGACCGTGGCCGTGAAGAGGGGGAAATAGGCATCAGAACCGGTCTTTTCTAGCCCTGATTTCGGCAAAAACCAAAGCGGGATCAGCGCCAATCATGCCCAGATGCGCCTGAATCGCAGAATCTGCTGCACGCAGAAACGGATTTGTTGCTTTTTCCAGCGCCAATGTTGAGGGCACTGTTGGTTGCCCCGCAGCCCTTGCTCGCTCAATATCCGCCACGCGTTGCAGCAAATCTGCGTTGTCAGGATCGACCGTGAGGGCGAATTTGGCGTTGGATTGTGTATACTCGTGGCCCGAGCAGACGATTGTTTCGTCGGGTAACGCCGCCAGCTTGTTGAGTGATGACCACATTTGTGCGGGCGTCCCCTCGAACAGGCGGCCACAACCCAAAGCCATCAGGCTATCTGCGGTGAAGACAGTTGCGCTGTCGGGCAGGTAAAATGCGATGTGACCTACCGTGTGCCCTGAGACGTCCAGCACCTCGACCGGTTCGCCACCCAGTTCGAAAATATCTCCTTCCGACACCTGTTGGTCCAGTGGTGGCAGACGATGGGCATCTGCGGCCGCACCAATTACTTTTGCTGAGTGCTTCTCTAGAATGCTCGGCAGGCCATCGACATGATCCCAGTGATGATGCGTCAGCAACACGTGGCTCAAAGTCCACCCACGTTGGTGCAGTTCGGCCAGAATCGGGCCGGGTTCTGGCGCGTCCACTAACGCGGTCTGGCCAGAGGCGGCATCATGCGCCAGAAAAGCGTAGTTATCGCTGAGACACGGGATAGTTACGATCTCAAGAGGCATGGTCTTTTGCCCTTTCGTTGCTAGACTGCGCCCAGCTAAGCCGATTGATCAGGTCACCGCAATGCATCTTGATGTGCAGGATCTCAGGAATTTTTACTACCGCAGCACTTTGGGGCGCGCGGCACAGGGCGCAATTCGCGGTCGCCTGCTGGACCTGTGGCCCGAGGCCAAGGGGCAAACGGTTGCCGGCTTTGGCTTTGCAGTGCCGCTCCTGCGGCCATACCTGAAGGATGCGCGTCGTGTGATCGGCCTGATGCCGGGGCCACAGGGGGTGATGCCGTGGCCCGCAGGGATGCCGAATGTTTCGGTTCTGACTGAAGAAACCATGTGGCCGATTGAGACCGGACATGTGGACAAGTTGGTGGTGATGCATGGGCTTGAGACATCAGAGCGGCCAAGTCAGTTACTTGAGGAATGCTGGCGTGTGCTAGGTCCCGGTGGCAGGGCCTTTTTTGTGGTGCCGAACCGGGCGGGGTTATGGTCTCGGTCGGATAAAACCCCGTTTGGATATGGGCGACCCTATTCTGCGACACAGCTGGAAAATCAGCTGAAGGCCCATCATTTCGTGCCCGAAAATCACTGTTCTGCTTTGTATCTGCTACCCTCGTTTCGAAAATACTGGCTGAAATCCAGCGGGCTGATTGAAAAAACAGGTCAGCGCTTGCCAACAATCATGGCGGGCGGCGTGTTGATGGTTGAGGTCAGCAAACACCTGCGCCCACCTAGCGGCAGCGTGACAAAAGATGCGGTGAGACGGCCGATCAAAGCATCCGACGGATTGCTGAGACCGGCCTGACACAATGTCGTCGTTTTGAGGCGAATTCAGGTGTAAATCCGCGGCAAATAGGCCGCAGGAATCGCAAAAACCTACAGTTTCGAAACATTTTTCAAACGGTCAGACAGGTTCAAAGCGTCGCACTTTTTCTAACTTGCTGAATTTAAACGTTTTGTGGATAAATTCATCGTCACTATATTATGTTGCTAGGTTGGTTCACCTCTGCTACATCCCCGGTGATTTTGATCCCCGCCCTTTACGGACGGGGTTTCCTCACGCCCCAAGGTAGCGGCCGCTACTCAAAATCGGGGCCTCAAATATCGGAAGGGTGGACGTGTCCGAACCAGCTTCGATTTCCACAGGCATCGCCGAGCGCTATGCCACTGCGATCTTCGAGATCGCGAAAGAGAATAACGACCTTGCAGGTCTGGAAACCGGAATCAACGATCTGGCAGCAGCTTTGGGCGAAAGCGCCGATTTGCGCGATCTGATTGCTTCGCCGCTTGTTTCCCGCGCCGAGCAAGAGGGCGCGATTGCAGCAATCGCTTCAAAAATGGGTCTGAATACCCTTCTCAGCAATACGCTGGGCCTGATGGCACAAAAGCGCCGTCTGTTCGTGGTGCCTCAACTGGTGCAGGTTCTGCGCGAGATGCTGGCAGAAGAGCGTGGCGAAGTGACCGCCGATGTCGCCTCGGCCAAGGCGCTGACCAAGACACAACTGGAAAAACTGTCCAAGACGCTGTCCGAGCGTGTGGGCAAGACCGTGACAATCAATGCGACCGTTGATGAAAGCCTCATCGGCGGTCTTGTCGTTAAAGTGGGCTCGAAAATGATCGATAGCTCGATCCGTTCGAAGCTGAACTCCCTACAGAATGCAATGAAAGAGGTCGGATAAATGGGAATCCAAGCTGCAGAGATTTCTGCAATCCTGAAGGACCAGATCAAGAATTTTGGTCAGGAAGCCGAAGTGGCCGAAATCGGCCGCGTGCTGAGCGTCGGTGACGGGATTGCCCGTGTATACGGCCTGGACAACGTGCAAGCCGGTGAGATGGTCGAGTTTCCCGGTGGCATCATGGGCATGGCGCTGAACCTGGAAAGCGACAACGTCGGTGTCGTTATCTTCGGTTCTGACCGTGACATCAAAGAAGGTGACACTGTTAAACGCACCAACTCGATCGTGGACGTTCCGATCGGGGATGAGCTGCTGGGCCGTGTTGTTGACGGTCTGGGCAACCCGCTGGATGGCAAAGGCCCGATCAACGCGTCGAAGCGCGGCGTTGCAGACGTTAAAGCCCCAGGCATTATCCCGCGTAAATCGGTGCACGAGCCGATGGCAACCGGCCTGAAATCGGTTGACGCGATGATCCCGATTGGCCGTGGCCAGCGGGAACTGATCATTGGTGACCGTCAGACCGGTAAAACCGCTGTGGCTCTGGACACCATCCTGAACCAGAAGGTCTACAACGAAGCTGCTGGCGACGACGAGTCGAAGAAGCTGTACTGCGTGTATGTTGCGGTTGGTCAGAAGCGTTCGACCGTTGCGCAGCTGGTGAAGAAGCTGGAAGAATCCGGCGCGATTGAATACTCGATCGTTGTTGCCGCGACCGCGTCCGACCCGGCGCCGATGCAGTTCCTGGCGCCTTACGCCGCGACTGCCATGGCCGAGTACTTCCGCGACAATGGCCGCCACGCTCTGATCATTTATGATGACCTGTCGAAACAGGCTGTGTCTTATCGTCAGATGTCGCTGCTGCTGCGCCGTCCGCCCGGACGTGAAGCCTATCCTGGTGACGTTTTCTACCTCCACTCCCGTCTGCTGGAACGTTCGGCGAAGCTGAACGAAGATTTCGGCGCAGGCTCGCTAACCGCTCTGCCGGTTATCGAAACTCAGGGTGGTGACGTATCAGCCTTTATTCCGACCAACGTGATCTCGATCACCGATGGTCAGATCTTCCTAGAAACCGAACTGTTCTACCAGGGCATCCGTCCTGCTGTGAACACCGGTCTGTCGGTTTCGCGTGTGGGCTCTTCGGCTCAGACTGATGCGATGAAATCGGTTGCTGGTCCGGTTAAACTGGAACTGGCTCAGTACCGCGAAATGGCGGCCTTTGCGCAGTTTGGTTCGGACCTGGACGCCGCAACTCAGCAGCTGCTGAACCGTGGCGCGCGTCTGACCGAGCTGATGAAACAGCCGCAGTACTCGCCGCTGACCAACGCGGAAATCGTCTGCGTCATCTTCGCAGGCACCAACGGTTACCTCGACAAGATCGACGTCTCAGATGTTGGCCGCTACGAGGCCGGTCTGCTGGCGCACCTGCGTGGCAAGCATGCTGACCTGCTGAAGTGGATCACCGACGAAGATCCGAAGGTCAAAGGTGAAGCGTCCGACAAGATCAAGGCAGCGATCGACGAATACGCCGCAACCTTCGCTTGATAGGAGGTTCCGATGCCTAGTCTGAAGGACCTTAAAAACAGGATCGAGTCGGTCAAATCGACCCGCAAGATCACCAAGGCCATGCAGATGGTCGCGGCAGCAAAACTGCGCCGCGCCCAGGAATCTGCCGAAGCCTCGCGCCCCTATGCCGAGCGATTCAATGCCGTGATGGCGGGGCTGGCGGCGTCGGTCGGGGGCAGCGACAGCGCCCCCAAGCTGCTCCGGGGTACGGGCAGTGATGATGTCCATCTGCTGGTTGTGATGACAGCTGAACGCGGCCTGTGTGGCGGCTTCAATTCGAACATTGCCAAGCTGGCCCGCCAAAAGGCGGACGAGCTGCGCGGCCAGGGCAAGACGGTCAAAGTTCTGACGGTCGGCAAAAAAGGCCGCGACGCGCTCAAGCGTGATTTTGGCGACCTGTTCGTTGGACATGTCGACCTGAGCGAGGTCAAGCGCATTGGCTACACCAACGCGCAAGACATCGCCAAGGACGTCCTGTCCCGCTTTGACGGGGGTGAGTTCGATGTTGCCACGATCTTCTATTCGAAGTTCGTCAACGTTGTGACCCAGATCCCGACGGCGCAGCAGGTCATTCCCGCCTCGTTCGAAGACGACGCGGCAGGGGACGACAGCGGTGCCGTTTTCGACTACGAGCCCAGCGAAGAGGCCATTCTGGCCGACCTGCTGCCCAAGGGGGTTGCAACTGCGATCTTCTCGGCTCTGCTCGAAAACGGAGCGTCCGAACAGGGTGCACGGATGTCCGCGATGGACAACGCGACACGCAACGCGGGTGAGATGATCGACAAGCTGACCATCCAGTTCAACCGCTCACGTCAGGCCGTGATCACCAACGAGCTGATTGAAATTATTTCCGGCGCCGAAGCGCTGTAGAGACAAACCGGAGACGAAACATGGCGAATGCAAAAGGCAAAGTCACACAGATCATCGGGGCCGTCGTTGACGTGCAGTTCGATGATGCGCTGCCTGAAATTCTGAACGCGCTGGAAACCACCAACAACGGCAAGCGCCTAGTGTTGGAAGTTGCTCAGCACCTGGGTGAAAACACAGTCCGTACCATTGCGATGGACGCGACCGAAGGTCTGGTTCGTGGCGAAGCGGTCACGGACACCGGCGCACCGATCTCGGTACCGGTCGGCAACGCCACCCTGGGCCGTATCCTGAACGTGGTCGGCGAGCCGATCGACGAAAAAGGTCCGGTTGAGGCAAGTGAAGCCCGCGCAATCCACCAGCCTGCACCGACTTTTGCAGAACAGTCGACCGAGTCGGAAGTTCTGGTGACCGGCATCAAGGTTGTTGACCTGCTGGCCCCTTACGCCAAAGGCGGTAAGATTGGCCTGTTCGGCGGCGCCGGCGTTGGTAAAACCGTTCTGATCATGGAGCTGATCAACAATATCGCAAAAGTGCACTCGGGCTTCTCGGTGTTCGCGGGTGTTGGTGAACGGACCCGTGAAGGGAACGACCTGTACCACGAGATGATCGAATCCAACGTGATCAAGCCCGACAACCTGTCGGAATCGCAGGTGGCCCTGGTTTACGGTCAGATGAACGAACCTCCGGGTGCGCGTGCCCGTGTTGCTCTGACAGGTCTGACCCTGGCCGAGCAGTTCCGCGACCAGTCCGGTACCGACGTTCTGTTCTTCGTCGACAACATCTTCCGCTTCACACAGGCGGGCTCCGAGGTTTCGGCTCTGCTGGGTCGTATTCCTTCGGCGGTGGGCTACCAGCCTACACTGGCGACCGACATGGGCGCCCTGCAGGAACGCATCACCTCGACCAAGTCGGGCTCGATCACCTCGGTGCAGGCGATCTACGTACCTGCGGATGACCTTACCGACCCCGCGCCGGCAACATCGTTTGCGCACCTGGATGCGACCACCGTTCTGAACCGTGCGATCTCGGAAAAGGGTATCTATCCGGCTGTTGACCCGCTCGACTCGTCGTCGCGTCTGCTGGACCCGGCCATCGTTGGTGAAGAGCACTACGCGGTTGCGACCGACGTTCAGCAGATCCTCCAGCGCTATAAGTCGCTGCAGGACATCATCGCCATCCTCGGCATGGACGAACTGTCGGAAGAAGACAAACTGACCGTGGCCCGCGCCCGTAAGATCGAGCGCTTCCTGTCGCAGCCGTTCGACGTTGCCGAAGTCTTCACCGGTTCGCCGGGCGTTCAGGTTCCTCTGGACGTGACCATCGCATCGTTCAAAGCGGTTGTGGCTGGCGAATACGATCACCTGCCCGAAGCGGCCTTCCTGATGGTTGGCGGCATCGACGAAGTGATCGCCAAAGCGGAAAAGATGGCCGCAGAAGCCGCCTAAGGAGTATCCCTGATGGCAAACACGATGCAATTCGACCTCGTCAGCCCCGAGCGGAGCCTTGCTTCGCTTGAGGCCAGCGCGGTCCAGATTCCCGGCGCGGACGGGGACATGACGGCGATGCCTGATCATGCCCCCACCATCACCACGCTGCGCCCCGGTCTGCTGAAGGTCGAGGCACCCGAAGGGTCCAGCGAATACCTAGTCACCGGTGGGTTTGCCCAGATCAACGGCGACAGCTTGTCGGTTCTGGCCGAAAAGGCCATCCCGGTCTCGGAAGTGACCCGGTCGCATCTGGATGAGATGATCGAAGAGGCGCGCGCCTCGCACGAGGCCGCCAAGGCCGGTGACGATCAGACCATCGTCGACGATGCCGCCAAGCTGCTGGCCGATATGGAAGCCCTTGGAACGCATATGAGCCTATAACAGGTTCAACAGCGCAACACTTGAACGGCCTCGCTTTTGCGGGGCCGTTTTTTGTCGTGCTTTCGCCAAAAAGGCAGAGTAGGTTTCTGGAATTCAAGAACAATGATGACAGAATGAAGAAATTTCTAACCCATCCCATCGGCATCGATCAGGGCGAAGAGGTGCTGTTTTCCGAGTTCGCCGAAGGGGGCGACATGTGGACGGGCGAGGGCCCGCGCGAACGCCGATCTGCGATCCGGTTCACCGAAGCCTTCCGCTCGGCGCCAGTGGTTCAGGTAGGAATCTCGCTCTGGGATGTGGATACATCGTCCGCACTGCGCGCCGAAGTCAAAGCTGTGGATGTGACGCCCGAGGGGTTTACTGCGGTGTTCCGCACTTGGTCTGATACCCGGATCGCACGCATTCGGGTGAGTTGGACAGCCTTCGGTGAAGTGGCGCATCCAGATGATTGGAACATATCCTGAGGTTCAGACTATGGTCAGACGCGAGCGTTCGTGATGAGTTTGGTAGCTGTGCGTCGAACACTCGTCCCGCTGCTGGTCATGCTCGCTTTGACGACCGGCTACATCTTATCATTTGATCGAACGAATGAATCTTTGCCCGCTTTACTGCAGGGACTCCCGGCCAACTTCGAAGAAGCAGGGGATCAACTTCAAGCCCGCCTAGACGATGAGTTCGCACCACCGTTTCCTGAGGTGGAACTGGTTCATCAGTTGCAGCTACAAGGTATTTCCGTCGACCTCGAGAACCGATTTGCACGCTTCAGAAAAGCAGATTTTGCGTGCACTTATATCTGGGATATCTGGTGGCAATCCGAAGATGCTATGGTGATAAGGTTCGAAGCCCAGGTTGATGCAATTTGCCTTTAGCCTAGAGCTACAACCGTGGCGTTTGACTGATGGCGATAAATAAGCGCTCAGTCTTCAATCATGTCCACGCGGGCCGCATGTCGGCCGCCCTCAAATTCAGCACCCAGAAACGCATCCACGATATCCAGTGCCGTACCTTCGCCTACGACGCGGGCGCCGATGGAGAGCATGTTGGCATCGTTGTGCTGGCGGATCATGCGGGCCGAAAAGGTATCGGAACACACGCCACAACGAATGCCCGGTACTTTATTGGCCGCCATCATGATACCCTGGCCAGTACCGCAGAGGATGATGCCCAGCTGACAGTCGCCCGACGCAACGGCCTGCGCGGCGGCCTTGCCGTGTTTGGGGTAGTGCGTGCTTTCCGGCGTCGTCGGACCGATATCCAAAACATCCCAGCCCTGCGCCGAGACATGGGCTGCAACGGCCTGTCGCAGATCGATTGCGGCATGGTCGCTGGAAAGGACGATACGTTTGACTGCGGTCATCTCACCGAATTCCTGTTCAATATAGGTCGAGTGATGGGTCTGCGCCCAACCTCGATCTCAGTCCATGTGATAGAGCGACTCGTAGATCGGCGTCAGCGTCTTGTCCTCAAACAGCGACGATACGCTGGTGCCGTTCCAGATATTCAGAATGGCCTGCGTAAAGATCGGTGCAGTCGGTACGACGCGGATGTTCGGGGCTTTCGCAACTTCGGGCGTCGGCTGGATCGTATCGGTCAGCACAAGCGACTTCATGACCGAGTTCGTCACACGCTCGACCGCCGGGCCGCTCATGACGCCGTGGGTGATGTAGGAATGGACTTCCTTGGCACCGTTATCCAGCAGCACCTGCGCTGCTTTACAGAGCGTTCCGGCGGTGTCGCACATGTCGTCTACTATCAGACAGATCTTGTCCTTCACGTCCCCGATCACTGTCATTTCTGCGACTTCACCGGCTTTCTCACGGCGCTTGTCCACGATCGATAGCGGCGCGTTGATCCGTTTGGCCAGTTC
Source organism: Ruegeria sp. H4 (assembly GCF_056533065.1). NCBI lineage: Bacteria > Pseudomonadati > Pseudomonadota > Alphaproteobacteria > Rhodobacterales > Roseobacteraceae > Ruegeria > Ruegeria sp. H4. The sequence goes on from NZ_JBQFOC010000003.1 coordinate 303,733, forward strand.
CCGCGCGCGGGCCACGCCGCCGACATCGGGTGAGACCACCATGATCTCGTCTAGATTGCTCTTGAACTGGGTTTTCACATCCAACGCAAAAATCGGTGATGCATAGAGGTTATCTACTGGGATATCAAAGAACCCCTGAATCTGGGCGGCGTGCAGATCCATGGTCAAAACACGTTCGATCCCGGCGCCGGTCAGCATGTTGGCCACCAGTTTGGCGCTGATAGGCGTACGCGCCTTGGTGCGACGATCCTGGCGGGCATAGCCGAAATACGGGATCACTGCGGTGATGCGCTGAGCAGAGGATCGGCGCAGCGCGTCGGCGATAATCAGTAGCTCCATCAGGTTGTCGTTCGCCGGGTTCGAGGTCGGCTGGATAATGAACATATCCTCACCGCGCACGTTCTCAAAAACTTCGACGAAAATCTCGCCATCATTGAACCGTTCGACCCGCGCATCGACCAGACCCTGGTCAACACCGCGATGCAGGCTCATGCGGCGTGCGATTGTTTCGGCAAGCGGAAGGTTTGCGTTCCCAGCGATAAGCTTGGGTTCGTGAAGTGTCGGCATCGGCTGAGGTCCCCGGGCAGCTTTGGCATGTGACAGATTCGTGATGTTGACACCGCTTAGCATGGGTCTACCGTCCCGCAAAGGTAACGCAGCGGAGAAAGTGAACATGACTCAGATTGACTACTATTTTGCGACAATTTCGCCCTATAGCTACCTTGCCGGCACCCGACTGGAGGAGGTCGCGGCGAAGCATGGAGCGACGATTAACTACAAACCGCTGGATATCATGGCCTTGTTCGCGCGCACCGGGGGTATTCCGCCGAAAGACAGGCATATCTCTCGCATCGAATACCGCGCGCAAGAGCTGCTGCGGCAGTCCAGAAATCTGGGCATGGATTTCAATCTGCAACCGGCGCATTGGCCCACCAATATGGCACCGTCTTCCTATGCGGTGATCGCGGCGATCAAGGATGGATCAGGCGATGTAGGTAAGCTGTGCCATTCGCTGTTGCGCGCGTGCTGGGCTGAAGAAAGGGATGTGGCACAAGATGATGTGATCCGGTCCTGCCTTTCCGATGCCGGGTTTGACCCGGATCTAGCCAATAGTGGGCTATTGGTTGGGGCAGAAACTTATGCCGCCAATCTGGAAGAGGCCGTAGACCGAGGTGTGTTCGGTGCACCGTTCTATATCACACCAGATGATCAAAGGTTCTGGGGGCAAGACCGATTGGACGACCTCGACCAGCACCTGGCTGAACTGAAAGGGTGACTTTGCCTTCCGAACCACAGCCCTCGATCTATGTCAGACGAATAGGGGAGGGCCCGCGAAAGCTGTTTGCCCTTCATTGCACCATCGCACATTCTGGCGTGTGGTCCGGATTGGCCGCAGCGCTGAGCCAAAAGGTCTGCACTACTGCACCGGATATGCTGTCACATGGTCGTAGTCCGGATTGGGACGGGCAGGGTGATTATTTCGACCTGGTCAGCCGATTGTCTGCTGCAGAGTTGCCTGAACCCACGGATGTGATCGGTCATTCGTTCGGGGCCATGATCGCGCTTCGGCTGGCAATTGCACATCCCGAACGCATTCGTAGTTTGGTTCTGATTGAACCAGTTTTCTTTGCCATTGCAAAACAGGACGCGCACGCTGCTTTTGATCAACATGAGCGGGATGCGTCACCCATTGCTGCGGCCTTTGCCGCAGGCGACAAGACCCTGGCGGCACGGCTGTTCAACCGGATGTGGAGCACACAGAACAGCGCCAAGTGGTCGGATCTGCCTGAACGAACGCGGGCCAGTATGGTTCGGGGCATTGATGCAGTCCCCGCTGTTCATGCGGCGCTTTATGATGACGCGTTTGGGTTGCTCGCCCCTGAAACCCTAAAGCGCGCCTCAATGCCAATCCTGCTGTTGAGCGGGTCCGAAAGTCATCCGGTGATGCCAGCCATTTGCAATGGGCTAAAACAGCGCTTGCCCGACGCAACCCACACCAAAGTGTTTGGCGCAGGGCATATGCTGCCGATTTCACATCCGTTCGAAACAGCGACGCTGCTTGATGAGTTTTGGGAAAGCCGAAGCCCGCTCAAAGCAGATTGAGAAAGCGATCGATATCCTCAGCCCCGATCGACCAGTCGCAAACCAGCCGACAGGCGAGCAACTCGCTCTCATCTTCACCGTCCAGCGTATCACCCCAGAGGTGATAGGCGGCACCCGCCTCGTGCAGGTGCTTGTGCTGCGCGCGTGAGAATGAGGCGAAGATCATATTGGCCTGCGGTTCATGCAAAAACTCGGCCCCTTTTTTACGCAGACCATCGGCCAGCCGGGCTGCGTTTGCATTCGCCTGTCGCGCCAGTTTCAGCCACAGGTCATCATCCAGATAGGCCGCCATCTGGGCAGACAGGTAGCGGTGTTTGGAAAACAGATGCGCCCCGCGTTTGCGGCGCAACTCAAACTCCCACGCCTTGCTTTCGTCAAAGAATACAACAGCCTCGACACCCAACAACCCATTCTTGGTGCCGCCAAAACTGACCGCATCTACGCCAGCTTTCCATGTCATTTCGGCTGGAGAACAGTTCAAAGCAACCAAAGCGTTGGAGAAACGTGCGCCGTCCAGATGCACCGGCAGCTCGAATTCCTTGGCCACGGCGCAGAGCGCTTGCAACTCTTCCAGCGTATAGACCGATCCGCGTTCAGTCACCTGCGTGATCGACACGGGCCCGCGCTGCGGGCCGTGAACGCCGCGTGTTTCCTCTCCAAGGATCGAACCCCGCAACGCTTCGGGCGCCATCTTGTCACCGCCCGGAACAAGCGTCAGCTTGGCTCCGCTGTAGAATTCGGGCGCGTTGCACTCATCCTCGTGAATGTGGGCAACTGGTGAGCAAAAGATCGTCTCCCACGGGTTGGACAAGGTGGCCAGAGCCAGCGAATTCGCCGCCGTCCCGGTTGCCACCAGGTAGACTGCAGCGTTCGGAGACTCGAAGATTTCGCGAATGCGTGCGCGAACCTCATCCATCATCGTGTCCGCCCCATAGGCCATCTGATAGCCCTGATTGGCTTCAGCCAGTTTGGCCAGAACATTGGGATGGACCGGGCCGGAATTGTCAGAGGCAAAGAACATTAAGTTGGCTCCTCAATAATGTGATCTTCCCACTCTTCCAAGGGGGTTTCAAACTCGGAGACAGTGCGCCCCTGAACGGAAACGCCCGCCGCGTGCACGCTGTCCGGCGTGCCGGATATCAGTGGGTGCCAGTCGTACAACCGCTTGCCTTCCCAGAGCAGACGATAGGCGCAGGTTTGTGGCAGCCAATAGGCGTGATCGTCGATGTTGTCGGGCGTCATAACGATACATTCGGGCACAAATTGATGTCGGATATCATATTGCGTGCACCGGCAGCTTTCGTCATCCAGCAATCGGCAAGCAACGCAGGTTAGGGCAACCTCACCACTGTCCTCGTCTTCCAGCTTGTTCAGGCAACATTTGCCGCAGCCGTCGCACAAAGCTTCCCACTCGCGCTGGTTCATCTTGCGCAGGGGTTTGCGTTCCCAGAACCGGGCGGGCAAGCCTGTGCGTTCAATCGGATCTGTGCTCATAGGCTGTCCAGAATGCTGCGCGCCTTTTCGCAATCCGTATCCATTTGCGCGATAAGGGCGTCCAGCCCGTCAAAGGTCAGTTCCGGGCGCAGGAAATCAATCAAACCCACCGACAGAGTCGCCCCGTAGAGATCGCCTGAAAAGTCGAAAAGGAAGGTTTCAATATTGGGAACCTCACCGTTGAACATAGGCCGTACCCCAACCGACGCAGCGCCGTGATAGCTGCCCCGATGCGGGCCATCCAGCACATCGACCAATACGGCATAGACACCGAATTTTGGTGGGTGCAGCCCTTCGATGGACATATTGGCGGTGGGAAAACCCAACTCGCGCCCGCGCTGCTCACCCCCGATCACTTCACCTTCGATCCGGTGCCAGTGGCCGAGCATGGTGGCAGCGTCCCGCGGGTGGCCTTCGCTGAGTGCTGTGCGGATCGCGGTCGAGGATACCACGTTGTCGGAGCGCTCCATCAGCGGTGCGATGGTCACGCCAAATCCCATATCCTGCCCAAAGCGGACCAGATCGTCTGCCGTTCCGCTGCGCCCTTTGCCAAAGCAGAAATCGGCGCCGACAACGACATGCGACAGGCCGAGGCCATCGCAGATCACATTGCGGGCAAACTCCTCGGGTGAAAGACCAGCGAGTGCAGCGTTGAAGGGCAGTTCATACAGTTTCTCCACGCCCATCTTTTCCAGCCGGTGCGCCCGCGCATTCCCGCGCATCAGCCGGAAGGGCTGTGTGTCGGGGGCAAAATACTCACGCGGATGTGGCTCGAACGTCAAAACACCCAGCGGCGCATCAGGGGCCGCGTTGCGGGCCAGCGCGATGACGGACTGATGCCCAAGGTGCACGCCATCAAAATTCCCGATCGCCACGCTCGCGCCGCGATCTTTTGGCTCAACAAACTGGAAGTCTCGGATGATCTGCATGCGAAGTGGGTACTGTTCATCCCAGCTATGTTCAAGCACCTCATCCGAGTGGTTGAAAAATTCCTGCTAGGAACGCTGCGGGTCTTTCTGACTAGTCAGAGCGTCGGAGCGCTTCAGCCTTGCCCTAATGTACTTGGCGGCTGACCGGAAATGACTGGGTCCTGCTGCCTCAGCCCAACGGCCTGTTGTCCAGTTGTTCTTCGCCCCTTTCATAGGGCCATCATAAAGTTCGGCGTTTGAACAGGATTGCAAGAATGCATCCAGCTTTTCCGCGGCGTGATCCAAAGCCACCAGGGCATCTTCCCAAGAGATGTGTGACTGTTGCTGACGCAGTTCAGCATTGTAGCGGCGCAGATCGTTCCATTTGTAGCCCTCTGCCGGAAAATACACTGTCTTTCCGGCCTGACCATCGGTGTACCAACCCAAGAACAACTCGATCCAATGTGCCCTATGCGCGATTACATCCTTGATGGATGTATCCTCATCATCCTTGCGCAGTGCACCGGCCGCCGAAATAGGGGCGATCAGTGTCTTCAGTTTCAGGAACTCTTTCTGCGTAATGCTTAGCAATTCTTCTTTGCTTGTTGCGGCCATAGATAACCCCTATTGCGAAACCTGTGGATTGCGCAGAGGCTATCGGTTTTGCATCTGAGGCGAATGACACAGATCAACTGTGCTCAACGGCATCTTAGAAAATAGTGCTGATCAGTCGAATTTACGCGACGGGGCCAGCACCATGGCTTCGCCGATCAGAACCTTCTTCCCGTCGACCGAGCAATGACAATCCAGCTTGACGCGGCGCTTGGAGAATTCGATGTCGATCACTTTGACCTCGGCATAGACCATATCGCCGGGACGCACCGGGGCCAGGAACTTCAGCGACTGGCCCATGTAAACTGTGCCATGGCCCGGCAGCTGCTCGCCAATCACGGCCGAGATCAGACCCGCTGTTAGCATCCCATGTGCAATACGGCCCTCAAAGATCGTATCGCGCGCATAGTCATCATCCAGATGCACCGGGTTCCGGTCGGTGGACACCTGAGCAAACATCTCGATATCTTCGTCTGTCACCACTTTGCGCAGGTGACGGGTCATGCCCATTTCGATGTCTTCGATACAGATCGTTCCGCGTGGAAGATTATCCAACATGTTGCCCTCACTCGACATCGACCGTGAAACAAAAATCCACTGATCGCCCTAAGATGGCAACTTTATTACTTCGCAGATGCAGAAAATCAAGCCCAAAATTTCTATCTCAAACGGCCAATCGTGTAGGTTGGGTTGATCTTTTCTTTTTGAATATAGCCAGTTAGGGATTCTTCGTGCGGATGATGTGTTGTTTTTGTTTCAGCTGCGGCCAAACCGCCCGAGATAAACAGCGTATCGATTCCCTCACCCATGCCGCCCAGAATGTCGGTGTGGGGGCCATCACCAATGGCCAGGATGTCTCCATCGGGAATGTCCGCGCCCAGTTCCTGTAGCCTGCGACGGGCCAGATCGTAGATCGGGGGATGAGGTTTGCCAAAATAGAGACTTTCGCCACCCATTTCAGTGTAAAGCTTCGCCAGGGCCCCTGCGCACCACTCGCGCACCTCACCCCGATCCACCACGATATCTGGGTTCGCACAGAGCAGTTTCATTCCCATTTGCTTGGCATATAGGAAATCCGCGCGGTTCACATCCGGGTCCGCCATGGGATCAAAGGGCCCGCAACATACGATCCCTTCAGCCTGATCCAGCGGAACGCGGTCGATATGGATCGGATGATCCAACAGTTTCAACGGTTCGAAAAAACCAGCGTCGCGTTCCCATTCTCCCATGAAATAGACCTTGTGCCCAACAACACCGCGGAACATGGCAGACCGAGCAGAATCTCCGCTGGTCGCGATGGTGTCATAGGCATCGTCTGGCACGTTGAACTGCGCCAATTGCGAGGCAACCCCGGCCCGTGGTTTGGGCGAGTTGGTTACCAGAACGACCAAACCGCCCGCCGCGCGATAGGATTGCAACGCAGCCACCGCTTCGGGAAACGCCGTAATACCGTTGTGGACGCATCCCCAGAGGTCAACAAACAGCGCCTTGTAACGGTCCGAAATCTCGGTCAGTGAGGAGATGATCTGGGTCATAGGCTCTCTTTCAGCGATGGGGCGCGGGTTGCCTAGGCTATGGCAGACAGAAACAGGTTTTGCCAGAGGGGGGGCGCTGCCCCCGCCGCCCTTTGGGCGACTCCCCCGGGATATTTGCGGCCAGATGAAGCAGGGATCCAATCTTCATCTGGCTCTAAATATCCCGGAGCGCGAGGCAGAGCCTCGCAAAAAGAAGAAAGGCGCCCAATTGAGCGCCTTGGTATCTCAGGTTGTCTGCGATCAAACTTTCAGATTTGGGATGATCTGCTTTTTGCGGCTCATGACGCCGGGCAAGACCACGATGTCTCCTTCAACGGCAGCGTCAAAGCTCTTTTCGGCAACGCTTTTGACCAGATCGTTGGGCACCAGCAAGGTGGCTTCTTCGTTCAGGATATCAACGACGAACAACAGCACCTGATCGACGCCGTCTTCCTTGGCGACATCTACCATCGAAGCGGCCAGGCTGTCTTTGCGGTCCAGCACAACTCCGGGCGCTGTTGTTTCCAGAACCGAGACGCGAAACTTGGTGCCGTCAACTTCGTATTCCTTGCTATCCATGCGGATCAACTCGGCGTCCGAGAAAGACGAAACATCCGATTTTGCTGCGAACATATCGGCCGCATAGGCCGAGACATCCAAGCCCAGTTCCGCAGCCAGTTTCTCGGCCACGGCGCGGTCATGCGCAGTGGTGGTGGGTGAGCGGAATTCCAGTGTGTCCGACAGGATGCAGGTCAGCGCGGCACCTTTGACGGCGTCTGGCATCTTGGCCGCGTCGTCACCGATCAGGTCGACCATGATCGTCGCGGTACACGCAAGCGGGCGCACGGTGATGTCGATCGGGCCTTTGGTTTCCAGACCGCCAACCAGCTTATGGTGGTCGATGATCGCGCGGATATCGGCGTTGTTGACGCATGCGGGCAGTTCGGCCGGGTTGTTGGTGTCGACGATGACAACTGGTGCGTCTGCCTCCACATCCGAGATGATGCGCGGTTTGGGCAGGTCCCAACGCTGCAGCATAAAGGCAGCCTCGGTGTTGGGTTCGCCCAGCAAGACGGGCTCGGCCTGTTCGCCTTTGATTTCGTTCAAATACCAGGACCACAGGATCGGTGAGCCTGTGGAATCGGTGTCCGGAGATTTGTGGCCAAATACAAGGGTTGTCATGATTGTATCCTGAGGATTGTAATTTTGCGCGCCTTATAGGTTGGTCCAAACCAATTGTCACCAAGAGCTTCGCGCATGCGACGGTTCGTCTGACGCGTGTTGGGTAGAGACCGAATGGCTAAAAGGGTGCGGGGGTCAGCGTGTATCCGGCCTGTTCCAGCAAGGCCAATAGCCCGAAATCATCACCCAGGTGGCCAGCGCCCACCGCGATGACGGCGGTCTGGTTCTGAATGCTCAGGATGTGCTCCATCCAATTGGCATTACGTTCTATCAGCATCTTATCTTCGAACCGGTCCCATTCCGCTGCGTATTCGGTTTCAGACAATCCCGAAGCCTCAAGCCCCTGTAGCCGTGCAAGTTGCAGAATCTGGGCATGCTTTTCTTCTAGATAGGCGTTGGCAATCGTGGTCAGGTGATTGGCGTCGCTTTGCAACGCACCGGTCATCCGAACCAGTGATTCCACCTGATCTTGCATCGGAAGATCGTCAAACATGGTCATAAGGTCTTCGACCCGTTCAAGGGAATGCTGCGGGATGTCATGGGCCTCGGCCAGATCGGTCAGCCGCGCATCCATTCCATATTTGGCATCTGGGCTCTGCATCAGGCAGGGCGGGATGCCCAGCATCATACTGAGAAACCAGGGGCGCATCTTTGCCGCCATCCAGCTGGGGATGCCACGTTCCGCTAGTGTGTTGGATAAATTCGCCCAGTCTTCAGCGCTCATCAGGTCGATCAGTGTGGGCCCTGAGGTGATCATGACCGGGCTGAGATCCTGTGCGAGACCTTGTTCAAATGTTTTCATCTCGGCCTGAGTGACCTCGAAGTAAAAGGCATCGGCCTGGCTGAGGGCAGGGGCCAGGCGTTCAACCACCGCATCCATGCGAGGATCATTGGTATGGAGCGTTCCGATCAGGTGCAGCGTGGTGTCCCCTTTGCGGGCAACCCAATGGTTGCCTTCCGCATAGGGAATGTTGGCGAGGGATTGATCCAGGCGGTCCTGCTGTGCGGTAGACATCAGCGGGCGCAGGTCGTGCCCTTCGCAGGTGGCGTGTACCGCAGCGGGCAGCAGCATAAATCCGATCAGGGCCAACAGGCGCATGTGCGATCCTCCGGGATGGGTCAGGCAAGGACTTAGTCATGCAAATGCAGCATATTCAAGGCGACGCATCTGGTATTTCTGTCGGAAACCCATAGCATCGGGTCATGGAGCGCGAGCAGGATCTTTATCCCCCGATCAAGGCGTTGTTGGAGCGTCAGGGTTATACCGTGAAGGGCGAAGTGGGCCCGGCGGATATCATGGCGGTGCGCGACGGATCTGACCCCGTGATTGTCGAGCTGAAATTGCGGTTTTCTCTGGCCTTGTTTCATCAGGCCATTGCGCGGCTAAAGATCACCGATCAGGTCTATATCGGGGTGTGCAAGCCAAAGGGACGCACCGCACGGCGGGCACTGAAGGACAATCTGGCGATGTGCCGTCGTCTGGGTCTGGGGCTGATCACTGTTCGTGCCGATGGCGCGGTCGAAGTGCAGTGTGATCCCGGGCTCTACGCGCCGCGAAAGAACAAGGTCAAAGCAGCGCGCATGCTGCGGGAATTTGATCGACTGGAGGGTGATCCCAACGCTGGTGGTGCGACTCGGTACGGGATTGTGACTGCATATCGGCAGGACGCACTAAAATGCGCCGCGCATCTGGCAGAGCACGGCGCAACCAAAGGTTCTGAGGTTGCGGTTGCGACCGGTGTTTCTGTCGCCACACGCTTGATGCGTGAAAACCATTATGGCTGGTTCGATAAGGTTGAGACAGGTGTTTATGGCCTGTCCTCTGCGGGTGAAGAGGGGCTGAAGCACTGGGCATATAGCTGGGAAGATGCGGATGAAATCTAGCCACGCGGATGGGCTTATTCACTCAGCATGCGCTTCGATCTCGGCGATCATTGCGCGGCCAATATCGGAAATCACAGCGTTGCGTTTTGCAAAGGATGCGTTTGTTTCGGTGAGATAGATGGCCGTCAGATAGGTGCGTGGCTCTGGGGTTTGGAGAAAAGCGATGATCGCGCGGCTACCGTGGCCGCCAGCGCCGGTCTTGTCCCCGATTGTCCAACCTTCTGGGACATGAGGGCGGATGAGTTCGTCGGCGACCTGATCTTCGATCATCCATTGCCTGAGTTGAGCGGCGGAGGCTGGTGAAAGGCGCGTGCCATCCAGCAGCCGTTCCAACGTCTCCAAAATCGCCCGGGGCGTTGTTGTATCGCGTGGATCACCTGGTGTGGCTTGGTTCAGCGCGGTTTCCCAGCGATCAAGGCGGGTGATGGTGTCGCCTGTAGTCCGCAGAAAGCCGGTTAGTTCACTGGGTCCGCCCAATCGCTGCAACAACAGGTTGGCTGCGGTGTTGTCGCTGATCGTTATGGTTGCTTTGCACAGGTCTCGCACGGTCATGCCGGTTTCTACGTGCTTACTGGTGACAGGCGAGTAGTCGACGAGGTCAGATGATTGATAGGTAACGCGTTCCGATAACGCTTGGGTACCTGTGTCGACCCCTGCCAAAATCGCGCCGCACAAAAGAGGTTTGAATGTGCTGGACATCGCAAACCGTTCATCCGCGCGATAGGCAACCTCCAATCCGCTGTCGACCTCGTACAGCAGCACCCCAATCCGTGCGTCAAGTTCGCGCTCCCATGCCTTAACAGTATCAGTCAGGCTCTGCGCTTGAACCGGCGTGGCCGGACCTGTGGTCACATAAGTCAAAAGTAGTAGACCGACAGCAAGAAATTGAAATCTGCGCATCGAATTTGCCCCATATTGTTTTTGTCGTGGCCTACCTATGCAGCTGGTCTTCGCAAACAACCACATGACCGATCAGGTTTGGCCAAAAAATTTCGCTTCAACTTGTTGACTCGCTTCTTTCGACACCCTAGCTATGCCGCGTTATCACTCGAACCCACTGAGTGCTAACGCCTCACCGACAGGTGAGGGGAGGATAGATAAACTTTGAGCCCAAGGAGCTACAAAGATGGCATTGAAACCGCTTCATGACCGTGTGCTGGTTCGCCGTACCGAAAGCGACGAAAAAACCGCAGGCGGACTGATCATTCCCGACAGTGCAAAAGAAAAGCCCAGTGAAGGCGAAGTCGTTGCGACCGGCGAAGGCGCCCGCAAAGACAGCGGCGAGCTGATCGCAATGGCGGTCAAAGCTGGCGACAAGATCCTGTTCGGCAAATGGTCGGGCACCGAGGTTCAGGTCGACGGCGAAGAGCTGCTGATGATGAAAGAAAGCGACATCATGGGGATCATCGAGTAAGCGCTTGCTTCACTCTGATCTTCATCTCAATAGATTTTCTCAAGGAGAGACAACATGTCTGCAAAGGACGTCAAATTTGACACCGATGCCCGTAACCGCATGCTGGCCGGTGTGAACATCCTGGCCGATGCTGTCAAAGTGACCCTGGGCCCCAAAGGCCGCAACGTGGTGCTGGACAAATCCTTCGGCGCACCGCGCATCACCAAAGACGGTGTTTCGGTTGCCAAGGAAATCGAACTGGAAGACAAGTTCGAAAACATGGGCGCGCAGATGGTGAAAGAAGTCGCCAGCCGCACCAATGACGAAGCCGGTGACGGCACCACCACTGCAACCGTTCTGGCTCAGTCCATCGTCAAAGAAGGCCTGAAGCAGGTTGCTGCCGGCCTGAACCCGATGGACCTGAAGCGCGGCATCGACCTGGCAACGGCCAAAGTTGTTGAAGGCATCAAAGCTGCTTCGCGTGAAGTCAAAGACTCGGCAGAAGTTGCTCAGGTTGGCACCATCTCGGCCAATGGCGAAGCTGAAATCGGCAGCCAGATCGCAGACGCGATGCAGAAGGTTGGCAACGAGGGCGTTATCACCGTCGAAGAAAACAAAGGCCTGGAAACCGAGACCGATGTTGTCGAAGGTATGCAGTTCGACCGTGGCTACCTGTCACCTTACTTCGTCACCAACGCAGACAAGATGATCGCAGAACTCGACGACTGCATGATCCTGCTGCACGAAAAGAAACTGTCCTCGCTGCAGCCAATGGTTCCGCTGCTCGAGCAGGTGATTCAGTCGCAGAAGCCGCTGCTGATCATTGCTGAGGATGTTGAAGGCGAAGCGCTGGCAACTCTGGTTGTCAACAAACTGCGCGGCGGCCTGAAAATTGCTGCTGTCAAAGCACCGGGTTTCGGCGATCGCCGCAAAGCCATGCTGCAAGACATCGCGATCCTGACCGGCGGTCAGGTCATCAGCGAAGATCTGGGCATGAAGCTCGAGTCTGTCAGCATGGACATGCTGGGCACCGCCAAGAAGATCGAGATCACCAAAGACGAAACCACCATCGTTGACGGTGCTGGCGAGAAAGCTGAGATCGAAGCACGCGTTGGCCAGATCCGCACTCAGATCGAAGAAACCACCAGCGACTACGACCGTGAGAAGCTGCAAGAGCGCGTTGCCAAACTGGCAGGCGGTGTTGCTGTTATCCGCGTCGGCGGCATGACCGAAGTTGAAGTGAAAGAGCGTAAGGACCGTGTGGACGATGCTCTGAACGCAACACGCGCTGCTGTACAAGAAGGCGTCGTCGTGGGCGGCGGTGTTGCTCTGGTTCAGGCCGGTAAAGCACTGGAAGCTCTGAAAGGTGCAAACGCCGATCAGGACGCTGGCATCAACATCGTTCGCAAGGCCATCGAAGCGCCGCTGCGCCAGATCGCCGAGAACGCAGGTGTTGACGGTGCGGTTGTTGCGGGCAAAGTCCGTGAATCTTCGGACGCGGCATTTGGCTTCAACGCTCAGACCGAAGAATATGGCGACATGTTCTCGTTCGGTGTGATCGACCCTGCCAAAGTTGTCCGGACCGCTCTGGAAGACGCGGCATCGGTTGCTGGCCTGCTGGTCACCACCGAAGCGATGGTTGCTGACAAGCCCGCCAAAGAGGGCGCGGCCCCTGGCGGCGGTATGCCCGACATGGGCGGCATGGGCGGCATGATGTAAGCTGCTTAGGCCTTAGTGCTTATCGACGGGGTCGCCTTCGGGCGGCCCCGTTTCGTTTTGAATGCCCGCTTTGCGGACATGCCTCCGGCGGAGGTATTTTTGAACAGAAGAAGCTGCGGTGCGTTTGCAGGAATGTGAGTGTGCAAAGCTGACAGAAGCAGGTATGCGATTGGGATGAAGTTGTTTTTGCTGACCGCCCTGACCATGTGCGCCTTTGCGGCGAATTCGATCCTGAACCGGCTGGCGATTGACAGTGGTGCCAGCGATCCTGCCAGCTTTGCAGTTGTACGCGTTCTGGCTGGCGCGGTGGTTCTGAGCCTATTGGTGTGGGGGCGCAAGGGTGGAATGCCGCTGCGTTCTAGGCGGCGGGTTCTGGGGGCAGGGTCCCTATCCTTGTACATGATTGGGTTTTCGGTGGCCTATTTGACGCTGGATGCGGGTCTTGGGGCGCTGATCCTGTTCGGGGTTGTGCAGATATCCATGTTTGTGATTGGCGCATTGACTGGGACGACACCCACAGGACGCCAAATTGCAGGTGCTGCGGTCGCTTTGGGCGGCTTGACCTTTGTACTATGGCCGACCGAGGCGGTTCAGGTAGACGCAGCGGGAGCTGCGCTGATGGTCGCCGCTGGTTTTGGTTGGGCGATCTATTCTTTGGTCGGACGGTCCGAGTCAGACGCCTTGGCCGGGACAGCGGCGAACTTTGTTGTCGCGCTTCCCGTAACGACGTTGGCACTGGTTTTCTTGGGGGGCGACTGGCAGATCAATGTAACCGGATGTGCGTTGGCTATTTTGTCAGGCGGGGTCACGTCGGGCCTGGGATATGCGCTTTGGTATCGGGTCTTGCCGCAACTCGCGCCCTCGGTTGCCGCGGTGGTTCAGTTGAGTGTGCCGGTGATCGCGATTGTCGGCGGCGTGGTCCTGTTGGGTGAAGTTGCAGGCGCGCGGCTGTTGGCCGGGGCAGCTTTGGTACTGGGTGGCATTGCCCTGGCCGTTCTGCGCCGGACCCAAGGGTAGGTCTTCCCTCAGACCTTCATTGGCATTATTGGGCGGTCATGAGAATTCTGTTTGCCCTCATTTTCCTGTGCCTGCCTGCGGCGGCCAGCGCCAAATGTGTCATCCTGTTGCATGGGCTGGCGCGGACTGAGGCGTCGTTCTCGGTGATGGAGCAGTTGTTCAAGGCGCATGGCTACACCGTCATACGCCCTGGCTATCCGTCGACAGATATGGGCATTCCCGAACTGGCTGAACAGACACTGCCCGATGCGGTTGCAGCCTGTGGCGAAGATATAGCTAACGTTGTCGCGCATTCCATGGGCGGTATCCTGTTGCGGTATTGGCTTCAGGATAACAGGCCTGAAAACCTAGGCCGCGTCGTCATGTTAGGCCCGCCTAATCAAGGCAGCCAACTTGTTGATGAGCTCAGCGCTTGGGAAGTGTTTGGGTATCTGAACGGACCCGCGGGATTGCAGCTTGGCACTGGATCTGAAGGCATCCCAAGGAAGCTGCCTGCGGTGGATTTCGAACTGGGCGTGATCGCAGGTGAGAATTCGTTGAACCCAGTGTTTTCTTCACTGATCGATGGGCGGGACGATGGTAAGGTTTCAGTCCGAACCACCAAGGTGGATGGCATGGCGGATCATATCGTTCTGCCGGTGACGCACACGTTCATGATGAACAATCCGCGCGTGATGGCGCAGGCCCTGCATTTCATCGAGTTCGGCCAATTTGATCCGCAGATCACTTGGCTGGATGGGGTCACTGACATCATTGACGAGATTTGCATCGGGCAGGATTGCTCTGAACCAGAGTCGGAGCCAACCAGATGACAACGCTGGAACTGACGCTGTGCAACGCCGAAGTGCTGTTGCCGTGTGCAGGGCTGACACAGGAGCCAGTTGCAATAGCTGATGGGCAGGTGCAGGCGTCACGCGCGGGTCGAGAGATTGACCTGACCGGTTATATGGTTCTTCCGGGAATCATCGACCTGCATGGTGACGGTTTCGAACGTCACATCGCCCCGCGCCGGGGGGCCATGAAGCAAATGAACGAAGGCATTTTGTCGGTCGAGGCAGAGCTGGCGGCAAACGGGATCACCACCGGAGTACTGGCACAATTCTACAGCTGGGAAGGCGGCGTGCGCGGCCCCGAATTTGCTGCGCAGGTCTTTGACGCGATTGCTGCGGTTAAGAACAGCATTGTCACCGACTTGATCCCTCAGCTAAGGTTCGAAACCCATATGCTGGACGACTATGGGAACCTGGTTGCGCGGATCAGAGACTGGCAGGTTCCTTACGTGGTCTTTAATGACCACCTGCCGCATGATCGCCTTGCGCAGGGCAAGAAACCGCCGCGCCTGACCGGACAGGCACTGAAAGCGGGACGTAATCCAGACGCTCATTTCCAGATGCTGCTCGAGATGCATGCCCGCCGAGAAGAGGTTCCCGCTGCGATCGAAACGCTGTGCGTTGAGCTAGTGGGGCTGGGTGTTCGCCTCGGCAGCCACGATGACGCGACCGCTGAAATCCGGGGCTGGTGGCGGGATCGTGGCATTCACATCTCTGAATTCCCCGAAACACTTGAGGCGGCTGAGGCTGCGCGTTCAGCAGGCGATCACATTATTCTCGGCTCACCCAATGTGGTCCGGGGCGGGTCACACAAAGGAAATGCCAGCGCGGTTGAACTGATTGCCATGGGTCTGTGTGACGCTTTGGCGTCTGACTATCACTACCCCAGCCCGCGCCGTGCGGCGTTGATGCTGGCCAAAAGCGGCGTTCAGGATTTGGCTGCCGCCTGGGATTTGATCTCCTCCGGCCCCGCGCGTGTTCTGGGTCTTGAAGACCGTGGCACGTTAGAGCCGGGCAAACGCGCTGACCTTGTCATTCTGGATCGGAAGACCCTCCGCGTCGCCGCTACGCTGGCCGGAGGGCGCATCAGTTACATGTCCGGAGACATCGCGGCCCGGTTCATCTCTTGAACCCGGCCCCCTTCTCTTGTTCACAAATACCTCCGCCGGAGGCATCACGCGCTAGCGTGATTTCTATTCGCGCGCGATCCGGTTGAAATGTCCCATCTTCCGGCCTGCCTTTACTTCGGCCTTACCGTAGAGATGCAGGGCGACGTCCCGTTCCTGAGCCAGCTCAAGTACGCGGTCCATATCGGCACCGATCAGGTTCTCCATCACCACATCCGAATGCCGCTGCCCATCACCTAAGGGCCAGCCAGCCACAGCGCGGATATGTTGTTCAAACTGATCGACGGCGCAACCATTCTGCGTCCAATGGCCCGAGTTATGAACGCGCGGCGCGATCTCATTCACGATCAAACCCTTGGGCGTCACAAACAGCTCGACCCCCATTACTCCAACATAGTCGAGCGCATTCAGGATATTGGCGGCCAGCAGGATCGCATCTGTGCGCTGCGCCGGACGTAGGCGGGCAGGTACTGTGGTCGTGTGCAGGATGCCGTCCCGATGCACGTTCTCGCCCGGATCGAAACATGCGACCTGACCGTCCAGCCCGCGCGCGGCAATAATGGACACCTCATGGCTGAAATCAACGAACCCTTCCAGGATCGAGGGCGCGCCGTTCATGTCCGCCAACGCGGCGCTGGCATCCTCGGGTGTCCGCAAACGCGCCTGGCCTTTGCCGTCGTAACCGAACCGGCGGGTTTTCAGTATGGCCGGGGTTCCGATCTGATCAATTGCGGCCTCAAGGCTGCTCAGATCTGACACATCCGCAAAAGGCGCCGTGTTCAGAGCCAAATCTTGCAAGAACCGCTTTTCGGTCAGCCGATCCTGACTGACGCGCAAGGCTTCGCGTCCAGGGCGAATAGGGCGGTGCGCTTCCAGGGTATCCAGCGCCTCGGTCGGGATGTTCTCGAACTCATAGGTGATGACATCGACCGACTCTGCAAAGGCCCTCAGCGCCTCGGCATCATCATATGCCGCCGTTGTCACCCGATCTGCGACCTGACCGGCAGGTGGGTTCGCGCCGGGCTCGTAGATATGGCTGACAAAGCCCAGCCGCGCCGCCGCGACTGACAGCATGCGGCCCAACTGACCACCGCCCAGAATTCCAATCGTTGCACCGGGGGCCAGCATCTGTGTCATCATCAGGTCTCCAACCGTTTGCCGATCGCGGCCAGGGCTGCTTTCAGCGCGTCATGTGCCCTGCCTGACCGTAGCGCATCGGTCATCTGCAGGCTTAGCGTTCCGTCCGTGGCCAGCGCATCGCGCTCAACCGCAAGTCGCCCCGCTTTGCCCTTTTCCATCGCAGAAAGAAAGCCCGAGATCAGCTGTGTCGTATAAAATTCTGCACCGTCTGCATTTCCGGTTTGATCGGCCAACCAATCTGCTCCGGTCGCCATCAAATCCAGCATCCCAGGAACCATGGCGCAGATCGCGAAATGGGCGTTCAACGCGGCCTCGTCTGCAACCTTGATCACCGGGTTTTCCGGTTCGAAGAGATCGGCCAACAGGCGATCATTGCCAAGGGCGGCCAATGGGCAACCACCGGTTGCCAGAAAACCCAGCGGGATGGTCTGCACGAAATCCGACGCAGGCGCACAGAGCTTTGCCAATTGATCTGTCGAAACGGCGGCCATTACAGAAACAATCTGTTGATCCGCGCGAAAGATCAGAGGTGTTAGAACATCAGCGGCCACCTGTGGGCGCAGACACAAAAACACGATGTCCGATGCGTCGACAACGGATTGTGCATCCGCGACGGTTACACCCAGTTCTGATTTGAGTTGCCCGGATACCTCTGTATTGCGTGTCGTGACCCAGATGTCATGACCTTTGGCCGCCAGAAAGCGCACCATTGGGGCCGCGATATGGCCGGTTCCGACAAAGCCGATCCGGCTCATCCTTCGGGTTCTTCTGCGATAGAGGCTGACAGTGCCGCGCGCCATGCGTCCAGCCGCATGGCCAACGCGTCATCTTGCAGTGCCAGAATCCCTGCGGCCATCAGCCCTGCATTTGCACCACCGGCTGATCCGATGGCCATGGTGGCAACCGGGAAACCCTTGGGCATCTGCACAATGGAATACAGCGAATCAACCCCGGACAGCGCCCGTGTCTGCACAGGAACTCCAATCACCGGCACCCGCGTTTTCGAGGCCATCATGCCCGGCAGATGCGCCGCGCCGCCTGCGCCTGCGATGATCACGTTCAGGCCGCGCTCGACAGCAGTTTTGCCATACTCCCACAGACGATCTGGCGTGCGGTGGGCTGAAACAATGCGTTTTTCGTAAGATACGCCCAACTCATCCAGAATATCGGCGGCCTCTTTCATGGTGGGCCAGTCCGACTGGCTGCCCATGATGATCCCGACATTGACGTTGCTCATCCGCTTGATCCCCGCCCGTTAGCAGCGCGCGCAATATATCCAAATCCGCCTTCGTGGCAATGCGTTAGGCTTGGATCAGGCGATGATGTCCGGCGTCAGGCGATCCTCGATAAGGCGGATGATGTCCTTCAGGCGCAGTTTTTCCTTTTTCAGCCGCCGCAAGGTCAGCTGATCTGCCGTGCCGCGGTCATGCAGTGCTTCGATGGCTTCGTCCAGATCACGGTGCTGCCGCCGGAAAACCTCAAGCTCAACCCGCAAAACGTCATCGGTTTTCATCGAAAGATCGGTGGGCGCGTTCATTGGCGACTCGGGCTGGTTGTGGTGCTTACTCAACAAGATAGTGTGTCAGACGTTATCACGCCAGACCTTGTGGACATCCTGGATTCTTCCCATATTCTATAGTGCGCGGTTGCCAGAACGGGGCCGCACCACACGTCGCTTTGGCAATAAAGGACGAGAAAACGTGTCAAAACTTACTCTTGGCTCATACCCGCATCTTTTGGGGTTCGAGCAGTTGGAACGCCTTTTGGAACGGTCTGCAAAGGCCGGCAATGAAGGGTACCCGCCCTACAATATCGAACAGACGTCGGATTTTTCGTACCGGATTACTCTGGCTGTGGCCGGGTTTGCCGAAGAAGACTTGTCGATCACCATCGAGGATCGCCAACTTGTGATCCGTGGCCGTCAGCGTGACGATAGCGAGGGGCGCATCTTCCTGCACCGTGGCATCGCGGCGCGCCAGTTTCAGCGCATGTTCGTGCTGGCCGATGGTGTCGAGGTGGGCGAGGCGATCATGGAGAACGGTCTGCTGCATGTGGATCTAACCCGCGCCGTGCCGGAAACCGTGGTGCAGACAATCAACATACGGAAGGGGTAAGAGCAATGAATACACCGATTGAAATCAACACCGAAGGCGACCGTATCGTTTATGTCAAAACGGTCGAGGTTGCCGATCTGCCAAGCGATCTGCAGGATCAGGCAGGTGATCTGGATCAGCTTTATGCCGTGCACGATTCCGATGGTCAGCAATTGGCGCTAGTCGCCGACCGCAAGCTGGCCTTTGTTCTGGCGCGACAGCATGATCTGTCTCCGGTGGCCGTTCACTGAGGGCCCCCTTTACGCCTGATTTGCGCGTGACAATCCCAATGACACGCGCGATGGTTTGAAACCGGCGAACCCCGCCGTTTTTTCCTGTGTTCGGAGGCCGCGTGATGAGCTGGTTTGACTTTGATTGGGTGGATGCCTTCAGTGACCGCGCCTTTGGAGGCAACGGATGCGCCGTTGTCCACGATGGCGCGGTTCTGCCAGCGGATGTTTGCATGGCCTATGTCCGCGAGACCTCACTGGTGGAATGCACCTTCACCGGGCCATCTGATGTTGCCGATATTCAGGTGCGGTATTTTCTGGCCAGTCGCGAGATACCCTTTGCCGGACATCCGACAATCGCAACAGTGGCTGCGATGCGGTCGCGTGGTTTGATCTCGGGCGATGCTCTGACACTTGAAACAGGTGCGGGGCTTGTGGCGATCAAGTTGAATGGGGACGAGATCGAGATGACCCAGGTCGCGCCAGAGTTCGGTGCGTATGTACCTGCTGACCTCGTTGCCACGACCATCGGGGTGCCAGAAAGTGCCATTGTATCTCCGCCTCAGTTCGTTTCAACCGGGCTGCCCTTTTGCATAACGGTTCTGCGAGATCACGAGGCGTTGCGCGCAGCACGGCTTGATGTAGGGCCATTGCGCAAAGTTGCCGCCGCTGCCGGGTTTTCCGGTTCGGACATGGCCGAGCCGTTTCTGGTGACCTTGCAGGGTGCAACGCCTCAGGGCGATACATTCTCGCGTCTCTTGCTGGCCCCTCCCAGCCCGCCCGAGGACCCGTTTACCGGATCAGCGACTGGTGCGATGGCCGCCTATCTTTGGAAACACGGGTTGATGGCAAAAGACAGTTTCATCGCAGAGCAGGGGCATGACATGGGCCGCCCCGGTCAGGCGACCGTAACCCGCGTTGGGCCATCTGAGGCGATGACCGGAATCAAGGTCGCAGGGCGTGGACATGTGCTGATGCGCGGACAGGTGGACTTGCCCGATCAGATGTGACCGCATTTTGGGTTCAGCCAAAAGAAAAGCCCCGGTCTAGGCGGGGGCTTTTTGTATTCTGGTATGTTACCCGGCGATCAGGCCCATGCTTTCCAGTTTTAGCAGGACCTGGTGGGCGCAATTGTCGACCTCGACATTCTCGGTCTCGACGCTCAGTTCAGGGTTTTGGGGAACGTCGTAAGGATCTGAGATCCCGGTGAATTCCTTGATCTTACCTTCGCGGGCCAGCTTATAGAGCCCCTTACGGTCGCGGCGTTCGCATTCCTCGATACTGGTCGCCACATGGACCTCGCAGAAGGCACCGAACTGCTCGATCTCTTCGCGCACGGCGCGACGGGTAGTGGCATAGGGCGCAATCGGCGCGCAGATGGCGATGCCACCGTTTTTGGTGATCTCAGACGCGACATACCCGATGCGGCGAATGTTCAGGTCGCGGTGCTCTTTCGAGAAGCCCAGTTCCGAAGACAAATTCTTCCGCACGATGTCACCATCCAGCAGGGTTACCGGGCGGCCACCCATCTCCATCAGCTTGACCATCAACGCGTTGGCAATGGTGGATTTTCCGCTCCCTGAGAAACCTGTGAAGAACACGGTAAAGCCCTGCTGGCTGCGCGGCGGCTTGGTCTTGCGCAGTTCTGTGACAACTTCGGGGAAGCTGAACCATTCTGGGATTTCAAGCCCCTCGGACAAGCGGCGGCGCAACTCGGTGCCCGAGATGTTCAGGATGGTGACATTATCCTTATCCAGAATCTCGTCATTTGGTTCGTACTGGGCGCGTTCCTGCACATAGACCATATGTTTGAAGTCGACCATTTCGATGCCGATTTCATCCTGGTGTTTGCGGAACAGGTCCTGTGCGTCATAAGGCCCATAGAAATCCTCACCAGCCGAGTTTTTGCCAGGCCCTGCATGGTCGCGCCCGACGATGAAGTGGGTGCAGCCGTGGTTTGCGCGGATCAGGCCGTGCCACACTGCCTCACGCGGGCCAGCCATGCGCATGGCCAGGTTCAGCAGGCTCATCGACGTGGTCGAGGCCGGGTATTTGTCCAGCACCGCCTCATAGCAGCGGACGCGGGTGAAGTGATCGACGTCGCCCGGCTTGGTCATGCCGACAACCGGATGGATCAGCAGGTTTGCCTGCGCTTCCTTGGCGGCGCGGAAGGTCAGTTCCTGGTGCGCGCGGTGCAGGGGGTTGCGTGTCTGGAAGGCCACGATGCGGCGCCAGCCCAGCTTGCGGAAATAGGCGCGCAGTTCATTCGGTGTATCCCGACGGGCGCGGAAATCATAGTGCACCGGCTGCTGGATGCCGACAACGGGACCGCCCAAATAGACCTTGCCAGCCGCGTTGTGCAGGTAGTTAACCGCAGGGTGTGCATCGTCATCAGCGCCAAAGACTTTCTCGGCCTCACGCGACTTGTCCGGTGTCCATCGGTCGGTCACAGTCATGGTGCCAAGGATCACGCCCTCCTGATCGCGCAGGGCGATATCCTGGCCCAGCTCAATCCCTTGGGCAAAGTCTTCGTTAACGTCCAGCGTGATGGGCATGGGCCACAAGGTGCCATCGGCCAAGCGCATGTTCTCGACGACGTTGTCATAGTCGGCTTCGCTCAGGAAACCTTTGAGCGGGTTGAACCCGCCGTTCATCAACAGCTCCAGATCGCAGATCTGGCGCGGGCTCAGGTCCCAGCTTGTCAGATCGGCGGCTTCAACTTTCAACTTCTGGGCCGAGTCATACGATACATACAGTTCGGGGATCGGAGCCAGATTACTTAACATCGTCATCAGAATACTCTTGTCACAGTGTAAATTTGCCGGTGATTCTCGGCCGTTTCGAGGCGGATTTGCCCCGACTCTTACCCGAAGTCCACCACCGTCGCGAAACAAAGGACGATATGCGCTGATTTCCCCGGAAATGGAAGGATTTTCCCGTACACAATACCAAAGGCGACCGTGGTTCTGTTTCGGTAGCGCGATGCAATCAGGCAGAGGATGCTTGTTCTTCTCTGGTGGTGAGGTCGCTTAGCTCTGCGGCACGTGTAACAGGCACGGCGGGAACCGGTTCGGTCACGCCACGTAGCTGGAACAATTGGATCTGCTCGGGATTGATTGCCACTTCTGCCGCTTGCAGCAATTCCTTCGACACCAGCAGTTCGACCCCAAGTGCTTTGGTCTCGCTTTCAAGGCGGCTGGCGACATTGACAGCATCGCCGATAATGGTGTGCGATGCGTGCCCTGCGGCGCCGATTTCACCCAGCACCAGATCACCTAGATGCAGGCCCATTCCGATACGAATGCCCGGGCTTCCTTCGGCTGCGAGGCGTTGGTTGAAACCTTCCAGAGCAAGGCTGATTTCAATCGCAGCGTCTAGCCCTGATTTGGCAGAGACGGCGGCGTTGGCTTTGTTAAACACGGCCAACAACCCATCACCCATGTATTTGTCGACTACGCCGCCCGCATCGGTGATGGCCGGGACTATGGCGTCAAAGAACCGGTTCAACAGAAAGACGATGTCGTAAGGAAGCTGCCCGGTCGTACGCGCCGTAAAACCCCGCATGTCCAAAAACAGCACGGCCAATTGCCGTTCTTGTCCTTGGCTGGCATGCCCTCGATTCCGCTCGCCATCCGGGCGAAAGACGCGAAACACAGTTAGAGGATCGGTTGGGCGGATTTGGCAGGCGAGTCGGGTTTGGGGCGAGGCACCCACCGCAGCCAGGCTGCGGGCCTCGACCTCACTGGGGGCATCCAGCCCTTCGCTGCCATCTTCGACAATGACACGGCATGTGGTGCAACGCCCCTTGCCTCCGCACAGCGCCGTGTGTGGGATGCCGTTGGCTTGAGATATTTCAAGCAATGTCATGCCTTTTTCTGCAACCACATCCGGGCCTTGCGCATAGGCGATCCGCACCGAATGCCTGCGACGCCAAAGCTTGCGGCCCAGAAAGAAGACCCCGCATGCGCCGAGCGTGATCAGAAAGCCCAGAACGGCGTTGTTCTTCATAGTAAGCAGGACGCCGAAGGTTTCAGGCGATGGCCAGTTATAGTGCTCAATGTATTGCTCACGCAGAAACTCATCTGCGAAATCCACCCAGATGCGCCGGCCCTCAGTTAAGACACCGGCCAATGCGAAAGAGGGCACAAAAACAGCTACGCCGATCAGATAGGGAACGGTTTTTGACCACCAACTGGTCAGGCGCAGCCACATATGAAGGCCGATACAGCCATGTATCCAGACGATCAGCAGCAGCAGGCTTTGCATCCAGATGGCTGAGCTGGGCCACATCAGTATGATGATGTACCCCATCTCATCGTTGACGTCGAACACCTCATGCGCGATGCGGGTATGCACGATGTGCGAAATCAATTGCAGCGGGATCAATAACCCCAGCACAATCTGCAATGCTGAACTGAACGGCATCCGCAATGTTCTGCGCTGGATGACCGAGATCACCGCAAGGGCCGCGTGAAGGATCAGCGCGGCATAGAACAGCAGGCTGACGGCATTGTGTCGGGTGATCGCCTTGCGACCATCCTGCATCCCGTGCAGATAGTCGGTGTGAAACAGGCCCAGCCCGATATTGATAAAGTGAAAAAACGCGAAAACAAACAGGATCAGGCCGCTGCCAATCCGTAGCTGGGCTGCCCACCCGCCGCGCCAAAGTGCGTTATCCAATGCCGGTACCCGCGAATGCTTCGTTAGGGTGGAGTGTGAGGGGCAGGCTTGCACGGGTCAAGCCGACCTGAACCGCAGAAGGTAAAAGGGCAGAGAGTTCGACGTGCCCCGAAACCTCTGCGCGCCTTTCTATTCCTGTTCGGCCAGAAAACGCTCGGCATCCAGGGCGGCCATGCAGCCCATGCCCGCGCTGGTGACGGCCTGGCGGTAGATGTGATCGGTCAGATCGCCCGCAGCAAACACACCTGGGATTGAGGTTTCGGTCGAGCCCGGCTTGGTCACGACATAGCCGCCCATGTGTGTTTCCAGTGTGTCTTTGACCAACTCGTTGGCGGGTGCGTGGCCGATGGCGACGAAAACACCCTTGCAAGGGATCTCGGTGATATCGCCGGTCTGAACGTTTTTGACCCGAACGCCTTCAACACCCAGTGGCGCATCCGTTCCAACGACTTCTTCCAATTGGTGGAACCAAAGGGGCTCGATCTTTTCGTTTTTGAACAGGCGATCTTGCAGGATTTTCTCGGCGCGCAGTTCATCCCGGCGGTGGATCAGGGTCACTTTGCTGGCAAAGTTGGTCAGGAACAAAGCCTCTTCCACAGCAGTGTTGCCGCCTCCGATCACAACGATCTCTTGCCCGCGATAGAAGAAACCGTCGCAGGTTGCGCAGGCCGAGACGCCAAAGCCCTTGAATTTCTCTTCCGATGGCAGACCAAGCCATTTGGCGCGGGCGCCTGTGGCCAGAATAACCGCATCCGCGGTATAGATGGTGCCGCTGTCGCCCTTGGCGGTAAAGGGGCGCTTGCTGAGGTCCAGATCGCTAATGATATCACCGATCACCTCACAGCCCATGGCTTTGGCATGATCCTGCATGCGTACCATCAGATCAGGGCCCTGAACCTCGGTATCGCCGGGCCAGTTCTCGACCTCGGTCGTGGTGGTCAGCTGACCACCCGGTTCGATACCTTGCACCAGAATGGGTTCCAACATGGCCCGGCTGGCATAAACGCCTGCGGTATATCCTGCAGGTCCCGATCCGATGATCAGAACCTTGGTGTGTCGTGTCTCGGCCATGGTACCCCCGCTCGAACTGTCTGACTTGGGCGTTTCGCCCGTCGCACCGATATAGCGGCGTGCGCGCAGGGCTTAAAGCCCTTTCCTGTTCACGAACGGGGCAGGGGCTTGGTGGTAGTTGCGATCTGAAAACAAAGAATATTGCGCAACAGCGAAAGATTATTGCGCAAGCGGAGGGTGCTGATATAAGAACCGAAAAATCAGGAGCACTTTATGGTCACCACACGGCTGGATGAGATTGATCGCAAGATTCTGGCAGAGCTGCAGGCTGACGGTCGGATGACCAATGTTGAGCTTGCCAAACGTGTCGGTATCTCAGCGCCGCCGTGTTTACGCCGCGTGCGCACTTTGGAAGACTCAGGCTATATCAACAGCTACCACGCAGCGGTAAACGCGCGTGAATTGGGATTTGAAGTTCAGGTTTTTGCCATGGTCGGCCTGGACAGCCAGGCTGAATCCGAACTGCGCGCATTCGAAGAACGTTGCCGCGAATGGCCGCTGGTCCGTGAATGCCACATGCTCAACGGCGAGGTGGATTTCATTCTGAAATGCGTCGCCCCCGACCTGAGCAGCTTTCAGCAATTCCTGACGGGTGAACTGCTGACGACGCCGAACGTGGCCAGCGTAAAAACCTCGCTCGTTATCCGAGGCGCAAAAGACGAGCCAGGCGTACCATTCGACGTTCTGGAAGAGCGTATGAACCGTACCGCGTGAACCGCGTCTGTTTTGGATGTGGCTGGCAGGGTGGCAGCATTGCCGCCACCGCCAAGGATACAATCCAGCTTAGTAAAATCTGCATGATGCCCCCGCTCTGCAGTAGTATGTAAATTTCACGCCGTCAGAGCGTCGACCTCTCCGTCACCGGCGCGCGGCATCAGCAACGGGCCGAAATCGTTCAGTGTTTCGACATGCGCGAACAGATTCAAATAGATCGACCGTAGGGAATGGCTGATCAAACGAACCGCGTTTACCCCCGGGTGATAGGTTTCAAACTGCAACCCATCAACGCGAATGACCGAATGCTTCTTCAGGCAAATGTGAAACAACTCTACCGGAGTTGGCGGCATTGTTTCAATGACGTTCATGCCGTCCTGAAACTCTGACGCTGGTGTCAGAACCGGCCCGTCCCCATAAATGTGCCGCAGATGCCCCGGCGTGCCCAGCAATCGCGCCGCCGGGCCGGCGATCACACCGGACAAAGGCTTCTGCATGCCGAACGTATCCGCCATGATCCGTGTCAGAGGACGTGTGCGCCCATACGAATCTTCGCGCCCTGGGATGAGAGTGACTGACCCTTTCCAGACCACGGTTTCCGACGACCCATCTTGGGTCAGAACGGTGTCCCCCGGCATAAGGTCTTCAATAGCCAGAGGGCCATGTTCGGTTTCCACCAGCGATCCACGCGAGAAGGCGCAAAATGCGTCTTCGAACATGGGCAATGCTGGTGCAATATGGCGTGTTTGCGCGACATCCCCATTGTCGAGCAGAGTGCTTACCTCATACCGGCGCAGTTGCGCCTTTGGCTTTGATGCTTGTCTTGGAACCTCGCGCAGCAAGGCGGATGTATCAACCGCATTGCGGGCCGCACGGGCCAGTGAGCTAGGAATAGTCACTTATATTCCTTCCTTTCTAATATCCGAACAGACGAGGCATACCCCCGTACAGGCCCGTCCAACGGAATAGTTCTTTGCCCTGAAATAAATGAGGAACCCTTGGACACTGCCAATGACGGCGGTGCACAGCGACAAATCCTTCGCTTTCCATTGGTCAACACATTGACCCCCCAGGCAAACTCGTACTTTGCGGGCGCAAATTGCCCGCACACACACTCCTGAACAAAGGATCGCTGTTGTATGGCGATCCCACGTAAACCGGGCCGAAGCATTCCCGATACGCACTCCAACGCAGGACCGGCAGCTTGGTCCTGGTGGTTTTCTGGTTCAGCGTCGCGCCATCAACCGGCGGGCGACCCTGACAGAATGGCTTGAAACCCGTTTCCATGGCATTTCCAGTTTCTGGTCCTGCGCCGCGGCTAAGACCGCGTTTAGAAAGCGAGTTTTCGATTTCATTCTCTGATCCTGTATTGATAGGGCTTACTGCCCTTTTTCCCTTATGCCACCAAGATCACGCCGTTTTGCGGCAGAGTTGTGGCTTATCCGGGATAAAATCAGGACTGAAAGTGAAGTTTGGCAACTCCTCCAATTTGAAGCGCCAGAGTCCACTTGCGTGGACGTCAGGTAACGATCTGAACACTGGCAAAAACACTACGATTCTGCCCTCAGATAAACACAATGATTGTGGCGGAAAGGTGGCGGTTTCGCCTTAATTGGAACTATTTCTATAACCGGATCGCCGAAATCAAACGGCCGTAATCCGCTTCTTTCGAATGGGTTGCGCGTCGGTAGGAATAGAACCGGTCAGGGTCGGAATAGGTGCAATGCCGGGTCCATTCGGCCTGGCCAACGCCCGCCTGGCGCAGCCGGTGAAGTCCAAATGCTGGCAGGTCAAATTGCATCCGATCTTCCTGCCCATTTGCAAAGAAACGGCTGTTATTCGGGGACTCTGCCAGAAAATCATCCAGAAACTCGGGGCCGACTTCGTAGGCGCGCTGCGAGATGGATGGTCCGATTGCGGCGCGGATGTTTGCACGTTGCGCGCCCAACGCCTCCATCGCGTCAAGCGTTGCTTCCAGCACGCCGTCCAGCGCCCCACGCCATCCGGCATGGGCGGCACCGATTACTTTAGCCTCGGGATCGGCAAAAAGAACCGGTTGGCAATCGGCGGTCAGTATGGTCAGCGCAAGATCGGGAGTTGCGGTAACAATTGCATCAGCTTTGGGTTTCTCGCCCTGTAACGGCGCATCAATTGTCAGAACGGTTGGTGAATGGACCTGATGAATGCCAATCAGCCGCTCAGGCGTCACTTCCATGGCTGCCGCGACCCTGTTTCGGTTCAGCGCAACAGCTTGTGTCTGATCCGACGATCCGTGCCCGCAATTCAAACCGGCAAAGATACCAGAAGACGCGCCGCCTCGTCGTGTAAAGAACCCGTGCCGCACGGGCGACAGCATGTCGGAGGTCAAGATTTCCAGTGTCATGGCTCCAGTCCCGGCGGTGGTGCTGATTGTGCAGGGTACAGGCCCAGCACTTTGAACAGGTTTCCCATTTCATCAGGATGCGTCAACCGGCGATGTGCGCTGATAAGGCGTTTCTGCTCTGGCACGTTCAGGTTTTTTGTCAATGCCTGCGCGCGTGCGGTGATCCCCAATCGTTCCAGAAACACGCCTTGTGGCGTCAGCCGGGTATGCGCGCATCCTGAAGCACGGGCCGCCATTGCCAGCGGCTCAAAATCAACATGCGAGGTCAGATCAGACTGACCCGGATTGTCCAACGGTTTAACCTTCTCATGCGCTTTAACGGCTTGCAGCGTATCGCCCAGCGAGCGCCAATCGCCGTAGTCTATGATCAAAGCCACTCCGCCATAGGAGGTGATGCAGGTGGCGATATCCGTCACGATCGGTGTTGCGGCCACGCATATTTCGACAAGGTCACCATCGTTGGTGTCGCCCAGCCGGTCGTTCAAGGCAATCTGAGGCGTGTTAGGCCCCAGACCGAATGCAAGGCCGTCTTCAGTCACGCCAATCCGTCGTTCTCGCCAACCTTCGCCCTCTCGGATGAACTGGCGAATGGGCAGGGCGTCAAAGAACTCATTAGCGACCAGGTACAGGGGCTGTTCGGGCAGTTCGGTGGTAGCGCCGATCCAATTGGGCGTGTACTGGCCCAGCGTTTTCGCCTGAACCTGTCTAAGCGCGGGCGAAGCTTCGACCAGATACATCTGTGCTGCTTCGTGAAACCCTGGAACCTGCCGGGTGGCGCGCAGTATATCGGACATCAAAGTCCCGCGTCCGGGGCCAAGCTCGGCCAATGTAAACGGGCTCGGGCAACCTTGATCCATCCAGCTTTGTGCAAGTGACAGACCGATCAGTTCTCCGAACATCTGACTGATCTCGGGGGCGGTAATGAAATCCCCTTGCGCCCCAAACGGGTCGCGCGTGCTGTAGTAACCCAGCGTGGGATGCAGCAGGCATTCAGACATGAAGTCAGCCACGCTCATCGGGCCATCATGGTGAATGCGACCGATCAGATGGTCCTTTAGCGTCATGCCGCCCGCCGGGCACGCAGGGCAAACCACAGGCCAATGGCGATCATCGGAAGCGATAATACCTGGCCCATTGTCAGGCCGTAGCCTCCGACCTGCCAGGCCAAGCCCAACGGGTTGCCGGGTGAGACGAACTGAGCATCCGGCTGCCGAAAGAACTCGACAATGAACCGTGAGGCACCATAGCCCGCGAGGAACACGCCCATGATCAGGCCGGGTTTGCGAAAGGCACCGCGGCGATAGACCAGCCACAGAAGCACGGCACCCAAGATCAACCCTTCAAGTGCGGCTTCATAAAGCTGCGATGGATGACGCGCGCAAAAGCCCGCAACGACGCCTGGGCAATCCTGCGCGGCAGTGCCGGGGAAGATCACGGCCCAGGGCAGCTCGCTCGGGCGACCCCATAATTCGGCGTTGGTGAAGTTGGCCAAACGTCCCAGCAACAGGCCGGGCGGCACAGCATAGGCCACCAGATCACCCAGCGACAGGATCGGCAGGGCATGACGACGCGCATAGAGGTAAGACGCAACGATGACCCCCAACAGACCGCCATGAAATGCCATGCCGCCTTGCCAGACTTTCAGAATATCCACCGGGTGCGCTAGGTAGTAGGCTGGTTGATAAAACAGAACGAAGCCAAGGCGCCCACCGAGGATGACGCCTAGAATGATCCAGGTCATCAGGTCCTCCAACTGTTCGGGCTGCATCGGCGGTGCATCGTTGCGCCACAATGCAGGCCGCCGCAAGGCAATGACAGCCATTCGCCAGGCGATCAGGATGCCCGCGATATAGGCCAATGCGTACCACCTCAGAGCGAACTCCATCCCGAACAATGAGATCGAGAAGAGTTCGGGTGACAGATCGGGGAAATTCAGAACAGCCTGCATGTGCGTCTCATTGCCCGGGGTTTGCATGGCAAGTCAACCTTGAGCCTGCGCCAATCATCCCCCATATAGAGAGCAACAGCGTTATCGGAGTAAAGCCATGCAAACCCGCAACAAGATCCTCGACGATGTCTCTCAGTTGATGACCAACGCCATGGGCGTGGCGCAGGGCGCGCGGGAAGAGGCCGAGAACGCGATGAAATCAATGCTGGACCGCTGGCTGGCAGACCGGGATTTCGTAACGCGGGAAGAGTTTGATGCGGTGCGCGCGATGGCTCAGAAAGCGCGCGAGGAGAACACGGCGCTCGAAGCCCGCATCGCCGCGCTTGAGGCGAAACTGGACAAATAGCGCCCACACGTTTGATTTTCTGAAAACACCGAGCACCGCGCAGACCTTTCCCGGTTTGTGCGGTGCTGTGTATCTTGCCGCCTTGCAGGATTTAATCAAGACAAAGCTGCATCCAACGCCAATATTTTGATCGTCGTTGCCAGCTGTCCACAACTTATTGCTGTTATCCCCAAGAAATAGGGTTGCCAGAACTCGCCTCGCGTCGCACCATATTTAGTACAGGCCTACGGGGGAAGCCCGGCTTGTAGAGCAGGCAACTAGCGCTGGGGCGCTGCCAGCCCCAACATGCTAGAGATTAGTGAGGTGGCATTATGGCCCTTTCCGAGCAGTTTCTCGAAGAAGACCTTCATCCAATCGATATTGTTGAGCACCTGGCCGAACATCACGACTGGGATTTTGATCGCATCGGTGACGACCAGATCGCCATGGCGGTTGAAGGACAGTGGCGGACATATTCAATCACGCTGGCCTGGTCGAACTATGACGAAACACTGCGCATGGTCTGTTCGTTCGAGATGGAACCCCCATCCGAGCGTGAGAGTGAGCTTTATGAGCTGCTGAACAAGATGAACGATCAGTGCTGGGCGGGTGCGTTTACCTACTGGGCAAACCAGAAGCTGATGGTTTACCGTTATGGCCTGGTTCTGGCTGGTGGCCAGATGGCCAGCCCGGATCAGATCAACACCATGATCTCAGCTGCGGTCATGAGCGCTGAACGCTACTACCCCGCAATTCAACTGGTCACATGGGGCAATCGCGATCCGGAAGATGCGATACAGGTTGCCATTGCAGAGGCATACGGCCGGGCGTAATGCTTTGCCCCGAACCGATATGTAAGGGGAGGGGCAATCATGGACATGTCGCGCGTGGCCGAAAACGGCCTGGTGCTTTTGGGTTGCGGAAAGATGGGGTCCGCGATGTTGGCGGGTTGGCTGGAACACGGTCTGCCCGCTTCATCCGTTTGGGTGATCGATCCTTATCCCTCAGATTGGCTGCGGGCGCAGGGCGTTCATATCAACACCACATTGCCGAACGCGCCTGCTGTTGTTCTGGTTGCCGTTAAACCGCAGATGATGGGGGATGCTCTGCCTGCCATTCAGGTGCTGGGCGGTGGTGGCAGCCTGTTCGTGTCTGTCGCTGCCGGCACGTCGATTGCAACATTCGAGAGCGTTTTGGGCGCAGGCACCCCGATCATTCGTGCAATGCCCAACACACCGGCGGCGATCCGGCGGGGGATCACGGCGATGATTGGAAATGCGCATGTAAGCGAGGAGGACCTGAACCTGGCCGAGGACCTTCTTGTCGCGATTGGCGAAACTGTCAGACTGTCGGAAGAGGCGCAGATTGATGCGGTCACAGGTGTCAGCGGTTCGGGCCCGGCCTATGTGTTCCATTTGATTGAAACACTGGCGGCTGCCGGTGCAGCGCAAGGGTTGCCGGATGATCTGGCGATGAAACTGGCCAAGTCTACGGTTGCCGGCGCAGGGGCTTTGGCCATCGCTGCAGAAGACGACCCGGCGCAGCTACGCGTCAACGTCACCTCACCCAACGGCACCACTCAGGCTGCGCTTGAGGTGTTGATGGATGAGAAGGACGGCTTCCCCGATCTTATGCACCGCGCGGTCAAAGCCGCGACGGACCGGTCAAAGGAATTGTCTCGTGCCTGAAATCAGCTTTGATGATTTTCTTAAAGTGGATATCCGGGTGGGTGAGGTCATCCGTGCCGAACCCTATCCCGAGGCCCGCAAGCCCGCGATCAAGATGTGGATTGATTTTGGTGATGAGATTGGCGAGCGAAAAACCTCGGCCCAGATCACAGCCCATTACGATCCCGCCACTTTGGTGGGCAAGCAGGTCATGGCCGTGGTCAATTTTCCGCCGCGCCAGATTGGCAAATTTATGTCCGAAGTTCTGGTTCTGGGTCTACCCGACGAAAACGGTGAGATCATGCTGATCGGACCGGATGGCAAGGTGCCGTTGGGCGGCCGTATGCACTGAACACACTTTGGGTCTGTGTCTGAAACTAGTCGCCGACAGCCTCGCGCCAGTGTTTTCGGCAAAGTGAGACATAGGTCTCATTCCCGCCGATCTGCACCTGCGCGCCTTCGGTGATTGCATTGCCGTTCGCGTCCTGACGAATCACCATAGTGGCTTTGCGCCCGCATTTGCAGATGGTGCGAACCTCGCGCATTTCATCGGCCAGGGCCAACAGTGCGGCAGAACCGGGAAACAACTTGCCCTGAAAGTCGACGCGCAGCCCGTAGGCCAGAACCGGGACATTCAGGTCATCGACGGCGCGGGCCAGTTGCCAGACTTGATCCTCAGACAAAAACTGAGCCTCATCAATAAAAACACAGGCGACGGCGCCGCGTTTTAGGCGGGCATCAATCATCACAAACACATCATCATCGAGTCGAAAGGTGTCTGCCTGTTCCGAAATCCCGATACGCGATGCGATACGTCCTTGGCCGGCGCGCCCGTCAACGGCTGCCGTCATCAGGTAAGTTTCCATGCCGCGCTCACGATAGTTGTGCGAGGCCTGCAGCAACACGGTCGATTTGCCCGCGTTCATGGTTGAATAGTTAAAATACAGCTTTGCCATGGGCCGGGTCTAAATCGCATCGGCGTACGGAACAAGACTTCAAAAAACACCTGAAAAAATAGACGCCGCCATTGCAGTTGCAAAGGTCGAGCACAGGCTCTTTGGGGATGGAACCCCTGCGCCTACAACAGCGACGCTATCGGCCTTCATTAGGCCTGAACAGCGTGAGACCCAACAATCTTGCCTCACGTTCACTCGTTACCGGCAGGAACTGCCGCCACTCACTCACAAAATCCCCCGCATATCTGAGGGATAGCCAATGTATGACATTTCAATTATGACTCTGTTATGGGAAATTTCCCGGCGCTTTCCCCCAATACTGGCGGCGGAACAGCGGATGCAGGTAACAAAGGTAAAACAATGGCAGATATCGGGGCTTATCTGAAGAAACACACCGAGGCGCTGGTCAAAGACGTGGGAATCGAAGCGGCCTGTGAGATTACCGGAAAATCCAAGGCGACACTTGGCCGGTATTATTCCGACAACGCGGAACATGCCGACCGGTTCATGCCCGTGGATGCGGTCGCCCGACTTGAAAACGCCGCATCCTATCCACATGTCACATCGGCGTTGGCTGATCTCAAAAACATCACGCTGTCCTATGATGGGCGGAACACTGATGCCCCTCGTACTGGCGGCGTAAACTCGGATGTCATAGCCCTGAGCCAGCGTTTTGCGATGCTGATGACAGAATACCAGGCCGCCATCGAAGACGGTATCATCACCGTGAACGAAGCCAAGCGTTTGCTGAAAGAAACCAGCCTTCTACAACAGGTTCTGATCGAGATGAAGTTGCATCTGGAAGAAGAAAGCGTCAGCTGAGCAAGGGCCCAAGCCCTGTGATGCGTCAAGGCTCTGGTGCGGATGCCTGGTGCCTCAATTCCGTCATTTCTGGTCGATATGAAAGCGTCCAAGACAGGTCGGTCAAAGGCAATCCAAAATGAACACACGGCATGAGGCGTATAGCATCCTGTCCGACAGGTTGGTTTTCCGCCTGTACTGGTTTGCTTTGGTGATCCTTGTCGCCTTGATGACTTTGGCGGGCCCGATTGAAGGGCCGGATGACTTCATGCGCTGGGTCTCGGTTCAGGATTTGCGGAACGGGCAGGGGTGGTTCGACCCCTATCAGCATCGTTTGGGTCCAGGCGAGGGGACGCTGATGCATTGGTCCCGGTTCGTGGATGCACCGATTCTGGCACTATATGAACTCAGTGCTGTGTTCTTGCCGTCTGAAGCCGCCTTTGCGGTTACCGGCTTTGTCTGGCCTACCTTGCTGGCGGGTCTCACCCTTTGGGCTTTTGCAGCAACAGGCGGCGCGTTGGGCGGGCGTGAAGGGGCGGTTGCAGCGCTGCTTTTTGGCGTTTTGGCCCTGCTGAACTCAGGCAAGTTCGATCAGTATTCCTTTGATCACCACGGTTTGCAGATTCTGCTGTTTGCCGCGGCGTTAATGTTCTTTGCGCAACGGCAAGACAGGCGGTACGCCGGGTTGTGGTTGGGCACGTGTCTGGCACTGTCTCTGTCGATCGGCACTGAGTCGCTGGCACAGATCGCCTTGATCACAGTTTTTGCAGCGCTCGACTGGGCCCTGACGGGGTCCGAGGCCCGGCGCAGAACCATCGCGATGTGCCTTGGGATTTTGGCGACTTTGCTCGTGGCAATCCTTGCGACGGCCAGCCGCACCAGTTTCTTCTATCCAGGCTGCGATGCTCTGACGCTCAGCGTCGCATTACCACTTAGCCTGGCTGCGCTGGGATTGCTTGTTGCGGCTGCCTTAACCTCACAAAGCGCTGTCTGGGGGCGTTTCACAAGCCTTGTGTTGGTTGCAGCCGTCGCGGTGTTTGCGGCGTATGTTTATGCACCCTATTGTCTTGGAAACCCAATTGATCAAATGCCGCTGGCCATCAGGCAATTCTGGCTTAGCCAGATCACCGAGTCACAGAACGTTCTGGTGGTTCTGCAAAGACATGCAGGTGAGACGATCGCCCTGATCCTGATATCGATTTTCCTGATCCTTGCATCTGTGATGTTCATCCGAAGGAGCGATGCGAAAATCGAATACACTCTGTTTCTGTGCCTGATTGCTGCAGGGCTTGTTCTGTTCTTGTATCAGTCCCGACTGATGACGTTCCTGACCATGTCATTGGTTGCCGTGCAGGCGCAGGTCTTAGCCGTGCTGTATCGCAGATATAGGGCCGAGGGCCGTTCGGCCCTTGGGATTCTGATGATTCTGTTTGTCGTCTTCATGTCGCCGAAAACGGGTTCCGCGATTGAGGATCGTATAGCGCCTCAAGTGACCTCGAACGTAGCGGGGGCTGAGCAAACAGCGGCACCGGCTTTTGAATGTAACACCCAGCAGGCCATTCGTCCGCTGCAGGAGCTTGAGCCGGGCTTCATCATCGCTGATTTCGACTATGCCGCTCAGATCCTGCGGCATACGGATCATTCGGTTTTGGCGGGGAATTACCATCGGAACAAGGCCGGTATGCTGGCGCAGATTGACTTGTTCCGGTCCGAATCGGTCGATGCGGGCCCGCGTCTTAACGAACTGGGTGTGGACTACATATTGATCTGCAAATCGCACCCACGTGCCACCTATTGGTCCAGTGTCTCGGACGGCGATGGCTTCCCGGCAGGTATGATCCAGGGCAAGCTGCCAGAAAACGTGGTGGAGATACCCACCAGCGCCGACGCGGTGTTCCAGATTTTCCGCGTGCAGGATGCGACGGGGTCTTAGGTCAGGTGTGCCGTTTTACGATCACCGATCCGACCGAATAGCCAGCGCCAAACGAACAGATCAGCCCGACATCTCCGTCTTCCAAGTCGTCCGAATGTTTGGAAAACGCGATGATCGAACCGGCAGATGAGGTGTTGGCATAATTCTGAAGGATATTGGGCTGCTCATCCGCTTCGGGCTCGCGCCCCAGCACCTTTTTGCCAATAAAGTCGTTCATGGTCTTGTTGGCCTGATGCAGCCAGAGACGTCTGAGGTCTTCGCTGCCCACGCCCTCGGCGCTCATGTGATCGCTGATATGTTTGCTGACCATGGGCAGCACTTCCTTAAAGACCTTGCGACCGTTCTGCATGAACTGCATGTCGCGTCGATCATCCATCCCGTCGGGGCGCGAACGGCGCAGAAAGCCGTTGTTGTTGCGAATGTTGTTGGAAAATGTTGTGGCGCAGCGGGTCGAGAGAATCTCAAAATGTGGCCCTTGTGCGTCCTCGATCCGTTCGATCAGGGTTGCCGTTGCCACGTCGCCGAAGATGAAGTGGCAATCCCGATCTCGCCATTCCAGATGACCCGAACATATCTCGGGATTCACAACTAGCGCAGCCCGAATTGAACCAGACCGAACCATGTCAGCTGCGGCCTGAATACCGAATGTGGCCGATGAGCAGGCGACATTCATGTCGAACCCGAACCCGTCAATCCCCAGGGCTTGTTGGATTTCAATCGCAACCGCGGGATAGGCCCGTTCGTGGTTCGAAGCAGCGCAAATGACCAGATCGACATCCGCGGCCGTGCGCCCGGCCTGCGCCAGTGCTTTGTTGCAAGCGTCGATGGCCATTTCCGTCATGATACCCGGTTCATCGTCGCTGCGCTGACGCAGTGCGGGGTACATCTTGTCCGGATCAAGTACGCCAGTTTTGTCCATGACATAGCGGTTTTCGATGCCGGAGGCTTTTACGATGAACTCTTCCGATGAATGCTGCATCGGCTCCATCTCACCATTGGCAATGGCTTCGGCGTTTTCGGCGTTCTGCTTATCAGCATAGGCGTTGAACGCTTGGACAAGCTCAGCGTTGGTGATGACGTTTTCTGGCGTGAAAACACCAGTACCGGTGATGGCGGGCGTATGCATGACGTGTCCTGAAAGTTTCGAATCCGCCTAAAATGCAGTCACCGGGGGTTTTGATCAAGGGGAGTTGACCCAAGGGAATGAGCGCAAGCTTGTCTTAATGCAGCTTCATAACTTGAATAGTTCAGATAATGAAGTATATGGCGACCACCTAAGTGGAGAAATCCTTTGTCAGAAGATGTCAGCGAAAGGCTTTGCCGCCTGAGTCCTGAAATTCAGTCGATAATGGGAGTCTATGCCCTGTACTGGAAACTGGAAGAGGCGTTTGAGAGCATCGAAACAGAGCTGAGCCATCCCGAATGCCACATGTTGATCAAGCTGGATCAACCCAAGCGTATGGGCGTTCTGGCGGCTGATATGCTGACCGTTCCGTCCACGATCACTGCGACGGCAGATGCGTTGGAGAAGTCGGGGCACCTCAAGCGGGAGCGTGACCCAATGGACCGGCGTGCCTGGTTGTTAGTTTTGACCCCGAAAGGCGAAGATGCCCGAAACATGCTGGTCGCGGAAGCCGGGGCACTGTTCCACCGCGCCTCGGGTCTGAATGCGGACGAGACCGCTCAATTCGCGCAACTGGCGCATAAAATCCGTGATACCATTCTGAAAACGGGAATACCCGAGGGGCTGAAGAAATGAAATTGCTGACTTTTCTGGGCCTTGCCCTGACTGTTCTTTCGTCACCGCTGGCTGCACAGGATTTCGCCAAGCCAGTTAAGTTGATGCTGGTGCAGGAGACGATGCCGGGGTTTTCGCGCCAGTTCTTCGGGCGTGTCGCTGCGCGGCAGACCGTCGATCTGGCCTTTCAGGTGTCAGGTCAAATTGTCGAAATGCCGGTCACCGAAGGGTTTGTCATCCCCAAGGGCCAGCTGATTGCCCGCCTTGATCAGGAACCCTTTCAGCTGCGTTTGGATCGGGCAAAGCTGCAAAAGGAACAGGCAGACCGGACCGAAGCCCGTTTGTCACGCCTGCGCGGAACAACTGCCAGCCAGGTTGCCGTCGATGACGCCGTGACTGAAGCACAGTTAGCGGCTATCGCCCTGCGCGATGCGGAATACGAGCTAGAACATGCAACTCTGACCGCTCCCTTCGATGCGCTGGTGTCCAGCCGCGCGGTCGAAGCCTTTACAACTGTCTCTTCGGGAACGCCTATTGTGCGGATCCACGATATGTCCGAGCTGCGGATCGAAGTAGACGTGCCAGAGATATTATTCCAGCGTACTGGGCAGCAGGATGACATTGTCCTGACCGCGAAGTTCCCGGTCAGCGATGAAGTGTTCCCGCTGGAGATCCGAGAATTTGATGCCGAGTCCTCCAGCGTCGGGCAGACCTTCCGTATTCAGTTCGGCCTGACCCCGCCCGAGGGCCTGCAGATTCTGCCTGGGTCTTCTGTGACCGTGACTGCGCAGGTGCAGGATCACAATCGGGGCATTACAATTCCCGCAACCGCTATTGTCTCTGACGCCAGCGGCGCGCTCTCAGTGATGGTGTTTTCGCCTGCTGGCGCCGATGAGGGCACAGTGCGCCGTGTGCCCGTCACAATCGAGCCAACCCAGTCAGGCGATGTTCGGGTGCTGACTGGCTTGTCCAGCGGCAACGAGATTGTCGTCGCCGGAGGGGCCGTGCTGACAGATGGTCAGACGGTGCGCCGCTTTTCCGGCTTCGCCAACTGAGGGGCTGAGATATGAACATCGCGCGCGCCTCGATTGATCGGCCCATCTATACGTGGCTGATCATCCTCATTGCCTTGTTCGGCGGTATCTGGGGGTTTCTGTCTCTGGGTCGCTTGGAAGATCCGGCCTTTACCATCAAAAACGCCGTCATTGTCACGCAATATCCCGGTGCGACGGCCGAACAGGTGGCGCTGGAAGTGTCCGAGCCCCTTGAATCGGCCATTCAGCAGATGGGTGAGGTGGACACGATCACGTCAGTCAATCAGCCCGGGCGATCCCTGATCGAGGTTGAGATCAAATCCACCTATGATGGCAGCGAATTGCCTGCCGTTTGGACCCGATTACGCGCCAAAATACGCGATGCGGCGCGTGGGCTGCCCTCGGGGGTTGACCAGCCCTTCGTCAACGATGGCTTTGGGGATGTGTTCGGTCTGTTCTATGCGGTCACAGCCGAGGGGTTTTCGGACGCAGAAAAGCATGAACTGGCGACCTTTCTGAGGCGCGAATTGCTGACCGTCTCTGGCGTTGCGGATGTCGAGGTTCAGGGCCTGCCGCAAGAGGCAATCTTTATCGAGCCCGACCTCGCAATTTCGGTCAATCAAAACGTCCCGATTCAGGCGATTAACGAGGCGATTTCGAACGCTGATTCCGTCAATGCTTCGGGCTCGGTGCGGTCGGCCGATGACCGTACCACGATTCTAACGGCTGAAGGGTCTGACAGCGTTTCCGCTATCGCCGGGCTATCGGTTGGCTCTCAGGGGCAGGTGATCAACCTGTTTGATATGTCCAACGTTTACCGCGCGCGGCAGACCGACCCGGACGTAATCATCCGGTTCGACGGGGTCGAAGCCTTCACGCTCGGCGTTGCGGGTCTGTCGACCGAAAACATCGTCGAAGTCGGCAAACGCGTAGACGCAAAATTTGCTGAACTTGATATCGCAATCCCCTATGGCGTCGACATCCTGCCGATCTATCAGCAGCATGTTGTGGTTGAGCAGGCGTCGAATGACTTTCTGGTGAATCTGGCGATGTCTGTGGCCATCGTGGTGGCAGTGCTGGGCCTGTTCATGGGCTGGCGCGCCGCCATTGTAGTTGGATCAACCCTGTTGCTGACTGTGGTCGGCACGCTGCTTTTCATGTCCATGTTCTCGATTGAGATGGAGCGGATTTCGCTTGGCGCATTGATCATTGCGATGGGAATGCTTGTCGATAACGCCATTGTTGTTGCTGAGGGGATGCAGATTGCCATGCTGCGTGGCAAATCCTCTCGCGATGCGGCGGAAGAGGTCGCTTCAAAAACGCAAATTCCGCTGCTGGGTGCGACGGTAATCGGGATCATGGCCTTTGCGGGTATCGGCCTGAGTTCAGACGCAACCGGAGAGTTCCTTTTCTCGCTATTCGCGGTGATTGGGATCTCGCTTCTGCTCAGCTGGGTGTTGGCGATCACCGTGACACCGATGCTGGGGCACTATTTCTTCAAACAGGGCGTACAGGGGGACGTAGATGCTTATGGCGGGATTTTGTTCCGTATCTACGGATCGATCCTGCGCGGCGCATTGCGGTTGAGGTGGCTGGTTGTTGTCGGGTTGGTTGCAGTCACTGTCGCATGCTACGCCGGTTTCGGGCTTGTAAAGCAACAGTTTTTCCCGGATTCGAATACACCGCTGTTCTTCGTGCACTACAAACTGCCGCAAGGGACAACCGTCGCCCGTACCGCCGAAGACATGGCCGTGTTCGAAGAGTGGCTGAATCAACGGGAAGATGTCGTCTCGGTCACAACCTTTGTCGGGCAGGGGGCAACGCGGTTTATGCTGACCTATTCGGCTGAGGACCCGAACCCAAGCTATGGTCATATGATCATCCGTAC
This sequence comes from Ruegeria sp. H4, assembly GCF_056533065.1. Lineage (NCBI taxonomy): Bacteria > Pseudomonadati > Pseudomonadota > Alphaproteobacteria > Rhodobacterales > Roseobacteraceae > Ruegeria > Ruegeria sp. H4. The sequence continues at coordinate 344,117 of NZ_JBQFOC010000003.1, forward strand.
CGAAACGCTGGAGGACATCCCGCTGTTGCAGGCTGATCTGGAAGAGTTCGGCTCTGTCCAGTTCCCCGAAGGTGAGTTCCGGACCAAGCGGCTGGTTTTTGGACCTGGCGGCGGCGACCCGATCCAGGCACGTTTTTCGGGCAGCGACCCGGTGATCCTACGGCAACTGGCAGACGAAGCGGTGCAGCGCATGGCAGCCGCATCGCCGAACGCGTTAAACATCTCTCATGACTGGCGTGAGCAAGAGCTTGCGGTACAACCGATCTATGCGACCGAACGGGCGCAGACGGCTGGGGTGACGCGTGAAGACATCGCGGCGACATTGCAGTTTTCCACTGATGGGATCACCGGAGGCGTGCTACGTGAGCGGGATCGTCTGATCCCGATTATCCTGCGTCGCCCGGCCGATGGCGAATATTCTATCGTCGATCAGGTGGTCTATTCCGATCAATCGCAGCGTTTTGTTCCGATCGAACAGATGGTCGACGGGTTTGAATACCGATCCCTGAACACGCTGGTGCACCGGCGCGATCGTGTTCTGACCATCACGGTTGGTGCCGATATCCCGCCCGGCTTTACGGCTGCTCAGGTGCATTCTGAGGTGCGGGATGCAATCGAGGCAATCGATCTGCCACCCGGATATAAAATGGAATGGGGCGGCGAGTTTGAGAACTCTCGTGATGCGCAAGAAAGCCTTGGGCGGCAACTGCCGCTCAGCTTGTTAATCATGGTGCTGATCTCGGTTCTGTTGTTTAACGCGATCCGTCAACCGATCATAATCTGGCTGTTGGTACCGATGTCCGTGAACGGAGTGGTGATTGGCCTATTGGGCACCGGGTTGCCCTTCACCTTTACCGCGCTTTTGGGTCTGCTGAGCCTGTCGGGGATGCTGATCAAGAATGGCATTGTACTGGTTGAGGAAATCGATCTGGTCCGCGCGGCCGGCAAACCGTTGCAGGACTCGATTATCGAAGCCTCAATCTCGCGTCTGCGCCCGGTCATGCTGGCCGCGATCACCACGATCCTGGGCATGGCCCCGCTGCTGACGGATGCGTTCTTTGTATCGATGGCGGTGACGATTATGGGTGGGCTGGCCTTTGCCACCATCTTGACGATGGTCGCCGCACCCGTGTTCTACATGCTGTTTTTCAAACGGGATGAGCGGCTTAAGGCGGCCGAGCAATCCGCTGCTTAAATGAAAAACCCCCGGTCCACGACCGGGGGTTTTGCTCCACTCTTTAGGGAAGTTACCCCTGCAGTGACTGTACCTCGACATCACCTTCGGCCTGCGCCTTGATGGCCAGTGCGGCGGCGTGGCTGGCAGCGGCTGTGGTGAAATAAGGGATCTTGTCGTAAAGAGCGACGGAACGGATGACCTTGCTGTCTTCAACCGCCTGGGCGCCTTCGGTTGTGTTCATCACCAGCTGCACCTGACCGTCTTTCAGCATGTCCGCCACATCCGGGCGGCCCTCATAGACTTTGTTGACCAGATCGCAGGCAACGCCTTGTTCCGCCAGCCAGCTTTGCGTGCCGCGGGTGGCGACAAGGGCAAAGCCCTGTGCGGACAAAACCTGCGCGGCTTCGAGCATCGCGGGGGTTTTGTCGGCATCCTTGATCGAAATGAACGCGCGGCCCGATGCCGGCAGAACCATGCCAGCGCCCATCTGAGCCTTGAGGAATGCGCGTGGGAAGTCACGATCCCAACCCATGACCTCACCGGTCGAGCGCATTTCGGGGCCCAGAATGGTGTCGACACCGGGGAACCGGGCGAAGGGCAGAACGGCCTCTTTCACCGAGAACCACGGCATGTCCGGGTCGGCCAGTGTCATCTGATCAGCGATCTTGGTGTCCTGACCTTCCTGATACGGCGGGCGTTGCGGGAAGTTCGAAAGCTTCTCTCCCGCCATCAACCGCGCGGCGATGGATGCGATGGCACTGTCTGTCGCCTTGGCAACGAAAGGCACGGTCCGCGAGGCGCGTGGGTTTACTTCGATCAGGTAGATCTCATCATCTTTGATCGCGAACTGAACGTTCATCAGGCCCACGACGTTCAGCGCCTTGGCCAGTTTGAACGTCTGATCCTTGATCTGCGCGATGATCTCTTTCGATAGCGAATAGGGCGGCAGAGAGCAGGCCGAGTCGCCGGAATGCACACCTGCCTCTTCGATATGCTGCATGATGCCCGCGACGTGAACGTCGGTACCGTCACACAAGGCATCCACATCCAGCTCAACCGCACCTGCCAGGTAACTGTCCAGCAGAACGGGGCTGTCACCCGAAACCACCACGGCCTCGTTGATATAGCGTTTCAGCTGGTCCATATCACGCACGATTTCCATCGCGCGGCCACCCAGAACGTAAGAGGGGCGGATCACCAGTGGGAAGCCAATTTCATCCGCAATGGTCAATGCTTCGGCATCGGTCGAAGCAATGCCGTTCTTCGGCTGTTTCAGACCCAGATCGTTCACCAGAGCCTGGAACCGCTCGCGGTCTTCGGCCAGGTCAATCGCGTCCGGTGTGGTGCCGAGGATCGGAATGCCTTCGGCCTCTAGCGCGTTGGCCAGTTTCAGCGGCGTTTGCCCGCCGAATTGAACGATGACGCCATGCAATGTGCCGTTTTCCTGTTCCTTCATCAGAATTTCCATGACGTGCTCGAACGTCAGTGGCTCGAAATACAGGCGGTCTGAAGTGTCATAGTCGGTCGAGACCGTCTCGGGGTTGCAGTTGACCATGATGGTTTCATACCCCGCGTCGGTCAGCGCGAAACAGGCGTGGCAGCAGCAATAGTCGAACTCGATCCCCTGACCGATCCGGTTTGGGCCACCGCCAAGGATAACGACCTTCTTGCGGTCGCTGGGGCGTGCTTCGCACTCAACCTCGCCCATCATTGGGGCCTCATAAGTCGAATACATATAGGGTGTCTGCGCTTCGAATTCGGCGGCGCAGGTGTCGATGCGTTTGAAGACAGCGGTTACGCCCAGATTGCGACGGGCACGGCGGACGTTGTCCTCGTCCCGGCCGCTCAGATTGCCCAGACGCGCATCGGTGAAGCCCAGCATCTTCAGCCTGCGAATGCCTTCCTCGGTTATTGGCAAACCGTTTTTGCGGACCTCTTGCTCGGCCTCGACGATCTCGCGGATACGGGACAGGAACCAGGGGTCAAACTTTGTAACGCCGAAAATCTCGTCGTCGCTCAGGCCATGGCGCATCGCTTGTGCGATGGTACGCAGACGATCCGGCGTTTGCTGGCTGATCGCCTTGATCACGGCAGCCTTGTCGTCAGCTGCGTCCCAGACACCCACATTCAAACCGGGGATTTCGATCTCATCAAAGCCGGTCAGGCCCGATTCCATTGAAGCCAGTGCTTTTTGCATTGATTCGTGGATTGTGCGGCCAATGGACATAGCCTCACCCACCGATTTCATCGCGGTGGTTAGGTGAGGTTCAGAGCCGGGGAACTTTTCGAAGGCGAATTTCGGGATCTTGGTGACGACATAGTCGATGGTCGGCTCGAATGAGGCGGGCGTGACCTTGGTGATGTCATTGTCCAATTCATCTAGCGTGTAGCCTACGGCCAACTTTGCGGCGATCTTGGCAATCGGGAACCCGGTCGCTTTGGACGCCAGCGCCGAGGACCGTGACACGCGCGGATTCATCTCGATCACGACCATGCGGCCATCAACCGGGTTGATCGCCCATTGCACGTTCGACCCACCGGTTTCGACGCCGATCTCGCGCAGCACGGCAATCGAGTGATTGCGCATGATCTGGTATTCTTTGTCGGTCAACGTGAGCGCCGGGGCCACGGTGATCGAGTCTCCCGTATGCACCCCCATCGGATCGACGTTTTCAATGGAACACACGATGATGGCGTTGTCGGCGGTGTCGCGCACCACCTCCATCTCATACTCTTTCCAGCCCAGCAGGCTTTCGTCGATCAGAATCTGACCCACGGGCGAGGCATCCATCCCCGAGCGGCAAATGTGGATATAATCCTCACGGTTATAGGCCACGCCACCACCGGTGCCGCCCAGGGTAAAGGCGGGGCGGATGATGGCGGGTAGGCCAACCGTTTCCAAAGTGTCCAGAGCCAGCGCCACACCGGCCTCCAGATCTTTCTTGCCCTCTGCGTTCTTGGGGGCGGTCACGATCTCAGCCTTGGGATTCTCGATTCCCAGCCTGTCCATCGCCTCGCGGAACAGCTTGCGGTCTTCGGCCATCTCGATCGCGTCTCGTTTCGCGCCGATCATCTCGACACCGAATTCTTCAAGCACGCCCATCTCTTCCAATGCGAGCGAGGTGTTCAGGCCGGTTTGTCCGCCCATCGTGGGCAGCAAGGCGTCGGGGCGTTCTTTTTCGATAATCTTGGCGACAACTTCGGGTGTGATCGGTTCGATATAGGTGGCATCGGCTAGACCAGGATCGGTCATGATCGTGGCGGGGTTCGAGTTGACCAGAATGACCCGATAACCTTCCTCGCGCAGCGCCTTGCAGGCCTGAGCGCCGGAATAGTCGAACTCGCACGCCTGCCCGATGACAATGGGGCCCGCCCCGATGATCATAATCGACTGGATGTCGGTTCTTCTCGGCATGGCTTTGCCCCTTCACAATGTACGAGTCACCGGCACCGCCCCAGTGCCCAAATTGTTCTGCGTTATAGGGTCCGCGCCGAAAGGTGCAAGAGGTATCGGAAATCGGAGCTAAAATGCCGCTTTATTCTCTTTCCATTGGCGGCGTATTCTCTATATCGCGCAGCACTGTTGATGAGGATGGACTTGCGTATTCGTTTCGATCAGGGCCCTGCCGGTCCGGGAACCCGGTTTGACCGGCCATCCCATATCATCCGCGCGGACAGGGCGGATCAGGTGCCGCATGCGCTGGCGGCCTTGGATGAGGCGCGCGCATCGGGCAGATGGCTGGCCGGCTATGCCAGCTATGAGCTTGGCTACACGCTTGAGTCCCGTCTGGCCGCGCGATTGCCAGAGGGGCGAAAGCTGCCTTTGCTGTGCTTTGGCGTCTATGACCTGCCAAAGCAAAGCGAATTGCCCAAAGCCTCGGGCGGTGTATCAAAGTTTCAGCCGCGTTGGGACGAGGCGCGATACAGCCGGGCGTTCAAATCCGTGCATGACGCAATCGGCGCGGGCGATATTTATCAGGCCAATCTGACATTCCCGATTGATCTGGAAATCGACGGCGACAGCGCCTCGCTTTATGCGGCGCTGACCTCGGGCCAGCCGGTCGGACACGGGGCGTTGGTTCAGCAAGACGGATTGCCCGATCTGCTCAGCCGCTCGCCCGAGTTGTTTATGCGTACAGATGAGGTCGGGCAGATCGAAACGCGTCCGATGAAAGGCACACAGCCGCGAAGCGAGGATATGGCCGAGGATGCCCGCCGCCGAAACTTCTTGTCCAGCGATGAGAAGAACCGGGCCGAGAACCTGATGATCGTTGATCTGCTGCGCAACGATATCAGCCGGGTTGCCCTGCCGGGGTCGGTTCATGTGCCTGAACTGTTCAAAGTCGAAACCTACGCGACTGTGCACCAGATGGTTTCGCTGGTGCGGGCAAAATTGCAGATTGGTGCTGGGCTGTCGGACATCCTAACGGCTCTCTTCCCGTGTGGGTCAATCACCGGTGCCCCCAAAATCCGCGCGATGGAGATATTGTCTGAGTTGGAGCCTTGGCCGCGCGACATCTATTGCGGCACAATTGGCTGGGCCGCGCCGGATGGCCGGTCCGAGTTCAACGTCGCCATCCGTACGCTTATGACGGAGGGTGGCAAAGCGACCCTGAATGTCGGCGGCGGCGTGGTCTGGGACAGCACGGCCCCATCGGAATACGAGGAGGCATTATGGAAAGCCCGCTTTGCCCACCAGTTGAGCCTGACTTCCGTCTGATCGAAACGCTCGGCTTTCGGCCCGGGCAAGGGTTCGAGCGGGAGGATCGGCACCTGAACCGTATGAGCCAAACAGCATCGGCTCTGGCCTTGCCGTTTGACCATGCCGCGGCGCAGGCGATGTTGTCCGAGGTGGAGTGTGATGTCGCCCTTCGGTGCAGGCTGACGATGGATGTCGCTGGTCAGTTCGATCTGACGGCCGCCCTCCTGGCGGACAATCCCCCACTCTGGCGACTTGCCGTCTCTGACACTAAGTTGAGTTCCGACGACATCTGGCTCCGCCACAAAACAACCCGTCGTGTGATCTATGATACTGCGCGCGCGTCGATGCCCAGAGCTGTGGATGAGTTGTTGTTTCTGAACGAGCGGGGCGAGCTGTGCGAGGGGTCAATCACCAATCTGTTCCTTGAAACACCCGACGGTCGTCACTTAACTCCGAAACTGTCGAGCGGGTTGTTGCCCGGTATCTTGCGAGAAGAGTTGCTGGAACAGGATTTTGCTGAGGCAGTACTGACGTTGAACGACTTGAAGGATGCGAAGGCGGTTTATATGGGGAATTCCCTGCGCGGCCTGATCCCGGCTGAGTTGGTGAGCCTGTGAATAGAAACGCGACATTAACAACCCCTCCGGTCGCGCTGACGCGCTTAAGGTTTGAGTTTTGCCTGTTTTTTATCGCAGCCCCTTTGGCCATCGCGGTTTTCCTGCCGCCCAACTGGATGTTTCCGGCGCTATTTGCCTTCACCGGTCTGGGTATCATTCTGCTGCACGCGACACCGGGGTTTCGCTGGGCCGAACTGAGATACGGCTGGGCGAATTGGTCGCTGCGTGAACTGGCGCTGTTTGCAGGGGCGACCGCTGCATTCTGTATCGCGCTGATCTATGTCACACGCCCGGACGCGGCTTTTGCGCTTCTACGGTACCGGCCCGAGTTGCTGGCCTTCATCTGGGTTGGCTATCCGTTGCTGTCTGCTTTACCACAGGAATTGCTGTTTCGCCCGTTATTCTTCCGCCGGTATCACGCCTTGCTACCCGAAAGACGCCGGGCAGACTTGCTGAACGCAGCCATCTTTTCCTTCGCTCATCTGATGTATTGGAGCTGGATTGTAGCCATCATGACCTTTGTTGGTGGGCTGTTCTTTAGCTGGGCCTATCGCAAGCGCGGTTCGTTCTTCTACGCGGTTTTGCTGCACGCGGTTGCGGGGAATATCATCTTTGCCGTGGGTCTGGGTGTGTATTTCTATTCAGGCAATGTGCAAAGGCCGTTCTGACCGCGCGACCTGCCTTGACTTTCCGGGCCTGACGGGGTGTATCGGCGCGACGAATTCTGCGCCCGAAGGGATATGATCGATGCACGCCTATCGCAGCCACACCTGCGCCGCTCTGACCGCCGCCAATGTCGGTGAAACCGTCCGCCTGTCCGGTTGGGTGCATCGTGTCCGAGATCATGGCGGCGTGCTGTTCATCGACCTGCGCGACCATTTCGGTGTGACACAAGTTCTGTGCGACGGCGACAGCGCAGCCTTCGCTGAACTTGAGAAGGTTCGGTCCGAATGGTGTATCCGCATCGATGGCACCGTCAAAGCGCGCGACGCTGATCTGGTGAACCCGAAACTGCCAACTGGTGAGATCGAGGTTTATGTGCGCGAACTAGAAGTTCTGGGCGCAGCCGACGAGCTGCCGCTGATGGTGTTTGGCGATCAGGAATACCCCGAGGAAACCCGCTTGCGCTATCGCTATCTGGACCTGCGCCGCGAGGCGATGCAGCAGAACATGACCCTGCGCTCGGACGTCGTGGCCTCGATGCGCCGCCGGATGTGGGATCAAGGCTTCCGTGAATACCAGACACCGATCATCACCGCCTCTTCGCCCGAAGGCGCGCGCGACTTCCTGGTGCCCTCGCGTCTGCACCCGGGCAAGTTCTACGCGCTGCCGCAAGCGCCTCAGCAGTTCAAACAGCTGATTATGGTGTCGGGTTTCGACAAATATTTCCAGATCGCGCCGTGCTTCCGTGACGAAGACCCGCGCGCGGATCGCTCGCCGACCGATTTCTACCAGCTTGACCTTGAGATGTCGTTTGTCGAGCAGCAGGATGTGTTCGACACAATCCAACCCGTTTTGACCGGTGTGTTCGAAGAGTTCGGCGGTGGCCTTAAGGTCGATCAGGAATGGCCGCAGATTTCCTACAAGGATGCGGCCCTGTGGTACGGCAGCGACAAGCCCGACCTGCGGAACCCTATTAAAATGCAAGTGGTCTCCGACCACTTCCGCGGGTCTGGCTTCGCGATTTTCGCGAAGCTGTTGGAGCAGGACGGCACTGAAATCCGCGCCATCCCGGCTCCGACTGGCGGCAGCCGCAAGTTCTGTGATCGTATGAACGCTTTCGCCCAGAAAGAGGGTCTGCCAGGGATGGGGTATATCTTCTGGCGGGATCAGGGCGAAGGGATGGAGGCTGCTGGCCCGCTCGCCAAGAACATCGGCCCAGAGCGAACCGAGGCAATCCGTCAACAATTGGGTCTGGGCGTCGGTGACGCGGCGTTCTTCCTGGGCGGCAAGCCGAAGGCCTTTGAGAAGGTGGCTGGCAAGGCACGCGATGTCATCGGTGAAGAACTGAACCTGACAGAAAAAGACCGTTTTGCCTTTGCCTGGATCGTCGATTTCCCGATCTATGAACAGGACGAGGAAACCGGCGCGATCGATTTCGAACACAACCCGTTCTCGATGCCGCAGGGCGGCATGGAGGCGTTGCAGGGCAACCCGCTGGACGTGCGCGGCTATCAGTACGATCTGGCCTGTAACGGGTATGAGCTGGTTTCGGGCGCGATCCGGAACCACAAGCCGGAAATCATGCTGAAAGCTTTTGAGCTGGCAGGCTATGGCGAGGACGAAGTGAAATCCCGCTTTGGCGCCCTGTTCAACGCGTTCCACTACGGCGCGCCGCCACACGGTGGTTGTGCTGCGGGTATCGACCGGATCGTGATGCTGCTGGCCGATGAGGCCAACATCCGTGAGGTCATGATGTTCCCGATGAATCAGCGGGCCGAAGACCTGATGATGGATGCACCGTCTGATCCGAGCTCGGATCAGATGATGGAACTAGGTCTGCGGATCATTCCGCAGGATTAAGGTGCTTTAGTCAGATCGCTTAGACCCGCTGGCAGAGCGTGAAACCCAGATCGACTTGCCCCTGGCAGGTAACCGCAATCACAATTCCCTCCTCCGCGCATTGCGGACGAGGGTGCGGCGACGCCGATAGAACTGGCGCGAAAACCCGCGGCTAGTCGATCAGCTTTTCCAACCCCTTTCGGTTGACCCGAATGGATCGGGCGGTTTGGCGGGTGTGGAGGTACATCCAGACAAACAGTAATGATGCAGTGATAAAATACGCGGTTGCCATTTCAAATCGCCTCTCGCTGTTCCAGCCGTGTTTGAACAAGGCCCGCAACCTGCGCAGCCAGTGCCGTGATCGGGGTGCCTTGAACGCGCGATTGGGCAAGCTTGCGCGCGGCTTCCGCAAGGACAGTATCTTCGGCCTCGCGCGCAACGCCCTGCAGAAACTGGGCGGCATAATCCAAGGTGCGTGGATCGGTGGGACCGGCCAGAACATCTGCGATATGGGCCATGTCATCCTGATAAGCCAGAGGGTCCGGCTGAATGACCTCATCCCGTACTGAGTGAAGGCCACTGGGGCGCCGATCTTCGGGTAGGCATTCAAGGATGGATTTCTGAAAATAAGACATGGATTTTAAAGGCTTGGGCAGGAAGCCATCCGCCCCGGCGCTTTGCGCAACACTCTCGTTCCCATCATCGCCTGACATACCCAAAATCACGCTGATCCGTGGGGATGCCGCGCTGAGTTCAGCGATCAAATCGGCGCCCGAGCCGTCCGGCAATCCCATATCTACCAGAATGACAGACGGGCGATAGATCTGCAGATGACGGCGTGCGGATTTCAGACAATCTGCGCGCCTGATCCTTGCCCCGCTGTGCAGGCACATCAAACGAATGGCATCGCAGGCGTAGCGACTGTCTTCGACGACCAAAATGGTTTGTCCCAGCAGCGGCCGCGTTGCCGTGGGCGCGGCGATGGTTGTGGCGAAGGGGACCGAATCGTCCATGGCAGCTCTCCTATCCAACAGATGGTTCACGCTAGGAACTTCTGGCTAACACAGGGTTAACGGGCGATTTTGCGCACTTGTTCTTTGCAAGGGCTGCCCCCATAACCCATGTAACGCAAGCTTGAGGAGACTAATATGATCGGACGCCTGAACCACGTCGCCATCGCCGTACCCGACCTAGAAGCCGCATCCGAGCAGTATCGTTCTGCGCTGGGCGCTAAGGTGGGTGCCCCGCAGGATGAGCCGGATCATGGTGTCACGGTCGTGTTTATCGAATTGCCGAACACAAAGATCGAACTTCTGTATCCGCTGGGCGATGATAGTCCGATCAACGGGTTCCTCGAAAAAAACCCCGCAGGTGGCATTCACCATGTGTGCTACGAGGTCGAAGATATCATCGCCGCCCGCGATCACCTGAAAGAAACTGGTGCGCGTGTATTGGGCAGTGGCGAGCCGAAAATTGGCGCGCATGGCAAACCCGTTTTGTTCTTGCATCCCAAGGATTTCAACGGCTGCCTGGTCGAGCTAGAGCAGGTATAATTCAAAGCCCGGAGGCCCCGAAATGACCATCACCGCTGCGCTGGTGCTGTTTGCAGTCATCTGGTTTTTGACGCTGCTTGTTGTGCTTCCCATTCGCATAAAAACGCAGGGCGATCTGGGCGATATCGTACCGGGCACCCATGCGGGCGCACCGGAAGTGCACTATATGAAGAAAAAGATATGGATCACGACCGGTATCACGTTCGTTCTGTGGGCGATCATCGCAGGGATCATCCTGTCTGGATGGATTTCGGTGCGGGATTTCGACTGGCTGAACCAGCTGGAACCCCGCTGATCGGTGTCAGGCTGTGCGGGCCGACACAGCGTGATAGATATGGGTGAACGTCGCGGCCCCGATAATTGGGATCACCAAATTCACCAGCGGGACCGAGAGCGGGATGGCCATCAGCGTACCTGCAAGCCAGATCGTGGAGGCATGCTTCGCGCGCAACTGGCGCGCGCCGTCGCGCCCCAACCTGCGCATGGCTGCCAAGGTAAAGTACTCGCGCCCTAGCAGGAATCCGTTCATTGCCCAGAAGATGAAAGGCGCGAATGGGGGGAGCATGGCATAGAGGATCAGCGCCAGAAGGTTTGCCAGAATCAACACACCCATAAAGCTGAGACCGTCCATCACCGCTTCGCTGAACGGGATGCGAGGGACTGGCGGCAGGTGGGTATAGTGCTTGTCTTCAACCGCTTGCGCCACCTCCTCCAGAAAGATCGAGGTGATGGCAGAGGCCACGGGCACCATCAGGAATACGGGCAGGATCATCACCAAAAAGATGCCCGAATAGTTCAGTACATCGTTCAGCCAGGACACCTCGCCGACGAAAGGCAGCGAGATTTCACTGCCGGACAAGGAATTGATGAACCAGATCGCGCCCGCGCAGGCGAGAAAGAGCAAAAGGATCGTCAGGCCGATCCCACGCAGCAAAACAGACCGGAACTTTGGGTCGCCGACCTGACCAAGCGCCGCAAAAAACGCGTTGAGGATGATCATTCAGAAACCCAGTCGGTCAGTGCATCAATGTCAGGGCGAGGGCGTTCAGGCGGGATGGCGCCTTCGGTGGCAATATGGATCAGCCCGGCCAAACGTTCGTTGTCGGCCAACCCGAACGCTGCTTTACAGAATGCGGGGTCATGAGATTGCCAGCCAGACAACCAGTTCGCACCCCAGCCCGCGGCCAATGCGGCGTTCAGCAAGGCAAGGCAAACAGCCCCGGCAGAATAGGTCTGTTCAATCGCTGGGATTTTCTCTGAAGGTTTTTGAACCTCGACAACAGCGACGGCCAGATGTCCAAGGTCAAACTGACTGCGGGCCTTGGCAATGTCTTCCGGCGTTTTCCCAAGCGACCGCCCACATGTCTCGGTCAACTCCGCCAGACGAGCCATCGCGCCTTCTTCAATCACGATAAAGCGCCAGGGCTCTAGCTTACCATGATCCGGGCTGCGCGCAGCGGCGGTCAGCAAAGGCAACAGCTGATCCCGCGTCGGGGCCGGAGCCACGAGCGTCTTTGCAGGTCTAGACCGGCGCGACAACAAAAACTCCAAAGCAGCAGGGTTTTTCAGGGACATATGTTAACTTCCTTTACATCAGCTCTGTCTATCTTGGGCGGTGTAGCTGGCGTTTCAAGGGCGTGCTTATGTATTTGGCGGATCAATTCCACTTCAACCCGTGCCGTGCAAGTGGAATAGCGCACAAAATTCCCGCTGCGCCGCCCAAACGCGGGGCGGTTTTTTAGGGCTGGGCAGTTTGGTTTGAGGGTTTATTCGCGCTGATCCAGTGTTTCTTGGATCTGGTAAACACCTTCGGGCAAATCCAGGGCGGCCGCCAGATCACGCACTTGTTCGGGCGACAGGGTAATCTTCTGAATTTGTTCGGTCCGGGGGTCCAGTTGTTCCAGAGTCACACATTCTGCGAAACTGTTGATGACCACATCCTCATGCAAAGGCTTGGGGCCTTCATCCACCAGAGTAATGACGGTCGAGTCGAATTCATGCTCAATCGAAAACATGAAGTCAGAGTGCAGCCCAGAGCCTCTCAATGCAACCCGCAACTGATCGAAACCGCAGTGGTACTGACCGCCAGGTATGACTATGTTGGGCTGAAAGCCTGATCGGCAAAAGGAACAATCCATGCATCGCTTTGCTCTGCTTATGTCGGCCGTGTTTCTCGCGGCGTGCTCAACAGGTGAGTTGCGTTTGGTTCCTGCTGAGGAGTGGCGCGGGCTGACACCCGACGAGGCTGCCAGTGCTGCGGCCTTTCGGGCTGTGAGCCGAGAAGTTGGTCAGGAGGCGCGTACGCAATGCAAGCGGTCCGCCAGCGCAGAGAATTGTGATTTTGGCATTTTTGTCGATTTGAATCCGTCTGCCCCACCAAATGCATTTCAAACTTTGGATGATCAAAAGCGGCCTGCCATCATCTTTACCCGGTCGATGATCGAATCGACCCGGAACACCGATGAACTGGCCTTTGTGATGGGTCATGAGGCGGCGCATCACGTGCTGAACCACATTGCGCGACAAAGTAAGAACGCCAGCATAGGTGCTGCGAAATTTGGTGAGGCGGAACGTATACGGGGTAAGGGGGACGCCGCTGTGGAGCGGGCGCAGAAGCTGGGGGCGAAGGTTGGGGTGCAGGCCTATGTTCAGGACTTTGAGCTTGAAGCAGACCAACTAGGAACGATCATAACCTTCAACGCTGGTTACAACCCGTTGGTTGGCGCAAAATACTTTGATCGCATCCCAGATCCCGGAGACAGCTTTCTGGGAACCCACCCCCCGAATGCCGAGCGGGTTCAGATTGTTCTGGAAACCTCTCGCAAACTAGGGCTGTCGCCGTGACAGAACTGGTGCGGCTGGGTGTGATCCTGACGGATCGCGGATCAAAATACGCGGTCTCAGGTGCGGCGGTGTCGTCACGTACACAGGTCGATGCGGTACTGACTGCGTTGAAACGTGATAAGTCCTACTCCAAAGCCACTCACAATACCTGGGCCGCGACCCTACCGACGGGGTCACTCAAGGCCGATGACGGGGAAAGCGGCGCGGGCATGGTCATCCTGCGGATGATGGAGCGCGAAGAACTGCAGAATCACGTGATCATCGTCACCCGTTGGTACGGCGGGAAAAAGCTGGGCGGTGATCGTTTTCGGCGTGTTCAAGATGCAACGCGCGCCTATTTGGACCATATCGCGGCTTCTGCTTGACCTGAATCAAGGTTTTGCCTTGGCCAGCGGATACCTTTCCCTCGTGGCGCGACAGGGAAAGGACAGGACATGCCCAGCCGAGAGACTTTGCGATTGCACGCCGGATTGGTCGACGACATGGCGCGGATGCTGGATATCGACCTGCAGGAGGCCGCTATCGAAGGCGGCATATCGATTGATCAGATTTCGGATGCTGTTGTCCGGTGTGCCGATTGCCCAAACCCGATACACTGCCAAAACCTGTTGCAGAATGCCGACGCGCTGGATCGTGCGCCGGAATATTGCCGCAACCAGGAGTTGCTGCACAAGCTAAGACCCTAACAACGGTGATCTGATGCCACGGCTCGGCGATATCATGACCCACCTCCGTCTGATCTTACGGATGGGTCAGGCGACCGGCACCGATCTTGTTGCTGCGCATCGCACAGGTCATCTCAGTCAGGCAGACTGGGCCGAGATGATCCGGTGTTGCCGTGGCTGCATGTGGGCAAAGCAATGCCCCGAATGGCTGAACGAGCGCGAAGTCGCTGCAGACGCCCCCAACAGATGTCCAAATCGAGCACGGTTTGCGGCGCTGAAACGCGCGCAGATGGAAGACGCCTGATGCCCCGTCAAATGCTGGGCCAGATTGAAAAGCACTTCTGGTTGACACGTTCTGTAGCGCGTTCAATGGGCATTTCTTTCACCGAAGTGATCGCCGAAGGGCGACTTTCCGCCGAAGGATATGCGGCATTGGTGATGCGTTGCAGGGCAGCGGGCTGCAGCAAGGAATGCGCGATCTGGTTGGCTAAGAACCGAGATATCGCAACGTCAGCGCCCGAGTTTTGTGCAAATGCCGATCAGCTTGTTGCCTCGCGCTAACGGTCAAATCTTCGAATGTGATCCATCGCACAAAGGGGCTTTCTGGCTGTGCTTGCAGCAGCAGAAAAACACCTTTTTGTTGGATTCAGCCGTGTATTTCAGGGGTTCAATGTCCGTACCCTTATGCGATCCATCGCAAAATGGCTGCTTCGCTGATCGGCCGCATGCACACCAGAAATAGGTCTTGCCCTCAACAACATCGATTGGAACGGGTTCCTTTTTGGCAATGATTGGTGCGTCTGACATGTGGCTCCTCCGATCTTGGCTGATGTCACCTAGAAGAGTAAGGCAATGCCCTGGAAAGGGTAGGGCAAATACAAATCGCGTTCAGATAGACGGTTACACAGGCATAGGTTCGCTGCCGATCACCGGTTCGTGATCGATTCTGTTGCCAGAGTGTTTTTCTGACTTTATCCTGAAATTGGCCCCGAAAAACTGGGCAATATCAGAAAAGTAATAGAGGAAAGACGGACATGAAACTGAAACTCGCTGCTGTTGGCGCCTTCGCACTGATCCTGACTGCCTGCGCGCAGCAGGAAGAACCTACGCCTGTCTACGTACAGCCAAGCTATGACAAGGCTGGCACACCAAGCTGCCCGGGCGGGTATGACCTGGCGACGACCGAAGCAGGTGAGACCGTCTGTAACCCGGTTACACAATAAGCTTTCTGCAGGCGGTCCAGTTTGGGCCGCCTGTCCCCCAAGCGAATGAAGCCGCCTGCTAGGCGGTTTTTTGTTTTGTGCTTAATTTGGACATACGAGCGGCCCGGTCACGAATGACGCTGCTCAGTTGATCTTGCCCCACAGGTCATATTCACCGGCTTCGTCAACCGTTACCTGGACAATGTCGCCCGGTTTAAGGTCTTCGAACCGCTCGTCAATGAAAAGGTTCCCATCAATTTCCGGTGCATCGGCTTTGGTGCGGCAGGTGGCGGCCTCGGCATCCACTTCGTCTACGATCACCTGGATCGTTTGCCCGACCTTGGCCTGTAGCTTCGCCTCGGAAATCGCCTGTGCTTTCTCCATAAAGCGCTCCCACCGGTCTTGTTTGACCTCGTCGGGAACATGATCCGGCAAGTCGTTCGAGCGTGCGCCAGCGACGTTTTCGTATTGAAAACAGCCAACGCGATCTAGCTGCGCCTCATCCATCCAGTCCAGCAAGGTCTGGAACTCGGCCTCTGACTCGCCCGGGTAGCCAACGATAAAGGTCGAACGCAGCGTGATGTCAGAGCATATGGCGCGCCACGCCCGGATCTCATCCAGGGTTTTTGCGGCTGCCGCAGGGCGCGCCATGCGTTTGAGAACATCCGGGTGCGCGTGTTGGAACGGGATATCCAGATAAGGCAACACGTTGCATCCGGCATCCGCCATCAGCGGGATCAATTCGCGCACATGCGGGTAGGGGTAGACATAGTGCAGACGCACCCACGCATCCAACTGCCCCAGCTCACTCGCCAGATCGGTGATATGGCTGCGGATCTCGCGATTTTTCCAGGGTTTCACATCGTATTTCCGATCCAAACCATAAGCCGAGGTATCCTGCGAGATCACCAGCAACTCGCGTACGCCGTTATCGACTAGTTTTTCTGCCTCGCGCAGCACCGCATGGGCCGGACGGCTGGCCAGTTTCCCTCGCATGTCGGGGATGATGCAGAACTTGCATTTGTGGTTACAGCCTTCCGAAATTTTCAAATAGCTGTAGTGGCGTGGGGTTAGTTGCACGCTGCTGGCAGGTAGCAGGTCGACGAACGGGTCCGGGTCCGGCGGAACCGCCGTGTGCACCGCATCCAGAACCTGTTCATACTGATGGGGTCCGGTGACGGCCATGATGCGCGGGTGATGTTCGCGGATATAATCCGGTTCCGCCCCAAGGCAGCCAGTGACGATCACTTTGCCGTTTTCAACCAGTGCTTCACCAATCGCATCCAGCGACTCGGCCTTGGCACTGTCCAGAAACCCACAGGTGTTCACGATGACGGCATCGGCCCCGGCATAATCGGGTGAGATACCATATCCTTCGGCACTTAGACGGGTCAGGATACGCTCGCTGTCGACCAAGGCTTTGGGGCATCCCAAGGACACCATGCCAATGGTTGGCTGATTTGAACGGGAGGTCTCGGGCATCCGGGCGGCGGGCGCCAGGTCGGGGCGTAGATTTGGCGGGTTCGTGGTCATGGCGCGGCATATAGTGGGGAAAGCTTCCCCTTGCAAATGTCGCGATGCATTTGGATGATGAAATCAAACAGGCCAGCAGGTGGAGAGCAGACACATGAAATGGCTAATACGCATCGTGTTCATTCTGGTCGCTGTTGTTGGGCTGGTCATTGGTGCCTTACTGCTGATGCCTGGCGACAAGCTGGCCAAAATCTTGTCCGAGCAGGTGAAGGCCCAAACCGGCCGCGATCTGACCCTGACAGGTGACGTAAACCTGTCGTTCTGGCCAGTTCTGGGTATGGAAACCGGTCCTGTGACATTCGGCAACGCCCTCTGGGCCGGTCCCGAACCGATGCTAAGCGCGCAAAGCCTTGCCGTGGGTGTTGATGCCGCCGCTCTGCTGGCAGGTGATTTGAAGATCAAACGTGTCTTTGCAGATAATCCTGTTCTGCGCCTCGAACTGTCAGAGGGGCGGGGAAACTGGGTGTTGGGCGCGCCTTCTTCTGCATCGTCCGGAGGTGGTAGCGCCTCTAGCGCAGCGCCAACTGAATCGAGTGCAGCGGTGACGCTGGAACGGTTAGAGCTTACGGACGCCCGCCTCATCTACATTGAAAACGGCGAAACCCAGATGGATTTCTCGGGTGTGACGCTGTCGGCCAGCTGGCCTGATGTGTCGGCCCCTATGGTCATGCAGGCCAACATGGGTGTGCCGGGCGGTGCGGTGCAGGTGGACCTGAAGATCCCCGATCTACCTGCGTTTTCCGCTGGTAAGGTGACGCCCCTAGAACTGTCATTGAAAGCGCCGGGTGGCGAGATAGGGTTCGATGGTCGGGTCAACCTGTCCGGAGAGATGGACGGAAAAACGCAAATCACCACGCAAAGTACCGAGAAGATGTTGGCTGCTTTTGGGCAGGGTGGTGTCGGCGTTCCCCATGGCCTGGGCCAGACGGCGGATATCTCGACCCAGATGACCTACACAAAAGACGGCAAGGTGTCACTGCGCGATATGGTGGCCCAGCTTGATAACAACCGTTTTGCGGGCGAAGCCGATATCACGATTGCCACGACGCCGAACATCGTCGCCCGGTTGGACGCGGGGGCGTTGGATCTGACCAAGGCAACTGGCGCGGTGGAGGGATCGGATGGGGGGTCGGCGCCCTCAGCCAGCGAAGGCTGGTCCAAAGACCCGATTGATGCATCGGCCTTGTCTCTGGCGAATGGCCAAATTCGCCTGACCGCGAAGTCTATTGCGGTTCCGGGCATGGAGTTTGGCGCGTCGGACCTTACACTCAGTTTGGATCGCGCTCGCGCGGTGTTGGAAATGCAGCCCGCGACGTTGTTTTCCGGTCAGCTGAACGGGCAGGTGGTCGCGAACAATCGAAACGGCTTGTCCGTGGGCGGCAACCTGAAAGCCAGCGGCCTCAATCTGCAACAGGCGTTAACGACACTGGCGGGGGTAGAGCGCCTGTCCGGTACCGCATCAGGGGCTGTCGAGTTTCTGGGGGTAGGGCAAACCGAAGATCAGATCATGCGCTCACTCAGCGGCAAGGGCAACGTAGATGTTGAGAGTGGTGTGATCTCAGGCTTTGATCTGGATCGGCTTATGGGCCGCGGCACGGGATCAGGCGGCACAACGGTGTTTAACAGCCTGACCGCCAGCTATGTGATCGACAACGGTGTGCTGACCAATAATGACCTGTTGATGTCGCTTAAGAACTTCCGCGCCGATGGCAAAGGCAGCGTCAATCTGGGTGCGCGCAGTATTGACTATCTGTTCACGCCAACCGCGCTGCGGGCCAATTCTGGCGATGGCATTTCGGTCCCAGTGCGCATTGAAGGGCCGTGGAGCAACCCCTCGATCAAACCCGATCTGACGAAAGTCATCGAGGCTGCGGCTGAAGGGAAGGTCAAGGAATTGGAAGACAGCGCCAAACAGAAGGTGTTCGACAAGGTCGGGCAAGAGCTGGACACAACTGTGACTGATAGCGATCAGATCGAAGACGCGCTGAAGAACAAGCTGGAGGAAGAGGCCAAGAAAGGCCTGTTGAAATTGTTCGGCGGCGATTGAGCTGACTGGGCTGGGGCCTCAGCGCCCCTTGTCCTTAGATAGTCTGATCGTAGTCACCGACTCCGGGCTCCGAGCGGATCACGGCATCGATATCCGAAAAGATGGCGCGCATTTCGGCCTCGCTTTCGCTGCTTTCGCAGACAACCACTAGGTTGGGTGTGTTCGAAGACGCACGCACCAACCCCCAACTGCCATTGTCCAGAATGACGCGGGCACCGTTGACGGTCACCACCTCTTTGATCGCGCGGCCCGCAAGGCTTTCGCCCGCTTCTGCTTTGGCGACCAGCTTGTCGACCAGCCGGTTCAGAATATCGTATTTTTCTGTATCCGCCGCGTAGGGCGACATGGTTGGTGTGGACCATGTCTTAGGCAAGGCCTTGCGCAGGTCCGACATGCTTTGGTCCGGATTACGATCCATCAGCTTGCAAATCTCAACGGCGACGCGCATGCCGCAGTCGTAACCACGCCCGACCGGTTCGGCCAGAAAGTAGTGCCCGGATTTCTCGAACCCTGCTAAAGCGCCAATCTCTTTGACGCGCCGTTTCATGTGGCTGTGCCCGGTTTTCCAATAGTCGGCTTTGATGCCCAGGGCCTGTAGCTTTGGGTCGCTGGCGAATAGGCCAGTGGATTTCACATCCGCAACAAATGTCGCCCCTGGATGTAGTTTGGCAAGATCGCGGGCCATGATGACACCGACCTTGTCGGCGAATATCTCTTCGCCTTCATCATCGACAACACCGCAACGATCGCCGTCCCCGTCAAAGCCAAGCGCCAGATCGGCACCGCTCGATTTAACGGTATCGGCCATGTCGTGCAGCATCTCCATGGCTTCTGGATTAGGGTTGTAGTTGGGGAACGTGTAGTCCAGCCGGGTGTGGCTGGGCACGACTTCAACCCCGATCCGTTCGAGGACTTCGGGCGCGAACGCTGAAGCTGTGCCGTTTCCGGTGGCGCAAACCACTTTCAGCGGGCGAGTCATTTTGAAATCGCCAACCAGATCGTCGATATAGGCGTCTTTCACGCCATCGACGAACTCATATGACCCGCCTGATTGGGGCTGCCCTTCGCCGCTCAGAACGATGTCGCGCAGCTCGGCCATCTCATCAGGGCCGTGGGTCAGAGGACGCTCGAACCCCATCTTCACGCCGGTCCAGCCGTTTGGATTGTGGCTGGCCGTGACCATGGCGACGGCCGGAACGTCCAAATGAAACTGCGCGAAATAGGCCATGGGGCTGAGCGCCGGGCCAATGTCCTTGACCTGAATACCCGCCTGTATCAGCCCCAGGATCAGCGCGTTTTTGATCGATAGGGAGTAGTCGCGGTAGTCGTTTCCAACCGCTATGACAGGCTCGATCCCGCGCCGCTGAATTTGTGTGCCCAAACCCAGGCCAAGCGCCGTCATCCCGGGCAGGTTGATCTCTTCTGGGTATTTCCAGCGTGCGTCGTATTCCCGAAACCCTGTGGGCTTGATCATCGCGTCGCGCAGAAAACTCCAGGTGTTTGGCGACACCTCGGGGATAGGTTTGGTCACAACAGCACTCAATCGTTAAATCTGGATGGGGTTCGCTTTGGCCAGCGCATCAAAACGCATCAATGTGTCGATGAGTTTTGGCATTTGGTCCAGATAAATCATGTTCGGACCATCGCAAGGCGCATTGTCCGGGTCCTGGTGCGTTTCCATGAAAACTGCCGCTGCACCGACTGCCACGGCTGCGCGCGCCATCACCGGCGCAAATTCACGCTGGCCGCCAGATGACCCGCCTTGGCCGCCCGGTTGCTGTACCGAGTGGGTCGCATCCATGACCACGGGGTAACCGGTTTTAGCCATGTGAGGCAGCGACCGCATATCGGCCACCAGAGTGTTGTAGCCAAAGGATGTGCCACGCTCGGTCAACAAGATGTTCTGATTGCCGGTGCTTTCGATCTTCGAGATGATATTCGGCATTTCCCACGGGGCCAAAAATTGCCCCTTTTTAACATTGACCACAGCACCGGTGTTTCCGGCAGCCAACAGCATATCCGTTTGGCGGCACAAGAAGGCCGGGATCTGCAAAACATCCACCGCCTCTGCGGCGATGGCGCATTGGGCTTCGGTGTGGACGTCTGTCAGCACCGGCACGCCGATGGTTTTGCGGATGTCGTCCAGAACCTTCAGCCCCGCATCAATACCCATGCCGCGTTTGCCTGACAGCGAGGTCCTGTTGGCCTTGTCATATGAGGCCTTGAACACGTATTGAGCGCCCGCGGCCTCACAGGCTTCTTTCATCTTGCCCGCAATCATCTGGGCATGATCGGCTGTTTCAAGCTGGCACGGACCGGCAATAATGGTCAGCGGAAGATCGTTGCCAACCGTCAGGTCGGAGATTTTGACATGTTTCATGTGTTTTACGAGGATACCTGTTCACGAAGGACCGACGCGGTAAGCGAGATCATCAGGTAGATACCAGCAAACAACAGGAAAGCCAAAATCGTATTTTCGAACTTGCGCGGATAGCTGGGATCTTGGCTTGGCACAGGATTGACCGAGACGGTCAGATACCGCACCTGCCGGTTGGCCTCGGTTCGTGTGGTTTCCATGTACTGCATCGCGGTTTGCAGCAACATATCCCGTGCGACCAAATCAGCCTGTGCCATTTGAATCCGAACGCTCAGGCGGGCCAGCGAGTTTTCGCCTGCCGAGACATCCAGCATCTCGGCATTCAGCTCGTCCAGCACGTTTTCCAGTCGGGTAATATCTGCGTTCACCCCGTCGACCTTGGCCTGGTTGGGGCGCAGATTGTCCAGCAAGGCAGCCAGCTCAAGGCGTTTGTCCTGCAGCAAAATCTCGATCTCGTTAATCCGACCACGCAGACCTGCAAGAACGTTTTCGGGGTCAAGAACCGCGCCTTGAAGCTGCAGTTCGATCAGGTCTTCCTGAGCTTGCCTGCGCGCCGCTTGCGCCGCTTCGAAGCTTTCAAGCGCGTCGCGCATCTGGTCATCACGCTTTTTACCAGACAGCGTGTTCACGCGGCTTTCCGCATATGAAATCAAACGCTCGGAAAACTCGGTCGAGGTCTGCGGGTCCGGGGCGATGATTTCCATCCGGATGATTCCGTCGGTAGGATCGTATCCGATCGTTACGATGCGCTTATAAAGCTTATAAGCCTCTTCCAGTGTTGCGTCTGGGGCCAAACGTTGGACCGGATCGATCCAATCCTGCTTGAACACCTCTGAAAACCCGGCATCCCGGTCCAGCAGCAGCAATGCTTCTTTTGACTCCAGAAAGTCCTGGACTGAGACTGAGTCCGGCCCGGTGGCAAACGGTGTGCCAGACAACAGGCCACCAACTGCCGCGCCTGCACCATCCGCTTGCAGGATTGAGAAGGAGGAGTTGCTGGCATACATCGGCGTCGCGATGCGGTAGAAATAGAACCCCACGACAAAGGTCGGCAGCAAAACAAACGCGGCCAATCTGGCGAATAGGGTGAACAGTTTGATGCGCCGCCTGCGCGCGATCTCTTTCTGAATTTGCCCGATTTCCAGGTTGCGCCGTTCGGCAGGGCTCATTTCAGGGCCCGGAACGCCATACTGTTTTTCCTGCGTGGTTTGAGGCAGCTGAACCCGGACTTTGTCTTTGGGTTTGCCGGGATTTGCGTCCGCGCCCGGCTCTTTTGCAGCGGCAAGTTCGAGCAGATTTGTCCGCTCGAACGGATCAATGCCCTTTTTGCGCAGCAGTCGTACAGCGTCATAATCCGAGGACGCGGCAAGCCCGTGTTTTTGGGCAAGGCGTCTTGCGATGCGCAATTGGCGGCCGGTCAGACCTTCGCGCTTTATGTCGTCCAGTTCTGTTCCGGGCTGGGGTTCATTGGCGGCGGGGGGGCTTTGCGTGGCGTTTCGGATGCGCGCAATAGCATCCGCGCGTGCCTCGGCCGAGGCATCGACCTGCCGCTTGCGGCCCAGATTGTACTTTCTAACCTTGGGTTTCGTAGTCATATAGCTGTTTTGCCTCTTCCAAGGTTTCAAACATGTAAAGCTGCCCGTCCAACAGAACCGCCGCCTGTTGGGCAAACTTCTCTAGTGTTTCGGGGCTGTGCGATACAATCACCAAGGTCGTCGTGCGCAGACGCTCCTGCAAGATGTCCCCGGCTTTTTTGTTGAACTCAACATCCGTGGAAGAGGGCATCCCCTCATCAATCAGATACATGTCGAAATCCAGCGCCAGCAGCAATGAAAAGGTGAATCGCGCCCGCATCCCCGAGGAATAGGTCGCAAGCGGTTGGTTGAAATATTCACCCAAACCGCAAAGCCAACTACAATAGGCCTCAACATAATCGGGATCCATGCCGTATATTTTGGCGATGTAGCGCGCGTTTTCCAGCGCCGACATCTTGCTGGACACACCGCCAGTAAATCCCATTGGAAACGACACTTTGCAATCACGGCGAATGACCCCTTCATCCGGCTTTTCCAGCCCCGCCATCATATTGATAAGAGTGGTTTTTCCGGTTCCATTGGGGGCGAGAACGCCAAGCGATTTGCCCAGCTCAACCCGGAATGAGACCTGATCCAGGATCACCTTTCGGCTGGTCCCGGTCCAGAAGGATTTGCTGACATTCTCGAACTCAAGCATCTGCTCTCTGCTGCTCAATCCAGTATTGTGTCGCTCTTATCACATGGCGATGAGGTGCATTTCCTATCGGTCCATGTTGGCTACATTATGTCGAATTATGAAACAAATCATCAATATGCGCCAGCGATTGGAAGGGGCAGGTAACATTCGATGGTCAATCTGATCGATGAGATTCAAGCTTGCCGCCTTTGCGCCGATCAATTCGCGCAAACTGAGACGGCCCATTCACCGCGCCCGGTCGTTTGGTTTAAGCCGGACACACCTATCCTGATTGCTGGGCAGGCGCCGGGCGCGCGCGTACATGAGTCGGGCCGCCCGTTCACGGATCCCTCAGGGGATCGATTGCGCGCTTGGTTGGGCATTGGTGATTCCGTCTTCTACGACCGGGCCAAGCTGTCCATTGTGCCCATGGCATTTTGTTTTCCCGGATATGACGCCAAGGGCGCGGACTTGCCGCCTCCTGCGATTTGCCAAAAGACATGGCATGACCGCGTGGTTGAGGCGCTTGGCAGGGTGCCGCTGACGGTTCTTGTGGGTGGCCATGCGCATAAATACCATCTTGGCGCGCGTGGTTCGGTTACGGATACGGTCAAAGGTTGGAAGTCCCACGCACCACATGTCTTCCCCTTGCCTCATCCGTCCTGGCGCAATACGGCATGGTTAAAGAAAAACCCGTGGTTCGAAGCCGAGCTGCTGCCAGTTTTGCGGGCCAGGGTGCAAGAGGTACTGGATGACTGAAACAACGGCATTGGATACGGCTCACGCCGCGATGCACGCCGCCCCGAACGATGACAAAGCTCGGTTGAAGTTCTTCGAGCGTTTAGCAGATAGTGAACTGTTCCTGATGCTGACCGAAGAGGTCCAGGGCGACAACATCTCGCCCGAGGTGTTCGACGTGGCGGACGGGCAGTTTGTGTTGGCGTTTGATCGCGAAGACAGGCTGGCGCAGTTCGCGGACCGCCCGGTGCCTTACGTTGCGTTGTCCGGTCGGGTGCTGTCATCGTTGCTTGCGGGGCAGGGGATCGGCCTGGGTCTGAACCTGGAGGTGGCCCCGTCTTCGATGTTGATCCCGGCCGAGGCGCTGGGCTGGTTGGCGACGACCTTGCAGCACGGCCCGGAAGAAGTGCAGGAAAGGATCGCTGAGTTTCTGCCACCGAAAGGGCTGCCCGACAACCTGCTGACTGCACTTGATACAAAACTCGCAACCGCCGGTGGGCTGGCCCAATCGGCCTATTTGGTCGCGACGAAATCAGCACACGGTGCATCAGGACATCTGCTGGGGTTTGTAGGTGCGATTGAAGGGGCCGAGGCGGCTCTAGCCAAAGCCGCATCCGAGGCGTTGACCTTTTCAGGTGTCGAAGCGGGTGCGATGGATGTTGGGTTCTTCGCGATGGATGATGTCGCGGCTGGGCTGCTGGCGAAAACAGGCTTACGGTTCGACCTGCCACAGCCGGAAAAACCGGATACTATACGCCCAGCTCCGGGGAGTGACCCTGAAAAGCCACCGATCCTGAAGTGACGACCTACCCTTTACGCGGCGCCAAAGCGACACCGCGGAAGGATATGATCTGTCTTATTCGGATGCTGTTTCCAGCTTGTCCTGCGTGCGCGTTTCGAAATCGCTGGCCTCGTGGCGTTCGTGCAATTGTGTGTGCGGCTCGCCGAACGGGCGGTTGACCATGCGACCCCGTTGAACCGCCGGACGCGCATCAATCGCTTTGGCCCAACGCATGACGTTTTTGTAGGATTCGACATCCAGAAACTCTGCAGCGTCATAGAGGCGGCCCAGAACCAGTTGCCCATACCAGGGCCAGATGGCCATGTCTGCAATGGTGTAGTCTTCGCCCGCGATATAGGTTTTCTCGGCGAGCTCTCGGTCCAGAACGTCCAACTGGCGCTTGGTTTCCATTGCGAAACGGTCGATCGGGTATTCCCATTTTTCAGGTGCATAAGCATAGAAATGGCCAAAACCGCCGCCTAGATACGGTGCACTGCCCATTTGCCAGAAGACCCAGTTCATCACCTCGGTCCGTTCTGGGCCGGACTTGGGCAGGAAGGCGTCGAATTTCTCGGCCAGATGAAACAGGATCGAGGCGCTTTCGAAAACGCGGAGCGGTTGGTCGCCGGATCGATCCCAAAGCGCAGGGATTTTCGAGTTTGGGTTGGCCCCAACAAAGCCCGAGCTGAACTGATCACCTTCTCCTATGTTGATCAACCAGGCATTATATTCGGCACCTTCGTGACCCAGGGCCAACAGCTCTTCCAGCATCACGGTAACTTTGACGCCATTGGGCGTGGCCAGCGAATACAGCTGCAAAGGATGGCGTCCAACGGGAAGATCCTTGTCATGGGTCGCGCCCGCGATAGGCCGGTTGATGTTAGCAAATCGCCCGCCGCTTTCGCTGTCCCATGTCCAGACCTTTGGGGGAGTATATGTGGATTGATCGCTCATCTGGTGCCTTTCTTACCAAATCCGGGTGCACGCGCGCCCGATCTTCCTACAGCTAATGTTGCAATCTTCCGAGTCCAACCCCGCCTATCGGTGCTTCCTGTAATATTCCCCGGAGAACATCTCACGATTTCTCGTTCTGGGTCACAGCGGCGCGAGCAGGGCTACGACGGGAAACAAATTCGCTTATTGTTAGCGCAGTCCCGCCAACACGGCGCCCTTGGGCACATGACCTAGAAAAGGAATGACCATATGAAACGCTTTGCTTTGACTTTCGCTGCGGCCATGACACTGGCTGTTCCGGCCTTCGCCGGCCCGCAATATGTTGACGGCACCGGATTTGCCGTCTCGGGCTATGACGTGGTTGCCTATCGCAACCTGGATCAGGTTCCTGTTGGCCAAAGTCAGCCCTCGGGCGTTCGTGGAAATGCGGATATCACCGCTGAATACAACGGTGCGACCTGGGCGTTTTCGACCGAAGAAAACCGCGACAAGTTTCTGGAAAACCCGGCCTACTATGCGCCCCAGTACGATGGCCACTGCGCTTATGGTGTCTCAAAAGGTGGCAAGGTTCCGGCGAACCCGAACCTGTGGCGCATCGTTGATGACAAACTGTATCTGAACATCACGGATGTCGTGGTTGGCTTCTGGGAAGAAGATGTGCCGGGCAATATCAATCTGGCCGAAGGCAACTGGCCGGGCATTGAAACCGGTGATGCGTCGACCAGTGTTATCCCCAAATTCACCTCGGAAGGCCCGGTTAGCAACTAACCGACCACTCACGAAACAAGGCCCGGCTTACCCCCATAAGCCGGGCCTTATGCTGATCAGCTGGCGAGCCAATACTCGTTCCGGATCGCCTGATCAGCTTCGAACCGAATACGCACGCTTTTCGCGCCGGGGAATTTGCTTTCGCAGATCGTATCCGGAATGATGACCTCACCAGCGCTCTGGTCGTTTGACTGAAAGCTCAGAACCTCGGTTTCGCTGTTTCTCGACGAGCTTAGAACCGAGGTCGGCAGAGCAATACGATTTGCGCCTTCACACACTGGCGTTGGCACAAAATAAGTCAGATTGCGCCCATAGCATCCAACTGCGTCAGGAACGTGATCCGATTCCGCTAGCGTGGCCGCGTCAGGGTCAGTGGCACTATGCGATTCCGCACTTGGCAAGGCACGGCTCGGGTCCAACATGGCCACACAATTGGCGATATCTTCAGGCTCCAGCTCGATAATGCGTCGCCGCAGACGTGGTCGCCGCGGTTGGCTGGGCCCGTTATTGGCGCCTTTGACGGTCAAGCCTTCTTTGCGCAGATAATCATAGGCCGCTTTGGCCCGTGCGAAGTTTGCAGAATCCCCACCCGTGTGATCGGGATGGGCGTGAAAGGCGATGCGCCGCCACGCATCCCGGATATCATCCGGAGCGGCATTTGGGTCCAACCCGAGGTCCGCCAATGCGTCGGTGCGTGCCTTAACTTTGTCAACAGTCTCCATACTCAATACACTCTTTACAAACACATGATCCGAGTTTCGGCATCGTCACATTTTTGTCAATTTTTACAGAGTATTGGGGTGGCCAGGGATGACAATGCGCGCATGGTTTGCGGATTGTTTTTGAATTCAATGCTCACCTCGGGCAGAACCACAATGCGGCAACAACTGAGCCTTGTAATATGGAAAGCCCAGACCGCGATGCAGTCCGGGCAGAAATCCAAAAGAAACGGTTTTGTTAGGCGACGTTCTGAAGCTCGGTTTTCGGGGTGATCCCCAATGCAAAGCAGACATCGCGGGTCAGTTCCGGGCGGTTCAGCGTGTAGAAATGCAACTTATCCACACCGCCTTCGATCAGGTCAGAACACAGCTCGGTGCAAAGAGCGGTGGCCAATAGATCCTCGCGGTCGTCGCGCACGGCTTTCTCAAATGCCTGATCGACCCAATCCGGGATATGGGCTCCGCAACGCTGGGCAAAGCTGCGCGCGCCTTTCCAGTTTTCGATTGGCAGAATGCCCGGCACGATGGGCTTGTCGATCCCGGACTTCACGCAGGCATCGCGGAAGCGGAAAAAGGTTTCTGCTTCGAAAAAGAACTGGGTCAAAGCCTCATCCGCGCCTGCATCCAGCTTTGCCTTTAACCAGTCTACATCTGCCTGCATATCGCGGGCTTCAGGGTGTTTGTCGGGATAGGCACCAACGCGGATGCTGAACATCTCGGTCTCGGCCAGCGCTTCGATCAGTTCGACGGAATGGGCAAAGCCCTCGGAATGAGCGACGAACGTGTTCTGCCCTTTTGGTGGATCACCGCGCAAGGCCACAATGTTCTCGACGCCCGCTCGGGCGAACCTGTCTGCGATCTCCAGCGTTTCCTGACGCGACGCATCAACGCAAGTCAGATGCGCCGCAACCGGCAAGCCAGACGACTTGTGTAACGTCGCAACCGCATCCCGTGTTAGCTCTCGTGTGGTGCCCCCGGCGCCATAAGTAACCGAGACAAAGCGGGGTTCTAACGGGGCCAGTGTCTGCACCGTGTCCCAAAGACGAAATGACGCCTCAAGTGTTTTTGGCGGAAAGAACTCAAATGAAATTTCAGGTCTGGTCATCACGGCCTCGCAGGATCAATTGAGCCTCTTGTGCCATGTGAAGCGATGTGAGACAAACTCATATTCTTCAAGAACAACATGAGTTGCGCGACATATGCATATCGAGTTCCGGCACCTGCGGACCATCAAAGCCATCCATGAATGCGGTGGCCTGGCGCGTGCGGCCGACCAGCTGAACATCACACAATCTGCGCTGAGTCATCAGATCAAAGGGTTGGAGGATCAGGCCGGGGTCGAGCTGTTCCTGCGCCGGTCGAAGCCGATGAAACTGTCTGCTGCCGGTCTGCGACTGCTGCGGTTGGCCGAACAGATCCTGCCGCAGGTCGAAGCCGCGCAGCAAGAATTCACGTCGCTGCGCGACGGGCGCACGGGCCGCATGCATATCGCAATCGAATGCCACGCCTGTTTCGAATGGCTGTTTCCGGTGCTGGAATCGTTTCGGAAATCCTGGGGCGATGTGGATGTCGACATTCGCCCCGGTCTGGCCTTTGATGCCTTGCCCGCGTTGCAGAAGGAAGAGGTTGATCTGGTCGTCTCTTCCGACCCCGAAGATCTGCCGGGTGTCGAATTTGTCGAACTCTTTGATTACAATGCTGTATTTGTCGCCGCCTCGTCGCATCCGCTGGCCGAGAAGGACTATATCGAGGCTGAGGATTTTCGGGGTCAGACACTGATTACTTATCCGGTTGAGCGCACACGCCTGGATGTTTTCAGCCAATTGTTGATCCCGGCGCGGGTTGAACCGGCGGCTATTCGGCAGGTTGAACTGACCGCTGTAATCCTGCTGCTGGTTGCCTCGAACCGGGGTATTTCCGTCTTGCCCGATTGGGTCGTGCGCGAAGTCAAATACAACTCGGACTACGTTACCCGACCATTGACGAAAGAGGGAATTACCCGCCGTCTATATGCCGCTGTCCGCTCGGAAGACCTGGAAAAACCCTTCGTGCAGGAATTGGTCAAACTGGCGCGCGACGAGGCGCGGAAGTTGCAGGCGCAGTAGCAGCATTTTCGGCGGGGCTGCTATGCGCATCATTCCTCTTGGCAAGGGCGCATTGCATCAGTATACGCGCGGTTTGACCGGACAGGAGCCTTTTCACAATGGTTGGCAGTGCAAATCTCAACATCATGATCAAAGCCGCGCGCAAGGCGGGGCGGTCTCTGGTCAAGGATTTTCGTGAAGTCGAGAACCTGCAGGTGTCGATGAAGGGCGCGGGCGATTTCGTGTCCAAGGCCGATATCGCCGCCGAAGCCATCCTGAAAGAGGAACTGCTGGGCGCGCGTCCAACCTATGGCTGGCTGGCTGAAGAGGGCGGTTCGATAGATGGTGAAGACCCGACCCGCCGCTGGATTGTCGATCCGCTGGATGGCACAACCAACTTTCTGCACGGGCTGCCGCATTGGGCGGTCTCGATCGCGCTGGAGCACAAAGGCAAGATCGTTGCCGGTGTAATCTATGATGCGGCCAAGGATGAGATGTTTTTCGCTGAGAAAGGTGAGGGCGCCTGGATGAACGACATGCGGATTCGCGTCTCCGGTCGTCATCGCATGATTGAATCGATCTTCTCGACAGGTTTGCCCTTCGGTGGCCGCTCCGATCTGCCGGCGACCCTGCAAGACCTTGCGCGCCTGATGCCCGCTTGTGCCGGTGTGCGCCGCTGGGGCGCTGCTGCGCTCGATATGGCTTATGTGGCCGCCGGTCGCTACGAAGGCTTCTGGGAGCGCCGCCTGAATGCTTGGGATCTGGCCGCAGGCATCATCATCGTGAAAGAGGCCGGTGGCTTTGTGCAGCCCCTCAATCCCGAAGGCAGCGTTCTGGAAGACGGCGAGGTTATCTGCGCCAACGAGCCGATCTTTGACAGCTTTGCCAAGGTGATCCGGGGCTAAACGCCTTTACCTGCGGGGCACGCGCGGGATGCGGGATTGCGACAGTTTGTACTTTGCCTCGGGATGAGGCGGATGGCCATGGGTGCGATCCCAATATGCCGCGCCACCGCGTCTAAGCCATAGTGGAATGCACAGGATCAACCCTACGACAAACCCCCCGGTATGGGCCCAGTAGGCAACGCCACCTTCGTCGGGGTTGCTGTTCAAGCTGCCCACAAATTGCATTCCCAACCAGACACCCAGCATCACAAAGGCCGGGATCGAAAACACGCGGAAATACACGATCAGGATCAGCAGGATGTCGACGCGGGCCTTTGGGAACAACAGAAGATAACCCCCCATCACTCCGGCAATTGCGCCAGACGCGCCGATCGTTGGCACCACCGAGTCTGGCGCGGTGATGACATGGATCAACCCGGCGCCGACTCCGGCCACAAGGTAGAACAGGAGAAAGGGCAGATGACCCATCTCATCTTCCAGATTGTCGCCGAAAATCCATAAAAACAGCATGTTGCCTGCCAGGTGCATCCAGCCGCCATGCAGGAACATGGAAGTCACGAAGGTTTCGAACGCATAGCCATCCGTGATCCGCGCGGGAATGATCGCGTAGTCGTAATAAAACCGGTTGATCAGCGACGCGTCATTCATGATCCCCACATAGCTGACAAAGATCAGGATATTGGCGGCCATGAGTGCGTAAACGACATAGGGTGTACGCCCCGAGGGGTTATGATCGCGGATCGGAAACATGGCGCGACGCTGGGCTTTTCCAGACGCGGCGTCAAGAACAGCTTATGCCGCACCGGGTCATTTCCCTGCAACTTGACAGAAGGCGGAACAGGGTCATCCTTGCAGTATGACACATATGCTTCACGGTCTGATCATTGGCGTCGCTCTGACCACATCCGCAGCCGCGCAAACCTGCCCGGATGCTCCGGATCATGCGCAGGGAGTGAGCGATCTGATTTCACAGCTTCAACAAGCCGAGTCTGAGGTTGTGGCGCGCACGTATTCCAACCAGATGTGGGAGCTTTGGACAGATGCGCCTGACGCAAAGTCACAGACCCTGCTAGATCGTGGCATGGCACGGCGCGAAGCATGGGATCTGGTCGGAGCTTTGGAGGAGCTTAATCAGCTGGTAGAATATTGCCCGGAATTTGCCGAAGGCTATAACCAGCGGGCTTTTGTGAACTACCTCAAGCAGGATTTCGGATCGGCCTTGCAAGACCTTGATGTGGCCATTGAATTGTCGCCGAACCATGTTGCCGCAATCAGTGGGCGGGCGTTGTCTTTGATGGGTTTGAAACGGTTGGACGAGGCCAGGGCCACACTGAAACAAGCGCTGGAGCTTAATCCATGGTTGTCAGAACGCGCCTTGTTGCAGCCCGGTGGCTTGCTGGACCCTCCGGGACAGGACATCTGAACTATCGGGGGCGCCCGCCGACCGCCAAGGTGATATCGCGCGCGGCTTCGGCAACCAGCCTGCCAAGGTTCTCAACCGTATCACGGTTAAAGCGGGCGGTCGGGCCAGACACAGAAATTCCGGCGCATGGACTGTTCTGTTCGTTGAAGATCACCGCGCCGATGCAGGACATCCCTAAATAGCGTTCTTCTATGTCATAGGACCACCCACGCTGCCGTGTGGTTTCAAGATCAACCATCAGCGCCTTGGGATCACTTAGCGTACGGTCGGTAAATGCCTCGGGTTCACTCGCGGTTAGTATCCTTGAAACGGCCTCAGGCTCCATCGCTGACAGGATGGCCTTACCGATGCCCGAGGCATACATCGGTGACCGTGCACCGGGCGGAAAGAACGCGCGGATCGGATTTTTGGTTTCGATCTGGCCTACAAATACAACGTCACTCGCATCGGGTACTGCCAGATTCGCCGTTTCTCCGGTATCGTTCATCAGCCGGTGCATGATGGGTTGCGACACCTCGATCACGCTGTTGCGCTTGAGGAACGAGGCACCGGCGCGATAGGCCTCGATCCCGATCATCCATTCCTGGCGGATTTCGTCGAACCTGACAAAGCTGTGCTTGGCGAGTGTGGTCAGGATGCGGTGTGTGGTTGCGGTGGGTATTCCCGTTTCGCGGCTGAGATCGCTGAGGGTGCTGCGTTCAAGCCGTGCAAGGGTGCTGAGCGCTTCCAGAGCGCGATCCAGAGATTGCAGCGTCCCAGCGGAACTTTCCTTGAACAACGATTTGGGCCTGCCGCGCGGTCGTTTCTGAATGTCCAAATTCGGGTCCTCCTGCGTCTTGCGAGAACGGTACGTGGAATTCAGGATTTTTCATATGGCGAAAAATATTTTTAGTAGCTCCGTTGATGTGCGATCAAATGGAACTTAGGCCCTGACACGGCGCCCCAATCCAACATTTTTTAAGTTTTTTGTTTCCCTACGGGAAACCCCCAATATCGCGTCAGTTTGGGATGCTGTATCAGGGTGAAGTCTATCAGGTCCTTCGCGACCAAATAGTTTTTCCCCGATGAGGGGCTGGCCTATACCCCCTTCTGGCCGGCCCCTCACTTAGTTTGGGGTCAACTCATCTTAAGCAGTTGGGCGACCCGCGATGGCAACTCTTCTGCGTGATCATAGGCCGCTGTGTGTGGGATGTTGACAACGGGTGTTTTTCGATAGCCCTGCGTGAACAATAGAAATGGAACGTCAGCACGGACCGCTGTTTCCGCATCAACCTCGCTGTCGCCGACAAAAAGGCGCGGCCCTGCGCTGTCTAATGCGTCGAAGCTGGCCAGCAGATGCCGAGGATCCGGTTTGCGCATAGCCATGCTGTCTCCACCCAGAACCACATCGAAGAATCGCGACAGACCCAGCGCATGGAGAATGTGGCGTGCAGGGGCTTCGGGTTTGTTCGTACACACTCCGAAGGTATAGCCCTTGGCTAGCAACTTTTCCAACGCACCAGGGATGCCCGGATAAGGAACTGTCATGCTGCTGGCGGCGTCGTCGTAATGGGCGCGCATGCGTTTGGTCAATTCGGTGTGTCGTTCCGCAGGAAGTCCCACATGCCGGATCATTCGTTCTACCAGTTTAGGCAACCCATTTCCTACGAAAGAGGCAATGATCTCTTTCGGTAGCGGCGGCAATTCGATGTCTTCCAGCGTTCGGTTGGCCGCTGCTGCGATATCACCAAGGCTGTCGACAAGCGTTCCATCAAGGTCGAAAATGATTGCCGCTGCCATAGGTCACATTCCTTCCTTGCCATTTGATTTACTGTCTAGCGCGCCAGAACTTAGGCGGTAAACCGTCAATCTTTGGGAACGATGTATTGGGCGCTTGACATACCTTACTAAATTAATCAGATTAAGGGTTAAGACAATGAGCCAACCCGGTTTCGGGTC
Source organism: Ruegeria sp. H4 (assembly GCF_056533065.1). Taxonomy (NCBI): domain Bacteria; kingdom Pseudomonadati; phylum Pseudomonadota; class Alphaproteobacteria; order Rhodobacterales; family Roseobacteraceae; genus Ruegeria; species Ruegeria sp. H4. The sequence continues at coordinate 377,857 of NZ_JBQFOC010000003.1, forward strand.
AGCCAGAACTTGAGAAACGCGAACAGATCAGGCGTTTGCCTTGACCCTTCTGGAGTTGACCGATGAATGTGCAGAACCCGAATCCCAGCCAGTCTTATTCAATGTCCATCTTGCCATCCTACAAAGCCGATGATCTGACCAAAGGCGGCAATCTTGCGCATATCGAGCTGGGGGATCAACTGTATACGCTGCGGATCACCCGCGCAGGTAAGCTGATCCTCACGAAATGAGCAGCGCATCACCCCGTGGCGGTGCAGCCGTTGGCAGGCTATCCGACCTGAGCCCAATAGAAGCAGGCGCAGTGATGTATTTGCGGCTGTGGGGTGATGGTCCCGCAGGCCGTGCAGACGCCGCAAGCGACTTTGATATCGCGCTGGGCGTGGATCACGGACAGGCCGCGATGCTGACGCTGGACCGGTTATGCTCGCTTTGCGCCACTCACGGTCGCCGCCAGTTGGTACGGCATGGCCTTGGATGCGCGTGCCTTGGTGCCGATGAGAACTGTTTCGCGCAGATGATCGGTGCGGCGGCTGATGGTGCACGCGAGGATGCGATGATGATCGCGTCTTTGATCGTGCGTCCGGATTTTGCCCCGGCCTTGGCGTCATTGTCCGAGGATTTGGGGTTTGCCCTGCGCCGGATGACGAAGTCTGTACCGCTGCCAAGCACCGGTCATCAGACACCGTCAACCGTTTTGCACTAGCCCCGCTAACAACACCCGCATCCGGCGTGATGGTGATCATGATCGCACGCCGGTTCAGGGGTATAATCTCCAACCTCTGACAACACATCCCGCAGAGCCCATAGGATCATATCCACATCTTCGGCCTCGATTGTCAGGGGTGGGCGAATTTTCAGGATGTTGTCCTTGGGCCCCTCGCTGCCGATCAGGATGCGGTGATCGCGCATCCGGTTTTTGACAAATTGGCAGATCTCTGTGCTTTCCGAGCCATCTGGGTTGATCAGCTCAACCCCCAGGAACAGCCCCATCCCGCGTACATCCCCGACGCATGCGAAATCAGATTCGATCTGTTTCAGCCCTTCGATCAACCGTGCGCCCATGTCCCGTGCGTTGCCCTGAAGGCCTTCGTCATCGACGATATCCAACACCTCTTTGCCGATCCGGCAGGAAAGGGTTGAGCCGCCAAAGGTTGAAAAGAACTCGATCCCGTTATCGAAGCTTCGGGCGATTTCCTTGGTGGTGACCACAATGCCAAGGGGGTGGCCGTTGCCAATGGGTTTGCCTAACACGACGATATCGGGCAAAGCCCCCTGATGTTCGAAGCCGAAGTAGTATTCCCCCAAACGGCCAAGTCCCGTTTGTACTTCATCAGCGATACAAACTCCCCCGGCTGCCCGGATTTTCTCGTAAACCGCAGGCAGATATCCTTTCGGAGGGACGATTTGCCCCCCAACCGATGGAAAGGTTTCAGCGATAAAGCCGGCTATCCCATGGTCTCTGTCACACAGTGCTGCAATGGCAGGGTCCACAAGCGCGGCGAATTTAGCGGCGCGGTGGGGGTCGTCGCGTTTGAAAGATCCGCGAAAGTCGTCAGCTACCTCAACCAGTTCGACCCAATCGGCCTGCCCAACACCGCCGGGTTTGTTGAACTTATAGGCTGAAATTGCAACGGCAGTGTTGGTGTTGCCGTGATACCCATGATCCGGTGTTACGATCCCTTTGGCGCCGGTATGGGCACGGGCCAGTCGCAGGGCAAGCTCATTGGCTTCGGTGCCGGAATTGACGAAGAAACAGACCTGCAAATGATCAGGCAGTTTGGACAATATCTTATCTGCAAACGCCGTTTGTGCCGGATGCAGATAGCGCGTGTTTGAATTCATCCGTTTCAACTGATCCGCAGCAACGGCCTGTATCCGCGGATGCGCATGCCCCACATGCGGGACGTTGTTGTACGCGTCCAGATAGGGGCGGCCCCATTCGTCGAATAGATGATGTTTCCAGCCCCGCACTAGCATGACCGGGTCATCGTAAGTCAGGCTGAGGTTGCCGCCGAAATGATCATGCCGACCCTGCAAAACCGTGCTTTTGTCGGTTGGCTTATAGAAGACCTTATCGTCCGGCAGATTCAGCAGCGCCGCTGGATTTGGGCAGAGCTTGTGCCATAGGAACATTTCGTCGGGATCACCAACACCGGGCCAGTCGCTCTCCATCCCATCCGTGGTCAGTGCCAGCTGGAAATGGACATGCGGGGCCCATCCGCCATTCTGGCTGGCATCCCCAAGCTGGGCAAAAGCCGCCCCTTGCGCCACCGGGTCGCCGGGTTGCAGCCGCTCACAAACCTCAGGGTCCAGATGACCGTAGAGCGTATAAAACGGATCGCCCTCGGGTGTTTCATGACGCAGGATTACAATGCCGCCATAGTCCAGATGCATGTTGCGGTTCTCTGCGACCTCAACCCGCCCGCTCAGTGGCGCATGCAGCGCAGTACCAGCCGGGGCGAATACATCCACGGCCAGATGCACGGTCCGCCGGTCCGAGGCTTTCCAAGGACCCTTGCGAAACCCTGGCTCTGCATAGATCAGACGCGGTTCGTTGTAGTAACCCAGCCAGAGCCCTTCCCCGAACTCCTCTCCCACGCGAGCGGCTTCTTCCAGCGGCATGTGGAACGGGTTCTGCGGCCAGACCGAGTTTTCAACAGATAGGGACCCCATAGGGGCATTGCTCAGGTCTTCCCCGAACATCGGTGCGAACCCACCGCGATTATCGGCGAGGAAGGCGCGAACACGATCAGCTCCATCAGTCACGGGCAGGCCGCAGGCTGCGCGTAGGCGCGCAGACATCAGGCCGCCGTTGACAGATACGTTCTCCAGGAACCGCCATGCGGGCGCCTGCGAAATCGTGACATAGGGATCGTCTGGGTTATCCACAGCCACTAGGGTCGAGTTCACAACCGACACCGCCAAGCGCATGCGCAGCAGCGGCCAGACCAGATCGATCTCCTGCGCGCTCAGTCGGTTTGCCGCGTGATAGCCGCGCACCAAGGCGGTCAGCGCGCGTTCGGGTTTGGGATGATCCAGAACGACATAGGCGCCCGCGATCGCGAGATCGCAAATCCGAGGGGCAGCGCACATGTCGCCCAGATCAATCATGCCCGAAACCGTATGACGTTGCCTAAAATCGCCATCGACCAAAATATTGTAGTCATTTGCGTCATTGTGAATGGCCTGCTTTGGCAAGCGGATAAGCTGATCAGAAAGCGCCCTGAATCCCTGTGTTATCTCGGCGAGCAACCTACGCCGATCCGGGTCTGAAACAGCATCCAAATGCGCTTCAATCCAACCCGCTTGCATGAGGTCCCATTTGAAATTTGGCCGCTCCAAGGCGGCATGGGTGAAACCCTCCAGCGCACGATCTGTCGCGCCCAGAACGCGTCCCAGTTTAAGGATCAGCTCCTCACTTTTGGGCGCGGTCTTGGCGTAGCATTGACCGGGCAAGCGCTCCAGCAACCAAACAAGCCGGGGGGTGCCTGCTTCGTCCTGAACTTCGGGCAAAAGGTCCCCATTCAGATCGGCAAAAACCTTTGGAAAGGGCAGCCCTGGCGCAGCGGTGGCGATATGCGCCAATGCCTTGATTTGCAGATCCACAAGGCCGGTTTCACATCCTGCACGCATGACCTTGAGCACATAATCCTGCCCGTTTTTGGCCTCGACCAGAAAGTTCAGATCATACTCGCCATCCAAGCGCGTCAAACGCGCCTCAAGCCCCCATTGCGCGCGCAACGCTGTTGTCCAGAAAGCAGCTGTATCGCTCATACCTTATCCTTCTGACCGAAGGATCCATCCTTCATCTGGCCAAAAAATATCCTTGGGGGGGAGGCGCGCCAACAGGCGCGGCGGGGGGCAGACAGCCCCCTTCAACCTCAATCCAAGGCGCGCAAACGTTTGAACAGAGAAGACGTATCCCATCGCCCACCGCCCAGCTTTTGCACATCCTTATAGAACTGATCGACCAGCGCCGTGACAGGCAATGACGCCCCTGTCTCATTGGCGGTATCCAGACAAATCCCCAGATCCTTGCGCATCCAGTCCACTGCGAATCCATGCTCAAAGTGGTCGTCCAGCATGGTTTCATACCGGTTGGCCATTTGCCAGCTGCCCGCCGCACCCTGGCTGATCACCTCGACTACCGAACGGCCGTCTAGCCCGGCCTTTTCGGCAAAATGCAGCGCTTCGCTGAGACCCTGAACCAGACCGGCGATGGCGATCTGATTGCACATCTTGGTCATCTGTCCTGCGCCGCTGTCACCGATCCGACGGCAGATTTTTGAATAGACCTGCATGATGGGTTCGGCAGCCTCGTAAGCGGCCTGATCCCCGCCGCACATGATAGACAGAACGCCATTCTCGGCACCGGCCTGACCGCCCGAGATCGGGGCATCTACAAAAGCGATGCCCTTGCTTTGACCTGCTGCATACAGCTCGCGGGTCACTTTGGCGGAAACTGTGGTGTGATCGACAAAGGTCGTGCCTGAGGCCATACCGTGAAAGGCCCCATCATCGCCCGTGCAGACCATACGCAGGTCATCATCATTCCCGACACAAGCCATGACCAACTCGGCCCCCTGCGCGGCAGCTAGCGGAGTGGTCGCCATTGATCCACCATGTTGGTCCACCCAGGCTTGGGCCTTTGCGGCGGTGCGATTGTAGACGGTTACGTCATGACCTGCAGCCTGCAAATGCCCCGCCATTGGGTAACCCATGACACCCAGGCCAAGAAACGCAACTTTTGCCATTTTGAAAAACCTCTCTGATATCGGGCCTTGTGGCCTGCGATGTTCCGCAGGCAAGACCGGTTGGGCAGAGACAAAGCAAAGCTGCGCCCAAAGGGCAACCCCGCGTCAGGGCCTGCCGCCAAGATCTTGCAAGATCGGACAATCGGGCCGATCATCCCCAGCACAGGCATCAATAAGATGACCAAGCGTATCCCGCATGGCTTTCAGATCCGCGATTTTCGCATCGATCTGCGCCAGATGATCTCGGGCCACGCGTTTCACATCTGCGCTGGCGCGGGTTTCATCCTCATACAAGGCAAGCAACGTCCGGCAATCTTCAATCGTGAATCCCAATGCGCGGGTACGTCCCAGGAAATTCAGCTTATGCAAATCCTGAGCGCGAAAAACGCGATACCCATTATCGTCGCGCAGCGGTTTGATCAGATCGATCTCTTCGTAATAGCGGATGGTCTTTGCAGGTAACCCTGTGCGGGTGGAGACATCTCCGATATTCATGCGAGGGCCTCCTTGGATGTGCCGGACGCGGCATTCAGCAAGTCGGCCCTCACCCGGCGCAGGCGCAGGGCGTTGGAAACGACAAAGACGCTCGACAGGGCCATGGCCCCGGCGGCCAGTGCTGGTGACAGCAAGGGTCCACCGAAAGGATAGAGCACGCCCGCAGCCACCGGGATCAGAAGGATGTTGTATCCGAAAGCCCAGCCCAGATTCTGGCGGATGTTGCGCAATGTCTGGCGGCTGATTTCGACGGCATTCGCCACTCCGCGCAGATCACCTGACATCAAGACGACATCAGCAGTTTCGATTGCCACATCTGTGCCGGTACCAATCGCAAGGCCAATATCTGCGGCTGCGAGGGCGGGCGCATCGTTGATACCGTCACCGACAAAAGCCACCGTGCCAAACTTGTCGCGCAACTCATCAATCGCGTCTCTTTTTCCGTCGGGCAGAACCTCCGCCGTGACGTGATTGATGCCCAAACGATCCGCCAGTGCCTGAGCCGTGCGCGCGTTGTCGCCCGTGACCATGGCCAAGGTTACACCTGTTCCTCCTAAGCGCTTCAGGGCCTCGGGCGTGCCGGGTTTGATCGGGTCCGAGACATAGATCGCCGCCGCCAATTGCCCGTCAATGGCCACGTACAAGGGTGTTGCGCCTTCGGAGGCACGGTTATCGGCCTCTGGTTGTAGGTCACTTACCGAAATCCCAAGCTGATCCATGAGCGATTGGGAGCCAATTGAAACGGATTGACCTTCGACCTGCCCGTGCAGGCCAAGGCCGGTGAGCGACTGAATCTCTGAGGCCTCGGGTAACTTGGCGGGACCAGCGCGGGTGATTGCAGTTGCAATGGGGTGCTCAGACCGCGCCTCCAAAGCCGCGGCAATCCGCAGAACATCAGACGAGGCAAATCCATTGACTGGGGTCACGCTGTCCAGTTCGGGACGTCCAAGGGTCAGCGTCCCGGTTTTGTCCAAAGCAATCACCTTTGCCTGCTGCAACTGCTGCAAGGCGTCGCCTTTCCGGAACAGCACGCCCAGTTCAGCCGCGCGGCCGGTTCCCACCATGATCGAGGTGGGCGTGGCCAGACCCATCGCACACGGGCAGGCAATTATCAGGACTGAAACCCCCGCGACTAGAGCGTGCGATAAGGAAGGTGCCGGGCCGAACAACAGCCATGTAGTCACCGTCAGTAGCGCAACGACCATAACTGCAGGAACAAACCGATAGGTGATTTGGTCGACCAAACCCTGAATTGGCAGTTTGGCTCCTTGCGCCTGTTCTACCATTCGAATGACATGCGCCAATACGGTGTCAGCCCCCACATGTGTGGACTCAATCCTCAATGCTCCGGTTCCGTTGACGGTTCCGCCAACAACAGGATCACCGGCAGTTTTGCCCACAGGGGTGGGCTCGCCCGTGATCATGCTTTCGTCGACATAGGTGCTGCCTTCCAGTATCTGCCCGTCGACCGGAATGCGCTCTCCGGGACGGATATGCAGGATATCACCGGCGGCTATCTCAGCAATTGGGAGGTCTTGGGTCTCTCCCTCGACCTCGACCCGAGCGGTTTTGGGCTGCAACCCGACCAGCCTGCGAATTGCCGCGCCAGTTTTGCCTTTTGCCCGCGCCTCGAGCCAGCGACCCAGAAGGATCAAAACCACGATCACGGCGGCGGACTCGAAATAGATATTGGCTGATCCTTGAGGCAACAAATCAGGCGCAAAAACGGCTGTGACCGAATACAAATAGGCGGCACCCGTTCCTAACGCGACCAAGGCATTCATGTCTGGCGCGCCGCGCAGCAGCGCTGGAATACCCTTTTGATAGAATATGCGCCCCGGTCCGATCAGCAGGGCAGAGGTTAGTGCAAACTGAATTAGCTGGCTGGTCTGTACCCCGATGGTTCCGTAAACCCAATGATGAAAGGCGGGGACCAAGTGACCACCCATCTCAAGGATAAACACCGGTAGGGCTAGGACTGCCGCAAGAAGCGTCGCACCGCGCAGGCCTGTCGCCTCATTCGTGTTCGAACTGATACTCGCCACTGGCGAGCTCACCTGCGCGGGATAGCCTATATCGGTAACGATCCCTGCAAGAATGGCGGGCGTGGTACTTCCCTCGGCATAGGTTACATGCGCTGTCTGGGTGGCCAGATTGACATCGGCGCGGACAACGCCCGACGCTTTGGCCAGCGACCGTTCGATCTTGGAAACGCATGACGCGCAATTCATGCCGTCAATTTTGAGAACGCTGTCTGCGAGGACCGCAGGATACCCGGCCTGTTCCAATGCGTCACTCAATACAGACATAGCTGTATTGCCGATCACCTGAGCTGACTGTGTCGCAAAATTGACCGTCGCGGCTTCGACACCCTCAGTGTCGGATAACGCGGCTTCGACCCGCGCAACGCAGGAGGCGCAGTTCATTCCTGTAATTTTGATCTTTATCTGTTGAGCGTCCGCCATCCGACTCATCCCGATCCTTTGCTGATGCCTAGATGGAGGTTCCAGTGACGGGAAGGTCAAGAGGCGCGTGGTATTTCTTTGTAAACACGACGCGTTCCCGCTTGGTTTCTGCAAGAACGCAACGTTGAAACCGCCAGAAACGCCGCGTCACATGGATTGGCGAGACGCACGCAGACCTGTAGCCTTTGGATAACCACTTATCGGAGAGCTTAAGATGTCGCTTTTTTCCTCATCCGCCGCCTGGGTCACTGACGAACACCGCATGTTTGCCGATATGGCAGGCCGTTTCATGGACGATGAACTTGTTCCCAATATCGAAACCTGGGTCGACAATGGCGTGGTAGATCGCGCGTTCTGGCACAAAGCAGGGCAAGCGGGCCTGATGTCTGGTGCAATCCCCGAGGAATATGGTGGCGTTGGCGGTGGCATGGGGTTTGATGCCGTTACCATCTACGAACAAACCGCAAGGGGTGATGCGGGTTGGGGCTATGGCATCCAATCCATTGTGACGCACTACATCACCGCCTATGGCAGCGAAGACCAGAAACAAAAGTGGCTGCCCAAGTTGGCATCGGGCGAGATGGTCGGGGCCTTGGCCATGACCGAACCCAGCACCGGATCTGATGTTCAGGCCGTGCGGACGTTGGCCGAGAAGGACGGCAATTCCTACAAGCTCAATGGCTCAAAAATCTTCATCACCAATGGTCAGTCGGCGGATCTGGTGATCGTTGCGGCGAAGACGGATAAATCTCTGGGTGCCAAAGGTGTTTCTCTGATCGCGGTTGAGACCGAAGGGACCGAAGGGTTCCGCCGCGGTCGGAACCTCAAGAAACTCGGTATGAAGGGTAACGACACCGCCGAGCTGTTCTTTGAAGACGTCAAGGTGCCAATGACCAATCTACTGGGTGCGGAAGAAGGTCAGGGGTTCTATCAGCTGATGAAGCAGCTGCCATGGGAGCGGTTGACGATTGGTTTGATGGCCTTGGGTGCGATCGACTTCGCTATCGCTGAAACAGTGAAATATGTGCAAGAGCGCAAAGCCTTTGGGCAGCGCGTCATGGATTTCCAGAACACGCGCTTCAAGCTGGCAGAATGCAAGACTAAGGCCGAAGTGCTGCGCAGTTTTGTAAACGATTGCATCGCCAAGCTGGAAGCTGGTGAGTTAGACGCTGCCACCGCTTCGATGGTCAAATACTGGGGTTCTGAGGTGCAGAACGAGATCATGCACGAATGCCTTCAGTTGTTTGGCGGCTATGGATTCATGATGGAATACCCGATTGCGCGTCTATATGCCGATGCACGTGTGCAAATGATCTATGGCGGCACCAATGAGGTCATGAAGGAACTCATTGCAAGGTCTTTGGATGTATAGGGAAGGCTCCCGCCCATCTTCGCCGTTTCTGGCGAAACGACTGTGATGGTTGGGCCGGTCCAGCGCGGG
>NZ_JBQFOC010000004.1:0-174926 GCF_056533065.1 Ruegeria sp. H4
CTCCGCCATCTCTAGCATCCCAGCAACAACCTCAGCGCCGCCGGTGAAGGGGGTTCTAAGGTCTAGCGATCAGGGCCGCAAGCAGAAAATTCAGAAATCCATTAAAAAACTGAAGCGCCAAGTTTTATTAAATTAATACAATTACTTAATGAAATTCAAACGTAAGATAAAAGCACAATACTCTGTGCCTTCTAACCGGGATCAACACCAAACACGCGTTATGCACGAGGTTACCCACAGACTCAGGTTAAACTCAGGCGGAATCGGCTTGCCTTGTACGAGACAGCAGCCCTGACATTGGCAATCGCAAAACCAAAAGGCCGACAATCACCAGAAGGTACAGCAGCGGTTCGAGCTGAAAGCCCTTTGCAATCATGATATAATGCACCCCACCCAACAGGACTGCCGGATAGACCAGCTTGTGCAACTTACGCCAGCGCGAACCCAAACGGCGCACCGACCAGCTGTTTGACGTCATGGCCAAAGGCAGCAACAGAAGAAACCCGGCCATGCCGACCGTAATATAGGGGCGCTTGATGATGTCGGCCCATATCTGGCTGGGCAGTTGAACGTCCAACACCAGCCAGACCAGCAAATGGAGCGTGACATAAGCAAAGGCTAAAACCCCAATCGCCCGGCGGAACTTGATCAAGTTCAGACCAAAGTGTTGACGCAAAGGCGTAACGGCCAGACCAAGGATCAGAAGCTGAAGGGCGAGTTCGCCCAACTCATGTTCCAGCGCCTTGATCGGCTCAACCCCCAATCCGCCAGTCAGGGCCAGATACAGAAACCAGGGGGCAGGAAGCGCCCCAAGCGCATAAATCGTCCAGATGGGGATCTTGCGTAGTATCTGATTTATTGCCTGCATCTGATCAGTAGAATTCTTTCAGGTCCATACCTTCATACAGACCAGCCACCTCATCCTCATATCCGTTGAACATGAGCGTCGGGATACGTTTGGAAAATAGCCCGCCGCCAATCTGACGTTCCGAACCCTGCGACCAGCGCGGGTGATCCACATTCGGATTCACGTTACTGTAAAACCCATATTCACGTGGCGCGGACATGTTCCAACTGGTGGGCGGCTCATCTTCGGTGAGGGTGATTTTCACAATCGACTTGATGGATTTGAACCCGTATTTCCACGGCACAACCAGTCGCAAAGGCGCGCCGTTCTGGTTTGGAATCGGCCGGTCATAAATGCCAGTCGCCATGATCGTCAGCGGATGCATCGCCTCGTCCAGACGCAAACCTTCTCTGTAGGGCCAGTCCAGGATCGGGAATTGAGTACCGGGCATTTCATCGGGGCGATAGGCGGTTTCGAACGCCACGTATTTTGCGCCCTCCTGCACACCTGCCATGTTCAAAAGGTCCGCCAATTCGAAACCATTCCAGGGGATAACCATTGACCAAGCCTCGACACAGCGGAATCGATAGATGCGTTCTTCGATCGTCATCTCGGACAGAATGTCCTGAAACCCGTATTCGCCAGGACGGTCGACCAGACCGTCAATCTGAATGCTCCAGGGTTCGGTCACCAGCATATGCGCGTATTTGGCCGGGTCGTCCTTGCGGGTCCCGAATTCGTAGAAATTATTGTAGCTGGTGATCTCTTCCCAAGTATTGGGCTCAAGGGCTTCTTGCGCCGCTGCGGGCCGCGCCATTGAAGCCAGCCCGACACCTGCCAACCCGGCCATCAGTTGCCGCCGGTTCAGAAATGCCGCCCGAGGGGTGACATCGGCATGTGTCAAAGTGTTGGTCCAGCGATGCGCCATTTGGGTCTCCGTCCTGTATCAGCGTCATGTGTGACGTAGTGCCCTGATAGCACAGCGCCAAGGAAACAAGCGTCACGATTGAGCGAAGTCGCTGTAACTTTCGCCCCTGCCCGACACTCCATCGCATAAGATTGAGGTTAGTTGGTCACATTTGAGTATAGTAAGCGAGTCGCAGTCCGATCTGCGATGAATGACTGAGAATGCTGACTGGGAGACTTCATATGTGTGACATCTGCGTAATGAATGCCGTCAAAGACAAAATGCTGTCGCGACGAAACTTCTTCAAAGCCGCGGCAGCCACAGGCGTGGCCGCAGCTGCAACCGGACTAAGCGCGCCGGCAGCTTTGGCTGCAGGTCATGGCGGGGTTGAGGATATGACCCATACGCTCAGCCCCGATTTCCCAACTTGGGGCGGGGAGCCCGGCATCTCGGCTGAGCAGGCGTTTAACTTCGCCGACCATGGGTTTAACCTATTCAACCTGTCGATCAACGAGCACACCGGGACACATATAGATGCGCCGCTGCATTTCTCGGCGGATGGCACATCGGTCGACGAAATCCCTGTTAGTGATCTGGTTGCGCCTTTGTGCGTGGTGGATATCGCCGCACGCGCTGCCGAGGATGCCGACACCCGCGTCACTCCGGATGACCTAAAAGCCTGGATCGCCGCGAACGGAGACATTCCGGATGGTGCCTGCGTCGCCATGCATTCTGGCTGGGCCAGCAAAACCGCAACGGATGAGTTCCGTAACTTCGATGGCGAGGCGCAGCACTATCCCGGTTTCCATGTCGAGGCTGCGCAGATGCTGATGGAAGACACGGGCGCGCGGTCAATTGCGGTGGATACACTGTCGCTGGACCATGGCATGTCCGCCGATTTCGCCACTCACTACGCCTGGCTGCCTTCGGGCCGGTTCGGGATCGAATGCTTGGCCAACCTTGACCGCGTCCCCGCTGCAGGGGCCACGCTTGTTATCGGCGCGCCGAAACACAAAGGCGGCACAGGAGGGCCCGCGCGGATATTTGCGTTGGTTTGAGGACGACAATTAAAATACCATATCAGAGGCTCGCCTTGTCGGAGAGCCTTTGTTGCGATGATCCGCTCAGCTGCCAGTTTTGTGCTTGACCTAAAGGTACCTTGAGCAATCACAGTGCCTTTGGAAGACCAATTTCAACAGAAAGTCCCGTTCATGCACGTGCTGACCGTCGTCGATCATCCAGATCCCAACTCATTTACCGCCGCCGCAGCACAGATGTTCATGGATGGGGCCAATGCAGCTGGTCACACAACTGAATTTGCCGACCTGCATGCCGAGGGCTTCGATCCGCGTTGGTCCATGGCGGACATCGCGGGGGACAAAGCATCCGCGCCACTCGCAGATATTAGATCCGAGCAAGCGCGGATCTCGCGCGCGGATGCCATCTGCCTCGCGTTTCCACTTTTTTGGTGGGGGATGCCGTCGATGATGAAGGGTTGGGTTGATCGCGTCTGGTCTTGGGGTTGGGCCTATGATCAACTGGATGAACGCGAAACGTCGTTACAACGGCCCAGATCAGGGGTCTTGCTGATACCTGCTGGGGCAAGGTCCGACGAAATGGAAGACGCCGGATATCTGAACGCGATAGAGACACTCTGGACACAAGGCACCTTTGGGTATTTCGGGTTTTCGCCCCGTAAGCTGGAAATGCTCTATGGATCAACAGGATCGAAAGAGCGTCGCGAAGCACTTTTGGAACAAAGCTACCGCGCTGGACAGACATTGCCGGCACCTCGGCAGACCATGTCTTGATGGGTTCACAACGATACCTCAAACTCCAGTCGGGCGCTAAAGGTCAGGCATTCAACAGCGTTAGGTGCAAAAAAAGACCCGCTCACGCAGCGGGTCTTTCTGTTGATTTAGGTTTGATCAATGCACCACGGCATCATCCGGTCTGGGCCGTTCAGATGTGCCCAGCCGATCACCGATGATCAAACCATCGGCTCCGGCTGAGACCGGGACGGTTTCGCCATCCTTGATTTCACCGGCCAGCAGCGCCTCGGCCAGAGGGTTCTGCAGGGCACGTTGAATCACACGCTTCAAGGGACGCGCGCCAAAGACTGGGTCATAGCCTTCGTCGGCCAGCCATTCTTTTGCGCCATCATCCAATGCCAGTTCGATCTTGCGGGCGGTCAGACGTTTCTGCAGACGCGCCATCTGGATATCGACGATACCATCCATGTCGGCCCGCTTGAGCCGGTCAAAGATGATCGTCTCGTCCAGACGGTTCAGGAACTCGGGCCGGAAATGCGCCCGGACCGCATCCATTACATCCCGCCGCGCCTGCGCGCTGTCGGCCCCTTCGGGCAGTTGGCTCAGCGCCTGAGAGCCAAGGTTCGACGTAAGGATGATCAGCGTCTGCTTGAAGTCCACGGTACGGCCCTGACCATCGGTCAGCACACCATCGTCCAGAACCTGCAACAGCACGTTGAACACATCCGGGTGCGCCTTTTCGACCTCATCGAACAGCACGACCTGATAGGGCCTGCGCCGCACGGCTTCGGTCAGCACACCGCCTTCGTCATAACCGACATAGCCCGGAGGGGCACCGATCAGACGGGCAACCGCGTGTTTCTCCATGAACTCGGACATGTCGATGCGGACCATCGCATTGTCGTCGTCAAAGAGGAAGTTGGCCACGGCCTTGGTCAGTTCGGTTTTACCCACGCCGGTCGGGCCGAGGAACAGGAACGAGCCCAACGGGCGGTTCTCGTCATTCAGACCCGCACGCGCGCGGCGCACGGCGTTGGCGACGGCGGTTACGGCGGCATCCTGACCAATCACGCGGGAATGCAGATCGTCTTCCATCCGCAGCAGTTTCTCGCGCTCGCCTTCCAGCATTTTCGAGGTCGGGATACCCGTCCAGCGTTCGACAACGCTGGCGATCTGTTCCGGACGCACCGTTTCCTCGGCCATCATGGCGTTGCTTTCGGCGTTTTCGGCCTCGGTCAGCTTTTTCTCAAGCTCGGGGATGACGCCATAGGACAGCTCACCGGCTTTCGCCAGATTGCCTTCACGCTTGGCAATCTCGAGATCGGCCCGCGCCTTGTCGAGCTGTTCTTTCAGATCACGAGCACCCGCCAGCTTATCCCGTTCGGCCTGCCACTGGGCGGTCATCTCGGCGGATTGCTCCTGTAGGTCGGCCAGATCCTTTTGCAAGGTTTCCAGACGGTCTTTTGATGCCGCGTCGTCTTCCAGCTTCAGCGCCTCTTCCTCGATCTGCATTTGCAGGATCTGACGATCCAGCTGATCGAGTTCCTCGGGCTTGGAATCCACCTCCATCCGCAGACGCGACGCCGCCTCATCGACCAGGTCAATGGCTTTGTCGGGCAGGAAGCGGTCCGTGATATAGCGATGCGACAGTGTCGCCGCCGAGACCAGCGCCGAGTCCGAGATACGCACACCGTGGTGCAACTCATACTTTTCCTTGATGCCACGCAGGATGCTGATCGTGTCCTCGACGGTCGGTTCGGCCACAACAACGGGCTGGAACCGGCGCGCAAGGGCCGCGTCTTTTTCAACGTATTTGCGGTACTCATCCAGCGTGGTCGCGCCAATACAGTGCAACTCACCCCGAGCCAAAGCAGGCTTGATCAGGTTGGCGGCATCCATAGCACCATCTGATTTACCAGCCCCGACCAGCGTGTGCATCTCGTCGATGAACAGGATGATCTCACCGGCGGCTTCGGTAACTTCGGTCAGAACGGCCTTGAGACGTTCTTCGAACTCACCGCGGTACTTCGCGCCGGCTATCAGCGCGCCCATATCGAGCGCCAGCAGCTTTTTGTCCTTGAGTGATTCCGGCACGTCACCGTTGATGATGCGCAGGGCCATGCCCTCGGCAATCGCGGTTTTACCGACGCCGGGTTCCCCGATCAGAACCGGGTTATTCTTGGTGCGGCGAGAAAGAACCTGCATTGATCGGCGGATTTCTTCATCCCGCCCAATAATAGGGTCGATCTTGCCTTCAGCCGCTGCCTCGGTCAGGTCGCGCGCATATTTCTTGAGCGCGTCATAACCCTCTTCCGCCGACGCGGTGTCAGCGGTGCGACCCTTGCGGATATCATTGATCGCCTCGTTCAGTTTCTGCGCCGATACGGCACCGGCCTCCAAAGCATCCTTGGCTTTGGATTTCACCATGCACAGCGCCATCAGCACCCGTTCGACCGGCACAAAACTGTCACCAGCCTTGGTGGCGATCTTGGTGGCCTCGTCCAGAACCTTGGCGGTCTGGCCGTCCATGTAGATCTGGCTGGCATCACCGCTGACCTTGGGGATTTTCCCCATCGCGGCATCCAGCGCCTCGACCACACGGTTCGGTGCGCCGCCCGCGCGTGTGATCAGGTTGCTGGCCAACCCCTGATCGTCATCCATCAATGCTTTGAGTACATGTGTGGGCTCCAACCGCTGGTGCCCTTCGCGCAGCGCAATGGTTTGCGCCGCTTGCACGAATCCACGTGCCCGCTCGGTGAACTTGTTCAAGTCCATAGCATTCTCCTTCTAAAAGCGCCCCGGTATGATGCGCCCGCTTGGCGGCACGCGTCGATCTGGGCCTCACATTCAATCTGGGAGATATCTTTGCAGGTTCAAGAGGCTGAACCGCAGAAATCGCTACTCTCGCTGGATTGTATAAACAGTATACCCGCCGGTTTCTGCCACCTGAACAGCCCCGGTTTCATCCACCAACGATTGCGCCGCTGCGCTGCCCGTTGGGCAGGACACAAGATCCGCCGTGTGATCAAGAAAATCGATGGTAAACGCGGTCTCGCCGGTCAACTGGCACCAGTCATCTTCTGACCGATATCCACCCGCCAGGCGCAGGTCGTCATTTGTGGGTGCAGGGGCCGCCCCGACCTCTGGCGCATCGGGCGGGGTTTCATCACATGCCGCCAGCGCAACAAGCACGCTCAGCAAAACCAGTTTCTTCATATTCTGTCCCTTACGTTGAATTCGCGTGTTCTATGCCGGACAGGTTAGCACAGAATGAAACCCGGCGCGCCCGGCATCGCAGATGGACAGCCGCGTCCGAAACCGTTAGGACGCAGACGTTTGCCAAAAAGGAGCGCCCCACCATGTCCGATGACCGCCTGATCGTAGCCCTTGATGTTCCGAACGCCCTGCAAGGGCTGGCCATGGCCGAACGGCTGGGCGACAGCGTGTCTTTTTACAAGATCGGATTGGGTATGCTGACCGGTGGCGGGCTGGCTTTGGCCAATGAGCTGAAACAGGACCACGGCAAGCGCATCTTTCTGGACATGAAGCTGTTCGACATCGGCAACACCGTCGAAAACGCAGTGCGAGGGTTGGCGCAGTTTGATCTGGATTTCTTGACTGTTCACGGCGACCCGCATGTGGTGCGCGCAGCAAAGGAAGGGGCCTCGGGCAAGGACATGAAGATTTTGGCGGTAACCATCCTAACCTCGCTGAACCGCGCTGATCTGGATGCTAGCCTGCTGAAAGCGGGCGACGTGCAGGACCTGGTCGTCGAACGTGCGGTCAGGGCATTGGAGGCCGGGGCGGATGGTGTTATCGCCAGCCCGCAAGAGGCCGCCCTGATCCGCGCTTTGCCGCAGGCCGAAGGCCGCCTGATCGTCACTCCCGGCGTGCGACCTGCCGGGGCTGCCTTGGGGGATCAGAAGCGGGTTGCCACACCCGCCAGTGCAATTGGGGATGGGGCCGATCATATCGTTGTCGGGCGCCCGATCTACCAAGCGGACGACCCAAAAGCTGCCGCCCAGTCTGTGCTTAACGAATTAAATTCTTTGACACGCCACTAGGCGCCCCTGGGAATCGAATCCAGTTTGGATCCACAATTCCGTTCATTAACTTGACCTTACGTCAATTTTTGGGCGCTTCGGTCGAACTCACGCTGTTGTCCAAAATACACACAGCCCACCGCAAGTTTTGGGCCTGACGGTTAGAAACTATCTAAATATTGCGATTTCGGTGAGTCTTGGGGGTGTAATACTCCCCAACGAACCGTTTCTTCCTGAGGTTCGTTACCTCCCCCCGCTTACGCGCGGGGGGTCTTCTTTTCAAAATCAACAAGCCCTTTGATCGCCCTCAATCGGTGATATAAGGAATGCCTGATCCATTCGCGGAGCACCCGAGGACGCGTATGCCCGGTCTTTGCCGAGATTGCCTGACCACAGTTAACAATGAAACGCGTTGCCCCTCTTGCGGCAGCCCGCGTCTCACGTCGCATCCGGAGCTGTTTGACCTGTCCATTGCGCATATGGACTGCGATGCTTTCTATGCCTCGGTCGAAAAGCGCGACAATCCGGAACTTGCGGATAAACCCGTCATCATCGGTGGCGGAAAGCGAGGCGTGGTGTCGACCGCATGTTACGTGGCGCGTATCCGGGGCGTGCGCTCGGCAATGCCGATGTTCAAAGCCCTGCAACTGTGCCCCGACGCGGAGATAATCCGGCCGCGTATGTCGGTTTATGTCGAAGTATCGCGCGAAATTCGCAAGATGATGGACGAATTGACGCCAGTTGTGGAACCTTTGTCTTTGGACGAGGCATTCATGGACCTGTCCGGCACCGAACGCCTGCATGGCGCGCCACCTGCAGTCATGCTGGCTCGACTTGTCAAACGCATGAAGGATGAGCTGGGCCTGACAGGTTCAATCGGATTGAGCCATAACAAATTTCTGGCCAAGGTCGCCTCGGACCTCGATAAGCCGCGCGGGTTTTCGGTGATCGGAAAAGCCGAGACAGCCGAGTTTCTGCATGACAAACCTGTGCGTCTGATCTGGGGCATCGGGCCAGCGGCGCAGGAATCGCTGGAACGCGCCGGAATTCGCAGCTTCTCCGATCTGCTGCGCTGGGATCAGGAGGCGTTGACGGCCCGGTTTGGTTCGATGGGGTATCGCCTGTGGCATCTGGCACGAGGTCGGGACAAGCGGCGCGTGTCGGCGCATGAACCGATGAAATCAATAAGCAACGAGACTACGTTTTTTGAAGATACAGCCAGCATCGATATTCTGGACGGACATATCTGGCGCATGGCGTTGAAAGTGTCCGACCGGGCCAAAGCAAAGGATTTGGCCGGGCGGGTCGTGACACTGAAACTCAAGAAAGCCAACCACAAGATCATAACCCGTCGGGTCTCGCTGCGCGATCCAACCCAGATCGCGGACCGGATTTACCGCACCGCGCGCGGTCTGTTTGATCAGGTCGGGGATGAGGGTCCTTATCGGCTGTTGGGTTGTGGGCTTTCAGATCTGTGCCCAGCAGATCAGGCTGACATTTCAGGCGATTTGCTGGACCCCGATGCCACACGCCGGTCGCAGGCCGAGCGCGCAACGGACAAAATTCGTGAACGCTTTGGCACCGACGCCATCGTCAAGGGCCGCGCCCTGCGCTGAGGTCTATTCGGCCGCCAGCCGCTGAGGCCGTGCGCCGACACTGGTAATCTCGGCAATGACCTGACGCAGTAATTTGCTGAAAGCCATAAAGTTTGCGTTGGGGGCGATCTTATCCTCGTCCATATAAAGAGCGCGATCAATCTCGATCTGGATGGCATGCTGCTGGCGACCAGGACGACCATAAGTCTGAGTAACATAAGCACCAGCAAAGGGCGCGTTACGCGCTACGTTCAGACCCGCTGCGGCAAAGGCGGCTTCAATCTGATCGACGATCTGGCCGGAAGCAGACGCGCCAAATCGATCGCCCAGAACAATCTCGGGGCGGTTCTCATGCGCTGCCCCGGCGATGGCCTCATGCGGCATCGAATGGCAATCGATCAGGATGGCCTGCCCGAACATTTCATGCGACTCGGCCAGAAGTGATTTCAGCCGCGCGTGATAAGGCCGCCAATAGGTATCGATCCGCAATCGCGCCTCATCCATGGTCAGCTTGCCCCGATAAATGGCCCGACCATTGGCCACGACGCGGGGAATCACCCCCAGTCCGGACGCGACGCGCGGATTGTGCCCCTGGCGGCGCGCGCCGCTGATCAATGCGGGATCAAGTTCCTCTGCGCTGCGATTCAAATCCAGATAGGCGCGAGGCATAGCGGCACGGATCAATGGCGCTCCAAATTCGGAGGCCGGCGTAAACAGTTGATCTACAAAGGCATCCTCAGAAGATCGAATCGCCTTTGGGCTTAGAACCGAACGGTCCAGCAGCGCCTGCGGATAGTCCCGCCCGCTATGAGGCGACGAAAACACCACACTCGAACTGCGGTTCACGGGAATGTCCAGTATAAAGGCTGCGTTCGCCATAGCCCCTCCATTGCTGTTGCCCAACATAGACCGGAAATTTGTTCTACCAAACCCCTTGAACCCCTGAACGACTCCTTTTATAGACCCCGCTACCGGCGCGGTGATCCGCGCCCCATTTCGTTATGGGGTAGGCATCGTGACGGGAACGTGGGCGGTTAGCTCAGCGGTAGAGCACTTCGTTGACATCGAAGGGGTCACAAGTTCGATCCTTGTACCGCCCACCATCGTTTCACTGTTCCGGTTTCCGGGACCCCGACTAACCCAGGCGCTGGCCACGTCTTTGATGAAGGCGCCGCAGATTGGAGACAGACCATGAAGGTCAAGAACTCGCTCCGCTCGCTCAAGAATCGGCACCGCGATTGCCGGATTGTGCGTCGCAAAGGCCGCGTCTACGTGATCAACAAGACGCAGCGCAAGTTCAAAGCTCGCCAGGGCTGAGAACCGCGCTTATAGATTTCGAAGAAACCGCGCCGTTGAGCGCGGTTTTTTTGTTTTGAAACGCCACTTGCTGCCTGAACTATTCATCCAATCCGGCCGTCATCTGTTTCTCAAAACGCCACACTTCCATTGGGAACGCGCCTTCCGAGGTGTCGAGATTCACAACCCGCTGCCCAGCTTTGACCCAACCTGTCTTCTCATAGAACCGGCTTGCGCGTTCGTTGCCCATTGCGCAGGCCAGCCAAGCCATTTTGTGACCGGCAGCCTTGATCCGGCTTTCGGCGTCTTTAATAAGCGCTTGAGCGACACCTGAACCCCGCGCCTGTTGCGACACATACATCTGATATAGCTCGTCCTCTTTTATCATGCAGATCCCAAGCAGTTTGGAACCGTTGACAGCAATCCGGGTATCCAGAAGGTTCTCCATCGTGCGCTCCAAAAAACTATCTTTAGTACGCAGTGCACGAAGGCGGGAAGGCACGATATCAGCATGCGCGTCATGCCAGCCGGTTTCCCAGATCCTTGCGATCTGCCCAACCCATTCTTTGGTGGCGTTCTCCAGACGGTAGGTCATTTCTGAAATCTACACCCGCGGCACTGCATCAGCAAACAGCGCACTGAGGTCTGTGCCCATCTCCTGAGAATCCCCGACAGGTAAACCAATGATCTGATGGGTCGAACCCGCGACCATGTGACCAACTATTTTAGTCGGATTTTCTTGCATCTTACCCAGAATCGTTTAATTGACAATTTCAGTCGGATTATGAACCGCCAAGAATTTCAATGTTGGGAGACACTATGCTGAAATCCTCGACCTGTATCGCCGCAGCCATGACAGCGCTGATTGCCACCTCCGCCGCTGCAGACGGTGAACTGAACCTCTATTCGTCGCGCCACTACGATACCGATGAACGCCTCTATTCCGACTTCGAAGAAGCGACCGGCATCAAGATCAACCGCATCGAAGGCAAGGCCGACGAACTGATCGCGCGTATGGAAGCCGAAGGTGCAAACTCGCCAGCAGACATCCTGCTGACCGTTGACACTTCGCGCCTGGAACGCGCCAAGAATGCAGGTGTTCTGCAATCGATTGACAGCGCAGTTCTGGAAGAGCGTATCCCGTCGAACCTGCAAGACAGCGACAACCAGTGGTTTGGCTTCTCACAGCGTGCACGCATCCTGTTCTATGACAAGAACGACGTCAGCGAACCGCCGCAAACCTACGCCGATCTGGCCGACCCGAAATACAAGGGTCAGGTCTGCATCCGTTCCGGCACCAACGTGTACAGCCAAACCATTCTGGCCGCGATCATCGAGCATGCTAGTGCAGATGCCGCGAAAGACTGGGCCGAAGGCGTTGTTGCGAACTTCGCACGCGATCCCCAAGGCGGGGACACCGACCAGCTGCGCGGGATCGTTTCAGGTGAGTGTGACATCGCGATGTCCAACACCTACTACTTCGCCCGTGCCATTCGCAAAGACGTGGATGGTGTATCCGCCGAGCGTGACATGATCGGCTGGGTCTTCCCGGATCAGGACGGCAATGGCGCGCATATGAACCTCTCCGGTGGTGGCGTTGCGGCAAACGCTCCGAACAAGGAAAACGCCATCATGTTCCTTGAGTATCTGGCAAGCGATCAGGCGCAGCAGTACTTCTCTGCCGGTAACGACGAATATCCGGCGGTTGAAGGCGTTGCCATTTCGGCTTCGGTTTCAGAACTGGGTGACTTCAAGGGCGACGACGTTGACCTGTCTGCCGTTGCGAAAAACGTACCAGAAGCACAAAAGATCTTTAACGAAGCTGGTTGGAAGTAAACCAACTGATCTCTGGTAGATTGCAAAGGGCGCAGATTTTCTGCGCCCTTTTTCGTTGCTATATCTATATATTTCTGCAACTCTTCTCATTATCGAGAATATTTCTACTATATGGACAATGCTGGATTCCCTCTCAACCCGCCTAGCAACCCGACTAAGTGAGCTACGCCAAGGCCGTGGCTGGTCATTGGATCAACTGGCCGGACACAGCGGCATCAGCCGGGCAACCCTGTCGCGCATGGAAAAGGGTGACGTCAGCCCAACGGCTGAAAACCTAGGTCGTTTATGCAACGCCTACGGCCTGCCCATGTCGCGCTTGCTGATGATGGTCGAAGACAGTTTCGACCCCAAGGTTCCACTTGAAAGGCAAACAGAGTGGAGCGATCCGGAAACCGGCTATACGCGCCGATCCGTCTCACCCCCGTCCACCGGGCTGAGTGGCGAAGTGCTGGAGTGCCACCTGCCACGCGACACCGTGATCCGCTATGAAGCCCCGCTAAAACCAGGTCAGGAACATCATCTGATTGTACTGGACGGAGTGATGACACTCACGGTGGATAGCACCACGCACGAGCTGAGCGGCGGGGATTGCCTGCGCTATCACCTGTCTGGCCCGACGCGATTTGAAACCACGGCAGCGCGCGGCGCGCGCTATATTCTGGTACTGATATGATCACACGACTCTCGGACGATTATTTCGATGACGCAGTCGATGACCTTTCCGATATTCTGCACGCGTGTGTCCATACCGGAGCGAGCATCGGATTCGTTCTACCCTTCTCGATGGAAGACGCGCGCAGCTATTGGCACAATCGAGTGCGGCCGGACCTACACGCGCTGGACCTGTTTGTAGCTTACGATGCTGGCCGCATTTTGGGTACGGTCCAACTGATCCCCGCCAACATGCCAAATCAGCCGCATCGTGCCGATGTTGCCAAGCTTCTGGTTCACCCGAACGCAAGGCGGCGCGGTTTGGCGCGGGCGCTCATGGGCGCGCTTATGGACCGATCGCGCGAACTTGGCCGTACCCTCTTGGTTCTGGACACGCGCAGCACTGACCCATCGAAACTGCTCTACCAGAGCATAGGTTTTCAGATCGCCGGAGAAATCCCAAACTATTGCCGCAACCCGTTTGAACCCACGCTGGAGCCTACCACCTATATGTACAAAGACCTGAGGCAGCGCGCCGCGTCAGATTCAATCAACACAGGCCAAGGGGCAGAAACCGATCCTGCCCACACGACGCTGTAGGCGTGCGCATAACGCTGCGTTCCAGTCATTGATTTCATTCATGAAATTCAAGTGTGCTCGCCCATAACTTTGCGCGACATTTGCGCATAATTTTGCACGATTTGCCCATAACTTTGCGCTTTTCAAGAAACCTACTCGAGTTATGGTTTATGCCGTGCGATTTGGTCAACTTTGAAGCGCTGTTGCTCAATCAAAAGTGCATTCTGGCTGGCAAAGTTCAACCTTTATCCGAAGATAGGATACTCATTCGCGCGTTACGGAAAGTCGCAGAGTTGGAACCCGGCGGCAGTAAAAATACTCGGTGGAAGGCCTTGCGATGTAATATGCTTTCTCATTCTATCAACGAATGCCTGATCTTAACCAGAGGACGAGACTTGAAAGCGGTTGTGGTCAGCATTGGATGAATCCAATCTCGCTAATGGACTTACAGTTTCTGGAGTGACTCGATGGACATAGTCCGACTGACCGAACGCTTTATGGGCATGAAAGACGAAGTTTGGTTGCGACATACAAACCCTTGGTCTGTCTGGACTCGCGTACTTACGCCGCTGCCCCTGTTGGCGTTGGCGATCTGGAGTCGCGCGTGGATTAGCGGCTGGGCATGGGTTGCTGTTGGTCTGGGTCTGGATCAATCCGCGTACGTTTTCACAACCCAAGACTTTTGACAGTTGGTCAGCGCGAGGTGTATTGGGGGAGCGTGTCTGGCTGCGGCACCAAGACAAGATTTCGGCGCATCATGTCCGTTGTCAGATAATCTGGGCCAGTCGACGGTCATGGCTAGTGGAAAGTTCCGACCATCTTGTTTCTGACTATGCTGCCTGTGCTTGATTCTGCAAACGGCAATGGTTGTCGTCACCAAAATGAACCAGCGTGGCTGCGTTCAGGACTCCCTGTCCGTTGTCAGAGTTCCGGCAGTTGCGCGATCAGAATAGTGCTTGCAACGGGTCCGATCCCACGGACGGAACGCAAGATACCAGCGGTTTATGTCAGGCGTTGATCGGTAGCAAACGCCCACGCAATCTGATCCTTCAGTTAGCCTACTCTAATGGGTTGAGATTACCGCCGCTCCGGTGGTCACCAAGGCGTGCATCCGCAACTTTGTTAGCAAACAAACGTCCAAGCAACCCCGCCGCCAAAACCCCAACTGATCCACCAAAGCCTGGCAACAGACTTGCTCCGACAGTTGCAACGCCCTGCATAGCCGTTTGCAAAACAGTATCGTTGGCGAAAAATTGTGGCAGTAAATCGAATACAGTTCGCATCTGTGGTTGTGTGACATTTGATGAGTTGATTAGAGACTCGATTAAAGCTGCTAACCCTGGATACTGTGTCGCAAAATCAGCAGGCAAGCTGTCCAGAACCGGAGAAGAAGTACTTGCAGTTTCCGGCGCCGAGTTAACAATAGTGCTGTTTCCAACGCCGAGCACACCGAATGCGCCTAAGACCCAACTTAGGAATCTACCGCGTCGCGCATTTACCATTGTCCGCGAACCGGCGAGTGCTAGCTCTTTTTCCGTCATAGCTTCGCGCTCTTTGCCAAAGCGGCGCGGTTGTGCCGAATTTAGTGCGGATTGCGTGACGTCATCGACAACACCGGTTGTCGGGATACCGTTTTCATTCTGAAATGCCAGTAAAGCTTCGGTCGTAAGTGGCCCAAAAAGCCCATCTATTTTGCCAAGTTTGTAGCCGAGGGACGTTAGTTTCCTCTGCAATCCCTCCACGGCCATTTTATCCTGATGTCCCTCAAATAAATAATTAGACATAACTTTCTCCACACTAGCATTGGCATTAATGGAGCTCGCTTCGCGCTCGACATTGAATGCATATAAATTGTTGGATTTCATAATAGATTTCAGCTTTGTTCCGTATTGAGGATCTGTCGCATAAACTCCTGTGAGAGCGTCCGCGAATTTATCCGGGTCATCAAGGAATTTGCGAGCATCGGCGTAGGGGCTGCCTTTTCCCAATAACCTTGCATGTCGACTAAATGCGGCCTCAAGGCTCGGAAAAGACCGGAACTCTGCCAAGACCTTCCTCAATCGACCGCCAACAAACTCAGTAGTCCAAACCTGGACAGATGCTTCTCCGGCTCTAGCCTTAATGCCAAATGGATTATTTGAACCAGGCGGCATGCGCGTTCCGTATGCGCTTTCTATTGCCCATTGAGCCAATGTAACCGAAGTGGGAATACCCCATTCCCTTTGGCTTTCCTGTGCCGCAAGGATGACTTCATCGTTGAAACGCGCTGGGACATCAACCAGTGTACTAGCCGGCCTGCCAAGAATTACATCTGCGTTTTCCGGAAGGTCCTCTACTTCATCGTCTTCCAGATCGTAAACCCAGCCTGGTGGGCTATACCAACCACTATTGGCTGCCTCACGAAGCCATTCAGGTGCGTTTTTTGCCCGTCCGTTCGCGCCCCAGACGATTTTTCGCCTATCGCTTTCATCTATGCCGAAGCCAACGTGCAATGTGTTTGGGCCCATGTAGCCAACACCTGCGCCGATACCGTTTGCACCATAAGCGGCACATGCTGTAATAAATTTTTGGATGACTTCCGGGGCCTTCTTATCAGAGAACGCCTGCTTTTTGTCGCCAACAACGACGTAGAGATCTGCGGCTTGACCATTGTTATGCCTAGTTGAACCTGTCGTGCGGCCGGTGCTTCCAGGCTGACCGCCGGACACCACAAATATGGTATCTATCCCCGATACCGAACCTGCCTTCGAGAGAAGAGATCGAAGCGTCTCGTCAATCGGTTGATCTCTAATTTTTCCTTTAAGCTCTGATTGATCGATTATTGTCATGGTACATACTCACTTCATTTCAATAAAATCTAGGAAAGGTGGACTCAGAAAATGACATAGTTAAAGACTCTGGATACCAGGCATTACTCTGAAGCATTCGAGTTAGGTTGATCCATCACCTTAATATGATGGAGCGTTGAAGTGGGTCATCGGGGAACACACGTCCAACATCGATGCATTGAAAAATATGATCGAACACTAGTCCTGACTCGCCAGTAGTATCGCTGTAGCGAAAGTAGTTGTGACCTTTTGGAAAGTCGTATTCCGTGTTGATATCATCGCAATCAACTTTAAAAACATTACGCGGTGTGCGAACCATATTCTCCGGACCCGTGTGGCCAAGACGGCGAGATGCAACCTTGTTCTTTAAATTGGCAGCCTTGCTTGCGCGAAGTGCTAAATCGTCCGAAGCATAGTAAACGATAACGTTTCGTGAGGCGTGTGAAATGAGCTCTCCTACTTGACCTTCTTGAAGAGTTTCATTTACTACATCGGCCGCCACCAAAAATGTATTGCGAAAAATCAGAGGCACTCCGGCGGCCAAGTCATACCTATTCCAACTTGCAAGTGTCTGCCGAAGCACACGGTTTCCCATTGAGTGGGCGAGAAGATTGATGCGCTTCAAACAGGGAGCAACTTCCGGGTTATTCTCTTTTGAATTACGCCATGCCATGAATTTCTCTAGAACTCGAGCAAATGAATAGCCACTTTGATCAGCAGACTTTTGATCATCCCAGTAGTCTTCTACAATACCTAGATCGTTATCACACGGCCAAATAAGTGGCACGATTAATACTTCTTTTTTTCTTTTATCATCGCATAGCTTCTGCAATTCTGCGGCCATACGAAATACATCTTTTGGTAGGTTACTAAAGCCGTGAACGAATAAAAGAATTTGCCTGTACTTACTGTCTTTAATTCTTCTCAGAAACTCCTGACTCCCAATTTCCTTGTGAGTCTTGCCATTTCCCTTTTCACAAAAGAATACCGAGTTGCTTGGAGCGTTGTTTTTCAAATCAAAATTGAATTTACGCCCAATCTTTGATTTAATACTTTGTTTTGGAAAACGATTCGTAACAAAAAGCATGAGAGCACTCCATATCTTCTAAAGCCAAAACTAAAACCACCTACTTCATCAAGTTAATGGGCATACTTCTAACTCCCTAATTCTAGCGATCAGACAATAAGTCTCAAAAAGAGGAGACCATCAATAAGTTCCACTCCTAAGCTCAAATAAGAAAAAATATTACAACGAATTTAAGCCATTGAATGTATTTAGCGGCTCTCTCAACTAGTTAGAGAAAGCGATTTGATATTCAACGCGCGGGTACAATCAAACTTGTAAACGCGGACGTTAAACTGCTTGATGGGCGCGAACCTTCGAAATAAATCCAGAAAAGATGAAAAGGCAACGTGCTTCCACTGTCTTCGAAGGGTTCTGAAAAGACCCTTAATAGTGCGTTCTGTATCTTAATATATTGCTCACGCGAAACCCGCTCTGACAGTCCGAGCGCATACGGCTCAACTGAAAGAAAATTGTTTGATGCAACTACATTCGGACAGTCGCCATAGAGCCTAAGATAGGTTAGTAGAATGTCTCGGTCGCCAAAATAGTAGCTTAGCGGATAGCCTTCTGTTTCTGCACCCTTGCAAAGTTCTTCAATTCCTATCTTATGGGTGTCGAATGATTTGTAGCAAACCGTTTCCCACGGCGAGGGTTTTATTAGCTCAGGATCTTTGGCACGCAGAGCATTCGAGATGATTTCCGGTGCCGTACTGTCTTTAATGACACCCACACGAATTGATCCGATCTGCCCTGGACGCAACTTGTCGCAACTAGATACTGATTGCTGCTTCTTAACTGGTTCGGGTTTGGGGGAAAACTCTATTTTTGTCGCCCCGTCGTGAGCCAACGCATATCCGGCGTCTTTCCAAGCTTTTCGGCCTTTCAGGTACGCTATCTGAGCTGGTGTACCTTCCTCGAATACAACCTCGAGGTACGATCCACCGGATACAAACAATATAGGCGAAAAAAGGATCGTTTTGGACCTTTCTAAAGTGACAGTTAGAGGATCGCATAGGAGGTCAACCTTGTCTTCACCCGGTCCAGGCGAAAGAGAACTAATGCGGTCACCCGCCTCGACCTTTGACCACTCAAAATCCAACCCAGATTGTACTAAGACTTCTTGGCAGAGGTCATGTAAAAACCCGGTGCGTTCACCATTTTCAAGATAGACAAATGGAGCCGCATCGGCGCGGAATCCAACCTTGAGCCGGGTGTCAGCCAGCACAACCCCGACCATCAAGTAGGGGATTATGATTATAAGTGCCAGTAGCCACATTCGTCCCAGAAACGCCCACTGCATATTGTGTCAGTTCTCCCTTCTATGGGATTTGCGCCACTTTTGAATTGAAGCAACAACAAGAAAAAATACTACGAAGCCCGTTCCAATAGTCATCAACCATCGGGCAATGCGCTCATCCATAACAACGGGCCGTGCCAACGGTATACGCATATCTTTGTAGAGGGGATCGATTAACAAAGCTGCACCCAAACAAACAATTAGCAAGCTCCCTAGGAAAATCATTGAAAGAACGAAACTACGGTCGCTTTCACGTTCTTCCTGATCATAGGTAAGGCTCAGCACGACTGCCAGAACTGTACCGGCCAAAGCCGCTCGAGCCGCATAAAAAACGTTCTGCTTAGAAAAAAAGCTCGATAGCCCTGAATTTTGGTTAAAAGTACCACCTACAAACGGATCGACAAAGATATAAAGCAAGTACGCCAGAAAGCCCGAGAAATATGCAAGCGTTGCGACACCAAGATATTGAAGTGTGCGTGGCGTTAGAAGTTCGGTCCAATGATGCCACTTAGCTTCACTGTCGAGAGTGCTGCGCACCATGTAGACGGCAAGAATAGATGGCAATAGCATCACACTTAAGCGCAGCACCATACTCGAAATAATCTGTGCTGTGGTACTTTCTGCTGGCATGACAAGTTTTAGTGCAGAATTCTCGTCCGCAGCAGACAGCAGATACATAACCACGCTGGCCATCGTGATCGCAATTAGCGATGCAAACAGATAGAGATTGACCGAACTCGCAGTGCCTTTTTTTTCTTCTCGCGCCAGGCGAATCCAATCTAATGCTAATTGTGGGGTACTATTTCTATTCAGCGTAGGCGAGCGTTCCGCATACAGCGCCATCATTAGGCAACAAATATCCACTTGCCCAGGCGTATTTATGTCGGCACCGCGGATCTGTTTAGCTATTTCTTTCCACCGTTCACCGACGATGCTTCGAGCTTTCGCAATTTCAGTTTCCGTCGCTCGCCCAGAGTCGACATTCGTTTCTGGCATAGAGGCTTGAACGTGCTCGCTTTTGGTTTCGGAAGCAGTGAGCTTAGATACCGCCAAAGATTTAACAGATTCAGGAACCGCGACAAGCGCTGGCGCTGCTGCCCCCTCGCCGCGGGCCGCGCGTGCTACACGCGCTGCACCGGCGGGCGTATCACCGGGTACGGCAGCGTCGACAGCTAGACTCAGACTAAGCAGATGATCTACTTCAGTCAGAATACGGTCGATATCATCGTTGAGCCTCGAAGGTGCCTTGTCCGCAAAAAGGGTCTTGATTTTCGGCTCTGGCCATTCGCTCCGAATTTCTCCAAAAGCCACTACCTTCGCCATATTCTCTTGAAAAGCAACAACGTCAGCCTCTTCTTCTTGCGCAAAATTTCCATAAATTTCAGCAATTTCCGCTACATTAGTGTTGCCGACCTCGCTTTCATCTAAGATGGGCTTTACCTGCACTAATTTTAGGCTGCTCGACAGCTCTATTACAGAGCCTGGGATACCCACAACCCATAGCGACCAGCGTCGGATCCAGTTTTCGAAGCGGGCCACATAAGGTAAGCTAGGTAGTAGGCCGATCATTCCGAGAGCCATCACTATTGGGTTCCACGGGTGGTCAGAAATAGACGACTGGCGGGATGTCAAACTAATTAGAGCGTCTAAGAGGCCATCATCGACACGTGGCGGCTCTGCTGTGACGCGCCCCAACCCACCAACCGCATTCGCCTGCGAAAACCCAGCCTCCGTTGGCGTCAACCCTTTGGCTCCCAATGCAAATAACATACAGATAAATGTGAAGAACACTGCCAGACCAACAAAATAAACTAGGCACGCAAAGAAAAAATAGCGTCTGACGCGCACAGAAGAAGGAGGTAGTTGATGTAAGACGTGCGACACCGCACCTTCAACTGATGCGCTAGCCAAATTGTTCGGCACGTCAAGACGTTCTCGGACGAAGAATAAGAGAATTGCCAACCCCAAAACATAGGATAGCACGAAAGGATCAATCTCGAGGATTGCTGAAGTCAATTGACCAAACATTATTTTGTTTCCTGAACCTCAGTCGCGGCAAAGTCGCAAGAGGCAAACGAACCTGTAAGTCAGCAGCGCTCGGTTGCGGGATCACAATAACTCACTGGCTGATTGGTCCATGTAAATCCGTAGTCGGTATCTGGATTGACTGCCGCCACGGCAGACCCCGACACAACAATCGCTATAACAAGTATGGTTGATTTAGACATTGTACTCATCCGAGAATGCAAATTAATGTGCAGTCAATACTACCATAGAATGCGAAATTTTCCAAAAACTCAATCACCAACCGATCCCGGATCAACCCAGGACAAAGTTGCTAAACCAAAAATCAAAAAGGTTCGATGGACTTTGTCGCACAAATGCGACAAAGGATTCATTGCATGAAACCAGCGTGATAGCTGGCGGAAATGAGCAGTTGGTCACTTACGAAGAACAAGACCAGCAACTGGCCTTCGTAGAACACGGCGTTGAAAGAGCGCGATTCGCTATCGATCTGGTTTGATCCTGAAATGACCTGGAACTCACCCGAGACTGGTATGCGCGGCAGTCATTTTGAGTTCAGCGACGCGGCGATCCAGATTTGCCTCACAAGGTGGGTGCTTTTCAGCATACCCCTGGTCGGACAATCGGGTGCGCCGAAAGGCTGTTGCGTCTAGCAGGACTAGACGGGAAAACACGCACGAGGATTGATCAGGCATTGAGCGTCGTTGCCAGTGGTACGATGCCTGATCCATCCCCCGAACGAGCGCGCCTTAAATCCTACGGTGAATGGCTTGAGATTCGCGAAAAGCTCGACCCTCCAATCGTGCAAGACAGCATCCACCGCCTTCCGTTCATGAACGCGAAAAAAGCCTCGGAACTCATCGCAAACGGGATCACCAAGATTGACGAGATCACTGATCCATCTGTTCTGGGCAAGTCGACGCAACGCTAGGAGACTAGGCGATTTGCCAGAGTTACGGCGCCCCCAACACTTAATCTTGCCAATCCAACCGATACAAGACGTGGTGACCGCGTAGACCTTTCAGGAGTCTCGGTTCTATGTCAGAAAATGCGAAATCGGTTCGTCCTCCGACCATGGAGCGAGTCGCATCTGAAACGAGTATCTCGCCTGCCGCACCAACCGTGGTTATGCGTGACGCTTTGTTGACCACAGTACCGAAAAAATCTCCACGAGTTTGCACAACATCACCGGTGTGAATCCCAATCCGAACACCGAAAGATGGCTCCCCGGTTGCCGATGCAATGGCCTTCTGAATCTTGATAGCGGCCGTTAGTGCTTCTTTCGCAGACGAAAAGACGGACAACGTTCCATCTCCAAGGGATTTAACGAACTGGCCATGATGCTTTTCAATGATCGCCGATAAGACTTGGAAGTGGTTTTCGATCAGCACCGACCAACGCTGATCACCCAACGCTTCCGCTAAAGTTGTACTGCCCTCCACATCAGTGAAAAGTACCGAAGCTAAACCTTCGGTTTGGATCAGCTCGGGTCCCTCTTCACGCGCAGCATCGACCAGTTTTTGGATGGCCGGCTGTTCTTTACCCACGAGCTCAATATTTGGCGTTGGCACTGAAGCGTGGCGATTAATGATCTTCCAAGCCGCTCCCTCCAAGACAAAAATTAGGACAGTGCGATAAAAGACGGCTTCATCAAAGCCGACAAACTGAATCTTATGGACGAAGGATGACCATCCCGTTTCTCCGTTTTCAAAGGCTTCCGCCTCAACTTCTTCGAAAACGACCGGTGCCGGAATCTCCGCGAAAAAGCTGCTAACCCCACCGCGAACTGCTCGCCCGCTCCAAAACTCACCTTCGCCAGTTCCAACGAACCTTAGTTCATCTGCTTTCGACAGAAAATTCTGCAACTCATCAGTATTCTTCTTGGTTCTGAGTATTTCATACCAACGCCTCGAAACCGCCAGTAATTCAGGTGAGGAACGTATCATCACAAATGACTCGAGACGCTAAATGGAATGAGGCTTACAAGGTCTTGCAACCGGGATCTCCATTTTTCGAAAGATACAGGTCAATGCTGCCGCTGAGGTTTGGTCAGATCAAGACTTTTGTATTTTTCCAGAACAGAGCGCATCAGACGCAGATCAAAAGACGCGCGTCGGTTCAGAGCGAACTATCGACGGAGTTTCTGAGTTCGCGTCCGGATCATAGGGGATCGAATCGTTTCGCTGTCTGAGAGCTACTCGACGCTGTACTGACCCGTAAAATAGGATGCTTCATTCTTTTTGGCACACGCTAAGCTAGAAGGTTCCCAGAACTACGCGGTGAATTTCGAAGTGCAGTACGCGCCGTCTTGACATGGTTATTCGAACTGGTTCAGCTTGCGGTCATGACGTTCACACGCATCCACTGCCATCGAATATCGGCCTGAGGTCGATAACCCACGCGAGATCCGTGGGAGGCAGCATTGGTATGCGGGCGAGGCTTATATCCTTGTAATTGCTCCAGATTAGAGTGCACGAGTCGGTTCGATTCCGACGCCTCCTACCATCCTCAGGAGGTGTCCGACATGGCGGATGAAGTTACGAACGCAATTGATTTCAACGATATCAAGCAATCGGTCGAGAGGAGCCTCGGCCACACACCCAAAGGCTGGTCTGGCTTGGTGACGACGCTCTTCACAGAGGTCAAAGAATACTGCGATCTAAAGGATGCCACCTGCCCTTTCATCCTCCAGATCAAAGAGGAACTCGGCGAGCTCCGCATCTATCACCGGTGTGATGATCGACAAATTCAGTCGATGATCACCGCCACAATTGCACGAGCAAATCGTACCTGTGAACGATGCTCAAACGCTGCCGAGACCCAGATTTTGGATGGGTGGTACACGACCCTGTGCTGTTGATGCGCGCATGATGTCGCGAGCAAGCGCCACCCTGAAAGGAAGAGGCTTTTTGGTGTTCGAAAAAAGCCTGCTCGGAATCGAATGACCTGCTCAGTTTGTGGCTATTTCGGTCAGATCGACCGAACGGATGAGCGCGGACGTTGTCCTGCTTGCGTGGGAAAGGGGTGGTGATGACGGTAGAACAACAAGTGATCTTCAATAAGATTATGGAAGACTACGATGATGAGGACTACGCCCGAAAGCTCATGAATACGGGCTCGCTGGCCACCGGTCATGTCACGCCGATTGCGCTTTGCCAGATCCCGGGAGGTGTATTCCACCTCAACAGGGCCAAGTTCTGGAGAGTGTAACTGATGGATGATGTCGAAAAGAGCTGGAAGGAATTCCGGGAAAAGGTTCGAGGTGTGATCGAGGATCATGGACCTCCAGATGATCTCCGCTCATTTGACGCCTGGTACGCCGAAGAGATGCGTATGGTGATGGCGCACAACTACCCAGCTCCGCACGTCTCTGACGTCACATGGTCGACCGAGGGTCTGCATGTCGAGTGTGATGACCACGAAGTGGTCGACCGTGTGATGACTGCTATGGCGGAGGTTTCACACGATCTCAAAGAGGCGCGGGCCCGGAAGTCAGTGATGAGCAGTGTTGTCGACTGGAATGATATTCATGGAAGCGTCTTCAAGCAGCTTGGTGAGTATCGTACCGGGTGGGCGGAGCAGCTTACGCTTGCCCTTGAGAAAGTGAAGAGGTTGATCGACGAGCAGCCCGACCTGTTTGGTGATGAACGCCCGTCCATCGTTCAGATCAAACAGAAATGGGGAGGCTTGCGCGTCTATGAGGGCCCGGGCTGCAACCAGGCTACGAGTGAAGAGATCCAGTGGCGTGTCGATCAGATTGAGCATACCTGTGAAGGTTGTTCTAATTCTGCCCAACGCCAGAGCATCCTTGGGTTTGTGACGACGCTTTGTAGCTGGTGCTACAACGCCTTAGAAATCCAGGTTTTCCACACTCAAAGCGTTCTGTTGGATGAACTCGCGGCGGGGCTCGACCACGTCGCCCATCAGCTTAGTAAACAGATCATCCGCTTCGACCATGTCATCCACGCGCACCTGCAACAGCGTCCGGGCGTCCGGGTCCAGCGTGGTTTCCCACAGCTGATCCGGGTTCATCTCTCCCAGACCCTTATAGCGTTGCAGCGATAGACCCTTTTCGCCCTCTTCCAGAATGGCCCGCAAGAGGTCCAGCGGGCCATGGATGTCCTGACTGCGATCACGGCGGACCAACGTGGCAGGGGTGTTATAAATCTCCTGCAGACTTTGCGTGAAGCTGCCGGTTTTACGCGCCTCACCCGAGCGCAGCATCGGGCCGTCTAGTGTGCGCACCTCTTCGACACCACGCAAGATACGGGCCAGGCGGATGCCGTGATCCTGCGTGATCCGGCCCTGCCAGCCACGTTCATATTCCAGCGCGATCAGGTCAAGGCGGGCGGCAACCTTGTCGGCCACGCCTTGCAAGTCGGCATCGACAGCACCGGGCACAAAGGCACCGGCCACGGCGGCCTGTTCCAGAATGTGGCGCGGGTAGTGGGTTGGGAAGGCGTCCAGCACGCGTTTCAACTGGCGCGCTTCGTCGACGACGCGGGTCAGGTCCTGAGCGACGATTTCCTCGCCCGAGCCCAGCTTCAGAACAGCACCCTCGACCCCCTGATTTATCAGATAGTCATCCAGCGCTGCCTGGTCCTTCAGGTAAACCTCTGATTTACCACGTGAAACCTTATAGAGCGGAGGCTGTGCGATGTAGAGGTATCCACCTTCAATCAATTCCGGCATCTGACGGTAGAAGAAGGTCAGCAACAGTGTCCGGATATGCGCGCCATCGACATCCGCATCAGTCATGATGACGATCTTGTGGTAGCGCAGCTTTTCGATGTTGAACTCATCGCGTCCGATGCCGGTGCCCAGCGCCATGACGAGGTTCCCGATCTCCTGAGAAGAAAGCATCCGGTCAAACCGCGCGCGTTCGACGTTCAGGATTTTCCCGCGCAGGGGCAGAACGGCCTGAGTCAGACGATCGCGACCGGTCTGGGCCGAGCCACCCGCCGAGTCACCCTCGACGAGGAAGACTTCGGTTTTGGACGGGTCTTTCTCGGAACAGTCTTTCAACTTCCCGGCCAGATAGTTCACATCCATCGCCGTCTTGCGTCGGGTCAGTTCACGCGCCTTTCGGGCCGCTTCACGGGCCAATGCGGCCTCGATGATCTTACCGACGATCCCTTTGGCCTCGTTCGGGTTTTCCTCGAACCACTCGGCCAGCTTTTCGTTCATCAAGCCCTCAACCGCAGGTCGTACTTCGGACGAAACCAGCTTGTCTTTGGTCTGGGACGAGAATTTCGGGTCAGGCACTTTGACCGACAACACACAGGTCAGACCTTCGCGCGCATCGTCGCCGGTGAAGCTAACCTTTTCCTTCTTCGCGATCCCGCTTGACTGGGCATAGTTGTTGATCGTCCGGGTCAGAGCGCCCCGGAAACCCGCCACATGGGTCCCGCCATCCCGCTGCGGGATATTGTTGGTAAAGGGCAGAACCGTCTCGTGGTAGCTGTCATTCCACCACATCGCGATTTCGACGCCAATATCGTCCCGCTCGCCCTTGATATAGATCGGTTCGGGCATTGCCGGGGTCTTGGACCGGTCGAGGTATTTGACGAATTCCTTGACGCCACCCTCATAGAACAGTTCGGTCTCCAGCCGTTCGGCAGGGCGTTCGTCGATCAGGATGATGCGCACGCCCGAGTTCAGGAAGGCCAGCTCACGCAGGCGCTTCTCCAGCGTCTCAAACGAGTATTCGAGGTTCGAGAACGTATCGGTCGAGGCCAGAAAGCGCACCTCGGTCCCGGTGCGGTCGCCGCATTCACCGACGACTTTCAGGTGCTCAGCGGTCTCGCCACGCTCAAAACGCGCTACGTGCTCTTTGCCCGCGCGCCAGATGCGCAGCTCCAGCCATTCGGAAAGAGCATTTACAACCGAAACGCCCACGCCGTGCAGGCCGCCCGACACCTTGTACGAGTTGCTGTCGAACTTACCGCCCGCGTGCAGCTGGGTCATGATGACCTCGGCCGCCGAGACGCCCTCTTCGGGGTGAATATCCACCGGGATGCCACGGCCGTTGTCACTGACCGAGACGCTGGAATCGGCGTGAATTTTCACGGTCACATGGTCGGCATGACCGGCCAGAGCCTCGTCAATTCCGTTATCAACGACCTCGTACACCATATGGTGCAGGCCCGATCCATCATCCGTGTCCCCGATATACATACCGGGACGCTTGCGAACTGCCTCTAAGCCTTTGAGAACTTTGATGGAATCTGCGCCGTATTCTTGGGGTGCCTGT
Organism: Ruegeria sp. H4; assembly: GCF_056533065.1. Classification (NCBI taxonomy): domain Bacteria; kingdom Pseudomonadati; phylum Pseudomonadota; class Alphaproteobacteria; order Rhodobacterales; family Roseobacteraceae; genus Ruegeria; species Ruegeria sp. H4. Next base: position 26,996 of record NZ_JBQFOC010000004.1, read on the forward strand.
GCGTCTTCGGACATGCCGTTAGTACCTATATTATTTTGGTAACTTATACGTTTTCTGGTGGGGAATGTCACGCGCTCCCCCAAGATTTTGTGGTTGAGATCCGATTTATCTGCGGATCAAAGCCGATCGAGGTCTGCCGCGATATCAGCTGCAATTTCGGCGGCGTTGACGTCGTCCCGTTCGGCCGTCAATCGCAGGCCCAGAAGGTCCGACTGATAGCGCGCAGCAAGGCGTTCTGGATCGTGATCAGGGCTGATCTCTCCGGCCTTTTGGGCGCGGCGAAACAGGTCTGCGAAACAGGATTTCATTGCGATCATATGCGCGCCCGCCTGACCGGCCAAATCGTGATCCTTTGCCTGCAACTCGGCGTAGGTCTTGGCCAGCATACAAGCTTTGGTCGGCAGGTCAGAGGCAGCAATCACGCGATAGGGCTGCGCCTTGAGCGTCCCGAGCGGCCCCAGCTCCTCAGCCAAGGCAAGCATACTGGCAACCCCGTCTTGCGCGTAGCGCTCTAGCGCCAGCGCATATAGGGCATCTTTCGAGCCAAACGCCGCATAGAAACTGCCCGGCTTCAGCTTCAACTCGCGCTCAAGGTCCTTCAGCGACGTCCCCGCCCAGCCGTGACGCCAGAAGATATCACGCGCCTGCGCGATCAGCGCGTCTCGGTCATATGCGGGTTTGCGGGGCATTGGATCACCAATTCTTGAGTGCTTGCTCAAATATATACTTGAGTGATCGCTCAAGAAACCCTAAATACGACTCATCGCGCCAGAAATCAGGAGTTTTGACATGGCCAACTTCCCGTCTCACGACCTCGAATCCGCCCCAGAGGGATCCAAACCGCTGTTGAAGAAATCGCAAGCCGCCTTTGGCCGGCTGCCCGGTCTGCACAAGGTGATGGCAGAAAGCCCGCAGCATCTGGAAGGCTATCAGGTTCTGCACGGCCTCTTCCTGCAAACCGATTTCGACAATGATGAGAAAACCGTGGTTTGGCAGACCATCAACGTTGAAAACGAATGCCACTACTGTGTCCCCGCCCACACCGGCATCGCCAAAATGATGAAGGTTTCGGACGAAATCACCGAGGCCCTGCGCAACGAAACCCCGCTACCGACAGCCAAGCTAGAAGCGCTGCGCACCTTCACTCTGCAAGTGATGGAAACCCGAGGCAACCCGACCGAAGAACAGCTGCAGGCGTTCTTTGACGCTGGTTATTCGCACCGCGCCGTTCTGGATGTTGTTCTGGGTCTGGCGCAGAAAACCATGTCGAACTACGTCAACCACATGGCCAAAACTCCGGTCGATCAGGTCATGCGTGGCTTCTTGTGGGAACGCAAAGTCAGCGAACCGGCCTAAGCCGACACGACCGAGCCCTCATCGCCTTCGGTAACAACCAGCGTTTGGGCCCGGTCGCCCAATTCCGCAAACAGCTCAGGCCCGGTGCCCGTCATCCAGGCCTGAGCGCCCAGCGCACAGATCTCATCATAGAGCGCCGCGCGTCGTCCGGCATCCAAATGTGCAGCCACCTCATCCAGCAACACAATCGGCGGCGCGCCAACCATTCCCGCCAGCGCCCGTGCGTTTGACAGGATCAGGGACACCAGCAACGCCTTCTGCTCACCCGTGGAACAATCCTTGGCCGGAACCCCTTTGGCAGCGAACACCCCATACAGGTCCGAGCGATGCGGCCCGACCAGAGTTCGCCCTGCTGCAAGATCGCGGAAACGGCTTTCGCTCAGCGCCTCGCGCAGATCATCCGCAGTCTCGGGCATCGCACCTTCCGTTTGAATCAACTCCAAGTCGGCTGAAGGAAACGCCGTCTCGGACTGTTCCTGTGCGGCACGCAAATGATCCAATGCTGCAAGACGCGCCGAATGGATCCGATACCCTGTCTCGGCCAACTGACCTTCCAAGGCCGTGTACCAATGGGCATCCCGAACCTGGTCTTTCAGCAGCCGGTTCCGCTCACGCATGGCTTTCTCATAGGTTAACGACGCTTCGGCATGCGCGGGATCAAAGCTTAGCGCGATGCGGTCCAGAAACCGCCGCCGCCCCTCAGCCCCTTCGATCCACAGCCGATCCATCGACGGAATCAACCAAACCATGCGCGCGAGTTTGCCAAGATCAATCTGACTTGCGGCCTTACCGTCAATCCGCACCTGCCGCGCCGCGCCACCTTCAGACCAGGTCTCGATCTCGTATCGCTGCCCCTGCGCCTGCAACACTCCGGACAGCTTCCAGCCCAGCGCCTCAGGCCGCCGTGTCATCTCGGCCGCACTGGCCCGCCGCATCCCGCGGCCGGGCGAAAACAGCGACACCGCTTCAAGGATATTGGTCTTACCGGCCCCGTTCGGCCCATGGATCGCAACCGGGCGCCCATCCAAAGACAAACGCGCCAATTTATGAGACCGAAAATGCGAGACCGTTAGCTCGGTCAGGGCCAATCCCATGACCCCTCCCTTCTTCTGTTCAAAAATACCTCCGCCGGAGGCATCGCGCGCCAGCGCGATCAGACGCGCATCGGCATGACAACATAAACCGCGCTCTGGTCATTGCCTTCGCGCATCAGGGTCGGGTCGCCCGCCGAATTGAACATGAACACCGCGTTTTCGCGATCGACCTGAGACGCGATCTCTAGCAGATACTTCGCATTGAACCCGATCTCTAGCCGTTCATCGCCATAAGCCACGGCCAGTTCTTCCTCAGCTGCACCACTATCGGGCGCATTGACCGACAGTATCAGCTTGTCCCCGTCCAGCTGCAGCTTCACCGCGCGTGACCGCTCGGACGAGACTGTCGCCACACGATCTACGGCCTGCGCAAATTCGGCAGCGTCCACCTCAAGCTTGCGGGTGTTTCCTTGCGGAATAACACGCGTGTAGTCGGGGAAAGTGCCATCAATCACTTTTGAGGTCAGAGTGATATCGGGTGTTGCAAAACGGACTTTGGTTTCGCTGACTGAAACGGCGATATCCATCTCGTCATCTTCCAGCAGCTTGCGCAGCTCGCCCACTGTTTTGCGGGGCACAATCACGCCCGGCAAATCCGCTGCGCCATCGGGCAGATCCGCATCAATACGCGCCAGACGGTGGCCATCGGTGGCCACACAGCGCAGGACTTTGCCACCCTCAGCCCCATCCGCCACATGCATATAAACACCGTTCAGGTAATACCGGGTTTCTTCTGTCGAAATGGCAAACTTCGATTTATCAAACAGCCGGCGCAGTAGAGCCGCCGACGCGGTAAAGTTTGACGCGTATTCCGACGAGGCCATCACCGGAAAATCCTCTTTCGGTAAGGTCGCCAGCGAGAAATTCGACCGCCCAGCCTCAACCGTCAAACGACCTGCGGCACTGTCGGCTATCAAAGTAACCAACGCACCATCAGGCAGTTTGCGTACAATTTCATGCAGCGTTGTCGCAGCCACCGTCGTCGCGCCGGCCTTCTCGACCTGTGCGGGGGCTTTGTCGACAACCTCGATATCCAGATCGGTGGCGCGGAACTGAACCTGATCCCCTTCGGCCTCGATCAGCACATTGGCCAGTATCGGGATCGTATTCCGGCGTTCGACAACAGATTGGGCCTGGGAAACGGCCTTGAGAAGGGTGCCGCGTTCGATGCTGATCTTCATACCCTTAATTCCTCTGACTTGCGTGCCGAAATGGGCGGGACTGGCACGTTAGCGGTTCCACCCTGAGGCACAAGGATTTTTTACGGATTTCTGGGTCGGAAAACCCATTCGGTCAAGGGACGCGTGCGCCGCCGGGTACAGTTCACGCGCGACCGTGGGCAATACCGCACAAGAAAACGCCCCGGACATCACATCCGGGGCATCGTTGACAGGTTATACCTTAGACCTCAGGCTTCCAGCGCGCGACGCAGCATTTCAACGTCTTCCGCGATCTGGCCATCGGTGACTTTCAATTCTTCGATCCGCTTCACACCATGCATGACCGTGGTGTGGTCGCGTCCTCCAAACCGGCGCCCTATTTCAGGCAAAGACCGACTGGTCAATTGCTTGCACAGATACATCGCCACCTGACGTGGGCGCGCGTAAGAGCGCAGACGTTTGGGGCCAATGATGTCCGACAAACGGATGTTATAGTAGTCGGACACCTTCCGTTGAATCTCTTCGACCGTGATTTTGCGTTCCGAGGCGCGCAGCACGTCAGCCAGACAATCCTGCGTCAGTTCCATGTCGATCTCACGCCCGACCAGCGAGGCGAAAGCGAACAGACGGGTCAGAGCGCCTTCTAGCACGCGCACATTGGTCGAAATGCGATGCGCCAGAAACTCCAGCACCCCATCCGCAATCACCAGATCAGGATAAGTGCTGATATGCTGTTGAACCTTGTTCTGAAGGATGCCCAGACGCAGCTCGTAATCGGTCGGGTGCAGATCGACAACCAAGCCACATTGCAGGCGCGATTTTACCCGGTCTTCCAGATCCTTGATCTCACCCGGTGCGCGGTCAGCCGAGATGATGATCTGCTTGTTCTGATCCACCAGCGCATTGAAGGTATGAAAGAACTCTTCCTGAGTGGAATCCTTGCCCGCGATGAACTGCACGTCATCAACCATCAGCACGTCAACCGAGCGGAACAGATGTTTGAAGTCCATCATCCGGCGTTCGCGCAGGGCCTGCACAAAACGGTACATGAACTGTTCCGCCGACAGGTACAGAACATTCAATTCAGGATGTTTGGTTTTCAGCTCCCATGCGATGGCATGCATCAGGTGTGTCTTACCCAGACCAACGCCCCCATACAGAACCAGCGGATTGAATGTGACGGGACCGCCTTCTGACACGCGGCGAGCAGCGGCATGAGCCAGCTCGTTGGGCTTGCCCACCACGAAGCTGTCAAAGGTGAAACGCGGATCAAGAGGCGCGGCTTGCATCGAATCCAACGCCTCTTGCGCGGCGTCTGAGCGCGGCGCTGCAGGGGCGGCGGCAGTCTCAGGCGCTGCCTCTTCGACCACTGATTTCGCGACCGGATTCGGGCGCGCGGGGGTATTTGCAGCAACGCGGAAATCCAAACGCTGAACTAACTCTCCCGAGGTGTTCAGTTCGTACAATATCAGGTCGGCAAAATTCTGACTGACATAGTTGCCCATGAAATTGGTCGGTGCAGAAAACACCGCGACACCATCTTGCAACTCTTCAAATGTCAGAGGTTCGATCCAGGTCGTATAGTTGTTCCGGCCAATTACCTTAATCAACTTGTTACGCAGTAGTCCCCATTTCTCTTGTGTCATTCAGCGCCTCACGCATCCCATTCTTTATTGGCCTGTCGGCCTTATTCATACTGAACCGGTTTCCCGGCTTAGGGATTCACCAAGCAAAAGGGTCAGGTGCGTCAAACCGTATGGTTCGACGAGGTCGTCACCGGAGTGCAACGACGCTCTGGTTCAGTCGGCTGGCAATAATTAACCGTCCGGTGAACCGGGTCGCAGGTAGCACACACATTTTCTAGACAGAGCCAGAACCATTGGTTAGCCCAAGGTCCGTGGCAAATCGGCAGCCCGGACAAAGCCGGTCATCGACGCCAACCCCGCAATCGTCCTGATGCCCGTCAGTATGATCGCGGAAACAGCCTGTCCCCCCAAGCGAGTGAATCGCTGAATCAGTGGTAGCAAGACGGCATAGGGCACGGCAACGAAACTCTGATATTGACTCGGCTCTTTCAGCGAAAGAATCTCTCGGTTTCGTGAGGGCGCGGCATTCCGGCAACAGGAAAAAAGGCGCCGCACTTAGCGACGCCTTTGAATTTGGTTCAGCCTTTCTGACATGACCTAAGGTCATGCAGCAGGTTTAACCCAGTGCTTTGACGCGCGCTGACAGGCGCGACATTTTACGGGATGCAGTATTCTTGTGGAAGACACCCTTGGTGACGCCGCGCATCAGCTCGGGCTGCGCCGCGCGCAGGGCTGCGGTGGCTGCGTCCTTGTCACCGGATTCGATTGCTTCTTCGACTTTGCGCAGATAGGTGCGGATGCGCGAACGACGCGCTTTGTTTACAGCGAAACGCTTTTCGTTCTGACGCGCGCGCTTCTTTGCCTGGGGCGAGTTAGCCATGTGTTTCTTGACCTTTGTTCGGTACGGTTATCTTGGGTTGCGCGCCACGGATATATCCGCACCGGATCAGAAATCACGAGTGTGAATCGGGCCAGGCGGGCCGCACGCGCATGTATGACGGCGGTCTCTACCCAAGTTTTACAGGTTTGCCAAGCCGATTCTTACCCTGCGCGCCCAACAAACAAGCAGGCCGAAGCCTGCCTTTCGCGGGGTCTTTGTTGCGACCTTACTTATCGCGGAATTGCGCAGCACGTTTTTCCAGAAACGCCGCCATGCCTTCTTTCTGATCTTCGGTGGCGAACATCGAATGGAACACGCGACGCTCGAACAACAGACCTTCGCTCAGCGGCAGCTCGTAGCTGCGGTTCACCGCTTCCTTGGCCGCGGCGGCCGTCAGCAGCGATTTCTCAGCGATCTTCTGCGCTGCACCCATGGCTTCTTCCATCAGCTTTTTTGCTGGGACAACTCGGCTTACAAGACCCGAGCGTTCGGCTTCTTCCGCGTCCATGAAACGACCTGTCAGGTTCATGTCCATGGCCTTGGATTTGCCGACAAACCGCGTCAGGCGCTGTGTGCCACCAATGCCAGCAATCACACCCAGATTGATCTCGGGCTGGCCGAATTTGGCTGTATCGGCTGCGATGATGAAATCGCACATCATGGCCAGTTCACATCCACCGCCCAGCGCATAACCTGCCACGGCCGCGATGATTGGCTTGCGAATGGCCGAAACGCGTTCGTTGACCGAAGCAAAAAGATCCGTGCTAAGCACATCAACAAAGCTCATCTCGGACATCTCCTTGATGTCCGCACCTGCAGCAAATGCTTTGTCCGAGCCGGTGATCACAATGCAGCGCACCTTGTCGTTCTGGTCCGCCTCTTCCAATGCGTCGCAGAGTTCGCTCACCAATTGGGTGTTCAGCGCATTCATCGCGTCTGGTCTATCCAGCTTGATCAGCCCGACGTGGTCTTCGATTTCGACGATGATCGTCTCAAAAGCCATAAGGTTTAGCTTCCGGTTGTTCCGTTCAAGTACGATTCCTTATCACGCGAAAAACTTGGATCAAGTTATCTTTGGCATTGCGCACAATAGAAGGATGAGCGACCGGACTGGGTGATTCTCTTGATCAATGCGCCGCACCCTTCCGTGCGGCAGGGTTCATCTTCACGCCCGTAAACATCAAAGCTATGCTGAAAATATCCAAGCTCTCCATCAGCTTGGCGGAAATCCCGCAGTGATGAGCCGCCAGCATCAATTGCATCCTGAAGCACCTGCCGGATGATCGGCACCAAGGCCGCAACACGCGGCTTAGAAATCTGCCCAGCTTTGCGACGCGGCGACACACGGCCCCGATAAAGCGCCTCGCAGACATAAATATTGCCAAGCCCGGCAACGATTCCCTGATCCAGTAGCGCCGATTTCACTGGAGTATTCTTCCCCTTGAACGCGTCGATCAGCTGCTGTTCATCGAAATCATTGCCCAAGGGTTCCGGCCCCAGAACCGACAAAAGCTTGTGTTCTTCGGCGGTCGCCGTCTGCAACAAATCCATCGCCCCGAACCGGCGCGGATCATTGAACGTGATGCGCGCACCATTGGCCATATGGAACACGACATGATCGTGTTTCTGCGCCCTAGGGTGCTTATGCACGAACTGGCCCAACGGATCACCGGACACCGTCATTCGACCCGACATGCCCAAATGCACCAGTAGGGTCTCTCCGCTGCTGAGATCGGCTAGTATATACTTTGACCGCCGCCGCAACCGCTCAATCCGTTGCCCGGTCAGACGCTCCGCCATGCGGTCCGGAAAAGGCCAGCGCAGGTCGGGGCGGTTTACATCCGCCTGCGCGATCACCACTCCTTCCATCGCCGGAGCAAGGCCGCGCCTTACAGTCTCGACCTCGGGCAACTCGGGCATTACATGGCTCCTATACCAAAGGGCCGCATTGTGCCCGCTTCTCATGGCCCTATAACAGAAGCCAAAATCGACAAACGGCAAGGCAAATGTCTGACATCAACGACAACACCACTCATTTCGGGTTCGAAACCGTGCGCGAGGCGGATAAGGCAGAGCGCGTGCAAGGCGTATTCAGTTCCGTCGCCTCGAAATACGATGTGATGAATGATGTCATGTCGATGGGCATTCACCGGATCTGGAAAGATGCGATGATGGATTGGCTCGCGCCCCGTCCCGGTCAACACCTGCTGGATGTGGCGGGCGGCACCGGAGATATTTCCTTCCGCTTCCTCAAGCGCGCCGGTCATGGCCACGCCACCGTGCTGGATCTGACTGAATCGATGTTGATCGAAGGCCGTCAACGGGCCGAGGCGGATCAGATGTCTGAAAGTCTGGACTGGGTGGTGGGCGATGCAATGTCGCTGCCGTTCGAAGACAACACCTTCGACGTCTACACGATCTCCTTCGGCATCCGGAACGTCACCCGCCCACAAGAGGCGCTGAACGAGGCGTTCCGCGTCCTGAAACCCGGCGGCCGCCTGATGGTGCTGGAGTTTAGTCAATTGCCCAATGACGGGCTGCAGAAGCTTTATGACCTCTACAGCTTCAACGTCATCCCCCGCATGGGCAAGTTGATCGCCAATGACTACGACAGCTATCAGTACCTCGTGGAATCGATCCGCAACTTCCCCGATCAGGAGACATTCCTGGGCATGGTCCGCAGTGCTGGGTTCGAAAACGCCAAATATCGTAACCTGAGCATGGGGATCGCCGCCTTGCATTCCGGCTGGAAAATCTAAATGCGCGGCCCGCACAACATCATTCGCCTGATCCGAACAGGTGCCACACTGGAACGCACCGGCGCCATGAACGTGGTGCTGGATGCGTTTGAAGCCCCCAGATCGTTGCGCTTCGTGGCCCACGCTCTTGGCAAGCCCTTTCAATGGCTTGGCTACAAGGGCGATCCGGATATGCCCCCTGCGACGCGCGCCCTGACCGCACTTGGCCCGGCCTATATCAAGTTCGGGCAGGTGCTCTCGACCCGCCCCGACGTGGTCGGCGATGAACTGGCCGAGCAATTGCGCGTCTTGCAGGACAAGCTCCCCCCCTTCTCCAAATCTGAGGCCATAGCTGAGGTGGAAAAGGAACTCGGGCAACCCGTCAGTGACATCTTCAGCGAATTCAGCGACCCCATTGCCGCTGCATCCATTGCGCAGGTTCACAAGGCCAAGCTGGTCACCTCAGGTGAAGATGTGGCGGTCAAAGTCCTGCGCCCCGGCATCGAACGCGCCTTCCGCAAGGATGTGGATGCGTTCTATTTCGCTGCCCGTATCGTTCAACTCTTTGCCCCGGGCGCACGTCGTCTGCGCCCGATGGAGGTGATCGAACATTTCGACGGCGTCGTGCGCGGTGAGCTAGACCTGCGCCTCGAAAGCGCCGCCGCTTCAGAATACGCCGCCAACACAAAAGATGATGCCGGGTTCTGGCTACCGCCGGTGGTGTGGTCCCTATCCGCCCGCCGTGTGATGACGCTCAGCTGGGCGGATGGCATACCACTTGGCGACAATAACGCGCTGGACGCCGCAGGCCACAACCGCCGTGATCTGGCGGAACGGGTGCTGCGACTGTTCTTGTTGCACGCGCTGCGCGACGGCTACTTCCACGCCGATATGCATCAAGGCAACCTGAAGGTCGCTGCCAACAGCGATATCATCGCCTATGACTACGGTATCATGGGCCATATCGACGAATACACCCGCCGGGTTTATGCCGAGATCCTGTTTGGCTTCATCCGCCGCGATTACAAGCGGGTCGCCGAGGTTCATTTTGAAGCCGGATATGTCCCCGCCGACCGGGATGTCGACGAATTCGCCCGCGCCTTGCGCGCAGTCGGCGAACCAATTTTCGGCATGGACGCTACGCATATTTCGATGGGTCGGCTGCTAAGCTACTTATTTGAAGTCACCGAACGCTTCGGCATGGAAACCCGGACCGAGCTGATCCTGCTGCAGCGCACTATGGTTGTCGTCGAAGGCGTCGCCCGTTCACTCGATCCACATATGAATATCTGGGAAGTCGCCCGCCCCGTGGTCGAGGACTATATCAAACGCTCAATCGGCCCACGCGCCGCGCTGCGGGATTTTGGGAAAACCGCTCTGGTTCTGGCCAGATTCGGCCCACGCCTGCCTGCACTGGTGGAAAACGCGCTCATCGCACAAACCCAAAAAGAAGAGCCCAAAGATTCAGGCCTTCTGCGCGGCATCCTCACTACCCTGTTCGGCGCCGTCCTCGGGTCCGTCAGTGTTCTTCTGATCATGGCGCTTGGCTAGGTTCAGCCCACTTGCTTCATCTGGCCAAAAATATCCTCGGGGGGGAATCGCGCCATGGCGCGATGGGGGGGCAGACAGCCCCCCAACCCGATCTCAGATCAAAGCCGCTCAATGGCAAGGGCGATGCCCTGGCCGCCCCCGATGCACATGGTAATCAATCCTTTCGACCCCCCCGTGCGCTCCAGCTCGTACAGCGTCTTCAAAGTGATAATTGCACCCGTCGCACCTACCGGATGCCCCAGCGCGATCGCGCCACCGTTTGGGTTCACCTTCGCAGCGTCGAGCCCAAGTTCCTGATTGACCGCCAAAGCCTGCGAAGCGAAGGCCTCGTTGCTTTCGATCACATCAAAGTCTTCCGCTGACAATCCGGTCTTCTTCAACAGGTTCTGAACCGCTGGAACCGGGCCAATCCCCATGACCTCGGGCCGGACGCCCGCATGAGCATATCCCAACACCCGAGCCTTGGGCTTCAACCCGGCCTTCTCCGCCGCATCTGCCGTGGCCAGAACCATCGCCGCCGCGCCGTCATTGATGCCCGAGGCATTGCCTGCCGTCACGCGCCCCTCTTTCTTGAATACCGGGCGCAGACCAGCCAGCGCTTCGGCGGTGGTAGCTTTGGGGTGTTCGTCCACCACAAAGTCAACCATGTCCCGCTTAACCTTGACCTGAACCGGCGCGATCTGGCTTTCGAAATATCCCGCCTCAATCGCAGCCGCCGCTCGGGTCTGGCTGCTCAGGGCGAACGCATCCATCTGTTCACGGCTGATCTGATGCTCATCCGCAACGTTTTCAGCGGTAACTCCCATATGGCCGGTTCCGAATGGGCAGTTCAGCGCGCCCAGCATCATGTCCAGCGAAGAAACGTCACCCATCTTCGCGCCCCACCGCGCTTGAGGCACGATATAGGGGCTACGCGACATGCTTTCGGCACCGCCTGCTACCGCAAAATCCGCATCGCCCAGCATCAGCGCCTGCACCGCTGACACAATGGCCTGCGCACCAGAACCACACAGACGGTTCACATTCATTGCAGGTGTCCCGTTCGGGATCCCGGCCTGCATTGCCGCAACCCGCGACAGGTACATATCGCGCGGCTCGGTATTGATTACATGACCAAAGACAACTGTCCCGATCTGGGCACCTTCAACACCCGAACGCTCAAGCGCTGCTTCGGTCGCCACCGTGGCCAGATCAATCGGCGCGGTCGAGGCCAATGCACCACCAAAGGTGCCAATTGCGGTGCGCGCACCGTCGAGAATTACGATATCGGTCATGGGACAATCCTCCTTAATTTGCACTTACTATGCACCCGCTGAATGACCCTGTCGCGCAAGACGTCCCGTCACGGTCAGAATTGACATCCGCTCGCACAACACGCATGGATTCCGTCATGACGGAAAACACTGACGATATCCTGACCCGCCTGCCCGCCCGCCTGAAAGAGGCGCGCCGCGCCAAAGGTCTGTCGCTTGAGGCCGTGGCCAATCTCAGCGGTGTCTCGCGGTCCATGGTCAGCCAGATCGAACGCGGCGAAAGCAGCCCCACCATCTCGACTCTGTGGAACCTGACCCGCGCCTTGCAGGTCGATTTCGCGGGCCTTCTGGACGATGCCAACAACACCGACCAGATCGAAGTTTTGCGTCAGGCCGAAGTGCCCAGCATCGACAATATGGGTGAGAAATGCCGGATTCAAATCCTCTCTCCCCCGGAGGAAGCCGGAGGGCATGAGGTCTATGACATCCAGTTCGAAGCCGGTGGGGCGCTGAACAGCCAGCCACATGCGCGGGGGGCACGGGAACAGCTGACCGTGCTTGAAGGTGCTGTCCGTATCACCTCTGGCGCCGCGGTTTCCGAACTGCGCCAAGGCGATACCGCGCGGTATGCCGCCGATATTGCGCATTGCATCTCTGCGATTGATGCAGCGCGCGTCTTCCTGATCGTCAAGAACGCCTAACCTGCAAAATCCGTCTTCACGGATATTTTTCCCGAATATTGTATTTCCCCTATTTGGGAAACGTATCCGTTATGCTAGATATGCGACTCAGTTGATCGGAGGTCGCCATGGCAGATGCATTCTTGTCTCACATCACGGACACACTCGCGCAGATCGAATCCGAGGGCTTGTATAAAAGTGAACGCATGATCACCTCGCCTCAGGGCGGTGAGATCACGGTGGGCGACCGTCAAGTCATCAACCTGTGCGCCAATAACTACCTTGGTCTGGCCGATCATCCCGCATTGATCAAAGCAGCAACCAATGCGATGGAGCCCAAAGGCTTTGGCATGGCCTCCGTTCGGTTCATCTGCGGCACCCAGGACATTCATCGGGAGTTGGAACAGAAGCTGGCCGAGTTCCTGAACAAGGACGACGCGATCCTGTTCGCTGCCTGTTTTGACGCAAACGGAGGGCTGTTCGAACCACTGCTGGGCCCCGAGGATGCTATCATCTCCGACAGTCTTAACCACGCCTCGATCATCGACGGGGTGCGGTTGTGCAAGGCCAAGCGCTATCGCTACATAAACAATGACATGAACGATCTGGAGGCCTGGTTGAAACAGGCCCGTGACGACGGCGCGCGGCATATCATGATCGCCACCGATGGCGTTTTCTCGATGGATGGCTATCTGGCCAACCTGCCGAAAATCCGCGAGCTGGCCGACAAATACGATGCGATTGTCATGGTCGATGACTGCCACGCCACCGGTTTCATGGGGCCGAACGGCGCCGGTACGCCGGATCATTTCGGCGTCGATGTGGATATTCTGACGGGAACCTTGGGTAAGGCACTTGGGGGGGCAATCGGCGGCTACATCGCCGGGCCGCAGCCAGTGATCGACCTGCTGCGGCAGCGGGCGCGGCCCTATCTGTTCTCAAACTCGCTGCCGCCGTCCATCGTCGCTGCCGGTCTGGAAGCAATCCGTCTGGTTGAAGAGGGCGACATGCTGCGCGCGCAGCTGTTCGGCAACGCCAAATACTGGCGCGCCGGTTTGGAGAATCTGGGCTTTGATCTGTTGCCCGGTGAGCACCCAATCATCCCGGTGATGCTGGGGGACGCAACGCTTGCGCAAGACATGGCGTCGCGGTTGTTTGATGAAGGCGTCTATGTTTCGGGTTTCTTCTTCCCGGTCGTCCCGCGTGGTCAAGCGCGGATCAGAACGCAGATGAATGCGGCTCTAACAAAGGATGAATTGGATCGCGCGCTCGCGGCCTTTGGCAAGGTCGGCAAGGAATCGGGGGTGATCTGATGCGACCCAACACGATGAAAGCACTGGAAAAATCCAAACCCGAGGAAGGTCTTTGGATGGTTCAGGCCCCAGTGCCCGAGATTGGACCGGACGAGGTACTGATCCGCATCAACAAAACCGGCATCTGCGGCACAGATATTCACATCTGGAATTGGGACGACTGGGCCGCCGAGACCGTACCGGTCCCCATGATCACTGGCCACGAATTCGCCGGTGAGATCGTCGAGATCGGGCGCAACGTAACCGGACTTGAGATCGGCCAACGTTGCTCGGGTGAGGGTCATCTGATCGGAACTGACAGTCGCCAGAGTCGCGCGGGCAAGTTTCACCTAGACCCTGGAACGCGCGGGATTGGCGTAAACGAACAGGGTGCCTTTGCGCAGTATCTGAAATTGCCCGCCTTCAACGTTGTACCCTTGCCAGAGGACGTACCGGACGAAATCGGCGCGATCCTCGATCCGCTGGGCAACGCCGTTCACACCGCACTTAGCTTCGATCTGCTGGGTGAAGATGTCCTTATCACCGGCGCAGGTCCAATCGGTATCATGGCCGCCGCCGTCGCCCGCCACGCCGGTGCCCGGCATGTGGTGATCACTGATATCAACCCCGACCGCCTGACCCTGGCCCAACACGTGGTGCCGACCCTGCGTACTGTCGATGTCACCAAAGAAGACCTGCAGGATGTCATCACCGAACTGGGCATGCAGCAGGGCTTTGACGTCGGGCTTGAGATGTCGGGCTCGCAAATTGCACTGGACCAGATGGTCGAGGCCTTAGTGATGGGCGGAAAGATTGCTCTGCTGGGTATCCCCCCTGGCAAATCCCCGGTCGATTGGTCCCGCATCGTATTCAAGGCAATCACCATCAAGGGTGTCTATGGCCGCGAGATGTTTGAGACCTGGTACAAGATGATCGCCATGTTGCAGAACGGTTTGGATGTCAGTCGTGTGATCACCCATCGCTATGGCGTGGACGACTTTGACAAAGGCTTTGCCGCCATGAAGTCTGGCCAATCCGGCAAGGTTGTTCTGGACTGGACTTGAACCACTGGAAAGTTGCAAACGCAGCCTCTACACACGTAGCAAACAGCGCGCGTGGGGAGGCAGCATGAGCGATAAAGCCAATGAAGACCGGTACCTTGAACGCGGGATTGAGGACTCACTGGTCACCAATTTCGCCGAAACCCACCGCAAAAGCTATGGCGACTTTCTGCAACTCAAGACCCTGCTGAACCTGCAACGTACGTTTCAGGACCCGGCCCAGCCCGATGAAATGCTGTTCATCATCATCCATCAGGTCAGCGAGTTGTGGCTGAAGCTGATGCATCACCAACTGGTCGAAGTACGACGCTTCTTGCAGCAGGATGAGTTCGGCCCGGCGATGAAGAACATCGACCGGATCAAAGCCATTCAACGGCAGTTGATCACAGCATGGGAAACCCTGCTGACCATGACACCTGCCGATTACATGACATTCCGTCAGGCCCTTGGCAGTTCGTCCGGCTTTCAAAGCTACGGGTATCGCCAGATCGAATTCATTCTGGGTAACAAGGATGCTTCGACCCTGAAGGTTCATGAACATGATCCCGAGGTCATGAAACAGTTGAACGCGGCGCTAACAAAACCGTCGCTGTATGATGAGGTGTTGCATATGCTTGCGCGCCAGGGCTTCGACGTTCCGCAAGACCTGTTGGACCGCGATTATGCTCAGCCCTATTCGGGGGACCCTCGCATCGTGAAAATCTGGGCGCAGGTGTACAGCGATACCGACCGGTATTGGCAGCTGTATGCGCTGGCAGAAAAGCTGATGGATGTGGAATCGCTGTTCCAGCGCTGGCGCTTCGATCATGTCACAGCGGTTGAACGGGTGATCGGCAACCAACCCGGCACCGGAGGGTCCAGCGGCGTTTCTTTCTTGCGCAAGGCCTTGGATTTGCGGTTCTTCCATGATCTCTACGATGTACGTACCGAGTTGATGTACACAGATCAGGAGTAGGTGATGCTGTATCGCGGGTTTTCCAAGTCCGAGCTGGAGAAGGAATATTCCCCCAGTTCTATGGTTGGCGGCGACCTCACACCCTATCTGAACAGCTATGCCGCCCTGAGTGCACAACACCGCGCGCAAATGACCGTGCAAGAAAACCTTGCATATGGCGAAAGCCAAACTCAGGTTCTGGATTTCTTCCCGGCCAAAGGCGCAGGCGCGCCGCTCCATGTGTTCATTCATGGCGGATACTGGCAGGCGCTCAGCCAGCGCGAGTCGGCAATGATGGCCCCGGCCTTGATCGAAGCCGAACAGTCTTTTGCAACGCTGAACTACACGCTCGCCCCCGGCGCCCGCATCGGAGATATGGTCGAAGAATGCAGCAACGCGTTGTTGTGGCTGGCCTCGCAGGCCGAAACGCTTGGATTTGATCCCTCGCGGATCACCTTATCAGGGCACAGCGCAGGCGCGCACCTGGCCAGTATGGTCATGGCACGTTCAGCCAACGATCTGGCCCGCGCCGGGTTACGGGTGCGTGATGTGATCCTGATAAGCGGGGTTTATGATCTGGAACCGATCAGCCTGACCCCGGTGAACGACCCGCTGCAACTAACCCCGGTCGAGGTGAACGACCTGTCGCCCATCCGCCACCTCCCCCGCCCCGGCCCGCGCTACCACGTGACCGTGGCCGAAAGGGACACGCCCGAGTTCATCCGCCAAAGCCGGGAATACGCGGAACTGCTACGCAAAGCCGGGCATGCCGTCAGTTTCGACCTGAAAAAGGGGATGCAGCATTTCGACATCATCATGCATTCGGGGACGTTTTTGGCAGTGTCACGGTAGGCAGAGTATTGGACTTCGGTCAGATTTTTCTCCGCATCTTAGACCGATACAACCGTCACCAACCATACTTTTTGGGCAGAGCTTCGAATGTCTGCTTGGAGCCCAAATCAACCAATACTGCGTCTCACATTAGTATCCGCGTAGCGCAGGAAGCCGACCTTGGCCAAGGCAAGTACGTCTAACTCCATTCTAAGGAGTCGCCAGTCGCGGAACAGTGCATTTTGCGAATGACGTTAATCAGCTTACACTGTACTTTGGGCATTTTACGCAAAGCTCTCTTTTTTAAATTGGTCATTTGATTATGGAAAATCTCGATGAAAGCTGATCGCGCTATAAGAATCTTGAGCCTACTTGGCGGTCTCACTCCCCTCATTTTGGGCGTTGCATTGGGAGTGGGTTCGACACTGCTCATTATTAACTACTCAGAGCTGGTGCTTGACCGCAGCATAGTAGTGGCTTTTGGAATTTGTATAGCGGGTCTCTTAATTTTTTTGTTGGCGAGGGTTTGGTGGATTGCTCGGCAACGCAACCAAACTGACAATTCGGCCCCAGCGACGCCAATTTTGATCCAATCTGCAATAGATAGGTTCGTCCCCAGTGATCAAAGAATCGCTGCGCAAAGGCAGGTTGCCGAACAATTAGCTAAGGTAGTCCGCGCCGCTATTCTTTTGTGGAGCGGAACGGTGGCTCTTGGCATCGGGATCGCGGCTTTGGCCGCTGCGCTTACATTAGTTCAGGCACTGGCAGCAATCCGACAGGTCGACCGAATTGAAATCCAAAACCGGCTTATTCAAAGTCAGAATCAACTTGCTGATAGACAAATGCTTGAAGCTCGCATCGCGCGTATATCATCCATCTATTCAGCTCAGCTTCCGATTCTTTTCTCTGAGATAGAAAGTGAAAGAGACGCTGACGGGCGATGGAAACCTTCACAAAGCTTGATCGCTCAGATTCAGAATGTTGTCAATTCTGCGGAACCATACAAAAATCCCGATGACTACGCAGCGTACTTAGTAACGGAGACGCCGTGGGATTCCAGTGGTCGATACTGGGAGTTCCCTATTGAACCGCTTGAAGAGCCGGACCCATATAGCCCACAGAGAGGCCAACTATTGCTTCTTCTTCTTGCGCAAGGGATGGACTTCGCTCAAGTTTCCCCACCTCTGGATTTTGCGAGAAGTGATCTGACAGGCACCCCAACTTCATTTTTCGATCAGGGTGACTTGGTTGAGTTAGAGTGGTTGCGGGGCGCAAATCTTGGAACAATTGACCTGAGCCGTTCAAACCTGTTCAAGATTTCAGTTGATCAATTGACTTTCTCTGAGTCACTTTCTGGGGCGAACTTGAGAGGCTCTGTTTTTACTAAGGCAAACTTCAGCCATGCTGACTTGTCCGAAGCCATATTCGCCGATGCAAATTTAACTGGGAGCATATTCTCCGGTTCAAATTTGCGCGAAGTCGAGATTGGAGGTGCTCAAGTGTCCTCCGCAGTTTTCACTGGCGCGCTAAACACTGACGAAATCGAGGCTTGGGGTGTGTGGGCGTGGGAGGACATGCCGCCGATTGACTTTCCAGAAAATGTTGCGCTTTCGCTGTGCAAATTTGATGAAGCTAAACACAACCGCTCAGTCAAACAATACGAAAACTGCTCTTAGCTTGCCTAGAGAAGTAATGTACGAATGGGAAGACTAGTGGCGAGCAGATGTGAAAGTTCGAAGGCAGCCCAAACTAGCCGCTTATCGGTATGAGTGACCGCAGCGCAGACATCTTCAATTGCCGTTTTTTGCCGCTGCGGCAAAGCGCACAGTGCGACCGTAAAATTCGTATTTGCAGACGGCGGCTTTGTCCGCATACTGTGAGTTCGACCAATCACGGATTTTGGCAGCGTAGCGAATGGCGGCCATGTAGTCTGCAGTTGCAGCATCTTAACAACATGCCGAAGGTCAGCTGTGGGCCGTTGGCTCCTATTTTATGGTGCGGTGATGGGCGGTGGCTTTCTTCGCTTTCCTGACATCGCATTGCCCGCAATCGCCGCGAGCAGAACTGCGCCGCCAATCAGGGTATTTTCGGTCGCGGTTTCCCCCAGAAAAAGCCAGACCCAGAGTGGACCGAGCAGGACTTCGGCTAAAGACAGCAGGGCGAGTTCTGCGGCGGGTAGGCTGCGCGATCCCAATGTGTAGAGGATGAGACCTGCCCCGACCTGGAACACGCCCATGCCCATCGCAATTCCGCCATCACGAGGACTTAGCACGAAGGAGAGACCGAGGGCCAAGCATATGGCTGAAGTGATGAAGATCGCGAAAAGGCCTGAAAGGAAGACCGCCGGCAGCATCTCCCCTGTGCGCCCCCATCGCAGCGCCACGGTGAAGACAGCAAAACCGAATGCCGACCCAAGCGCGGCGAGGCTGCCTTTCAAAGCGACGCTTCCGGACTTGTCGGCGACCATGATCCCGATCCCGCCGATTGCGACGGCGATCGCGATCCAGGTCGCGGTGCGGACGGGTTCTCGCAACACGATCCATCCGAGCACCGCAGCCATAAACGGTGCGGTTGCAAACAGAAGCATTGCATTTGCAACCGACGTGTTCTGGATCGCGTAGATACCGCCAGAATAGGCCGCGACCAATGATAGCCCCGCAATGATGGCAGGGGCGCCGGTGCGGCGGATCTGAACAAATGGGCTTTCTCCAGACCGCACGCGGATAAGCACGCAGAGAAACAGCGACAGGCTGATCGACCTGTAGAGCAGTATTTGCCACACGACCGCGTCATCGATCAGGCGAATACCAAGACCGACCGTCGACCACAGCAGACCGGCCGCAAATACGAAGAGCACACCGTACTTGTGGGCATCCGCATTGGAAGAGGCTGGCGCATTGGATGTCATGTTGGGCTCATCATGGAAGTTACTTCGCCAAGGTTAGTGTCTTGGCCAGAGCTTTGATCACTCATTAGCGACATTGGCGCAGGTTGCTGCACACGACCATGCCAAACCAAGATCGCTACCAAGATCGCTGCGTGGTTTACGAATGGCCGCTATGGTGACGCTGCACTGCAGAGCTTTATGTGCGGAGAAAAGTCCGGAATGGGCCGACCTTTTTGAAGCCCAGAATGAATCCCACCTCCATGTTGCGTGGGAACATAAAGTCAAAGGGATCAATCTCTGGAGTTCCATAAGCTATTGCCCCGGTCTCCACTTGAGCCGATGCTAGTGCTCAAATGGAGACCCATTGCCGTTGATTTCGCCGGATCGCATATTGAGTTTCTGGGCCGACGCCGGTCCTGGTAAGTGGTGGACCAAGGATCATGCTTTCGACACCCTAGTACGCGACCAGTTCGGTGATTTGCATCGCATAATTGCGAAGGGAGAAAACGACTCTTGGGAGAACGTTAGTCCCGATGCAGCACTTTCCCTTGTCATCGTACTTGATCAGTTTTCGCGCCACATTCACCGAGGCAGGCCGCGGGCATATGCTTGCGACGACAAGGCGGTCAATATCGTACACCGTGTCATTGCAAACGGCGATGACAGACGCATGCGAGCTGATATTGGTGAGTTCATCTACATGCCGCTCATGCACTCGGAAAACTTGGCAGACCAGAACCTTTCCGTTGCAGAGACGGCCCGTTGGCTCAGCGCTGAAGATCTGGTGTCTGCAAAAGGCCATCGGGACATCATTGCCCGTTTTGGCCGATTTCCGCATCGCAACGGAATCCTCGGTCGGACGAGCACACCGGAGGAGGTCGCATTTCTAAAGAATGGGGGATTTTCTGGCTAAGTGCTTGGCACAACTTTGGCCGACCTACGCCTCTGTTTTTTGGCAACCTCGATTAAGGCTCTCAGCTTCGGCATGACCTGATGGCGGTGCGGGTAATAAAGGAAAAAGCCCTCTGAGGTTTGGGTGTAGGACGTCAGAACGGGCACCAAGTGGCCTGCGCGCACATCTTCTGCAAAGGTTGCTTCCAGATCGTAAGCCAACCCCAATCCTTGTCGTGCAGCGACTGGCTTGCTGGCATAGTCGTTCACGATTGCGCGGCCCTGCACGCTGAAAGGGGTCAGGCGACCATTTTTGAACAGCTCCCACTGATAGAGCTGGGGTGAGGATGTGTAGCGGTAGCCAATACATGAATGATTCACCAGGTCTTCGGGCGTTTCGGGTGTGCCGTGCGTCGCGAGGTAGTCTGGAGACCCGACGATTTGCCAAGGCAACGGGCCGGTAAGGTTCAACCCAACCAAATCAGCATCTACCTGATCTCCCAAACGAATGCCGGCATCGAAGCCGTCGCGGGCAAGATCAACGAGGCCGTCATCTGCTACAATTTCCAAAGTGACACGCGGCGCGGCCTTAGCGAATTCGGCGAGGATGGGTTCAATCACGAGTGGGACCGCGATGCGGGGCACGGTCAGCCTTAGCGTGCCTGACGGGCCTGCGCCAAGGTCAGCAGCTTCTGAAAGCCCCTCGTCAAGATCAGCGAGAAGTGGGCTGGCTAGATTGAAGAGCCGCTGACCCGCTTCTGTCAAACCCACGCTTCGGGTGGTGCGGGTGAAGAGCGTGACGCCGAGACGGTCCTCCATACGGCGAACCGCCAGGCTTACTGCAGATCGAGAGAGACCAAGCTGCAAGCCAGCAGCAGCAAAATTCCCGCATTCTGCCACGGCAAGGAATACTGTCAAACCTTCGAGACGATTCAGTTCCATATCTCAATTGTAGAGCTTGGCTCGACAGTATGTCGAGCATGTTGCGTCTACTGATCCTATCAGCCTGCGTCCATTTTCGGGTCATGACTGACCGACATCTTCAATCTGGCACAAGGAATGACCTGCTGCGCATGGGTGGGGCGACGATCCTTTATCTGGTTCCCTATGCCATGCTCACACCGCAGGTCGTTGTGCGACTTGGGGAGGCGGGTGCCTCGGCAACGGCTGTTTCCATCTACGGCTTGACGCCTTTTGTGCTGATCCTGGCGATGTCTGTGATCACCCCGAAAATTCTGCGGTGCATAGGAATGAAGTCAGCGCATCTGGTCGGGCTGGTCGTCGCGGCTCTTGCGCTGGTTTCCACGCTTCTCCTTTTGTTGGCGGGGTCCATTGCGTTACCGGCCTATGTCGCACTGGCGGCCCTGCTGGGTATCGCGTCTGCGCTGACATGGACGGCGACGGAGGCGATGATCGCCGCCCACGCGCCTGACGATCGGATCGGGTCCTTTACGGCGATCTATCAGTCAGGGCTTGGCGTCTCACTTGCGCTCGGCCCGTTTCTTCCAGCGCTGTTTTTTTCCTCTGATGTGAGTCTCGTAATTGCGACCACTATCTTGATGCTGCTCGCGATCATTGTTGCAGGAGGAGCGAAGCCGCGAAGATTGCCGTCAATCGAGAGATCACGAGATGATACAGCAGGTCGCGTTGTCTGGCACGGGGTTATGATGATCCTCGCGGTCGCTCTGGTTGGCGGATGGTTTGAAGTCGGCCTGAATGCCATCCTTCCCTACATCGCACTGGAGACTGGTCTGTCATCTAAAAGTGCCGCCATGCAGGTGGGTGTTCTGGCAACTGGCGCCCTACTGAGCCAGCTTCCCATCTTCTTTCTTGCGGACAGATTTAGATCCACAACACAGTATCGAGTCTGTGCTCTAACTCTCGTTTTCGGCGCAATACTGCTTGGTGGGGCGAACTCGTTCCCCAATCTGCTCTGGCCTTCTGCTTTTGCCTTCGGAGCAGGCGGCGGTGCGCTTTACACACTTGCGATGATTGAAGTCGCCCGGTCCCGAAGCGGCCAGCCCGTCGCTGCGCTGACCACGCTGGCTGTGTCCGCCTACACGCTCGGTGCAGTGATTGGCCCGTTTTCCGCAGGCGTCATGCTCGATCTAACGGGAGATTGGCAGCTCTGGATCGTCCTTGGGGCCATCCCAGTGACCATCCTTCTCATGACGTTCACTCAACTTTCAAACCAAAGAAAGGAAACCTGACCATGCCAACTTATCTGATCATCGGAGCAAGTCGCGGAATCGGCGGCGCAACCGCTCAATACCTCGCGGATCAAGGCGCAGAAATATTTGGAGTATCGCGCAACCCGGCCAGTATCGGGCATTGGATCGAGGCAGATGTCGGAACTGTCGAAGGTATCTCGAAAGTCCTGGAAGCTATTGGCGACCGCCCCCTCGACGGTCTGCTGTTTCTTGGCGGTGTGTGGGAAAAAGGCGCTTTTACCGAAGAATACAATTTCCTCAGAAGCCCGGTCGAAGAGACCGTTCAAATGATCGCTGTCAATCTAACTGCGCCGATCCTATTGGCGCAAGGCGTGGCGAAGAACCTTGTGAAAGCGGAGAACGGCAAGATCATCCTGATGGGGTCTATGTCAGGGGTACAGAACACGGGATCACGTGAGGTCGCAAACACGGCAGCGAAGTTTGGTCTGCAAGGGGTAGGAGAGGCCTTGAATCTGTCTCTCAGAACACATGGCATCGCAGCGACGGTAATCAACCCGGACAATGTGACCACACCCGAAGTCATGGAAGATATCGCGACAGGCGCATTCGGAGATCAAGTGCCGATTCCGATCGAAGATATGACCGCCACGATCGACTATGCGCTTAGGCTCAGCGTTCATGCTGTCCCGTCCGTGATAAACTTGCGCCAAACGAGGCCTGAAGAATGACCATATCAGCGGCCGTTCGAAACATGCGTTCGGACGGCCGATCTATTGCCGTATAGATGTTTGGCGAATTCATGATTTTGCTTCTGCGGCGAATGTCTGGTCTGACGGATTGCGGTGCGGCAAAGACCTGACCGCATGAACGGCAGGAATGGGCCGTCCTTGACAGCCCCTCCCATGGGGTGATCCTGGGATGCTGCGCCACCTCCGATGGCCGCGATGAACCCCTCTTTGACAATTGCTGCGCGTCGCGCAAAGGTCCGCAAGTTCGGACTACGGAGAGACATGTAGAAAAGATGATTGTTCAAGCATGCCTAAATGGAGCCCGGTCGGTGGACTACCACCCGTCTCTGCCATTGACGACCGACGCGATGATCGCCGATGCTGAAGCATGCATTTTTTCTGGAGCTGCAGAACTGCATATCCACCCTCGCGACCCGGATAGAAATGAAAGTCTTACCCATGTGGATGAACTCATGCGTGGCATCCGAAGCGCCTGCCCAGGCACGCTGGTTGGTGTATCAACAGGTTCATGGATCGCAAATGACATTGCTCTGACAAGGCAGCAGATCCAAACGTGGTCTGACCTGCCGGACTATGCATCGGTCAACTTGTCTGAGACG
Organism: Ruegeria sp. H4; assembly: GCF_056533065.1. Classification (NCBI taxonomy): domain Bacteria; kingdom Pseudomonadati; phylum Pseudomonadota; class Alphaproteobacteria; order Rhodobacterales; family Roseobacteraceae; genus Ruegeria; species Ruegeria sp. H4. The sequence continues at coordinate 50,709 of NZ_JBQFOC010000004.1, forward strand.
GATGCGCCGGAAATCTTCTCGATACTTGAAGCGAAAGGCGTTGGTATCGAAGCAGGCATCGCTTCAGTTCGAGACGCGAAGCGTTTCGTGTCGCTGCCGCAACGTGACAGGGTCTTCCGCGTCCTATTTGAAATTGAAGAGCAGGACATTGAACTGGCTGAAGCGACGCTAAACGGTATTGAAGCCGTCTTGAACGAAGCCGGGGTACAGCGCCCCACACTGCTGCATGGATTTGACTCAACAGTTTGGCATTTCGTTCGCAAAGCGCGGATCAGTCGATGGTCTACGCGCATTGGCCTTGAGGATGGATGCCTGCTCGAAGATCAGTCCATGGCCACATCGAATGCCGATTTGGTTGCAGCCGCGGCAGCAATTTTTCAACGCTAAAGAAGCCCTTCTCGCAGACCTACTAGCAAACGGGGCGAGTTCACACTTCGTCCCCGCCTTCCCAGTCTATTTCGTGTGTAGCGAACGTCGATCCATCAACTCGAGTTATCCACAACCATCAAGCCAAACATCGCTGTTGTCTTCTGCACGACAGTCGCCCGCCACTAGTCTCGCGATCCTCTCGCTTCGGTTTAGAAGGTCCTCATCTACTTCAGTGAGGCGAAATCTGCCAGGGGCAATTAGTACTGCCAACAGCCGATGAAATTTTTGGTCAGAGAGCTCATCAGGTGTTCGGTTGTATACGCTTTCGCTGGCGAAAAAGAACCCTGTCATCCAGCCATCAGGTCCTCGTCCCATTTCTACGGTATCGAGCCAAAGCGCCAGAATCTGATCCTTACTCAGCTGGTTTTCTAAACCGAAGGCAAAGCCTGTTTGCCTTATTTTACCTATACCGGGTCGAAACTCATCAAAACCCAGCCGCTTAGCAAGTGATTGTGAAACTGTGGTCAGTCCGGCGCCTCGCGTGGAAAAATCTACCCCGTTATGCTCATAGTAATTTGGATCCTGAACTAAGATAAGTTGCCGAAGACGCTTTTGTCCTAGTTCGGCTGGCCCTCGGCCACCGGCCATCAGGCTGTCTGCGCGCACCGCGTAAACATCGGACTCTCGAACCGCGTCCCAAAACCCTACCGCGCCGTACACAAAAGAGGCGGCAGTAGTCGATACGATCAGTAGTGTGGATATCTTTATCAAGCGTTTCATCGCGTACCTCCCTGTGGAAATCGAGTGGCAGTGTTCAAAATCCGCTCAAATTAAGCCTTACTCGCGGGACCACCAGAGATATCATAAGGGCATACCACGCCAAGAGATTGATTGAGCTTTTTCCAAGTCGCAGTTTCGAAGCTTTCTGGCCATGCCACTCCCCTTTTCATAGCGAGTTTGCGAGCGCGGGGCAGGTACGCCCTTGCATAGGCGAGGTGTGTTGTGATCATCGCGTCCCGTTCTGCTACAGGCGCAGGCAAGGCGGTGACCGACGCCTTCTGCTCATCTGTTAGCAGGCGGTTCAAGTGAAGCGCCCCGCCTCGATCCGGCGCGGCCGTTTCGTCAACCATGAGGTCGATCAGTTTGGTGCGCAGGTGGAAGATACCCGCGACACCGTTGATGTATTCTTCGCGGCCTACCGCAAGATGCAGAAGCCCCAGTATGCGAATGAACTCCTCGATCTGACGGAACAGGCGCGCCGGTGAAGCCTGCGGTTGTGGTCGCTCCTTCGGTAACTGGTCGCAAAGATTGTCATGATCGAAGAGGGGTCGAAGGCTTGCCTGATTGTGTGCTGCGAACTGTTCGGGCTTTAGGATAATCACATCCGTGCGTGTCCAGTCTGCGGTAACGGCGTTGATGAGCGCAGGGCGAACGTTTCGATCCCACCACATCACGATTTCGCCGGTGCGCGCGACAGCGGCCTTCCATGTTGCGGCGACGTCGTCGGTTGGACCGTCTTCCGACACCAGAACGAAGTCGATGTCGCTAAAGGCATCTGCCCGTCCATTGCCGAAACTGCCGCTCAGGAAAAGACCGCGAACGGCGGAAAGATCGCGTAATTCGTTGCTGATCGTCTCTATGGCTTGCTCTGACTTCATGAGCTTTTCCTTTCAAAGACATATGGGTTCGCACTTTGGCGGCGTGAAAAAGCCGTTGAGGCGTGCTGTAACTTGAGCGGTATGGCGGTTTCTATCGCTTGATGGACCAGACCATCGCGGTCTCGTAGCCAGAAGCTTCCAGCAACTCGATCTTGGATGTCCATCCCGCCGGACAGACAACAAAGGCGGCGCCCATACCTCGGTTGGCGAACGCCGCCTCGGCCGCGCGCAACAGTGCATGGGAGCCTTCGCTCCCTCGGTCAAGTGCCGCCGGGTTGGCCAACTCAGGGTGGTAGTAGTCATCAATCACACCCGTCCCCGTTATGTCGTGGGCAGGAGGAAAGTGCAGCCGTGAGGCAGGCTGTGCGATGATGTAGCCCTGCAAATCTTCTGACGCGCCCAGAACCATCATGTCCCGATCTCGAAGTGTCAGGCTCCGCGTCATCCAGGCCGAAAAACGTGGATCAGCGTCAGGATGAATTTCCCAGAAAGGGTCGATGTCAAATAGAACCTGCCGGTTCTCGGCACTGCGTTCAACGATACCTGGAATATCGTCTTCCGTCGCTTGCCGAACTCTGACCGGCATTCCCTGATCGCCAAGGTCACTGCGTGACAGATAAAGTGTCAGGGGCTCATAACCGCTTGCCTCAAACGCGGTTCGCCAAGCTTCGCCTGCCACGTATGATGCCAGTTTGATCCGGGCACCGGCTTCCCGAAAGGCGTCCTCGGCTGCGGCCAACAGGCCCTCTACAGTGCCGCTTGGCGCATCGGTTGCCACAAAAGAGTCGGGCAGGATCAGTCCTGGCTCGCCGAACGGGCCTGCATAGATTGGGGGGACCGGCAGCATCATCGCATGAATGACACCCGTGATCTGACCCCCATCGTCTGCGACATGCCAAAACTGTCGAAAAGGTTGTTGCTCGGCCGTCAGCGCAATTGTCAGCGCCTTTTCGATATGGGCGGGCGCGTTGTCCGCCGTCTTCCAGAGGATGGTATCCTCTGCATGGCGTTCCTGCGCATCCAGCATAAGGAGCTCGACCAGGCGCGGCATGTCATCGGGTGTTGCTGGACGGATAGTCTGCGTCATCGCTAGGTCTCTTGTAGTTATGGCTGAGTGCTGCTTGCCCGCTTGTATCTGCCACCTGCAGCAAATTGACAAAGCAGGATAATTCAACCAGCGTTTAGAAAAACTATCGCCTTTGAGGTATCGAATGAAGAATGTGAACCTGAACGCGCTTCGGGTATTCTCCGTCGTCGCATCGCACGGGAACCTACAGCGTGCAGCTGAGGAGCTGAACCTATCGCGTGGCGCTGTCTCCCAGCGGATCAAGCAGCTCGAAATCGAGCTGGGGGTTGTTCTTCTCGTGCGTGGCGCACGCGGTGTCTCGCTGACTCCGGAAGGTGAGCGCTGTCATGCGGCGATGGAAGACGCTTTGGCGATCCTCGACACTGCCTTTGTGAGCATCGGCGAAGACAGTGATCGCATCACGCTGCACCTTGGTTCTTCCACCGCAACGAAGTGGCTGATGCCCCGGATGGACGCTTTCGCGGCTAAATTTCCGAGCATGTCTCTCACCACACAGGTCCATGAGCAGGTTCTGGCGCGCAGTCTGGCCCGGAACGAGATCGCAATCTGGCCTGGTGAAGCGCATGACACGAATACAGCTCACGGATCGCGCCGCTTGACCGACATCCGCCTCGTTGCCGTATGCAGTCCTGATTTCCTGCGACCGGATTGGCCGATTGGGCTGGAGACACTGCTGACGTTGCCGCTCCTTCAGGATGCGCACCGGCGGTGGGAAAAGCTGATCCATGAAACCGGGTATGGTGACACGCACAAGCTGCTCAACTTCGACCGATCCGCCTTAGCCCTTGATGCTGCTATCGGTGGTCACGGCGTTGCTATCGCACCGACATACATGGTGGAGAACGATCTACAAACAAAGAAACTTGTGGAGATCTGGGTCAATCCCGACCCATCTGATGATGGGCTCTATGTCTCATGGTCAAAGGACCATTTGGGACAGGCGCGCATAAGGCGGATCGTTGACTGGATTGCTTCAGAATTTGGGTGAAGCAGACCTTCGGTTCGGGAAGGCGAACAGAAGCAAAGTCCCGCACAGTTCCAGTTCTACACTTGCCGGTTCTCGCTGTCGCAGCGAATGGCCGGTTCCACGGGCCGCAGCGCAGCGGAAGGAAGTAGGGGCCAATAGCTGGTAGGGGCCGCTTCGGAAGGGCGGGCATTGGGTTTATGGCGAGATGCTGCGATGTCCCTAACGACTGCCTAGAGCCCAACCTAGTCATTACAAATTCTTGCTGCACGCGCTCGCAGCAAGATTTGTTCTTAAGGCAAGCAAGTATTCGTGTCACATTGCAATGGAAAACCAGACGTTCCGCCATCGGATGAATTCAGTGCCTAATTTCACCGTACGCGAAATTGGCAGCAAGCAAACATCACATTTGACTAGCTGTTTAACGCTAGAAAGCAATTCGAAGGGAGCGTTTAACCATGCCGTAGCCACCCGCCATCAGGCCGGAAATTGTTCCATTCTCGATGTCCAGATCAACTTTTATCAAGCTCGGACTCGCCGGGTTCATAAACACCCCTTGTTCGATTTGAAATGATCGTTGAGATGATCCGACAAAGTCGTGCAATACACACGCTAAAGGCCCCGCAGCCATCCCCGTCGCGGCTTCTTCTTCAATCGCATATCTGGGCGCAAACATGCGGGTTGTCGCGTCTCGATTGGTCGCTGATGGGTCTGTTGTAAAGACATAATAGCCGATCAGATCCAGTTGTTCGCTGATTTGTGTGATTTTGGCGAAATCTGGTTTCACCTTGGCAAGACCTTCGGCATCAGCGAGGCCGATAACAATGAAACTGTTGCCGGTATTGACCAAAACCGGTGGGATCTCCTGATCAAGTTGATGTCTGCTGATCCCAAGGGAGTTCAGTACATCGTCGATGCTTACACCCTTTTCCGCCCATTCCTCTGGTATCGCGTATTTTGGCGCCAGTTGTTCCATATAGGCGGCACCTTCTTTCATGAGTATGCGCCTCGGCCCATCAACCGTCTCCTTCGAGGTGTTGGGATTGGGAATCCGGCCTAGCGCATCAAGGCGCGAGAAGGCGGCGATTGTTGCGTGACCGCAATGAGCAATGCGCCGGTTTGGTGTGAAGAAATCAAGTTTGAAGCCTTCAGTCTCAGATCGAGAGACAAAGGCCGTTTCGGACAATCCAACCCTTGCCGCAACAGCTTGCATATCCTGTTCGCTCAATTCATCAGCGTCCAGGACGACGCCTGCGGGATTTCCTCCGGCGCCACCGTCGACAAAGCCGTGTACGATTTCCACTGTTACCTCTACGACAGTATTTGTTTGCGTACTCATTGACTTACTCCATGCGTGAGGCCGCACCTTTGAGCGCGGTGCGGCCAGTTTCACGTCAGTTGCTAGCGGTGGTGATGCGGTTCAGAAAGGCGGTCATCTGCGCCGCAATCTCGGGCCCATATTCTTCCAGCGCGAAGTGACCCGTATCGAGCAGATGAAACTCGAGATCATTCAGATCGCGTTGATAGGGATAGGCGCCTTCGACCGGAAAGATGTGATCATTTTTGCCCCACATCAGCAGCGCCGGGGGTTGATGTTCGCGAAACAGCGCTTGCCATTTTGGGTACTCGGCAACGTTGGTGCCGTAATCCAGAAAGAGTTCAAGTTGCACCTCTTGATTGCCATCGCGGTCAAGCAGGTATTGGACGTGCCAATAGTTATCCGGGCTGATCAACTCGGGTTTTTGAACTCCGTGGGTGAACTGCCATTTGGTGGCATCCAGAGTGAGGAATCCACGAAGCTGGTCGCCATTCTCTTGCGATGGCTCGGCCCAATAGGCTTTGATTGGATCCCAGAACTCGCGCAGCCCTTCTTCATAAGCATTCCCGTTTTGAATGATAAAGCCAGTGACTCGTTCGGGTTGTTCCGCAAACATACGGAAACCAACCGGGGCACCGTAATCCATCAGATAGACCGCGTATTGATCGATACCCTTCCGGTCGAGCAGCGCCGTCATCATTCCAGAGATATTTGCGAAAGAATACTCGAAGTTTTCGGCCATCGGCATGTCCGACGCGCCAAATCCGGGGAAATCGGGCGCGATCACGTGGTAGCTCTTCGCCAGTTCCGGGATAAGGTTACGGAACATATGCGAGGAAGTCGGAAAGCCATGAAGCAGCAGGACGGTGGGCCTGCTCGGATCTCCGGCCTCACGATAGGCGATACTGACTTCGTCGATTTGTTCGGTGCGGAAATAGACGGCCTGCGTGGCCTCAATTTCGGTCCCTGCTGCGATTGCAGGAACCGGTGCAATTGGCGCTGCGATTGAAAGCGCGAGGATGCTGGCGCTCAGGATGGATTTTAGATTGCGCGACATGGGTTTTTCCTTTCATTGGGTTACGGGGCGCGCGTCTGAACGCGCCAGGATTAACACCGGTCAGTTTTGCTGTCCGAGCGCCTCTTCGAGCCTTGCGTTTCGTGCTTTCAGCGCTGCCAGCTCAGTGCGAAACGGGGCCAGATAATCTTCAAACTCTTCAAAGGTCAGGCGTTGGGCGATGTGCTGCGGGCAGTTCCAGTCCATCGCTTCAAGCTTGATCACAACCGCCCGCTCCGGGTGAGCGCGATAGTCCGGCGCTCTCAGGCGCTGCATCAGGGCCGGATCGTCCTCGGCATCAATGATCATCGCCTGACCCCAGATCTTGAGGCGCTTCTGATTGGGGTAGTCCATCAGGATCAGCGAGATGCGGTCATTGCCCAGCAGGTTCCCGGTGCTGAGATACTGCCGGTTGCCGCGGAAATCAGCGTAGGCAAGTGTCCGTTCATCCAACACTTTCAGAAAACCCGCTGGGCCACCGCGGAATTGCACATAAGGCCAGCCGGTTTCTGAAACTGTGGCCTGATAGAAGCCGTCCCTTTGCGCGATGAAGCTGGCCTCAACCGGGCTGATCAGATCCTCGTGATGGATGCCTTCCAGAAACTTCGCGTAACCGTTCGCTGAACCATATTTGGCCTGCGTTTCGCGCACGGAAGGCGTGAAGCTGATCTCTGCAAAGGGTCGTGCCATCGAATTCTCCATCTCGGTCTGGGCGATGCCCTGGGACTGAGGTGAAGTTAATCAGAGCTTCAATGTTGCGGAATTCAGATACTTGGCAATATATTATTCCAAAATATGGAATAATGCTGTGGACAGATTTCAGGCGCTAAACGTCTTTGTGAAGGTGGCCGAGTTGAAAGGCTTTGCCGCGGCGGCTCGCCAACTCAACATGTCACCGCCAACAGTGACCCGAATGGTTTCCATGCTTGAGGACAGCCTGGGGATCCGTCTTTTTGTGCGCACCACGCGCTCGGTGATGCTGACTGATAGTGGACAAAGGTTTTTTGAGGATGCCAGACGTGTTTTGGCTGATCTTGAAGAGGCCGAGCGCGCGGCTTTCGGTTCCTATGCCGAACCAACCGGGGAACTAAGTGTCACCGCATCGGTCTTGTTTGGTCGTATGTTTGTCACTCCAATATTGGGCGAATTTTTGGATCAGTATCCAAAGCTCTCGGCGCGTACGCTCTATGTGGACCGCGTGGTCAATCTGATTGATGAGGGTCTCGACGTCGGGATCAGAATTGGCAACCTCGCTGATTCCAGTTTGATGGCTGTCAGGTGTGGTATGGTGAGGCAGTTCGTGTTTGCTTCCCGTAAATATCTTGACCAATATGGCGAACCAGACACGCCCGATGATTTATCCCGCCACGCAATCATTAATTCAACTGCCTTGAATGCATCGGCCCAATGGCATTTTCAACGGGGCAGAAAGACTGTCACCAAACGCATGAGCCCACGTATCAGCATGAACACAAATGACGCTGTGATCGAGTTGGCCTTGCAAGGTCATGGTGTTGGACGGCTTCTGTCCTATCAAGTGGCACCCTACATCGCAGATGGGCGGCTCAAGACTGTTCTAAAGTCGTATGAACCACCCGAGGTTCCCATCCATCTTGTGCATCAAGAGGGACGAACCGTGTCTGCGAAGGTGCGCGCCTTTGTCGATTTTGCAGTCGAGCGCCTCAAATCCAATCCCCTACTTGGCTAACACAGGAAACAGGTTTGAGCGCGCTACCATCAAAAGGCGAGTTTGCGCTATTCTGCCGCCGCTGTGACCGAGGCGGTCCATGCGTTTGGCACAAAGGCATCATCCAACGCGGTGTCCGCCACATGGTTCGTATAGTTCGACAGGGTTTTCAACGCTGTGCCGAGGATGACTTCCAGCATAGATTGGCGTGTGTAACCAGCCGTCAGAAACGCCTCGACCTGTGCGTCGCTGGGCCAGCCTCGGCTTTCGTTGATCACGATGGCGAATTTGCGCAGTGCTTCCAATTTGGGGTCGGCGATAGGGCTGCCATCGCGTAACGCTGCGATCACGTCTTCGGGGACACCGGCCATCTGTGAAAGAGTGGTATGGGCGGCCATGCAGTACTTGCACCCGTTCAACCGGTTGTTAGTCATAAGGATGATCTGGCGCTCAGTCTCTGAAAGGCTGGTCTTTCCGAAGATGTTGGAAAGTGTCGTATAGCCTTCCAGAATTGCGGGCGCTTCGGCCATGGCCGCATAAAGATTGGGCACGAAACCATACCCTTTCAGCGATGCTTCCAGAATTGGTTTCGCGGCTTCAGGGGCAGAGGCGATTGTATAGGTCTCAAAATCAGTCATGTCTGGCTTCCTTTGGGCAGAGCTTTCGACGCACGCGAATTGTGTGCGAGCGTGGCGTTTTGGAGAAATGCCGGTCTTTTGGGGAGGGGCGAGGCAGCGGTGGCTCCGACCGGCAAAAGCCACCAAATTCCTCAATCATAGACTGCCGACAGGCGTGTGGTGGATGTCTGCCCACTTGGCATGGGCGCCTTGAATCACGGTCTCTTTGTCCTCAAGGTACTTCTTGAAGATGTCCTCATTTACAAAGAGATAGAGCTTGTCGTCCACGATATCGGCATACCGAACATCGCCATCAAGCTTCTTGCCTACATAGACGCCAAAGGCGCAGAACCCGCCGAATTGAGGCAGATGTGCCGTCGGATCCGCTTCGAATGTAGCTTGCGCCGCTTGCGACGCAAAATAGTAGTCCACACCATCATGGGGCGACGTGTAAGTGGCGTTGCCCATCTCAGGATTCTCGGCTTCAAACATCGACACAGGATCGACGCCGTGCATGCCGAGGGGGTGTCCAGTCAGGGTAAGACTGTTCGAAACGTTGTATTCATCGTCGGCCAATGCCGCCGCCGCCAGGGCAAGAGTCAACGCTGCTGTAAGTGCGGGAAGTGTAAAGATGCGTGTCATGATATTTCCTTTCAGGATGTCAGGATCAAACTGGAAAGTCGGTTCGTGTCAGGCAGATTGGCCGATGCGCTTCACCGCGTCGTCGGTCCACCAGACGCCATTGGCGACCATGCGGAAATTGATGATGGCTGCGAGATACCCGTCACCTTCAGGCACTTTGGCCCCGGCCGTCGCGTCGCGAACGACAGCAACCTCATAGCCCAGTTCCAACAACTCATAGAGATGCGCTTGCGTGCAAAGGTTCGCGGACATCCCCGCAAGGATCACCTTGTCGATCTTGCGTTTGCGCAATTGCAGGTTCAGGTCGTTCTGGGCAGGGCTGTAAACCTTGTGGGGTGAACAGACGATGGTTTCGCCATCCTCGATGTACTTTTTGTATTGAGGCATCCAGTCGGCACCTGAGCCCTCAAAGTTGTCCAGGTTGAGTGGCCCGAGGCGGTCAAACATGCCGATGCTGTGCATCGTGGCTTCAAGCGTGCCTTCGAACTCCCACTTATGGTCATGCGGGTAGTAATAGTGCGGCGAGATGAAGACCGGCATCCCGGCTGCTTTGGCGGCGATGAAAAGCCGTTCGATATTGTCGACGGTGCCCTGTTCGGTCACGCTTTCACCAACGACGCCCCACGTCACACCGTCCTCGGACAGAAAATCGATCTGGGGGTCGGTCACCACAAGCGCGGTGCGCCCCGGTTCGATGGTCATGTCGATTTGGGGAAGGCCTGGGTTCTCCGGGTCAGCGTAAGTGGCACGAGCCTCTTCGGTTGCTGAAAGCGCCTGCCCACCAGCAACGATTGTTGTACCCGCCGCGGCAGCCCCAGCGGCTTGCGTCAGGAGTCGGCGGCGCGCCATGTCAACGCGTTCGGGCGTGACGTCGCAGCCGCAGCCGGCTTCATGTTTGTGGTCGTGATTGCTCATTGCAAATTTCCTTTGTCTGAGAGGGGCAAAGCGGTCTGCCTTACTCGGCAACGCCCCAAGTGGATCTGACAAAGAGGAAATTAAGCGCCACGTTGGCCGAGGTATTGGCAGGCCCTGCCAAGGTTTTGACCGAACCTGCCATGTGGTCTTGAGGTGCGCGCCTAGTCGGAGGTCGCTTGCTGCCGGAAACGAGCGGGTGCTTGGCCGACCCAACGCTTGAAGGCGCGGCTGAACGTGCTCTGTTCCGAAAACCCGGTCATAAAGGCGATCTCGGCTATGGAAGCCTTACCGTCACGCAGCAGGTCACGAGCAAGTGCAACTTGTGCCTGACCAAGAACGTCGCGATAGGTCAGCCCTTCCTCGGCCAACCTGCGGTAAAGCGTGCGCTCGCTCATTCCCATCTCTTGGGCGACATGCGCCGCCTGCGGTGCGCCGTTACTCAGGGCTGGCGTAAGTCGATGAACAAGTACGTTGCCCAGTGACATATCATCATCCAGAGAATTGAATTCCTCATCCAGATGTTTCGTCATGAAATCTGACAAGCCCGGGTCGCCAAGACGATTTACGCATTCCAGCATAGCGGGGCGCATCGCAATGGCGTTGTGGTCGCTCCCAAATTGAACCGGACACCCGAAATATTCGGCGTAGCGTTCCGGTTCTTGTCTGCAAGCATGCTGAAACGTGACATATGCGAGCGACAACCCATCACCCACAAACCGATGCATGTTCCTCGCAAAGGCCGCAAGCGCGCATTCGTTGCGCAGTTCCAAGGCAGCGCGATGTGATGTTTGCCCCTCAAAAATCCAAAGGACCGGATCGCCGGTTTCATCAAGTCTGTAAACTGCGGTGTCCGTTACGAGACGAAAATAACGCTCGATCCGTTGCAAAGATTGCCGCAAGGTCGGAGCTGTCTTTACGGCTAGGCCAAGGACGCCGAGATCATCGGTCGCAATCGCGTTCGCATAGGCCTCAACCAACGCGGCCTCGTCCGCTTGTTGCGCACGAATCCAATCGATCAGATCGAAATACGCATCATCCGCCAATTGGCCGTCTTGAGCTTCTGGTAAACGCAGCACGACAGCGCCATTCGAAATCAGGGCACCATCGTCGTTCAGCGTCATCCCGGCGGCGTTGGCCATCGCGCGGGCGAATGCGTAAGTTACACTTGCCATACAGTGAGATTAGCACTGGAAAGCTCTTTCACGCCAGATCGTCCAACCCTGTGATAGGTATAATAAATAAAGACAGCCTCGATCTTCGGGCGCTTGAGGATAAATGCGCCAAACTGATAAAACTCGTCATCAGGTTTTCTGAACGGTATCGTCCGAAAGCGTGCGGAAGCATGCAGTCATAGAGGTCATGGTAGATGGGCGAAATTTTCATATCTGTGCTGCTGCCGCTTGCAGTTGTTGTCATCATGTTCTGCCTTGGCCTCGGACTCACAACGACTGACTTTCAACGCATCGGACGACGTCCGCGGGCCTTTTGCGTAGGGGCTCTCAACCAGATCATTTTGCTGCCTTGCATCGCTTTGATGGTGACTTTTATCTTTGGGATTTCCGCTGAGACAGCCGTTGGAATCATGATTTTAGCGGCCTGTCCGGGCGGGGCGATCAGTAACATCGTGACCAAGCTTTCGAATTGGGATGTCGCTTTGTCCGTTACTCTTACAGCAGTCTTCAGTCTGACTTGTGTCGTTACCGTACCGCTCATCCTGGGGTTTTCGATGCAGATGTTCATGGGGGCAACTGCGCCCGCTATCGACATTTCGTCGACGGCTTTAGCAATGTTTTTTTTAACAGCTTCACCGATCCTAGTCGGGGTGATGGCGCGGTCCTTGGCGCCGCGAATTGTTGCCGCTGTCGAACCAATCTTTAGCAAGGTCTCCATGCTACTTTTTGCGGTGGTCATCGGAGGCGCGATCATTTCAAACTGGGTGGTGGTCGCGGATAACTACCTTAGGCTTGGACCCGCACTTTTTGTTGTAGGTGCGTCACTCACGTTTATTGGCATCATAAGTTCAGGGATGCTCGGATGCACAGACATCGAGGCGAAGACGATTTCAATTGAGACCGGCGTTCAAAACGGAGCTTTGGGAATCGCAATTGCCACCTTGCTGTTGCCTAACACCAATGGGTTAAGCGAATATGCCATCCCATCCGCAATTTATAGCGTGGTCTGGATCGTAACAATGTTGCCTGTCTTCGCTTTCCTTGCGCGAAGAAGCCCAATTTCATGATCCTGACGCCTATTTGCTAGCTCTGATTATGCGCTGAGCCAGGCCCCTTTGTTTCCATGCCAGAGTGCCATCTAGTCAAAGAGCGATCAAGGAGCTCCCAAGCCTTCTGTGGAACGGCCGCTTTGGCGATTTTCCCTGTTGAAGGTATAAGCTGTTGCTGCCAGTGCGGTGGATCCTGCGTCAGCGAAGGTGTAGTCTCCAAGGTCAGTTTTGTCCGCAATTCGCGGGTTCAGGCAGACTTTGATTTTGCGCTCGCAGCGAACAGCAGGTTCGACTGGCCGCGCCGCAGCATTGAGATTATAGGGTGAAGGTCCGGAAAGGGCCGTCCCTTGCCGAGCTAGTTGGGCTTGCCGATCAAATGCCGCGTTTTCTCCGGTGGCTGTAACGAACCCAAAGCAGACATTCGTCGTAAGGCGCCCTCGCAAGGTCGGCTTTGGGTTGCAAAAACTCTCAAAGAAGGCAGACTTGGCCACACTCCCCTGCAACTACCACAATTTCTCACAATGGCCCCGCCTCGCCGCACTACCGGACATCCCAGCCCAATCTTTGTGGATCGCGCTCCGCCGAAGCGAGTATTTGAAGATGCCGTCCGAAGTATTCCAAACGATGAATGCGTTCTGCGAGTTTGGTATGGAGCCGGCGGTCAGGGCAAAACTGCCTTGGCACGCGAACTATTCCGGATATCGGACGCCGAGTTCGATCCGAGCTACGGCCACATTCGGAGAGCCATGCTCGACTTACATGGCCGGGTCAAGACTGACCCAGATCGGTTGCTTGTTTGGATTCGCAACGCCTTTTCCCGGGCAGGGCTCATCTTTCCTGCATTTGATTTGGCCTTCGCTATCTTGTGGGAGCGAACTCGAGGAGATGAGCCGCTCCCCGTATTCGAGAACGCTTGGCTACACAGGGCAGGTCAATTGTCCACTGAAGTTGCTCCGGATCTAATAGGATTAAGCAGCGAGGTCGTAGAAGAGGTTGTTGAAGCAATCCCGGGATTGGGTTTTTTGTTGCGACGCGGTACCTCGTGGGCGTTCGAACGAGGAAAGCAAAGTTGGTTAAAACGTACGCGACCACAGCTTTCAGAGCTGTATCGTGACGGACGGTTGATTGAAGAGCACGAAATGTCTGAGCTGATGCCTTGGATGCTTTCTCAGGATCTCAATCAGCACCTATTGCGTCACCCTGAGGAACGTTTCGTTCTTTTTATCGACGAATATGAGCGAGTGAACGACGGCGCGGGAACGGGCGCACGCTGGGGCGAAAACCCTTTCGATGACCGAATGCGTTCATTTGTTGCAGAAACAAATGGTCTGTTGGCGTGCTTCTTTTCTCGAGAGCGTTTGTCATGGAGCGATGACTCCGATTGGCGTGACCTACTTGCGGATCACCAGTACTCATTGAGCGGTCTGCGTGCGCATGATGCCGAGCGATGGTTGGTCAAGGTGCCGGTGAAAGACGAGGCGATACGCAAGGCCATGATCGATGGTGCGCGGGAAAACACTGACGAGGCAGCCGACGTCTATCCGTTGATGCTAGACTTGCAGATTGCGCATTATCGGAACTTAGGTGACCAAGCCACAACGAAGGATTTCAACGTAAATGCGACCAAATTTGAGGGTCGGCGCCGCGAGCTCGTGAATCGACTGCTTCGAGACTACAGCGAAGGGATCCAGAGTGTGTTGCAGCGGCTACTGCTGGCCCAGAGATTCGACCGAGCAGCTTTTGAGCACGTTGTAAGAAAGTTCAACATTCCAGTTTCTTTAGATGCATACGACCAACTGGTAGACCTCTCAATACTGAATGAAGGGGACGATGGATGGTTAACTCCACATCGCGCGATCGCTGATGCGATCGTTACAGAATCCGATGAGCATCTGCACAATTCTACCCGGGCCGAATTGATCGAACACTTCGCCCGCCGTGCGAAACCCGAGTTGCCACGTGATGTTACGAATACGACGCTCGCTTGCCTTCAAGAGGCAGCCTCATTGCGCGTTACTTTCGCCTTAGAAGAATACGAACCGTGGCTCGCAGAAGCAACGGAGGTCATTAAGGCGGCAGGAAATGCCACTTTTTTGGAAATGATGTGGCGGCAGGCAGTAGATGTTTGTAAATCGGCGCTCGGAGAAGAGCACGAGCGCACGGCAAATTGCTACAACGGACTTGCAAACGCCCTCCAAAGCCAGGGGCGGCTGAGTGAAGCAGAAAGATTCTTCCGTCAACTGTTGGAGACTCGGCGCCATCTATACGGAGACGATCACATTGCAACGGGATCGGCATATAACAATCTCGCACTTGTCGTCGGTGACCAAGGCCGACTTGATGAAGCAAAGCAGCTTTTTCGCAAATCGCTTGAAATAAAAGGTGGGGAAGAGTCCGCTGAAAAAGCAAAAACCCTAAGTGGTCTTGCTGGAATTTTGCACGAGCAGGGTGAGCATAAGGAAGCGGAGGAGCTTTTTCGACAGGCTTTGAAGGTTTCCCAATCCGAATTAGGGAGGGATCATCCGGACATTAGTATGCATTACAACAATCTGGCCAACGCGGTGCAATCTCAGGGTCGTAATGAAGAGGCCGAGCTTTTGTATCTACAGTCTATCGAATTAGCAGAATCTCTATATGGCGAACAACACAAAGAAGTGGCGCTTACTTACCACAATCTTGCCTTTGCGCTGGCAGAACTGGAGCGGAATGCAGAAGTGGAAGAGGTTCTTCGAAAGGCTTTGACCATATTCGAAAATGCAGGCCATGAATGCCGGCTTCAAACTTCTACAGTTTGTAAAGCTTTTGCTGACTGGCTGCAAAGTCAAGGAAGGCAGGACGAGGCAAAGGATCTATTTCGTAAGGCATTGGATATAAAACTTCAATTTAGCAAACTTGACCCCTACAACGTTAGGCTGCAGCGCGAATTGATTGAGATAAATGTTAAGCTCGCCGAGGCTCAAGATGATCCAGAGACTCGATATAAATCAGCCTTGGATATATCCCGAATGCTTGAGGAGAAAGGGATCTCGAAATCTGATGACATCTGGAATGTAGGTTGGATTGAGCATCGCTTGCGGCATCTTACTGTTACAAACCTACCCAGAAGCCCAGCCAAATCAAGCGAGACTACTGCTCCACCGTTCAGGGAGGTTGTTGATTGGCCAATACTGCCAGCGTTCCATTCGGATTGGATAAATCTAAGCCCTGATGACGCAATTACTCCACTTTGTGTTGCGCGCATCGCCTTCCCGCAGGCGTTTTCAAAGGAGTACCAGTCAAGCCTTGTGGCTGTGCGGCAAGCTAGTCTAAGCTGCTTTCCCGATCATGTGGCCCGCGAGTTCTTATTTGCATCTTCGGGAGAATCACTGCGATCCCACCTTGGTATTTATGGTGGACCAAGGGCGCTTTGGATAGGTGGCGGGAAATATGAGGTCGAAAACTTTGTTGCATTGCAGCGCACCGTTGAGGAGGGAGGCGGACCCATTTTGAAGGTTTGCGACGCATCCCAAGCTGCGGACTACCTACGGTTTTACTGTGGTTGTGTACACGGGGAAGACGGGCCCTTCAGCGTTATTGAGCAGCCGGAACAACTACAAGATCGAGTCACTAATGGCGCCTCGCTTCCCAAAATAGTAACCCGCTTGACCAGACCGATTGTGGTCGAGCGTGTTGGAGAAGACTCTGGGACTCTATGGTGCTTAAGGGCAATTATCTCCTATTCCCACGCACTATTTGAAGCGCGCTTTGAATTGCTTAGAGATGGTAGCATTCTAATGATGGAACACTCTCCCTTGGCTGCCGATCTCCCATTGAGCGGCGAGTGTATTGAGGGTGGCTTTCGCGTAAAAAAGCCGCCGCATACAAGCGCTAAAAATGGAATCAAAGTGCGGCCTTAGGATTGCACAAAGTGATCTTGCCACCTTGATTGCAATAGAAGACTAAGAGGTTATAATCTCTATCAAAGAAATTCCCGGTAATCGATCGTTTTGGCAATTCCGAATCAAGAATTTCGACAACTGAATACTTCCGTTGAAGAATTGCTCGAACGTCGCTGTATCGACAACCGCTGATGTAGCCCTTTCGTGAGAGCAAAACCAACTAAACCGCACGCGAGAAAAGAGCGCCACCTATCTGGATAAAGTGGCGGCTCAAGTTAAGCATGCAGGCTTTGTTTTCTGAACAAAAAAGAAATTTGTCTGCCATCGGCAACCATGGAACAGAATAGGTTGATTGTGTAGAGGAGGATATAAGGGTGCAATGTCCCAGGCGAACGCGGACGTTCCGCCCAAAATTGCTCCTGCCGGCTCAGATCTTAAAACGGCAGAACACCTTGGCCGACGGGTCGCTGAGACTGCGCATCGTTGGCTTTCGGGCGAAATTATCGAAAGCGCAGCCGCCTGAGACAAGAGGTAGGAGAAAGAAGTTCTACCCTGAGGCGCCACTGTGAACGCGGGGATCAGGTGTCTAAGCAAATGGATCTCGCTTCGATCCCGACGGACATGTAAGCAGCCGGACATCATGACCGGCTGCAATCTATTCTACGGCTCAAAAAGCAAATTTTCCGATCAAAGCGCAGAATTCGAAGCATGAAAGAGGGTGTGCGGAAGTTCGTCTACCTAGGAACCGAGCATCCGCAGCGAATGTCTGCTCTGGCGGGCCGCAACGCAGGGATGGTCACCGCTTACCAATGGCAGGAATGGGCCGATAAGAGACATTCGACACCCAGCTGGCATTCTGCGGTCGCAGCCCGCATTCCGGTCATTCGCCGCATGTGCAAAATTTGGCACTGCTCGAACTCACAGATCGCGGACGAAGCCGCCTTACGCACCTGCGGCTATTGCTGGTGCAGCATTTGTTCGTATGTGCAGCGCGCTGAGCGCTGCTGATCCGCGATCGCATCCAAACCGGTCATTTGAAGGGTAAGATCTGACCGAAGTCGATACAGTTCTTTGGTTTCGGCTTGATCAGACCGGGAAGATGGTGAGCGACGCCCACAAACGCAGACGCCTGAAATTGAACACCACGACTACAGACATGACGCTAAGCTTTCCGGTGTTTTGGTGTAGGTTCGCAGTGTATCAGGAGAGAATGAGCAAACTACCGATCTTTCTGCCAATCGTTTTGGGCGCGGTTGTTATCAACACAATGCCCATGTGGCTGGCGGTGCTGGCGAGCGGTCCAAACCACTCGCAGACCCTGGCAGGCGGCCTTGCTAGCTGCGTGCTCCTTGCCGCTGCAGTAGCATGCGCTTTCCGGCTGCCGTATCCAATACCCGTCATGGCGCGCATTATTGTACCGCTCGCTTTTGCAGTTTTGGCAGCAGATGTGGATAAGCATCCGGTTGTCTTGGTGGTGACCTGTCTTGTTCTGGGCCTATCTTTGGGCGTGTTGACGCGATACGCACTTGTGCGCATGCCTGTAGGTAAAGTCTTGCAAGTATTGAGCACGGCATTCGCTATCGGGCTTTGCGTGTCCCTAATTGTCTATCTGGCGTTGCCGGTCATTCAGTTATCCCCGCTCTGGGTGCTCTGGACGTTGTCGCTGACTCTCTTTTCGGTTCGGCTCGACCGTCGGGAAGCAAACACCCTTTCGGGTTCTAAGCTATCGGGGTTTTCATTTGGGTATTTGCCTTTCTTTGCGCTGATGGGCGCGTATTGGAGTTTTATCGAGATTTATGCGACGTCGCTGGGGGACGATGGCAGCGTGGTCAATTGGCTTCTCGGCAGCTTGCTTGCGAGTGCTGTGGCATCTGCCTTGGCGTCCAGGGTTTCCAATCCGCTAATGCAACCCATCTGTCGATTTGCCTTGATCGCCGCCGCGCTTACCGGTGCCGCCAGCTATTGGGTGGTCACACCGATTTTGCTAGGGATGAGCATCGTTGCGAACGGGTTTTTCCTGTTTCTGTTCTTCCCGCTCTATCTCTCCTCACAAGAAGACCGCGCATCACAAGCGATGGCGCTCTATCTTCTTGGATTTGCATTCGGAGGGCTCTTGGGTGCTGCCCTAGTCGCGATCGGTGGCTACACGGCACTTGCTTTGGCAATCTTGCTTAGCCCACTTGCGGTTTGGATAGGTCGACCATTTCGGGTGGCAGGTTGACGACCAGCCCTGCTTTCTTCCAGCCGTCAAAAGCTTTGCGAACAAGCGGGCCCGCAAAGTAGTTGAACACCATCTCTTTGGGGATGTCCGCCTCGAAACTCGGAAGAATATCGAGAAGCGCATGTTTTGCCTTTTCTGCCGCGTCGAAGTTCCCCAACTCCGCATGAAACCAAACCTGATGTGCATGATACCACGGGAAGCCCGGCATCGGCACTTTCTCGATCTCCAGAAGTGCTGCTTGCCAGAAATCACCAAGGGCAAATCGCCAAGCGTGGGCGTAGTGATACCAGCCCGGGTGAATGGGACTAAGTTCAATAGCCTGATCGAGCAGCGGGATTGCGCGATCAAAATCGCCAAGAAACGCATGACAATGGCCGATCTCTGCGAGGATATCCGCATGGCCGGGATTGAGTTGCAATGCGATCTTGGATGTTTCCCTAAACCCGGACAGATCACCGGTATGGAACTGGCACAGTGCCAGCGCCATTCTGGCAAATCCGTTTTTTGGGTCACTTTCTGTGCCGCGTTGTGCGGCTTCAAGACCGAGTTGCGGTGCGTTCACGTTAGAGCGTTCGTTGACGTGATAGCGCCCCTCCTCCAGCAGAAGAAGGGCGAGCGCCGCCCATCCATCCGACGCCCGTGGATCGGCTTCAAGCAACACCGGCAAGCGCTCTCGCAATTCGAGGTGAATGGCGGGGTCATAGCTCCTGTAGAATTCGTAGAAGCGCGCGACCGCCGCATAGACATCCCAAGTTTGAGGCTGACCTGCCAATGCGCGGTGTTGGAAGCGCGTGGCCACTCCTTCGTGTGGCGTAGCAAGGCGACCGGCGATCAAAAGACCAACCTCGTCCTGTATATCAAAGATGTCGCTTGGGTCGGCTGCGCGGTCAAACTGCTCCATCAGCACAATCTCACCTGTTGCCACATCGGTGACCCGTACGGCGACACGCAGTCGCGCCGGCGACCGCCGCACACTTCCTTCAACAACAAAATCTACGCCGAAGCTTTGCGCAATGGCATTGTGATCCATTTTATGCGCCTGAACATGCATTGCTGTCAGATGCGACAGGACACTCAGACTGCGAAAACGGGTGAGGTTTGATGTTACCTCTTCGCTGAACCCGTCAGCTATGTGTTGATCGGCGCGTTCTGGGTTGAGACTGCGGAACGGAAGGATCAGAATGGTCGGCTGTTGTTTCTGATGGCCCGGCTGGGCATTTGTGCTTTCCGCCGTGGCAGCAAGCCGAAAGCCGACGCCATGCACGGTCTCTATGATACTCTGGCTAGTGCCTGTGTCCCCGACCGCGCGCCGGGCTTCTTTGATGGCTGTGGACAGCGTGGCATCGGTGATTATGCGGCCGTCCCAGACATTTGCAATCAGATCGTCCTTGCTGACGACCTGGCCATCGGCATCGACTAAAGCGCGCAGAATTCCCGCAGTCTGACGAGTCAGTTTCCGCAGGTCCGAGCCCAGCGAGACAGTCATCCGGTCAAAGTCGATCCGGGCATCTGAAACTACGATTTCCATACATCGATAGCTATCCGATCTTTGCTTACCCGAAAAGCTCTGCAAAATCTCAGGGTTTTCTCAGGTCAATCTCAAGCGATGCCCTCTTGGGTCCCTTAGGTCTCCGGTCAACGAACATGACCTGACGCGCCTAACCGAAAGGACACCAGATGAAATACCGCAACGCACTGCCGCAACTGGCCGGAAAACAGATGATCACGGATGGAGGTCTTGAAACCACGCTGATCTTCGATGAGGGCATCGACCTCCCGCTATTTGCGGCCTTCAAGGCGCTGGAGACAGACGCCGGAATGTTGGCCATGGAGGCATACATGGATCGTTTTGCCCGGATCGCTCTGGATGCAAAACGCGGCTTTATCATGGATACGCCGACATGGCGGGCAAGCGCCCGATGGGCCTCTGAAATGAGCATGTCGCATCACGATCTTGAGGCCGTTCATCGCGAGGCGGTGGCCACATTGACAGCGTTGCGGGCACGTTTTGAAACGGACCAGAGCCCTTTTGTCATCAACGGGGTGATCGGACCGCAGGATGATGGCTATGCTCCGACCCGGGTGCTGAGCGCCGAACAGGCTGAAATCTATCACCAAGCACAGGTCGGCTGGTTTGATCGGTTTGGCGCCGACATGGTGTCAGCCATCACCATGACTTACGCCGACGAAGCGATCGGGATCGCGAGTGCGGCCAAGTCGCTGAACATGCCGGTCTCCATCGCTTTTACGGTTGAAACTGACGGGCGTTTGCCATCTGGCCAATCACTTTCAGACGCGATCCGTGAGGTCGATGAGGCAACTGACGGATATCCCGCTTACTACATGATCAACTGCGCGCACCCCGATCATTTTGCCCATGTGCTGAACGGAAATTGGACAAAGCGAATCATGGGGTTACGCGCGAATGCCTCCCGGATGAGCCACGCCGAACTTGATGCAGCAGAGGCCTTGGACGACGGCGATCCGCAGGAGTTGGGTCAGCTTTATGCCGGTCTTTCAGTCCTTTTGCCAAACCTCACCGTGATGGGCGGATGCTGCGGAACGGACCATCGCCACGTGGCTGCGATCTGTGAGGCAACGACCTCCTGAACCCCAATTCCCGGACGCTACAGCGTTCCAAAACCAACAGCTGCGCGAGGGCACATCCCCCGCGTGATCTGTGAATACGACCTAAATCATAACTCAACTCCCGAAAGGAAAACACATGTTCAAATCAACTCTCTCCGCACTGGCCCTTCTGGCCTCAACTGGTTTCGCAATGGCCGATGGCGCGCCCATGTCCTTTGACGTTGCCGAAGATCTGACGCGCTTTGTTTTCGCAGCCGAGCCTGTCTTTGACGACGGCATGCCAGCGTATGGCAACTCTTTTGTCACCCAGGGCTACATCTACGAAGATGGCACGTTGGATGGTGGGGCCGAAGGCACACTTGCCGACGGCAGCCCGGCCTTTCCTGAAAAAGTCATTGGGCGCTGGACCTGTGATGGCTTCTTTGTCGGTGACGGCGCGCGCACGCTGACCGGTGCATGGGTCATCTCCCGTCAGGTATTCGAGTTCGACAGCGGAGAAGTGCTGATCAACCAGGGCGCAGAGATTGCCGATGTCGACCTGGCAGCGCCGCGTGCCATCACCGGCGGCACAGGGGCCTACGCGCATGTCGGTAGCGAGATGACGCAGACACTTCTGGGTATGACCGATGGCTACGGGGTGCGCCTGTCCATTGATATTCCAGCCAGAGACCAAGCGTCAGCCACGCCGCAACCCGAGCCCGAAAGCCGGGACAATGCCTATTCCGGGCGCATCGACGAAGGTGACCATACCGAATGGGATTCCGGGGTTCCGGTTGGACCTATCGACGCCAGCGTAGCGCCTACGTCCTAAGGCCTGTGCAAATCATCCCTGACCGGCACGCAGACGGTCAGGGACCTTTCCAATTGCTTTCAGGTGAAAAGGATCAATTCAATGAAAGACTTGCTCGAACATACTACGCGACTGGCGCAGCCCGATGATGCGGAAGACCTGGCCCGCCTTATCGACATCGCAGGAGAAGGCATTCCGTCATGGCTTTGGGCCAAAAACGCCGATGTTGGTCAGTCACCGCTCGATATCGGGATCAGCCGTGCCCGGCGCGAGACTGGCGGTTTTTCCTACAAGAATGCCTTGATTGCAGAGCGCTCAGGCGATGTGCTCGGGATGGTGCTGAGCTATCCGATAGATGTCGCAGCCGAAGACGATTCTGACGACCTGCCACCACCTATCGCGCCCTTCGTCGTGCTTGAGGCCCAATCCGTTGGCACCTGGTATGTAAACGCACTCGCCGTCCGCGCCGGTTCTCAAGGCGGTGGGATTGGCAGCGCCTTGCTGGAAGCTGCCGAAGAACACGCTGCCGAAGCGGGATACACCAAGCTGAGCATTCAGGTTTATGCTCAGAACACTGGTGCGGTCAGGTTGTATCACCGGCTTGGTTTCAAAACAGTCAGCCGTTCCCCCGTGCTCATGCATCCATGCCAGCCCTATTATACCGGCGATGTGTTGCTACTGCTCAAAACGATAGACGCCAGCGTTCTGGCCTAAGTCCTTACTTTATCGAAGGATACTATCTATGTTCTCCATGCGCTTTCTGATTTCATCTTCACTTTTTGCCCTAGGTTCGATCACGGGCGTCGTAGCAAAAAGTGACAACATCCCGGATCTTCCCGCTCCGCTGACAGACGACAGCTTTCTCCATAACGGCGCGCCAGATGACGCCATCTTCGATCTTGGCCGCAATCTCTTTTTCGACCCGATCCTCTCTGGCAATCAAAATATTTCCTGCGGCACCTGCCATGATCCTGCACTGGGGTCCGGCGACGGCCTCGCGCTTGGCATCGGCGAAGGTGGCATCGGCGCTGGCTCGGAACGGGCAACGCTCGATGCGGTGACGGGGCGCGTGCCACGCAATGCACAACCGCTTTGGAACATTGGTGCCCGGGAATACGTGTCGCTGTTCCACGATGGGCGCGTCGAGTGGCTGGACGACATGACCCGCATCCGCAATCCGGCAGACGCTGACCTTCCCAAAGATGTCACAAGTGTTCTGCAAGCCCAGGCCTTCTTTCCCGTGACGTCCCCTATCGAAATGGCCGGACAATATGGCGAGAACGCTGTCGCAAATGCTGCGTTCGTTGAAGACCGGCCAGAAGTCTGGGATCTTCTTGCCGCGCGTGTGGCCACCGTGCCGGACTACATGCGCATGCTCCGCACCGCTTATCCGGAAATTGGAGGGACTGAGGATGTGAAGTATCGCCATCTCGCCCAAGCGCTCGCGATGTTTCAGACGGTCGCTTTCCGGTCGGATGCGAGCCTTTTCGACGATGTCCTGCGCAGCGGAGATCTGTCGCTCCTTTCAAGCGAAGCGCAGAACGGGCTGTCCCTGTTTTATGGCAAAGCCAATTGCGCATCCTGTCATAGCGGCCCACTTCTTACTGACCACGCGTACCATGCAATCGCTGTCCCACAAATCGGCCCGGGAAAGGGACATGGGCGAGATTTCAGCTATATCGCCGCAACTGGTCTTTCCGGTCGTACCGAGGATGAGGGGCGTTATCGCGTCACTCGAGACGCCGATGATCTCTTCGCATTCCGGACACCGTCGCTTCGAAATGTCGAGCTTACCGGGCCGTGGGGTCACAGTGGTGCGTTCACCGATCTAGAGGACATGCTCCGCCATCACCTCGATCCACTGGCAAGTCTGGAGAAGTTCGATGTTGAAGGTACATATTTACCCCAGCTTGACCACGTTCAACGCCTCGCGGGCCGGGGGTCAGAATTTGGCTTTGCACCGCTCGATGAGGACAACCGCGAAGCATTCGATCTCAGGGACGGTTGGGTGATGGGGACACCCGCTCTCAGGGCCCGCATCGCTAGAGAAAACCAACTTTCGTCGCGGGACCTTACCGATCAGGAAATCCAACAACTGCTTGCGTTCCTTGCAGCCCTGACCGACCCAAGTGCAGAAGACCGTTCCCATCTCATACCGGAACATCTCCCATCAGGATTGCCTCCGCAACCAACCAAGCGTGATCCTTGAGCGCTCAATGCTCGCTGCGGCTTGTTGGTATGACCGCTTTTCCCGCAGCGCTGTCGCAGCAAATTCCGCGCTGCGAGCGCGCGCAGCGAGAAATCGAGACTTCTGCTGTGGGCTCGGAGCGGCCGTTCGCCGCGCACCGCCGGAATGTCCGCATCGAGCTCAACCTGTGAATTCGAGTTTTATGCCGCGTGCGCACGCCGCGTAGAAATCGCTGCAACTGCGTCAATCTCGATGCTGCTGTGCGGCGGGAATACCGGCCATTCATACAAACCGCAGCGGACACCACGCACTCAAGGATCCAGTTGCGGGACTTTGCTACCTCTTGCTTTCGCGTCTATTGCAAACGCAGCAATCGCTCGCATGTGCAGTACCATTTTTGACGCAGCGTAGCGCGAGTCGCCAATCCGGTCATATGCGGGTGTCGATTTCGCCCGAACCGGGACTGCACTTTCGCTGCGACCAGGTTGGACAAACGAGACGCTGAGTGGACTGCCCATCGCTTCAGATTCTCGAAGGTCTGCTCATCGAGAGATTATGCCGACACAATGCGTCAGGCCCGAACAGCCCCGTCGAGGCGTTTCTCCATTACGAAGTTGGTTAGTGCCACGCCCTTCCGCTCAACTTGTTGCTCTTGCACGACCGTCCATCCCTGCTGCTCGAAGAGCCCCCGCACCAAATGGCTTGCTTCGGAGAAAAGGCGTTCGATCCTCGCCTCGCGTGCCAATGCTTCAATTTGCGCATAGAGACGGCCGCCGACGCCTCGCCGCTGATGAGCGGGGTCAACAAAAGCGAGGTCAATGTAGCCGTCTTCAGCGAGCGTCATGAAGCCTACCGGCCGCGCAGCACTGCGCGCCACCAATGTTCGCGGCACCGTGAGACGGGAAATCCAGTTTGGTCCAGATGGAACCGTCGATGCCCAGGCTCGAAGCTGTTCAGCATCATAGAATTCGGCTGCTCCCTTGCGCACCGCGTTGAAGAAGATGATACCAAGCTGATCCGCTTCGGCGGGGTCGAAAGAACCGATCTCGATGGACATGTCATGCATGCCTCAGATTTTGCATGAAACGGCAAGCAGAGGAAGGACCATCACGCATTTTGGGCTGATATAGTTAAGAACTCCACATTCGCCGCGTTGGTCACGAGCAGCCGGTTCGGGGATCAGCGACGCTTGCGGCTATCCGCGCCAACTGGTCAGGTGCGGACAAAGTGTCAGCCGCGCGCTTCTTCGCGTAGGAAAGGCTCTGGGCTATCCACTTCCACAAGACAGTTGCCGCGAATCTGCCAAAACCGATTGCCAACATTTCGCAAGAAACTTCGATCATGGCTGACCAGAAGACAAGTTGTGTGGTGTTTGATGAGTTCCGCCTCCAGGGCCTCCTGACCTTCGATGTCGAGATGATTCGTTGGTTCGTCCAACAGGTAGAAATTTGGGATCCTAAGGCGGAACAGCTGCTTGGTAAAGAACATGTTCTGCGTGTCCGCGAAGCTTCGCGTTTTCAGCGCTTGCGGCTTGTCCTCCAGTTAATGAGTATCCAGCGGGAAACTCCGGTCAGCAACGCCGATTTCGAAGTACAGGCGTGTTTGATCAGGCAGTGGCTGACCGCTCCGGGATGATTTTTGATCCTCGTTCCGTGGCGTAGATTTGGTGTGCTCGACCATGCAATTCGCACTAATGAGGGTATCCCTGTCATCCTTGAAAGGCGACCCAGCAGTTGAAGCAACGACGACATTCGGTACCGAAACGCCAAGGTCAGTCGTGCGGACCTGGTACGCCATTTGCTTGCGTGCTGCGTTCGGAGGTGACACAGCGAGACCGAGGTGATTTGATCCGGGCAGGTAGTAAGGCCAAGGAAACGCGAGATGATCGAAACCAGTTTTACCAGGATGCTGGGCGTGCGACATCCGATCGTGCTGGCGCCGATGTGCGGTATGGCAACGGGCGAAATGGCAGGGGCGGTTGCCCGGGCCGGCGGTCTCGGACTGATCGGCGTCGGTTCGCAGATGCTGTTTGATGCTGCATGGGTGCTTGACCAATTTACCCAGGCCAAAAGGAACAGCCAGAACTATACAGAGGGTGCGCTTGGCCTCGGTTACATCACATGCTTTCTGAGCCCGTCCGATCCGACGTTTAAGGCCGGTCTTTCGCTTGCGCCTGATGTCATCTTTCTGGCCTATGGGGACGATGTCGGACCCTACATCGAGATGTCACAGGCCGCTGGTGCCATAGTTATCTGTCAAGTCCACGGAATTTCACAAGCACTGCGGGTCGCCGAAGCAGGCGCTGATATCATCGCGATCCAAGGCTGTGATGCGGGAGGGCACGGACAACAACATCATGCGGCTTCCATCACAACGCTTGTCCCGCAAATCGCCGATGTAATCGATCCTGACATCCCGCTCCTTGCTGCCGGCGGTATCGTTGACGGTCGTGGTCTTGCGTCGGCGCTGGTCCTGGGAGCAGGTGGCGCAGTCATCGGCAGTCGTTTTGTGGTGGCGCAAGAGTCGAAAGCGGCCGGAGCTTTCAAAGCGCGGATTCTGGAGGCAGAACCGTCCAATGGCGGGACCATCGTCAGTTCCAGTTTCGATCTATTGAGCGGAATTAACTGGCCGATCGATTACCGTCAAGGACGCGCTTTGGCGGACAGTCAAGCCGTTGCGCGTTTCCACCGTGCCATTGGCGCCGAGCAGCTTCATCCTTCGCAAAAAGACAAGGACTGGTACAAGTTATCGGGATATGACACGCGGGCCGTCTGGGTGAACAACGCGGTCGGGATGATCGACGAGGCATCAACCGCAGAGGCCATCACCCTGAGTATTGCGACGCAGGCAAGGAAGCTTCTTAACAGCTTTTGAGCTGCTTGGCGCCCGGGCCAGCCCCGCAATATCCGAACCAGGCATTCGCCGTCCAACGGACAGCCCGTTCGCATCTGCGCCAGACCGTTGTGTGCACCCGCAGTTCGTCCCTTTGGCACCGAAGACTACAACGGCAGCGTCGGCGCATCCCGGTACGGGCAGACCTTCTGCCCTTAGGATATTCGCCACCGGGCACACTAGGCCGCATAGCTCACGTCTGGAGCACTGAGGTCTCCCGAGTGCTGCATGGCTTCAAT
Source organism: Ruegeria sp. H4 (assembly GCF_056533065.1). Taxonomy (NCBI): domain Bacteria; kingdom Pseudomonadati; phylum Pseudomonadota; class Alphaproteobacteria; order Rhodobacterales; family Roseobacteraceae; genus Ruegeria; species Ruegeria sp. H4. The sequence continues at coordinate 78,038 of NZ_JBQFOC010000004.1, forward strand.
GAGACATTTTTTGATATACCCAGCAATGCGCCCGGAATCCGTAAGTGGAGACAGATGGCCGTATCCGGCAAGCCAGATGTGTTGGACCTGACTATGAACCGCAGTGAGCTGTGTGGCCATGCTCTCCGTTGCCGCCGGAGACTCGCTGCCCCACATGGCCGTGATTTGACACGTCTGGGCTGTGCCTCGCATATTCCACATGCCAGCCTCGATCTCGCTGAAGTCCCGTCTCAGGGTTGGTACTTGCATGATAAGTCGCTGTTTTTGGACGGGTGTCAGACGTTCCCAGCTACCCGCGCCGCCCCAAAAGTCCAGAAAGTAGCGCATAAAGGAGTTCGGCTGACCCATACCATGCTGTTGCCAGATAGTGCCGAGAGCGCGTGGCAAGATGCTTTGTCGCACGATCAGCGGGTCATAGAGCGTGAGACTTTGAACTGCATCCGGCCGCACCTCGGCCAACCGAAGTGCCACCGCGCCGCCTAGGGAATGGCCGACCACGTGGACCGGGCGGCCAATCTCAGAGACCACGTTGCACAGCCAAGTGAGCCGGTCCGTCTGGTCTGTACCCCTGGTGCCGTAGCCGGGCAGATCGGGAGCAATGACCTCGGCGTTACCGGTCATTGCCTCATTCAAAGAGCGCCATTGTTTGCTGGTGCTGGCCGAGCCGTGAAGGGCCAGCACAACAGCACTTTTTCTATCGATATCCTCGCAGGGAATATTATAGTTCATTCTGAAATCTCCTTGGTGGGCTCTATGCAAGATCACGAACGCGCGCCCGAGACAGGGGGATCAGTCGGGGAATGAGCATTGGCACCTGCGTCTGATAAGCGCGGTAGACATCGCCGAATTCGCGCACCAACGACCGTTCCTCGAACCACAGGCCAATCATCACATACAGCGTCATCAACCCGGCGAAGAGCAGGTGGCCCAGTGTCATATGCGGTGTCGCAAAGAGCAGCAGGATGACGCCGAGCTGCATCGGATGGCGTACGAAACGATAGAGGAACGGCACCCGGAATCGCGGCTTGGGCATGGGCCGGTGTGTATTGGCCGACCAAATCTGACGCAGACCAAAAAGCTCGAAATGGTCGATCAGAAACGTCGACAGAAGCACCAAGAAGACGCCGAGCGCAAAAATGCCGTAGCAGACCCAGACGAATACGCCATCGACCACCCAAAGTGTCGTCGGGATGGGCTGCCATTGCCACACGGCCAGGCCCAGAAAAAGCGCCGATTGCACGACATATGTACTACGTTCAGCGTCTGCCGGGATGATTTGTGTCCACCATGCCTTGAAGCGGGCGCGGGCCATGAGACTGTGGAAAAATCCGAACAGAAAGACGAGGCCGGTATTGACGGCAATTGCCTGCCAGACCGGTCCCGTGGGCCCGTTGTTGATGGTTTGAGGGAGCGGCAGTTCGAGCAGGAAGCCAAGCATGTAAAGGAAGGCGACATTGAACCCGATATAGGCGCCGATGCCGTAAAGGATGAGACCAGGCCGTTTCATAGAAATCTCCGAGGTGCTATTGGTTGCGTGACATCGGCCTTGGCAAAGGTTCCGCCGCCGACAGATGTGTCGTACGGGCTGGCCGTCTGTGTCGCTTGAGGTTGATCTGAAGATTTCCTGAGGATTGTGCGGGGAAACGCGTCCGAGCTAGAACGCGCGACCCTCTTTCAAGTCGGCGGTGGCACATGAGATCTGCGCGCGCGTCGCCGCGATCTTTTCAGCGTCCCAACATGTAAGCTGCATGGATGTGAGGAGGCGAAAGCCGAGACGCTGGTAAAGCGCAATGGCCCCGTGATTAGACGCGTAGGTGTGCAGAAACGGCTCGTCACCCTCGGCTCTGATTCGCGCTGCCATGTGCAGCACCAAGGCGGTGCCAAGCCCGCGGGACTGGTATTCGGGCGCCACACAAACCGCGCTGATCTCAGTATATCCCGGCAACTTGAAGCGTTGACCTGCCATGGCAATCAGGCGACCGTGATGCTTCACGCCGATGAAGTCACCCAACTGGTGGGTGCGCCATTCGAACGGTCCGGGACGGGTGTGTCGCGCAAGTTCCAGCATCTGGTGTGCATCATCTTCTCCGAGATCCACAATGTCAGGGTCTGCCGTGGGGAGGACGACGCGTTCGGCGACCATTTGCACGCCCATATCCGTCGGCAAGAAAGGTGCGCCAAAGAGGCATGTGCGTTCTGCCGTTACCAAAGGTATCTCGGACCCTGCAACAAGTGTGAGGAAATCGTCGATCTCTTTTGGCGAGGCGCCGGCGAGTGCGGCGAAAGGCCCGTAGTCCGCGTCCATCATGCACGCGGTGCCGTGAGATCGAGCGACGTCCCGGTGATGGGTTACGAGGGACCACCAAACCGGATTGTCCAGCATCGTGGCGTTTTGGTACATCTCATTTGCCTTCTGTTCACAATATGGCTGCGCGGTTCGGTGCGGTGTCACAGCACGAGCGCGAGACGACATGAATGCGCCCGCTGCGGCAACTACCTGGCAATCTGGACTTCCAGGTAGTCGGCTTCGATGCATACCGAACCATCGCGTGCCGTGTTGAACTCAGCGATCAACTGTTCGATCGCACGGGTCAGACGGGCCCATTCGTCATCAGGCAAAGCCAGAAAGGCTTTGTGCACCGGGCCATAAAGGTTGCGGAACACCTCAATGAAGTGGTTCGGCGATCGGTAGCGAAAGTAGAAGCTGCGCCGCGCCACCTGGACGGACTTGGCATCGCTGAAACGGGTGTTCAGCCAAACCTCATCGCCCCATAGCGCGGGCGACTTGACGCCCGCCGGCGGCGTATCAAAACAACCCACGACCCGGAACAGACGCCCGATGAAGCCCTCGGGCATCCAGTTGGCCAATCCGATCTTGCCACCGCGGCGCGTCACGCGCATCAACTCGGTAGCCACCTTGGTTTGGTTCGGTGCAAACATCACGCCGAACGTAGATACGACGGCATCAAATTGCCCGTCTGAGAACGGAAGGTTCTCGGCATCGGCCAGCTGGAAATCGATTTCCAATCCCTCAGCCCTTGTGCGCTCAGCGCATTTCTCGAGCAGATGCCGCATCTGGTCGGTTGAGGTGACGCGGTACCAGCGGCGCCCGAAGGCCAGTGTCGCATTGCCATTACCGGCGGCGACGTCCAGAACGCATGCGCCCGGAAAAAGATCGAGCGCTTGGGCCAGATCTTCGCCGACATTCTGAAGGTTCACACCGACAACGCCATAGTTCCCGGAGGTCCAGGCCAAGTGTTGCTTGGCTGTGATCGCCTCGATATCCGTCGCGAACTCGTGTCGAAAAAGCATCCCATATCTCCTTGCTACTTTCTGTCGCCAACCTCGTCATCATGCGCTGACCAGAAACGGGGTGCTTGGGGGTTGTGTGAGTAATTCTTGGGGAAGGCGGAAGTTGCATGTCCAGGCAAACCGGTTTGGCATTGCGAACAGGGGTTTCGGCTTCTACAATCGCGGAAAAACGGCCATTTTTCGATGATTTATCAGTTCGACGACTTTGAAGTGGACCTCTCCATGAGGGAGGTACGATCGGGGGGCGGACTGCGCGCAGTTGAACCGAAGGTATTCGATGTGCTCGTTCTGCTCATTGAAAATCGTGATCGTGTTGTTTCGAAGGATGAATTGGTGGAGTGCGTTTGGGACGGACGGTTCATTTCGGACAGTGCAATCTCAACGGCCATCAAGGCTGCGCGGCAGGCCATTGATGATGATGGCCGCAGACAGCGGTTCGTGCGCACCGTCCATGGGCATGGCTTTCGGTTCGTTGGCGATGCCAGAACGTCTGACGCGGTCCGCGCAGCCCTTGTGCCGGCGCCATCGGAAGTGCGGAGTCCGAACAACCTTCGAAAGCGGAGGCGCCCTCTGTTCGGACGGCACACCGAAGCGGAACGGATCATCGAACATCTGCGCGGCGGTGATATCCTCTCCATCGTGGGACCCGGTGGTGCGGGAAAATCGGCTTTGGCGATGGAGGTCGCCGCCGAGGTCATGGGCGACTTTCCCGGCGGAGTCTGGTTCTGCGAGTTGGCGCCCGCTCAGAGTGAACGGGTCGCCTCGACTGTGCTGGGCGTGCTGGATTCCAGCGCCGGGTCCGGGCCGGTCAATCCTGCCAAGATTGCAGAACGGCTTGGTGAGGAGCCAGTCCTGCTGGTTCTGGACAATTGCGAGCATGTGATCGAAGCCGCCGCCGATCTGGCTCACGAGCTGACCGACCTTGCTCCCAATCTGACGATCCTCACCACCAGCCGCGAAGCGCTTGGCCTGCCAACCGAGAAGGTTCTTCGCATCGGCGGGCTGAAGTATGAAGCGAGCGATGACTTCGCGGTCGAGATGTTTCTTCACTGCGCAAAACAGACCACCGAAATTGAACAGTCCATCGATTTGTCCGAGACGGTGCGTCAAATCACCGAACGGCTCGAAGGCTTGCCGCTGGCTATTGAGCTTGCCGCACCGCGGTTGTCCTCGAGCACGCCGAATGAGCTGCTCAAAGACCTGGACGATCAGCTTTCGGTGCTGTCCAACCGCCGCGCGCGGACGGACGGACGACCCAACAAAATGGATGACACAATTGCCTGGTCTTTCAACCTACTGTCGGACGATGAGCAGCACGCGCTCACAAGTCTGAGCGTATTTGCGGGCGCCTTCACAGCCCAGGCGGCCGAGGCCGTGTGCCAGACGCCCAGAGCGCGGGACGTGCTACACAGTCTTGTCAGTCAGTCCATGGTCAGCTTCGTCCGGGATACGCCCATGTCGCGCTTTCGGTTGCTTGAACCCATCCGCCAATTCAGCGAGCGGCAGTTGGACGAGGCGCGCCGCGCGCGGCTTGAGAGGCGCCACGGCGAGTGGTTTGCCGCGAAGGTGTTCGATCTAGCGGCGAAATTGCGTGGACCCGATGAGGTGGCCGCCTGCGCAGCGCTAACCGCCGAATGGCCTGATGTGGGACGGGCCCTGGCGTGGGGGCGGCGAGCAAAGCGCGCGGACGTGGCGGTCGCACCGCTTCTCGAATTGCACATCCACCTCCTCTGGCAGCTTCGGGTCGAGGGGTTCGAATGGCTTGAGGCGGGGGTCGCGGCCTGTGATCTCACGTATGAGCTTCAGGCCCGCGCGAATCTCGTGCGATCCATGGGCGCCTGGAGCGGCGGCGATCTGGACCGGTCAGAGGCCTTGATGGAAGCCAGCATTGCGGCGGGCGGAGAGACCGTCGAGACCGCGTATTTTCAATTCTACCAGGGTTTCGCGCGTGAGGATTTTGACAAGGTCTTCCGCTGCGGGAAGAGAGCCTGGGGGATCGCGCAGCAGGGCGACGACATCGCCTGGAAAATCCAGACCTGCGCGTTCCTGGCCTGCGGATATGCCATGCACAAAGGCAATGCGCCGGAAATCCCCGGATTATTCGATGACATTCAGCGCATGCTCAAACGTTACGACTGGCCGTCGGGCCATTGTTGCGAGCTGATCGGTCGCACTGTTGCGGCTTTTGGTCGGGGCAGTCCCGCCGATGTGGAGCGCTATCGCAATATGCTCGAAGTTGCTGCCAACCGTTGCTACGCGCCCTGGTTCAAGCTGACCGCCGCCGGGATCGAGGCCAGTCGGTCACGCCCGCCGGATGAGGCCATGGTGCAGCTGGAAATGTATACCAAGGGGCTGAAATCCGCGATCAGCACCGGCGACGTGATCCAGTTGCCGACCATCCTGCGCGCGATCGCGATCTGCCTGGTCGACGTTGACAAACCCGCATCGGCGGCCCGCCTGTCCGGCCTAATACCCAGCATCAGAGGCTTGGGCGAAAAGGGTTCGCTCGCGCCCGGCTATGACGGAGCGATCGAGCGTGCGGCAACGGCTCTGAGCGCGGAGGAATTCGACGCCTGCGTCGCCCTGGGCAAGACCTGGGATCTTATCGACGTCGTGGATGAGCTGGACGCCCAGCTTGGGCACTCGCCGCAAAACTCGTAACCGGGTTGCCCTTGGTGAAACCACCGCCCAAGGCAGCGCCGGGCGGGCAGTCAATGTGCGGGCTCCCTAAACGAACAGCCCCGCAGGTTGTCCGCGGGGCCGTGGTGAGCGTTTCGGAATGCGGCGGGATGGACGCGCCGGTACAGTCGCGCGACCTAAAGCAGAAAATCGTCTGCCGCGAGGTCGACGGCCTGGTTGATCCTGATGACCATTTCGGCGTCGGACAGGTTGTCGTCGAGATTGACCTCCACAAAGGTTTCAGAGGCTCCGCGGACCGCCCGTATCTGGCCCACGCCCGTGAAGAAACTTTCGCCCACCCATTCCAGCGCCTGATTTCCGGCCAGATTTTCGTTTGCATCGATCTGGCGGAAGTCGAATCGGTCGTACTGGTCGCCGAAGGATGCGCTCCAGCTGTCTTGCCATTTGACGATGACGTCCATCTGATCGGCAGTCGACTCCGAGGCTTCGGTGTAGACAAAGGTGTTGCTGCTCACACCACCATCAAGCGTGTCGGCCCCCGCGCCGCCAAACAGGGTGTCATTGCCAATACCCCCCTCGATGTGATCGTCGCCGCCGTTGCCGCTGAGGGCGTCATCGCCGCTCCATCCCATGAGGTAATTGTCGGCATTGTCACCGATCAGAACATCGCTGAAGTCAAGGGTCCCATAAACGGCTTCGATGCCCGAATAGGTATCGCCTTCGGCGTGACCGCCAAATCCGACTCCCTGCATCAGGTCGACATGCACACCGCCTGTTGCACCGTCGTCGAAATCGATGCCCGACAGGAAATTGTCATTTCGGTCAAAGTACAAGACGTCCCAGCCAGAGCCGCCGTCAATCGCATCCGCACCGGCGCCCCCGGACAGATGGTCATTGCCACCGCCGCCCATGACTGTGTCGTCGCCGTCGCCACCGTGGACCTTGTCGTGACCCCGCCCGCCAATCACCTTGTCATTGCCGTCGTGGCCGAAAACCCGGTCGTTTCCGTCGCCTCCGAACATCGAATCCCGACCGTCGTCCCCGCTCATCAGGTCGTTCCCGCGTCCGCCATGGAGGTAGTCGTTTCCTTCACCGCCCAAAGTATGATCGTCTCCGTCTCCGCCAAAAAGCCGATCGTTGCCGGAATGGCCAAACAACATGTCGTCGCCAGCATTGCCATACATCGTTTCGGAGCTGTCGGATCCGTCAAACCGGTCGTCAAAGGCGCTCCCACGGACGACTTCGATGCTGTAGAGCCGGTCGCCCTCGGCATCGCCGCCATACCCAATGCCATAATCCAGATCGATACGAACTCCTGCGCCGGATTTGGTGTAATCCACCGTATCCCTGCCACTGCCGCCATGCATGATGTCGGCACCGCCGCTGCCAACCAGCCAGTCATTGCCGCCGCCCGCGTAGATCGCATTGGCCGCACTGTTACCTTCGATAACGTCGCTGTAGCGCGAGCCCGTGACATTCTCGATCGAGATATAGCGATCGCCCTGCGCATCGCCTCCGGTTCCCATCCCGGTCTCCAGATTGACGCGGACACCAGTGTCCGAGGCGCTGTAATCGACCTTATCGGTACCGGTGCCACCGTAGAGCTTGTCGGCACCTTCACCACCGACAAGAGTGTCATTGCCCGACCCGCCGATCAGCAGATCGTCACCCATGCCGCCGTTCAGGTAATCGCTGCCGCTGTCCCCATAAAGCCGGTCATTGCCGCCATAGCCATATAGCCGATCGTGGTTGGCGCCGCCGTAGATCCAGTCTTCAAGCCACGTCCCGTTCAGCCAGTCGCGACCAACGCCGCCATAAATTCTGTTTGCCATCTATCCGTCTCCGTTCTCTTCCGCGCTTCGCGGGATTCATGTGATTGCGCCGGGTGTTGTCCGGACTATGGGGATGTATCTATTGGCCTTAGCGTGCGCGCGCTTGAGGATTGCATGAGGAATACATGGGCTTTGACCACGGCCCGCGCGGTGAAAGGCCGGGCCGCAGGCAACTAACGGAAAAACGGTGCAAATCTGGTTCTGACAGCGGCAGGATCTACTGCAAAGTCCGTAATTCATTCGCAACTTTCCGAGAGCAGATAGGCAGCGGTTCGCGACCTGAAGGAATTCCCCCAAGGAATCCTCAAGCAACACCCAAGATTTGACGCAGGGCGATGAGTAACCTTCGAAACCGCAAGCGGAGCACCCCTAGCCCCGGTTGCCTGATTGGAAAAAGGCATCTGAGGTTAGAAGGTGACGGCAAGGCTGATTGTCGGCGCATTGATATTGCTTGCGCCCACCTTGACCAGTGCAGCCACACTGAATGCCGTTGCCCAAGCGCGTGTCACCACCGAAGGCAAAGCCAAAGAGAACGGAGCCTTACCGGAACGGGCCGGATCATGGGGGCGACGTCAACTGGATTGGTGACGTTTGCTGCGTTGCAAAAACGTAATGTGCCGTGACTGCCAGCGGATGCCGGGTCAGGAGTAGCTGCAACTGAAAAAGGGGGCGGTATCCCAGGCCTTTCGTGTATGACTTGGTTGCGGCGATAGTTCGGTTTCGGGTCTGGCCAAAGCTTTGCCTGTGAACGACAGATCCGGCAACATCTGCTGCAACGAAGTGTACGACTTGCAGAACCTTGGACAGATGTTGCGCCAGCAACATACTCAAACGTCCGGGGCGGCAAAGTCCGCGTCTGAGTTGTCAGACCAGGCTGCGGAGAAAAATCAGTTTCGATTTGGGCCAAACCCATGGCATCGAACGACTGCTTCGGTGACAGGTGCTAAATCGTTGCGAAAGTTACGCCGCGATTGCCAACGGATGCTGCGTCAGCAACAGCCGCGACTGCACAAGTCCGGTTTGTCCCGCACATCCGCCATTGGATCAAATCGACTTGGCGGCAGGACCAAGGTTGTATGGTGAGTGATACCAACCGGAAACAGAATATCTAATACAGTGCACCGAAAGTTCGCTGCGCAAAAAAACAGCGGCCCGATTGGACCGCTGCTTTCAATCTCTATCCTGAACCAAATCAATCCAGTGTCCGCGTAACCTCTTCGCGCTCGAAGATTTCGATCACGTCGCCTGCGCGTATGTCGTCGTAGTTTTCGAACGCCATGCCGCATTCCTGACCCGACTGAACCTCGGCCACTTCGTCCTTGAAGCGTTTCAGCGTCTTCAGCGTGCCTTCGTGGATCACCACATTGTCGCGCAGCAGGCGGACGCCTGCGGACCGGCGGGCGACGCCTTCGGTGACCAGACAGCCGGCAACCTTGCCAACACCGGTGACCTTGAAGACTTCGCGGATTTCCGCATAGCCGATGAACTTCTCGCGGATTTCGGCGCTCAGCAGGCCGGATGCAGCCGCTTTCACGTCATCCACGAGGTCATAGATCACCGAGTAATAGCGGATTTCCACGCCCTTCTGGTTCGCAGTGTTCCGCGCCGAGGCGTTTGCACGCACGTTAAAGCCCAGGATCGGCGCACCGGACGCTTCGGCCAGGCCGACATCCGTTTCGGTGATCGCACCAACGCCCGAATGCAGCACGCGCACGCGGACTTCGTCGTTGCCGATTTTCTCCATCGCCTGAACGATGGCTTCGGCAGAACCCTGCACGTCCGCTTTCATCAGAATTGGCAACTCTGTGACGTTTTCGTCTTCCTTGGCCTTCTGCATCAGCTGCTCAAGGGTGGTTGCAGCACCGGCAGCGGCGCGCTTGTCCTTTGCGGCCTGTTCACGGTAGGCAGCGATTTCGCGCGCCTGCGCTTCGGTTTCGGTAACGTTCAGAACGTCACCCGCTTCGGGCGTGCCGTTCAGACCCAGAACCTCGACCGGAACCGAGGGGCCAGCCTCTTTGACGCGTTCGCCCTTGTCGTTGATCAGGGCACGGACTTTACCGTATTGCTCACCCACGACGAAGATATCACCCTGACGCAGAGTGCCGTTCTGAACCAGAACGGTAGCGACGGGTCCACGGCCCACATCCAACTGCGCTTCGATCACGGCACCCTGGGCTGCGCGGTCGGGATTGGCTTTAAGCTCCAAAATCTCGGATTGCAGCGCGATGGCTTCCAGCAGTTCGTCCAGACCCTGACCGGTGATGGCCGAGACTTCGACATCCTGAACCTCACCCGACATCTTTTCGACGATCACTTCGTGCTGTAGCAGATCGGTGCGCACCTTGTCCGGATTCGCATCTGGCTTGTCGACCTTGTTGATCGCAACGATCATCGGGACACCCGCCGCTTTTGCGTGGTTGATCGCCTCGATCGTCTGCGGCATCACCGCGTCATCCGCAGCAACAACCAAAACCACGATATCCGTGACCTGAGCGCCGCGGGACCTCATCGAGGTAAAGGCCGCGTGGCCCGGCGTATCCAGGAATGACAGTGTGGTGCCACCATCGGTTTTCACCTGATAGGCGCCGATATGCTGGGTGATGCCACCGGCTTCGCCCGCCACAACGCGCGCGTCGCGGATTGCATCCAGTAGAGAGGTTTTACCGTGGTCGACGTGACCCATGATGGTGATGACTGGCGGACGTGGCTGCAGATCGTCTTCGCTGTCTTCGGCCTCTTTGATGACGTCTTCGACATCCGAATCAGAGACGCGAGTCACCTTGTGGCCAAACTCTTCGATGATCAGTTCTGCAGTATCAGCGTCGATGGTCTGGTTCTGCGTGACCATCATGCCCATCTGCATCAGTGACTTAACCACATCGGCCACGCGCTCAGCCATGCGGTTGGCCAATTCCGAAACCATGATGGCCTCAGGTAGCTGAACGTCACGAATGACCTTTTCCCGCTCGACTGTACCGCCCATTGCTTTCTGACGCGCGCGCTCTTGCTTGCGCTTCATGGCTGCCATCGAACGCTGGCGGTTGCCTTCGCCACCGGTCGCTTGACCAAGAGTCAGCTTGCCCGAACGGCGGTTGTCATCACGCCCCTTGCCGCGGTTGCCGCGCTGCTCACGCTCGCGATCCTGCTTGCGTGGCGTCGCCGCTGGCGCAGGTTTGCTGGCCGAGCTACGTGCGGCTTTTGGCGCTTCAGGAGCCGGAGCCGCAGCTGCGCGCTTGGCGGCTTCTTCAGCCTCTTTGCGCTGACGTTCTTCCTCTTCGGCCTTGGCGCGAGCGCGTTCTTCAGCTTCGCGCTGCTCGCGTTCCTTGGCCTCTTGCTCGGCACGGCGACGGGCACGTTCCTCTTCACGTGCTTTTTCCTGCGCTTCGCGCTGTGCCGCTTCTTCGGTTTCGCGGGCCTTGGCAGCCTGCAATGCCTTCATACGGCGCGCCATTTCCGCATCGGAAATTCCAGCAGGACGACGCGACGGATCACCCGAGGGCGTTGCTCCACCGCTCGGCTTGCTGGCACCCGGCTTGGGGACCACCACGCGTTTGCGCTTGGTTTCCACCACGACATTCTTGGTACGTCCGTGGCTGAAACTCTGTTTCACATTTCCGGGGCGCGCCCCGCCACGAAGACCCAATGTCTTTTTGCCGTCATTATCGCTCATAAAGCTTCTTACCCTTCCGCGCGGCCCCTGCCGCCGTCATCCGTTTCGCGCAAGCCACGCAGGCGCTGCGCTTCCTCTACAACACGTTTGGCAAGACCGCCAGAGGCCAAGGCCGCATGAATCACCGTTTGGCGCCCAAATGCCTGTCCTAATTCATCTGCCGTCAGCCAACCGATGTATTTTCCAAAGTGTGGCGTACTGAGTTTCGACTTGCCGCGCCCCGATCCATCTGCGGCCTGAATCAGCACCTGTGCCTCTTCCCGGTCCAGCCAGGTCTTGACCTTTTCATAACCCGCAACCGCATCACCAGACTTGCGCGCCAGGCTCATCAGCTCGATCACCCGACGAGCAACCTGCTTTTCCACGTCGTCGATCAGGTCTTTGGGCGCAGTTACCTGCGCCTTGAACCCGCGCGAGAACAGTTTCTTTCCAACGGCCTTATCCAAAGCCGCACGATCCGCCGCGACATAAACCCCGCGCCCCGGCAATTTTGCCGCGACATCCGGATAGACCTGCCCATCCGGTCCGGCGACAAAGCGGATCAGCCCGTACTTGGGCTGTACCTCGCCCGTGGCGATGCACTTCCGCTCTGGCCCATCGGACCGGTCTTTATGGACGCCACCGCGACCCATGTGCGCCACCCGAGGCCCTGAGATCAGGCCTCGGCCTCCTCTTCTACAACGTCGCCGTCTTCTTCGGCTTGCTCCAGCTCAGCCGGGTCAACCCAGCCCAGCATAATGCGCGCCGTCATCACCAGATCCTGCGCCTCTTCCAGCGTGACGCCGAAGGGCTCCAGAACACCGTCATCCTTGATGCGTTCGCCATCGACTGTGGTCCAGCCACCGGCCAGTTCCCAGTCAGCGCAGGTTGCGAAGTCTTCCAGCGTCTTCACATCATCCTTGGCCAGCGCCTCTACCATCTGGGGTGTCAGGCCCTCGAATTCAATAAGGCTATCCTCGACGCCCAGCGCGCGCGCCGCATCCAGCGCTGCCTTAGCCTGAGCCTCCAGGAATTCCCGCGCACGGGTCTGCAATTCCTGGGCGGTGCCTTCGTCCACACCATCGATGACAAGCAATTCTTCGATCTCGACATAGGCCACCTCTTCAAGGTTGGTGAACCCTTCCGAAACCAGCAGCTGGGCAAAGAACTCATCCAGATCCAGCGTTTCCATGAACAGCTGAGTACGGGCTTCGAATTCCTTCTGACGGCGCGCCGATTCTTCGGCCTCGGTCATGATGTCGATGTCCAGATTGGTCAGCTGGCTGGCCAGACGCACGTTCTGACCACGGCGACCAATTGCGAGAGACAGCTGTTCCTCGGGCACCACAACCTCGATCTTGCCGGCTTCTTCGTCCAGAACCACCTTGGAAACCTCGGCAGGTTGCAGAGCGTTCACCAGGAAAGTCGGCTGATCTTCGTTCCACGGGATGATGTCGATCTTTTCACCCTGCAGCTCGTTCACAACGGCCTGAACGCGGCTGCCGCGCATACCAACGCAGGCACCGACGGGATCGATCGAGCCATCATACGAGATCACGGCGATCTTGGCGCGCGAGCCGGGGTCACGGGCCACGGCCTTGACCTCGATGATGCCGTCATAGATTTCCGGCACTTCCATCTTGAACAGCTCGGCCATGAATTCCGGCGCGGTGCGCGACAGGAAGATCTGGTGGCCACGAACCTCGCGACGCACTTCCTTGATATACGCGCGCACACGGTCATTCGGGCGATAGCTTTCGCGTCCGATCTTGTCATTCCGGCGCAGAACAGCCTCGGCACCGCCCAGATCGACGATGACATTGCCGAATTCTTCGCGTTTGACTGCACCGTTGATGATGGTGCCTGCGCGATCCTTGAATTCTTCATACTGACGGTCACGCTCAGCTTCGCGGACCTTCTGCAAGATCACCTGCTTGGCGGACTGAGCAGCAATCCGACCCATCTCAACCGGCGGCACTTCTTCGACAAAGACGTCACCGACCTCAGGGTTTTCCATGTATTGCTTGGCCTGTTCGACGGTGAACTCGGCCTGATAGTTCTCAAGCTCTTCATCCTCGACCACGGTGCGCACGCGGGTAAAAGTGGCCTTGCCGGTCTTGCGGTCGATGGAGACACGAATGTCCATTTCCGCGCCGTAACGGCTCTTGGCGGCACGGGCGAGCGATTCCTCCATCGCTTCGACAACCAGACCGGGGTCGATCATCTTTTCGCGGGCCACGGCCTCGGCGGTCTGCAGCAGCTCCAGCTGGTTGGCTGAGGTGATTGCCATCAGTTCGTCTCCTCTTCGGACCCTTCGGTCTCAATCTCGTCGAAAGCGTTTTCGTTCAGGGCACCGGCGTCCTTGCGCTGGCGCAGCATTTCCTTGATCAGATCATCGGTCAGGACCAGCTTGGCATCGCTCAGCCAGTCGAATTGCAGACCGATGGTGATGGTTTCATCGCCCTCGGGGATGTTGATCAGAACCTCATCCCCTTCGATCCCGGCCAATTCGCCCTTGAACCGGCGGCGGCCGTCGATCAGTTCGGTGGTCTCGATCTTGGCCTCGTACCCCTCGAACGTCTCGAAATCCTTGAGACGGGTCAGAGGGCGGTCGATGCCCGGGCTGGACACTTCCAGCGTATAGGCGTCCAAAATCGGGTCCTCGACATCCAGTGTGGCGCTGACCGCATTGGAAATCTCGGCGCAATCATCTACCTCGATACCGCCATTGGGCTTGTCCGCCATGATCTGCATCGTAGTGGTCTTGCCGCTCATCAGGCGGATGCGTACCAGCTCATACCCCAGATCCTCGATCACCGGGGTGATGATCTCGGCCAGTCGCCTATCGATGGCTGCTTTGGCTATCAGGTCGTTTGTCATCAGGTTCTCTACCCTTCGAACGGGCACAAAAAAACGGGCGCGCGGCCCGTCGAATTTTCCGGTGGAGCCTTGAACCGGAAGTCCAACGCGCCGCTGTTGCAACTGCATATACGCAGGAGTTTCCGAGTCTGCAACCCCCGGCGAAAATCGTGATCGAATTTACACCAGCCACCACCGTTCGGCGATGCGCCCATCATCCAGCGAAGCTTTGCAGATCTGCCTGGGCATCCCGACATGCGACGCAATAGCCAACGACAAATCCTTGTCATTCGGGAAAAATCGCAGGCCGCGTTTGTCGCGCAGCTGATCGCCCGCTGGCAGGGCTGCTATATCAACATATCCATCGCGCAACGCCTCGGCCCGGACCTGCGCGTCAGGGATCACAATCACCTCGATCTTATCGGCCCACCCGGCGGTATTGCCCTTGTAGTGATCTGTTACTTTCCGCCCCAGAAAATTCCGATCATCCTCGGCTCTTTCAACCCGGTAGCAGCCCGTGCCGTTGGCCAGTTTCAAGGGCGTCACACCCGAACCGTTCCGCGCGATTACAAACCTTGTGTCTGCCAATAGGAACGGCAACCCCGTATTGGGCGTAGCAAGCTCAACGCGCATTGCAGATGCAGACAAAGCCTCTGCCCGTCCAAACTCGGCCAACACCGGCAGAACATCCGCTATATTCAGGTCAGCCCCATCGTGGAATTGAACCCCCTCGCGTAGACTGAACGTCCAGACGCAGGCATCCGCATCGGTTTTCCAAGCGGTCGCCAGCTCGGGCCGTAGCGTCCCGTCGGGCGCGATCTCGGTCAGAGTATCGAACACAGCACCACGGGCGACCTGTTCCAGGCTGTCATCGCGTGGTACCGCCAAACGCAAAGTCCCGCCAGCCTTGGGTGTATCCGCCAAAGACGCACCCGTAGCCGCGAGCAATGCAGCCGCAGCACCCGAAGCGAACAAAGCACGACGGTCCATCCGGGTCATGCCCAGCCCTCCGCCACACGGTCCATGATGCGCACAAGCTCGGCGCTGATACCGGGCTCGGACAAGGCATGTCCGGCCTGTCGTACCATCTTCAACTCGGCGTTGGGCCAACGTTCCGACAGGTTCCACGCCGCTTGTGGCGGGCAGATCATATCATACCGGCCTTGAACGATATGGCCGGGGATATGCGCGATCCGGCCCATCTGATCCAGAATCTGCCCGTCCTTTTCCAAAAAAGCGTTGTTGGTGAAATAGTGATTTTCAAGCCGCGCAAAAGCCCGCGCATATTCGCCGGGGCTTTCGCCTACCACACCGTTGGAATGGATCGAGGCCAAAGCGTTCTCCCAAGCCGACCATGCCTTGGCATACAGGATTTCGGTTGCCCGATCGCCCGAGAACAGGCGCTTGTTATAGGCTTTGATCGTATCCGACAGCTCATCTTCGGCCAGCAGCGAGGTGAACTTGGCCCAAGGTTCGGGCCAGAACTTGCCTGCACCGCCGCCATAGAACCAATCCAGCTCGGATTGGGTCGCCAGAAACACACCACGCAACACCAAACGGCTCACCCGATCCGGATGGGCCTGCGCATAGATCAGCGCCAAGGTCGCGCCCCAGCTGCCACCAAACACCGTCCATTCCTCGATATCCAGCAGCGACCGCAGGCGTTCAATATCTTCAACCAGATGCCAGGTCGTATTGTTCTCGACCGAGGCATGGGGCCGCGATTTCCCGCATCCGCGCTGATCAAACAGAATCACCCGGAACACGCGGGGATCAAAATAGCGCCGCATCGCAGGGCTGCAGCCACCACCCGGGCCGCCATGCAGAACCACCACGGGTAAGCCGTCGGGATTACCGCATTGTTCCATATAAATCTGGTGCCCATCGCCCACGCTGACCAACCGCTGATCGAACGGGTCGATCGGCGGGTACAAATATTGCACTGCGCGCTTTTGGTCCGGGTACTTGTCCATTATGGCCCTATATAGTCCTCAAGACGTAAAAGAGCATACGGAGACAGGAATGCAAGCGCATCCGAACACGGTAGACCCATCCGAGATCGCAAAATTCGAAGCGATGGCGGCGGAATGGTGGGATCCGAACGGAAAATTCAAGCCATTGCATATGCTGAACCCCTGGCGTCTGGACTATATCACACAGCAGATCGCCGGGGAATTTGACCGTGATCTGAAGGCTGCGAAACCGTTCGAAGGCCTGCGCCTGCTGGATATCGGCTGCGGCGGAGGTTTGCTGAGCGAACCGATGGCCCGCCTTGGCGCGACGGTCGTGGGCGCAGATGCCGCCGAGCGCAACCTGCCGGTCGCCCGCATCCACGCCGAGCAATCGGGTCTAGAGATCGACTATCGCCACACCACGGCCGAGGATATGGTCGCCGAAGGCGAACAATTCGACGTGGTGCTGAACATGGAGGTGGTCGAGCACGTGGCCGACCCTCTGGGGTTCCTGACCGCCTCGCAGCACTTGCTGAGGCCGGGTGGCCTGCTGATCTGTTCCACCATCAACCGCAACCCGAAATCCTATGCGATGGCCATTTTCGGGGCCGAGGTCGTCATGCGCTGGCTGCCGCGCGGCACGCATGAGTGGAACAAGTTCATCACCCCCGATGAGCTGTTCGACCTGCTACGCCAAGCCGGGCTGGAGCCGGTGGACCGCAAAGGGTTCGTGTTCAACCCGATTCTGTGGAACTGGTCAATCTCGGACCGGGATTTAAGCGTGAATTATGTGACGGCGAGTGTGAAGGTGGGGTGACTCTACTCCCCCTCCAACTGCAACCGCAAATCCCTCAACACCGGCAGCGTGCTGCGCACCCGTTCCAACCCCAGTTCTCCGACCACGCGGTTGATCAACGGGGCAATCGACGAAATCGCCTGATCGCGCGCGCGGCGGCCGGCGGGGCTGATCGCGACCATCTTGCGGCGGGCGTCGTCCCAGTCAGGGCGGATGTGAATGTATCCGGCCCATTCCAGCTTGGCCAAGGTGTTGGTCATCGCCCCTCGGGTCACGTGGAACGTGTTGGCCAGTTGCGCCGGACTGCGCTCATCCCCGACAAACACCAGATGATTCAGCACCGAGAAATGCGAGATTTCCATGCCCTTGGGCAGCACCCGGCTGAGCCGGTTTCGCAATAGCTGATCGGCGGTCAGGATCTCGCTGAACAGCGTGACCGCTAGGGCATTGGTGTCGTCTGTCATGGTCCGTTCTGGATCAGGGTCCGTCGAAAGGGCGGCGATGCGTCAGCGAAGGTACACGCCGGCGCGCCTCTGTCACAGAACTATCATCCAAATCGAAAAAGTGAATGCCCGGATTGGTGCCTGCGTCGATGACGACCTCTCCCCACGGGGCCACGACCATGCTGTGGCCGTGGGTATGGCGGGTCTTTCCCCGCGTGGTGGGGTGTGCACCTGTTTGCGCCGGGGCAAGCACCCAACAGCCAGTTTCAATTGCCCGCGCCCGCAACAGCGATTCCCAATGGGCCGCTCCAGTGACAGGAGAAAACGCCGCCGGAACCGTCAGGATACGCGCTCCAGCCTGCGCCAACGCGGCATGCAAATGAGGAAAACGAATGTCGTAGCAGATGGTCAGGCCGACCTTGCCGAAATCAGTCTTGGCTACAACCGCGTGTTCGCCGGGGCGGTAGTTTTTTGACTCCTGAAACGTCTCGGTTTCGGTGACCTGCACGTCGAACATGTGGATCTTGTCATACCGCGCCACGATCTGACCCAGCGGGTTGATCATGAAACTCCTGTTGGCAAAGCGACCGTCCGGGTCGTGGGTCTTGATCCCCAGCGACCCGATCAGCAACCAAACGCCCAACTCGACCGCCTGCGCCCGTAGACCGGCCAGAGTGATATCGTCTTCTTCATGCTGCAACACCTCGCGCTGCCGCGTGGTGCTGTTGGACACGCAATTCGTGACCTCGGGCGTAAGGATGAACTGCGCGCCCTGCGCGACGGCCTCGGCCACCATGTTGCGAACCATATCCAGATTCGCGGCCGGGTCGTCCGTAGAGGTGATTTGCAGCAGGGCGGTTTTCATCAGGCCGCCAAAAGACGATCCAGCTTGCCCTGGCGGTCCAGCTCATAAAGGTCATCACAGCCGCCCACGTGGTCAGGACCGATGAAAATCTGGGGCACGGTGCGCTTACCGCCAGCGCGCTGAATCATTTCGGGCTTGCGCTTGGGGTGCATCAACACGTCGATTTCTTTGAATTCAACGCCTTTTTGCTTAAGCAGACGCTTTGCGGCATGGCAAAAGCCGCAAAGCGGCGATGTATAGATTTCAACCGGTTTCATGTTTCCGTCCCTTCGGGTTTCGCTCAATCTTGGGCGAAATAGGCATCCTTGGCAACGCGTGCCAGCACCAACACGGAAATATGATTTGCCCCGGCAGCGCGGCACGCCCGCGTACACGCCGCAAGCGTCGCTCCGGATGTCATCACATCATCGACCAACAGGACATCGCGCCCCGAGATCTGTTGCCGTCGCTTGTGATGCGGCGCGATGACATCAGCCAGAACCTCAGCCCGTTGCGCAGCGGTTTTACCGTCCAGCACAGGGGTACGTTTGTGGCGCACCAGCAGGTCCGGGCAGACCTTTGACCCGGTTTCAGCAGCCAGATGTTGGGCCAGAAGCGCGGATTGGTTGTAACGCCTTTTCATCATGCGGGACCAATGCAGCGGAACCGGAGCGATCAGCATGTCAGGCCGGATAAGGTCACGCCCTGCCTGTGCCATCCAGCGTGCGGCAGGTCGGGCCAGTTCGGGCCTGTCCCCGTGCTTGAGTGCCAGGATCAGAGACTTTGCGCGCCCCTCATATAACAAGGCGGCCCGACCGTCTTGCCAGGGGCGTTGTGTCTTTCGGCAATCGTCGCAGTCGATCCGATGCCCATCGCCCTCGCCCGGGACCGCCGCACCACAACTGTCGCAAACCGTCCCGCCAATAAATGGCGTGTCGCGCCAGCACTCTCCGCAAAGGCCAAAATCCGAGTCGGTCAAGGCACCGCAGCTCAGACATCTGGGTGGGTAGACCAGTTGCAACGCGGTTTGCACGCGCTGCCAAATGCGATACTTGCGGGGTATGAAGCTGCCAGTGTCCAATGCGCCCTCGCTTTTTGACCGTCCGACCCTGTCGCGCCGCCGCGCGCGGGTTCAGGATAGTGCCCTGTTCCTGCACCGCGCCGCCGTGGGCGAGGTGCAGGATCGGCTGAGCATGGTTAACAGAACCTTTACGGCACCGGCGATTGTGACTCCGTTTCCACATATCTGGCATGACGTGCTGCCGGACGCTCGGATCGTCGCAGATGACGAAACCCTTGCCCTGACCCAAGGCGCACATGATCTGGTCGTTCACGGGATGGCGCTGCATTGGGCCAATGATCCGGTCGGGCAATTGATCCAATGCCGCCGCACCCTGCGCCCTGATGGCTTGTTGCTGGCTGTGTGTCTGGGTGGGGAGACCCTGCATCAATTGCGCGCATCGCTCGGTCAGGCCGAGATTGAGGTGACAGGCGGGCTCAGCCCCCGGATCGCCCCCATGGCAGAGCTTCGGGACCTGGGCGCGCTGCTTCAGCGGGCTGGTCTGGCCTTGCCCGTGGCCGATGCAGTGCCTCTGACAGCCGAATATCGCGATCTCACCCATCTAATGCATGATCTGCGCGCGATGGGGGAAACAAACGTGCTGGCGGACCGGCTT
Source organism: Ruegeria sp. H4 (assembly GCF_056533065.1). Lineage (NCBI taxonomy): Bacteria > Pseudomonadati > Pseudomonadota > Alphaproteobacteria > Rhodobacterales > Roseobacteraceae > Ruegeria > Ruegeria sp. H4. The sequence continues at coordinate 98,041 of NZ_JBQFOC010000004.1, forward strand.
AAATCACCTACGCGCAGGCAGGTATTCGCACGTGCGCAAGAGATTTATGCCAGGCATTTCAGCACCGGCACAGGCCGCTTGCCTGCGACCTTCGAAATGATTTGCCTGACCGGTTGGTCACCTGACGACAGCCAGCCCAAACCGCTGCGCCCGGGATCTGCCCAAATGCGCCTTGCTGACGCGCTGAACACTAATGAGGGCAAACTGTCCGATTGACGATTGGGTTTTTCCCTTTATCTCAGGCCAGAATGCAAAAACTCAGGAAGACCCAAATGTTCGATGCAATTCGCCCTGCGCATGCTCCAGCCGATCACCCCAAAGTCAAAATGGGGCGCGTGGGTATCTTGCTCGCCAACCTGGGTACGCCGGATGACTACAGCTACTGGCCAATGCGACGCTATCTGAACGAGTTTCTGTCGGATCAACGTGTAATCGACTATCCCAAATGGAAGTGGCAACCGATCTTGCAGGGCATCATCCTGACCAAACGCCCTTTCAGTTCGGGCGAGGCGTATAAGTCGATCTGGAACCACGACAAAGGCGAAAGCCCGTTGATGACGATCACCAAGGATCAAACCGCCAAGCTGCGCGATGCGATGCAGACACGCTATGGGGATCAGGTGATGGTCGATTTCTGCATGCGCTATGGCAACCCGTCGACCAAATCCAAGGTACGCCAGATGGTGGCAGAGGGCTGCGATCGCATCCTGTTTTTTCCGCTTTATCCGCATTATGCCGGGGCAACGACAGCCACTGCCAATGATCAGTTCTTTCGCGCGCTGATGGAGGAGGCCTGGCAACCGGCCAGCCGAACCGTTCCCGCCTATTACGACGAACCCGCCTATATCGAGGCGCTGGCGCAATCGGTCGAGCAAGCCTATGCCGCCATGGACGCCAAGCCGGATACACTTGTCTGTTCCTATCACGGGATGCCCGAGCGCTATCTGCAACAGGGCGATCCTTATCACTGCCAGTGCGTCAAGACATCCAGGCTGCTGAAAGAACGCCTTGGCTGGTCGGATGATCAGATTGTGTCCACTTTCCAGTCCCGTTTCGGGCCCGAGGAATGGTTGAAGCCCTATACAGTGGATCACGTGGCCGATCTGGCGCGTCAGGGCAAAAAGAACATCGCCGTGATCGCCCCGGCCTTTTCCGCCGATTGCATCGAAACGCTGGAAGAGATCAACGAAGAGATCAAGGAAAGCTTCGAAGAGGCGGGCGGTGAAAGCTTCACCTACATTCCCTGCCTCAATGATGACGATTCGCACATTTCAGCGCTGGGCAAGATTATCGAAGACAATCTGAGCGGTTGGCTGGACTAAGCAGCCCCACCTTTCAGGCATGAAAAAAGGCGGTGGAGCGATCCACCGCCTTTTCTCTGGATAAAGCTCGTAAGCTTAGCCAGCTGCAACAGCTGCGGCCACAACGACCAGCAGGATCAGCGGCAGCAGGATGCCCTGCGAAGAACCCTGAGTTTCTTCAACAACAACAGGTGCTTCAACAACCGGCTCTTCCAGGTTGCCCGCATATGCGGTCGAAGCAGCAGCAGTCAGAGCAGCGGCGAGAACGAGTTTTTTCATATTAACCTCCAGAATTTGCGCGATTCCAATTCTTTGGAACGCGCATCTAAGACTTACCTCGTGGTTTTTTTCTAATCAGCAAAGCGGTTGGAATGCAATTGCAACTTGAACGCTAAGCCACCAGCTGCGCGAAAATGTCGTCAAATTAGCAACACTTGCGTGCCGACCTTGGCCATCGAAAACAGTTCGGCAATGTCTTCGTTGAACAGACCGATGCAGCCGTTCGACGATTTCCGGCCAATTTTGCGCGTGTCATGCGTTCCGTGGATGCGATAGTACTTCCACCCCAGATATAAAGCATGTGTTCCCAATGGGTTATCTGGTCCGGGCGGGATATAGTCAGGCCATTCAGGATTCCGCTTCTTCATCGAAGGGGTCGGTGCCCAGCTTGGACCCTCGACCTTGCGAATGACGCTGGTACGGCCACGGCGGGTCATTTCTTCGGTCAAAGGCACCGATGACGGGTAGAGTTTGTACACAGTTTGGTCATCTGACCAATAATGCAGCGCTCGCGACACAGTATCGACCAGAATGGCCCCGTTTCTGGTGTTCGAGAAGTAAGGCTGCCAGTCCAGCGCCCGGAATCCCGAGACATTGCGGCGAACCGCGGCTTCGGGCTCGGGCGCGGGGCGCAACGGATCGCCAGGGATGTATTGCGCCAGCGCCGGGCTTGCTACCATGGCAGCCGCGCCAGACAGGAAACCCCGGCGGGTCTGAGAGGAAATGCGTTTCTTGACCATGAGTGCGGTCCTTTGCGAGGGCGAGTTCTGAAATCTTGAGCATTCTATTGCCAGAATGCTTCAGTCGCAAATCAAACCGGCAGAATCATGCGGCCTTGTGACATTGGGCGTTTGCCCCGCACCGTCTGGCGCGGTATGCCCGTTAACGACACAAACATCAGGTCGATCATGACGCGTATCGTTTCTTTACTCTTGCTTTGCTTTGTCGCGCTGGCGGCATGTACCACCCCACAGTCCACAACTCTGGGTGCCGATGGCCGCCCCTTGCCCACGGTGTATAAAATTCGCGGCAACCCCGAAAAGCTGCAATTCCGGATGCTGGATTCGGTCAACGCGCTGCGCCAGGCTCAAGGGTTACAGGCCGTTCAGCTGAACGCACAGCTGAATGCGGCTGCGGCGACCCACTCTAAGGATATGGCTCGGCAGAATCGCCCTTGGCACTTTGGGTCGGATGGCTCATCACCCATCGACCGCGCCGCTCGGGTTGGATATTTCGGGACGTTCCTGGGCGAAGCGATCTCGGAAACCTACGAAACCGAAACCGAAACCCTTGCTGCCTGGATGCAGGAATCCGGCCCACGCGCGGTGATCATGGACCCCAAAGCGACCCAAATGGGTTTTGCCTGGCATCAGGAAAATGGCGGGAAAATCTGGTGGACGCTGGAAATGGGTACCGGCGGCTGATCCGCGAATACCATAAACAAGAAAAGCCCCCGAATTTCGGGGGCTTAATATTTTCATCAGGTGTTTAAGCAGCTTGCATCGACTGTGCTTCGGTCAAAATAGCATAAAGCTTGACCGGGTCAGGGTTGGCGCGCAGCTTTGCACAGACCGAACTGTCACGCAGCGTACGCGACACAAGGGCCAACGCCTTCAGATGATCTGCGCCCGCCTCTTCGGGGGCGAACAAGGAAAAGGCAATGTCCACCGGCTGACGATCTACCGATCCAAAATCGATCGGTTTTTCCAGCATCACAAATACGCCGGATACGCCAGCTATCTCGGGCAGACGCGCATGCGGCAAAGCCACGCCATGACCAACACCTGTTGGGCCAAGGCTTTCACGCTCCAGCAGGCAATCAACGATGGACTGGGCCTCAAGACCCAGCGTTGCCGAGGCGACCTCACCGATTTCCTGAAACAGCCGCTTCTTGCTGGAAGCTGCTGACAAAACACGTACTGCTTCGGGCTTCAGAATGCTCGAAAGCTCCATGATCATGCTCCGTAGCGGGCCCGGCAAATGCGGGGCACCGCCTTTTCAATCTTGCCTGTTAAGGATCGATCCAGCCGATGTTACCGTCATCCCGACGATACACGACATTCAACCCATCCTTGTTTTCATTCCTGAACACCAGCACCGGGGCGCCAGCAAGTTCCATTTGCATAACGGCCTCACCGACGCTGAGCGATGGGATCTTTGTTTCCATCTCAGCCACAATCATGGGCTGCAGCGATTCGGGTTCATCAGCCGTGTCCGATTCGTCAGAGGCGAGGATATAAGAGGACGCTCCAAAGAGTTCAACCGGCTCGGACCGATCTTTGTGATGGTCTTTCAGACGGCGCTTATAGCGGCGCAATTGTGTTTCCATCTTGTCGCAGCACCCCTCGAACGCTGCGTAAATCTCGGTTGCATGGGCTTTGGCCTGCGCCGTCAGGCCCGTCGACAAATGGACAGTGGTTTCGCAAACATATTCATGCGCTGAACGGGAAAAGACGACGTTGGCGTCAGTTGGACGTTGGGCATATTTGCCAACGACCTCGCCCAGCTCGGTCTGCACGTGGTTTTGCAGGGCCGCTCCGATGTCGATCTGTTTTCCGCTGATTTGGTAACGCATGTGATCTCCTTCACAATTCACACCCATTCTGACGTTGCGTCACGCAACGCACTTGTTTTTATCGGGTGGGGGGTGTCGACATTCTGATCGGTTGCTGTTGACCCGACCCTTCTGGGAAGGGACATCGAGATCCAGTCTGGAACCGAATAAATGCCATGACCCAATTGAGCCAAGAGGCGGCGGAAGAGTCAATCAAAACAAGAGCGTATATACGCGATTTCCGCCATTCGCCCGGCGCAATTCCGCGCAACCCTATGAAATACGGAAATTTTCACCAAGATAGACGCGGCGCACGTTTTCGTTTTCAACCACTTCGCCCGGCGTGCCCGACATCAGAACCTGACCGTCATGCAGGATATAGGCGCGATCAACGATTTCCAGTGTTTCACGGACGTTGTGATCGGTGATCAAAACCCCAATGCCGCGTTTTTTCAGGTCGGCTACAAGATGGCGAATATCGCCCACACTGATCGGGTCCACACCTGCAAAGGGCTCGTCCAACAGCAGATATTTCGGGTCAGCCGCCAGACAGCGCGCAATCTCAACCCGGCGCCGCTCGCCGCCGGACAGAGCCAACGCGGGTGCGCGGCGCAGATGTTCGATGGAAAAATCTGACAGCAGTTCTTCCAGTCGCTCTTTGCGCCGGTGCGCATGGTTGACGGTGATATCGAGAACAGAGGCGATGTTGTCCTCGACACTCATGCCGCGGAAAATCGACATCTCTTGCGGCAGATATCCGATCCCCATCCGGGCGCGACGGTACATCGGCAAGGTGGTGACATTCTGGCCGTCTATCGTCACTGTGCCTGCTTCAGGAAAGACCAGCCCGGCCACAGAATAGAATGTCGTGGTTTTGCCTGACCCATTTGGGCCCAACAACGCGACAACTTCGGACCGGTCAAGCGTCATCGACACATCGCGGATAACGGTTTTTTTCCGGTAGGATTTACGCAGCTTTTCAATCCGAAGCCCGGAATTGCCTTCGGCGACCGACAGTTGGGGACGCGCCATCAGTTGTTCCCCTGCTGCAGGATCGTTTTGACCCGGCCGGTCATGGTTGCGGTGCCTGTGGTCAGGTTTGCATTCATCTGATCGCCGCTGATCACGCTGGGGCCCTGGGTCAGCAGCACATTGCCCCGCATTACGATCACACCGCTGTCGATGGTGTATTCGGCCCAATCGCCTTCGGCAGCGTCGGGTGGGCTGACAAGAACCACGTTCTCGGTCGCTTCCAGACGATCAATGGCGGATCGTTCCTGGTTGTAGATCACCAGAACACGCTCGGCCGTCAGCCGCATTTCACCCTGCACGACAACCACATTGCCGACAAACTCGGCCGAGCCGTCCTGTTGGTTCACATTCAGAGTTTCCGAGGTCACCTCGACGGGCAGGGTCGGGTCCGCGCGCGTGGCGCCAAAAGCCACCTGTGCCTGCTGCGCAGTTGCAGAAACAGCACCTGTTACAAGCGCAAAACTCAAAAGGGCGAAACGAAAATCAAACACAGGTTATCTTTCTGCTTTCTGAGGCTCATACACCAGCTTCACGCCGTCTGTAAAAAGAATATGGACCGGGCCGTCCTTTTTTTCTGCCCCGAAGGTCATGCGGCCCGCCGAAAAATCACCGATGGGGCCGGTTCCGTTCACGTGGCCAGGCGTATCGCCCCGGATTTCATCCAATGCGGTGTTTAGCAAATCGGTGGTGACTTCGATCCCATCTGCCGTCCTGATCACCACATCCCCCACAAAGGTCGCTGTGCCTTTGTCGGGGCGGATCATTCCTGAATTCGAATCCAGCGTGATTGCGCCGCCGCTTAACAACCCAAACCGGCCACGAAACTCTGAGGCTGTCGGCATCGATCCTTCGGTGCCTTGCGTTGCCTTTGTAGCGCCGATCTGCACGTCTTCGCCCTTGCGGGTAGTACCGCGATAATCTGGTTGCGTGACCACTTGTTCGGCCAGACGCGCATCGATGTCCTGCTGCGTAAACGGACCCGAGACATTGGTTTCGATGCTGCGCGACAGAAGGAATACGGTGGACAGCATCAAAATCGCCGCAAGCGGCAACAGAACCTTCAGGAACTGTACCATGCGGGAATAGCGGTCCACCTCAGCCTCTCCTTAACCCAGACCGACGCGCAGACAGTCGTGAATATGCAGCAGCCCCTGCGCCTGCCCATCTGCGTCAGGATCAACCACGAAAAGTGAGGTGATTTTGCGGTCATTCATGATGGCCACCGCTTCTTCAGCCAAGGCATTGGGCGCGATCGTCATCGGGTCGCGGGTCATCACCTCTCGGGTGGATTTCTCCAGCAAACCGTCCATGTTCCGACGCAAGTCACCATCCGTGACGATGCCCAACAGGCGGCCAGCCTCGTCAGTGACCCCCACAACACCAAAGCTTTTTTGGCTCATGACAAGCAGGGCATCACTCATCGGAGTATCTGAGGTCACAACCGGCATATCCGTATGCATTAGGTCCCGAACCTTGCTCAGCTGCGCGCCCAGCTTGCCGCCGGGATGAAAGTCGCGAAAGTTCTCGGGCTTGAAATCCCGGTACTTCATCAACGCAATCGCCAGCGCATCGCCCATGGCCAGGGTCAATGTCGTCGAGATCGAAGGCACCATACCGAACCCGCAGGCCTCACCCATTGACGGGATCAGCAAATGCACATCCGCCTGTTTCATCAATGAGCTCTCAGGCTTGCTGGACAGACCAATCAGTGGAATGCCAAACCGACGGGTAAAGGCCAACAGGTTGGCCAATTCCGGCGCTTCGCCAGAGTTGGAGATCGCCAGAACCACATCGCCTTTCGACACCATGCCCAGATCGCCATGGCTCGCCTCAGCTGGATGCACGAAATAGGCAGGCGTGCCCGTGCTGGCCAGAGTTGCTGCGATTTTGTGACCGATATGTCCGGATTTACCGATCCCGCTGACAATCAGACGGCCTGTGGCCTTTAGGATCATCTGGATCGCTTCGGCAAAATGCGCGTCCAGACTGTCGGCCAGCACATCCAGCGCGCGGGCCTCGTCGGTGACAACCTGGCGGGCTGTCTTCAGGAATGCTTCGGTATCGGTCATGAGTGCGCAAAAATATCCGTTTCGGGCCAGCCTGCGAGGTCAAGTTTCGCACGCATCGGAAGGAAATCAAAACAGGCCTGCGCCATCTCGGTCCGACCTTCACGGGCTAAACGCCCGTCCAACGCATCGCGCAGTTGATGCAGATACAGTACGTCTGACGCGGCATAGTCCAACTGCGCCTCTGTTAGGGTTTCCGCGCCCCAATCGCTCATCTGCTGTTGTTTCGAGATGTCTACGCCGATCAGCTCCTGACAGAGGTTCTTGAGCCCATGACGGTCGGTATAGGTGCGCACCAGACGGCTGGCGATTTTGGTGCAGTAGACCGGAGCCGCCAGCGCCCCAAACGCATGATACATCGCCGCGATATCGAACCGGCCAAAGTGGAACAGTTTCAACACATTGGGATTTTCCAGCATAGCGCACAGGTTCGGGGCCTCGGTCTGCCCCTTTTCAACTTGAATGATATGGCTGTTGCCGTCGCCTCCAGACATCTGGATCACACACAGGCGATCCCGATGTGGGTTCAACCCCATGGTTTCACAGTCGATGGCCACGACAGGCCCCAGGTCCAGCCCGTCTGGCAGGTCGTTGTTGTACAGATGGTTCGCCACGGATTTGTCCTTTGTGCGGTCTCGCACCCCGAGATAGGCGGTTTGGTCGTCAAACTCAACGCCGTCCGGCTTGTAAGGTCAAAGCGTCTTGTTATCCGCCTAAATTGTTGGATAGTGGCACATAATAGCCAATATCCCCGGTGGTCGTATCCTGTCCGAACACGATAGTGGCCATTGACGCTCGCATTCCTTACGGAGCATGTCTGACCTATGCTCGGCGTCCTGCACAACCGGACCTATCGCCATCTGCTGGCGGCGCAGGTCGTTGCCCTGACGGGAACGGGGTTGGCAACAATAGCGCTTGGCCTTCTGGCCTATGATCTGGCGGGCGAGGCCGCGGGGCTTGTGCTGGGCACGGCGCTGACCATCAAGATGATCGCTTATGTGACCATCGCCCCGCTTGCGGCAGCCTTTGCCGAACAGCTTGATCGGCGCAAACTGCTGGTGGTTCTCGACCTTGTTCGCGCAGCTGTTGCCCTCTGCCTGCCCTTTGTCACGGATATCTGGCAGGTCTTTGTCCTGATCTTTGTGCTGCAATCGGCCTCGGCAGGATTCACCCCGGCCTTTCAGGCAACGATCCCCGATGTCCTGACGGATGAGCACGACTATACCCGCGCTCTGTCTCTGTCGCGCTTGGCTTATGACCTTGAAAGCCTGCTGAGCCCGATTTTGGCAGCGCTATTGCTGCTGTTTGTCAGCTTCAACACTCTGTTTCTGGGCACAAGCCTTGGCTTTATCGCCTCGGCCCTTCTGGTGGTCTCGGTCATCCTGCCATCACCCAAACCATCGGGGCACAAAGGCATTTATGATCGGACCTCACGCGGTATCCGCCTCTATCTGGCGACACCCCGCCTGCGCGGTCTGCTGGCGCTCAGTTGGTGCGCTGCGGCGATCAGTTCGATGGTCATCGTGAATACGGTGGTCCTGGTGCGATCCGATCTGGGCCTGTCGGAAAGTGCCGTGGCCATTGCGCTAGCAGGATTCGGCGGAGGATCGATGATCGCAGCGTTTCTGTTACCGCCCTTGTTGGATCGGGTGCCGGATCGACGGGTCATGTTGACTGGCGCCACAATTGGCACGACCACGATGGTGCTTGCAGCTTTTGTATCAAGCTCCACAATCGTGACGCTGCCCATGCTGACCGGGCTTTGGGCGCTGGCCGGGTTAGGGTATTCCATGTCCATGACGCCCTCAGGCCGCTTGCTGACCCGATCGGCCAGTCTCGAGGATCGCCCCGCCACCTTCGCCGCCCAATTCACGCTATCGCACGCCTGTTGGCTGGTTCTGTACCCGCTAGCTGGTTGGCTGATGACTCGGTTTGGGGCAACAATCGCTCTGGCTGGCATGGCCAGCGCTGCCAGTCTTGGCCTGGTCATCGCCCTGTCGATCTGGCCACGCTCCGAACGTCCCCAGGCGACGCAGAAGCCTTGAGCCACCGTGCCAACCTGCTTTACACCAGTGTGACCCCATGCCGGAGATCTCATGGATCAGATTGACCGCCGCATCATCGCGGCCCTTCAACACAACGCCCGTGACACAACCACGACCATCGCAGCAAAGCTGGGCTTAGCCCGCACCACAGTGCACGAGCGGATTAAACGCATGGAAGAACGCGGCGTGATTGCGGGCTATTCCGTTGTTCTGAACACTGCCGATGACGCGCCTCGGGTGCAGGTGATTGTACTGCTTGAGGTGCAGCAAAAGGAAACCACCCGTATCATCAAACGGCTGGAAACCTATCCTGAGGTCAAGCGCTGCCTATCCATCAATGGCGAGTTTGACTTGCTGCTCTCTGCCGAGGCCCCCCGGATCGAAGATCTAGATATTCTGGTTGATGATCTGGCCAAAATCCCCGGCGTATTGCGCACCAATACCAGCGTGGTGTTCGGTCGGCGCATCGACCGGAAATGAGCGCTCGATAACCGGCTGTAAACCAATGCTTGGCTAGCTTGGCCGGGACAGATCAGAATCCCGGACCGGCAGAATGCCAACGCGCTTGTTTTTGTTTTCCCTTCTATTCTCGCAGGTGCTGACCGCACAGGCGGGTTTTGCCCTGCCCGATGCGCGCACCGGCGATATCTGCGATCAGGCGGCACTCAGGGCGTCAGTGACTGAAGATGTGCCGTTGGACGTGCTGCGCGCGATCACGCGGGTTGAAACCGGTCGCAGCTTTGGCGGCCACTACACCCCTTGGCCCTGGACCATCAATGTCGAGGGGCGAGGGGTTTGGTTCGACACCGAGATCGAAGCCAAATCTTATGTGTTTAGCGTATTCAAAGCAGGCAAACGCAGCTTTGACGTCGGGTGTTTCCAGCTCAACTATCGTTGGCACGGCACCGCTTTCCGCTCCATCGACGCGATGTTCAACCCGGATGAAAACGCCCGTTATGCCGCACGGTTTCTGAAGGAGCTGTATGCCGAGCTGGGCTCCTGGTCTGCCGCTGCAGGGGCGTATCATTCGCGCACACCTGAACTGGCCCGTGCCTATAAAGGCCGGTTCCAGACCGTGTTGGCCCAGCTGGATACCGCAGCCGCATCACGAACTACAGCGATGTCACGTGATCCATTCACCGGCACTGCCGCCCCGCTGATCCCGCTTCAGCCCGCACGATCCGGGCAGAGCATGCTGGGATCACTGGTTCCCAGCGGCACATCCGCCACAGCCTTCATCGCCTTCAACTAGGAGTTCAGCTTGCCCAAGATCGACGCCCGATCCCTGTTCTCGTCCACCGTTTTGCTGGCGCTGGCGCTGATGACCATCATCGTGATGATGATCCTGCCCATGCCCGCTTGGGTGCTGGATATGGGGCTGGCTGCGTCTTTCGCGCTGGCCATTCTGATCTTTACGTTGACCCTGTTCATTGAACGCCCACTGGATTTTTCGTCCTTCCCGACGATCCTGCTGGCCTCATTGATGCTGCGACTTTCGTTGAACGTGTCCTCAACCAAGTTGATCATCGGTCAGGGCCATACCGGACCCAACGCCGCTGGGGACGTGATCGAAGGGTTTGCCAATTTCGTCATGGGCGGCAGCATCTTCTTGGGCCTCGTGGTGTTCGGCGTCCTGTTGATCGTGAATTTCATGGTCATCACCAAAGGTGCCGCCCGGATGGCCGAGGTTGGGGCCCGCTTTGCGCTGGATGGGATGCCCGGCAAACAGCTGGCTATCGACAGCGACATGTCCGCCGGGGCCATCGACCATCAGCAAGCCAAAGAACGGCGTGAGCGCGAGCAGCAGGAAACCACCTTCTTCGGCTCGCTTGATGGGGCCTCAAAATTCGTCAAAGGGGATGCGGTTGCCGGGCTTCTGATCACGCTTCTCAACCTTGTCATGGGCCTGGTGATGGGCGTGATCGTGCATGGAATGCCAGTGACGTCGGCGTTCGAGACCTATGCCATTTTGACCGTGGGCGACGGTCTGGTCTCGCAAATCCCGGCTGTGATCATCTCAATCGCATCTGCCCTGTTGCTGGCACGCGGCGGCACCCAAGGGGCCACCGACAACGCCATTTTCTCGCAACTGGGCAAGCATCCTGCAGCGCTCGCCACCGTGGCAGTGCTGATGGTTCTGTTTGCCCTGGTGCCGGGCCTGCCGTTCTTGCCGTTTATCTTGGGCGCGGGCGTGCTGGGCTATGCGGCGTATCACGTGCACCGCGGCCAGAAAGCAGCGGCGCTTGCACCAGAACCCCAATCGGACGAGGCTGACGCACCGGTATCGCAGGCCATCGGGGATATTCTGGACCTCGACGATGTCCATCTGGAATTTGCCCCCGATCTGGTCAGCATGGTGCTGAACCAAGGCACTGGGTTGGATGCACGGATCGCCAACATGCGAACCTATGTCGCCTCAACCTTTGGCTTGATCCTACCCGAAATTCGCCTGACCGACCGCGCCGAGTTGCCTAAGGGTACCTATGTGATCAAAGTGCAGGGTGTGGAACAGGCCCGTGGCGTGTTGAACCCCGATCTGGTTCTCGCGCTGGTACAGGACGGGTTTGACCTGTTGCCCGACGGCAATGACGTGACCGAGCCTGTCTACGGCGCGCCTGCGCGTTGGATTCTGCCCAAAGATCAGGAGGACGCCGCACTCAGTGGCGCCACCATCGTCTCACCGCCCGAGATTCTAGCGACCCATCTGCTGGAGATTATCAAACAGAACTTCTCGCGCCTGTTGACGCTGAAATCGCTGCGGCGCCTGCTCTCAGAAATGACCCGGCTGAGCGATCCGGTTCGGGCCGAGGCCAACAAGAAACTGCTGGATGAACTGATCCCGGACAAAGTGCCAATAGACACGTTGCACGCGGTGCTGCGCCTTTTGCTGGACGAGCGTGTCTCGATCCGCAACATGGCCCTGATCCTGGAAAGCGTGGCCGAGGCACGGCTGACCACCACCCAACCCGAAGGGATTTGCGAGATTGTCCGCCAGCGGCTTGGCTTCCAGCTGGTCGCCGAAATGAAGCGCGAAGACGGATCGATCCCCCTGATCCAGCTTGCGCCAGAGTGGGAGGATACGTTCGCCAGCTATCAGATCGACGCACCCAATGCCGCGCTAGACGTGGCGCTACCCCCCAATCTGTTCAACAAACTGGCCGATGGCGTGGTCAGCAGCGTAGCAAAATCCGCAGATAGCGGGCTGTTTCCGGCTGTCGTAACCTCGACCCGGCGCCGCCGGTTACTGCGCACAATTATGCAGGCGCGGGGCATCGAAAACCCGGTGTTATCGTTCGAAGAGATCGGGCTGGAGGCACGCCCATCCCTGGTTGGAACCATTCCCGCATGATCGCCTTACCACCAGAGCTATTAGGGCAGATCGGCCAAAATCTATGGCATTTGTTTGCAGTCTTTCTGCGGGTTTCTGCCTTTGTATCTCTGCTGCCCGCTTTCGGAGAACGCAGCATTCCAGTGCGTGTGAAGCTGGGCATTTCGATTGCCTTCACACTGATCATCTTACCCGCCGTTCAGCCACCAGACCTTGCACCCGGCTTTCTGCCCATGGTGCGCCTTGTGGGGACGGAGGTTCTAGTCGGAATGGTCCTTGGTATCGGGCTACGCCTGTTTGTTCTGGCCCTGCAAACCGCCGGAGCCATCGCCGCGCAATCCACATCGCTGTCGCAATTGCTGGGTGGCGCGGCTGCCGACCCGCTTCCAGCGATGGGGTACTTTCTGATGCTGGCCGGGCTGACACTGGCGGTCATTCTGGGGCTGCATGTCCGCGCTGCCCAGTTCTTGATCCAAAGCTACGCCATGTTCCCGATGGGCAGCCTTCCCGCCCCTTCGGACCTGTCGCGATGGGGGGTCGCTCAGATTTCGTCCAGTTTTAAACTCGCCTTTGCATTGGCGGCCCCGTTCGTGATCGCCTCGCTGATCTACAATCTTGCTCTGGGTGTCATCAACCGCGCGATGCCGCAGCTTATGGTCGCCTTTGTCGGTGCCCCTGCGATCACATTCGCAGGCCTGTTTCTGCTCTTTGCTGGTGCGCCGCTGATCTTGTCAGTCTGGTCTGACGCCCTGAACGGTTTTCTGATCAACCCAGCCGGGGGTACACCATGAGCGCATCGGATGATGACAGCGATAAGTCATTCGAACCCACCCCGCAGAAGCTTCAGAAAGCGCGTGAAAAAGGTGAGGTGGCAAAATCCAGCGACCTCTCCGTGGTCGCAGGCTATACAGGTCTGATCATCGCGCTGTTGGCCGCCGGCCAGTACACGGCCCAGCATCTGGGCACGTTGTTTATGGTGATGATTGATCAATCGGACACGCTGGCTCAGCTGTTGACGACCGGGCCAGCCACCGCTCCGGTTGCCGGATTGTTGCGAGGTGCCCTGATACCGGTATCCCTGCTTTTTGCGATCCCTGCGGCAGCTGTCCTGCTAAGCCTGATTGCCCAGCGCGCACTGATCTTTGCGCCGACCAAGCTGAAACCCAAGTTGTCGCGCATTTCAATCGTGTCGAATGCAAATAACAAGTTCGGACGCGGCGGGTTGTTCGAGTTTGCCAAAAGCTTTTCAAAACTGCTGATCTACGGCACCTGCCTGGCTTTGTTTCTGAAAGCGAACTTGACCGAGATCGTTTCAACCAGTGCAGCGCCTGCGAAATCATCGATCCTGCTGATGATGAACCTTCTGTTTCGGTTTCTATTCATCGTGATCACCATCGCGCTGGCCATCGGCGTCATCGATTACATCTGGCAATATGCCGAGCATATGCGCAAAAACCGTATGTCCCGGAATGAGATACAGGATGAAACCAAAGACGCGGAGGGCGATCCGCATGTAAAACAGCAGAGACGCCAGCGCGCGCAGGATATCGCAACCAACCAGATGATGTCTGACGTACCCTCGGCGGATGTCATAATCGTCAATCCAACCCATTTTGCCGTAGCCCTCAAATGGTCGCGCACGCCGGGTTCCGCGCCCGTTTGCGTGGCTAAAGGCGTGGATGAGGTTGCAACTGCAATCAGATCCGCCGCCAGTGAGGCAGACGTTCCCATACATTCAGATCCACCAACAGCCCGTGCCCTGCATGCGACGGTGGTGATCGGCCAGGAAATTCCAGAGGAACACTACCGCCCCGTCGCGGCTGCGATCCGATTTGCCGAAGCAATGCGTAAACGGGCGAAAGGTCAGATCAGATGAACCTGAAAAAGCTCTCGGCCCTGCAAATGGCAACCGATGCGATGTACCAGAAGCAACATCAGGCGCTGCGCCCGGTGATCGAAGCAGAAGCACTGGTGCAAAAGCAGTTGGTGCGGTTGGATCATCAGGTGACACTGGCACGACAAGACAGCGCAGGGACCGAAGGCTACCGTGTATCGGGAACGGATATCCTTTGGAACGCCTGGGAATCTGCGACGCGTCGCCAGTTAAACATGGAGCTGGCACGCGTGCGTGCTCAGAAACTGGCCGCTATGGAACAGCTTCGAACTGCCTTTGGGCGCCAGCAGGCCATCGCATCTGTATCCAAGACCATGCGGGATGCGCAGCAAAAGGCAAAAGGCAAGAGGCGCTTGAACCTTTGAAGGCCTGACCGGGACTGGTCAGGCCGGAGCGAGTTCAGCTATCTTGCCGGTTCACGCTCATGATCAACACCTGAGAAACATCCGACCCCAAATCCTTGCGCGCAACCTCAAGCAGCGCTTTGCGCAAAACGGTCAGATTGTCAGACTCTGTGAATATCCCGTCAAAGCCACCGGTATTGGCGTGATCAAAAAGCACCTGCAAAAACCTGTCCCTCAGCTTGGGTTCGATGGCATAGAAGGTCTCTGTGATGGCCGGATCAGCCTCAATGCTGAGAGACATCGTTACCATCGCCGTGATCTGATCATCCTTGACCACAGGAACAACAAACTGTTTGGGCAGCTTTAGATACTCAAAACCACCCGGTTCACCATCCTTCGACGGTTTTTTCGACGCTTCTTTCTTATCGTTTTTGTCTGCCTTGTGGCCTTTATCTGGCTTTTCCTTAGCCTCTTTATCCTCGGAAACCGCCTCGGGTGCTTTTTCAGGCATCAAGAACACGCCGGCGCCAATTCCGGCGCCCAGACCCAGGACAAGAAACACGACTGGAAGCAAGATCTTCATCATCTGCGATCCTCAGAAGGGCAAGAGCGAGTCGAGCACTTGCTGACCCAGGCGCGGTTGTTGAACATCGGTGATCTGGCCACGCCCACCGTAAGACACGCGCGCGGACGCGATTTTGTCATAGGTGATCTCATTCTTGCGCGAGATATCTTGGGGGCGGACATAGCCGGCCACCAAAAGCTCTCGCAATTCAAAGTTGACGCGCAATTCCTGCGATCCCGATATCGACAAAACACCGTTTGGCAACACATCCAGCACGGTCGCGGCGACCCGCAAGGTCAGCTTCTCGTTTCGCCGGACCGATCCGCGGCCGGAACTGGCGGAATCGGATTCAATCCCAACCGCGTCTTCCAACGTTACCCCTTCGGGCAAGTGGTCTTCTGCGCGCTGAGGCAGGCCGAACAGGTTAGGAACCTCAAGGGATTCCGAACCCGAACGCGAGCGGCTGGTATTGTTCGAGAATTCCGCCTCTTCGTCCAGCTCAATGACGACCGTCAGAATATCACCTTTCTTGATCGCCCTTTGATCACCCAGAAGGGATTGCTGACCACCACTCCAGAGCGACGACCTATCCACCGCGCGCTGGGTTTGAGTGTGCAAAGGCAATCCAGGCCACAGCATCGCCACCTGCTCGGGTGAGTCGTCTTTGGGTGTAAAGCTGGGCGGTTTGCCCAAGTGATCAAAACGGCTACAGGCCGAAAGCGCGAAAATCGTCAGCAGAAGGGGTTTAGACAGTCCAGACATTACTTCACCTCGATTTGACCATCGGGCCGGATCAGACCAGTGACCGTTGTGCGGGACGACAGGTTCATGACCCGGATACGCTCACCCACGGCGCCGCGCCCAAGGGCCCGCCCCTCAGTGCTGATCGACAGGGGTTGCCGATTAAAGACCAAGACCACCAGATCATTCCGATCCACGATGGCCGGTGGGCCGACATCTGCTGCGCGCACCGGTCGGCCCGGATACAGGGCGACCCGTGCTTCAAACCCGATCAGCTCCGCAGGGTCGCTTACAGCGCCGGGCATGTCAGTGTGTTTCAACTCCAGATCGGCGGCCGAGATGATCTCTTTCGCGCGTATTGTGCGGGTCGGAACCACGATATCCGCAAGTGCAGTTATCGGCGCCGCGATCAGGAAGATCAGACCAAGACCCCTCATCAGCGCACCTGTGTTGTGGCGCTCATCATCTGATCGACGGCGGTGATGACCTTGGCGTTCATCTCATATCCGCGTTGCGCTTCGATCAGTTCAGTGACCTCACGCACAGCATCGACCGAGCTGTCTTCCAGATAACCCTGTCGCAAGGTCCCAAGCCCATCCTCGCCAGGCACACCCTGGATTGGTGCGCCCGAGGCTTCGGTTTCCTTGAACAGGTTGCTTCCGATTGCCTCAAGACCTTTGGCATTGGAGAAACTGGCGAGTGAAAACTCGCCCAGCAGCTGCCCTTCGGGCGTGTCGTCGAAATAGGCGTAGACTTCACCAGATACGTTGATCGAGATCGACCGTGCGTCATCAGGAATCGTGATCTCAGGCGCCACGGCAAACCCGTCCGAGGTAACAATCAACCCTTCTGCGGATCGCTTCAGGCTGCCATCGCGCGTGAAAGCGGACTGCCCATTCGGCAAAGCCACCTCCAGATAACCGCGCCCTTCGATGGCGACGTCCAGATCGCTGCCTGTGGCCGAAATCGCACCTTGTGCCAATTGCACCGTGACGGCAGCAGGTCGGACGCCCAGACCCAACTGAATGCCAGTCGGCAGAACCGTTCCGTCCGAAGCATTGACCGCGCCGGCACGCGCCATCTGCTGATAGTGCAAATCGGCAAATTCTGCGCGGCGGGCGTTGTAACCGGTGGTGTTCATGTTGGCGAGGTTGTTCGAGATCGTTTCTACCCGCATCTGCTGCGCCGTCATGCCTGTGGCTGCGATTTTCAAAGCACGCATATCAATTTCTCCTTGTTCAGGTCAGCGCATCAGCGCGTCGAGGGCCCCGCGCACGCGCGCATCCTCGGTTTCCAGAAAGCTTTGACCCAGCTCATAGGCTCGCTGAATCTCGATCATGCGCGTGACTTGTTCGATCGCATTCACGTTGGACCCTTCCAGAAAGCGATGCAGGACAACGGGCTCATCGACGGGGTCGACATCGCCCTGAGGCCGAAAACGCGTGTTGCCCTCACGAACCAAAGTCTCGGGATCAGCCACCCGATAGATACCGATCTGCCCCAGCAACTGCCCGTTCACGCTGAGTGTTCCATCTGCGCCGACATCGATGCTCGCCGCATCCGGGGGAATGAAAACTGGTGATCCATTGCTGTCCAGCACGGCCGAGCCATCCGCGGCCACTAGATCACCCTGCGCATTTGGTGTGAAACTGCCCGCCCGCGTCAGGCGATTGCCGTCGGGCGTTTCGAGCAAAAAGAACCCCTCACCCTCGATGGCGAAGTCAAACTGCCCTCCGGTCTCAGTCAACACCCCCTGTTGCAGAGAGGTATTGCGCGCCTCGGCCCGGCTCATGGACAGGGACGGCGTATTGGGCATGTCACGAATGAATTCCGAGAACACCAACCCCTGCTCACGATAGCCGGTGGTATTGGCGTTGGCGATGTTGTTCGCCACCAGCCGCATTTCGTTCATCAACCCGGATTGACGGGATAAGGTGACATAGGCGGTATCCATCAGCGACCTCCGGCGATCAGCGGCACCAGGGTGCCTGTAAAAAAGGTGACAAGCGTTTGGGTCATGAAGCCCATGGAAATCCAGAACACGATGACGATTGCGATCAGTTTGGGCACGAAGGTCAGGGTCATTTCCTGGACCGAGGTCAGCGCCTGGAACAGACCAACGACCAACCCCGACACCAACGCCACGGCGAGGATGGGAACCGAGGTGATCACCGCGATCCACAACGCCTGGCGCACGATGTCATAGAACAGACCTTCGCTCAGCATCGCTCAGACCGGCATCCGCAGGATTTCCTGATAGGCCTCGACCACCTTGTTCCGCACGATAACCGCAGTTTCGACGGCCAGTTCGGTCTGGGCCAGCGCCTGCACCAACGCGTGCGGATCCGCCTGCCCGGTCATCGCGGCCTGCGATATCTGCTCGCTCTGTTTCAGCGTCGCCGCAAAGTCTTGAAAAGACGCGCGCATCCCCTGCGCCATAGCGCTGTGGTCAGGGTCGGCCTGCGTGGCGGGGCGTGCGCCGGCATAGCTCTGCGCGGCGGTAAGGGATCGGATATCCATTCTGGCGTTCCTTTATTTCCGGAGTAATTCCATTAGCGACGACGACATTTTGCGCGTCTGGTCGAACATCTTGAGATTGGCCTCGTAACTGCGCTGCGCTTCGCGCGCGTCGGCGATCTCGATCATCAGATCAACATTTGAGCCCAGGTAGTGCCCGCTTTCATCCGCCATCGGATGGCTTGGGTCGTGCACGCGTTGCAGATCGCGACGATCCAATTGCACGCGCCCAGCCTGCACCATGGCTTTGCCGTCCTGCTGCACCGTTTCAAACGGTACCGTCTTGCGCCGGTATCCGGGCGTATCCGCGTTCGAGATATTCTCGGACACGTGACGCAGCCGGGCCGCCTGCGCTCGCAAAGCGCTGGCCGAGGCCGTGAGGGAGTGGGAAAAATCGCTCATCTCACCCTCCGCTTACCCGCGACCCAGACTGGTGCGCAGAACGTTCATCGAGGATTTATAGATGGCCAGCGCCCTGTCATGCTGCCGTTTGACGTCGACGGCTTTCAGCATCTCTTCTTCCAGTGACACACCGTTGCCATTTGGATCACCGCTGGGGTCGGCTGCAAACTCAGCCCAGCTGTGCCCGGTCATGCCGACACCATTCAGATGCCCATGCCGGGTGGCCATCATCTGCGTTTGTGGACCGGTGTTTTCGAAGGCTGATTTAAAGGCCTCAATATCGCGGGGCTGGTATCCCGGCGTATCTGCATTGGCCATGTTGCGCGCAATGACAGCCTGCCGTTGCCCGGCATGGGTTGCCATAGCGTGCGCTGTCTTAAAGACGTTCAGGTCATAGAACATCGGGGCTTCTCCCTCGATCAATTTCAATCAAGGCTTAACCCCGATTCCTTTAGAAACAGTTTTCAGAACTCAGTTGGAGAACCCACGATGTCAGCCCTCGACCCGATGCTTCTGAAATGCGAATTCGACCGGATACCCACGGTACATCATGTCGGACTGGTATCTGGTGTGGCGAAAGGCACCATAGAAATCAGTGGGTTGAACCATCAGGCCCGCATCGGAGACTTGCTGACCTTGCACCGCCGATCCGGGCCCGATTTGGGTGGCGAGGTACAGCGCGTGGGCGCAGACCACATTCATATGATGCCCGGTGGCGCAGCCGATGGGGTGAGCCTGGGGGACAGGGTGATTCTGAACCCATCGCCGGGTTTTGCGCCCGGGATGCATTGGCTGGGCCGTGTGATCGACCCGTTCGGTAAACCGCTGGATGGCAAACCGCTGTTGGGTGGTACGCAGGAACTCGACATCATGCACCCCCCGCCCCCCGCTGTTGAACGCAAGCCATTGGGGGACCGGATGGCGACCGGTCTTGCCGCGCTCAACACCATGCTGCCCATCGTGCGCGGGCAGCGCATTGGTCTGTTCGCGGGTTCGGGGGTCGGGAAATCGACCCTGCTGGCAACCTTGGCGCGATCATTGCAGGCAGATGTGGTCGTCGTAGCCCTGGTGGGTGAGCGCGGGCGCGAGGTGAATGAATTCGTCACCCATGCGCTTGGACCTGAGGCGATGAAACGGTCGGTTGTAGTTGCAGCTACGTCAGATCAATCCGCCTTGGCGCGACGGAGGTGTGCCTGGTCGGCCATGTCGGTGGCCGAACATCTGCGCGATAAGGGGTTGAGCGTATTGTTGCTGGCCGATTCGGTCACCCGCTTTGCCGAGGCGCATCGTGAGATTGCCGTTGCGATGGGGGAAGCTCCTTCGCTGCGCGGTTTCCCTCCTTCGGTCACGCCCCTGATCTCAAAGCTCTGCGAACGCGCCGGGCCCGGCACGCCTGAACAAGGCGACATCACCGCCGTCTTCAGCGTTCTCGTCGCCGGATCAGATATGGACGAACCCGTCGCCGACATTCTGCGCGGGGTGCTGGACGGGCATATCGTGCTCAGCCGTGAGATCGCCGAACGTGGTCGCTTTCCCGCGATTGATCTCAGCCGGTCAGTGTCTCGATCCCTTCCAGCGGCAGCGACCGAGGCCGAGAATCAGATGATCACCGAAACCCGCAAGCTGATCGGCAGCTACGAACAATCCGAAGTGATGATCAAAGCAGGGCTATATACCGAAGGCGCCGACCCAATACTGGATCAGGCCGTCAAAGTGCATCAGGAGTTGGATGACTTCCTGGGGAAAGCCGATCCTGAAGGGATCGAAAACAGCTTCAATCGCCTATCTCTGATTCTGCGCCGCGCCTCAACCAGCTTGCCGATGTAAGGTAAAATCCGAACAGTTTTAAGTATTAAACGGGCCTTAAGACCTGCGCTGCTAAACCTCTATCCGGGTGATAAAAAAGGTGGTGGAGATGGGTGCGCAGACCAATGCGGCGCCAATCATCATCAAGAAGAAGCGTGTGTCGGGTGGCGATGGCCATCACGGTGGCGCGTGGAAGGTCGCGTATGCGGACTTCGTCACGGCCATGATGGCCTTCTTCATGTTGATGTGGCTGCTGAACGCAACGACCGAAACACAACGCAAGGGGCTGGCGGATTACTTTTCGCCTGCTATCCCGATCAGTCCCGATTCAGGCGGGGGTGACGGAGCATTTGGCGGCAACAGTGTATTTTCAGAAGAAACTCTGGTGATGGATGGCAAAGGGGCCACCGCGCGGTTTCCGACCGATGCGCGCAAGGCTCGCGGGACCACTGGTTTAGACGCCGATGGCAAGGGGGCCAAACAGGATTTCTCGACGCTAGAGGCGCAGCTCTTGGGTCGCACGGGCGAAAGCGTGGTGTCGGACAAGCTGCTGAAACACATCGTCACGCGTGTGACGGATCAGGGCCTGATCGTCGAGCTGTTCGATACCGAAGATCAGCCCTTGTTCGAATCGGGTACCAACAAGCCCACACCGGTGATGCGGGCGCTGGCCTTGCTAATCGCACGCGCATCCGATCTGGTCACCAACCCCATTGCGGTAGAAGGCCACGTCAGCGCCTCTCCGGTGGTTCTGGCCCATGACCCAGCCTGGGATGTGTCGACATCGCGCGCCCAGTCCATGCGCCAAATGCTGCAGGATAAGGGCGTTTCGCCACCCCGGCTGGATCGGGTGACGGGCCATGCCGACCGCAAATTGCACAGCGATGACCCGATGGCCCCTCGTAACAACAGGATCGAGGTGATTTTTCTGCGTGACCCCTAAAGGATAGAACGCATTTTACCTGTTAGCGCGCTGTTAAGGGGCAGTGCATTAGCTGTTGCATCACTGATTGACGCAACAGAAGGGCGTGCCGATGACAATTTCCTCTTCGCTAAATGCCGGTGTCGCCGCGCTGAAGGCAAATGCCAACAGGCTGGCGACGATTTCCGACAACATCGCGAACTCGTCGACCTTCGGCTATAAACGGGTCGAGACGGATTTTCATTCCATGGTCACCTCGGGCCAGGGCGGCAGCTATTCCGCCGGCGGGGTCAGGACCACCAGCCAACGTATGATCGACCAGCGCGGTTCACTGGTAACAACGAACAACTCAACCGATTTGGCAGTACGTGGCCGTGGGATGTTGCCGGTACGCTCTAGCTCGCAAATCGTGGGCGGCTCGAATGAGATGCTGCTGACCACGACTGGCTCGTTTCGCACCAATGACCAAGGCTATCTGGTCACCGAATCCGGGCTGGTTCTGCTGGGGTGGCGCGCAAACTCCGACGGTACAATTCCCCCGGTTCCACGCGATACGCCCGCCGCGTTAGAACCCGTCCAGCTAAGCGTCAATCAACTGTCAGGCGCACCAACAACGCAAATGAACCTGAGGATGAACCTACCCGCGACGGCCACTGACGCTGGCGCACCCGGCGACACGCAGCCTCTATCGGTCGAATACTTCGATAATCTGGGCAAATCCGAGAGTATTGATATCGAACTGGTTCCAACTGTCCCGGCGACAGGCTCCAGCAACGAATGGACAATGATCTTGCGCGACTCGGCATCGGGCGGCGCCGTGATCGGGGAATATACACTCACCTTTACCGACAGTCGCACCGCCGGTGGGACATTGGCAAGTGTGACGACCGTTTCGGGTGGGGCTTACGATCCAGCCACCGGCAGTGTTGTCGTCAGTGTGGCGGGCGGCCCGATGGAGGTAAACATCGGCCTGATCGGCGACGCGGATGGCATCACGCAATTGTCCGACACTTTCGCCCCGGTTTCCATCACGCGCGATGGTGCTGCGGTCGGCACCATGACCAGCGTTCAGGTGGACGAAAACGGTTATGTATATGCACTTTATGATACCGGCGTCAGCCGCCGTATGTTCCAGATCCCGCTGGCGGATGTCCCCAATCCCAACGGCCTTACAGCACTGGACAGTCAGACCTACGCGCCCTCACGCGATAGCGGGACCTTCTTCCTGTGGAATGCAGGTGAGGGCCCAACTGGCTCGCTGATCTCATTCGCGCGCGAGGAATCAACAACCGATGTCGCGACCGAGCTGACATCGCTGATCCAAACCCAGCGCGCCTATTCCTCGAACGCGACGGTGATCCAGACCGTGGATGAGATGTTGCAGGAAACAACGAACCTCAAACGATAAACCGAGTTTCGGACATAGATAAGGAGCAGGCCATGAACATGTCGACAGCTTTACATAACGCTTTGGGCGGTCTGACGGCGGCCAGCCGCGGCGCTGCCGTCGTGTCCGGCAACGTCGCCAATGCGCTCACGCCCGGTTACGCGCGCCGGTCACTGGAACTGACCACCAGCCCAATCTCGGGCAATGGAGTGCGCACTGTCGGCGTGATCCGTCATCAAGACCCGGTCCTGGTTGCCAATCGGCGCGCCACCGACGCGGATCTGGCGCAGCAATCTTCTTTGTCGGCGTTTCAGTCGCAATTCGCAAACCTTATCGGTCCCGCGGATGGTGCAACGTCACTGGCCGCGCGACTTGCGGCCTTTGATGGCAGCCTGATCACGGCATCCAGCCTGCCGGATTCAGCGCAACGGCTCGATCAGGCCGCCCGCGCCGGTCGGTATCTGGCCAATGAGCTGAATGCAGCATCCGAAGGGGTCCGTCAGGCGCGCTCGGATGCAGATCGGCGGATCGGGGCACAGGTGGAAAGCCTGAACCAGATGCTGAAGGATATCGAAGACCTCAACGCAAAGATCCCCGCCATTCGCAATTCAGGCGGCGATATCGGGGCCTTACAGGATCAGCGTCAGATCCTGATTGATCAGGTGAACACGCTGATCCCGGTCAATGTAATCCCGCGCGATAACGATCAGGTTTCGCTCTATTCCGATGCCGGCCTGATCCTGCTCGAAGGCAAAGCATCAGAGTTTGCCTTCACCACCACCGGCGAAACAAAACCCCATATGACAGTCGGCAATGGGCTGTTGTCGGGCCTGGAAATGAACGGAGACCCTATTCGTACCGGCGGCGATACAGCACAAATACGGGGCGGGGCGTTAGCCGCTGAATTTACCATCCGGGATGAACTGGCGGTTGAAGCCCAGCTGCAATTGGATACGGTCGCGCGGGATCTTATCGAACGCTTTGAAACGCCAGGTCTCGACCCAACAGCAGCCGCAACGGATCCGGGGCTGTTCACCGATGATGGCAGCCGGTTCGATCCTGCCATGGTCACCGGGCTGGCCGCACGCCTGTCGCTGAATACGATCGTTGACCCGGATGCCGGAGGCGACAGTTGGCGACTACGCGCTGGCCTTGGCGCAGCCACGCCGGGAGACCCAGGCGATTCAACACAGCTGCAAGCTTTTGGCGCAATCCTGAACGACGCAAGACCTGTTCCAGGTTCCCTGTTTGGCACCGGCAACCTGCGCGCAGCCGAAGTGACTGAGGCGTTGCTGTCTGACGCAGGCGCGCAGGCACACCGGGCCGAACAGCGCAAGACCTTCGCAACCGGTGCGCAGCAGCAGATGGCCCAGATCGAAGCTGAACAAGGCGTGGATACGGATCAGGAACTGCAGCGTCTGATGCAGATCGAACAGGCCTATTCCGCCAATGCGAGGGTGATGACGGTTGTCGATGAACTTATGGAAACACTGCTGAGGTTGTAAGAATGACACTGACCGCAATTGGTGATCTGGCGCGCGGCATGACGTTGCGCGCGCGCGCTTCTGAGATCAAAGCCCAGATCGAAACACTGTCTTATGAGATGTCGAGCGGTAAGGTTCAGGATGTCTCGGGGCATCTTGGCGGCGATCTTTCGCATCTTCTGGATCTCGATCGCAATCTTGCCCGACTGGACGCCTACAAGATCGCAACGTCCGAGGCCGGATTGTTCACCGATGTGATGCAGCAAAGCCTGACCACCTTTGACGAATCTTTGGGTGAGATGTCGGCCAGCTTGCTGGCCTTCGGCACCGCAAATCAGACCGTGACGCACGAACAGGCCTCGGTTCAGGCGCGGAATGAGCTGGACACGATGATCTCGGCCCTGAACACACGGGTCGGCGGGCGCAGCCTGTATTCTGGCGTGGCAACCGATGTCTCTCCGTTGGCCTCGGCCGAAACCCTTTTGACGGCGCTTGAAACCGAGCTTGCTGGCCTAACCACGATGACCGACATCCGCACGGCAGCCGAGGATTGGTTCAACGATCCGACCGGTTTTGACGCGGTGATCTACCAAGGTTCAGATACACCTTTGGCGCCGATGCAAATCTCCGAAAATGAGCGGATTTCCATCCCAATCACGGCGACCGATCCGGCCTTCAAGTCGGCACTACGCGACACGGCCTTGGCCACGTTAGCATCGGAAGACGCGCTGGCATGGTCCCCAACGCTGCGAACAAGCCTGTTCACACAGCTGGGTGTCGATCTGGCCAACGCAAAAGATGAAATGGTCAAGCTAAGGGCCGAGGTCGGCGCGGCCGAGGCCCGAGTCGAACAAGCCGCTACCCGAAACGCGGCATCGCGCATGGGTTTTGAATACAGCCGGAATTCCCTGATCGCAGCCGACCCGTATCAAACGGCAGCACAGCTGCAGACCGTGCAGTTTCAACTGGAGAGCCTTTATTCGGTCACGGTGCGCAATGCCAACCTGTCGCTGGTGAATTTCCTGAGATGAGATTTCTTGCTTTCCTCTTGATCCTTCTTCTTCCCGGTCTTGCCTCAGCGGGTGCAATTCGGCTGAAAGACCTTGTGGATTTCGACGGTGTCCGCGGCAACGATCTGGTTGGATATGGTTTGGTCGTTGGCCTGAATGGTACGGGCGACGGCCTGCGCAATTCACCGTTCACCGAAGAGATCATGTCAAACATCCTTGAACGTTTGGGCGTAAACGTTAATGGCGAAGATTTCCGGCCCAAAAACGTTGCGGCCGTCCTGGTGACAGCCAGCCTGCCCCCTTTCGCGCGCGTTGGCGGCCAGATTGACGTAACCGTTTCGGCGATCGGTGATTCCGGCAGCCTGCTTGGTGGAACCCTTATTATGACCCCACTAAATGCGGCGGATGGTCAGATTTACGCTGTGGCGCAAGGCACGGTTTTGGCAGGTGGGACGGTTGCCGAAGGCGATGCCGCCTCGGTCGTACAAGGTGTTCCGACCTCAGGTGTCATCCCGTCCGGCGCGCGAGTCGAACGAGAAATTGACTTCGATCTCTCGGCTCTGACGCAAATGCGACTTGCCTTGCGCGAGCCGGATTTCACCACCGCCGGGCGGATAGAAACTGCGATCAACACCGAGTTCAACCGCGCGGTGGCCATAATGCGGGATTCCGGTACGGTAGAGCTGAATATTGCGGCCACGCAATCGGTATCAACCGCCCATGCGATTGGGCGGATTGAAAACATCCTTGTTGAACCGGAAGCCAAAGCACGCGTGGTGGTTGATCAAAGATCGGGTACTATCGTCATGGGGCAGGAAGTCCGTATCTCACGGGTCGCGGTTTCACAAGGAAACCTGACCCTAACCGTGGAAGAGGCGCCGATTGCCGTTCAACCCAACCCGTTTGCCCGAGGTGAGACCGTAGTGGTGCCTCGCACCGTCGCCGGGATCGAGGAAGAAGAAGGCACAGGCTTGGCTGAAATCCCCGAGGCCACGACCTTGTCCGAGGTTGTCGCCGGGCTGAACGCGCTCGGCGTGTCGCCCCGCGATATGATCGACATCCTGAAGACGATCAAAGCCGCCGGCGCGCTTCACGCAGAGTTCATTGTACGCTGACAACGGCCACGCCTTACTTAGTTTTCCAGCTGTCCAACCAGCGGCGGAATCCCTTCTGCCGCTCCTCAATCGCATCACCCGCCGCATAAAGACTATCCTCGACACCATCGAGCATCGGATCGATGCGGCGCTGCCGGAACCTGCGCCAGCGCACCCAGATCGCCCAGATAATGGCAAAGAAAACGGTCAGGAAGATGATATTGAACCATGGGATCAGGCGTACATCCGGGCCATCAACATGTTTCAGAGAAACCGCATTGGGAAAAATCGACATAAATTCGTTGCGCCAGCCATAATGAGTCACCGCAACCCAGTCAGGGTCATCCTTATCCGAAATCGCATCATTGGCCTCTGTGTAAAGGTTAGCAGTATCGAACTTAAAATAAGGCGGCCAACCCCAGCTAGTGTCTTCGTTTCTGTAAACGATCGGCTTGCCATTTGCGCGCACCGCCTGGATGAACTGAACATCGCGGTTCGACAGGCTGGTCGATTGATCATCCGGCTCGGACCAGAAGATCCGGGTCCAGTCGTTCAGATCTTGCCGCTCTTCGTAAGTGTTCACGATGCGCACGATATCGCGCTGTGGCAGGGAGTACTGCAGAACGACCGCAATCGTGCCCCAGAAGATGATGATCAATGCCCATTTCAAATAGGCCATGCCAGAACCCTCACATATAATTCACAATATATATCAACGCGCCAATCGCCACCCACGGCACGATATAGACACCCAAGATCAGTTTGCGTCGGAACGAGTTGTCATACACGTGCAGACCGCGTTCGACAAAGGCTTGCTTGTTGCCTTGCTTGCCCTTCTCATCCCACCAGGTTTCCAGCTTGCGGCGGCGTGCGCTGCGTGAGTAGAGAGACAGTGCAAAATAGGCAACCGTCTGGATCACCAGCAAGATCAGAAACAGGCGCATCGCTCCGAACATCTTACTCTTTCCTTATCGCGCCCCAAGGCCCAACCCGCGCTATCACATCCTCGCTGACCCGATCCTCACCGGACATATCTGGTTCGTGGCCGAACAGGGCGGTGCGCGCGCCGGCTTTGTCCACCTGATACTCGCGCTCAAGGAAATCAGCAACATAGGCTTTCTTGGGTTCCGACCAGCCTTTGTAGGTTTTATAGAACAGCTCTTTATGACAAATAAACATCTGGCGCGGGTCCAGCGGGGCCAGCTCGGCCAGTAGCATGTTGACCAGATCGCGCTGTGACGTATCCGCCGCGCGTAATGTGTAGAAATAGGCCGGATGGTCCGAGGTTATCCGCGGCCAAGGCCCTCCGTCAGTAGCCCAGCGCAACAGTTGGGCCAAGCCGTGATAGGCCTCAGGCAACCGATCTGCATGGGTGCGCGCCAGGCGCCGCATATCGCTGCGATCCAAACCCGTAAGGTCAACATCGGCATCGGCGGCTGCGGCAACGGTCAGGAAATCCATTTTTTGCCGAAGGATCGCCGCCGCATCCACGCCGCGCGCTTTCACGATGGGTTCAACCAGATCGTTATAGTCAAGGAATTTGGCAATCTGATTCCGCTGGGACGGGTCAAAGGTGTACTTGATTTTCAGATCGTCAGGCTTTTCACCCACGCCAATCGCCGCTGGGTGATCAACGTCCGGGAACAGGTACAGCCCGCCGAAATGCGCCGTCCAGAAGTTGCGCTGCTCAAACGAGGTGTGGCGCAGGCGGATCGGGTTGCGGGTGACATCACCAGTTTCCTTGGCGGTTTCGATCATCCGGGCGATCAGCACGTCATCGAACCAGGCATCCTCGGCGGTTTTGAACTTTTCGACCATGCCCGCCAGTTGCTCGGCCTTGCGCAGGGTGCCGCCTGCAGTATCGGCCTCAATCTCGATCTTGCGCAGGTTCAGCAGATCATTGGGCGTGGTGAGTTTGAAGACCGAGTTCACCAGCTCTCCGGCCACCGCATCGGTGGCGGTCAGGGCGAACAGCTGCGCCTCGTTCATCTCGATGAACTCGCGCAGGATATCCCGCGAGGTCGAGAATTTGACGTTCAGCAAAGGCGCGCGTTTCTGCTCGGTCGTCAGCAGGATGAACTGTCGGTTGACCCCGTTCGGGTTGAGGTAGAGCTCATCCTCCAGTTCAATCCCCACCTCCGGCGAATATCCCGAGATATCGACATGGAAATCCGTCAGTGCCGTAGCCTTGCCCGCCAGATGCTGCAGCGCGCGATTGTACCGCTCGACCAGAGCCGGGCTGGAGATGTGGACGAGATTGCCGAACATCAGACCTTTTTCGATGAGGCGGATCATGATGTTGCCCCCATATCCGCCTTTAGTCGTTCCCACTCTCTTTTGAGAACTCGTTGTCCAACCCGCGGAGAAATTTCATCAATCTCATCTATAGCGTATTTTTCACCCTTACGTCGTGAAGCGTCATGGAGCTCGGCAGTAAGAGATTCTTGAAGTGCTTTGTAGTCCGGGTCAGTTGGGTTCATTCGCATCTTGAATCTATTCGAAAGTGTCATAATGCGGACGAAAAGCTCGTTCTTGTCCTCAAAATCTGATGCAATAAGGCACAACGCGCTGTATTCCGCCAAGTCATCACGCAGTTCGTTGATCCAAGATTGACGAAACTCAGCCAGCTTGAGGTTGCTTTCAAAGCTTCGCTGGACCTTTGCTTCCCGAAGTGATCGCCGAACTGCATAACTTGAAGATATCATCGCCACAACGGCACTGACCAACGGGACTCCCAGCGACAAAACTAGGAGCTGGTACTCCGTCAACCAGTTGTTGACTGCTTGCAGCAAGTACGTCACCCCTTCCCCTCCAGATACCACCGCTTGACCTCTTCAATCCGGCCCATCTCGCTTGCCGCGTTTTCGATGGCGACCTCGTCGCTCTTGTCGGCATTGATGAGCTCACGGTCGAGTTGGGTTTTCATCTCGCGCGCCACTTATCTCATCCCAACCTTTTGAAACGACCAACAACCACAACCGCCAACACCAACAACGGCAATGCAAACGCCCGCCCTGTGATCTGCAAATTGAACCCGAGGTAAGACACCACGCTGCCCTCAAACAGGATCAGGGACTCTTCCCATGAGGTGCCCTCGAACCCGCTGCCCGCGTTGACACCGAACTGGGTTAGAAACAGCACCGTCACGGCGCCCAGAAATCCGATCACGCCCCAGCGCAGAGGCAGGATCAAGCCCAATACAAGCGCAAAACCGGAAATCGCGTAAACGAGCATTATCCCTTCCCCTCCAAATACCGCCGCTTGGCCTCTTCCATCCGGCCCATTTCACGCACGGCGTTCTCGATGGCGACCTCGTCGCTCTTGTCCGCATAGCGGAATTCGCTGTCGGCGTAGCGGTTGATTTCCTGCATCACCATGTCCACCGTGATCGGCTGGCGCAGGTCCTCGATCATGGCTTTCTTGGTGTCGTAGTCGCGGAACAGGAACAGGTCGGGGTTTTCCATCCATTCGTCGGGCAGTTCGAAATCCATCGCACGGACCTTGACCGCGTCGGTGATGTTCTTGATCGCGCGGCCAGTAAAGCGCTCATCCGCCTGTTGGATCGCCTTGAGGTAGGTGCCCAGCTTGGCGATCGTGTCCATCTGGCCAATCTCGCCGGATACCCGGTCATAGACTTGCTGCAGAGCGTACTCATGCGGGCGGGAATGGCTTTCGAAACTGGCGGCAACGGCCTTTTTGATCTCCTGCGCGGCATAGGCTTCGTGCTCGCCCAGCGGGATATCGTGGTTGCGGCCCATCAGCAGGTGCAGGATGTCGATGTAATCCTCGCGCGTTTGCGGCCCGTCCACCAGGAACCGCGCGCCTGCGCGCTGGCGCAGGGCGTCATCCACATTCTCGGGGTAGTTCGAGAACATGCCAAAGGTGCAGTTGCCGCGCACAACGGTGTTGGCACCCGCAAAGCTCTCCATCAGCACGGCGGTGATTTCCAGCTGACCGGCCGAGGACTGCCGGTCGCCGCGTTTCCCCGCCAGTTGGTCGATATCGTCGATGGTGCCGAAGCCGATGACCGAAGGGTCGATGATCGTGTTGATAAACGTCTTGGCGTTCTGTCCGGATTTACCCTGATAGCTGTCGATATTGTCGGTGCTCAGGTTCTGATAGCGGAACGGATAGCCCGCGTTCTGGCAATAATCGTTGATCAGCCCGGCCATCATCTGGATCAGTGTGGTTTTGCCGGTACCCGGTTTGCCGTCACCCATGAAGGTGAAGATGAACCCGCCAAGCTCGGCAAACGGGTTCAGGCGGCGGTCAAAGTCATAGGCCATCACCATCTTGGCCAGCTTCATTGCCTGATACTTGGCGATATGGTTGCCGACCACCTCGTTCGGTTTCTTGAACGTCATCGTCAGGGTGGTGGATTTCGCCTTCGAGGCCGGCTCAAACCCCCGGATCGTGAGATCATCGGCCTCTATATGCCAGGCGGAGTTTTGGAACGAGGCCAGATGGCCAGCGGATTGCGAACGCAGGGCGGCTTTTTCCATCAACTGCTCGGCATAGGCGCTGGTGGCGGCGATCAGGTGGGCGTCGTCGGGGGCATATTTGGCCAGCACCTGATCCAGCTCCCACAAGGCACCGTGCAGGGCAAGCTGGCCATTGTCGGTCAGAACCTCTTCGATCTCACCAAGGTCAACCGTGTTTTCGCCCAGATGAGACGACATCAGATAAGCCAGCGCATTGCCCAGCACATGAGATGTGATCAAAGCCTCAGCCGTCAGCAATTCCGAAAACTCGGTCTTTCGCGCAACAGGCAATTCCCCCGCCAGATTGGCCCGCTTCAAATCGGCCAACGGAGTCTGTTCGGCATATGCCTCGGCCACGGCCAGTGCGATTGCAATAGCGCGCCGAATGGCTTGCTGCGCTGTGGCCTGAGGGGGCGAGACCAGCGTATCACCATGATCCGAGGCCTCGATCCGCTCAACCAGATGCACCCCATCCGCCCGTACCGTGCGCCGCGTCACCAAACCGGGCGTGGTCGATCGAAACCGCCGCCCCGTCGATACACCCGAGGACCGCTCAACTGCCACTTCAACAGCTTTGGCAATACGCG
This sequence comes from Ruegeria sp. H4, assembly GCF_056533065.1. Classification (NCBI taxonomy): domain Bacteria; kingdom Pseudomonadati; phylum Pseudomonadota; class Alphaproteobacteria; order Rhodobacterales; family Roseobacteraceae; genus Ruegeria; species Ruegeria sp. H4. Next base: position 129,880 of record NZ_JBQFOC010000004.1, read on the forward strand.
GCGCATGTTCGAACCCGTTCAACAAGGCCGTCGCCGCAGGGTAATGCTTGCGAATATCGTCTTCGCGCAATTCCATCTGATCTGACGTCAAACTCATCTCAAAAACCGCCCATTCTTCTTCTGTTCAAAAATACCTCCGCCGGAGGCAAAAATTCTAATAGCGCAACACCTGCCCGGCCTTGCTGACCACGAATTTGCGCACATCGGCAAAGCCCCGCGGGTTGCGCTCGGCCAGAACCTGAAACGGACGTTGAGGCAGAATGATCGAGCGCTGCATGCGCGTCGCTCCGGTCTCAGCCCCTTGCCCGCCAAACGGGTCCAGCGCAAACACCTCACGCTCGACGGTCGAGAACCACCCGGCGCGTTCCTCGATCACCTCTTCGCTCTCCAGCTCCTCAGTCGTCCAGGCCAGCGCCCAGTCCTGCCCCTGAGGCGCCTGCGCGTCCTCTAGCACTTGTCGCAAGGGGCCGGACTGCTCGGTAAAGGCCGATGAATACATCGGCCCCACATGAATGCGGCGTAGGTGCTTGGGGTGCAGGTCGTCGAAATCCTGATCGAAGCCCTTTGCGATGGTCACCAGTTTCAGCCCGCCCAAGGATTGCGCCATCAGATGCGCCTGCACCTCGGGCCATCGACGCTGATCCTTGGGCAGTGCTGTCTTGCCGCTATCCTCCAATTGCATCAGGTAGATGACCGGCAGGTTGATCTGGCTGTCATAAACCGCCCAATGGAGCAGGAATTTCCGCCGCTCACCCTCATTTCCGATCCAGTGGCATTCGGGATCGTTGCGGGCCCAGAACAGTTTGCCTTTCAGCAATTCCGCGTAGTAGAGCCTTTGGGACAGCGCGAATTGCAGCTTGGTCGGAATCTCCTGGTCGCCAATGATCGTCCGCACCATGTCGGTTTTCAGGTCGTCTTCCGAAGGCATATCCGCCAGATGCACCTGCGCCTGCTGCGCGTCGTTGGCCATGGTCAGCAACTCGGCCGCCACCGGAAACCCGCTGTCGCGCTTGTCCATCGCAAGGCTGCCAAAGAACCGCCCGGTATCGCGACCGACCAGCAGGTATTTCATGGATAGCGCGCGGAAGGTGTAGAGCAGCCCCGAGAGGTAGCGCGACACGATCCGCACCTCTTGCTTGCTGATCGCGCCCTCCGCCTCCATCGTCGCGGCCACACGCAGGAGGTGGACGGTGATCACCTCGAATTTGCGGAAATAGCGCCGCGAGGCGAAGGTGTCGGTCAGGCCAACATGGTCTTGGGTCGGGTTATTCCCATTCATCTATTTAAGTCTCGATCAATGCCGTTTTCATCGACGTGAAAGAACCATCGATTGAAACGTGCGCTAGACGTATCCCTGAACGCTCCTTGTGGCGTCAATCCCATCCGGTCGAGCCACGGCGCACCGGCATTGTTTAGCCAAACCACGCGCAGCACCCAACGTGCAAACACTGCCCACAACAAAAATACTCCAACATGCTGCAAATCCAAAAGTTCGCCGGTCATTTCCAGCGTGTCGGCGGGGCCGTGTCTTGGTTGAATGAAGCCCGTCCAAACAGCCGTGAACCAAACAAATGCAACCGCTAACGCGATCAGCTGCTGAGTTCTAAAACGCACTTAACCCCCATACAAATTCTTATCATGCTTCTCGACAATCGAGGCGAACCGGCGGGCAAAGCGTTCATCCGCCTTGGCCTTTTTCTCCAACACGTCGCGGGCAAAGACCATGTGGTCCTCATGCGCCTCAAGCATGTCGGCCATTTTCTGATTGGTGGCGGTGCCGATGGCGGCCATGGCGGTTTGCGCCTCCTGGTCGGTCTGCACGCCGATCTCGTTTATGCGGTGGGCGACGTCCTGCTGCTGTGCGGTTTTCAGCGATTTGGTCAGAGCGTCATACAGCACCACGCGCTGCTGCGTGTCTGTCTGCAGCTTGTTGATCAGCACCATCTGCGTCGCCGCCTGATTTTGCAGTGAATCGACCCAGGTCTTGCCCTTTTCGATATAGCGCTCCAGCGTCTGTGACTTGGCCAGCTTGACCTGCTCTTCCTGAACCTTGGCGTTGTATTGCTTGTTCAGCTCGGCCAGCTCGGTTTCCAGCTGGGTGCGCGCGGCGGCATCCTGTTCGACGCTGATCTTGTTCTCCAAGGTGATGATCGCTGGGTCCATACCCTGAATTTCAGCGCGCAGGGCCTCAAGCTCGGCCACAGTCGCCTCGCGGTCGTCCAGCGTGACGGTCAGGTTGTCCTCGACCTTGACTCGCTGGTCTTCCAAGACGGACAGTTGCCCTTCCAGAAGTTTGACGATCACGTCGGATTTGGCGATCAGGTCCTGAAGCTTATCATCGATATTGGCCGTGCGCATCCGCTCTTGCCGCATCGACTCGGATTTACCCTTCGAGAAGACACCGACAAACGACTCCCACCCGGTTTTCGAACGCATCTCGTCGAAATCCTTTGAGAACGCGCTGGTCACATCGTCCAGACCCATGATCAGCTCAGCGATATTGGCGTTCATCACCTCGGTATGGGCATGCACGTCTTCAAGCGTGGCGTTTTCGATGTCGATATCCGCCTCGGCCGTGCCGATCTTGGCGCGGGCCGCTTCGATCCGTGACGTCAGATTCTGGATCTGCGACTGGCTTTCGCGCACTTTGCTTTGCGTTTCTTCAATCAGCGCTTCAAATTGCTGGTTCGACATCTCTGCTGTCCCTTTTTTATCTAATTACCCAATAAGATAGGGAATGTTACGATCATTTACATCCCTTTGGGTCCAAATTTCCACCAGACTTTGGCAAACTCGCACCGAAAAAGATAGGTCCGAGGCCACCGGGCAGCGACAGTAATTTGATCAAATCTGGATTGATCCGATGGCTATAGTGGACATAGACAATCCTAACCTCACCTGATTGAGTGCGCGCAACACTAGAACTGCCGGAGGCTGACCCATGCTGGACGCAACAACCGATCTGAAATCCATTCTGAAAAACCCTGACCTGTTGGTGACCAAGGCCTATATCGGCGGGCAATGGATCGATGGGGACGATGGCACCTTTGCCGTCACCAACCCTGCGCGCGGCGATGTGGTCGCTGAGGTTGCAGATGTTAGCCGCGCTCAGGTTGCCGGGGCGATTGCGCAGGCGGAGGCCGCGCAAAAGGAATGGGCCAAGCTGACCGGCAAGGAACGCGCCGTGATCCTGCGACGCTGGTTCGATCTGATGATGGCAAACGCCGAGGATCTGGGCAAGATCTTGACCGCCGAACAGGGCAAGCCGCTGGCTGAGGCCGTCGGTGAGATCGCATATGGCGCGTCTTTCATCGAGTTTTTCGGCGAAGAAGCCAAGCGGGTCTATGGTGAGACCATTCCAGGCCATCAGCGCGACAAGCGGATCATGGTGCTGAAACAGCCCATTGGTGTGGCTGCGTCGATCACGCCTTGGAACTTCCCGAATGCAATGATCACCCGCAAGGCAGGCCCAGCTTTGGCTGCAGGTTGCGCATTTGTCGCGCGTCCGGCGGCGGAAACGCCCCTATCGGCGTTGGTTCTGGCATTGCTGGCCGAACAGGCCGGCATACCGGCAGGCGTGTTCAATGTCGTGCCATCCTCCAGCGCCAGCGAGGTCGGTAAGGAGTTCTGCGAAAACCCCGGCGTGCGCAAGCTGACCTTTACCGGCTCGACCGAAGTGGGGCGCATCCTGCTAAGGCAAGCGGCAGATCAGGTGATGAAATGCTCGATGGAACTGGGTGGTAATGCGCCGTTTATCGTGTTCGACGATGCCGATCTGGATGCCGCTGTCGAAGGCGCGATGATGTGCAAATTCCGCAACAACGGCCAGACCTGCGTTTGTGCCAACCGCATCTATGTGCAGGCCGGTGTTTACGACGAATTCGCAGCCAAGCTGAAGGCGGCCACCGAAGCGCTGAAGGTTGGCGATGGCCTGGCAGACGGCACAACAACTGGTCCGCTGATTAACGCCGAAGCCGTCGCCAAGGTTGAAGAGCATATCAAGGATGTCACCGACAAGGGCGGCGCAGTTTTGACCGGCGGTTTGCCCCATGATCTGGGTGGCACGTTCTTCCAGCCGACCATTGTGACCGGCGTGACTCAGGACATGATGGTGGCGCAGGACGAAACCTTTGGCCCACTGGCCCCGCTGTTCAAGTTCGAGGATGAAGATGACGTCATCGCCATGGCCAATGACACGATCTTTGGTCTGGCCTCGTATTTCTATGCCAAGGACCTGAGCCGCGTCTACAAAGTGGCAGAGGCGCTGGAGTACGGCATCGTGGGCGTGAACACCGGCATCATCTCGACCGAGCTGGGGCCGTTCGGCGGCGTCAAACAATCCGGCTTGGGCCGCGAAGGCAGCCATCACGGCATGGAAGACTATCTGGAAATGAAATACGTCTGCCTGTCGGTCTGATCTGATCTGGCTCCGGCGCACCGCGCCGGAGCCAGTTGGTTTGTCACAAAACTGCAAACAAACCGTCACATCCCTGCAATGACCTAAGGTCATCCCCTTTTCATCCAAGTGAGAGGGGATACCTACCGATGTCATTGCGCTTTGTCTGCCTGACATCTGCCCTTGCCCTGACCGCCGGTCAGGCCATGGCAGAAATGAATTTCAACCGAATTGCATCTTTCCCGGTCGTCAAGAACATGGCCGAAGGCGCGGATACCACCCGCGAAACCTCGCCCGAGATCATTGCGGCCACCGCAGATGGGATGACGCTGGTTTATACCGACAGCCCGCTAGGCGTGATCGGTATGGTCGATATCACCGACCCGGCAAAGCCCACACCGCTGGGCGCGATGGAGGTGGGTGGCGAGCCGACCTCGGTCGGGATTGTTGGTACAACGGCCTTTGTGGGCGTGAACACGTCGGAAAACTACACCGCCCCTTCGGGCAAGCTGATCTCGGTCGATATAGCGGGCAAGGTGGAAACCGGCGCCTGTGATCTGGGCGGTCAACCCGACAGTGTCGCCATTTCGCCTGATGCCAGCTTTGTCGCCGTGGCAATCGAGAATGAGCGTGACGAAGACTTGAACGACGGTGTTATCCCGCAGCTGCCCGCCGGTTCGCTGGCACTGGTGCCACTGAAAGACGGCGCGTTGGACTGTTCGGGCATGAAAATGGCCTCGCTGACCGGTCTGGCCGAGGTTGCCCCCACCGACCCAGAGCCCGAGTTTGTCGACATAAACGGCCTTGGTGAAACTGTCATCACCCTGCAGGAAAACAACCACATCGCGGTTGTCGATAAGGATGGCAATGTGATCAGCCATTTCTCGGCAGGCGCGGTTGATCTAGAGGGCATCGACGCCACCGACGAACGCGGCGCGCTGATCTTCACCGAAAGCCAGCCCGGTCGCCTGCGCGAACCCGACGCAGTGAAATGGATCGACGATAATCATTTCGCCACCGCCAACGAAGGCGACTACGAGGGCGGTTCGCGCGGCTGGACGATCTTCCATAAGGACGGCACCGTTGTTTATGAGAACGGCACCGATTTCGAGAAAGCCATCATCCAGATCGGCCACTACCCCGACAAACGCTCGGATAGCAAAGGTGTTGAGCCAGAAAGCGTGACAGCAGCGACCTTCGGCGGTACGCCGATGATCTTTGTGGGCGCCGAGCGCGCTTCGGTCGTGGGGGTTTATGACGCTACCGATCCGGCCAACCCGGTTCTGAAACAGTTGCTGCCCTCAGGCGTTGGGCCGGAAGGTTATGTTGCCATCCCCGAGCGCAACCTGCTGGTCTCGGCAAACGAAAAAGACCTGATCGAAGATGGCGGCCCGCGCGCGCATGTGTCGATCTTTGAATACCAAGACAGCCCCGCGAACTATCCGCATCTGACCTCGGAAGGCACAGATGAGCTGATTGGTTGGGGAGCTCTGTCCGGTCTGGTGGCGGATGAAGACGGCATGATCTATGCGGTCAACGACAGCTTCTACGGCTTCCAGCCGTCGATCTTCAAGATCGACCCCAGCCAGACCCCGGCGCGCATTGTCGATGTGATCCGCATCCACCGTCAGGACGGCAACCCAGCGCAGAAACTGGACCTGGAAGGCATCACTCTGGATGGCAAGGGCGGTTTCTATGTCGCCTCCGAAGGCCGCACCGACCGCGTGATCCCGCATGCGATCTACCATGTCTCGGCAGACGGGCTGATCAAAGACCGCAAGGGCGAAATCGGTCTGCCGCCGGAACTGATGGCCGTCCAAAAGCGCTTTGGCTTCGAGGGCATCACAAAGGTGGGCGACACCCTGTGGATGGCGGTTCAGCGCGAGTGGAAGGACGACCCTGAAAACCACGTTAAACTGGTCGCTTACAATCTGGAGTCCCAGGAATGGGGCGCCGTGCACTATCCCAAGGCAGACCCGGAAACAGGCTGGGTTGGTCTGTCGGAAATCGTGGCCTATGGCGATCATGTCTATGTCATCGAACGCGACAACCAGCATGACCACCGCGCCGTGACCAAAAAGGTCTATCGCATCCCGCTGTCGGAAATGACCCCAGCCCCGCTGGGCAGTGAACTGCCTGTTGTCAGCAAGCAAGAGGTCCGCGACCTGCTGCCCGACCTGACATCAACCGGCGGCTACGTTCTGGATAAAATCGAAGGTCTTGCCATCCTGCCCTCGGGCGAAGCGTTCGTGATGACCGACAATGACGGCGTCGACGATGCCTCGGGCGAGACGATGTTCTGGTCGATCGGGTCGGTTTCGGCTGGGAATTGACTTGCTTTCAAAATGTTGAAGGACCCCGCACCAAACTGTGCGGGGTCAGTTTATGCATGGCGTCGGCTTAGTGCGTAGAACAGCTGATGATTGAATCGATAATGGGGCGCCGATAGCGTAGGCTACTAAGTGGCAAGACTTACCCAGCTCGTGTTTCGCTGATTTGACTCGACGCAAGCGTCGATAAATCGAAGACCATGTATTCCGTCGTTTATTCAGGGTAATGAAACGTCGAGCTTTCCTCCCCGGATAAGCTTTGCTGCATCGCCATAAATGTTTGCAAAACCTTCCAAATATCCTTCTGGATGCCCGGGCGGTGTCCGGGTCCAGTTCGCCGAACGCTGGGCAACGCCAGTGCGGCTTGATCCTAGTCGTGCGCGGCAATGTATCGCTTTTTGGGTCTCTCTCTCAAATAACCTTAGATAGCTGGGTCAACCAATGACCCAGCCACCTTGGATTTGGACATCTAATTGCGTTGGACTGCGTTGTTTAGGCGCCTTGGAGGTTCGAAAGAGATAGAGCGCTTTGTCGCTATGACCTATCCCAGTTCGAGCAGCTTAAAACGTTGCTGCATCGGCAGTTTTACGTCCGATTGGGGGTTTGGTGGGATTATCTTGCCATTGCTTGAATTTAAGTACGCCCCCTACGGCTTTTCCAAACGCATCAATGTACTGACCTCCAGACATGTCTTGAACCTTTTGTTCAGCGTTCTGTTCGATGGATCCATCCACAGTCCCAACACGCGCGTTGGCATCAATAGGTCCGGTATCACTAACCATGTGAGCAGATTGAAAATGTGCTTCACCATCCAGATAATAGTCACCGCTGGCCTTCTGTGACACAGACGATTTCTCAACCTTGTCGAAAACTGGACTTTCCGAACTCTGCGTGGCCTCAGGCTGAGAAAGATCAGTGTTCGGAGCGACACCTTTGCCGGGAACAGCCTGGAACTCCTGCGGGGTGCCCATTTCTTGCGTCGCATCTAGCGGAGAGAGATTGGCAATGAGGTTCACGACTTTCCCAACGACAGTTGTAGTCGTATCCGCGCCTTGGCCTGCCGTGTCCCGGGCCGCTTCCGACTGGCTGATCTGAGCGCCATGATGAACATGACCACCAGAGTGATGACCCGGTCTCGCCATGGCAGATCCTGCGGTCAGAGCGATTACCAATGCTGGCGCGACAATGAGTTTCTTAATTGCGTTGAAGTGTTCCATTTTTTCCTCCTTACCTTGCGGTTACATCTCCAACCTAAGAACAAGACAGCTTTTGTTATTGTGAGGGGAGCTCAGTTTTTTGGTAATTTCCGTCAAATTGCCAAGCTGTTGTTCAACTGCGTGACGCGGTGCTTCAATTTTCTGTCTCTGACAGCAAGTAAACGATTGCCTGGCATGGCCTTTGCGCATCGCTTATTATTGTATTCAATAGAAAAAGGCCCGGCTTGGTCCTGTTCCTGGGTTTCAGACGGCATACCAACATGAAAGAAAACAACATGACGCCTGATAGTCAGACTTGGAGTGTTCCCGGTTTTGGCGTGCATCACATAGCCAAACTGCTAGACAATCGTGGTTCAGATATCGCTGCGCTTCTGAGATCGGCCAATCTTCCCGTAGATGCGCATGAAACTCCTCCGAATTCTGTTGATGTGCGGAATGAGCTGCGTCTGTTGGAACTTGCCATCGAAGAATGCAGCGACCCCATGTTTGCAATCTCTGCGGGGATGACGTTCAACCCGCGAAAAACAACACTTCTCAGCTATGTCGTTCTGAATTCCCCAACCGTTGGTGAGGCAATCGAGAAGGCGGCAAACTACGCCCGTTTGGCGCGGAGCTTCGCCAAACTGTCATTCTATGAAGAAGAGCTTGGCATGTTCTTGCAGATAGATTCCGAAGCACAGCTTATGCATGCTGATGGGGCGCACAATGAATTTCGAATTTCCGCCCTGCTAACCAGTCTTCAGATTGCTGCGGAGACACCGCTACCAGTGCTCGAGTTACGTTTTCCGCACGAATTAACCACAGAAAAGAAAACTCAGATCTCCGACGCACTCTCTGTCAATGTCAAACATAATCAAAGGGTTCCAGGTATACTATTTGATAAGGCAGTAATAGACATTCCGATCAAGGACACAGATCCTGCGTTGCTTTTGCATCTTGAAACGCATGTACAAAGCCTGATGAAGGATTTGCCGCCAGCCATCGGAGAAACAAGCTCGTTGGTTCAGGGTGAAATTACGTCGCGACTGTCATTTAGCGCGCCAACACAAGATGAAATCGCCAAGACGCTTGGGATGAGTGTCAGCACACTTGGGCGCAAACTTGCCAAAGAAGACACGACCTACAAGCAGCTTCTCAAGGATATTCGCAAAAGACTGGCCGAACAATATCTTGATGACCCCAAGCTGAGTCTTTCTGAAATTGCATTTGCGCTCGGCTACTCTGATCAGGCTGCGTTTACCAATGCCTATAAGGCTTGGACTGGCCAATCTCCGGGCAGCGTTCGAGCGGGCTAGAGTGCCTGTCAAGGTCCAGCCGGGCGCCCGCTGTTAACGCTTTGGCACATCTATGACCAGGCATCAGTGCACGAGTCGCAATCATCCGCGTGCGAATACTCTGAGTTCACAAAAAAGCCAGAGCCATCCAATTCACTGGTTTGGTGGCCATTGCCGCTCAATGGGCTCGCCACAGATACTCCCGCACTTACAAAAAGCGCGAACACGGTGGCGGATGTAATCATTACCTTTTTCATCTCTTGGCTCCTTTCAGTGAAGCGAATTTGATACGCTCTGCATGCATTCAATATGTCGATCTGTTGTGCAGAGTTATTGCGTTGGCACGTCAAGGTTTTGCGAGAAAACATCATGCTGCCCGGTATTTTTGACCAGCCCACCGGATCGCGGCTGGGTTGCTTTCAGCGTTGCGGTCATCCGAGCAAGCGCCGCAGCGAAGCCGCCAGTCGTGGATTTTTGATATCAGCGCATGGACCCCACTGGCATCCTTCGATCTTCAACCACAGACGATAATAACGCCCACGTTGCGAATATCCCGATCCGAAAAAACAACGCCCCGCGTCTGGAGGAACGCGGGGCGTGTGTTGCGACAGTCTGGGAGGAGGCGACTGTCGCAGAACTTTCAGGTGTTAGTTGACCGCCTTCGCGTCAACCACATCTTTTTCGATTGCCTTGGACGATGAAATCTCGATCCGGCGCGGTTTCAGCGCCTCGGGTACTTCGCGTTTCAGATCGATATTCAGCATGCCGTTTTCATGGCTCGCGCCGGTGACGCGGACATGGTCTGCCAGCGCAAAGCGACGCTCAAACGCGCGGGTGGCGATGCCGCGGTGCAGATAGCTGCGCTCTTTGTCCTCGGCGGCTTTCTTCCCTGCCACGACAAGTGAATTTTCCTTCACTTCGACAGACAGGTCATCCTCGGAAAAACCGGCGACGGCCACGGAAATCCGGTAGGTGTCGGCATCGGTTTTTTCGATGTTGTATGGGGGGTAGCTGGGCTGTGCGACGTCATTGGTCAGAACGCGGTCCATCATGTCTGCGATCTGGTCAAACCCAATAGTGGCGCGGTGCAGCGGTGCAAAATCAAAAGTACGCATGTGTCGTATCCTCATCCTTGAGCGATTTACGAATTCAGCCCTCCAATTGGACGGGCGATTAGAGATACCGAACCCCATCTGTGGCGATCCGGTACAATTCACATGGGTAGCAATTTGACTGAGTTCAACCCCCGCCAGAGCTGATGAATTTCGCGCCCGAGCTGGATTTGTCGGACCCAACCTGCAAACGACGGATCGAGGCTTTGGGTTTGGGCGCATTGCTGCGCATGATCGCCTTTAACTCAGAGACGACATTTTTTAGTTCCATCCCAAACCCTATCTTCTCGCCACCGCGCACGCTGACTGCCGATACGACCGACAGAATCTGCCAACGCGCGCCGTTCTTGGCCAGGATCGCCGAACCGGACGAACCAAAAGTGATATCGCAGTTGAAGGTGATTAGCCCCAGACGCCGTTGCAGAATGCTGCAGGACCGTTCGCGTGTGATCGCCTCGGCCCGTCCGCGGCCATAGGATGCAATGCTGATTTCACCATTCGGTACCCGCCCATCATGCAGGGCAAATGGGTCAGCAACCGAATAGGGGATCGGTTCTTCCAGCCGCATCAATGCAACGTCATCGCGAATATTCTCAACCGACAAAGCTGCGCCCGGGTCATAGCCAGGGTGGGGCACGATTTGCACCACTTCGCGTTCAGCCAGCGCGGTGCCATTGCTCAGCCCAGCGCGAAACGTGACTTCACCGGGCACATATGGCTTGCCGGTTGCCCTGTCCAAAGCACAATGCGCCGCCGTCAAAACCAGATCCTGCGTGATCAGCGTCCCTGTGCAAAACGACTGCGTGCCAACGTCGAGCCGCCCGATCGCCTCCCACCCGTACAGGTCTTCACGATCCGTCAGTTTGCGTTTGTTGGCCTGCGCCTCGGCTGTTGTTGTCAAAAGGGCGAGACTGAAAAGAGCCGTGAATATCGTCTTGATCATGGCTTGATAAACCTCGCTCCGACATTTTTGCCGCCACTGCCGTTCAAAGCAGATGAATCGATCCCACGCCCGGCCTCAAGTTCAGCCCGCAGCAACTCGAACGCCGTTTCGACAGTCGTACCGATTGCCACACTTTCCCCATTCATGCTGGCCTTTGCAGAGATAACCGAGACAACCTGCGGTTCTGGTTCAGAAAACAGAAACACCGGCGCCCCCGATGATCCGAAATTCACATCGCAGGACATCACCACAACATCCGATTGCCGGTTCACGACCGAGCACACCTGTTGCAGCGAAGGAGCCTCGGCCCGGTTTTGCGCATATGAGACCACACCTACCTTTTGGCCCCGCTTTGGCGCGGCACCGATCTCAAAAGGAGATACTGATATGTTTCTGATAGGCTGCCACAGCTCAACCAAGGCAACATCACAACCGAAGCTATTTTGGGATATCTTTGCTTGGAAACTATAATCGGGATGAATCGCCACGCGGCGCACATCGCGATAGGCCAGCGCTCTACCTAAGCGCCAGCCAGCGAGAAATTCCATATCCGCCGGATCGATAAGTTGGCCCGTGGATTTGTTGTACATGCAATGTGCGGCAGTCAGCACGAGATCTGGTGCAACCAGAGTGCCGGTGCAAAACCCAACACCTTTGATGTCCAGACGCCCGACAGCCATCCAATCCCGCCCGGAATCCGATGTATCAAGGCTTTTCAGCCCGCTATCCTGCGCGGTGGCCGCTATAGGCAGCACACAGAGCGCGATTGCTTTTATCCAGTTTCGCACGCGGTACTCCGCCCGATTCCCCCGGCCAACTGTCGTACGGGGCGGGTACGGCGAAAATAGGGCGGTCAGGGAATTTGCAGGTCGTGATGCGGCGGTGCATCACGCCGGTTCAGCGCAAGACTGGCACATCGGACGCCATATACCCAGTGCTCAACGCCCGTGGTTTCGGCCCGCCTGTGACCCAATCCAACAATTCGACGGTGTGCACAATCGGCACCTCGGTAGCCGAGCCAATCTGCATCATACACCCGATATTCCCTGCAGCGATGATATCAGGTTTTTTGGCTTCCAATGTTCTGACCTTGCGGTCTTTCAGCTTGGCAGAGATTTCGGGCTGCATCAGGTTATACGTCCCGGCACTGCCGCAGCACAGATGGCTGTCCGATGGTTCGACCACCTTGAAACCCGCGCGTTTCAACAGGTCCTTGGGGTAGGTCTTGATCTTTTGCCCATGCTGCAAAGAACACGCCGCGTGATACGCAACCGTCAGGCCTTGATCACCCTGTTCGGGCATATCCAGCTGCATCAGCAACTCGCTGATATCCATAGTCATGCCTGAGACTCGCGCTGCATCCTCTGCCAGATCCTCATTGCGGAACATATGCCCGTAATCTTTGACGGTCGTGCCGCAGCCGGAGGTGTTGATCACAATCGCATCCAGGCCATCCCCATTCATCTCCTGCGTCCAGGCGCGGATGTTTGCGGCGGCGGCGGCGTGGCTGTCGCGGCTTTTACCCATGTGGTGGGTCAGAGCGCCACAACACCCCGCGCCTTCGGCCACGACAACCTCGCATCCCAATCGGGTCAACAGCCGGATTGTGGCATCATTGATATCGGTGTTCAGCGCCTTTTGCGCACAGCCTGTCATCAACGCGACGCGTTTCTTGCGCAGCGCTTTGGGTGCAAAGCTTTGAGGATCATCATTCCGACTGACCGGAGGAATGTACTTGGGTGCCATATCCAACATTGCCCGCAATCGCGCATCCGGCATCAGCGACCGAAAAGGCCGCCCCAGCTTGGCCCCGATCAGCGCCCAGCGAAACCGCATCGGATAGGGCAGAATCTGCGCCAGAACCCAGCGCAAGATACGATCAGAGAGGGGGCGTTTGTAGTTGTTTTCGATGTATTCCCGCGCGTGATCGACCAGATGCATATAGTGCACGCCTGACGGACAAGTCGTCATACAGGCCAGACACGACAGGCACCGATCAATATGTTTCACCGTCTTTTCATCCGGCACACGCTCGTTCTCGAGCATATCCTTGATCAGATAAATCCGGCCTCGCGGGCTATCCAGCTCATCCCCCAGAACCTGATAGGTTGGGCACGTTGCTGTGCAAAACCCGCAATGAACACAGTTGCGCAGAATCTCATTCGCGCGCCGGGTTCCCGGGTCTTTCAGCTGGTCTTCGGTGAATGTCGTTTGCATCGGATTACCCCATAAGCCCCTGATTAAAAAGGCCTTTCGGATCGAACTTCCGCCGCAAGTCCCGTGTTAAGCCTGCCAGCGGTTCGGACTCGGGCTGAAACCGACCAAGTGTTTGAATTGTTTCTGGCGCTGCGCGAACAAGCGTGGCGTGGCCATCGAATTCACCCAGTCGCGCGCGAATATCTGTTCCCGCATCCACAAGCGCCCAAACAAGCCCGCCACCCCAATCCAGCAGCAGGTTTTTGGCTTCCAACCGCGCCGCAACTTCTGCCGCATCCGAGGGTTTTATGGAAATGCGCCAAACATCACCTTCTTTGTCGGCAAACCTGCCCACATCCCGGATCGCGCGCCATGTTTCCTCTGGCCCTTCGATCTGGGCAGCCTCGCCATACACGGAAAGCTCACGTTGCAACTGATCGATCCGATACGCGACCGAGTCGGCAAACCCTTCGATCCGCAACAGAGCCTGACCCAATTCGGGATCATAAGCGGCACCGCTCACCTCAAACGGGGATTTCAACGCGGCCGACAGCATCTGAACTGCGGCGGACACCTGCGTGACTGGCATGCCCAATACTGCCACAGCCTCTGGCTTTGGCAGCACTTTCAGAGACACCTCGCTCAGCACTCCCAACGTGCCCCATGACCCGGCCATCAGCTTGACCAAATCATAGCCGGTGACATTCTTCATCACTCGCCCGCCGTTTTTGATGACTTGCCCCCGCCCGTCGACATACCGCACACCCAGCAGAAAATCCCGGCACGCCCCGGCCTGTATCCGCCGCGGGCCCGAGATATTGGCAGCCACAACGCCACCAATCGTCGGCTCGCCCGCACTGCCCAGCAATGCACGATAGTCCGCAGGCTCAAACGCCAGTTGCTGTCCTTCTGCCGCAAGTGCTGCTTCGACCTCTGCCACCGGTGTCCCGGCCTGCGCCACCAAAGTCAGCGCGCCCGGCTCATAGAGCGAAATTCCATTCAACCCCGCCGTACTCAAAACCGGTTCAGGCCCAAACACGCCGCGCGTTCCTCCGCCCTGAATACGCACCGGCTCGTTCAACCCGGCCACAATATCGGCCAGTTCCATCTCTGTCTCAGGTCTCATGTCACTTCTTCTGTTCAAAAATACCTCGGGGGAGGCGCGCAGAGCGCGACGGGGGCAGAGCGTCCTATTCCGCCGCCATCTGCGCCACGCGGCGGGCTTCGGACACATCCAGCGGAAACACCTTGGCCGGATTCAGCAGCCATTGCGGATCAAACACGTCCTTCACCGCCATCTGCGCCTCAAGGTCTGCAGGCGTATATTGATGCGACATCAGATCCCGCTTTTCGATACCCACCCCATGTTCTCCGGTAAGGCAGCCGCCGACATCGACACACAGCTTCAGGATATCCGCACCAAAGGCCTCGCATTTCTCCAGATCACCGGGTTTGTTGGCGTCAAACAGGATCAGAGGGTGCATGTTCCCGTCGCCCGCGTGGAACACATTTCCGACTGACAGACCGTAGTCCTTGCTCAACTCACCAATGCGCCGCAGCACTTCGGGCAGAGACGACACCGGAATCGTACCATCGAGGCACATGTAATCGTTTAGTTGCCCGATCGCGCCAAAGGCCGACTTCCGACCCAACCAGATCTTGGCGCTTTCTTCGGGTGACTGGCTTTCACGCAACTCGACAGGGTTGTGGCGGTTGGCAATCTCGATGATTTTTGCCAGTTGGTCGTCAATCTCCTTTTGTGAGCCTTCAACCTCGACAATCAGCAAAGCTTCGCAATCGGGATATCCAGCATTGGCAAAGTTCTCGCAGGTCTGAATACACAGGCGGTCCATGAACTCTATCGCCACCGGCAGGATGCCCGATTTTATGATGTCCGAAACGCACTGACCGGCCACCTCATTGTCATCGAACCCCATCAGCACAGGCCGCGCGCCTTCGGGCTTGCGCAGGATACGCAGCGTCGCCTCAGTCACCACGCCCAACTGCCCTTCCGAGCCGCAGATAACCCCCAACAAGTCCAGCCCGCCGGAATCCAGATGCGCGCCGCCGATCTCGACCACGCGTCCATCCATCATCACCATCTTGACACCCAGCAGGTTGTTCGTGGTCACGCCGTATTTCAGACAATGCGCCCCACCCGAATTCATCGCGATGTTCCCCGCAATTGCACAAGCCAACTGCGATGAAGGGTCCGGCGCATAAAAGAAATCTTCTTCCTCAACCGCTCCGGTTACGCTCAGATTGGTGCGGCCGGTCTGAACGCGGACAAAGCGGTTGTCATAGTCGGTCTCCAACACGTCGTTCATGCGCGCCACACCCAGAATCACGCAATCCGCCGTCGGCAGCGCACCACCAGCTAGCGACGTTCCTGCACCGCGCGGAACCACGGGCACGCCCTCCTCGTGGCAGATACGCAAAACATCCGAAACCTCTTGTGTCGTCGACGGCAGCACCGCCAGCATGGGCGGGCAGCGATACGCAGTCAGCGCGTCACATTCATAGGCGCGTGTTTCTGCCGGGTCGTGGATCACCGCATCCTCGGGTAGAACTTGCTGCAACCGCGCCAGAACGCGGTGCTTTCGCGCAAGTACATCGGGATTTGGCTGGGGCATTTCCATGGCTGATCCTCCAATTTGGTAAAATAATATTACCAATTTCCGCATCTGGCAAGTTTCGATCTTCCGACTTAGTGTCGCAGTCATGTCCTGGATCGCTCAATCCCTTCCTTTTTCCCTGCTCGACTATGCCGCTTTGCTGCTGTTGCTGGGGTCCTGGCTTTGGATCGGTTGGCGGGTTGAAAACGCCTCCGCTCAGAAGCCCTCGGTCAGTCGTATCATGGATGGCTATCGCCGGGATTGGATGAAGGAAATGGTCACCCGACAGCCGCGCATGTTCGATGCGCAAGTGGTTGGCACGATGCGGCAGGGAAGCACGTTTTTTGCCTCGACTACTATGATCGCTATCGGCGGAGGGCTCGCCTTGTTGGGCAATCCTCAACGTTTGGCCGGGCTGGCCGAGGATTTGGCACTGGGTACAGCACCTGCATTGGTGTGGGAGGTCAAGATATTGATCATCCTTCTGTTTCTGGCCAATGCATTCCTGAAATACGTCTGGGCACATCGCCTGTTCGGCTATTGCGCGGTGCTGATGGCCGCAGTCCCGAATGAGCCTGACGACCCCACAGCTTACCCACGCGCCGCACAGGCAGCCGAGATCTGTGTCACCGCGGCGCGCAGTTTCAACCGCGCGCTACGTGCTACCTATTTTGCCCTGGCCGCCGCGGCTTGGATATTGGGACCAATCCCGTTGATTCTGGGCACGATGATCACGATGGCCATGCTCTATCGGCGGGAATTTGCATCGCAATCGCGCACGATTTTGCTCGACACCGGATCGTGATCGTCATGGTGGGCAAGACAAGGTAAGATCACCACATGAGATACCTTGTTCTTTACGCCCTGCTGGCCACCCCTGCCTTTGCCGATGCTCCGGTGATCGAAAACGTCACCGCCCAGCGCAGCGGTGAAACCTGGCGATTCGACGTCACCATCCGGCACCCGGACACAGGCTGGGACGATTACGCAGACGGCTGGCGTGTTTTGGACATGGACGGAACCGAATTGGGTATGCGCGTGTTGCACCACCCGCATGTTGATGAACAGCCCTTCACCCGATCCCTTGGCGGAGTTGCCATTCCAGAAGGCACCACCCAGGTCCAGATCCAAGCTCGGGACAATGTCGGGGGGTGGAGCGACAACACCACCGTGATCGACCTGAACTGAGGGTCAGAACACCCCTAGGCTTAGACCTGCTGCCATCGCTGCGCCAATTTCGCGGCATTTATCCAACTCATTTTCGGGGATGACCTTCTCGGCCAGTATCGCCTCGGGCGTCTGCGCATGGGTACACAGGATCAGCGGCGGCTGTACCTCTTTCAACCGCCAGCCGGTGGCGATGCGGGCGGTTTGGCGTGCGGCATTCTCTCCGTCGGACCCGGCGCAGATCATCTGTGCGTAGGGGCGACCCTCGATCCGGCCCAGAACTGGATAGTAGCTGCGATCGAAGAACTCTTTCATAAGGCCCGAAATAGCGGCGAGGTTTTCGGGGGCGCAGAAAATGTAGCCGTCGGCGGCCAGCAAGTCTTCGGGCCCGGCCTGATCTGCGGTTTTCAAGACGATGTCTGCCTCATCCCCACCCGCCTCAGCTGCCGCCTCAGCCATTTGCCGGGCACCGCCAGTGCGTGAATGATAGACAATCAGAAGCTGCGCCATGTCAGACCCGTTTTAGACCCGGTGATAGGGGCCGCCAGACAGAATGGTTGCGGCCCGATAGAGTTGCTCGGCCAACATCACACGGACCAGCATGTGGGGCCAGACCATGGACCCGAATGAGATGGAAAAATCCGCCTCGGACCGCAGCGAGGGGTCTATACCGTCTGCTCCTCCGATAATCAGCGCCAGATCCTGCCGCCCAGCATCACGCCAATTGCCCAGCTTTTGGGCGAAATCCGGTGAGGACATCAACCGTCCGCGCTCATCCAGCGTACAGATCACAGCGCCTTTGGGCAGCGCCTTGCGCAGCAACCCGGCCTCGGCGCCCATGCCTGCGTTTTTCTTGTCTTCAACCTCGATCACCCGCGCAGGACCAAGGCCCAAGCCACGGCCGGTCCGGTCGAAGCGGGTCAGGTAGTCGTCAAGCAGGGATTTCTCGGGTCCAGCGCGCAATCGCCCGACCGCAACTATGCTGATACGCATATCTCTCTCGGCTCCGGCCTTTCAATACAGGCCAGGATGGCGCCTCAGTTGGCTGAGGCGCTGCCGCCCGCAGGCAGCCACATCTTTTCCAGCTGGTAGAATTCACGCACTTCGGGGCGGAAGATATGGACGATCACGTCGCCCGTATCGATCAACACCCAGTCGCCGGCATCCTTGCCTTCGACCTTCGAGGTGAAACCAAACTCCTGCTTGATGCGATCCGTCAGCTTTTCCGCCATGGCCGCGACCTGGCGGGTCGACCGACCCGAAGCAATCACCATGTGATCCGCAACCGAGGACTTACCACGCAGATTGATCTGCACGACATCTTCGGCCTTGTCATCGGAAAGTGAGGAAAGGATGCGTTCAAGCAGCTTGTCGCTGATTGACTGAGAGTGGGCCATCACTGCGGCCCCGTCTTCGGCAGGCAAACCCGCCTGGGTATGTAGAGACAGGACATAGTCCTCCTTTGCTATACGCCGCCAAATCCCCGGCGCCGGGATAGTCATAAAGTAACAAGCGCCCCGTGACATTTCAATGAAGGCCCGAATGCAATCTTTGTTCAAATCGAATCTGGTGCATCGATGCATAATTTGTTGGCCAAAAAAGCAGGGGCATAGCACCAATAAGAGCCTAAAATTTCATTCTTTCTAATCATTCTTTATTGTTATACAATAAATTATTGCTTGAAAGAGATAAGCTCATGCGACACCGCGTTACACATATGGCGAAATGGCTTAACCGACTAACCAATGGCGCGATCTTCGTGATCCCGGCTTTGGCGATCTACGCAGCCGTCAGCGGTGAAATTCCTTCTTTGTCCAAGGCATGGTCCGATGCGCATTTCGTCCGTTTCATTGCTTTGGCGGTGATCGCAGCGATTGGGTTGGCATTGTTGATCCGAATGCTATGGATCCTGCGCTCAATCCTAAAAGACTGCGTACGCGGCGCTGTTCTCGTGCCTGAGACTACGGAAAACGTGCAGCGTTTGGGACGGGCGATACTGGCGCTCGCTGTGTTCCAATCCTTTGACAACACATTGATCAGCCTTGCTGAAAGCATCGGAGAAGCCAGCGGAGATCGTAGCCTAGTGGTGAGTTTTGGCTCATCAGACCTTCTCATGCTGCTATGCGCGGGGCTTGTCTATCTGATTGGATGGATCTTTGCAGAAGCCATATCGATCGATCGCGAGAATCGGGAATTCGTTTGATGCAGATAATCGTGCGGCTTGATGTCATGATGGCCAAACGCAAGATCAAGGGGCGTGACCTTGCATTGGCGATCGGCATCACAGAGCAGAATTTGAGTCTTTTGAAATCCGGCAAAGTCAAAGGTGTGCGGTTCGAAACACTTGCCAAGTTGTGCCAGGTCTTAGACTGCCAACCGGGCGACTTGCTGGAAGCCATGATAGACGACCCGTCCATTTCCCTTGAACCAATCTCAAGCGGATAGTATCTGGTGCCCATGAGACTCAATGTGGCCCAAGAACAAAATCTAGAAGATCGCGCGCGCCTGCGCGAGAGGTTCTATGGGGCTGCCCGCACGGTTCTGGCCCGCCTACCCGCGGCCTAAGCCACCTCGCCAGCTATTTCTCATTACATACGGGGAGAGGACAGATGTCCCCCAAAACACTCTATGACAAGATCTGGGATGCCCATGTCGCGCATGAAGCCGATGATGGCACCTGCCTGCTTTATATCGACCGCCATCTGGTGCACGAAGTCACCAGCCCACAGGCGTTCGAGGGCCTGCGTATGGCGGGACGTCAGGTACGCGCACCGGAAAAGACAATTGCCGTGCCCGACCATAATGTGCCCACCACGCCGGATCGTGTGAACGGAATTGAGAACCCGGAATCGCGCATTCAGGTTGAAGCGCTGGATAAGAACGCCAAGGATTTTGGTATTCACTACTACCCAGTGAATGACGTGCGTCAGGGTATCGTTCACATCGTCGGCCCGGAACAGGGCTGGACCCTGCCCGGCATGACCGTTGTTTGCGGCGACAGCCACACCGCCACCCATGGCGCGTTTGGTGCACTGGCCCACGGCATCGGGACGTCTGAGGTCGAACACGTTCTGGCCACCCAGACCCTGATCCAAAAGAAATCCAAGAACATGAAGGTGGAAATCACCGGCAAACTTCAGCCGGGCGTGACCGCGAAGGACATCACTCTGGCGGTAATCGGTGAGACCGGCACTGCTGGCGGCACCGGCTATGTCATCGAATATTGCGGCGAAGCGATCCGCGATCTGTCGATGGAAGGCCGTATGACCGTCTGCAACATGGCCATCGAAGGCGGCGCCCGCGCTGGCCTGATTGCGCCGGATGAGACCACGTTCGAATATGTCAAAGGCCGCCCGCATGCGCCCAAAGGGGCCCAGTGGGAAGCCGCGATGGACTGGTGGAAAACGCTCTACACCGATGAAGGCGCGCATTTCGACAAGGTCATCACCCTGCGGGGCGAAGACATCGCGCCTGTCGTCACATGGGGCACCAGCCCCGAGGACGTTCTGCCGATCACCGCATCGGTCCCTCACCCCGAGGATTTCGAAGGCGGCAAGGTCGACGCGGCCCGCCGGTCTATCGAGTATATGGGTCTGGAAGCCGGTCAGAAACTCAGCGATGTGGAAATCGACACCGTCTTTATTGGGTCCTGCACCAATGGCCGGATCGAAGACCTGCGCGCTGCAGCCGAGATCCTGAAAGGCAAAAAGATCAAAGACGGCATGCGGGCCATGGTCGTGCCGGGGTCGGGCCTTGTTCGCGCTCAGGCCGAAGAAGAAGGTCTGGCCGAGATATTCAAGGACGCTGGTTTCGAATGGCGTTTGGCCGGATGCTCAATGTGTTTGGCGATGAACCCTGACCAGTTGCAACCGGGCGAGCGTTGTGCCGCGACCTCGAACCGCAATTTCGAAGGTCGTCAGGGCCGCGGAGGGCGGACCCACTTGCTGAGCCCGGCCATGGCCGCCGCAGCTGCCATCACAGGACGTCTTACAGACGTTCGAGAGTTGATGTAAGCTGCCCTCATAAATCAACTTTTGAGGGAATTCACAGATGAGTGATTGGGTCAAATGGCTGTTGCTGGGACTGCTGTCCACCGCGTTCGGTATCTTTGTGCTGGGCGCGCCGGTTGTGGCGTCGATTGCCGTGACGGTGGTGACCGGCGTGCTGTTGCTGGTCTCGGGCGCGCTGCAGGTTGTCGGCGCGTTCACCGTCGAGGGCGCCGGTAACAAGATCCTGTCGCTCATCATGGGTGCGGTCATGCTATTCCTTGGCTGGTCCTTCCTGGATCACCCGCTACAAGGCACGCTGACCTTGGCGACCGTGATGCTGATCCTGTTCATGGCAGGTGGCATCGCGCGGATCATCCTGTCCTTCCAGATGCGCGGAACGCAGTTCTTCTGGCCAACGCTGATCTCGGGCATCTTGTCGATCGTGCTGGCCGGTATCATCTGGAGCTATGTGGGGCAGGAACCGCAGGCGCTGCTGAGCATTCTGGGGATCTTCCTGGGCATCGAGATGCTGTTCAACGGGTTCGGATTGGTCTTCATGGCGTTCTTCGTCAAGAACGCACCCAAGGACGAAACAACAGAAGCGAAAGAAGCTTAAACGCGGGATATGGGCGCGGCCCTCTCTCGCAGGAGTGTAGAACATGGAAAAGTTTGAAAAAGTCCACGGGGTGGCCGCCCCAATGCCGCTGATCAATATCGACACCGATATGATCATCCCTAAAGTGCACCTGAAAACCATTAAACGGTCGGGTCTTGGCGTCGTTCTGTTTGATGAGATGCGCTATCATGATCATGGCGGCGAGAACGAAGAGTTTGTTCTGAACAAACCCGCTTATCGCAACACCGAGATTCTGGTGGCTGGTGACAATTTCGGCTGTGGCTCGTCGCGGGAACATGCGCCCTGGGCGATCAAGGATTTCGGGATCAAGGTTGTGATCTCGACCAGCTTTGCCGACATCTTCTTCAACAACTGCTTCAAGAACGGCATCCTGCCCATCGTGGTTGAAGAAAAGCATCATGCAGTTCTGATGGACGATGCGCACAAGGGCGAAAATGCCCGTATGACCGTGCATCTGGAAGATCAGCAGATCACCACATCGGACGGAGTGGTGATCGAGTTTGACATTGATCCCCACCGCAAGCACTGCTTGTTGAATGGTCTGGACGACATCGGCCTGACAATGGAAAAAGACCACCACATCGACAAGTTCGAGGATCACGCGAGTCAGGCCCGCCCCTGGGTATGATTCTGTGGATGATTCTGTGGGCACTCAACCCTATGGGGTCGCAGTCGCGACCTCATTCGCATTTTAGGGGTTGAAAATCGCAAAACCACAACATCTAGGTATCAAATTGAGATACACGTCGGATTTGCGTCGAAAATGATGCAATCCCGCACCAGTTGCGCCATCTTTTTGCCCGAAATCACGTGTTATCTGCACCCTGGCTTGAGCGGAATGCCGCTTATCGTCCAAGGTGTCGGAAACGAGGCATCCGTCACTTTAACAAACGGGCGGGCACAAGTTGGAACCAAGTTGGCAAAGACCGGCTGGTCCAGTTTGAAAAAGGGTTCGGATAGTGATTGCGCGCACATCAGGGGCGGCGATACGTGGAATATTGGTCGCGCTTATGGTGCTGACCCCCGCGTTGTACCTGCCAGTAACATCGACGAACGGGACCGAAATAGTGGTCTTTCTCGCGATACTCGCGTTTATTCTGACATTTGCCGAATATAACTCTGCCTTTCCAAGCTTTATCGAATTTCGCGACGCCCCACCGGTGAATCGGTTGCGGTTTGTTGGACTGTTCTCGATGGTCACGTTCCTGACGTTGATCTGTAAGAATGGCTACGCTCCGACACAGCTGACCACATTCTCGTATTCTGTGGGTCTGGCAGTCGCAAATGTGGTCGATTTCCCGTATTCGCCGGTGCGCCTGATCGTGCTGATGCTGCCGGCTGATGCCAGCGCGCCGCTGGTAGAGCTGGTGCGCATAACCGCCAGCATCGCCTACGTTGCGGCGCTGGTGACGATTGCCAGCTTTGCCTATGCGGTGAAACTGAGGGGCTGGCCAACCGGGAATGGGGCATTCAATGTCTGGACCAACCTGCCACTGTTTGACCCCACCAAAGGCGGAGACGTGGTCAATCGCCTTCAGCGCGATGGCCGTCTGAATATCTGTATCGGCATTCTACTACCTTTCCTGATCCCTGCTGTGATCAAGCTGCTGACCAACTTCGCCAATCCGATCTCGCTGAGCAATCCGCAGACCCTGATCTGGACTATGAGCGCCTGGGCCTTCCTGCCCGCCAGCATGATCATGCGAGGCATGGCGACCATGCGCATTGCCGGGCTGATCGTCGAAAAGCGCCGCGCCTATTCAACATCCGAGACCGCTCAGGCCGCATGATCCGCGCCTTGGTCCTGCTCTTGCTGCCCGTCGTGGCGCAAGCAGACGTGGTGCGTATTGCAACCTACAATACCGAGCTCAGCCGCAAGGGCCCTGGACTTCTGCTGCGCGACATCCGGAGGGGTGACCCGCAGGTTCAGGCCGTTGTCGATGTGCTGACATCCGCGCGCCCAGATATCGTCGCGCTTCAGGGCATCGATTGGGACATGGACGCCCTTGCGCTGACCGCGCTGGCCGGCGCGTTGCGCGAGGCCGGGTTGGACTATCCCTATCTCTTCACAGCTCAGCCAAATTCCGGGCTGGAAACGGACCTTGATCTGGACGGGGACGGCAAAACACACGGCCCCGGAGACGCGCAGGGTTGGGGGCTATTCACCGGCCATGGCGGGATGGCAGTGCTATCGCAGTTTGAAATTCTTAGCGCCGAAGCGCAGACGTTCGGAACGCTGCTTTGGCAGCAATTGCCCGGGGCAGAGCTGCCGGTATCTGACGGCAAACCCTATCCGTCAAGGCAAGCGCATGACGCGCAACGCTTGTCATCAACCGGTCACTGGATCGTACCGATCAACACACCTCTGGGTCGGCTGGACCTGATGACCTTCCATGCAACGCCCCCAGTGTTTGACGGCGCCGAAGATCGCAATGGGTTGCGCAACCGGGATGAAATCCGATTCTGGTCTGTGCTGTTGGACGGTGGTCTTGGCCCCGCACCTAGCGCCCCCTTTGTCATCGCGGGTGACGCCAATCTCGACCCGCAACACAGTGATGGCCGGACCGAGACCATCGCCGCGTTGCTCTCCGATCAACGCCTACAGGACCCGCAACCCAAGTCTCCTTTGGGCGAGATCGCAACCGTGCATTGGAAAGCGGTTGGCGCGCTTCGTGTAGACTATGTATTACCATCCGCCGATCTGCAGGTTGTGGATGCGGGCATATTCTGGCCGCATCCCGACGATGAGCAAAGAGACAGCGCCGAGCAAGCCAGCCGTCATCGGCTGGTTTGGGTGGACGTTACGGCCCGATGAGACTTCGCGGTACTCAAAGACCCGATCCTGTTCTTGTGCGCGATGGCCGACCGCATCGCCTGATCCAAATCGGTATGCGGTGCATCCTCGATCAGTTCTGACAGGAATGTGCCATCCAGCTGATGTGGAAGGTCCCACAAGTATCGCATCTCAAGCAGGTGCGGGGCCATTCGCCAAAACGGGCGTACAAGTTGTATGGGCCACCACTCCATCTTGGCAATCGCAACCTCCTGCCCGGTAACGCGGGACAGCGATTGCGCTATCTCGGTGCCCGTCAGCGTGTAACCGGGAAAAGGAACATCGCAGAACCGAGGCAGTTCATGCCGCATCTCGGCCAGCATCACTGCGGTGAGAGTCAAATCAGGCAGATAGGCCCAAGCATGCGGGATGTCTGGGTTGCCGGGATACGTCAGACGACCCTTGGACAAACCTTTGATCATGATCTGATCGAACCAATTGCCCGAAGCGCAAGTGTCAATGAAATCGCCAGCGCGCAGAATGATCGTCCGGACGGATGAGCTGCGGTAGGCCTCCTCCATCTCGATCCTGATCTGGCCCAGCGGGTTTTGCGCGCGATGCGGGCTGCCTCCGTACCAGGGGCCCGGGGTCTCTGCACCGAAGACATAGACATTGCCGGGTACGATCACGGTTGCCCCTGCCTGCGCCGCCACATCGATCACCTGACGATGCAAGTCAGGCACCAATCGCGCCCAATCCGTATAAGGCGGGTTCCAGGCGTTGACGATCACGTCAACCCCTTGCGCGGCCTGTTCCAGCCTGTCCGCTTTGCGATTGAATGTGCGAACAGACCAACCTGCCTCATGAAACGCTAGGCTAGCGTTGCGGCCAAATCGGCCATTGGCCCCCAGAATAAGCACAGATTGCTGCATGACACGCTCCTTTCCGGATCAATCTAGCCATACAAATACTTAATGGAATTGCCGAAAACCGCAGAACGTGTATTCATTTTTGAATGGACAGATCTATCACCCATTCCGACTGGTCTCTGATCCAGAGCTTTCTGGCCGTGGCCGAAACCGGATCTTTATCTGCCGCCGCCCGACGCCTGGACCGCAGCCAGCCGACGCTGGGGCGCCAGATCCACGCACTTGAGGATGAGCTGGGCGTATCCCTGTTCGACCGCCATGCGCGCGGGCTTAAGCTGAGCGAGGTAGGCACGCAGTTGCTGCCAATGGCGCAGCAAATGCACTCAGCTATGAGCACCTTTAGCCTGACGGCAGCCGGGCAGTCGCAACAGCTGGAAGGTTCGGTCCGCATCACAGCATCAGTGTTTGCCTCACATCACTTGCTGCCTCCTATTCTGGCGCAAATCCGCGCCCAAGAACCTGCCATTCAGCTGGAACTGGTCGCCACGGATGCGACTGAAAACCTGTTGTATCGCGAGGCCGACATCGCCGTGCGCATGTACCGGCCCGAGCAGATGGATATCGTCTCGCGGTATCTCGGGGATGTTCCTTTGTGTTTCTGTGCCGCCACCTCGTATCTGGACCGTGCAGGGCGGCCAGAAAAACCCGAGGATCTGTTCGATCATGATCTGGTTGGCTTCGATGCCAATGAGCAGATCATCACCAAAATGCGCCAAAAGGGTTGGCCCGCCAGCAAAGGAAGCTTTGCCACTCGCTGTGATCTGCAAAGCGCCTATTGGGAGCTGATCCGCGCCGGATGTGGTATTGGCTTCAGCCAGGTTCAGGTGGCCGAGGCTGACCCGCTGGTCGAAGTTCTTCCGCTGGATGTTGATATTCCGGTGCTTCCTGTCTGGCTGGCTGCGCCACAGGCGATGCGACAAACGCCGCGAATCCGCCGTGTCTGGGACTTACTGACCGAGGGGTTGAAGGCCTCTCTCTGACCGGTTTCCAGCGCGTAAGGCCAAGAAACTCGATTTCCCGCATAGAACCTGCGTTTAAGCCCGCTCGTCTCATTGACCCTATGCGGCGCAGGCGCTAGGGCCTTTGCTGTCAAACGCAAGGAGATCCTTCATGTCCAACCCCTCGCTCCTCATCCTGCCCGGAGACGGAATTGGCCCCGAAGTCATGGCCGAAGTACGCCGCATCATCGACTGGTTCGGCACCAATCGCGGCCTGGAATTCGACGTGAGCGAGGATCTGGTCGGCGGTGCGGCCTATGACGCCCATGGCAAGCCATTGTCAGACGAGACCATGGCCAAAGCGCAAGAGGTCGACGCGGTTCTACTGGGCGCTGTCGGCGGTCCTAAATACGACGATCTGGATTTCAGCCTTAAGCCCGAGCGTGGTCTGCTACGCCTGCGCAAGGAAATGGACCTGTATTCCAATCTGCGTCCGGCGCAGTGCTTTGACGCGCTGGCTGATTTCTCATCGCTGAAGAAAGACATCGTCGCAGGTCTGGACATCATGATCGTGCGCGAGCTGACCTCGGGCGTCTACTTTGGCGAGCCGCGCGGCATTTTCGAGGAAGGCAACGAGCGCGTGGGTATCAACACTCAGCGCTATACCGAATCCGAAATCGAGCGCGCCGCGCGTTCGGCCTTTGAACTCGCGATGCGCCGGAACAAGAAGCTGTGCTCGATGGAAAAGGCCAATGTGATGGAGTCGGGAATTCTGTGGCGCGAAGTGGTCGAGCGCGTGAGCGCCGATTACCCCGAAGTCGTGCTGTCACATATGTATGCCGACAACGGCGCCATGCAGCTGGTCCGCGCGCCCAAACAGTTCGACGTGATCCTGACCGACAACCTGTTTGGCGACATCCTGTCGGATTGCGCCGCGATGCTGACCGGTAGCTTGGGCATGCTGCCCTCGGCCAGCTTGGGTGCACCGATGGCCAATGGGCGCCCCAAGGCGATGTACGAGCCGGTGCATGGTTCGGCCCCCGACATCGCCGGCGAGGGCAAAGCCAACCCGATCGCCTGTATCCTCAGCTTTGCCATGGCGCTGCGCTACAGCTTTGATCAAGGCGCCGAGGCTGGCCGCCTGGAAGCTGCGATCGAAAAGGTTCTGGCCGATGGCGTGCGCACCGGTGATCTGTTGGCGGATGAAGGTGTTCAGCCGGTTTCAACCTCGGAAATGGGCGATGCCATTCTGGCGGCACTGGACGCAAGCGTCTAAGTCCTGCCACAGCTGAAATTCAAAAGGCGGTGCCCAGCGCACCGCCTTTTTTAGTTACCGCCAAAAATCCCCTTGAGCAGATTGTTGATGTCTTCGGCAAAACCACCCTGCCTGCGACGCGGCTGCGGCTGTGCCACTTGAACGGGCGGTTCCGGCACGATCATCGGCAAGGGTGTTGGCGTCATCCCTTCGGTCACCCGCACCATCGTCTCTTTCCAAATCTCGGCAGGCAAGCCACCGCCAGTGACACCGGACAAGGGCGTGTTGTCATCATAGCCCATCCACACACCGGCCACATAGTCTGCCGTAAATCCGATGAACCACGCATCCCGCGCGGCCTGCGTAGTGCCGGTTTTACCTGCAACCTGCCAGCCCGGCAGCTTAGCCCGCCCGCCAGTGCCTTCGGACACAACACGTTCCATCATCCAGGTCAGCTGTTTCGCGGCGCTGTCATTGATCACACGCTCGCCGATGCCGGTGGTTGTCACCATAACAGGTTCGGTCTCGCCCAGCAGCTTCAACTCGGTCAGGCCATAGGGCTCAACCGATGATCCGCCGTTCAGGATGCCTGCATAGGCGCCGGTCATCTCGATCAGCGTGCTTTCAGACGCGCCCAGCGCCAGCGCTGGTCCCTGCGCCAGATCGCTGGCAATCCCGAAACCGCTGGCGACGGTCCGCACATTGTCCAGCCCTGCAACCTCGGCCACTTTCACAGCCGGAATGTTCAGAGAATTCTTCAACGCATCCGCCAGCGTGACACGACCATAGAACCTATTCGTGTAGTTCTTTGGGCACCATTCACCCGATCCCGGAATGCTGACGCAATAGGGCTCGTCCATCACGGTGGCATAAGGTGAATAGCCCAGCTCCAGCGCTGTGGCATAAACAAAGGGCTTGAATGAGGACCCGGTCTGGCGCAGTGCCTGAGTGGCCCGGTTAAACGCGCCCGAGACCCGGGTTTTACGTCCGCCGACCATGGCGCGCACCGCCCCATCCGCTGACATCACGACAATCGCCGCCTGCGCCTTGGACCCTTCGCGCACCTTTTCCTGAAAGATGTATTGCAGCGCCTCTTCGGCAGATTTCTGGATGCGCTGATCCAGCGTGGTGCGGATCACCACATCTTCGGTGGTGTTGCGGGTGAAAAACTCCGGCCCGCTGGCCATCACCCAATCGGCGAAGTAGCCGCCCGCCCGCGCAGCGGCAGCGGCAGACAGTTCTGCCGGGCGCGCACGCGCTTCGCTGGCCTGTGCGCCTGAGAGATACCCTTGATCCTCCATTAGACCAACCACAAGCCGGGCGCGATCTTGTGATCGTTGCAGGCTGTTGGTGGGGGCATAGCGCGTGGGTGCGACCAGAAGACCGGCCAACATAGCCGCTTCGGCAGGAGAAACCTCGGCTGCTGATTTGCCGAAGTACCGCTGGCTGGCAGCTTCGAACCCACGTGCACCAGCCCCTAGAAACGCACGGTTCAGATAGATCGTCAGGATTTCGTCTTTGGAGTATTTGACCTCCATCGCCAGCGCATAGATCGCCTCTTTGCCCTTGCGCCAGAGCGAACCCTGGCGGCAATCCGCTTCATATGCGGCCTCGGACTCCCACTCAGTCGGATCATAAGGCACACCCAGACACAGCAGCTTGGCTGTCTGTTGGGTGATGGTCGAGCCTCCATGGCCCGACAGTGGCCCGCGCCCTTCGCTCAGGTTGATACGCACCGCACTGGCAACCCCACGCGGGCTGACGCCGAAATGGCGATAGAACCGCTTGTCCTCGGTCGCAATCACAGCGTTTTTTAGATGGGGTGAAACCGTATCTGCTGTGATCACCCCGCCAAACTGGTCTCCGCGCCAGGCAAAAACCTTGCCATCCCGATCCAGCAAGGTCACCGATCCGCGCGCGCGCCCATCCAGCAGGGCGTCCGCATCGGGCAACGAGGTATAGACAACGCCAACGGCCAAAGCGATCAGCATCGCGATAACGGCACCCACGCGCCATGTGACACCCCAGATCAGTCGCCAGATCCAACGGAACAGACGGCGGAAAAACCCCCCGCCATTGCCACCCGAACGCTTGCGCGTCTTCTTTCGAGCCGTCTTGCGCGTGGTCGTCTTTCGGGCGGTGGATTTCTTGCCCGCCGGTTTCGCAGTCCTCTTGGTCGTCGAAGGTTTGCGCCCCTTCGACGGGTATCGTTTATCCGCGACCAATCTTGGCTTGCGGCGCTTGGACTCAGTCATGCTCAAACTCTGCCCGGTTATTCTTTTGGCACACCATACCCCGGCGACATAGCTATGTAGAGGTCCGATTTTCCGGAATTTCCCCTCTCATATTCGCCTAATTTTTAGTCGTTCGGCAAGTTTTGTGCAAAAATTGTGCAACTTTGCGTCATTTTCGAACCATTTAACGACGGGGAATCGTTCCTAAACGCCCCTCCTCAGGCTCTTTTTCTGCAGGTGCAAACAAGCCGGTGTGACCGGAGAAGCAGAGGGGACTGACGTGAAACTCATCATTGCGACAATCAAGCCGTTCAAGCTCGAGGAGGTGCGCGAGGCACTGACCCAGGCTGGTGTGCGCGGCATGATGGTGACCGAAATCAAGGGCTTCGGCTCACAATCCGGTCACACAGAAATCTATCGCGGCGCAGAATACGCCGTGAACTTCGTACCCAAGATCAAACTGGAAATCGTGGTCCCAGCCACGATGGCCGACCAGATTGTTGAGACCATCACCAACACCGCCAAGACCGGCAAGATCGGTGACGGCAAGATTTTCGTCCTTGATGTCGAGCAGGCCATGCGCGTGCGGACCGGGGAAACAAACGAAGAGGCGCTCTGAGCGCCGACACTCACATAAATTCGAGGACTGACAATGAACCTGATGAAATCTCTCATCCCTGCCGCCGCGCTTGTCGTGCTGCCGCAGATGGGTCTGGCGCAAGAGGCCGCTACCGGCGAAGCCGCGCTGCACACCCAGTATATCTTTACCACCCTGCTGTTCCTGATGGCGGGCTTCCTGGTCTTCTTCATGGCGGCAGGCTTTGCCATGCTGGAAGGCGGTTTGGTGCGTTCCAAGAACGTCGCCATGCAGATGACCAAAAACGTGGCACTGTTTTCCATTGCCGCGATCATGTACTGGTTGATTGGCTTCAACACAATGTATCCCGGCGACTTCAATGGTTTCTTTGCCATTGGCGGCCCAACCGTGCTTGATCCAGTTGGTGTTGACCCGGCCGAGGCTGCTTTGGACTATGCCTCAATCGGTTCGGACTTCTTCTTCCAGCTGGTCTTTGTGGCTGCAACCGCCTCGATCGTGTCCGGCGCCGTGGCCGAACGGATCAAGCTGTGGCCGTTCTTGATCTTCGTGGTCGTGCTGACCGGTATCATGTACCCGATCTCTGGCTCCTGGCAGTGGGGCGGCGGCTGGCTGTCCGAAGCTGGCTTCTCGGATTTCGCTGGTTCTACAGTTGTGCACTCTGTCGGTGGCTGGGCAGCTCTGGCTGGCTGTCTGATCCTTGGCCCGCGTATCGGCAAGTATAAAGACGGCAAGGTTCACCCGATGCCCGGTTCGAATCTGGCGCTGGCCACCTTGGGTACCTTCATCCTGTGGCTGGGTTGGTTCGGCTTCAACGGCGGCTCACAGCTGGCCATGGGCACCGTGGGTGACGTAACCGACGTGTCGCGCATCTTTGCCAACACCAACATGGCTGCCGCATCTGGTGCAGTTGCTGCCCTGATCCTGACCCAGGTTCTGTATAAGAAGCCTGACCTGACCATGGTGCTGAACGGCGCGCTGGCCGGTCTGGTCTCGATCACCGCTGAACCTCTGGCTCCGACCCTGTTTGGCTCGCTATGGATCGGTGCAGTTGGCGGTATCATCGTGGTCTTCGCGGTTCCGATGCTGGACAAGTTCAAGATCGACGACGTTGTTGGTGCCATCCCTGTTCACCTGTTCGCAGGCATCTGGGGCACCATCGCCGTGATCTTCTACGGCGAGGCCAGCCTGATTACCCAGCTGACCGGTATCGTCGCATACGGTGTGTTCACTTTCGTCGGCGCTCTGATCGTGTGGTCCATCCTGAAAGCGGTAATGGGCATCCGTGTCAGCGAAGAGGACGAGATCAACGGCCTCGACATGGCAGAACTGGGTATGGAAGCTTATCCGGAATTCTCTAAAGGCTAAGACCTGGGACAGACACTGCAAAACCGGGCGTTCGCGCCCGGTTTTTTTTGTTCTGGGTACACTATGATTTCTTGACGAGATCATCCGATGGCGGCACTTCAGATAGGATCAAGCGGCGCAGGTTTCGGAGCATATCGTGAAAACAATCGGCATTCTCGGTGGCATGTCTGCGGCTTCGACGCGGATTTACTACCGTATCCTATGCGACTTGACCCGAGATCGTCTTGGGGGTCTGCACTCACCCCAGTTGCTCATCCGCTCACTGGATTTTGCGGAAATCGAAACCCTGCAGGTCCAGGGGGATTGGGACTCTGCCGGGCACATTCTGAACCAAGAGGCATTGGCTTTGGAACGCGGCGGGGCTGATTTCATCATTCTCGCGACCAACACGATGCACAAACTGGCCCAGCAAATGATGGCGGGCGTTTCGATTCCGTTGCTGCATATTGCCGATGCAACGGCACACGCCATTCAAGATGTCGGGCTCCAATCGCCCGGTTTGATGGCAACAGCTTTCACCATGCAGCAGACGTTTTACACGGATCGCCTGCGCGCGGCTGGATTGGCCCCCGTTCTGCCGACCCTTGAAGACCAACAGACAACACATCGCATAATCTATGAAGAACTATGCAAGGACATCGTCAAGGAACAAAGCCGCTCGGACTTTGTCGGAATTGCGCAGCGGTTACACGACGCGGGTGCGGATTGCCTCATTCTCGGCTGCACTGAAGTGGGCATGTTACTGAACACTGAAAACGTGCCCTACCCGGTGTTCGACACCACACATATTCACTGCCAAGCCGCGTTGGACATGGCTTTGTCCTGACGCCCGGATCAACGGAATTTGCAATTGAAACGAAAAAGGCCGCGCGAATGACGCGGCCTTTGCCAATAAGTGCGAGTATTAAACCCCGACGTCGACAATCGCCTGTGCCAAGATCGGAACGGTCGTCGCGTTTAGACCTGCAATATTCAACCGGCTGTCCCCCACCATATATATGCCGTGATCGTTGCGCAGTTGCTCGACCAGTTCGGGGGCCGCGCCGAGGCGTGAGAACATGCCGCGGTGCTGGGCGACAAAGCCGAACCGGTCTGATCCGGTCAGCCTCTGCAACTCGCCGGCCAGTTGCTGACGCAGCCCCAGCATCGAAAGGCGCACCTCCTCCAGCTCAGCGGCCCAATCTGCGCGCAAGGCGTCGTCGTTCAGGATGGTGGTCACGACCCGTGCGCCATGGTCCGGCGGAAACGAGTAGTTCTGGCGGTTCAGGAAGGCCAGCGTCGACTGGTTCAATGCCGTCTGCGCCGCATCATCGCTGATCGCCATCAGCAGGCCGGTCCGCTCACGATAGACGCCGAAGTTCTTCGAACAAGACGCCGCGATCAGGCAGCGCTTGACCGACGATGCCACCAGACGGGTTGCCTGCGCGTCTTCCTCAAGACCGTCGCCGAAACCCTGATAGGCGATGTCGATCATGGCAACCAGCCCAAGCTCGTTGATCAGGTTCACCACCTCTTGCCACTGCACGGGGTTCAAGTTTGCGCCGGTCGGGTTATGGCAGCAACCATGCAGCAGAACCACGTCGCCCGCCTTGGCAGTTTTCAGGTCCTCGATCATACCGTCGAAATCAACGCCGCGGGTTTCGCCGTCAAAATAGCGATACGGAACCGCCTCGATACCCAAGTAGCTCAGGATCGACAGGTGGTTTGGCCATGTCGGGTTCGATACAAACACGCGCGCCTCAGGATTGGCCATGCGGATCATCTCGAACGCTTGACGGCAGGCACCCGTCCCGCCCGGTGTCGCAACGGCGGCAATTTTGGTACGCGGCACCGTATCGCCAAGGATCAGCCCGATCATCGCATCGGCATAGGCCGGATCACCTGCCAGACCGGTATAGGCTTTGCTCTCCTGCTCCTCCAGAATGCGCTTTTCGGCGGCTTTGACCGCACGCATTACCGGGGTAACACCTTCGGCATTCTTGTAGACGCCGACACCCAGGTCGATCTTCTGATCACGCGGGTCTTCGCGGTACATCTGCATCAGCGCCAGGATTTTGTCGGCGGGCTGCGGTTTGAGGTTCTCGAACATCAGATTTCTCCGGTTGCGACGGGCAGGGTTGGGAAGGCACCCCATTCAGCCCAGGAGCCGTCATAAAGCGCGTGGTCTTTTTTGCCCATGCGTTCAAGCGCAAGGCTTAGGATTGCAGCGGTCACGCCTGAACCGCACGAGGTGATCGCCGGTTTATTCAGATCCACGCCTGCGGCCTCAAACACGGCGCGGCACGCATCGGGCGACTTCATCGTGCCGTCACTATTTAGCAGGCTGCCAAAGGGCACGTTGCGCGAGCCTGGTATGTGGCCCGATCGCAGCCCTTCGCGCGGTTCAGCCTCGGTTCCGGCAAAGCGGGCGGCGGCACGGGCATCGATGATCTCATGATCAGCCAGTTTGGCGGCGGCGGACACCTGTGTTACGTCGCGTACCAGATGGTTCTGTACCCGGACGGTCATATGGCGATCCCGGATCACAGGGGGCAGATCTTCGACCTCTCGCCCTTCGGCCTGCCATTTCGGCAAACCCCCGTCCAGAACGGCGATATTCTCTTGCCCCATCAGACGGAACAGCCACCAGACCCGCGCGGCCGACATCAGCCCGGCCCCGTCATAGACGACCACCTGATGACCATCGCCCACGCCGATCGCCCGCAGGCGTGACATGAACTTCTCGACCGGCGGCGCCATATGCGGCAAGTCCGAGCGGTGGTCCGAAATGTCATCAATATCGAAGAAGCGCGCGCCGGGGATGTGGCCCGCATCATATTCCGCCTTGGCATCGCGATTCTGCGCGGGCAGATACCACGACCCGTCCAGAATCCGCAGATCCGGGTCCTTGATATGCGCAGCCAGCCAGTCGGTAGATACCAGGGTTTTCGGATCGTCTTGCATCAAAGCCTCCCCTAAGCGAGTCTGAGTTTCCCTATATCCGAGCGGCCAAACGTGCAAGCCATGCCAAGGCCTGCACCCCCCGGCGCGCTGACAATTTTTTCCAAACATACACGTTTGCCTGCTTGACAGGCGGCACCCCGCGCCAGACACCTGCCGGACATGGTTTCCAAAGGGGAATTCCCCCTGAGGAATGAAAAGGGAATCCGGTGCGACAGTACCTGTCAATTCCGGAACTGCCCCCGCAACTGTAGGCGGAGTTTCGCCCCATCATGGCCACTGACCGAGGCAATCGGTTGGGAAGGCCGGGATCGAAGCCAATCCGCAAGTCAGGAGACCTGCCATGTGCAAACCGGGCGAAAGCCCAATTCTTAAACCTTTCTGCCGTCGGGTGTGACGGGAAGGAGACTAAACTATGCATATCGAACCGGGCGTCGTAAATGGCGCCAAACTTGTCTTGAGCTACGCCACCGCAACTGGCGTAGGGCTCTATACCGCTAAACTGGCATGGGACAGCCTGAAAAGCAGCGGCCTTGCCAGCCTGGCCATTCGCTCAGCCCTGACCACCGGGCTGGTTTTCACCTTCTTTGAGGTGTTGCCGCACTTCCCGGTCGGGGTGTCGGAGGTTCATTTTATTCTGGGATCGACCCTGTTTTTGTTGTTCGGTGCGGCCCCTGCCGCTATCGGCCTGATCGCGGGCTTGTTTATCCAGGGGTTTTTTCTGGCGCCTTTCGACCTGCCACAGTTCGGAATGAACATGACAACGTTGCTGGTACCGTTGTTTGCCTTGCAGGCCTTGGCCAACCGCATCATTGCGCCGAATACAGCCTATATTGATCTGAAGTATTCTCAGGCACTTGCGCTATCGACGGCCTATCAGGGCGGTGTCGTCATCTGGGTGGCGTTCTGGGCCTTTTATGGCCAAGGATTTGGGGCCGAGAACTTTACAGCGGTCGCCAGTTTCGGCGCTGCCTACATGCTGGTTATTCTGATCGAACCGCTGGCCGATCTAGCCGTGTTGGCCGCAGCAAAATCCATGCGAGGTCTGGGCCGGATTGGGCTGTTTACGCCCCGCCTCCACAACGCTGTATAACCCTATTGCGCCGCGCTACCCAGCGCGGTGCAACCTGAAATGCTGAACAATTCCGATCACGCTTATGATGATCCAAAAGCCTTCAATCAGCATCGACGCCAGATTGAAGTTCTGAAGCAACGAATAGACGATCAAAACAGACCCCAGCAGGTTCACCACGGGAAACGCCAGATCTTCGGAATTCATATACCGCATCTGCGTCGCGAAATAGGCGGCAACCACGATCAGAGCCCCGAAGGAACCGATGGCGTCCACGATGGTCAGACTGTTGAAAAACTCACTCATCAATGAACCTTGCCGTTTTCCTGAACATCCGGCTGTTGCGCATAGTGATGCATGTTCAAAAACGCCGCCCCTTCAGCACCTGCGCGATATCCGTGCGGGACATCCGCTGCAAATCGAAGTCCCTGCCCCGTTTGCAAAGACACCCAAGCCTCACCTTTCAGAATGTCCAGCGTGCCGCTGAGCACAAAGACCTCCTCGGTCACACCAGCGGCATGGGCAGGGGACTCATGGCTTTGGTTCGGGTCGAGGTTGACGTGAAATGTCTCTGCCCCCAAGGCCGGATCAAAGGGGAAAACGATCTTGACCTCGATACTGCCGGGAAAGGTAACGGTTTGAAAAACCGACGGATCACCATTCACGGTGTCGATCAACGCGCTGAGCGGCAGCTGAAATCCTTTGGCAATCTTCCAGAGCGTGGCGATCGTCGGGCTTGATTCGCCGCGTTCGATCTGACCTAGCATCGCTTTGCTGACACCGGTGATTTCGGCAACTTTCGACAGGCTCAACCCCGAAGCGGCCCGCACATCCCTTAGTTTCAGTGTTATTTCGTCCGGAGCCATGCCGTTGTCTTTCGAATCCTCTTGTGCGTTATAGCGCACATATGATACGTGCGCTATAACGCACATTCCCCGCATATCGCAACCGGGGCAAAAGGGAAACAGCATCATGCCAATGTACCGATCCAGAACCTCTACCCACGGCCGCAACATGGCCGGTGCCCGCGGCCTGTGGCGTGCCACCGGTATGCAGGACGATGATTTCGGCAAGCCGATCATCGCCATTGTCAACTCCTTCACTCAATTCGTGCCGGGTCACGTCCACCTGAAGGATTTGGGCCAGATGGTCGCGCGAGAGGTTGAAAAGGCTGGCGGTGTTGCCAAGGAATTCAACACCATCGCGGTGGATGACGGCATCGCCATGGGCCACGACGGGATGCTCTATTCCTTACCCTCGCGCGAAGTAATCGCGGATTCGGTGGAATACATGGTCAACGCCCATTGCGCCGATGCGATGGTCTGTATCTCGAACTGTGACAAGATCACGCCAGGCATGTTGATGGCTGCGATGCGTCTGAACGTTCCAGCGATCTTTGTCTCGGGCGGGCCGATGGAGGCTGGTAAAATCGACATCGCTGATCTGGATGCCAAGAAGATCGACCTTGTAGATGCCATGGTCGCCGCCGCTGACGACCGGTTCACCGACGAGCAGGTTCAGCATATCGAGGAAAACGCCTGCCCCACTTGCGGCTCGTGCTCGGGCATGTTCACGGCGAACTCAATGAATTGTCTGGCCGAGGCACTGGGTTTGGCACTGCCAGGCAATGGCTCCACCCTCGCCACTCATGCGGACCGCAAACAGCTGTTCCTTGAAGCAGGTCGCCGGATCGTCGAGATCACCAAGCGGCACTACGATCTGGACGAAAAAGGCTTCCTGCCACGCGAGATCGCAACGTTTGATGCCTTCGAGAACGCCATGAGCCTGGATATCGCCATGGGTGGATCGACCAACACGGTCCTGCATCTGCTGGCAATCGCCCACGAAGGCGGCGTCGATTTCACCATGTCCGACATGGACCGGTTAAGCCGTAAGGTGCCGTGCCTGTGCAAAGTCGCACCGAACACCGAGAATGTGCATATGGAGGACGTCCACCGCGCCGGTGGCATCTTCTCGATCC
This sequence comes from Ruegeria sp. H4, assembly GCF_056533065.1. Taxonomy (NCBI): domain Bacteria; kingdom Pseudomonadati; phylum Pseudomonadota; class Alphaproteobacteria; order Rhodobacterales; family Roseobacteraceae; genus Ruegeria; species Ruegeria sp. H4. The sequence continues at coordinate 167,841 of NZ_JBQFOC010000004.1, forward strand.
TCGGTGAACTCAGCCGCGCTGGGTTGTTCCACAACCACTGCAGCACTGTTCACACGCCGACCATGGGCGAAGCAATTGCCAATTGGGACATCAAGGTTGCCAACAACCCGGCGGCGCAGGACCTGTTCAAGGCAGCCCCGGGCGGTGTACGCACCACGCAGGCGTTCAGCCAGTCGAACCGGTACAAGGAACTGGACACCGACCGCGAAGGCGGTGTGATCCGGTCCAAGGAACATGCGTTTTCTCAGGACGGAGGCCTTGCGGTTCTGTTCGGTAATATCGCGCTGGATGGCTGTATCGTTAAAACGGCGGGCGTGGATGCCAGCAGCCTGACCTTCACCGGCTCGGCCTATGTCTGCGAAAGCCAGGATCAGGCGGTCAGCGACATCCTGACCGGCAAGGTGAAAGAAGGCGACGTGGTCGTCATCCGCTACGAAGGTCCGCGTGGCGGGCCGGGGATGCAGGAGATGCTGTATCCGACCTCGTATCTGAAATCCAAAGGTCTGGGCAAAGCCTGTGCTTTGCTGACCGATGGTCGCTTCTCGGGCGGCACCTCGGGCCTGTCCATCGGCCATGTCTCACCCGAGGCGGCCGAAGGCGGCGTGATCGGTCTGGTCCGTCAGGGTGACACGATCGAGATCGACATCCCCAACCGCTCAATCCATCTGGCTGTGTCGGATGAGGAACTGGCCCAGCGTCGTGCAGAGCAGGACGAAAAGGGCTGGGAACCGGCAGAACCACGCAAGCGCAAGGTCTCTACCGCGCTGAAGGCCTATGCCAAACTGACCACCAGCGCCGCCAAAGGGGCCGTGCGTCAGGTTTGAGTTAGACACCGCTCAACAAAAACGGTCTACCTATCCGGTGGGCCGTTTTTGTTCTTTTGCGCGGACAAAGCTGATATTGATAGTGTCCGGTGCTAGTGTGTTTTGATTCAATGGCGGATCGCGTTTCGCCGTGGTGAAATTTTGAGCGGGGTTATCATTACATGGCAATTTTTGATGGCTTGTCTGCAAAAAGTGGCCTCTCTGATGTGCTCAAGCTATTCCCACGGAACTCTGAGCTTCTAATCCGCTTGCTTGATGACATCATGTGTGCTGACGGCGAGCTTTCGCGAGGAGAACGGGAAGCAATTGCGGCATTCGTTTCAAAGCTAAACATGACCCAATACTGCGTGTTCTATCATACTGTATTCTCCGAAGTATTCTCAGGTCCGATAGAAAACACTAGCAGGCGCATCCAACCGCTTTTGAACTATGCTCGATGCCTGCGCGGCAGAGACAGCGATGAGATTGTATTGGCGTTTGAATTGGCCCGGCAGGCGGGATGGCGAGAAGGCGCACTTTACGAAGTTGTCGAAGTCTGTGGTATATTTGACTTCATTAACACCATCGTCCTTGCTTCTGGAATCAATACGCCTGACGAGCCGATGCGTCCGTACCCTACGGTCGATGGCCTAGAAAATTCTTATGCTACGATGGCGGATGGGATCAGAAACTGACTGTCACTCTGGGCTCAAAGCAGACGCTAATGTGCAAATTATTTTCTAAGCAGAAGAATCTCTGCACGGCGGCACCCATTGCCCCTCAATCGCCCAGTTTGGCGTGTACCTCGTCCAGATCGATCTCACCCACAGGCATTTTGTTACCAGGGTTCTCGAAATCGTATTTGAACAGCTCGAAATCCTGTTTGTAGATTTCATAGACCAGATGCATCGACAGATCATCGAAATAGTCCTCGACCGGATGGGCGCGTTTTGGCCCATGCCCTTCGGATTCGTTGAACCGCGGAATCTCGGACAATGTCACCGGATGGGCGGTTTCGACGTTCTCCAGTACACCCTGCATCCCGTCATTGAATGCCTCGGTCCAGAAAATCCGGTCATACTGACCGCCATTCACAATGAAGGTCGAAACGTGCCCCGACATGGCTGACCAGTGAATGTCCGGGTCCATCGGGCGACGCCAGCGGATCGTGTCGCGCGCAAACAGCAGGAATCGGCGGAAGCTGGCAATCTGGTCGAACTCGCCCTTGCCGTCATCGCCACCAACTTCGATTCCGTAATTGTAGATCAGCGTCGGTACCAGATTGCCCCGATAGCGCTTGCCGTTACGCTGAATGCCGCAGATCTTGTCAAAGAACGAACTAAGGATGCGGGTATAGGGATTGCGCACGCAGGTAAAAGAATAGGACCCGTGGTTGCGCACATTGGTCGCGATCATGCCCTGGCTTTGATCAAAAGCCCATTTGTGCATGCCATCCTTGGCGTCATGGATATCGCCATCAAAAAACTGGCCATGATCCGAGTAATACATGATCTGACCAATGGTCGAGCACGCACATTTCGGCACTACACGGTAAACCATGCTTTCGCTCTCGGTCATCCAGGTGCCGGGAAACCCCATTGGCGCGCCTCCTTTGCTGGCTTGCTCTCAGCTTGATATGCCAGCTTTCGACATCAAAAAACCAAAAATATTCTGTTTATTCAATCGCTCATCCTCAGTATCACGGGTGCAGTCGGGCAAAAACGGGAATTGCGACCTCATATGGCAAAGATTGCCTATATCCTGCTGTGTCACAAAGACCCTGAGGCCATCATTGCGCAGGCCGAGCAGTTAACCGCCGCTGGCGACTGTATGGCGATCCATTTCGATGCGCGGGCGCTACACACAGACTACGAAATCATTCGAAGCGCGCTGAAAGACAATCCCAATGTTACCTTCGCCACCAAACGGATCAAATGCGGCTGGGGCGAATGGTCTTTGGTTCAGGCGACCCTGAACGCGTTGCAGGCCGCCGTTGACGCCTTCCCGCGCGCCACGCATTTTTATATGCTGTCGGGCGATTGCATGGCGATCAAAACGGCGGAGTATACGCATCGCTTTCTCGATGAGCGCGACATGGACTTCATTGAAAGCCACGATTTCTTCGCCAGCAATTGGATCAAGACCGGGATGAAAGAGGACCGTCTGATCTACCGTCACTATTTCAATGAGCGTACCCAATCCAAACGCTTTTATGCCGCCTTCGAGCTGCAAAAACGATTCAAGCTGACGCGCGACATCCCCGAAGACCTGCAGATCATGATCGGCAGCCAATGGTGGTGCCTGCGCCGCCGCACGGTTGAGATGATCCTGGAGTTTCTTAAAAAACGCCGCGATGTGATCCGCTTCTTTTCAACAACCTGGATCCCGGATGAGACGTTCTTTCAGACCCTTGTTCGCCATCTTATCCCGAAGGGTGAGATTGAAAACCGCACGCCAACCTTCCTGATGTTTTCCGATTATGGGATGCCGGTGACGTTCTACAATGATCACTTCGACATGCTGTTGGGCCAGAACTATCTGTTCGCCCGCAAGATCAGCCCCGAAGCGCATGAACTTAAGGAACGGCTGGGTGCGCTTTATGCTAGCACCGGTGTCGACTTCCCGATCTCGGATGAGGGGCGCAATCTCTATGCCTTCCTGACCGGGCGCGGGCGCGTTGGTCGCCGGTTTGGAAAACGGTTCTGGGAAGCCGGGAATACCTTGGGCCCAGAGCGAGAGTTGTTTCTTGTTGTCTGCAAGAAATGGCACGTGGCCAAACGGCTGGTCGATCAGATCGCGTCTGAGACGAATATACCATGTGTCGAGTATCTGTTCAGTGAACAGGATACACCACTGCCCGATCTGGGTGGGATCGAAACGACGCTGAACAAACGCTCGCGCCACCGGCGTGCGGTTGTGCGAATGCTGTTCGCACATTTCGGATCAAATCAGCTGGTTTTGTGCCTGGATCCCGCCAATCTGGACGTCATTCAGGATTTCTGCAGCGATGCGGCCCGGACACATGTGCTCGAGATCGAATGCGACTATTCCGACGAGTATCTGATCGGTCACGCAAGGCGTGTGGGACTGGCAGGTCAGAACAGCCCAGACCAAACGGTCTCGCGCCTGTTGCCGACGATACGGAATGATCTGGCCTACGAATCCGAACAAATCCGTCAGGCCGGACTGGATGGGTATCTGCGCCTGCGCGAAAGCGCGGATCGGGCCGAGAACGAAGCCGCGATTGCGCAGTTCCTTGGCGTCGGGTCCGACAAGGCGCAATCCATTATGCAGCTGGACTATCTGTTCTCGGACTAAGCTCCGGCGAAACCGCTGCGCCGCCGGAGCGATCTGTCAGATGTCGAATTTCACACCCTGCGCCAGCGGCAGCTCCGCCGAATAGTTCACGGTATTGGTCTGGCGGCGCATGTAGGCTTTCCAGGCGTCTGACCCGCTTTCGCGCCCACCGCCGGTTTCCTTTTCGCCCCCGAACGCACCGCCAATCTCGGCCCCGGATGGCCCGATATTGACGTTGGCGATGCCGCAATCCGATCCGGCTGCGGTCAGGAACTGCTCTGCCTCGCGCATGTTCAGGGTAAACACGCAGGAAGACAGGCCCTGCGGGACATCATTCTGCAACTCCAACGCCTCATCGAACGCTTCATATCCCATGACATAAAGGATTGGCGCAAAGGTCTCGGTCTTTACCGTCACCGTCTGACCCGGCATCTCGACAATGGCGGGTTCCATATAGACGCCACTTGGCACGCCTTCGGTGACACGTTGCCCGCCAAAGACCGTACCGCCCTCGGCCTCGGCCGCCTGGAGCGCGGCGGTCATCGCAGCGCCAGAAGCCTCGTCCACCAAGGGACCGACCAAAGTGCCTTCAGCCAGCGGATCACCGATGGGCAAACCCGCATAGGCCTTCTTGAGACGCGCTATCAGTTCATCTTTGATCGAGTTATGCACGATCAACCGGCGTAGCGTTGTGCATCTCTGCCCCGCGGTTCCAACCGCCGAGAACACAATCGCCCGCACCGCCATCTCCAGATCAGCCGAGGGGCCTACGATCATCGCATTATTGCCGCCAAGTTCCAGAATGCACTTGCCAAACCGCGCCGCGACGATGGGCGCAACAGCACGGCCCATACGGGTCGAACCAGTCGCTGAGATCACCGGCACATCTTCGCTGGAGACAAGCGCCTCACCCAAGTTGGCCCCACCGATCAGGGTTTGCAGCAGGTTGTCGGGCGCGTCGCCGAACTGGGCCAGCGCGCGTTCGAATATCTTCTGACAGGCCATCGCGGTCAGCGGGGATTTCTCGGACGGTTTCCAGATCACAGGATCGCCGCAAACCAGTGCAATCGCTGCATTCCACGACCAGACGGCCACCGGGAAGTTGAAGGCCGAGATCACCCCGACGGGACCAGCCGGATGCCAGGTCTCCATCATCCGGTGACCGGGACGTTCCGAGGCAATCGTCAGGCCATATAGCTGCCGCGACAGGCCAACGGCAAAGTCGCAGATATCAATCATCTCCTGCACTTCGCCCAAACCCTCGGAGGTGATCTTGCCCGCCTCCCAACTGACCAGAGCGCCCAAATCATCCTTGGCGGCGCGCAGTTCTTCGCCCAACAGGCGGATCAACTCACCCCGGCGCGGGGCTGGCACGGTGCGCCACGCTTTGAACGCGGTTTTGGCATTGGCAAAGATGGTCTCCATCTCGGAGGCCCGGGTTTCGTGCACCTCGGCCAGAACGCGCCCGTCAATCGGGGATCGCACGGTCAGCGTGCCGCCTGTCAACTCAGCAGCAGTCAGGTCGAGGTTTGCCAGAGTGGTTTCTGCAGTCATCACAACGTCTTTCATATCTCACGCCGCCTTGTTCTGTGGGGTTACATCGCCCGCCCGGTAGAGCCGGCCAAATTCGGTGTTCAGGAAATCGGACAGCTTCACCTGTTCTTGCCGGACAAATCCGGTCGAAGGCAGAACGCCAGTACGCATCAGATCGACGACGCCCAGAACACCTGCGGCCGTGGTGACCTGAATGGCGCTCCAAACCTGTCCATTGAACTCACGGGCAAAGCTTTTGTTGATCAGGGATTTCTCGCGGAACGCCCCGTCGATCAAGCCTTTGGCGGTGCAATAGACCAGTACTACATCCTGATCCGTGCGTGGCAGGGCGGATTCAAAGATTTCTTTCAGTAGATCACGGCGACGGTCCAGCCCCAGATCGTGCAACAGCAGTTTCAGAATGTCACAATGACCCGGATAGCGGATCGATCGATACGATACCGCGCGGGCCTTGCCCTCTAGCGTTTCTGGCAATGTCCCCAGACCGCCGGAGGTATTGAAGCATTCGTATTCCACGCCGTCATGACCCAGCACCTCATAGTCTTCCAGCGGCGCGGTCTTGACGCGTTCGCCATTCACGATGGCATCGCAGGGATTGCAATATTCGTTGATCAGCCCGTCCGTGGACCATGTCAGATTGTATTTCAAACCGTTGGTCGGGTAGAGCGGCAAGGCCCCGACCCGCATGTGCAAGCTATCGATTTCGTCGAATTCCGCGGCCAGCGAAGCCCCGGCAATCCCAACAAAACCCGGCGCCAACCCGCATTGCGGCATAAAAGCGGTTTTGCTGCCTTCAGCCAGCGTACGCACGGCCCGGGTGGCGGCAACATCTTCGGTCAGATCAAAATAATGCGCCCCGGCCTTTCTCGCGGCTTGGGCAATGTTCGGCGTCAGAAAAAACGGAGCGGCAGAGATCACCGCATCAAAGCCACGCAACCCACGGGTCAATTCGTCGATATTCGTTGCGTCGACTTGCATCGTCGCGACGCCCTGCCTGGCAATCTCGGCCAACGCCTTCAGATCATATTCTGCAACTTTGGCACTGTAGTTAGGTGAATCTTTCAATAGCGCAGCAATCATCTGCCCAATCTTGCCTGCCCCAACGATACATACCTTCCACGACATGGCTCGCCTCCTCTCATCGGTTTGCTTTGAGAGTGGCGTAGATTGTGGTCATATCGCAGGGGTTATCTTGACGAAATCAGCGCTTGGATCGTCATTTCGTCAAATATTTTGTCTATTTGGCAATTGATGCACTGGGCTTTGAACGTGCGGTCCGGCGCTTTGCGCGTTCGTCGGGTGATCGATCGAATGGATCGATCCCTATCCCTCCTCACCCTTCAGGTTATGAGCCTGACGAGGTGAAGACGTTAAGCGATTGATCCTGGGGATCAATTGTAGTCTGAACGGGCTGTTCTGAGGTTTTCTGACG
>NZ_JBQFOC010000005.1:0-133758 GCF_056533065.1 Ruegeria sp. H4
TGCCCGCGCTGGCCCGGCCCCTGCCGTCCGCAGGACGCAAGGTCGAAGACCGCGCAGATTTTCGATCAGGTTTGATCTTTGATTGGTAACAGTCGCATGGACGCGCTAAGGCTGCGCAGAATGATTGAAAGCGCGCCATGACCGATCCCGATGAACCTCTTTGGCGAACCACCTGCCGTGAAACTGTCGCGGCGACACCGTTGTTGTCTGACATAAGTGTGGACCTTGCGATCGTAGGAGGTGGCTATACGGGCTGTTCGGCGGCCTTATATGCGGCGCAGCAGGGTGCGTCTGTTTGTCTGCTCGAAGCAAAGAGCATCGGGCATGGCGGCTCTGGGCGAAATGTGGGGCTGGTCAATGCAGGCCTTTGGCTACCGCCTGACGATATCCGCAATCATCTGGGACAGGAAACCGGTGACCGGCTGATCGATCTGTTGGCGCAGGCACCTGCGGATGTCTTCGATCTAATAGATCAAAATGGGATCGATTGTGAACCGGTACGGCAGGGCACGCTTCACTGTGCGCATTCCGGAGCAGGGCGCCGCGATCTGCAGAAACGACATGCGCAGTTGGTTGCCAGCGGTGCGCCAGTTGAGTTGATAACGGCGCAGGATGCATCACAAAGAACCGGCAGCAGTGCGTTCCACGGAGCGCTATATGATCCGCGAGCGGGAACCATCCAGCCGATGGCATATGTCATGGGCCTGTCGCGGTCGGCTGCAGAGTCAGGAGCGCACATCTATACGGAAACTCCGGTCCGAAGCCTGCGCCGCGAAGGCAAGGAATGGTTGCTTGAGACACCTCAGGGAAGTGTGCGGGCGCGGGCTGTCATTCAGGCCACCAATGCGTATCATCAGGGCTCTGAAGAAACTGCACCTGACTATGTCCCTGTCTATTACTTCCAGTATGCGACCGCCCCCCTGTCACACAATCTGCGCGCCAGCATTTTACCATCTGGTGAGGGATGCTGGGATACGGGTCTGATCATGACATCGCTCCGTCTGGATGGCGACGGGCGGATGATCATCGGTGGCATGGGTGATTTGAGTCATGCCGGGCGCGGAATACACTCGGCCTGGGTAAGACGAAAACTGGATCAGATATATCCGCAACTCTCAGATCAGCCCCTTGTCGAAGGGTGGCATGGTCGCATTGCCATGACGTCTGACCATATCCCGAAGATCACTCAAATTGGCCCCAATGCCTTGTCGGCGCATGGGTTTTCTGGTCGGGGCATCGGACCCGGTACAGTGTTTGGACGTCTGATGGCGCAAAGCCTTCTGAAGGGTGATCCTTCTTGCCTGCCTGTTCCAGTGGTACGCGAGCACCAAGAGCGATGGCCTCGCCTGCGACGGGTCTATTTTGAAACGGGTGCTGCACTGACGCATCTAGTTAAAGCGCGGTTTTAACTGGTTGATTGACAGTTAGCTTCGCAGCCGAGCCGCGATCTCTTCAATCCTTTTGCGCAGCCAACGATGGGCAGGGTCGTTGGCCATCCGTTGATGCCAAACCATGTAGATCGACACAGGTTCGCACTCAAAGGGTAGGGGCGCGCAGTCCAGCTCGGATAGTGGGCCTTGTTTCATCAAGGCCGTATCGGTCGATATCAGGGGGCTGCCCTTTACGAATGAGGGAATGGCGTTGAAATGGGGCAGGGTCACGACGGGTGGTCGGATTTGGTTCTGGTCGACCCCACGCATCACGGCGCGCGCGCTGCGGCCATCGGGGAATCGCACTTCGATATGGTCGCTTTCGCAGTAGCCTTCCCAACTGTCGGGCGCATCGCGCTGGGTTTTATCAAAAAATACAATCAAAGGGCTGTGCAGCAGGCGTTTCTGCAGAATATCCGGCCCGTCCGGGGGCAGCGGGGTCAGCATCAATTGGCACCTGTCACTGCGCAGCACGTCTGGGTCTGGCACGCCTGACGCGATGAAGTCGATCCTTAGCTGAACCCCCTCGGTGCGGGTTTCGCGCAGGAGGTCGGGAAAGATCAACTCGCGCGGCAGATCATTGGTTGCGATGGAAATCTCGATCTCTTCTGACTGAGGATCAAATGGGCGTTCATCGGTCAGCGCACGCATGCCGTCGAGGACGGTCTGTACCGGTTCTTTCAGTGACAAAGCGCGTTCTGTCGGCGTCAGCCCCTGTCCCGATCGCACAAAGAGCGGGTCACCAAGCACATGGCGTAGCTTGCCCAATGTGTGGCTGATCGCGGATTGGGTTACGCCCAATCGGTCGGCAGCTTTCGAGACGGAACTCTCCTCGAGGATCGTCAGAAACGCGCGGAGAACCTTACCATCAAGGTCAGAAAAATCGATTTTCTTCATATGATATATGATTAGGCATGAATGGATTTGCTGTCCACCGGGCGCTAGACACTTCTCAGGCAAGGAGGCTCAATGGGCATTCGCTTTTTCTCGGATAAAAACCGACCGGTGCATTTGGGTCCATATCCGTTGGAACGTCTGGCGCGCCAAAGCGCCATGCCGGACCTGTCGGCGCTGCCCGAAATGCCGCTACTGAGCTTTCACCGGAATGAACAGCCCGAAAGCATCGTCAATGCGATGGGTGAGTTTCAGGCGATGCTGGACACGATCCGCGATGGTCTGGTGAACCCGACTATATCGGATATCCCAGCTGATCCCATGATCCGCGCGAACCATCTGAAAGCGTTTGGATATTTTAATGACGCGTCGATGATGGGTTGCGGACCTTTGCCGCGCGACGCTTTCTTGGAACAGCCCCGCCGTAACCCGGATATCCACCGGTTGGCGCAAGCTCTGCGCAGTCGTCAGACAAAGACGCTTGCCTCGGGCATTGATGTGATCATGGCGGATCTGAAGGAAAGCGTCGAAGCAACACCCGGTCCGATAGGTAGCCATCGTCACGCCATCGTCTTTCTGTACGAATACAACCGCGATCCTCAGCCGGATGAGCCCGGTGCGGATTGGATCATGGATGCGCAGGACCACCGTGCTTGCCTTCTGGCGACTGAAAACGCGACCGTTATTGCGAACTACATCCGATTGCTTGGCTTTGATGCACGGGCACATTCAGCCATGTCGTCTGAGGTTGATTTGCGCAAGCTGGCAGTAGCCGCAGGATTGGCGACGGTTGAAAACTCGGCGCTGGTGGCCCCGTGGCTGGGGCGGCGTTTTGGGCTGGCCGCGGTCACGACAGAGATGGAGATTGCCCATGATCTGCCCTTGGTCCCAATGGCAGAACAACCCTGGTTTCGCACGCAGGGTCCTGCCTGGTGGCTGGGGGCGGGGTATGCCAAGAACGCACTGAACCGCGATCCATATGCCAAGCGGCGCTATGTGGACGGCGCTCATCCGTTTGAGACGCTGAAACGGGTCGAAACGCCGACCACCTATATCGACGAAGAAAATGTCGCCCGCGTCCCCAAACGCGCGGACATGTTCGCCCGCGCCCAGTTCGGGGATATGGGCAAACATCTGCAAGATGCCGCAAAGGGTGGATATTACGTGCGCAAATCCGCCCCGAGTTTTGCTCAACGTCGGGCTCTTGGTGCGTTTGTACTTTTGCAGGATGGCGAGAGTGCGGACGTGCCCAAACCCTCGGACGCCGCACGCAACGCCGCCAACATCAAGGCGACAAGTTACTTTCTGGGCGTCGATGCGGTTGGCCTCAGCCGATGCCCGGACTGGAGCTGGTATTCCCACGACGCGACAGGAGAAGAAATCGTACCGCCCCATGATCAGGCCGTCAGCATGATCATCGACCAGGGCTATGAAACGATGGAAGGCGCAAGCGGCGATGACTGGATCAGCGTCGCACAATCTATGCGGGCCTATCTGCGGTTTTCACTGCTTGGCGGGGTGATCGCGCAGCAGATCAGGAACATGGGCTACAAGGCCAAAGCGCATACGGTGATGGATGGCGAAGTGCTGCAACCGCCATTGCTGCTGCTGTCGGGAATGGGTGAGGTCAGCCGCATTGGAGAGGTCATTCTGAACCCCTATCTGGGCCCACGTCTGAAATCAGGTGTGGTGACGACCGATATGCCGGTTGATCACGACAAGCCCATCGATTTTGGCCTGCAGTCCTTTTGCGAGTCCTGCAACAAATGCGCGCGCGAATGCCCCTCGGGCGCGATCACGGCTGGACCCAAGCTGATGTTCAACGGCTATGAAATCTGGAAGTCCGACAGCCAGAAATGTGCGACCTACCGGATCACCACACCCGGCGGATCAATGTGCGGACGCTGTATGAAAACCTGCCCCTGGAACCTAGAAGGCATCTTCAAGGAACGCCCCTTTCGCTGGGCTGCGATGAACATTCCGCAAGCGGCCCCCGCATTGGCCAGACTGGATGACGCAGTTGGAAATGGCGGGCTGAATGACACCAAGAAATGGTGGTGGGACATCGAATTGCAGGGCGATGGGTCCTATCGACCCTCAACCCATCCACTCAACCGGCGTGATCTGCAACGGGACCTTGACCTAAAGTACGAGGATCAGACTTTGGCGGTGTACCCCGCCAATCTGGCCCCACACCCGTGGCCTTATCCCTTTGCAATGGACCGAGAGGCCGGGATCGCCGCGTATCAGGCGATGGTTTCGGCGGACGAATACAAATCCCGCAAGGTTGCAGGGGATCTCTCTGTTGTACATCGCTATCAGATCGCTGGCCACGCACCTGTGATGCGGGTTGCCGTGACCAAGGTCGAAAAGATGACAGCGGATGTCACGAAATACGAGTTTGCATCGCTGGACGGTGCGCCCCTGCCGGGATGGACAGCGGGCGCACATCTGGACGTGCTGGTCGCGCCCGAATTCCTGAGGCAATACTCGATGTCGGGTAATCCATCGGATCGGGCAACCTATCAGATCGGCGTGCTGCGCGAGGATGAGGGGCGCGGCGGGTCCGCCCTGTTGCACCGGATCTTCAACGAAGGGCGCAAGGTTTTCATCTCAAATCCGATCAATCATTTCGAACTGGACGAGACCGCGACCAAGACCTTCCTGATGGGTGGCGGCATCGGGATCACGCCGATGATTGCCTTTGCTCACCGTCTGCATGCGCTGGGTCGTGCGTTCGAGTTGCACTACTCTGCCAGCGCACGCGACAGTGCCGGTTACATTGAAGACCTGGCCGCTGCCCCTTGGGCAGATCGCGTTCACTATCATTTCTCTGACGAAGGAACCCGTGCCGATCTGGATGCTATCCTTTCGGACTATCACGAGGGATGGCACGTCTATACCTGTGGTCCGGATCGCTACATGGACGGGGTGATGCAAGCGGCCGCTCGACAAGGTTTCCCTGATGACGCACGGCATCTGGAGTATTTCTCGGCTCCGGAAGTGCCTGAATATGAAAATCACCCCTTTCACCTCAAGCTTGCGCGTTCGGGTCAGGTTTTGTCTGTCCCCTCAGACAAGGATGCGGCTCAGGTCCTGAATGAGGCTGGGTTTCACGTGGATGTGAAATGTTCAGATGGAATCTGCGGTGTCTGCAAATGCGGTGTTTTGGCGGGCGAAGTTGACCACCGCGATTTCGTTCTGTCAGCGAAACAACGCGAAAAAGCAATGATCTTGTGCCAAAGCCGCGCGGCAGATCCCGACGGCGTGATCGAGATCGACCTTTGACTACGGTCTGAAAGCGACATGATTTGACATCAAAATAGGTCGTGCGGGCCATGGACGCCGGAGGATGGCTGAACTAACGTCCATCCGAACCCCAGTGAATCCTGACCCACAGGCGCGAGGTAAAATCATGGATTATCACAGCCCTGCCAGCTTTGCCGAAGCTTCGGCTCTGGCCGCAAAAGCGACGGGCATCATACGGTTTCTGGCCGGCGGCACCGATGTCTTGGTGCAGCTGCGCTCGGAACTGGTGACGCCCGATACGCTGATCGACATAAAGAAAATCAACGGTGTAAATGACATCACCCGCAACGCTGATGGCAGTTGGACCCTTGGCGTTGCTACCACGGGTGCCGAGATGAGCGAGCATCCCGAGCTTGGACGTGATTGGCCCGGTGTGGTCGAGGCGATGGACTTGATCGGATCGACTCAGGTGCAGGGGCGCGCAACGCTGACAGGCAACCTGTGCAATGGCTCTCCGGCAGCGGATTCGGTGCCTGCGATGATTGCGGCGGGTGTGACCGTCACCGTGACCGGCCCCGACGGGGATCGGACGGTCGCGGTCGAAGATATCCCGACAGGCCCCGGCAAGACCGCCTTGGCCAAGGGCGAGGTGATCTCGGCCGTCAACATTCCTGCCCGCGGCGAAAACGGCGGCGACGCCTATCTGCGCTTTATCCCACGGACCGAGATGGACATTGCCGTCGTCGGCGTCGGCGTCAGCCTGCGGCTGGACGGCGATACCATCACCGAGGCGCGCGTGTCGTTGGGCGCTGTGGCCCCGACCGTCCTGCTGGTCGAAGACTGTGCCAAGGCCATCATCGGCTCAACGCTGGATGACGCCGCACTGGATGCGCTGGCCACTGCGGCCTCGGCAGCCTGCAACCCGATCGATGACAAACGCGGCACCATCGCCTTCCGCACCGAAGTGGCCGGAGTGCTGGCCAAACGCGCCGCAAAAATCGCCTATGCCCGCGCGAAGGGAGAAAACGTATGAGCAAGCTCCACGTATCAACCACCGTAAACGGGGACGCGGTCGACTATCTGTGCGATCCGCGTGAAACCTTGCTGGATTGCCTGCGCGACAAGCTCAACCTGACGGGCGCAAAAGAAGGCTGCGGCACCGGCGATTGTGGCGCCTGTTCCGTCACAGTCGATGGCCGTCTGGTATGCTCGTGCCTGATGCTGGGCGTCGAAGCTGAAGGCAAGCAGATCGAGACGGTCGAAGGCATCGCGGACGGGGATGTTCTGCACCCGTTGCAGAAAAAGATGATCGAATACGCCGCCCTGCAATGCGGCATCTGCACTCCGGGCATTCTGGTCGCGGCCAAATCGCTGCTAGAAAAGAACCCCAACCCGACCGAAGAGGAAACCCGGTACTGGCTGGCAGGAAACCTCTGCCGCTGCACTGGCTATGACAAAATCATTCGCGCTGTGATGGACACGGCGGCTGAGATGCGGGAGGCGTCATAATGGCTCTGGACGATCGCAAAACTGATTTCACTTTTGTTGGCACCCGCCCAGATCGCCCGGACGGTCTGGATAAGGTGACAGGCCGCGCCAAGTTTGGTGCGGATATCACCGCGCCCGGCATGCTGCACGGCGCTATCCTGCGTTCGCCCCATGCCCATGCGCAGATCATCAAGATCGATGCATCCAAAGCCGAAGCGCATAAGGACGTCAAAGCCGTCATCACCCGCGCCGATTTCGCCGATGTCCCGTTCAAGCCCGGTCTGGAAGGCGAATTTTGGAACGTGCTGGAAAACGTCATGGCGGGTGAAAAAGCGCTCTATGATGGTCACGCGGTGGCAGCTGTCGCGGCGACCTCTGCCCTCGCGGCGCGCGATGCGTTGAAACTGATCGAGGTTGAATACGAGGTCCTGCCCCATGTCACCGATGTGGACAAGGCGATGGCACCCGACGCGCCGGTCATTCGTGAAGGGGCGGCGGACTATTCAGTACCCGAGGGGATGCATCCCAACGTTGTACGCTACCACGAGAGCGGCCATGGCGATGTCGAAGCGGGTTTTGCCGAGGCTGATCTGGTCATCGAAGACAGCTTTGTCACCGAGGCCACCCATCAGGGCTATATCGAACCGCACGCCTGTCTGGGCATGCTGGGCAATGATGGCAAAGGTGAGTTGTGGTGCACAACGCAAGGCCACTGGATCGCTCAGAAAACCTGTGCGGCTCTGCTGGGGATTGAGACCTCCCAACTGCGTGTCACCGCATCCGAAATCGGCGGCGGCTTTGGTGGTAAGACCACCGTCTTCATTGAACCTGTCTCGCTCGCACTGAGCCGCAAGGCGAACCGCCCAGTCAAGATCGTGATGACCCGGTCAGAGGTGTTCCGCGCCACGGGGCCAACGGCCTCGGCGTCTATGGATATCAAGATTGGGATGAAGAAGGACGGCACGATTTCGGCAGCGCAGGGCGTATTCCGTCTGCAAGGTGGGGCTTTCCCCGGCGCGCCGGGTGATATGACCGCCATGTGCGCCTTTGCCCCTTACAATCTGACCAACGTTAAACAGATCGGATATGACGTGATGGCCAACCGCCCGAAACAGGCGGCCTATCGCGCGCCGGGCGCCCCAATGGGGGCCTTTGCCGTCGAATCGGTGATTGATGAGCTGTGTAACAAGCTGGGCCTCGATCCTGTTGATGTGCGCCTAAAGAACGCCGCCCACGAGGGGACCAAAGCCAGCTATGGCCCGACCTACGAACGCATTGGTCTGGTCGAAACGCTGGAGGCCGCAAAGGCGCACCCGCACTATTCGGCCCCGCTGAAGCCGGGGCAGGGGCGCGGGATTTCCTGTGGCTTCTGGTTCAACCATGGCGGTGAAACTTCGGTGTCGCTCGCACTGTCCGAGGATGGCTCGGCGCAGTTGATGGTGGGAACGCCCGATATCGGTGGCTCACGCGCGTCGATGGCGCTGATGGCGGCTGAGGTTTTGGGTATTCCCTATGAAAACATCCGCGTGACCATCGCAGACACCGCAACGCTAGGCTACAACGACGTCAGCCACGGCTCGCGCGTGACCTACGCGTCGGGTTTGGCGACCATCAAGGCGGCCAAACACGCGGTCGAAAAACTATGCGAACGTGCGGCGGCCAAGTGGGGTATCCCGGTTGAGGCTGTGAAATGGGAAGACGGCTGTGCCGTGCCCTCTGGACCCAATGCTGGCGATTTCGATCCGCTGGCCCTGTCCGACATCACGGCGGATATGGGGCGCACCGGCGGTCCGATCTCAGGCCATTTCGAGGCGACTCCGGAAGGTGCGGGTGTGTCCTTCGGTACCCATATCGTCGATGCTGAGGTCGACCCGGAAACCGGAAAAACATCGATCACTCGCTACACGGTCATTCAGGACGCCGGTAAGGCGATCCACCCGACCTATGTGGAAGGTCAATATCAGGGCGGCGCCGCGCAAGGCATCGGCTGGGCGCTGAACGAGGAATATATCTATGGCGAGGATGGCCGGTTGCAGAACTCGATCTTCCTCGACTATCGCATCCCGGTGGCCAGCGACCTGCCGATGATCGACACGGTGATTGTCGAAGTGCCCAACCCCGGCCACCCGTTTGGAGTGCGTGGTGTGGGTGAAACCGGCATCGTTCCGCCCCTAGCGGCCATCGCCAACGCGGTGTCAAACGCGGCTGGTGTTCGGATGAAGCAATTGCCAATGTCTCCGCCGCGCATTCTGGCGGCGCTTAAGGACAATGGTTGAGGTCCATCTTTGGTCCGGCCTCCGGTCACTGACCGGGGGCCGACAGGTGGTAGAGGTTGAGGCCAAGACCACCGGAGAGCTTCTGCAAGCTTTGGTCGATACATACCCTCAGTTGCAGGCCCCGATTGATGCAGGCGTTTCTATTGCTGTCGACGGGCGCGTCATTGCCACGGGGCTAACCGAACCCATCCCCGAAGGCAGCGAAATCTACCTGATGCAACGCTTAAGGGGCGGTTAGGCCTCGGGCGACCACGGTTCGCGCCCGACCATCCGGTCGGCCTCGGCCGTGATGTCGTTCATGTGTTGCTCAAGGCTGAGCCGCAGCGCCTCAATCTCTTCTTCGCTGGCCTTGCGCGGCACCGTTTCGGTCCACTCGCGGCACAGAAACACGCCCTCATTGCGCCAGGGGCGGGGCATCAACAGGCGATCCCAGGTACCCGCCTCTCGCCCATGTTTGGCAGAAAAGGTGATGCCAAAAACCCGTTTGCCCGAGGTGCGCGCCCAGACCAGTGGTACGGTCGACAACACCCGTTCCGGGCCCCGTGGGCCGTCAGCGGCAATCCCGATTGAGATACCCCGTTTTATCTTGCCGATCACTTCGCGCGACACCGCGATGTTGTTCGCGTTCTTGCTGGTCATGGCGATCGTGTCCATGCCGAATAGTTTCTGTACGCGTCCAACCATGCTGCCCGCGCGTGCCGAGGATGTGATTGAACAGATTTCGCCTTTGTCTAGTGGGAAGAAATAAGGCGATTGGGCCAGTCTTTGGTGCCACAGCACAACGATGACCGGTTCCCCCTGTTCGACCAACTGGTCCAGTTCCTCATACCCGATGCGCTGCCAGCGCGTGTTGCGGTTGACCAACCGGATATAACTGGCGATCCGCCGCGCAGCCCAATTCAGTAAAACTTCGCTGTCAGCGATTTTCGTGCGGAGGCTCAAACTGGGTTCCTTTTGTTGCCCGAGCCTTGTCTTACCGCACTGCGCGCGCCGCGCAACTTGTTTGTCTGATGACGAACTGAGAAGGATTGCAAAAAAGCCTCTTGAGTCCGCCGCGCGGCTGGCATATCTGGTGGCGCACCATAGGGGTATAGCTCAGTTGGTAGAGCGACGGTCTCCAAAACCGTAGGTCGCGGGTTCGAACCCTGCTGCCCCTGCCATTAAAATCAAACGCTTAGCCACATTTTCCGCTCACCTGCTGCAGAATTTTGTGCGTTTTTTTGTGCGTTTTGCGAAAAAAGTGTGTGAATCGGGCCTGAACTCTCACCCTGTGCCCGCTATTCCCCGGTAGAAACCGGTGATTCATATGTCAGGTTTTGTCAGGTTCAAATTCCACCGATCCGGGCCGGAAGTGAGGTTCAAGGGCTCCCCGCACCTTTTTCCACCATTATTAAATGGCCTGCCTTTAAACTGAGGATACCCAACCGACACACAGCAGAAACCAGCAACAAGCCCTGTTTGTTTCCATCATTGTGGAAAGAGTCAGCGAATCTGAACCTGCTCCGGTGAGTACAGGACAATCTGCGGCTTGCCTTTGTAGAGCGTTATGTTTCCACTGATTGCGATGGCTTGGCCTTGGTATCTATGAACGTCGGGGAATTTGTGTTCGTACTTCCTTAAAACCACGCCGTAGAAAGTGTGATTAGGGTAGCGGCCCCCAAAGTTGAGAAAACTGGTGCCTTTGCCATTGTCGGCAACCTGACTAACGACGCCAACAACTGTCACCCAGTCACCAACGTGCTGCATTGCCTCATTTGGCGGGATCTCTTCGGCTGACGCTGAGAAAGCCAGAATGGTAGTCAGGATGCCAATGAACAGAAGTTTGAACCGAATACGCATGAATCACTCAATCGATGTTAACCTATCGGGCGAGTGTAAGTGATTGACTGGGCGAAAGTGTGACCAATAGCATGGCTGCTATTCTTGCTGCTCCTGCTATTCGAGCGTGAAGCCCAAACCTGCCCGACGGTCCGGTTTTTACTGATAGTTCTCGTATGGGGCGATTTCTTACACTGCTTTCAGTGTAACAACCGGCCCATTTCTGGACCGGCTGCTCGGGCCACAGAGCGGTCGTTCGCTGCTGGTGCAGGACCTAGCATTACGAAAGGCAGCAATGCTGCAGAAGCAGATTTTGCAAAGTAGGTATTCAAACCCATCAGAGAGTGCATCTAAGCCTCCAATCGCGGCGGGCTATTGTTTCTGTGGCAGTTTTTTTGAGTCCGTTTGTGACAAATCAGGGCAATTCCAAGTATATACATATATAAGGGGTACTACCTATCGGTGTGCCGCATTTCCCAAAATCCATTATTTAGATTGGACTTAAATGACCCAAGAAATTGACCCGCAAGAGCCACCGAAGCCGATGTGGCTGCTTGCAACAGAAGAACATTTTCCCGGTTTCGAGATTGCGCCCGTTATCCACGGGGAAACCTCCTGCGAACCGAGGGTATATGGCGACCACTTCAACAATGCCGCAAAAACGCTTTCCGACAGCAACGGACACAAACACCTGTTCAACATGCTGAGTGCAATCATGTGGATGGGAGCGTCGACCGACAATCCCCAACAACCGTTTCACCCAATATTTCGTTCCCCAGAAACGAGGTCAGCCGCGCCTGAAGACTTCGACGGCCCTTTTGTCAACATCATCGAAAAATGCTTCGACATGTGTGACAACCCGGTCGTAAAGGCACGGCTGGGGCATCTTGCATGGTACCTAGAAAGAAGTAAGCACCAGCTCGGAAGAGCTGCACTTGCAGAGTACATAAAAGTTCTTCGTGGACTCGATGAAGGAAAGCTGACTTGCACCTATGATACGTCCGCGTTTGGTTTGACTGGCCATGAAATCCTCTCACACGCGCTTCAGGTTTCTAGAGGGTTGGGGCGCCCTGATCCATACCACGCTGAGCTTCTAAGTATCCTTGCTGACTTGAGAATAAGACCAAGTGAAAGCGAGCATGCTGTCTTGTTGCGGAAGTTTGGGGAAACGGACTTAGATTGGTCTGCATCGTCTGCCGAAGATGTTGCCCAGTTCGTGGAAGACTTTCTATCGGCACATGGTTCTGAACTAGGTACAACCATCGTAGTTGATTTATGGAGACTTGCGTCCGGAGCTAACGCCGGGGCTGGAGCACAAGACAAAGCCGATGACTGTAGAAGGAGGGCCGCAGAGTGCCTTGCTGCTGAAGCTGAAACGCTTGCGGCAAAAGAAGGAGCCGCCATGATAGCTGCGCACTGGATGTCACAGGCAATCGCCGAGTATCATGGCCTTCCATCGTCCCGTGAGCGGCGCAATGAACTACGCCATCGTCTGATCGACATTCAAGACGGTATCAAAGACGAAATGCAGTCCTTTGAATATAGCATGGACGTTAAAGAAACTGCCGAGGGCGTAAGAGAAAAGTTCCAGGGCCAAGATCTATCCTCTGCATTTAGGATGTTTACTTTGCTGGCCTTCTCACCTGATCCGGACAAACTTGTGGCCGATGCCAAAAAGCAAGTAGCCGATTTCCCGCTTTCGTCGATTTTCGGCACAGCTTTCTTAGATGGCGACGGTAAGACTGTCGCGAAGTCAGAGGGCACATTGTCTGAGGATGAGCTTACTCCTGCCGATCTGGAAGGCAAGATAGCACAAGCCGAAGGTATACGGCGCAACTGTGTTGCAAAAGCTGCTGTGGACGTAGCGCGAAGCACAATTGCGTTGGAGCACTTTGTTAGTGATCAAGAAATTGGGCATATACTACGGCATAGCCCTGCTGTTCCGCCTAACCTTTTCCACACGATATCAGTAGGTTTCGCAAATTTTTTCCGGGGCGAGTACGTATCTGCGATGTACATTCTAACCCCCATGCTTGAAGGAATTCTTAGGCACGTTCTCAAGTCGCACGGACATGACGTGTCAAAATTTGATGATGCGACGGGCACGCAAGAAGACCGGACTATTTCAGCGCTTTATGACACGCTCGGAGATGAGCTCAAGGCGATCTTCGGAGTCGCCCTGACAGACGACATTCGCCGGGTATTTCTCTCAAAACACGGGCCAAATATTCGCCATGGTGTAGCTCACGCCCTCCATCATGACGGTGTCGCCTATGGCTCCGACTCCATCTATGCATATTGGCTTATCTGGCACATTTGCTGCTTGCCGCTCGCGAAGCGTTGGGACGAAATTTTTCAAAGCGCTTAGTGGATCAATACACGAGACGCTATGTCTCACTCCACTGACCGCAAATGAATACACCGGAGACAAGAATGGACGTCCTGTACTTTTACAAAGAGCGCACTAAATTCATACAACGGTTTTACGATACGGCTGCAAAGCCGTTTGAAACGACCATTAGGGCTATCGAGGATGAGCTACCGCCGTTTGACGACCCACCATATAGTGAGGATGGTGAACCCGCCTATTTGCTTGAGTGGATCGAGGCATCCGATGCCCTTGAAGTACTAGGTCGTACATGCTTGTCAATGGTTTCACCATCATTGCAACTCTACTTCAGAACTTGGGAGCGGGAGCTAGGGGTGCAATGGGAGGAGGGAGAGCGGAAGAAAGCTTTCAAGAAGGGCTTTATCGATGGCTACATGACCTGCTTTGAGCAGATCCTCGACATATCCCGTCGGAATTGCCCTGCCGACCTGGGAGTGATTGAGCAGATTACGCTGGCTCGCAATCGTGATCAGCATCCTGAGAATATAACGACCATGCGCGTTAATCACTCGAAGACTGACAGGAGTAAATATGGTCATCTATTTTTTATGAGTGACGTGGACAGAGCCAAGTTCAGTGATTCAGAGATAGCAAGTGTCTCGTTTTTGGATCCTGTGGTCCACGTTTCGAGAGACCATCTTCTTGAGGCCATCAGAGAAACTGAAAAACTCACTCATTGGCTCGAAGAACATATGATGGCGAAGCGTTGGGGGCGAACAACCAAATAGGGCTAAGTGCAGATTAATACATTTGCAGCGTCCAAGCTATGTGACTATGGCAGAAGTGGGCACTAGGAGATCAATGAAGTTAGCCGGTTGAATGGCCGCTTAGTGGCGCGTCCTGTGAGTTCATCAATCAAACCTCGAAGGTCTGCAATGCCAACGAAACCTGACGAATGCAAATGCAGTGGTCAAATAGACCAGGAAAGGCAGGTCAGGGCTCTGACCGCCAGTCCCTGCGATCCGCAGAGAAAGGTGGCTGTGAGCCCGAAAGGGCCCAATGCTGCGCGTTCAACGAAGCTCAGCTTGACGAGGCAAAGCGCCAAAACGTTTGCCAGACGAAATTTGAACATAGGCGCGAAGCCATCCTCATGCTAATTTTAGAGAGGATTTGTAGGGCGGGAAGCTGTTGGATCGCCAGCACACAAAAGAGATTGACCGTGTCTTAAGCGGGTTCGATACAGGGAGGGACCGGCTTGTCGCGGACAGCTGGCAGCGCTGTGTTGAAACCTACGGTATGGATCCCTCACGACAGGAACCCGCGCACATCCTCCCTGACACCAAATTCCGTGAACATCTGGAGCAATCCGAACGTCTGATCGCAACAGCGCGCTCGGGGCTGCAATCGTTGTTTGCGCAGGTTGCAGGGCAGAACTACGTCCTGCTGCTTGCGGATTCAGATGGCGTCTGCGTCGATTTCTTTGGCGACCGGAACTTTGAGGACGAACTCAGAACTGCCGGTCTTCATCTGGGATTCAAGTGGACGGAAGAGTTGGCAGGAACGAACGGGGTAGGGTCGTGCATCGTTACAGGTCAGCCGGTGACGATCCATCAGGGGGATCATTTTTCGATCACGCATACGCCGCTGTCTTGTACGGCAGCGCCTATTTTCGACACCAAAGGTGGTCTTGCGGCTGTTCTGGATGTTTCGTTGTTGCGTGGACCTTCGCCTAAGGCGTCGCAGAATCTGGCCATGACACTGGTGACGAATTCCGCCCGTCGCGTCGAGATGGCAAACCTGATGGCATCGACCCGGCGCGATTGGGTCCTGCGCTTTTCAGCCAGCCCCGAATTTCTTGAGGTCGATCCTGAAGCGGCGGTTGCAGTGGACGGAAGCGGCAAGATCATTGGTATGACCTCGGGGGCCCGACGGGCACTGGACCCGGACGGTTCGGGCCACCTGATCGGGTCGCAATTGCAGGACTGGCTTGAAATCAGTGTTGATGACATGCCGGAGTTCATGCGCGGCAGACCGTCCGAAGAACGGGTTCTACACCTCAAGGACGGGCGCGCGCTCTATGGTCATGCCGTTGCGCCACAGACGTCGCAGATGACGGCGGCCCTGCGCAAGCGAGAACAGGTTCTGCCCGGAGCTCTTGGCAGTTTTGCGGGGCCGGATGCGGACCTTCAGCAGCTTTTGAACAATGCTGCACGTCTTGCACCGACCAGCCTGCCGCTTTTGCTGACCGGTGAAAGCGGCACGGGCAAGACCAAACTGGCGCGTGCGATCCACATGGCCGATCCTGCGAGACAGGATTTCCACACAGTGATCTGCTGCGATACCGAGACATTCGATTTCTGCCAAACCATCGACCCCGGCACGCTGTTCCTGCGCGGTGTTGAAGACCTGAGCGAGCCTGCACAGGCCTCTCTTTTAGCAGTGCTTGAGCGGCGGGCTGATCTGAGGATCATTGCCTCATGTCGGCAGCCCCCGGCGGGATTGCAGGGCGGTCTGCGTGAAGATCTGCTGCACCGGATTGCGGGGGCCACATTTTCTCTGCCGCCTTTGCGCCACCGAGCGGATCTGGATTGGCTAATTGATCGTCTGCTTCGACGGTTTGCAAGCCATGATATTCACCTGTCGACAGTCGCGCGCGCCGACCTGAAATCACGACTATGGAGCGGCAATATTCGTGAACTGGAACATCTGCTGCACAGCGCGGTCGCCCTGTGTCAGGACAACATCATCGACTTGACGGATTTGCCAGCCCCGGCGCTCGCCCCTGCGCAAAAGCTGGACTCAGATGATCTCGAAGCACTGCTGCGTGCTTGCGATTGGAACATGTCTCAAGTGGCGCGACGCCTTGGCGTGAACCGGTCGACAATTCTGCGCCGTGTGCGAAAGGCCGGGCTTACTCCACCTGCATAAACGCACATGCCTTCGTGTTGCGCCCTTGTTGCGCGCGCAACAAGTCTTGGTGTTTTTGGCCTAGGTCAAGCGTTGAGCCGCCAAATCGACTTGCCCGAAGGGCCGCGGATTTGCCAGCCTTTTGCACCGTGGAGATAGGGAGGATGACATGCTCGACACAACACTCTCGGATCAGGTGCAGGGGTTCTTGGATGACTTCGGTGCGGCTTTGTCCCAAGGCGATATCGATGCCGCCTGCGATATGTTTCAGGACGATTGCTATTGGCGCGATCTGGTCAGCTTTACCTGGAATATCAAAACGGTCGAAGGCAAGGCGCAGGTGGCAGATATGCTCGCGCATCAGTTGGCCACAACCAAACCGAGCGGTTGGAAAATAGCCCAAGGTGAAGTGCCCACTGAAGACGGCGGAATAACCACCGCATGGATCGAGTTCGAAACCGAAGTGGCACGCGGCTATGGGTTAATCCGCCTCAAGGATGGCAAGATATGGACCTTGCTGACCACGATGGTCGAGCTGAAAGGTCATGAAGAGCCCAAAGGGTTCAACCGCCCACTTGGGGCCAAGCATGGTGCGGGCAAACACAGGACCACATGGGCAGAAGAACGGGCCCAGGAAGAGGCTGAATTGGGCTACGCAACACAGCCCTACTGCGTCATCATTGGCGGTGGTCAGGGTGGGATCGCCATGGGCGCGCGGCTGCGTCAGCTGGGTGTGCCGACGATCATCGTCGAACGGAACGACCGGCCTGGCGACAGTTGGCGCAATCGCTACAAATCCCTCTGCCTGCATGATCCGGTCTGGTATGACCATCTGCCTTATATCAAGTTCCCGGAAAACTGGCCCGTGTTCTCGCCCAAGGACAAGATCGGCGACTGGCTTGAGATGTACACCAAAGTGATGGAGCTGAATTATTGGACGCGCACGACGGCCAAATCCGCCACCTTCGATGAAGACAAGGGCGAATGGACCATCACGGTGGACCGGGATGGCGAAGAGGTGGTGTTGCGGCCCAAGCAACTGATCATGGCGACGGGGATGTCCGGCAAGAAACGCATGCCTGATTTTCCGGGTATGGATGTTTTCAAAGGCGAACAGGTGCATTCGTCGGAACATGAAGGTCCCGACAAATGGGCTGGTAAAAAGGTCGTTGTGGTGGGGTCCAACAACTCGGCCCACGACATCTGCGCGGCGCTTTGGGAAAACGATGCCGATGTGACAATGGTGCAGCGGTCCTCAACCCATATTGTCCGCTCGGACACCCTCATGGAAATCGGACTGGGCGATCTTTATTCTGAACGTGCGGTGCGGTCTGGTATGACGACCGAAAAGGCCGATCTGATCTTTGCTTCTCTGCCCTATCGCATTCTTCATGAATTCCAGATTCCGGCCTATGCCGCGATGAAAGAGCAAGACAAAGAGTTCTATGACGGCCTGGAAAAGGTCGGGTTCTGGCTGGATTGGGGCGATGACGACAGCGGGCTGTTCATGAAATACCTGCGTCGCGGATCGGGCTACTACATCGATATCGGGGCCAGCCAGTTGATCATTGATGGCGAGATCAAGCTGAAACGCGGTCAGGTCACCGCGCTTGATGAAACCGGAGTTATCCTTGATGACGGCACGCATCTGGATGCTGATCTGGTGGTCTATGCGACCGGGTATAACTCGATGAACGGCTGGGTCGCGGACCTGATGGGTCAGGATATGGCAAATCGGCTTGGGAAATGCTGGGGTCTGGGCTCTGACACAACCAAGGACCCGGGGCCTTGGGAAGGCGAGCAACGCAATATGTGGAAGCCGACACAGGTTCCAAACCTTTGGATGCATGGTGGAAACCTGCATCAGTCCCGGCATTATTCACAGTTCCTAGCGTTGCAAATAAAGGCCCGGATGGAGGGCATCCCGACGCCGATCTACGGCCTTCAAGATGTGCATCACCTCAATTAAAGCATGCGCTACCACCAAGAAGCGGACTTTCAATCGAAAAAATTGAAAGTCCGCTTTGTCCGCGCCTTTCCAATTCACTTGGTGGAATTGAATGTCCGGACTACGCCGTTCGCGGCTCTCTGCGCAAGCAAAGTAAGATATGGAGGTGAAGGTCTGGTAGGGGCTCGTAGCTGCCTTCCGAAGCAAAAGCCGCCCGGCCCAAGTTACGGTTTTACCCTCCGCCCCTCGCCACCACCAACGGCGGCTCCTTCGGAAACGACCTGATGTCGAACCACTTGAAGCACGTTCCGTCGGCATTGCGCTTGTCGCCCATCAACAGGTGCGCTCCGGTGGTCCTGTGCCGTATCAGCGCCGCTCTGAACGCCTTGAGGTCAATCAGCCACCAGTTCAGGATTGAGTGCCCGTCTGGCCCTGCATGGCCGTAGAACATCCAGTCTCCGTGGCCATTGCCTCATTCAGGGTCTGCTTTCTTGGCCCTAGGCCAACCCTTTGGTTGGTTGTAGGTCTTGGCTCCATTGCCGGGGCGACTGGCCGTACATACGTTTAAACTCTCGGCTGAATTGAGAAGAGCTTTGATAGCCCACGTCCCAGGCTGCCTCCGACACAGCCTTTCCTTCCGCAATCTTCATGGCGGCGTTGTTCAGCCGCATGGATTTCACGAACTGTATTGGCGACAATGTTGTGGCTTCCTTGAACCGGAGATGGAATACCGCACGGCTCATGCCGACGTGGTCGGCCATGTCGTCGATGGTGACCTGCTCGTTCAGGTGGGTTGAAAGGTAATCGATGCTGCGCGCAATTTCGTTGCCGACCCAAAAGGCCCGTCTTGCGGCGGCCATTCGCAGGGCGGTTCAAGATGGGTTTGCAAACCTTCTTGAGCAGTGATGGAGTAAAGCGCTAGGAAGTACTTTTCTTTTGACGTGAGACACTAAGTAAATCTTTACCAATTTGCGGAATACTCGAACCAATCCAAGATTTTCCTCGGACTAGCCCGGCCACATTGGCTGGGCGTTCTTTTTGGGAGACTTCGCATCAGGTTTCTATATGTATAACACATGATACGCTTCTTATTTTTCATACTGTTTTCCACTTCCGCCGCCCACGCTCAGTTACACGTGCGAGACGCCGACACAATCGTTGTAAATGGCACTCCAGTACGATTGAATGGCGTTGATGCTCCAGAACTGGACACACGTTCGGGGCAGAACGCTAAGCGCTGGATGGTGAATTATCTTCGCGGCAAGTCGATATCCTGCGACCTCAACGGCGAACGCACTCACGATAGATGGGTGGGGGTTTGCTATGCCAACGGAGAGGACGTAGGGGCCGCTGTAATCGCCGCAGGACATGCGCTTCGCTGCAACCGATACGACCCGACCGGAAGATATATCGGACTAGAAACCCCGGCAGCCAAATCACGGCTTAAACGGGCGGGGTACTGTTAAAATCCAAAAGGTTTGAAGACTGTTTCACAAGGTCAATCATGATTGCGCGACGACAACTCAAAAACCTCCTCGATATTGCCCTATTTTGACATTGTAGAAGATTTAGCGTTTTCTATTGGGTGTAATCGGATTCTAATTTGTATTGAGTTTATTGAGTGAGCCTTTTGTATGGTGAACACATCCGAGACTGACTTACGTTGCCCTTTCGAGCTATTTACGCTATCGAACGCAGTTGTTGTGTCAAAAATAGCTTCACATATATGTCAATCGTGGTACTCTAGCACAAAATGTGGTGTTAAACCACTACGAGGGGCATATTGGCATGTACTCTGAAGCAGCAGAAGCAGCCTTTTCACACGCGTCGAGGTTATCCCCAGCCTTTGTTTCTCAACAAGGTATGGGAGAAGAAGTGTCTGATGTAACCATCGGTTTTTTTGGTACGCTTGGACCAGCGTCAACAAACCGAACACTCTCGTTTCAAGGGAGTCTGCTGCGCGAATTGGGTCTAGCATCTAGACTAACTTCAATGACGGATGGATGTTTCGAGTGCTCTTATGCGATAGGCGGCATCCCTGCTGCAGAACGCTTGTCGCAACTAATTGCTGCGGGAAAATTTGATAGCATAGCGTACCGCTACCGCATTTTGTTTGTTCGCTTTCTATCAGCACCAAAGCTTGACGAAGTACATTTCGAGCGGGATAGTCTCTTTCGTTAAAAAGGGCTTGGAGTTCAGTATGGCAATTGGTACGCGCGATATTTCCGCGCACGATAACTATGATGTTGAAGACTGTGATGTCCTGATTTTTACGGCTATTGAAGAACTGGAAGCTGCTGCACTAAATGCTCATCTGCAGAGAGTTGGTGCTAGGCGGGTTCAACCCACTAAAGCAGAAAAACTCAAGGATCTCGAGCGCTGGAAGTTGCCGCTTTCGAGCGATCAGCCTGATCTAATTGTTCTAACACGATGTCTGCGACGAGCCGGTAACGGCTACGCTGGAATTGAGCTTTCTCATTTGCTCCATACACAGCATAGACCGCGCCTCGTTGCGTTTTGTGGTATCGGGGGATCACTGGATGTCGAGAAAGCGCAACTGGGTAACGTTATAGTTTCAAGCAGTATACACTGGCGCGGCTACGATAAGATTTCTGGTGAAAGCGTTTCCAATGCTATGAGAAAAACTTCTCTCGGTGACCAGCATGTGAACGACAGACTCCAAAATCTCATCTCGAGCTTCATCAAACACAATAATTCAGCGCCTGATGATGAAGCACCAGCAGTGGGGCTCTTTGCAACTCACAAAGACTCCGGATTTCGAACCGAATGCGACAAGTGGCTAAAAACTGCGATTGCTGACGAGGATCTACGCCCTGATATCGAGGATTTCAGAGTGGATGAATATTTCGACCGAACAAAGCCAATTGTCCGTTTGGGTAAAATCATGTCCTGGGACTTTGTGCTCAACAAAAAATCTATACGCGAAGATATTAAGAATGATGACAAGGAGTACTTCGCGGTTGAAATGGAGAGTGGCGGAATGACACATGCCGCTCGAAGAGCACGAGAGCACTTTCAAGACAGGTTAACCGAAGTGATCGCAGTTCGTGGTGTTTCTGATTTATGCAACAAGAAGACCGACGATGTCTTTCGAGAACTGGCGGCGGATCATGCAGCCGCGTTTCTTACTGGCTTTTTGAAGTTTGGTTATGACAGTAACTTCTGAAAATCGACATACCAAAAGTTGCAAGTACTCTGTTTTGAGCGCGACCTTCGCAAAGTTGTTTCCTTGTACTGTTTCGACTTGCAGCAAAAATTTGTAGTGAGAATTGCGTCTTGGAGGACGGGGCCTGTTCTCTTGGCGAATAACAACCTCAGAAATTGAACGTTCCTTTCTTAGTTGAGTAATAGGTTCGGATCAGGCCTCGCTATTTCGCGCTCCAACGCTCTTAGGCATCCCTCCAAAGTTTCAGTAGTGAACCTCTGATAAATCCCGCCTGAGAGTGTGGCAGTAGCTCTGGAAGTCTCCAAGTAGACCCGATTGCAAAAGTCTTCGCTTGTTTCACTTTCGTTGCGAACCAGCCGTGGCAGGCCAACCTGCGGAAACTCGCCCGCGACTAATGAACCCGAGGCGTCAGTTTCAAACACAGGGCACCAATCTGCTTCACCGTTGAATGACACCTTCTCCAGCTTTCCTACTCTCGACCGAATGCTCATTCTGCACCCTCCACAATGCGCTCAACGCGGGCTTGGAACTCCGCGACTGTTTCCCCCTCAAAGGCATTAACCTGCTGGCCCGCGCTAGGCCCTTTGATGATGTGCGCAAAACCCGGTGTCTGACCCTCATTGTCCCCAGGCTTTCGCGGAATGACCGATCCATCTTCCCCAAGCCTCGGAGGCAGTGAGCAGATGATGATGCTATCCACCGGATCTCCGTCTTGAAGACCGGATTTGCGCTCAACTTTTTCGACACGTGATTTCAGGCTCATTTCGCTGCCTCCAATGCTGTGATCCTTCGTTCCAGTTCTGTCGTCTCCAGCACCCGCCGGAACTGCTCCACCAGGCCCATGACCGTCGCTCCCTCAATTGGTGTCACCTCACCCTGAGAAACCGCCTGCAGGACTCCTTGCGCTGCCTCTGACGCGTCCTGTGCGGTTTTGATGGGCGGAAGGGGGAAAGACACAGGAGAGTCCTTTCGGGCGGGCGCAATTCTCTCCAGACACAACCGTAGGGCAGTGCTGTCGCCCTCAAGCGCCATTTCGACCGCCTTCTGGGTGATTTGCTCAGATTGGCCTTCAAGCAGCTCCTCAACCGCTCGTGTGACCCTGTGACGGGTTCCACGTGGTTTGCCTGGGTTGCCGGTGGCAAACGTGCCGTCCGGGTTTCTGTCTTCCGTATTGGTTCCGCTATTGCGGTTTGCCTCATCCGTCATTGCACATGCCTCGCTTGTTGGATTGTTGGTGAATTGGACGCAAAGCCCCTTTTGACCGGAAGCGGTCAACATATGTAATTAATAAACCCCTCCCCCTTTGCATTAGGACGCCTCCTTAGCCGAGAGCAGCGAATGCACGTTGGGCATTTCAGGTGTGATCCGCAGAAGACGGTACGTCCGATGACTGCGTCCGACCGAGTACTCTTTGGCGATACCGAGAAGACCCGCATGGCGAAGCGTCTTGATAGCATCTGAAAATCGGCGGCGACCCAAACTGGTATGTCCTGCTTTCGCCATTCCCGCGTGGTCCAGGGCAAACGTCTTTCCAGCGATGTGGCCGTGGTTCGCAAGGAGCGTTGCGAGCAAAGCGATGGCATCCGATGCGTTGTCGTATTCTGACAGCTTATCCAACGCGGCGCGGTTCATGCGAAACTCGCTATCGCGGTCTCGGTACACTTTGCCCTCCAGCCTCTTAGTCCAGGCCCAATCGGCGATTTTGCGCAGTTCTGAATCGGGCAATGTGGCGGGATCTTCGCATTCGTCGTCACGGATGAAGGCTAGGTTGCTGAACAACTCGTCGGGCGTGTCTACGGCCTCCACCATTCCGATTGCGGCAAGGCTCAGTTCCCGATTGCGATTTCCTGCAGCTATGGTTCCCGCGCGGGACTTCGTCGCGTCAGTCTGCAGCGATATGGTAGGCAAGCCATCGATACCGAGGATGCCTTGGGTGGGTTCGTAGACACCGCCATCAGGGCGAGTTGAATGTGGTCCAACAACGTAGCTGTGAGAACCCCGTTTAACGTCCACAGGAAAGCCTTGAGCGCGCAGATTGGGTGCATGACCGCCATTATCTGCGTAGTACAGGTGAACACCGCGCGGCGTGGACACGTGAACCGGCGACGCACCAAAGCGCGCCTCCATGTCCTTCATCAAAGCCGCGTTGTCTTCGTCGCAGTCAATCACGGCTAGGCCAGACAATCGAACCCCGTAGCAAGCGCTCGCTTTACCATGCATTGGGCCAAGCACGCGCCTTAGCGGGTATCTGTTAACCCCCTGAAGGCTGCACAGAGGGGCCTTTGCGTCCGACCCTCCACCCAGTGGCAACAGGCTAAACCCGGCCCCGTGAAGGCGCGCAATCTCCTCGACCGGGATCCGAGGCTTAGGGCACTGAACGAGTGCAGTCATGACGCACCCCCTTCCATAGCCAATTCAGCCAGTGCTTGCTGAATGTCGGGGAGGAGGGTGGCGTTGAACGCCAGCCCCTTTCGCGTTGCATACTTCTCTCCGTCTTTCGCCAGATACCAGACGCGGAGGTTCACCACGTCGCGCCCGATGTAGTCCTGGCGACTGACGACAATTTCCTCCGGGGTGTTTTTTTGGATGGTAACGCTCATGACCGCACCTCGCCAAAGTGCAGCGCGGCGACCAACCGCGCTGCGGCCTCCGACAAACCGTGTTTCCTCCGTAGGCAATGGACCTGTAGATCCTGTGCTCGCATCACGCGTTCTGCTTGAGGCAGCACTTCGTCGATTGTTTGGTTTTGCTCGAAAATCATTCTGTATTGCCTTTCTTTTGTTGAAAGACATCGAGTTTTCGGCTATTCTTTCAGCGTCACCTAAAAGAATTTGCCTCCGCCCGTGCCTCGGGTGGGGGTTTCTTTTAGGCAGCGGCCTTTGGCTCAACTCGCTGAGCCTTAAGCCAGTCGATTAAGTCTTTGCCGCTATAGAGCACGCGACTGCCGGACTTGATGTAAGCCGGGCCTTTTTTCTCGTGACGCCATTTCGCCAATGTCTGTTTGGCGGCGAAGCCTTTGCTCACAACGTCATCCGGCGAATAATACTCATCCGGTCGGAACGGCTGCTCGGTAAGCGAATGAACTGTATTCATATCGACCTCCTTGAGGCTGTGCCGCTGTTTGGCGTTTGCCAAGGCGCGACGTGAATACAGAGCAATTTGAAGATATTCTGAGGTAAAACATTACCAGCTAGGCGCGAAAACAACCGCCTAGGTGTGAACTCTTAGGCTTAGAGGAACCACTCGTATTCTGTGGTACACCCGGCCCAAGCCCTCATGGTCGCCGGTCCACTGCTCCAAGCGTCGTGCTTACCTAACGCTGCAATTACATCACTAAGAAACTCACCGAACCGGCCTGAATAGGTTTTGGGTGCATCAATGTCCTTTGCAACGCGCCAGAATTCCCGGCACCGCTTGACCGTCAGAGCTTTCTGCCAAGTTTCACCTTCCCGCTGTTGGGGCGTTAGATCCCTCATATTCAAATCGTGAAGGACATTCTTTGCGGTCGATTTTGCCGACTTCCCAGGTGTTCCGTAATGGGTTTCAAGGCCAGGTGTGTCTGCTGAAACGCCAATAAATGAGGATAGTGCGGCCCGAATGAGGGTTTCCAGGTTTTCGTGCGATTTGAAGGGTGTCAGTTCCCCTTCCATCTTTGCAAAAGTTTGTAATCGCGTTACCGGGTCGTCTTCGGCAAGGTTGTCGGAAACCTGCCATTCAATGGCTTGTCTCAAGTCGGGGTGAAGCGAGTAGAGTTTCCTAAGTGCCTTGGCGAGGCAGTCTTGAATGTCATTGACGGCCTTTTTCTGACTGTCTTTTTCGACTGCGTGAACAAAGTCCAAGTCAAGGAACCAGCCTGGAATAAGAACATCGGAATTGTCTTCAACGAATTCTCGGCCCAAATGATGCGTGCACACCTCCACTATGGCATCATGGGTGCCGAGGTCCGCATCAATCATCATTTCGAAATACTCACTACCGTACGTTCTGGCATAGCACTGCCCTCAATGCCTGATACAGTTGCGGCCAGCACCTCAAGGGCTTCGCGCTTTTCGTCTCGGTAGGTGGCCCGGTCATAGATAGCGGTTACGCTGCTGTCCGCGTGGCCTAAGACGCGCTCAACAATGAACCTGTTTGCCTTCCCAGCCTCATTGCCAGTGGTCATCAGGGTTGCGGCGGTGCGGCGGATATCGTGATATCTCCAGTCGGACGTTTCGGAGTTGCTTTGCAGCTTAGCTTTCAGCTTCGATCCTGGCGCGATTGGTTTGTCGCCTGTGGTTGTGAAAACGTAATCACCGCGCTTCTTTATGTTGGCTATTAGTGCGGCCAAAGATTCAGACAGTGGAACTTCATGGGCTGCGGCGCTGGCAGTGCGCGTGGCCTTCACCTTTTCTTTGGGTATTACCCACACATCGCCCTGTATCTCATCATAACGCATCTGGGCGACGTTGCTGATACGCTGGGCGCTTAGCATCAAAGCTTGGGTGAAGGGTCCGAAAGGGTAGGGCATTTCGCAGGCGGTCGCGTAAATCGCCGCCCATTCATCGTCCGTAAGAACACGGTCTCGACTTCCAGCCTTTGCGCCAACCTTGAGCTTTTCCCAAGGATTGCTCTTTATCATTTGTTCCTCGGCGCACCAGGCGAGGAAAGGGCGCAGGTAGCTGACAACTGAACCGGCCCGGATCGGGGAGGATTTCTTGCTGACGTAGGTTCGCAGGTCTTGACCGTGGTAGAAGGACAGGTCGGTTGCCCGAATGTGCCCAATGCGGTCCTTGGCCCAGATGTCCCAAACGGACTGTATGTCGTGCCAAGTCCTCAACTCAGGCTCACGTGCGGCTCTATACGCGTCGAACAAGTCAGAAACAGTCTTGGCACTGTTATCAGTGCGAATTACGTGGGCCTGCTCTTTGGCCTCTTCAGCCAACTTGCGGGCCTGCTTCACGCTGATGTCAGGGAATGTTCCTAGACGTTCACGCTGGCGGCGTTTGCCGCGCTGTATGATTACCTCCCAAACTTTCTGTCCACGTTTTCCGACACGAAGGACTAGGCCGCGCACAATCTCATCCCGGACCTCGTAGCCCCTGTCCTTGGGCTTGAGTTCATCGGCCTTGCGTTCGTTCAGTCGGATCTTCATTCTTTTGTGCGTTTTTTGTGCGTTTTGTGCGTTTGACAGAGATGCCTAGGAGTATACCTCGATACCCAAACCGTTCAATTACATACAGATAGATATGGGCAGGTATCGGTAGAAATGAAAGACCCACGAACTCCAAAACCGTAGGTCGCGGGTTCGAACCCTGCTGCCCCTGCCATTCCTCCGCTTCAGTTTCGTATATCTTTTATTGAGGTCGTGCCTTTGTCAGCGTCAGCCAACATTGACCCGGACCAATGTGTGTGGATCGCAACCACAACCAACAATATTAACAAAGTGCAACCTGTTGTTCGGCGCGAGTTCATTGACATACCTACCTGGGAGCTTGCGGAGGCTGAACTCAGTAAGTACAAGCCCCTTTTCGATGCTGTTTATAACGACTGGAAGCGCGGAGATATTCTCACCCCGGAAATGGTAGGCGAGGTCTGGTACTATAATTCGAAGGCGGACTATTATACCGCGCCGTTTATCTCTGGTGGCGGATTGCCGATGGTATCGGAGGCTGCCAAACGTGTTCTGGAGCGCTATGATTTGGGAACGACAGTCTTTCACCCGATCACGTTGATGAACTCCGAAGAGACCGCGCGCACCACATCTGAACCCTACTACCTGCTCAATGTCGCCAATAAACGTTCCATGGGAAATTACGACGTGCTTGGGCCGAGAGGCGACTATAGAGCGCCGCTCAACAATCGGCACGGAATTCGTTTTCGTCCTCAAAGTGGCCAAGAGGCAGAACTTGTTGTCATCCCTGAAGCCTTGGGTGGGCCAGACATATGGCTCGACCCCAAAGTCCCAGAGATACTGTTCCTGTCTGATGCGCTGGTTCAGGGGCTCAAGGCGTCCGGCGTCGATAAAGGCTGGGGCCTTGTGCGCTGTGCCGTAGGCACTCTCTGAACTGCAAACTCCCGAGCCTTGATCCGATTGGGGTTCAGAGGCCTTGGTTGAACGAATGCCATCCGCTCAGATTGGACATCACCGCATTAACCAGACCCACACACCATCAAGCCAACAATAATTGGTCCCCGATATTCGTCTTGTGCCGGGTCGGCATCGTTTTGGCATCCCGCCCGTCGATGGTCAGTGACAGATCTTTGTAAAACCCCTCGCTATCGAACCACCAGCGATGGGATTTGGCCATCTTGCGCTGCCCTTTCGGCACGTCGCGCTTGTATTGTTCCTCGCAATAGATGTCCCAATGCCCTTTTGAGGTCAGCTTGGGCATTCCAACGCGGCCGACACGTTCCCTGCCACCGTTCACAAGGCCGCCGGATAGCGCCAGAACCTTGTCCTTGCCGCTGTAGTAGTTGGTAAACCGCTTGCTGCGCTTTTTCAGAACCAGATCGCCCCAGGCGCCTTTTTCCAACCAATCCGCATCCACATCACCCGAGGCGAAGGTAACCTGATCTGCCGACCAGATTTTGTTGCCGGGTCCTGCGGAATCACCGAAGTCAGAGAAGGCGCGCAAGACAACCAAAGCCCCCATAGAATGCGCCAGAATGTGCACCTTGGGCTTGGGTGTCATGCCGAGAATTGGCAACATCCCATCCCCAACCAGATGCGGGGCTACAGCTTTGGCATCTGCGCGGTCGCTGTCATAGGTATGCAGCGACCCGTCGCTGGGCCAGTCAAAGGCGACAACCGCGCCCTTAAATCCGTTGGCCCGGACGCCCTTTTCAATCTTGTCCAACCGATCCAGCATATCCTTCTGGCTGGTATTGAAGCCGTGAACATAGATTAAAACGGCAGAGTCTCCGCCTTGCTGCTGCACAAGCTCCAGCCATTTCGCCTTTTTGATGATGCCCCCTTTGCGGATACGTCCGTCGGCGGTTTTCTGAGTGATATGGACGTAACGCGATTTCGCGGCAGGTTTCAGGGTGAATTTCTTTTTCTGTGCATTGTAAGTGCGGCGCGAGAAAAATAAGGCCATTTGTTAAACTCCGTTATTCATAATCTGCTGAGTGTCGCATGAACTTGAGAGTTCACAAAACGAAATCTCGCAAGGATTGGAGTGGGCGAAGCATTAGCAAGGACGACAGGTTTCCTCTGCCAATCGAATGGCCTATGGTCAGACCCGGTAGACACAGACACACGAGGACCCATGTCGCGCTTTGATGGATATTTCCTGCGACAGTTGCTGATTCTGTTCGGCTTTTTCACTTTGGTCCTTGTCGGGGTATTCTGGATCACTCGATCCGTCAGCCTGTTTGATCGTGTCATCAGCGGCGGGCAATCGGCGATGGTGTTTCTGGAGTTCACTGCCCTGACATTGCCAACCCTGATCCGCACGGTGATGCCCATGGCAGTGTTCGCAGCTGCGGTGTACGTCACCAACCGATTGAGCCGAGAAAGCGAGTTGACAGTGATGCTGGCGACCGGGTCCAGCCCCTGGAGGTTGGCGCGCGCTGTGGTTCTGTTCGGCCTTATCACGGGTCTGATGATGGCTATCATCAGTGTCTTCCTGCGCCCGGCCTCGGTCGAGCAGCTTGAGATCAGACAGGCCGAGGTTGCCGGGGATGTGACAGCACAGCTGTTGAACGAAGGTGAATTCATGCACCCGGCCGAAAATGTAACGGTCTATATCGGGGGCATTGATCTGGATGGAACACTGCAAGAGGTGTTTGTGTCCGACCGGCGTGATCCAGAGAATGCAGTCAGCTATTCCAGCGCCACGGCCTATCTCGTGAACAACAGCACCGGTATTCATCTGGTGATGGTCGATGGCGTGGCTTTGCGCCTGAATGCCGAGGGACGGACGCTGTCGTCGACCCTGTTTCAGGACGCATCCTACGACATCTCGGAACTGGCCAATACAGGCGGCATGACCCGGCGCAGCCTTGAAGCGATTTCAACGGCAGAACTGCTCTATTCCATGAAGACCATCGAGGAAACGGAATTCCACAGCCGTGGGCACCTGATTGAAGAATTGCATCAGCGCTTCTCGTGGGTTGCGATCTGTATCGCGGTGTCGCTGGCGGGGTATGCAACGCTCATGCTTGGCAGCTTCTCTCGTTTTGGGCTATGGCCACAGATTCTGGGGGCCTTCACAATTCTGGTCCTGCTGGAAGGTGTCAGAGGCTTTGTGTCGCCCGTTGTGATCGATGATCCACGGCTTTGGGGATTGCTTTATCTGCCAGCGGTGATCGGGATAGTCATTTCGGTCTTGTTTTTGCTTGTTGCAGGCCGACCTGTGTTGAAGAAACGTGTCAGACCAGAGGGGGCTTTGGCCTCTCCGGCCTGAGGCCTTTTTCACGTGGGTCTAAGCTCGGCGGGGCGCTCGAAATCTAGCAGGATGCCATCAGGCGATAGACGATCTGTGCGGCAGTGAAATCCCATGCAGCGTTGCCATCCGGTGCCAGTTCCACCACGTCAAAGCCAACGCATTTACGGCCTTTCAAGGCATGTTCAACAAGGTGCAGTGCCTGATAATAGCCCAAGCCACCCGGCACGGGTGTGCCGGTAGCGGGCATTTGTGAAGGGTCCAGGCCGTCGACATCAAAGCTGACATAGACCAGCTCCGGGAAATCTTGCGGCAGATCGACTGAGTGGATGTTCCCGGTCACCAGTTCCTCGGCGTCGACGTGGAAGACATGGTTTTGCAGCCGGCTTTTGGCCTCTTCGGTTGAGAATGCACGCACGCCGAACTGCGCAAGTCGGACGCCCTTTTCGGCCAGCAGATGCATGACCGAGGCGTGGGAGTGTTTTTCGCCTTGATAGGCGTTGCGCAAGTCTGCATGGGCGTCGATCTGGACGATTCCGATGGGCTGGTTCAGCGCCCGCGCCACACCCATCACCGCGCCGTAGCTGAGGGAATGCTCGCCGCCCAGCGTCACCGGTACTTTGCCCGCGCGAACGGCGGCCTCGGTCCGTTGGGCGAGGCGTTCCATCACCTCGGGTAAGGGGCCGTCACACTCCAGAGGGTCTTCGGTAAAGATACCCTCGACGCAGGGTTCGGCGTTGCCGGTGATGCGTTCCAGCTCGCTGCTGGCCTCGATGATCGCCTCGGGGCCTTTGGCGGTGCCTGATCCGTATGAAACAGTGCGTTCCAGCGGCACCGGGATCACGCGAAAGCGCGCGTCTTCCGAGCGCTCAGCGGGAGTCAGTTCACTGTCGAGGAAAATGCTCATGAGAGGCGGTCCTTAAAGTCGTCATAACCGAACTGTCTGATGATCTTCAGTTCGTCCGTTTCGCTGTTCCATAGGGCGATGGTTGGCAGAGGTACGCCGTTGAAGGTGTTGGTCTTGACCATCGAGTAATGTGCCTGATCGAGGAAGGCAAAGCGTTGCCCGATCTCCAGCGGCTGATCCCATGTGTAGTCGCCGATCACATCGCCTGCCAGGCACGACGGCCCGCCCAGACGGTAGGTATGGCCCGCCTTGGCCTCGTCCATCAGGGCGGGGCGATAGGGGGCTTCGATCACGTCGGGCATGTGGCAGGTGGCCGAGATATCGGTGATCGCAAGGGTCATGCCATTGGTCGGCAAGTCGAGGATTTCGCCGACCAGAATGCCTGCGTCCAGTGCCACGGCTTCGCCGGGTTCGAGATAGATGTCGACATTGTATTTCGCGCGGATGGATTTGATGAATTCTACCAGACTATCGCGGTCGTAGTCATCGCGGGTAATATGGTGACCGCCGCCGAAATTCAGCCATTTGAGCTGGCCGAGGAAGGGTTTGAGTTTCGGCTCAACGGCAGCCCATGTGCGCTGCAGCGGTTCGAAACCCTGTTCGCAGAGTGTGTGCATGTGCAGACCGTCCACGCCGATCAGAGTATCTTCAGACAGTTGGCTGACGGGTGTCCCGAGGCGCGAGCAGGGCGCGCAGGGATCGTATTTGGGGATCTCGCCTTCGGAGTGTTCCGGGTTGATGCGCAAGCCCGCCTGCACATTGGCGGCTTGGACTTTGGCGAGAAAGCGGACTTTTTGAGCAGGCGAGTTGAAGATGATGTGGTCGGACAGCGACAGGATTTCGTCCATGTCGGCGTCTTTGTATCCAGCGCAGAAGGTGGCGACCTCACCGCCATATTCCTCACGGCCCAGTCGTGCCTCATAAATGCCGCTGGCGCACGTGCCGCCGAGGTGCTGGCGCACCAGAGGGGCCAGCGAGAACATCGAAAACGCCTTGAGCGCGCTGAGGACATGCGCGCCGGACCTGGTGCCGATGTCGGAGAGGATGGTCAGGTTCCGCTCGACCGCTTTTTCGTCGACCACGAAGCAGGGTGTGGGGACGCGGCTGAGGTCGAAATTGCGGAAGGCACCGGCGTCTCCGGCCTGGGTAGTCATCATGTCGGACATGTCCGGCGTCTCCGATTGTTAGAGAGGCCGGGGGCGCTGCCCCCGGACCCCCAGGATACTTATAGCCAGATGAAGTTCTGGATCTAGAATTCTACGGGGCCGTCGAGTTCGTGGACCTGCCATGGAAGGCCGTGGGTGTTTAGCATGTCCATGAAGTCATCGGGGTCGAGCTGTTCCATGTTCCAGACTCCCGGCTCTGTCCAATTGCCTTTCAGAACCTGTGCTGCGCCGATCATGGCGGGGACGCCCGTGGTGTAGCTGACGGCCTGGGAGCCGACCTCAGCATAGCATTCTTCGTGGTCGCAGATGTTGTAGATGTAGAAGGTCTTCTCGCCCGAGCCGTCCTTGGCCTGACCCGTGGCGATGTCACCAATGCAGGCTTTGCCCTTTGTTTCCGCGCCCAGATCGCCGGGATTGGGCAGCAGGGTTTTCAGGAACTGGATCGGGATGATTTCCTTGCCGTCATGCATCACCGGGTCGATGCGGGTCATGCCGACATTTTCCAGCACCTTGGCGTGGGTGATATAGGCGTCGCCGAAGGTCATCCAGAAGCGGGCGCGCTCGATCTCGGGGAAGTGGGTGCTGAGCGATTCCAGTTCCTCATGATACATCAGGTACATGTTCTTGGGGCCGATGGCGGGGAAGTCGAACTCGACCTTGTGGGTCATGGCGGGGGAGTGCTTCCACTCGCCACCTTCCCAGTGGCGGACCTCGGCCAGCACTTCGCGCAGGTTGATTTCCGGGTTGAAGTTGGTCGCAAATTCCTGATCGTTGCTGCCGCCATTGGCGTCCAGCACGTCGATCTGGCGGATGGTATCCAGCTTGTGCTTCTTCAGCCATTTCGCGAAGACGGATGTCACGCCCGGATCAAAGCCCGAACCGAGGATGGCGGTCAGCCCGGCCTCTTTGAACCGCTCTTGATAGGCCCATTGCCAGTGATATTCGAACTTGGCCTCATCCTCGGGTTCGTAATTCGCAGTGTCGAGGTAGTGGATGCCGGCCTCAAGGCAGGCATCCATCAACACCAGATCCTGATAGGGCAGGGCGAGGTTTACAAGGATTTCAGCTCCGGTTTCCTTGATCAGCTTGACGGTGTCTTCGACCTTGTAGGCGTCCAGTTCTGCGGTCGCGATATCCACACCGACGCGGTCTTTGACGGCTGCGGCAATGGCGTCGCATTTCGATTTCGTGCGGCTGGCCAGAGTGATCTCGGTAAAGATGTCCGAGTTCATCGCCATCTTGTGCACGGCAGCGTGCGATACGCCGCCCGCGCCGACAACCAGTGTTTTTCCACTCAAAGAACCCATGGGGGTCATCTCCTCTCACAGGGGGTTATTCGTAATAGGTGTAGCCGTTGATCGAGTCGCGATAGGCGCTCATCAGGGTTTTGCGGTCCTTGGCTTGCAGAGTACCGGTCGAGATCGCCTCGTCCACCATTTTGCGGAAGGCTGCGACGCAATCCTGCGGGTCGAATTCAACGTAAGACAGGACCTGGCTGATTGTGTCGCCCTCTTGTTCATGGAGCAGGTCGAAGCCGCCATCTGCCCGCAGGTCGATGGTGACGACATTGGTATCACCGAAGAGGTTGTGCAGATCGCCGAGCGTTTCCTGATAGGCACCTACAAAGAAGACGCCCATGAAGTACTCGCCCTGATCTGGTAGCGAATGCACCGGCAGGCTGGGTGAGACACCGTCGGCCAGAATGAACTGGTCGATCTTGCCGTCGCTGTCGCAGGTGATGTCGGACAGAACGGCGCGGCGGTCGGGCATTTGGTTCAACCCTTGCAGCGGCACGATCGGGTGCAGTTGGTCGATGGCCCAGACATCGGGTAGGGATTGGAAAAGCGAGAAGTTGCAGTGGTAGATATCGGCCACTTTCTCAAGCTGATCATCCACATCCGTGTCCAGTTCATCGCTGGCGGCCAGTGCCTTGAGGCGGGCCATCAGCGACAGGTAGATGCGTTCGGCGCGGGCCATTTGGCGCAGGTCAACATAGCCGCGTCGGAAGAGGGCGCGCAATTCGTTGCGATAGAATGTGGCGTCGTTCCAGCATTCCTGCAGGCGATCTTTGCTGAGGTAACCGTGTACCGTAGCGAGGTCCGAGACCATGTGGTGGTCGTCTGGTTCTACTTCGGGGCCATCCGGTGCATCGTAGAGCGTGGTTTCCAGCACATTGAACACGAGCATCGAAGACGTCGCAACGACTGCACGCCCGCTTTCAGTCACCAATGTCGGGTGGGCAATCTCGGCCTCATCCATGGCATAAGCGACGGTTTCGACCACGTTGCTGCAATACTCCTCAACCGTGTAGTTGATCGAGTTTTCTGCGGCCTTCTTTTCGCCGGTATAATCCACGCCCATACCGCCGCCGAGGTCCAGATGGGTCAGCGGAACGCCCTCGCGGGTGAGTTCGGTATAATAACGACAGGCCTCACCCACGGCGCGGCGGACATCGTTGACGTCCTGCACTTGGCTGCCCAGATGCGAGTGCTGCAGCCTGAGACAATGCAACAGTCCCGCCTCGCGCAACTTGTCCACCGTTGCCACAAGCTGGTCGGTATTCATACCAAAGGCCGAGCGGTCGCCCGAGCTTTCCTCCCACTTCCCACTAATCTGGTTGGTCAGTTTCACCCGAACGCCGATCAGGGGTTCGATGCCCAACTCGTTGTAGACATCGATCACCGTGTCGGCCTCTTTCGGGCTTTCCAGAACGATGACGGTGTTGAACCCGATTTTACGTGACAGGATCGCCAGTTGGATGAACTCGGCATCTTTGACGCCATTGCAGACAATCAACGCCTCAGACGCCAGCCGGTGCGCCAAAGCCACCACCAGTTCGGGCTTGGACCCGGCCTCGAGCCCGTAATTGTACTTCTTGCCGAACTCGACGATCCGGTCGACCACCTGCGCCTGTTGGTTCACCTTGATCGGAAACACGCCACGATAGGGGCCTTTGTAGCCTACCCGCGCGATGGCTTCAGCGAAGCTTTCATTCAGATGCGCGATCTCATGTTCCAGATAGGACGTCACGCGCAGCAGCATCGGCGCTTTGATACCCCGGTCATCCAAATCGCTGAGGATACCGGGCAGGCTGATCGCCGCCGTGTCCGGAGACATCGGATTGCGCAGACCGACCTCGCCCTGCTCCGTCACCTCGATGAGGCCTTTGCCCCATTTCTCAACCCCGTAGATGGAATGCGGTGCGTCGGGCGTCTGTTTCAATCAGGTCGATCCTTAACATAAGCGTGCCAGTTTCGCGCCCGCCAATACGGCAGCAGTTTGATTCTTCCAAGTGTAAACTATGTGAAGGGGATTGCCGAATTTCACGCGAAGGTACGGATCGGGATCAGATGGTTGTCCCATTGGCAATCCGAACGCGTCAGAACCTTTGGTTCTGCTTGATTTAATGCGCCAAATAGCCCGGATCCAGTTGTGAAGATCAACCCATCGAGGCCCGCGCCAAGCCCGCAAACGTCTTGCAGTGCTGAGGCGTCTGTGAATGTGGCGGTCTGCACGTCGAATCGGTGCAGTGCATTGCCACGCGGGCAGGTGATGGCGATCGTTGCGCCATCGGTCGAGAAGGCAACGCTGCCTGCATAACCCTGTAGATGGCGTTGGTTTGCAGCCGGGGCGGACAGCAAGACCGGGTCTTGGCCCATTCGGTGCAGACCCAGAAGTGGCGGATGCTCGGTCCGGCTGCCTTGCCACTGCATAGCAAATCCGACCAGCCCATCGCCGCGTATGGCCAGATGCCGGATCGAATTCTTGTGCAATGCGCTGGGCAACTCCATCTGCTCTACCAGCCCGCCCGTTAGGGTCACATAGCTGAGGTTCGGGCGCATCACTGGCAGATTCAGCTTGGTGCGACCGGTCTCGGGGCGGGTTTCAATGCCGCCATTGGCAATCACGAGGGTCTGCCCATCTGGCATCAAGCGTATGTCGTGAGGGCCAATGCCACCTGATGAGAACTCGCCGAGTCGTTCGAAGGTTTTTGTATCCCAGACACTGAAGCGGCCTTCTCCGGTTTCGAAGTTGTTTTCGGTTGCGAAGAACTTGGAACCATCTGCTGAGAACGTGCCATGCCCATAGAAATGATGGCCTTCAGGCGCCTGAAGCCGGATCCGTTCTGTACCACCGGCGCAATCGATCACGATAGCAAAGGTTCCGGGACGGCGCGCGAAGGCCACGGCCAGCGGTTCCGTCGGATGGGCGGCGGCGGCGTGACCGCGGGCAGGTAGGGGCACGTCGAACAGGATATCGCCTTCGGCGCTCAGACCCGCCAATCGGAATGACCCATCCGGGAACAGCCCTGCCGCCAGATAGTCTGGTGCACCTGCCGCGGCCCATCCACGGATCGGGGCGATGCTGGCGGCGGCGAGACCGGCGAGGAAATGCCTGCGACTGGTCAAGGACTTAGTCTCCGTCCAATGAGTTGAAGCCGGCGCTGATGCCCAGCGTCGGGCCAAGCTCAGTCGCTGCAATCTGGCGAATATCATTGATCGACTGTTGCAGCGCTTCGATCCGAAAGCGGCCTTGAGGGTCCGCAACACCGGCCAGCGCCGGGTGGTCGATAGACCGAGCACTTTCGATCGCGCGGTTAAAAGCTGTTTCCAGATCGGCGGCGATTTCCGGGTGTTCGGCAGACAGGCGCGCCGCAAGATCGCGCGTGGAGACAAGTGAAAGCTCAACATGGCGCAAGGATCGTTCGGAACGGCGCGCCTCGGCCCGTTTGGGGCGCGGTCGGTCATATGTACCCAGCGGACGGCCCAAGCGTGTCTCGGATGTGAACTGCAGCCCGCTCGACAATGCCTTGAACAATTCCTGCAAGGCCTCATCTTGCGTGCGATAGAGGCCATCTGCCCCTGGTTGCGTCAGTTCAGGCGCATAGGTTTGCCAGTCGGCCACCATAGCATCGGCATTTGCATCAATATCAGCGCTGATCGCCTGGATCAGGGCGCAGCGATATGCAGCGCTTCCTTGCTGGTTAAACTCTGGGTCATATAGCATCCGTTCCAGTGCAAAGAACCCGCGCCCGGCGATCGAGGTTTCGGCATAGGCATCAGATGACGCAACGGCGCTATCTTCGACTGCAATGTGTTTTGACAGGGCCTTGGGCGTAAAGCCTTTGGTGTCCGGCCAGAAAGCTATCGCAAATGCGCGATCATCTGTTTCGGTCGGCCCAAATCGCAGGTGGCTTGCCGAAATCCACGCGTCGAACGCGGTGCCGTAAGCGGCCCGAAGGTCTTGCGATTCTGGAGCACAATCCTGCTGCGCGGTCGCATTTAGAACTTCTGTCGCTTCGGCAAGCATAGTGAAGCGTGGCAGGATGTGGTTTTCGGTCACGTCGATCAGCGTGGGCGTGTGGTCCTGTGCCGCTGCGGACAACGGAAAAACCAAGGCTGCGATCAGGGCGAGTTTATGCATGTGTCACAGGCTCTCCAAAAAACGGATAAGGGCATCCCGGTCGGATTTGGGCATAGAAACGACCTGGTCTCGGGCCCCCTGCGCTTCGCCGCCATGCCAAAGGATGGCCTCTAGCAAATTGCGCGCGCGGCCATCGTGAAGGAATTCTGTATGGCCCGAGACACGCTTGGTCAGGCCAATACCCCACAACGGGGGCGTCCGCCACTCGCGGCCTGTTGCGCGCGCTTCGGGGCGATTGTCGGCCAGACCTTCGCCCATGTCATGCAGCAGGAGGTCGGTGTAAGGCCAGATCAGCTGAAAGCTGTGTTCTTCGCGGTCTTCCAGACGGTGGGTCACA
Source organism: Ruegeria sp. H4 (assembly GCF_056533065.1). Taxonomy (NCBI): domain Bacteria; kingdom Pseudomonadati; phylum Pseudomonadota; class Alphaproteobacteria; order Rhodobacterales; family Roseobacteraceae; genus Ruegeria; species Ruegeria sp. H4. Next base: position 37,727 of record NZ_JBQFOC010000005.1, read on the forward strand.
TGGGACGGCGAGTGGCACGAAACGCATCCCGAGCTATGAAACACTTCTTTTCCGCGCAATACCTCTGGGTCATCTACATCACGACGACCGGGTACGCCTAGGTTACGGCTGTAGAAAGCCACTAGATCCATCCCAACCTGATCAATCTCGAAACCTCTGTGGTCATCATCGCCATGGGGGGCTTGCACGCAATCGATCTGCGTATCGGTGCAATCCCCAAAAGGCGTAGGGAACAGAGGGCTGGCGATGCCAATATCGCCCGCAAAGGCCGCTGCAGATTGTTCCATGACGGTTGGCATCCCGGCCTTATGGCCAAACCGTCCCATCATCGGCGCGTCATATTCCGCAGACCAAACGATGTTCGGGCGGCCTGATATCCCATCCCCATCCGTGTCGTCCGGATCGGCCTTGGCCAGCAGGTCGGCGACCGGGATCGCCTCCAGCAATCCTAGGCCGATCATCTGCGGCGCGACCCGAGGGCTAAGCATGGCATCCGGGTGCAAAGGGCCATAGCCCAGATCGGCAGCTTGGTAGGTTGGGCTGCGCAGTGACGCGGTTTCGCCCTCCGAGAGTGTGATGGGAACCTCTTCATATGTGATATCCAGTCGGTATTCTGCCGGATGTCCCGCCAGTGCGAAGTCCTGCATCTGACCGCCATAGCTAGGCTCAGGCAAGGTGGCGATGTAGTCCGCGATCTCGGCATAGCCGTCTTCCGCCGCGCCGGGGATGGAAACCCGCAGAAACATCGAAATCGCGGTGTCATCCGGCCCGTTCGGTGTATGCCCGCGCCCGTCCTTGATATGACAGCGCTGGCAAGAGCGTGCGTTGTAGAGCGGCCCCAAACCATCTGAGGCGAGCGTCGAGGATGGTGATGAAACCCAGATTTTCCTGAACAACCCGTTTCCGACTTTGAAGTCCAGCTCCTGCTCAAAGCTCAGATTGCGCGAAGGCTGGGAAAATGCGTCGGCATCATTGCGCACACGGACGGTCGCCGCCCCTCCGGGCAGGTCTTCAAAGCGTTGCGGAGCGAAAAAATCCAGCGGTGGCGCAGTAACTTTGGAAATGCGATCCTGTTCTTCGGCGGTGCGAGGAATGACGTTCAGGTGCAGATCTTGCAGTTGGTTTGGCACTGCGGGGGTGGCAGCCAGTGTGCAGAGGGTCAGCACGATAACGTTGGGCGCCTTCACCCAATCCCGCGGTATTGAGTTGCGCATAGGTGGCTGTGCTGTGCTGCTCAGGCAGATCAGCTGGCGTTTCAAAAGCATCGATGTGACTTTCTTCATCAGCGATCAATTGTTTGATCAGTACCTTACAGATGGGTTCGATTGCTTTCGTCCGCCAATTGCATATCCGTCTATAAGGTTCTTGTGGTGATCTCGTTTGGTTGCGGCGTAGGGTTCGAGATCAAGATCAACGACTTGGCACATAGCAGTACCAATTTGACCAGAGACGCGTCCTTGCGTCTCTGGTCTCAAGGTTAAGCTTATTGGAACACTGCGTCTGGGTTATCCAGACTGTCCGATCCTTCGAATTCGATATTCTCTAGCTCAAGCGCAGCAACGATACGTTCGATCGTTTTGGTCTGGTCGATCAGACCGTTCACGCCACTCATGATCAAAGCTTCGCCTCCGGCATTGCCGCGTTCCAACATCTGGTCATAGGCGAACCCCGCTTCGGCGGTGGATTTCATCGCGCCCAGGGCCAGCATGGTGTTCGCCAGTTTGGCTTTCATCTCGGTATCCAGCGCAGGGTCGGTTGCGATGACCATATCCGACAATGACGCACCGTTGACCGGGGTGCCATCGATCCGTGTGTAGCTGCCCAGATAGACGTTCTGGATGCCAACGCCGTTGTAGTAGTGGTCGTTATGTGTGTTGTCGGCAAAACAGGAATGCTCTTCTTCCGGGTCGTTCAGCATTACGCCAAGACGCATCCGCTCACCTGCGGTTTCGCCATAAGACAGCGACCCCATGCCTGTCAGGATCGCACTGATACCCGCGTCTTCGTTCTGGGTCAGTGCAGCACGGGCTTCACCATCTTCGGCCCATTGTGCAGTTATCCATTCCAGATCGCTAACCAACAAGTCTGTTGCGGCGCTCAGATACTGGGCACGACGGTCGCAGTTTCCGTTGGTACATTCGTCCGCTTGTGCAAAGTCAGTCCAAGGGCGGTTGCCAGCGCCGCCGCCGTGGCCGTTCAGGTCCTGACCCCACAGCAAGAATTCGACCGCATGGTAGCCGGTTGCTACATTGGCTTCGATGCCATCAGCTTCGTGCAGGGTTTCTGCCAGCAGTTCAGGGGTGATTTCAGAGGCGTCAATCGCATTGCCAGACAGCTCAAAGCTTGGGTTGGCGATGACGTTCAGAGCGGCAAACTCATTCTCATCACTCGGGCCACCGTAGGACGCGTCAACATAGTCGATCAGACCTTCATCCAACGGCCAGGCGTTCACCTTGCCCTCCCAGTCATCGACGATGGCATTGCCGAAACGGTAAACCTCGCTTTGCTGATAAGGTACGCGCGCGGCAAGCCAGGCGGCACGGGCCGCATTCAGGGTGGCATCCGATGGCTCTGCGATCAGAGCGTTCACGGCCGCTTGCAGTGACTTGGCAGCGATCAGGCTATCGTCATACTTGGCTTCAGCAATATTCGCGTAGGTGTTCAGGACATCTGCTTTTGCAGGCGCATCGGCGGCCGATGCGGTGGTTGCGGCGCAGAAGGCTAGGGCGCTGGCAGCGGCAATAGACTTGGACATGTGGTTTGATCTTTCCTGTCAATAAAGGGCGGTGCGGGCTGAGTGGCCACACTGTTTTTTACACCCAAAAAGTTGAGTGAATAAGTCGGAAATGTCAACCTGAGTTTTATTGTCGGATATACGCTCACGTATGGGCAAACTGCCGCACATCCCCATATCTGGCGATACTTGCCGTAGCGACCTGCGTTGCGCACCTTGCGATTCGGGCTAAACTCGGCGTTGTGATTCTATTTTTGGTGGTACGTGGTTGATGATGCGCCTGTTTCTTTTCTTGTCTTTGTTGTCGACGGGCGTGATGGCCCATGCAACACAGCAAGACTACCAGCACAAACATGGCACTGGGCAGTTGAGCATGGTGTTCTCAGGGGCGGAATTCTCACTGTCACTAACCGTGCCCAGCGCGGATATTGTCGGGTTTGAAAGCCAAGCAGAGACAGATGAGGATCGCGCTAAGGTTGCGGTCGCGATTTCGGATTTATCTAAGCCATTGGAGTTATTTGTCCTTGCCGAAGATGCGGGCTGTTTTACCGCATCGGCCAATGTGGCGCTGACATCAGAGGGGATCGTTGATCAAACGCAGGTTGTTGAATCCAGCAATGAGCCGGATGAAGATGCCGAACATTCTGAGTTTCGAGCTGATTATGTAATCCAATGTCAGGACATCGCAGCGCTGACGACCATCGAGTTTGCCTATTTCAGCCGCTTTGAACGTGCTCAAAGCCTTGAGATCAGCATTGCCCTGCCCGATAGCTCGCATGAGTTTGAGGTAACGCGCGCGACTCCATTGATCGATTTGACCGGTCTTTAGAAACATTAATGGATATATGCTGGCCATTGTTCGCAATTGGTTATCGCTTGGGGTCTTTATCAGTCGCTCACAAATAAGTTTTTGCCCGGTAGAGTTTGGCTTTTCAGACCGTCGCGCGGTGTAGACTAGGGTTCTGACATGAAGGTGGTTATTCATCAGGGTTTTCACAAAACGGGAACCAGAACCTTTCAATCGATGCTTTTCAGAAACCGGGAGCTTCTGAAAAAACGCGTTAACATCCTTCTGCCGCGTGATCTGAAAGAGGCCGGGTTTTCGGCGCGCAGATACGCCGTTCTGCCGCAGGACCGAGTGCTCCAGGGGTTTCGCACAAAGCTGCGCGCGGCGCTCGAACCTTTTGTAGATCAGGAAAACAAACCCCTGCTGATCAGTAGCGAAGAATTCGCAGGCATGATCCCGGGGCGGAAGAATGTCTGGTCATACACAAAAACACATGTCCTTGCTCAGGTTCTCTTGGAAGAAGTGCAGCTGTTCGCCGGCGGCAAAGCCCGCGTGACCTTTTTCTACACAACCAGAAACCCGTCTGACTGGATCAAAAGTGTTTATTGGCAAAACATTCAATCCAACAGAATTCTGGAGAACCTTTCAGACTATACCCAACAGCTCAAACCTGCGTCCGATCTGGATGCAGTTGTGAGCAGGGTTGAACAGACGGTTTCTGCGCAAGCGCATGTCTTATGGATCAATGTCTCAGACACTGACGACCGTTTCCTGGCACTTACAAAGGTGCTGTCCGTAATAAATGTGCGGTCGGATGATCTGTTTCCTGTCAAGAATGCGAATGTCCAACCCTCTGGGGCTGCTGCGTATTTCCTTGAGCTCAACCGGTCAGGTTTAGGCGATGAAGAGGTTCAGATCGAAAAACGGGCTTATCTGGATGGTTTGAAGGTACATAAGGTACGTAGATAGCAGCATAATCGCGCAACCGCGCATGAAAATCTACTTTAACAATCGACGTTGTTGGGGATCTGGTAGCGGAGGTCCGTCTTGGACACAAACCCCACACATTAACACTCTGTAAAATATGGGTGCCGTGACCTTCAAGGGGTAAGCCGAAAGGTCAATTGTCGTAGCGGTGCCCTGACTGGCGAATTCGATCAAAAGAAGTTGGCCTTCACCGGGGTGCTCTGCGTTGAAGGCTGTCGCTATTGCGGCAAGGGGAACGTCTTACATAGCCTCCAAGGTATGCTGGAGGCCATTTCGAATGTGATCTTCCAACAGCCTCTTCGCCGTGTCGGCGTCTCTGGCCAGCGCGGCATCGAACATGCCCTTGTGCTCCTTGACCGCCTCTTCGCCGCGATAAGTCAGCACAAGCATCTGATACCGCAAGTATTTGTCGTAGATGATGGAGTGCAGAGACAGAAGGTTTTTGGAGTTGCAGGCCGCGATCATCGCTTGGTGAAACTCCCAATCATATCGTTTCCAGGTTTCTTTCTCGGACTCGTCGCCCTTGAGAAGCTGCTGTTCCATCAGGTGCAGTTTGTGGTGTGCGGCAACGAGGTTGCCTTCCCAATCCGTGTCGCCATTCGCAATGGACAATTCCAACGCGTGGCATTCCAACAGGACCCGCAGCTCTGAAATCTCGGTCAGGTCTTCTCGTGAAACCGGTGTGACCAGGAAACCTCGTTGCTCGGGAGCTTCGACAAATCCGTCGCTGGCGAGCCTGTTCAGCGTTTCGCGAAGTGTCGAAAGGCTTGCCGAGTAGCGTTCCTTCAAAGCGTCCAGCTTCAGTTTGGAGCCGGGCTGCAGTTCCCCGAAGATGATGTCCCGCTTGATGCGCTGATAGGTGCTTGCACCTATCGTAGATGGCTGTTTCACCATGCGTTTCACCCGATATTATCAGTTTCCTCGTTCAATTAGCATTTTTCAGAGACATCAGCAATCCAAACCGATGTATGGTAAAAATAAAAATATCATACATTATTGCGGAATCGCGAAAAGCCCAATACGGTCGTGGCCAAGTTGGGTAAAGCAGCTCGATCACAATCTTCGGTTTCGGGATTTTCCGGACCCTCCGGAAGGAAGCAAAGTGTCTAAGAATTTTCGCATTGCCATTGTGGGCATTGGTCTTGTTGGACGCCGCCACGCAGACGCTATCCGAGCGTTGCGCCATGTTGATCTCGTCGCGGTGGTCGATCCCAGCGACGAAGGTCGTGCCTACGCCGTTGAGCACGCGATCGCGTGTTACGAGACGTTGGAGGAAATGTTTGCAAATCAGACGCCGGACGGAGCTGTTCTGGCGACCCCTACCACTCTTCATGTTGAACAAGGCCTCACGTGTGTTCGACATGGTTGTCCCGTTCTTGTCGAAAAGCCAATCGCCGTCGAAGCCACCGCTGCACTTGAGCTTATTCAAGCAGCGGAGAAGGCGAATGTGCCTCTGATGGTTGGGCATCATCGTCGGCACAATCCTCTGATTCGGTCAGCTAAGGAAGCCATTGTCGATGGGAGGATTGGAGATGTGCGCGCTGTCCATGCGAATTGTTGGTTCTATAAGCCAGACGAATATTTTGATGCTGCGCCCTGGAGAAAGAAACCCGGTGCAGGGCCCATCTCAGTCAATCTTGTCCACGATGTGGATTTGCTGCGGTACCTGGCCGGAGAAGTCGTGACCGTTCAGGCTCAGTCGGCTTCATCGCAGCGGGGTTACGACAACGAAGATGTCGCCGGCGCGCTGTTGACGTTTGAAAGTGGGGCGATCGGGACCATAAGTGTGTCCGATAGCATCGTTGCTCCATGGAGCTGGGAGATGACGTCTCAGGAATATCCAATCTATCCGTCGACCACTGAGAGTAGCTACATGATAGGTGGCTCTCATGGTTCGTTGTCCGTTCCCGATCTTCGATTGTGGAGTTACCAGGGTGAGCAAAGGGACTGGTGGACGCCAATCTCATCAACCGCGCTGAAGAAGGGTGCGTCTGACCCTCTGGTCAATCAGCTCAGGCACTTTGTTGAAGTAGCTCGGCACGAAGCAGTGCCGATTGTGTCTGGATGGGAAGGGTTCAGAACGCTTCAAGTTATTGAAGCTATTCAGAATTCTTGCAGAACTGGCGAGACTGTCAAGATAAGAAACCTTCAGGAAACGCAGCAACAGAGATTGCAGGTAATGAAAAATATCTGATATTTTGTAAAAAATCTTGCAAAGTGTCCAAAATAGGTCAAAACTCAGAATCGGAAAAAAGCATCATGATGTCTCAGGGAGGAGCAAAGTGATTACCAAACTTACCCGCCGGGCTGCTGTATCAGCCCTGGTTGCAACAGGTGTTCTGTTCAGCGCAACAAGTGGTGCGCTTGCAGACGACAAAGTGCAACTTCGCCTCGCAACGTCGGGGTCGGAAACCGATCAGCGCTCGGTCGCAATGGCCGAGGTTTTCGCGCCCATGGTCGCTGATTTCGCAAGCTACGAGCCCAGCTATAACGGAACCATCTTCGCCCAAGGCACCGAATTGGATGCCATCAGCCGGGGCAACCTGGAAATGTCGATCACCTCGGCGCAGGAGCTGGCACAGTTCTTCCCCGAGTTTTCGATATTTACCGCAGGCTATGTCCACCAGGACGCCGCGCATCAGGTGGCTGTCTTCAACGATCCCTTGATGGATGCCTTCAAGCAAAAGGCCGAGGAAGAACTGGGCGTCAAACTGCTGTCGGTCATGTACCTGGGCCGTCGTCAGGTGAACCTGCGCCAGCCCAAGGATGAACTGACCGTCAGCACTCCGGCTGATCTGGAGGGTGTGAACCTGCGGATGCCGGGCACAGATGCGTGGCAGTTCCTTGGCAAAGCGCTGGGTGCCGCCCCGACACCAATGGCGTTCTCAGAGGTTTACACAGCTCTGTCGACCGGCGCTGTAGATGGTCAGGACAACCCGCTGCCGACCGTGGTGGATGCCAAGTTCTACGAAGTGACCAATCAGATCATCCTAACATCGCACTTGGTCGACTTGAACTATATTGCAATCGGCAAAGAGGTTTGGGACGGGCTGACACCGGAACAGCAGGCCAAGGTTCAGGAAGCTGCGGATGCTGCAGCTGAATCCGGCCGCCAGAAGCAGCTTCAGAAAGAAGAGGACCTTGTCAGCTTCCTGAAAGAGCAGGGGATGGAGATCTACGAACCCGATCTCGCAGCGTTCCGTGATCAGGTACAGTCCATGTATCTGGACAGCGAGTTTGCAGGTTCATGGCCCGAAGGCGTTCTGGATCAGATCAACGCTCTGGGCAACTGAGCCCAGTAAGACAAGGGAGGGAGAACCATAATGAAAGCCTTTATCAAAGGGTTCTCCCGACTGACCGAGGCGATTGCCGGCGGGATGCTGGCGGCAATCTTCCTGATCTTCCTTCTACAAATTCTTCTGCGGTACTTCTTTACCCCCGCTGGATGGACGCTTGAACTGATCGGCATTTTGTGGGTCTGGGTGATCTTTTTTAGCTGCGCCTTCATCGTGCGCGAGCGGGATCACGTGAAGTTTGACATCATTTACCTGTCGGTACCCCGACGTGTCCGTCAGGTCTTTGCGATGCTCGCAGCCGCCGCCATCGTCATTGGGATGCTCTACAGTTTCCTGCCGACGTGGGATTACATCGATTGGATGAAAATCCGCAAGACCGCGACCGTGCGAAACCCCTTCTCGGGCGAGAAGGTACCGCTGCGCACGGTGTTTTCGATCTACGCGGTGTTCATGCTGGTCGTAGCCGCGCGCTATGGATGGCTGTTCTTTGACATCATGCGCAACGGCCCACCTAAAACTGAACTTGAAATGGTCGTGGGATATAACGTGGTCGACGATCATCCCCGCGTTGACGTGGAAGACGACGAGGACGCAAGCAAATGAGTTTCGAACTTCTTTCTTGCCTGCTCACACTCTTTGTGCTGGCAGGCATCGGGACACCTATCGGCTATTCCATCCTACTGGCCTCGTTGATGTATCTGGGCGTGGCCGGACTGGACGTCGCGCTTGCGGGCGAGAAGATCCTGCAAGGCTTCTACAAAAGCACGATCTTGCTTGCCGTGCCTTTGTTCATCGTCGCCGCCAATATCATGAATGCGGGGTCGATCACGGACCGCTTGCTGAACTTCTGCGTCGCTGCGGTCGGGCGATTCAAGGGCGGCCTTGGGCACGTCAACGTGGTAGCGTCTCTGATCTTTTCGGGTATGTCCGGGTCGGCTGTCGCGGATGCTGCGGGGATCGGCAAAATCATCATCGAAATGATGACCAAGGATGGCCGCTACAGCCGAGGTTACGCAGCCGCAATCACGGCAGCGTCGGCGACGATTGGCCCGATCATTCCGCCCTCGATCCCGATGGTCCTTTATGCGCTGGTGTCGAAAGCCTCTATCGGGTCGCTGTTCCTGGCAGGGATTCTGCCGGGCCTGATCATGGGCGTCGTCCTCATGGCGATGAACTACTATCTTGCCGGCAAGCGGAACTTTGCACTGGAAGAACCTGTTCCGCTGCGCGAATTGCCAGCTAAAACCGCAAACGCGTTTCCGGCACTACTGATGCCCGCAATCCTGCTGTACGGTATATATGGCGGCGTCACCACTCCGACCGAAGCTGCCGCCGTGGCTGCATTCTACGCCCTGCTGTTGGCAGCGTTGTTCTACCGTGCGCTGACCTTCCGTGGCCTTTATCAAGTGTTCGTCGACAGCGCGCGTTCTTCCGCAGCGGTCGGGGTGGTTATTGGTGGTGCGTTTATCCTGAACTTCATCGTTATTCAGGAGCAAATCCCTCAGTCGATCTCGGCACTGCTGGAGGGTTCGGATGTCAGCCCGATTGTGTTCCTGATCCTCGTCAACCTGCTGATCCTTGCGTTGGGATGCGTGTTAGACGCAACAACGATCATCCTCGTGATTGTGCCCCTGTTCATTCCAACCTGCGAAGCGCTTGGGATTGATCTGGTGCATTTCGGGGTGTTGGTCGTAGTGAACTCGATGATCGGTCTGATCACGCCGCCCTATGGCATTCTACTCTTTGTGATCAACGCTGTGACGGACATTCCGCTGCGTGAAATCATCTCGGAGATTTGGGCCTTCCTTGCGGTTCTCATCTTCGCCTTGGTGATCATGATGCTGATGCCGGATCTGGTCCTGTGGTTGCCGCGTATGTTTGGATATCAGGGATAATGTGCCTGTCGGTTTCGACAACGTCGATCCCCGGTGATCTGGCTGTAAAGCTGAGTGCTATCGCTGACGCGGGATTCGGGGGTGTCGAATTACACGAACCGGATTTGACCGCTTTTGACGGGCCGCCATCGCAAATTCGGAAAATTGCATCAGATCTCGGCCTGAAGATTTGCCTGTTACAACCCTTCCATAACCTTGAAGGTCAGGCCGGCGCCGGACGGGAGCGCGCCTTTGATCGGCTTAAGCGCAAACTCGATCTGATGAGCGAGTTGGGTACGGATCTGCTGCTTATTGGGTCCGCATTCGAGGTCGATGCCGCTGCGACCGGAGAACAGGTAATCGCAGATCTTGGCGAGGCGGCCCAAATCGCTAAAGAAATGGGGATGCGTCTGGCCTATATGGGCTTGCCATGGTCGGATCTTATTCACTCGGATGAACAGGCGTTAGGCGTCGTTGATGCTGTCGACAGCCCTCATCTGGGGTTGGCTTTGAATTCTTTCTTCTCGCTTGCCGACGGGTCCAAACCAGCCCGCCTTCGGGACATCCCCGGAGAGCGGCTGTTCCATGTACAACTGTCCGACGCCCCCCGGCTTGAGATGGATATTCGCAGGCTCAAACGGCACTTCGGGCTTTTGCCAGGGCTTGGGTCGCTGAACCTTGCGGGCTTTGTGCGGGTGTTGTCCCGTGCTGGGTACAAGGGGCCTTGGTCCATTGCGCGCGTCAACGAAGCAGCGCCGCAACCCGGTGGTCAAACGCTGGCGCGTGACTGTTACAGATCGCTGGTGAACCTCCTGGATGAGGTATCCCGGACCGAGCCGGGAACCGACTTCGGCATCCCGGACCTGCCGGAACGCGTTTATGCGTCAGGCTTTGAGTTCGTCGAGTTTACAGCTGATGAGGTAAGCGGCGCTCAACTGGCAGATATGCTGTCAGCAATGTGTTTTCGAATGGAGCGAAAGCATGTGAGCAAGTCCGTCGAGCTGTGGCGGCAGGGCGCGATAAACATCGTTGTGAATAGCGAAAAGGAAGGTTTTGCCCATTCGGCGTTCCTGGGTCACGGCCCCTGCGTTTGTGACATGGGGTTGCGTGTCAAAGATGCGGATCAGACGGTTCAGCGGGCGACCGCGTTGGGCGCGCCGAATTTCTCACAGCCGGTGGGGACCGGAGAGCTGGATATCCCGGCCATTCGGGGTGTCGGTGGCAATGTCGTGCATTTCATCGATGAGAAATCCGACCTGCATCGGGTCTGGGATATCGAGTTCGAGCCGGTTGCGAAAACCAAGGCGACCCAGCCCGCTGGTCTGCGCCGTATCGACCATCTGGCCCAGACGATGCGTCATGATGAGATGCAAAGCTGGCTGCTCTACTACATTTCGACTTTCGAGATGTCAAAATCCCCTATCGTGAACGTCGCCGACCCGTCTGGTGTCGTGCAAAGCCAGGCTATCGAAAGTCCCGAAGGCGAAGTGCGCTTAAACCTGAATGGGGCAGTTGGGCGTCGAACTCTGGCAGCGTCATTCCTTGAAGATGGTTTTGGGGCCGGTGTTCAGCACATCGCCTTCCAGTCGGATGATATTTTTGAAACCTCAGCCCAATTGCAGAGGTCCGGCTTTCCCAGTTTGACGATCCCGGAAAACTACTACGCTGATCTGCAAGCGACATTCGGATTGGATGACAATTTGGTTGCCCAACTGCGCCGGGGTAACATTCTCTACGATCGGACAGCGGGTTCCGAGTATTTTCAGATATACAGTCGCCCCATCTTTAACGGCTTCTTCTTCGAAATTGTTGAGCGGCGCTTGGGGTATGCCGGTTATGGCGCGCGTAACGCGCCCATTCGCCTTGCTGCGCAAAGCAAAACCCAGACGCTCAAAGAGGTGCAGACTCAATGACCGTGCTGGATGAAAACATGACAATGGATGAGCGGGCTGTTCGCCAATGGTGGCGCACCTCGATCATCGACATGAAACCCGGACAGATCGCTTTTCGCGGCAACGCCATAGAGGATCTGATCGGGAGCGTATCTTTCCCGCAGATGATCTGGCTGATGGTGCGGGGTGATCTGCCCAGCGACGCGCAGGCGCGCCTGTTCGAGGCTGCTTTGGTCGCAGGCGTGGATCACGGCCCGCAGGCTCCCTCGATCGCGGCGGCGCGTATGGCTGCGACCTGCGGGGTAGGTCTCAATAATGCGATGGCAACTGCGGTGAACATGCTGGGCGACGTGCACGGCGGGGCAGGCGAGCAGTGTGCAGAGCTGTACTATGATATCGCAGTCCGCATGGATGCGGGAGTTTCGCTGAATGATGCTGTTCGGGATGGCTTGGACGGCTGGCGCGAGACCTACGGCAAGATCGTATCGGGCTTTGGTCACAGGTTTCACAAGCCCGTCGACCCACGCGCACCCCGGTTGATGCAACTTGTTCGTGATGCGGCGGCAGAAGGCACTGTATCGGGTCGCTTTGCTAATATAGGAGAAGAGGTTCAGGCCGAACTCGGTCGTCAACGCGGCGGTCGGCCAATTGCCATGAACATCGACGGCGCGACAGCTGTGATCTTCTGCGAGCTTGGCTTTCCTGCGCCTTTGTCGCGGGGGCTGTTCTGCCTGTCCCGCTCGGTCGGAATACTCGCCCACGCCTGGGAGCAGATGGGGCAGGGCGGTCGGAACAAAGGGCCCATGCCCCCGAATTACTTACCCCTCTACGAAGACAGGAAAGATGACACGTGAGACATCGAAATCCTTCCGGGTCGGCCTTATCGGCTGTGGTCGTATCAGCGATATTTATCTAAAAACACTATCAAAATTTTCAAACATCGAGGTTGTGGCCTGCGCAAGCCTTGATCCTTCGGAAAGCCGCGCCAAGGCGGATCAATTCAGCATCTCCAAGGCATGCACGCCGGATGAGGTGTTCGCCGATCCGACGATTGACTGCGTTCTGAACCTGACTGTTCCGGCAGCACATGCCGAAATCAGCCTGCGCGCTCTGGAAGCTGGAAAGCACGTCTATTCAGAAAAGCCACTGGTCATGAACCGAACGGATGGGAAAGCGATACTGCATGCCGCCTCGGAAAAGGGGTTGCTGGTCGGCTGTGCGCCAGACACGTTTCTTGGTGGTCGCTGGCAGACAGTTCGGCGCTTGATTGATGAAGGCGCTATCGGCAAACCAACCGGGGTCTTTGCCCATGTCGGCACCCATGGGACGGAACGCCATCATCCCAACCCGGATTTCTACTATAAGGCCGGTGGTGGGCCATTGCTTGATCTTGGGCCATACTACTTGACCGCCATGACTTGCTGCCTTGGACCAATTGACCGCGTTGCCGGTATGGCGCGGCGGACGTTTGACCAGCGGATGATCGAAAACGGCCCTAGAAACGGTGAATGGATGGATGTCGAGGTCGACACGCACTCCCTAAGCCTGCTGCAGTTCTCTTCCGGAGCTGTAGGGTCGATGACTATGAGCTTTGACGTCTGGGATAGCGAAACGCCGCGGTTCGAGATCTACGGTGAAAACGGCACCATCAGCATTCCTGATCCTGACCCGGTTCATGGTGCCAATATCTTTCAAGGGGATGTCTGGCTGAAAACGCGGGAGACCTCGCGCTGGTCTCATCAGCCCCGTCCAACTGGTCGCGAGGACTGGCAGGTGGTCGAAAACAAACACGGGTTTAACGAAGACAGCCGTGGCCTCGGCCTGTTGGATCTTGCCCTGGCGGCACAAGAAGGACGCCAACCCCGTGCAAGTGGAGCGCTTGCCTACCACGTTTTCGAGGTCATGGACGCGATTGAACGGGCACCGAAATTCGGTGCCTACCAGACAATAGAAAGCCGATGCGAAGCGCCTGCACCTCTGCCGGACGATTTCCTGAACGATGAGAGGAAGGAGCTGGTCCATGCCGATTGAGACACTCGACTTTGCCCAGCCATTCTTTCGCGTCCAGCACATCACCGATGAAGACGGAGTATCTGTCGAGGGTCGTGCCATTGTTCTGAACCTTGGGGGGAGGAACCTCGCGGTCGAGGACCAGACCGTTGCGCCACTTTCATCGGTGATCGTGCGAAACAGCTCCATCCAAAACGCGCAACGCGCAGTCATTGTCTACGGTTTCGACGCCTATGCCGATGAAAACGCGTTGTTCGCAGAGGTGAAAGAGACATGGCCCTCTGCTTTTGATGTTCGTCAAGAGGAGCGTCTGCGGGGTGTCAGCCACTACATGTCGCCGAAGGTCTTCGTGGGCAACGTTGGACTGACCATGTACCATTCCGGATCGGTGCCGCTGAATGTCGGATTGCACAAGGATCATCCGTTTTGCCCTGTGCCGGGCTTCCGCGAAGTGCATACGCAAATCGTAGGCTTTGGCAAAATGCAGCAATGCCGCGAACGGGATGTTGAAACCCTTTACCTCGAAGAATTCATGGCCCCCGGCACGACCCACAAGCCGATGTATGACGACGAAGGCAACTATCCCTGGCATCAATACGAGACGATTACCCCCAGCATCTTCATGGCGGTGGAAATGCTGCCGGAAGGCGTACGGGTCCCGGAAATGGAGGTTCAGAATGGCTGAGAGACTTTTACCCGAAGACCTGAACTTTGACGGCCCATTCCCCCGGTTGTCTCGCCGTTTGCGGCTGGGCGTTGTTGGCGGTGGACGGATCTCTGTCACGCAAGCGATGGCAGCGCGGATGAGCGACCGATGGGATGTCGCCGCAGGCGCGCTCAGTTCAGATGCCGAGCGCAGCAAGGCGCGCGGGGCCGAGTGGTTCCTGCCGGCCGACCGGTGCTACGCGTCGTTCGAGGAGATGGCACAGGCCGAGGCGGCACGCCCGGATGGCGTAGATGCCGTCATGATCACTACCCCGAACCACGTTCATTTTGAAGCTTCCAAAGCGTTTCTGGAGGCAGGCATTGATGTACTGTGCGACAAGCCCCTGACCAACGAAGTTGCCGAGGCCGAGGGGCTTGAGGAGGTCGCCGCGCGCACGGGACAGGTCTTTGCCGTCGGATATGCGATGTCGTGTTTTCCGGTGATCCGGCAAGCCAAGCAAATCGTGGCGGAAGGCGGCATCGGTAAAATCAACCAAATCCATGTTGAGTTCATGCAAGACTGGATGACACCCGATGATGTGGCCGATGCGCCCCATGTCAAATGGCGGCTGGACCCCAAGATTTCAGGCCCGACCAGTTGTGTCGGCGATATCGGCACCCATGCCGCACACCTCGCCAGTTTTGTCTCGGGTCTGCCCATGACCGACCTGCGGGCCGAGTTCCATGTTTGCGGCGCGCCCAAGCCCTTGGAAGACACGGTGTTCATGTTCACCCGCTATCAAAACGAGGTTCCGGGAACCCTGATGGCGACGCGTCTTGCCCCCGGAAATCGGGGTGGATTGCGGTTGCGGGTCTTCGGCAGCGAAGGCGGTCTGGAGTGGGATCTGGAGAATGCGGAACGGCTGAAGTTCAATCGGTTCGGTGAGCCGGACCGTGTGATCAGTCGAGGTCACGGGCACGGCATCGGCCCCGGTGCGGAACGTCTGATCCGTACCGCACGCGGCTTTCCCGAAGGGATTATCGAAGCCTGGGCCAATCTCTATACGGAATTTGCCATGGCCGTCGCGGCGCGTCGGGATGGCGTTACCGTTCCGGCCGATTGGCTCTCTTATCCCAGTGTCGATCAAGGCGCAGACGGTGTTCGATTCATTGATGCCTCTGTGCGCTCTCACCAGTCCGGAGGGGACTGGGTCGCCATCTAAAGCCCCGCCAACACAAAGGTTAAACACGCCCGGGCTATTGCTCGGGCGTTTTCATTTCCTGCCCAGCAATAAAAGTTGATATTTTAAAAAATATCAGATATTTTTTACTACGTGTGATGAATTTGAGATTCGCAGACACGTGGAGCTGTCGTTCATGGTGAAACCCGAAGAGGCTGGCGCAAGCCCCTCTCTCTATTCCTTGGCGCATCTGACGCTGATTGGCTGCACACCGCCCGAGTTGGTCTATATCGCCGCGCGGGCCGGGTACGATGCCGTCAGCCCCCGGTTTATTCCGATGCATGTGCCCGGTGAATTCACCCAATCCCCAATCGACAAGGCGCAGGTGCAGGCCACCAAAACGGCTCTGTCTACCACCGGCTTGAAAGTCCTTGATGTCGAACTTGCGCGCATCACCGAAGATGTCGACCCGCGCAGTTTTGAGCCTTCGTTGGAAATTGGCGGAGAGCTGGGCGCAAAACGCATGATCATGAGCGCGTGGACCAACACCCGTGATGATCGTGACTTCCTGATCGACGTCTATTCCGAGACCTGCGAACTGGCAGCGCCCTATGGGCTGACAGTGGATCTGGAGTTTCCAAGCTTTTCCCGCCTGCGCACGCTGGACGAGACGTTGGATATTGTCCGCGCAGCGGACCAACCGAATGGCGGTATCCTCGTTGACACGCTCTACCTGCATCTCAGCCGCGTGGATCTGGGAGAGCTCTTGCACGTCCCCTCGGACCTGTTTCATTTCCTGCATATCTCAGACTGCCTGCCCGGCATCGCCGATACGCGCGAGGGCATGATCCAGTTGGCCCGTGATGCAAGGTTGTACCCCGGCGAAGGCTGGATTGACTTCACCGGCATCATCGAACGGATGCCACCCGTCGACTACTCCATAGAACTGCCCAACCAAAGCCGCGTTGCCGAGTTGGGATATGAAGAACACGCGCGTCGCTGTCTCAGCCACGCCAAGCGAACATTCGGCGAGGCGCGGTCACAGCGCCGCATGCCCGATGCAGCAATTCTAAAACACCAAGAGGATCATCATGGGCAAAGAGCTCACTGAAAACGACCGACAACTCGCGGCCGATATGCTGGCGCGCGCCCGCGCTGCCATGGCCGAGATCGAGGATTGGGATCAGGACAGGCTGGACCGCCTGTCTCAGGCAATTGCGTGGTATGCTGGGAACGAGAAGACCTTCACGCGTCTGGCCCAGCAAGGCGTGGACGAAAGCGGTATCGGAGATCGCGAAGGGCGCCCCGCGAAGCGATTCAAGATTCACATGGTGCTGCGTGATGTCTTGCGGACACCATCGACCGGGATCGTAGAAGTAGACGAAGAAAAGGGTCTGGTAAAATATGCCAAGCCTGCCGGTGTGATCGCATCCCTGATTCCGATGACCAATCCAGCGATGACACCACCGGTGACTGGCGTGTCCGCCGCCAACGCCCGAAATGCGGTTATCTTCAGTCCGCACCCTCGGACCGCCCATACTACCTTTGAGATGGTCGAGGTCATGCGCGCAGCTTGTCGAGCAGCAGGCGCACCCGAAGACCTGTTCCAGTCGATCCGCAAACCGTCGATCCCATTGACGCAACATCTGATGGAGATCTGCGACCTGACTTTGGCAACGGGTGGCAAGCCGATGGTCAAAGCGGCCTACAGTTCTGGTCGCCCGGCCTATGGCGTCGGCGCGGGCAATTCGTCCATCGTCATCGATGAAACCGCCGATCTGGACATCGCCGCGCAGAACACTCGTCTTTCAAAGACCTCCGACTATGGCTCGGGCTGCTCGGCCGACGGCAACATCATCATCCAGCGCTCAGTTTACGACGATATGGTCAAGGCGCTTCAAGCCGAGGGCGGCTACCTGTGTTCGGATGAAGAGAAGGCCATGCTTGAAGCGGCCATGTGGGACGAAAAGGGCAATCGCACCTTCCCGACCATCGCCTGTCCGCCGCAGCAAACGGCCAAAGTCGCCGGTTTTAGCATCCCCGAAGATCGCAAGTTTCTGATGGTTGAAAATCAGGGGCAAATCGGGCCAGAGCACAAGTTTTCCAAGGAAAAACTGACCACGCTGATGGCGCTTTATCACTTCAACACGTTTGATGACGCGCTGGAAACGGTCAGCCAGATCTACAACACCGGGGGCAAGGGCCATTCCTGCGGCATCTACAGCCACAATGACGATCATATCGACCGGTTGGCGCGTCTGGCTCCGGTCAGCCGGATGATGGTTCGGCAGCCT
Source organism: Ruegeria sp. H4 (assembly GCF_056533065.1). Lineage (NCBI taxonomy): Bacteria > Pseudomonadati > Pseudomonadota > Alphaproteobacteria > Rhodobacterales > Roseobacteraceae > Ruegeria > Ruegeria sp. H4. The sequence continues at coordinate 55,427 of NZ_JBQFOC010000005.1, forward strand.
CAATCCAAGGCCAATGCGGGTGCTTGGACCAATGGTATGCCTATGACCAGCAGTCTGGGTTGCGGCATCTGGGGCGGCAACATCACCAACGAAAACGTCACGATGAAACACATGATGAACTACACTTGGGTCAGCCGTCCCATCCCCGAGGATCGCCCCTCGGAGCCGGACTTGTTCGGTGAGTTCTACGGACAGGAGGTCGCGTGATGGACGCAAGCAAACTGGACGGTAAAACCGTCGCCGAACACATCGTTGATTTCCTTGAGCGTCGTGAGGTCAAACATGTGTTCGGCCTGTGCGGGCACACGAACATCGCGGTTCTGGCTGCGCTGGCGGAAAGTCCCATCGATTTCGTTACAGTACGACATGAACAAATCGCCAGCCACGCGGCGGATGCTTATGCCCGCGTGACGGGCAAGGCCTCGGTGGTGCTGTCCCACCTCTCCCCGGGACTGACCAATTGCGCCACCGGGGTCGCCAACGCGGCCTTGGACTGTATCCCTATGGTCGTGATCGCGGGCGATATTCCTTCGCACTACTACGGCAAACATCCACATCAGGAAGTGAACCTGCACGCAGACGCTGCCCAGTGGGAGATTTATCGGCCCTTTGTCAAACGTGCATGGCGCGTAGATCGGGCGGACCTGATGGCCGAGATTCTGGAAAAGGCGTTTCATCTCGCTGAAAGCGGCCAGCCCGGGCCGGTACTAGTCAATGTCCCCATGGATATCTTTTCAGAGGTGATCTCCTCAGACAGTTTCGACCGTATCCGCGACAACACGCGCGCGCTCAAGAAACCATCGATTGACGACGAGACAGCGCGAGAGATTGTCGAAGCGTTGGCTAAAGCCGAAAACCCGGTCGCCTATGTCGGCGGCGGTATCCTTCTGGCGCAGGCCAGCGAGGAGCTGCGCGAGTTTGTCGAACATATGGGTCTGCCCGTCGCGCATTCCCTGATGGGCAAGGGCGCATTGCGGGACGACCATCCGCTTGTGCTGGGCATGACCGGGTTTTGGGGCACCGAACTGGTGAACCAGTCCTGCCTGAATGCCGATTACATCTTTGCCGTAGGCACCCGGTTCAAAGAGGCCGATTGTTCCAGCTGGTATCCCGGCTATACGTTCAACATTCCCGGCTCAAAGGTCATTCATATCGACATCGAACCACAGGAAATCGGTCGGAACTATCCCACCGAGATCGGCGTCGTTGCTGACGCCAAGGCCGCTTTGCGCGTCCTCAACCGGGTTGCCCGCGAGATGTATCCGGACGGCTTCAAGCGCCCCGTGCTGGAGCAGAAGATCGCTGGTTTCCGGACGGACTTCAAAGCGCGCAACGCGGAAATGGCGACCTCATCGGCCTTTCCAATGATGCCCGAGCGTATTCTGGCAGATACCCGCAAGGCACTGCCCGAGGATGCCATCATCACCACGGACGTCGGATGGAACAAGAACGGGGTAGGACAACAGTTCGATATTCTGACACCGGGTTCTATCCTGACCCCGGGCGGGTTCGCGACGATGGGTTTCGGCCCTCCGGGCGCGATCGGCGCGAAACTGGCGGCACCTGATCGCGTTGTAATCAGTCTGGTCGGTGATGGTGGCTTCGGTCAAAACCCATCGATGCTCGCAACGGCCGTCGAGCTTGATCTGGGCATTATCTGGCTGGTCATGAACAACAACGCCTTCGGAACGATCGCCGGCCTTCAAAAAGCGCATTACGGTTTGACCTATGGAACCATGTTCCCCGGATCAGCCGCCGCACCCGCAAACGGACCGGGCTATGCCGACATAGCGCGAGCCTATGGCGCGGAAGGGCACAGACTCAGCGCTGCTGACGAGTTGTTGCCCGCACTGGAAGCGGCAATCGCCAGTGGCAAACCAACCGTGCTCGATGTGCCAATGATCAACAACCCGACACCAACAACCGGGCATTGGAATATTCTCGACATCTATTCGCCAGACAGGGATGTTTCGCACGTCGCGACCTGACGATACTGAGCGCGGTAAGCCGCGCCAGTTTTTTCTTTCAATAGGCCCAAGTCAGCCAACCCTTCTGAGAGCGGGCAGTGCCTCAAGAGGATCTAACTGGGTTTACAGCCCTAACAGCTCTCGATCTGAGTCGCGTGAGATACGTTCGTGCAGAAGCTTGAGCAACCGATCAGCTTTGTCTCTCTCAATTTCCTCGAGAAGCTTCAAAACAGCAGCGCCATAGATAATCTTTTTGCGCGTTTCATCGCGTCGTCGTTGTTTGCTCGCCCGGGCTTGAAGGTCCCTGAGTCTCGCGCGCGCCTGTTCGATTTGTTGATCCAGGTCCGCCAATTCGCCCTCCCTTTTCAGTCGTCGGACAAGAAATGCGGCTTGGATCCCGGCTTCGCTACCCGGGCGGGAAAATGTGGCTTCGCCAGGCCGCCTCGTGAGCGGCCGTCCGCATGCCTGCTGGGCAATGCGCGCAGTTACGCAAACTTGGGGTTTGCCTGCGCGCCTGCCGCGGGCTTTTTTGTGCGGAGATCGGGTTGGGGCCCGATGTCCTTTACATGATACACCCCGCCAGCAGACTCGAAGTCATCCTACATTCTCGTGCTGACGGCCGCTCCGCCGTCAAATCCGCCACATACACCGCACGCACCACCTTCCGGGATGCGCGGGTTGGACGACGGTTTTCGCCGGGCAGAAAGGGTGGCCTCCTGTCGCATGAATTGATCAACTGGACAGGAAGTGCCGAGGAGCTCTGGAACGCAGCCGAGCGTTCTGAACGCCGAAGGAATGCAAGAGTCATCCGCGAACTGCGCCCCTCCCTGCCACGCGAGCTACCGCTTCTCGAGCAGGTCGGGCTTGTCCGCGGCTTCTGCCTCTGGCTTCGCGATGAACACGGCGTTGCCGTTCAAGCCGACGTTCACGCGCCGCGTTTCCTGTGTCCTGAGGAAGAGAAACGGCACAATGCGGGCAAACTCGAACTGACGCGGGAAGACTACGAGCAGAGGCTCTTCGATCCATCGAAGACCAACCTGAATTTCCACGCTCACATCCTGATGACGACGCGGAAGGTTGATAGGATCACGGGTGGTTTTGGAGAGAAAACGCGTGTTCTTGACGACAGAACCTCAGGCCCCGGAGAAATCAAGCGTATCCGCGGAGAATGGGAAAAGCGGACCAACGCGGCCCTGCGCAAGATTGGCTCTCCAGCGCGGGTTGATCTTCGTTCGTATGCCGAGATGGCCAAGACAGGCGATGCACCGCAAGGCCTAGCAAGACAAGATCATGTCGGGCCACGCAGATCCGCCAGGTCGCGCCGCAGATTGCAAGAAAGCGGAAGCGACGACACCGTTGCCGGAGTACGGCGCCAGGCTGTCCAAGAACACAATTCAACACTCTGGCACTCCTGGTTGCAGCTGCGCGCCCTGGAGCGTCAGAGAGACGACCTCGAAGCGGAGCGTATCGCGCAGGAGAGAGAGGCTGCCCGCAAGAAAACGGCCAGCGATGAGAAACGTCGAATGCTGAAGGCGAGATCCGATCGCGAAGTGAAAGCTGCGCTGGAAGCTTCGTCGCAAATAGAATGTCTAAGAACTGAGACAGCATACCAGAAAGCGGTTCGATGGGCGACAGAAGGCATAAACGTCGTGCCATTAGACATCCTCGATGAGGAATTCTCCTCTGATGTCGACCTTGAGGCGTATCACCTACCTCAGCTCCAGCAGAATGATCGGGTTTCCAACATACGGCGTGTAAGAACACGCAAGCCGCGTCAGCGTACAAGATGACACCGAATCCCGTTTTTGCAGGGCACAATACTGGATGCGATCGATATTGTTTGGACTCGAGCCGTTGATCGGTTGACGAGCATGGGACGTCACCCGGGCCTTGCCTTTCTTTGCTTGGATTTTTCTGTGCCTACAACCGTAGAGCCAATTCCCGCGGATGAAGCACACCGATCCGCGCGACTTTGCCCCGCATTCAGATGACACCCACACCGTTTCGCCAAAGGAGTATGTTCAGCTTCTCCATCCCGTCGGTGCGGTTGGTAAGCCTGCCGTTCTGATCAAGAATTCCGGGGAGGCCAGCCAACAATTCACCCGCTCTCCGGATGGGATTGTAGCGTGCCTTCATGCGCTGCTGGATCGCACATCGTTCATCTCGTTGAACCGGTTCAATGGTCGACGCAGGAACTCCAGCCTGGCAAGTCTGAATACGCTCTATGTCGATTTGGACTTTCACAACGATCCCGGCTGGCGCGCTGAGGGTGAAGAGAACGTTCAGGCAGCCGTCGCAGACCATCTTCTGATGCGCAGTGTCTCTGAGCCATCATTCTATTTGCGGACGGGACGAGGACTGGCGGCAATCTGGTTGATCCATTCGATGCCACCTGCTGCACTATCCCGCTGGCAGGCGGCAATCCGGGCATTGATGGATCTGCTTGCTCCCTTTGGTTCGGATCGTACTTGCAACGACCCAGCTCGCGTCTTTCGCATTCCTGGCACTCGAAACGAGAAATCGGGCCGGGTCGTTCGGGTGTCTGGTGGGAATTGCCAACGCCAGGATTTTGATGTCCTTGCTGATCAGATTTTTGCCGCCGTCGGGCGGCCCACCCGTTCCGAGCTTACGGAGCGCCGCAAACAGCGTCAGGATCGGGAGCCGGGTAGTCAGACAATGCCGCGGGGATTGACCCAAGCTGAGCGATTTGAACAGATCCTGAAAGATCTCGAGGCTTACCGGATTTACCACGGTGGGGTGATCCCTGTGGGATACCGAAACACCTGGCTGCACTTCTATGCTACCTGCCAGACCCATCAGTCAGACACCAAACGCATCGAAGGTCACATTCAACGAGCGGCAGATACGGCAACCCCCAGGCTATGCAGGAATGAAACAAACGCAATCATTAAGCAGGCTCTTGCTAAGTCAAAGCTGCAAGCTTGCGACAATGCACGCGAGAGCGAGAGATATTGTTACAGCGGCTCGACTGTTGCGGAGCGTCTCGACGTATCAGCGGATATGGCGCGTCAGTTGAGCATGCGTCAGGTGATGCCAGCGGAAGAGCGCCACCGCAGAAAAGCTGAACGGGAACGAGCACGACGTGCTGTTCAGGGGAGTACCTCGCGAGATCAGTACCTGCCGGAAAACAACGCATCGAGAAACAAGCCCTGGCTGAACTATGGTCTTGGTAGGTCCCAGTATTACGCGCGCAAGAAGGTAGGAACACTCCCAGAGCTGCCCGTTGCTCCGGACCGGACAGGTCCATGTCCACTACAGGGGAACCATTCTGGACACAGAGAACTCTGTGGACCTCCAACAGAGGCACAGCAGTCGGAAACACCCGTCAACCGACCCATTGGAAACACTTCGAACACGCTGGCGACAGATCGGAAAGCTGCAACAGACCGGACAACAGCGCACGGACGAGAACCGAAACAGCGGAAAAAGCAGGTCGCCCACCTTCGACTGCGCAGTCCGGATGTCGCGCAGCCGAAAGTGGGAACCAGCCCAAACACGGTGGAAGACGCGGCTCTTTTCAACTTCGATGAAGGATGACGGCGCGTATCTTTCGACCCGAGCCTCTGCTGGCGAACCTACGGGAGCGCCGGATATCGCGTTCTGCATGTATTCGTGCGCGAACGCGATGAAGTCGATCCAGCGCTGCGTCGGCGAGTTCACCCAATACGGGCGTTCCATCGGAGTTTCTGTCGAAGCCGCTGTTGTCGACAGATACGGAAACACGTCGAGCCGCATTGAAGCGTGTTGGCGCCCTCAAAGAAGCCTGTTCCCGCTCCTCTTCCGAACGCACATCGACGCAATAAGCCTGCTTACGTGGACAGGGGTTCGTTGTGCCGTAAGCCAGAACCGCAAAGCGCTCACCGGCCATTTCCTCGACATCAATAACCAGCGACGGCCGAACTTTGGGATCATCCTCTCCCATCGTTTCATGGGGGAAGCGAAACGCGACGACATCGCCAACTTTCAAACGGGATTTCCAGTTCTCGGAGGGCAGCGCGATTTCAGTTTAAGTGTCATGAGACACGGTGGAAACGCGTCGCAAGGGACGGCCGGATACGCGGGAGGTGCGCTATGTATGATAGCATCGCACAGCAGCTATTGCCGATCGAGGCCGCGATCCTCGAAGCGCTCAACATGGTGCCCTCAGCGTCAAAGGCACTCGACATGCTGATCGACAGTCTGGAGCCCAGCGGCGCGCGCATAGCCTATCGTTTTGGCTCGCGCCTCGGTGCGGGCGAAATGTTCGGTGATCGCGATCTCGACGATCTCGAATCTCTGCTCCAGCCTGTCTTGGCTGAGATAGAAGCCGGATGGGTGAGCGAGGTGATCACGGATGAGAATTGCCCGGGCGGTGCCTGGATAAATTGGCGGCTGACAAATCAAGCAGCCGAGTTGAACCTGACGGTTGAACCTTTGGTAACGCTTCGCAGGCGTCTTCAACTCATCCAGAACCTGCGTCGTGCCGACCGCATATCTCGTCGAGTGATCGCAGAAGCGCAGACTTAGCCTGCCGCTATCGGAGAGCGTTTCTCGCTCTCCGAACCGTTCGGATTAAACTGCGTTTCTAAATTTTCTAAAGGAGACCGATCTCACGCTCGTTGAAACATAAAGCGAGCACCATGACAGTTCAAAAACCGATCCAAACCGATTTTTCGATTTGTGAAGAGATCACCAAGTCCCCAGCAGCAAAGCAAAACCCGACGCCAGATGTTGGTTTGCTTGAGCTCGTCCGGGAATTGGCCCGGGCGGCAGCACAACAAGACGCAAGGAACTCGAGAGAATGCAACGCCGCGCTGCGATCTACGCCCGCTATTTGACCACGCTCCAGTCGGAGCGCTCCATTGAAGATCAGGTGGAGCTCTGCCGACGCTACCTGACAAGTGAAGGCTATAGGGAGGTCCGGACATTCGAAGACAGGGCCAAAACCTCTGAGACTCTGATTGGGCGAGTTGGTTTTGCTAATCTTCTCGAAGCGGCGAGTGCGGGGGAAATTGATGCACTGGTCGTGGAGTGTGTTGATCGGATCAGCCGGGACGCAGGTGATCTTCATAAGGTGCATAAACTGCTTAGCTACGCCGGCGTCGAAATCATTCCAGCCAGCGAGGGGGTACAGTCGGAACTCCAGATTGGCCTTCGCGGCTTCGTCGGTACGGTTTTCCTCAAAGATCTGCGTGAAAAAGTGCATCGCGGAATCTCAGGCAACATAGCCAAAGGTTTGAGTGCCGGCGGTAAGGCTTATGGTTACTCTCCTATTGCGGGAAAACCCGAGGAGCTCCAGGTCAAGGCACACGAAGCGGAAGTTATTTGCCAAATCTATAAGGCCTACGCAGAAGGAGCCTCCCCGCGAGATATTGCTCATGAGCTCAACGCTCGCGGTGAGTTACCGCCTCGTGGGACGAAGTGGAACGCGTCAACGCTGGATGGAAACGGCAAGCGCGGCTACGGTATTCTCAGAAATTCCCTTTATGCTGGCATACTCGTTTGGGATCGCGTCAAAATGGTACGAAACCCGACAACAGGCAAAAGGGTCAGCCGTGAAAAGCCGGTCAAAGACTGGAAATTTGTGGGAGTTCCGCACCTTCGTATTGTCGAAGAGGAACTTTGGGACGCAGTTCAGCGGCGTTTGGTCACGCAGTCTGCGGCCAAGCGATCGGGAAAATCGACCCGAAACCCTGTGCGCCCGTTCTCGGGGCTGATCAAATGCAGGTGCTGCGGTGGCGGCATGTCGATTCATGACAGAAACGGCAATACCATCCGCATCCGTTGCTCAACGGCCAAAGAGAGTGGCTCCTGCAACAATAACGGGAAGGTTCGCCTCGACAAGATCGAGAGCGCTCTGCTGACCGAACTGCGAAAGGAGTTGTCTGAGCCAACCTACATCGATGAGTTCATCCGCACCTACAATGAAGAACGTCGCAAACTCAACGCAGCGGACAAACCGGACAGGAAGAAGCTCGAACGCGCTGTAGCAGAAGCTAACAAGCTGCTATCGCGCCGTATCGAGCTTTTTGAGATGGAAATTCTTGAAGGAGTCGAAGGCGAGGCAAAGTTGACCGAGGCCAAAGAACGCGCCTCAGTTGCCGCGGACGTATTGGCCAGCTTTGACGAGAAGGAGAAGGCGCTCGAATTCAATCCTGCGACAGCATCCAGTTATGTCACGGCACTGGATGAAATGATCTCTTCCATGCAGTCGCATGACGGCAATCTGAATCCAAAAGCACGTGATGCGGTGCGCGGCTTGATTTCGGAGATCGTTGTGTCTCCGACCGAGGAAGGCGGCGTGCCGGTCGAAGTGAAAGGCCGCCTTAGCGCCCTGGTTTCAAACCGTTCCAAAAAAGTGGGGGGTTTAGTGGTAGCGGAGGAGGGACTTGAACCCCCGACACGCGGATTATGATTCCGCTGCTCTAACCAACTGAGCTACTCCGCCATGAGTGAGAGGCGATGTAAGCGAGCCGTAGGAGAGGGTCAAGGGGGAAATGGTCGGTTCGAGAGGGAATTTTTCTGATCCAACCTCAACCGACATCAGTTGATGTATTGTCCGCCTTCGCAGCGTTCTGGATCACCTTGCGTATGAAATCGGCGCATGTTTTTGGCACGGTGATGGGTGTCATATGACCCAGGCCGTCAACCTCTTGATAAGTCAGTCCGAACTGCTGCATCTGCGGCCCGTGCATTGCGGGGGACAGGATCGTATCCTGCGCCCCGTACAAAACACCTCCGGGTGTTTTCAGCTCGGGATAGCGCGCGCTTTGAGCTGCGATGCTGTCATCTACCCCGACAAGATCCTGGGATGCGGTGATAAAGGCTGATGGGCGTAAGCCAAGCGCGCCACCAGCGCGTTCCAGGAAATCATCTGGGGCTGTTTCGGGGTCAAAGGCTACCTGCAAGACATGGGGTGCGGTTTTGGACGCGATGGGAACAGCCAGGGTGTTTCCGATCAGGCGGCGTATCCAGGCCGTGCGGATTTCGAGGGACTTAAACACCTCTGGTGGCTTTGGCATTTGATGGGTCAAGGGCGCAAGCAAGGCCAGGCTAGACACGCGGTCCGGGTAGTCCAGGGCGATGGCAAGCGAGACTGCCCCGCCCAGTGAATGCCCGACCAGCACGGCGTCAGTGACGCCCTTGGCATCGAGGAATTCGGTGATCATACGGGCCTGTTCGGGCAAAAGACCCATCTCGGCCGTGTCGCGGGTGGAATATCCACAGCCTGATCGATCCAAGGCGATCACGTGATACTCATCCGCAAGCTCATCCATCAGCCCATAGGTGAAGTGCTGCAACTGCCCGGCCAACCCATGGATCATTACAATCGTTTGTGCGTTGGGGTCACCTTTTTCGACGTAGTGAATACTACCGCCCGCGACCGGGATGATCTGGCCCAATTGAGGAACGGTCTGAAGACCAACCTTGGTCAGATGCCGTGTCCAGAGGCGCATGCCCAAAAGAAAGACGACAATAAGTGCCAGTAAGCTTAGAACAATTGTCATCTCATCAGTCTCCTTTTGCGTCGGGCAAGGGCATATAGTGTTCGATGCCTGCGGCGGCCATGCGTTTCTGGAACTCAGCAGCGGTTCCGGGCCACAGGGCCGTATTGTGGCCTTTGGCATCCTGATACCATGATGTGCAACCGCCGTCTTGCCAAACAGCGTCTGCGTGCCGATCCTGCATTTCCTGTGTAAACGCGGCCTGCTTTTCTGCATGCGGGTTGATTGTGCGAAGGCCTTGATCCGACATCGACGTAAGCACTTCGCTGATATGGCGCACCTGAGCCTCGATCATCAAAATGACCGAGTTGTGGGCCAGCGTTGTATGCGGTCCCAAAAGGATGAAAAAGTTCGGGAACCCTGCGACTGCAGTGCCCAGATGGGCTTGCATCCCATCTAACCAGGCGTCGCGTAGCGTCAGATCGTCTGCGCCTGTAATGTCCAGACGTTCGGCAATATCGGTTACGTGAAAACCGGTCCCCCAGACCAGGACATCGGCCTTTACTTTTGTCCCATCGCTGGCTGTGATCGTATCACCCTCAATCGCCGCCACGCCCGATGGGATGACATCGACATTGTCGCGCATCAGGGCTGGGTACCACTCATTCGAGCTGAGGATCCGTTTGCATCCGATTTGGTAGTTCGGGGTCAGCTTCTCCCGCTCTGCCGGGTCCGATACTGCGGAATGCAACGCTTTGTGCCACAGATGCATGGCGTATTTCACCATCAGCTTCTCGCGCCGGAACACACGGTGGCGGAATTCGAAATAGGCAAAGATCAGGCTCCGCCTTATCCGCGCCAGCAGCGGAACCCGCCGGTACAGCCGTCTGACCCATGGTGCGACCGGTCCATCCATGCGCGGCAGCACGTAAGGGGCGCTGCGTTGGAAGACTGTTACCCGCTTCGCGATCTTGGCGATTTCCGGGACAAACTGGATGGCTGAGGCACCGCTGCCAACAACGGCTATATTTGCACCGGTCAGATCAACATCGTGATCCCATTCGGCGGAATGAAAGCTGGGTCCTGTAAAACTGTCGGCGCCCGGAATTTTGGGGGTTTTGGGAATGTGCAACGCCCCGATGGCCGAAACCAGAAACTGAGCGGTCCAGCGTTGTCCGTCATCGGTTTCAACGTACCAATGATCGCTGCGCCATTCGGCGGATTTCAGGCGATGGTTGAATTGGCAGAGGTGATACAGGTTTTCTTTTTGCGCAATGTCTCGAAGATAAGCCTGTATTTCGGCCCCGCCTGCGTAAACCTGACTCCAGTCCGGGTTGGGATGAGATGCCATGCTGTAAAGGTGCGAAGGCACATCGCAGGCAACTCCGGGATATGTGTTTTCTCGCCATGTCCCACCGATATCATCGGCCTTTTCCAGAATGGTGATGTCTCGGATGCCCAGTTTGCGCGCCTCAAGCGCCATGGTCATCCCGGCGATGCCTGCGCCTATGATCAACATATCCGTTTTTTGATCCAAGCCTTCGCCCCTTAGCACAACCATATGGAGATCATCCCAGCATAGATAAGGATGCTGAGGTAAGAAGCAAGCTGTCGTTTGTTCGGGTCAAAACGCCGGGCGCATCTCAAAATGCGGCGGGCGGCATTGCGGAGATCAGAGCTTTAGGCGATCAGCCCGACCATGGCGCACCAGACGCTGGTTGAGACCGTCGGCCTCGGGCGCGCCATGCTCGAGCGCGAAAACAAAGGCATGGGTCAGGAAAAAACAAGCCGCGTCGATGTCGCCTGCGGCTTCGCGCTCATCTGCGGCCATCGTGTAATATGTGACGAGGGCAGCTGGATTATTGCGCGAATGCGCATCCAGCAACAAGTCATCCAGCGTTGCCCTGTCCATTTCTGCTAACTCCACCTGCGATGTCGAGATTATTCGGAGCGTCCGTTCTCGATCTGCGTTGCCACCCAGTGGTGGAAGTTGTGCGTTGGGCCATCCATCGCTGGCGAGAACCGGCCGCCATCAAACAGCATACCATGTCGCCCTTTTTGCATGCCTTCGACGACAAAAACGTCTTCTTCGAAAACGGTTTTCCATAGTTGTGCATTCGAGGCGCGCAGCCCGTCATGTTCGGGTGTATCAGCCTCGCTTTTGGCATAGTAGAGCTCGATATGCTCAACCGTATTGCCCTGATCGACAGGTTCCAGGATGATTGCAAAGCTGTGATCGCGCTGAACGCCCAGCAAGACGTTCGGGTATAGAGCGATGTATTCCGCGCCTTCATCCCATTTGTCGCTGAGGCCCGGAAAATCAGGCATTGTTGCGCCATCCTGATCGGTCAACTGCCGATAGACCAACGTGCCCTGACCCGAATAATGCCCGCGCTTTTCGATGTTGTAGTGATCTTCCAGCCGGGAATAGCTGTTGAGCCCCGGATGGACCCACGGCAGGTGATAGCTTTCGCAATAGTTTTCAACCGCCAGCTTCCAGTTGGTTTTGACCTCAAGTTTCAACGAGGATTCATCGCCGCCATGAAACAGGGGAGTTTCGAATTCTCTCCAGCGTTCCAGCAATTCTCCATGCGCATCCTCAAAGGTCGGAGCATTGCCGTCGACATTCACAAAGATCACATCGCGCCAGACATGCGAACGGATACGCACCAGCCCAAGGTCTTCGTTTTTGACATCTTCATGTTTGTTCTGACCAGGGCCGCCAACATGGGGTGTCGCGCGCAACTCTCCCTTCAGGCTGTAACACCAGCTGTGATAGGGGCAGCGAATAGCGCCGCCGATTTTCTTGGGTGCATCCACAAGGATCATCCCGCGGTGGCGGCAGGTGTTTTGAAACACGCCAATCTCGCCATCACGGTCACGGACGATCAACAGGGGCATGCCCAGAAAATCCACCGGTTTTGCATCGCCGGATTCTGGGACGTCTTTGCCAAATCCGATGCCGGACCAGTTTGCATAAAGAACCGATTGCCGCTCCTCGGCGAAAACGCCGGGGTCGACATAATGTTCGTTTGGCAGGCCGTTGGCGGTGTTCACATCGGCCAGAACCGACGAAAGCGGGCTATGTTTGTTCATCAGGCTCTCCTGCGGCTGGATTGCATTGCAAAACCTATTGGCGGACAGAATGGGTTTTCATCAATATCAGAAAACCTCATCACAGGTTGAGTTGAATTAAACCGTCCCTTCGCGCACCTCTTGAATGATCCAATCTTTGAGCGCTCGGGCGTTGTCGGACAGCTCATCATCTGGCCGACCGACAAGGTAAAACTGGTTGGGTGCCGTCAGATAATGTGAGCCGATGGGAACAAGTTTGCCCGACTGCAACATAGGCTGAATCAACCGCTGCCACCCCAGAACCAGACCTGCCCCTTTACGGGCCAGTTGCAAAGCGACCGAATAGCTGTTGACCCGCGCCTCGGATGTCAGTCGTTCCTCATAACCCAGTTCGCGGAACCAATCTGGCCATGTGGTCCAGCTGTTGTCTTCGGAATCAAGATGTATCAGGCGTTGGGCTGCAATATCCTTTAACCCTGTTCGGTTCAGGCGCTCGGCCAATTCCGGGCTGCCGACCGGGATCAGGTTGTCACGATAAAGCGCGGTGTGGTCCAAGTTTGCGTCACTGTCGCGCCCGTAGCGGATAAAGAAATCCAGGTCAGGGCGATCCCGAAAAGGCCGGTCCTGCGAGATTTGATCAACGCTGATCTCGGGCGCGTCTCGCCAGAACCTGATCACCGATGGGGACAGCCAAAGGGCTGCAACGGCAGTGGTTGAGCCCACGGTCACTTTTCCGCCAAGCGAGCGATCCCGTATGGTAGACAGGGTCTTTGAGATACGGGCGAATGAGGTCGACAGCGCCTCGTACAATGCTTTGCCGTCATCGGTCAGATCAACGCTGCGGTGTTTGCGCTGGAACAGCGGTGCCTCCAGATACCCTTCGAGTGCTTTGATTTGATGGCTGACTGCGCCGGGCGTCACCGAAAGCTCTTCGGCGGCGTTTTTAAAGCTGAGGTGGCGCGCCGCGGCTTCGAAAGCAGCAAGGGTGGTAAGAGGCGGCAGTTTATAGTGGCGTCGGGACATCAGGACCTGGCTGATTACGGATTAGTCTTGTTCGCGTGACTATGAAAATTTTTGCCATTGAAAGAAAGCAATTGATGCATCGAGAATACGGCAAATTGCCGGAACCGCGATCCATGGGTCGTCTAAACCTGTAAAAAGGTCGGTTTTGGTGCGACAATTTAGCAAGGGGCGCTTTACGCAAACAGAAGAACTTGGATCACATTCGGCAGAGAACACGAAACACGCTCGCCGAAACTGTGGGCCGCTTCACCAACGACCTTAAAAATGCGGGTCTGAATTGTCGCTATCGCGAATCAAGGAACGGTGAAGCCTCGTGGGCGTATTCCAAGAAAACAAGAACTGTAGGCGCGTCTGAACACACGGCTTGGGAAGCAGTAAGCAAACGATAACTTAAAGAATAATGAGAGGGCATCGCTCCTGCGGCAGCTCTCCGCCCCCTCGGATCGACAACACGGAGGAGAGATATGTCGGTACCTGAACCATTCACGGATCTTGAGATAGAAACGGCAGATGCCGGTTTCTATGAGAATTACAGCGTGCCGATTGCGCTGATCAGCAAGGGCATTATGGTAGCCCTTGTGCTGTGGGCGCTGGTTTTTCCCGCGAATGCCAACAGTACATTGGGCAGCTGGAACGGTCGCTTGCTGGAAAGCTTCAATAGTTTTTATGTTATTATTGTTGGCCTGTTCTTCTTCTTCCTGGCGATCGTCGCCATTATCCCATCAACCGGTAAGCGGATCATGGGTACACCGGGTGAAAGGCCCGAGTTCTCAAACTTCTCATGGTTTTCGATGATGTTCGGCGCCGGTTTGGGCGTCGGGCTGATGGTCTTTGCAACGGCTGAACCGCTCGGCCTGTGGGGATCGAACCCCGTTGTTGTCTCGGGCGCGGTCGAGGGTAACAGCCCCGAAGCGCTGCAGTCGGCTTATCGCTTTACCTACCTGCATTATGGTTTCCATGCCTGGGCCATTTACGTGGTGACCGGCCTGTCGCTGGCTTACTACGCCTATACCCGCAACATGCCACTGACCATCCGGTCGGCGCTGACACCCTTGTTCGGTCGCCTGATGAACGGGTTCCTGGGTCATGTGGTCGACGTACTGGGTGTTGTGGCGACAATCCTCGGCGTCTCGGTGACGATTGGATATGGCGTCAGCCAATTCATCGATGGTGTATACGCGATCACCGGTATGCAATGGGTGATGGACCTGGGTGGCGAAGTCCCGACGCCAAGCAAAGTGGGTCTGATCTCGGGTCTGCTGGTCATCATGAGCCTGTCGATCATCTCGGCGGTTTCAGGTGTTGGGCGCGGGGTTAAGTACTTGTCGAACCTCAACCTGGTTCTGTCGATCATCCTGTTGGGAACATTTGTTGTGTTTGGGTCGTTCGTCTTCGCGATGACCACCTATGGTACAGCGATGGTGGACTACATCCTTCACTTCCTGTCACTGAGCTTTAGCGCCTATGGTCCAATGTCTGCGGATGCCTTCGCCGCTGGTCTGCCGGAAGCGGCACAGCCGATGGCTGGCGATCTGATGGCTGGTGCGACCAATGCCTGGGGCAGCTTTGATGGCTTCAAGGATAGCCTGACAGGTGCAGCCGCCGAGCTGGATGCCGAGACGCTGGCTGCAGTCTATGCCGCTGGTGAACAGGGCCGCCAGTTCGGATGGCAGGCTGGTTGGACCACGTTCTACTGGGCCTGGTGGATCGCGTTCTCGCCCTTCGTGGGCCTGTTCCTGGCGCGTATCTCCAAGGGTCGTTCGGTGCGTGAGTTCATCTTGGGCTGTGTCTTCGCACCGGCGCTGGTGTGCTTTGCATGGATGACCGTTCTGGGTGGCACTGCGATTGATCTGGAACTGGCAGGCGCTGCCGAAGGTGCGATCATTGGTGCATCGAACACAAACAAGCTGTTTGTGACGCTGTCCTACATGATCGATGGTGGGCTGCTGTCCATGCTGAATGTCATGTGCGTGATCCTGATCATGACCTTCCTGGTAACCTCGGCGGACTCGGGCATTCTGGTGATGAACACCATCATGTCGGGTGGCAGCCAGGAAACCGGGATCAAGCATCGTATCATCTGGGGTGTCATCCTGACGGCCGTAATCGGTGCGCTGATCCTGGCCGCAGGTGACAACAATCCGATGGACGCTTTGCGCAATGCTATGATCATCGGCGCGCTTCCGTTCACGATGGTGATGGGGCTGATGTGTATCTCGCTGGCCAAGGCACTGTTCCGCGACGGTCAACGCGACAAACACGAAGCCGCAAGTGCACAGGCCGCTGAATAAGCTTCAAGCTTGATATACAAAACCAGAACGCCGCCCCCTTGGGCGGCGTTTTTCGTGTCGCTTCCTGCAATCACATATCGCAATCAGAGAGGTAATCCCCGGTCGACCCCGCCAAAGTAAGCAGGAAGAAGGAGGATTGCCCCGTGAACATGCGTACTACGACACGTGCCGGTGGGCGCTCGGCCCGCCGCGCCATACGTACCGCTCCAAATTTCGAGATGCTGCCAGGACTGACCCGCGGCATCCCGCTGTGCGAAGTGATGGACGGAAGCCAAGTTGAGCGCATCGATAGTGCATCGATGGACATCCTTGAAAACGTAGGCGTGCAGTTCCGCGATCCGATTGCCCTGGAAGACTGGAAGCGGGCAGGGGCCAAAGTCGAAGGTGAGTTGGTCTATCTAGATCGTGGCCTCGTGCGCGAGTTGCTCGCAACCATCCCGTCGGATTTCACATATCACGCGCGTGATCCGAATAAGAACGTGCGGCTGGGGGGAAGGCACTCGATCTTTGTGCCTATGACCGGTGCACCGTTCCTGCGCGATCTGGACGATGTGCGAAGGAATCCAACGCTGGACGATTTGGCAGTGTTTCACAAACTCAGCCACATGATGCCCGCGTTGCATTCCTCGGCGCATCACATCGTCGAACCGTATGATCACCCGATCAGCCAACGGCATCTGCGTATCACCTATTCGTCGATGAAACACTCGGACAAGACGTTCATGGGCATGACCACCTCGCCCAAGAACGCCGAGGATGTGATGGACATGTGCGCGATCCTGTTTGGCGAAGATTTTCTTGAGCAACACCCGGTCACCACCGGGAATTGCAACGGCAACTCGCCGTTGGTCTGGGATGAGACAATGCTGGGGGCGATGCGTGCCTTCTGTCGTCGCAATCAGCCGGTTTTATGCTCTCCGTTCGTTTTGGGCGGGGCCAACACGCCTGCCTCCGTTCCCGCCACGGTCGCACAGCTGAATGCCGAGGCGCTGAGTGCGTTGGCTTACACGCAAGTGATCCGCAAAGGGGCTCCGGCGATCTATGGCCATTATCTGTCGACCGTGTCCATGAAGTCCGGCGCCCCGATGGCTGGCACGCCGGAAATCAGCCTGATGAACTTCATGATCGGTCAGATGGCGCGATACTACGACGTGCCTTGGCGTACATCGAACACCTTGGGCGGGGCCAAGACCTTTGATGCGCAGGCGGGGTATGAGTCGGCCACAACGCTGAGCGCGGTCATTCATGCGGGCGCGAACTATATCTGGCACAGCGCCGGGTGGAACGAGGCCGGGATGCACTGTTCCATTGCCAAATTCATCGTCGATGCCGAGCAATGCGCGATGGCCTATCGCATGGCCGAGGGGCCAAAGTGGGGTGATTTTGACGAAGCGCTTGCCGCGGTTCCAGACGTCGGACCCGGCGGGCACTATCTGGGCCATCCGCATACGCAGGACAATTTCCAGACGGCTTTCTTCATGCCTGAGATGTTTGACAACAACTCGATCGAACAATGGGTGGCCGAAGGTGAAGTTGAGATTACCGAACGTGCCCTGAACCATGCGCGTAAATTGTTGGCCGAGTATCAAGAACCGACGCTGGATATCGCCAAGAATGAAGAGTTGCTGGACTATATTGCACGGCGTGAGCGAGAGATACCGGCAGCGGATGAATTGAATCAAAGCTACTAAGCAATCTCCCCGACCTGGCCCGCCTGCACATAGGCGGGCTCTTTTTTAATCAGGTCTTGGCGGCAGATGTGAAGCTCGCAGAAGCTGAAAAAGATCGGAGCGGCGTATGGTTGACATTGGCCTGATGTATTGGATGAGAATATGGAATTGAACGGAAAATCGGCGCTTGTAACGGGTGCTGCAGGTGGAATTGGCATGGCCTTGGTGCAGCGTTTGCGCGACGCGGGTGCTCGTATCGCAGTGGCGGATCGAGATGTCGACGAGATCGGCGCTGAAGCGTATTTGCCTGGGGATCTTTTAGACCCCGATTATACGGATGGTCTACCAAGTGCGGCGGCTTCGGCTTTGGGCGGTTTGGACATCGTCATAAACAATGCCGGTGTCATAACACGCGGATCCGTTACTGAGACGTCAGACAATGATTGGTCATTGTCGCTGGGTGTAAATGTCGAGGCCCCGTTTCGCATCTGCCGCGCCGCAATCCCGATCTTGGCCAATGCCGGGGGCGGAGCTATCGTCAACACGGCCTCATGCTGGGGTTTGCGTCCGGGGCCTAATCATGCGGTCTATTGCATGACCAAGGCGGCCATTGCATCCTTGACCCAATGTATGGGGATGGATCACGCGCACCAGGGCATTCGCATCAATGCGGTTTGTCCGAACGAAGTGAATACGCCGATGCTGCGCTCTGGCTTTGAAAAACGGGGATTTGATCCGGACACAGCGGTGGCGGGACTGGGGCAAACCGTACCATTGGGTCGGATCGCCGAGCCCGAAGACATTTCCGATGTCGTACTGTTCCTTGTGTCAGACGCGTCGCGCTATGTGTGCGGCACGTTGGTCGAAGTGAACGGAGGCAAACCTGTTTCATGACACGATTTGAAGGTAAAACTGCGCTGGTTACAGGCGGTCGCAGCGGCATTGGCCGCGCTGTCGCGATACGGCTGCAACAAGAAGGCGCGCGCGTTTTTACGGCACAACGCGGGGCGGATGATGATTTCGAAGGGATCACCGCAGATTTCACCGATCCCGCTACGCCGCAGCGCGTGATTGACGCAGTCATCGCCAAGGCCGGACGTCTGGATGTTCTGGTCAACAATTCAGGTATGATGCAGGAGGCGTCGGTTGAAGCGATGAGCTTGCAAGACTGGCAGCGCACGCTGTCTGTCAACCTGACGGCGCCTTTCTTGATGATCAAAGCCGCGCTGCCGCACCTGCGCAAAACGCAGGGTTCCATTGTGAATACCGGATCGATTGAGGGGCTGGGCAGCAACCCGGGTCATGCCGCCTATTGCGCGTCAAAGGCGGGGTTGCATGGCCTGACCCGTGCGGTTGCTGTCGATCATGGGAAGGATGGTATCCGATGCAACGCGATTGCGCCCGGTTGGATCGATACCGATCTGAATCTGGACTATATTGACTCGATGCCTGATCCCGATGCGTTTCGTAGCAACATAGGCGGCATTCATCCGGTCGGTCGCACAGGACAGCCCAAAGAGGTTGCGGCCTTGGTCGCGTTTCTGGCATCGGACGATGCGTCCTTTATCACTGGGCAGGTTTATACAGTGGATGGGGGTAGGATGGCAAAGCTGAGCTTGCCTTGACGGGTTATTCTTTGCCCGAGCGCCACTCTTTCCACTTGAGGTAGCTGTTTGCGCCAATTGACGCGAGGGGTTCCGGCGGTAGGCGTGGGGGCGTGGGCTGTGCGGTGAAATGATCGGCGATTTCGGATTTGCCCTGCAGGATGAGTTCTGCCACGCCCATGCCTTGTAGCGTCCCGCGTGCGATGCCCAGTCCGTTCTGACAGCAGGCCGAATAGACACCACTTTCAAGCTCCCCAAACGCAGCGGATCCGTTCCGGCTGAGGCACAACATCCCGGCCCAACGATGCTCCATCTGCAGATCGGGTAGGTGTGGGAACCGTTCGCGGAACTTACGATCATGCACGCGGCCAGCCTTGCTTAGCCGCGCCTCAGATGTCTCAAGATCAGGATGAAAGCTAGAGGATGTGCGGACCAAAATACGGTCGCCATAGCTGCCTGAAACGCGCCTGACCGATGTACCCATTGGGTTCGCAGGTGTAACAGACCAGCGTGATTGTCCGCCGAGCGTTTTGATCTGTTCGGGCGTCATCGGTTCCGTCAGTGACGCGTAGAGACAGATATGCATCAGGCGCCGGGCATAGAATCCGAAGCTTTCGAGATGGCCATTATTGGCCAGAATAATGCTGCCGGTGGTGACCTTTGCCTTGGGCGTCCGAACAAGCCACCCGTTGCCTTGCCTCTCGAACGCAATGACCGGAGAGCGTTCGAATATCCGCACCAGCTCCGACAACGTCTTAGCCAAAGCACGCACATAGGTTGCCGGTTGGATCATCACCGTTCCAGGTGCATAAAGCGCTGAGGTGTAATGAGGGCTGCCGGTGATCTCGCTGATCTGCTGGCGATCATACAGCGTATGTGGCTCGCCCAGCTTCTTCAGATGCTCGGCGAACTCCAGGTTGTGGGCGTCACCGCCGGGTGTTGCGGCTGCATTGAACTTGCCGCATGGATCAAAGGCTTCCTGCGGCAGATCGCATTCGGTGGCAACATGGGTCGCAAAGGCGATGGCTTTGCGATTCAGCGCGATGGCAGCGCGATCCGATTCCAACGCATCGCCTGCATAATTATCCGAGGCCAGATCATGCGGCAGATCGATCATGAACCCTGAATTGCGACCAGCGGACCCTTCGGCAATATGCCCGGCCTCAAGCAAGACAACCCTGAGCGACGGGTCGATCTGATGCAGACGCCGCGCCGCGTTGAGCCCCGCGAAGCCACCACCGACGATGGTGACATCAGCGCTCAAGTCCTCGCTGAGCGCTGGCAAAGCCTTCCTAGGGGGCAGAATAGCGTTCCACCCGGCCGGACCTGTTTGCCGAGGAAGCCGTTTGGCCTCGAACCGCGTCAATCCACGGCCTCGTCCGCATCATCAGCCAGATCAATCCAGATGGTCTTAAGCTGGGTGTACTGATCGTGGGCATGAACCGAGTTGTCGCGCCCACCAAAGCCTGATTGCTTGTAGCCACCAAAGGGCGTTGTGATATCACCCTCGCCGAAGCTGTTCACCGTAACCGTACCCGCACGGATTGCCCGCGCGCCGCGAATGGCGCGTTTGGCGTTGGCTGTGAAGATTGAAGCGCAGAGGCCATAATCCGTGTCATTGGCGATTTTGACGGCTTCGTCGAAGCCGGATACCTCGATCACCGACAAGATGGGGCCAAATATCTCCTCGCGCGCCAGGGTAGCATCGTTTCCGGGAACCTCGACCACTGTAGCCTCGACAAAGCCATCTGCAGCTTTGCCACCGATAACCACATTCTCGGCTTGATCCAAATACCCGCATACCTTGGTGTAGTGCCCTTCGCTGACCAATGCGCCCAACCGTGTTTCCGGGTCCAACGGATCGCCGATATTCCACTGCTTGGCGTGATGCGCGATGCGTTCCAGCAACTCTGCCTTTACATCCTTGTGCACAATCAGCCGCGATGAGGCCGAGCAATTTTCGCCCATGTTCCAGAACGCGCCGTTCACCACATGGGCCGCCACGCGGTCGAGGTTTTCGGCATCCTCCATTACGATCGCGGGGTTCTTGCCTCCCATCTCAAGCACCACCTCTTTGGCGTTGCTTTCGGCGGAATAGGTCAAGAAGCGTTTGCCGGTCACGGTCGAGCCTGTGAAGGACACCATATCGATATCCATATGCCGCCCGATGGGTTCTCCAACCTCTGGGCCACCGCCCGGAACGATGTTCAGAACGCCCCGCGGAAGGCCCGCTTCCATCGCCAGTTCGGCCAGGCGCAGGGCCGTCAGCGTTGTTTCAGTTGCTGGTTTCACTACTACCGAACAGCCTGCTGCCAAAGCAGGTCCGATCTTCCACGCCAGCATAAGCAAAGGGAAGTTCCAAGGCAGTACCAGCCCCACAACCCCAATCGGTTCACGCACCACCATGGCAATGTGGTCATCACTGGCGGGCGAGACCTGATCGTAGATCTTATCAATCGCTTCGGCATGCCATTTCAGGCAATGGATTGACTCGGGAAGGTCCACGGTTTCGCAATCGTAGATGGTCTTGCCGCTATCGATGCTTTCCATCACCGCCAGTTCCCTCGCATTGCGTGTCATTAGTTTGCAGAGCCGGATCAACACATCCTTGCGGTCGGAGGGGTGCAGTTTGGACCAGCGCCCATCGTCAAATGCCTCACGCGCCTTTGCGACGGCAAAGTCCACATCCGCCGCACCGCACGCCGCGATATCGGCCAGCTTGTCGCCGGTGGCAGGGTTCACTGTCTCAAAAGTGTCGCCCGAGATTGCCGGGCGGAATGCACCGTCGATGAAGGCTCCGGTGGGCAGGGTCAGACCTGCAGCGATGGATTTGTATTCGTCCAATGTCAGCAGTTCCATGCCTTAACCCTCCGCTACAATATCTGCGATTTTCTTTTTCAGTACGCGCGTCACCTGTTCCAACGCGCGCTTGTCATCCTTGTTCAGACCTTTCAGAGGCGCCCGCATTGTGCCTGCGTCGATCCCGTTCATGGTCACACCATGCTTGATGGTCTGGATGAACTTGCCGCCCTGTTCCAACACCCGCATCAGTGGCATCATGGCCGACATGATCCGGCGGCCCTTGGTAAAGTTACCTTCGATCACACAGGCCTGATACAGCGCAACATGTTCGACCGGCAGGAAGTTTGATCCGCCGCAGACCCAGAATGGCGCGCCCCAGGCGAAGAATTCCAGCGCCTGATCATCCATGCCGCACCCCAGTTGAATATGCGGGTAATCCCGCGCCAGCAGATGCACCCGGTTGATATCGCCCGAGCTTTCCTTGATGCCACAAAAATTCCGACTGCCCCCAACGCGGTCCAGAAACTCTTCGCCCATCATCGTGCCGGTCCGATGGGGATAGTTGTACAGCATCACCGGCAAGTCAGCGGCCTTGTCGATGGCCAGAGCATTGAGCGCATTTTCACGATCTGTGGGCACCGAGTAGGGAGGGCTGGCCAACAAAATAGCATCAGCGTCGATTTCGCGCGCACCCGTCGCCAAAGCTATTGAGTCCGGCGTCAGCATCGCACCGGTCCCAACGACCAGCGGCACACGACCTTTCAGTCGGTCATGCGTAAACCGCGCAAGCTCCAACCGTTCTTCAACGGTTTGCGCATAGTTTTCGCCAGTCGAACCGCCTGAGATCAGGCCATGTACGCCATGTTCGATCAGGTATTCGATCACTTGCGCCAGCGCGTCCCAATTTACACTGCCATCGTCGTGATAGGGTGTGACCACCGGGGTATAAATCCCCTCAAACTTGAAAATCGGGTTCATTCGGTCCTCATGCGGGTTTCGAAAGCGGGGACAGGCCCAATGGCACATCCAATGCGTCTGGCATCACGAACAGTTCGATCTGATCGCGGGATAGGTTCCAGTGCTCGTCGGCCAGCTGCGCAGCAGCCGCCTCATCGCCTGCCTCGATGGCGGCGATGATGGCGTCATGCTGGGTGCTGGCTTCCGATAGGTTTTCGGACATTTTTGCGGTTTGTGGCCTATAGAACGTCATCCCGATCCGGGCGTGATCAATCAACAGCCTGTTGAAGGACGGCAGCAGGTAGACGTTCCCCGACATCTCTCCGGTCAATTCATGAAAACGATTGTTGGCGAGTGCGCGATCCGCTGCCGAACCAGTGCGGAGGGCTGATTTGAAGGCCAGCTGTGCCGTTTTCAGGTCTTCGATTTGGGCAGGCGTCGCATTGCTGGCCGCCAATCGCAACACCGCGCCATAAATCATGGGGGCGGCCAGAAAGAAGTCGCGCAAGGTGGTGTAAG
Organism: Ruegeria sp. H4; assembly: GCF_056533065.1. NCBI lineage: Bacteria > Pseudomonadati > Pseudomonadota > Alphaproteobacteria > Rhodobacterales > Roseobacteraceae > Ruegeria > Ruegeria sp. H4. The sequence continues at coordinate 78,780 of NZ_JBQFOC010000005.1, forward strand.
ACATCTCGGACACCCGCGCGCTGCGATTGGTGCGCAGCTCTAGATAGCCTTCGCCCCCCAATTGCCTGAATACTTCGCGCAAAGGGGTTCTGGACAGGCCAAATTCATCCGACAGAAGCGCCTCATCCAGGTCCGTGCCGGGCTGTAGGCGCAATGTCAGGATCGAGACTTTCAAATGCTCCATCAACTCGGTTTTGCGAGATTTGGGATCGTCTTTCATCTGATCTCCGTGACTTAGAAGTATTCGAATCAGGGACTTCTCACCTCAGATGTGTATGCGTAAAAAATACAACTTGTATACAGTAAAAAATAATGCAGCATGAACCATCGGTGACAAATCCGGCCGGAATCGGCCTTTCGAGTGGAAGCCCCAATGCGCCAGACGCGGCATATCACCTTTATTTTGGTCGAGGAGTTTTCCCACCTCGCGTTTTCATGCGCGGTGGAACCGCTGCGCATCGCGAATTGGGTCAGTGAAGAGCAGCTGTATGATTGGTCTATGATTTCCGAAGACGGCGAGCGCGCGGTCTGTTCAAATGGGCTGGTCACGTTGGTTCATGGCGGTCTGGAGGACCTACCCAAAACTGACCAACTGTTTGTTTTGTCAGGCATTCACATGCGCAATCACGTTACACGGCCTTTGCTGGCAACGCTTAGGCGTGAGCGCGCACAGGGCACATCCATCGGTGCCTTGTGCTCGGGCGCTTGGGTGCTGGCCAAAGCAGGGTTTCTGGACGGGATGCAGGCTGCGATTCACTGGGAATACCACGATGCCTTTATGGAAGCCTTTCCAGAGGTCAATCTGGTGCGCAGTGTTTTTGTCGCGGATGAGAAGCATATCACCGCCTCGGGAGGCACCGCGACCGCTGATTTGATGTTGCATCTGATCGAACGCGACCACGGGGCTGAGCTGGCCGTCGCGGTGGCGGATCAGATGGTCTACAATGCGGTGCGCAATGCAACCGCAAAGCAACGCGTTTCGCTGCAGTCGCGCAACGGTATGCGCAACGCCCACCTGGCCAGGTCGATAGAGATCATGCGCGACAGTATCGAAACGCCGGTGTCGCCGTCTGAGATTGCGGAGAGGCTGGGAATCTCAACGCGCCAGCTTGAACGTTTGTTCGGAAAATACCTGAACACCTCACCCAAGAAATACCTGATGGAGATGCGGCTGGAGCGTGCACAAAAGCTGCTATTGCAGACCGAAGCCTCGATTACCGAGGTCGCGTTCGCCTGCGGATTTGAAAATCCGGGCCATTTCTCGCGCGTGTACAGGTCAAGCTTTGGTGTGACACCGCATTCTCAGAGAAACAAATTGGATTGATCTTCCCGGCTATGTGGTAGGGTGAGCATAATGGTCGCAAAATGGGGACTCACTATGCCCACCCCCTTGGCCGACCATGAACCCCCTCGTTAAAATCTGACTAGTAAACTGATCGATCGGATAAGGTTGAACTACACAGCGAAACTGGCAGAACTATTACAATATCATGACAGTTTTGGGCGCGATTGTGACACAATGATTAATATGTCGTCCTCTTTGTTAACGTAACCTGTGTTTCGTGGGCTTGGCTAAGGCCCTGGCGTCATCTGCAGTGCAATCAGGTCGCAGTTGGGTTTCGGCTTCTTGGGCCGATGGTGACAACTCAGAGAAAATAGACAACACTCGCCAGGCGATCGCAGAATGTCGTGTCGGGCAGGTAGAGTGAACAAAATGACGCTAAAGGCGCTTCCCAAGCTGGTGGTTCAGATTCCGTGTCTGAATGAAGAAGAAACCTTACCTGCCGTCATTCGCGACATCCCGCGCGATATCTCTGGCGTGGGGGTGGTCGAGCTTCAGGTCATTGATGACGGATCAACGGATCGCACCAGTGAGATCTCAAAAGAACTTGGTGTTGAGCATGTTGTTCGCAACCGCGGCAACAAAGGGCTTGCTCGTTCGTTTCAGATAGGGATCGACAATGCCTTGGCCCAGGGGGCGGATATCATCGTTAACACGGATGGTGACAACCAATATTCCGGTGCATCCATCCCTGATCTGATTGCACCCATTCTGGCTGGGAAGGCTGACGTGGTCGTCGGAGATCGGAAGCCCGGCGAAAACCAATCGTTCTCACCCGTTAAGCGGATATTGCAACGGGTTGGCAGCCGCGTTGTTTCGGGCTTTGCGGGGCTAGAGGTGAACGATGCCGTTTCGGGGTTTCGCGCCTATTCGCGCGATGCGGCGTTGCATATCAATGTCATGACCAAATTCAGCTACACAACCGAAACACTTATCCATGCTGGACAGACGGGCTTGAGCGTCGTGACCGTCCCTGTTGAGGTCAATCAGGTCGAACGACCATCGCGTCTGTTCAAGTCCATGCGGTCCTTCATTTCGCGCCAGATGGGGACCATCTTGCGCAGTTACGTCATGTACCGCCCGCTCAAAGCCTTTGCCACCATCGGGCTGGTGCTGCTGCTGATCGGGATCATACCGATCGCGCGGTTCGTCTTTTTCTATCTGATGGGGGATGGCGACGGAAAAGTTCAGTCGCTTGTTCTGGGCGGTGCCTTTGTGGTGATGGGGTACTTCACGATCATTATTGCGATCCTGTCGGAAACGATTGCCACAAACCGGCGCCTGCTCGAAGCGACGTTGCGCCGGGTTCGGGAGTTGGAGCAAAGGGCGGAGCATGCAGATCGTGCATAACGCTTCGCAAACGGGATTTGTGGCATTCTGGGCAAGCAGACCGCTTGCAATGGTTGCCTTTGCCGGAGCAGCCTACCTTGCGGTTTTGTGTTGGCTTGCGCCGGGCCTGTACCCTGATCCGTTTTTCGGGGGCGCAATCTATGATGGCTATTATCACGCCATCCTGAACGGGCATTTTGATCTGCCACCCCGGCTATTGCGGTTCGAGGGACATTATACACCCGACGCTCAAGGTTATCTTTATCACGGGGCAGGGCCGTTGCTTCTGCGCTTTTTGTTCGGTTGGGCCTGGCCGTTCGAGTGGATCACGATGGCCGGGTTTTCGATCTGGTTTTGGACCGCACTTGGAACACTGGGTTATCAGGTGGCGCTAAAAGATCTGATTGCTAAAACCGCGACACCGGTACAAAGGAATGCACAGGGTTGGGCAGTCTTTTTTGCCGCGGCTTTGTGGGTTTGCGGACCTGCGACCCTGCTTGTGGTCAACCAATCCCTCTATCACGAACCTATCGCGCTGGCATATGGCGCGGCGGGTGCCTTTGTGGCGGTTTGGGTGCGCTTTAGTCAGGACAAGTTGCATCCTCTGTTGGCGTTTTCGGTATTGGCTTTGTGTGCAGCGATCACGGTGCATGCCCGCCCGAACCTGGCGATTGGACTGTATGTGGCTCTGACCGCCCTGTGCGGTTGGAACGTGATTAAACACGGTGTGCGACTGCTGCTGCCTGCGTTGGTTGCCGGAGCAATTCTGGGGGCCGGGGGGCTGCTCTATCTGGGCTTGAACACCCTCAGATTTGGCGGCGCTGCCGAAGTCCATGGATCGTTCGAGGTAAGCGAAACCCAATATGGTACGGTTTTCTGGGGGATAGAGCCTCAGGACTCCCCACGTGCGCAGGCATTTACCGAACATGGCCGATTTAATGTTGGGCGTATTCCACCGAATGCAGGATTGTATGCGTTTGACCTGCCTGCTCTGGAACTGACGCATCGCCCTTCGATGGCGATGTACAACCTATTCCAACGGGCGACCGAAGATCGTCTAGGGTATATCAGGGTCGAAGGGCCACGTTACGGGCTTTTGTGGCTTTGGTTGATTTGGTTCGGATTCGCAGCCATCGGTTTGACGCAGGTCAGGCGTGTAGACCATCTGGTGCTGGCCGCCGGTTTGTTGGTTGGCGTTCTGGTCACACTATCTTATGGGACGATCACGCTGAGATACCGTTTTGATCTGTGGCCGCTCATCGCGTTCCTGAGCTTTCTGGGGATATCCCGCGTTTTGGCGGGTGTTTCGAACGGTCATCAGCCAGGCATCTTCAAACGACTGGTTTTTGCCGCGGCGCTGATTGGAACGACAGTCACTGCGATGGCCACGTTTCAGTACACCGCTATGTTCCGCGAGATCGAAGGCAGTTTCTTCGCGCCATGGAGCAACGGCTACTGTATTGGTTTGGCCGAAGGCGTAGGGCTGCCGTCCGACCAGATGCCCGTGATCTGCCGGGCACCGACCGATTTGGAGGGTTAAGATCAGGATGCGTTTGCTAAAGTCTATCTATGTTAGCCTGTTGCGCATCTTGGCGGCGCTGGCCCAGGTAACCGGGCTTGCAGGATTTCTGGAGCGGCGGCGTGACAAAGGGCGCGGCTGGCATTGGATGTCCAGCCTGTTCGCAATCTACGATATTGATGCGATGGTCAACCTCGACGTGCCATGGTGGACCTACGACGCTATCGAGCAGGTGGACGCATTCCTGGCTTCCCGTCCGGTTCGCGTTTTAGAATATGGATCGGGCGCCAGTACAGTTTGGCTGGCCCGTCGCGCGACATCCGTGATCAGCGTTGAACATGACGCGCCTTGGTACAAGGCCGTCACTGCCAAACTGCCTATGATCGAGGGCTTGTGCACCACCGAGGTCAAACTGGTTGAGGCAAGTAGTGATGCGCCCGCTGACGCTCTGTATCTTTCAGAAAAAGCCAATGGTTCTCGGGCAAATTTTACAGCCTATGCCATTGCAATAGATGACGAAGATGGGCTTTTTGATCTGATCGTCGTGGATGGTCGCGCGCGTCCAGCCTGCTTGAAACATGCAATCCCCAAGCTGGCACCGGATGGGATCATCGTGTTCGACAATTCTCATCGCGCGCGCTACCGCCAATCGATCAAAGATTGCGGGTTGTCCGAAACCAGGTTGCGCGGGCTGGTTCCGACCTTGCCTTATCCAGATCAGACCTCGATCCTGCGCGCCGAACCGGCGGGATAGGCCGATGCCGGTGGCGCATCTGCTCAAGGATAAGGTGCTACGTCGAAGACTGGTGCGCGGGCTTGGCCTGCTGGTTCTGGCGCTGTCCGTCATTTTCATCGGACGCGAGATTGCACGTAATTGGGACGCGCTGATCAGCTTCGATCCACCCGAGGGGTTCTTAATACGCTGCGCAGTGATGGTTGCTCTATATTCAGCGTTGCTGTTTGTGCTGGCCGAGATGTGGCACCGCATCGTGCAACTATTCGGACCCGAGCCGCGCCGCCGGACGTATCGGTCATTCACTCTCTCTCAAATCGCGCGATACGTACCCGGCAATGTTGTCCACCTTTTGGGACGCGCTGTTTTGCTGCGCGGCGGGACGCTGAGCGACAAGCAGTTGGCCATGGCAACCTTGGTGGAACTGATTTGCTTACCCGTTGCCGCTTTGGTGATCTTGGTAACTGGTGTTTGGTTCGTGCCTTTTGGCATTCTACCGTTCGAAGCCATTGGCCCTGTCTGGCCTATGCTTACGATTTCAATCGCTGTTCTGCTATCCCTGGTACTGGTTTTTTTTGCCGTCAAGCAGAGCCTCACACTCTCTGCTTTGCTCTTGATTTCGTTTCTTGCGATCGCATTTCTTCTGGGTATGAGCTCCGTCGCCGCCTGGGTCCTGAGCGCAATCGACGATGTCCCAATAGGTGTCGCGGCGCTTGCCGCTGTTGTCTCTTGGCTGATTGGGTACGCGACGCCTGGTGCGCCAGGCGGTTTAGGCCCTCGCGAAGCCGCGTTCATCGCAATTTTAAGTGGCGCTACGACACCCGGTTCAGCCCTGATCGCTGCGGCTGTTTTCCGGCTGATTACCGTCGCTGGGGACGTTGTGTGCTTTGCGATAGGGGTTGCCTTTTTTAGGCGTTAGCGCGGGTATGCGGATAACCCGTGTCGAATTATCCTCCGTTTTGCCTATCGAAGGCATGAAGAGGTGAGATTGGGCTATTTGGCAGGTACCAAGACACGTGGAGTAGAGAACTATCGCATGTAAGTTATCAAGCAAACGAGGGCAAAACCGGTCAAATGCACCGATTTCGAGTCTTCTGAACTATCGTGGATTCTGATGGTGCTGCTGGAGAGAATTGAACTCTCGACCTCTCCCTTACCAAGGGAGTGCTCTACCTCTGAGCTACAGCAGCATCGTGGGCGGGTGATTAGACGCAAACGAAACGCGGCGCAAGGGTATCTGGACGGTTTTTTTCGCCTCCTGTAGAGAAAGACCATGGCAGAGAAAAATGCACAAAAAAATCACGGCAAATCCGGGAATGCGCGCGAAGAACGCCTGAAGGCTGCGTTAAAGGTGAACATGGCGCGGCGTAAGGCGCAGGCTAAGGCGCGGGCCGCTTCCGGAAACAAAGCCGACAAAGACGAGGGATAAGAGCAGATGGATTCGATTCTGGTGACGGGCAACGGCCCGCTGAACGGACAAATTCCGATTGCGGGGGCCAAGAATGCGTGCCTGACGCTGATGCCTGCGACGCTTCTCAGCGAAGAACCGCTGACTTTGACCAACGCGCCACGCCTCAGCGATATCAAGACCATGACAGCGCTGCTGCAATCGCTTGGGGCCGAGGTGTCCGCGCTGCAGGACGGACAGGTGATCGCGATGTCGAGCCATGATCTGACCAGCCAGACGGCGGACTATGACATCGTGCGCAAGATGCGGGCCTCAAATCTGGTGCTGGGGCCGTTGCTGGCGCGATTTGGGCAGGCGGTCGTGTCGCTGCCGGGTGGCTGTGCGATTGGCGCGCGTCCGATGGACCTGCATGTCGAAGGGCTCGAGGCTCTGGGCGCCGAGATCGAACTGAAAGACGGGTATCTGCATGCCAAGGCTCCGGGCGGTTTGAAAGGCGCGGTGCATGAGATGCGCTTTGCCTCGGTCGGAGCGACCGAGAACATCGTCATGGCAGCAACACTTGCCAAAGGCACCACCGTTCTGAAAAACGCCGCGCGTGAGCCTGAGATTGTCGATCTGGTCGATTGCCTGCGCAAAATGGGCGCGCAGATCGCGGGTGAGGGCACCTCGACCATCGAAATTCAAGGCGTGGATCGGCTGCACGGGGCGACCCATCAGGTAGTGACCGACCGGATCGAGCTGGGCACATATATGCTGGCCCCGTCCATCTGCGGTGGCGAGGTTGAATTGCTGGGCGGGCGCATGTCGCTGGTCGAATCGTTCGCGGCCAAACTGGACGCGGCGGGTGTAAGCGTTGAAGAAACCCAAAAGGGCCTGAAAGTGGCGCGTAAGAACGGGCGTGTGACAGCCGTAGATGTGGTCACCGAACCCTTCCCGGGCTTCCCAACCGACCTTCAAGCCCAGATGATGGCGCTGATGTGCACGGCCGAGGGCACCTCGGTCTTGGAGGAGCGTATATTCGAGAACCGCTTTATGCATGCGCCCGAACTGGTCCGCATGGGAGCGCAGATCGAGGTGCATGGCGGAACAGCGACTGTGACAGGTGTTGAGCGTTTGAAGGGCGCGCCCGTCATGGCGACAGACCTGCGCGCTTCTGTTTCGCTGATCCTGGCAGGGCTTGCCGCCGAGGGTGAGACCACGGTAAGCCGGGTGTACCATTTGGATCGTGGCTATGAACATGTGGTGCGCAAGCTGGAAGGTGTGGGTGCCAAAATCGAACGGATCAAGGGCGAATGACAGACGCAAGTTTCGAAGACGGGCGCGAGGCCCCATTGAACCTGGGGGCCGAGGATGCAGATGATCTGCAGGTCATCTCGACCCTGTCGCAAGACGCTGTGTTCCCGGTGACCGAGATGACATGGCAGCCCTCGCAACGGCGTTTTGGGTTGCTTTTGAACCGGTTCCGGTGGGAGGATAAGGACGCGGCTGCCCGTCGCGACCGCCCGTTTGAGCGTGTGCAGTCTGTGCTGGTTTTTGATTCAGTCTTGTCAGTCTCCAGCCAGGGCATAGATCGCAGCGACAAAGATATGATTTTGTCGCTGCTGTCCGTCGATTTTGAGCCCGGTGAAGATGGGTCCGGACTGATCTTGCTGACCTTGGCGGGGGATGGTGCAATCCGGCTGAAGGTCGAAGCGATCGATGCAACGCTGAAGGATGTGACACGCCCTTATCTGGCGCCCTCAGGGCAGGCTCCGCATCATCCAGAATAAGCGCGGCATATCGCAGGCGTTCGTGAATACCGCCCAAAAGCCGGTTCTGCGCCGTGCCACCGTGTTCGACGTGTTTCAGATGAGCCGGTTGTTGATCCGGTCCATTACCCATCTGTGTGCGGCGGATCATGGAAACGATCCGCGCCTTATATCGCTCTGGACGGCCAACAAAGACCCGCAGAGCATTCGGGGCTGGGTACAATCCGGTTCCGAGCTTTGGGTGGCTGAGTTGAGCGGTCAGATTGCCGCTGTTGGTGGTGTTCGGCAGGGCACGAAGGTTTCGCTGCTTTATGTTGATCCAGGATACATCCGACGCGGCATTGGGCGTGCTTTGCTGGCACGGTTAGAGCAGGAGCTTGCAGATCGGGGATGCCTGCAGGCTTCCTTGGAGGCCACGCATACCGCGCGCGCGTTTTATCTGCGCGATGGTTGGGCGCAGACCGGCGCACCCGAAGAATGGCATGGGATGACCCAATTCCCGATGCGCAAATCGTTGCACCACGCCAAGAAGGGTTGAGACCTGCTGGCCCCAGCGATATGTCCGCTTGGAACGTTTCGGAGTGCCAGATCATGCCCGTTTTCCTTGAGACCACATCGCCCGAGTTTGAAGCCGCCTTTCAAACTCTGCTGTCTGCCAAGCGCGAAGACAGCCCGGACGTGGACGCGGTTGTGGCCGAAATCATCGAAGATGTACGAGCGCGCGGTGATGCAGCGATCATTGAACTGACCGCCAAGTTCGACCGGTTGGACCTGACACCAGATACGCTGGCGTTCAGCGCGGCTAAGATCGCGGACGCTGTAGAACAGGTCTCTGCCGAAGATCGAGCCGCGCTGGAATTGGCTGCGGCTCGTATCCGGGCCTATCACGAGCGGCAGATGCCGTCTGATCAAAGTTGGACGGATGAAAGCGGTGCGACGCTGGGTTGGCGTTGGTCCGCGGTCTCTGCGGCGGGCCTCTATGTGCCGGGTGGGCTGGCATCCTACCCGTCATCCGTGCTGATGAACGCGATTCCGGCCAAGGTGGCGGGTGTTGGGCGGTTGGCGATCGCGGTGCCGACACCGGACGGTCAGGTCAATCCACTTGTTCTGCTGGCTGCGCAATTGTCCGGTGTGGATGAAATCTACCGGATCGGTGGTGCCCAGGCCATCGCCGCGCTGGCCTATGGGACGCAGACTATTGCTGCTGTGGACAAGATCACGGGGCCTGGAAACGCATTTGTTGCGGCGGCCAAACGGCGCGTCTTTGGCAAGGTGGGCATCGATATGATCGCCGGGCCGTCCGAGATTCTGGTGATCGCTGACAAAGACAATGATCCGGATTGGATCGCCTTGGACCTGCTCAGCCAAGCGGAACACGACGAAAGCGCCCAGTCGATCCTGATCACAGATGATGCCGCCCTTGGTCGAGCCGTTGCGCAGGAGGTTGAAAAACGTCTGGAAACCTTGCAGCGGCGTGAGATTGCGGGGGCCAGTTGGCGGGATTTTGGGGCTGTCATTACCGTGCGCGATTTGAGTGAGGCTGCGACCTTGTCAAACCGCATCGCACCCGAACACCTTGAGCTTTGCGTGGCAGACCCGGTGGCGCTGAGCGAAAAGACCATCCACGCCGGAGCGATTTTCCTGGGGCAATACACGCCCGAAGCCATTGGCGACTATGTCGGTGGGCCGAACCACGTTTTGCCCACGGCACGCTCGGCACGGTTTTCATCGGGTCTGAGCGTCATGGACTTTCTCAAGCGAACGACGCTCAGCCAGATGACACCCGCAGCCCTGCGTGCCATCGGCCCGGCGGCTGAGCAACTGGCACAGTCTGAAAGCCTTGAGGCGCATGGGCTGTCTGTCAGCGCGCGTTTGAATCGGTTGAATGGATGAGGTGACGCAAAGGCGTATCGAAAGCGCAGCGTGGATACATTGCCGAACGATATCGCTTGTTATAGGTCTGGGCGGACGACAAGGAATGTGACCGTAAAGATGACCCGTATTTCGCATATCGAACTGGATGACCGTAACCTGCCCCCGCCGACCCCAGAGATCGAGCAGGAGCGTAAGGTTGCCATCTTTGATCTGCTGGAAGACAACAGCTTTGCCCTGCCCGCACGTGACGATCGTGCTGTTCCAGACGGACCATACCATCTGCACTTATCGATCCGTGACAAACGTCTGGTTTTCGACATCGCCACCGAAGGCAGCGAGAAAGCGGCCGAGTTCCACCTATCGCTTGGACCCTTTCGACAGGTGGTCAAAGACTACTTCCAGATCTGCGAAAGCTATTTCAACGCGGTGAAAACCTTGCCACCAAGCCAGATCGAAACCATCGACATGGCGCGCCGGGGCATCCATAACGAAGGCAGCCGTGTTTTGCAGGAACGACTTGAGGGCAAGGCCGATGTGGACACAGACACTGCCCGCCGCCTGTTCACGCTGATCTGCGTGCTGCATTTCGGGGGGTAACGCGTGAAGCCTCTGCCGCAGTCGGTCCTGTTTTGTTGCGACCACAACTCGGTTCGGTCCCCGATGGCCGAAGGCATCATGAAGAAGTTTTACGGCACCGGCACATACGTGCAATCCGCCGGTGTCTATAACGATCTGGAGATCGACGGTTTCTGTATCTCAGTCTGCCACGAGATTGGTGTTGAACTGTCGCGCCATCGCTCGCGGTCTTTTGACGAGATGCAGGAGTGGGGCGACGATCTAAGCTCGTTTGATCTGATCGTCGCGCTATCACCTGCAAGCCAACGCAAAGCGCTGGATCTGACGCGGGTTTTTCACCTGGATGTCGATTATTGGCCAATAATGGACCCTACCGGGATGGGTGAGACGCGCGAAACAAAGCTACACCACTACCGACAGACCCGCGATCAGATCATCAAGCATCTGAAAGACCGCTGGGGCGAACCAACGGAGTGACCCATGAAACAGACCGTTCAAACCTATTTCGATGCCTTCAACGCCGGGGATCTAGACGGCATGCTGGCCTGTTTGTCCGATGACGTGGCCCATCACGTGAACGAAGGCCAGATTCGCGTCGGCAAAGAGAAATTCGCGGCTTTCTGCGCCCATATGAACCGCTGCTATAGCGAGAACCTGACCGACATCGTAGTGTTCGAGGCCGAAGGCGGCACCCGTGCGGCAGCCGAGTTCATCGTCAACGGCACCTATCTGGAAACCGACGAAGGGTTGCCGGATGCCCATGGTCAGACCTATCGCTTGCCGGCCGGGTCGTTCTTCGATCTGAAAGACGGCAAAATCACTCGCGTCACCACTTTCTACAACCTTGCGGATTGGACCAAGCAGGTCTCGAATGGCTGAGGTCACCGCGGTCCGCGCCCTGACCGGAGCGGCGCTTGAGGCTGCTCTGGACGACGTGGCGCGCCTGCGGATCGAGGTGTTTCGGGCCTGGCCGTATTTGTACGACGGCGATCTGGAGTACGAGCGGACGTATCTGCAATCCTACCGCGACAGTGACAAAGCCATTGTTGTTGGCGCGTTTGATGAGGATCGTCTGGTTGGTGCTTCGACTGGCGCACCGCTGATGGATCACGCCGATGATTTCGCAGCGGCCTTCGATGGCACGGGTCTGGACTTGTCGCAGATCTTCTATTGTGCGGAATCTGTCCTGTTGTCTGACTATCGCGGGCAGGGCGTCGGGCATAAGTTCTTTGATTTGCGTGAAGCTCATGCCCGGGAGCTGGGCTTCGCCAAATGCGCTTTTTGTGGTGTGCAACGCCCAGCGGATCATCCGCTCAGACCCGAAAACTACCGACCGCTAGATGGGTTCTGGCGCGCGCGAGGATATGAGCCTTTGCAGGGTGTAATCGCGCAGTTTTCGTGGAAGGATATGGGGGAAGAGGGCGAAACGCTCAAGCCGTTGCAGTTTTGGATCAGAAGTCTTTGAGACGATTTTGGATCACGTTTATGTCCTTGGATGATGATACGCTACCGTCCGGTATCTGGTTTCCTTTAGGATATGAGTAACAAAGCCCATAATGGGTCTGTCTCAGGTTCTTTGTCGTGTCTTTGCGCGAGAGGTTCGTAATGAAAGTCGCCACTGCTGCATATAACCTTGAATGGCTCGATAGCTGGGCGCAATACGAGGATAAGCTGGATCGTTGGGTTTCGGACGCCGCTGAGCAGGGCGCTGAGTTACTGGTGTTCCCAGAATACGGCGCGATGGAGCTGTCTACGTTGGATGGTGCGGACGTCGCCGCTGACCTCGAACGATCAATTCGCGCGGTCTCGGACCGGGTGCAAGAGGTGCAGGCCCTGCATCAGCGTCTCTCTCAGGCGTACAATACTCATATACTGGGCGCGTCAGCCCCGGTTGCGAGTAACGCAGGTCGCCCCGTGAACCGCGCGGTGCTTTATACGCCAAACGGTCGGCATGATCATCAGGACAAGCAGATCATGACCCGGTTCGAGCGCGAAGAGTGGGACATCGCCCCCGGTGGACCGCTCAAACTGTTCGATACCGCGCTGGGCAAGATCGGCATTCTGATCTGCTATGACAGTGAGTTTCCTTTGCTGGGCCGCGTCCTGAAAGAAGCGGATATTATCCTGGTCCCGTCCTGCACCGAGGCGCTTTCGGGGTACTGGCGGGTCCGCATCGGGGCGATGTCGCGTGCATTGGAAAACCAATGCGTGACGGTGATGGCCTCGTTGGTTGGTAACAATGACTGGTCCGAAGCAGTGGATATGAACACCGGCTCAGGCGGCATCTTCGGCCCGCCCGACAAAGGGTTTCCGCAGACCGGCGTTCTGGCCGAGGGTACTCTGAACCAGCCCGGCTGGACCTACGCCGACATCAATCTGGGCGCCATCGCCAACGTCCGCGAGGATGGGCATGTCCTAAACCGCGCGCATTGGGACGAGCAAAACCCTCGAGCCGAAACGGTCACAATCTCAACGCTTTAATGATTCTGGCCTTGAAATAAGGCCGAAATAGGCTCATTTAGGCGCACATCCTCGCAGATTCTGCGAGTGCAACCTAACGATGGAGACAACATGGCCAAGGAAGATACGCTCGAATTTCCCGGTGTCGTGAAGGAACTCCTGCCTAATGCGACGTTTCGGGTCGAGCTGGAAAACGGCCATGAGATCATCGCACATACGGCAGGAAAGATGCGCAAGAACCGCATCCGTGTTCTGGCTGGCGACAAGGTTCAGGTCGAGATGACCCCCTATGATCTGACCAAGGGTCGGATCAATTATCGCTTCAAGTAACGCTCTAACCAATGGCGTTTATCCTTGGATCGGGCAGCCCTAGGCGGCTGGACCTGCTGGCGCAGCTTGGCGTACAGCCTGATGCGGTCAGACCTCCGAATATCGATGAAGCGCCGCTTAAGGGGGAACTACCTGTTCCCTATTGCCACCGCATCGCCCAGGAAAAGGTCAACGCGGTTGCGGCGGGTGATGATGATGTCGTGCTGTGCGCTGATACAACTGTCGCGCTGGGTCGTCGCATTCTAGGCAAGCCAGAGGACGCTGGCGAGGCGGCAGCGTTTTTACATGCCTTGTCCGGTCGACGCCACCGTGTAATCACGTCGGTTGCTGTAAGGCGCGGGGATCGCGTTTTGCAGCGCGATGTGGTCTCGCAGGTGCGGCTCAAGCGCCTGTCGGATATTGAAGTGAACGCCTACCTTAATACCGGAGATTGGCAAGGCAAAGCCGGTGCCTATGCTATTCAAGGACCCGCAGGCGCGTTCATCCCGTGGATCTCCGGCTCGTTCACTGGCATTGTTGGACTACCCTTGGCCGAGACATCGGGATTGTTGCAAGCCATCGGATACCCGCTTTATCGAGGGACGCCATGAAGGGTCGCACGATTGTTCTAGACCATGTCGAAGGCCGCGAAGCTGCAGCCTTGATGGTGGATGGTAAGCTGGATGACTTTCTGATCGCAGGGGATGCCCCGCCACCCGGAACGATCTACCGCGCCAAGGCAGATCTCCCTGTCAAAGGGCAGGGTGGTATGTTCCTGGCAACCCCCGATGGACCTGCTTTTCTACGACAGGCAAAAGGGCTGGCTCCGGGCGCTTTGCTGCTGGCTCAGGTCACGGGTTATGCCGAAGAAGGCAAAGCGCTTCCGGTTACTGACCGGGTCTTATTCAAAAGCCGATATGCAATTGTTACGCCGGATGCGCCGGGCCTGAACATTTCGCGCAGTATCCGGGATGAAGACGCGCGGGACCAGCTACTGGAAATCGCCCATGACATGATGGGCGACAGCCCCTATGGCCTGATCCTACGCTCCTGCTGTGCCGGTGCGGATGCCGAAGAGATTGCCGAAGACATCAGTGCGATGCTGGCGCAGGCCGAGCAGATTTTGGATGATCCGAGCACTGAACCCGAAACTCTGAGCGAAGGCGACAGCCCCCATGTGCTGGCCTGGCGTGATTGGACCGACCCGGCGGACGTTTTCACTGAGCCTGGAGGGTTTGAGACCCACGGCGTTCTGGATGCGCTTGACATCGCGCGCGGCATTCAGGAACCGCTGGCGGGCGGAGGGTATCTGTTCATCGAGCCGACGCGGGCTTTGGTCGCGATAGACGTCAATACGGGCGCCGACACTTCGCTGGCAGCTGGCACGAAGGCGAACTTTGCATGCGCCAAACAGTTGGCCCGCGCGTTGCGGGTACGGGGTCTGGGTGGGCAGATCACGCTGGACCTTGCCCCAATGCCCAAGAAAGACCGTCGGGGTTTTGAACAAGCCCTGCGCACTGCTTTCCGCCATGACTCGGTGGAAACAACACTGGCTGGCTGGACTCCTTTGGGCCATTTCGAGTTGCAGCGGAAAAGAGCGCGTATCCCCTTGAAAGAGGTGCTGAAATGAGCTGTCCAATCTGCGGGGAAGAAACGGTCGTAAGGTTCCGCCCATTCTGTTCCAAACGCTGTGCAGATATCGATTTAGCCAAATGGCTGAACGGATCTTATGCGGTGCCATCACAGCGGGAAGAGGACGTTGAGGCGGACGATACGGACCAAGGCGAGATCAGGCAGCGACCGCACTGAAAAAATGTAAAAAAGCCTCTGGACAGTCCCTGGCGCAAGTCATAGAACGCCTCCACCCAACGGCAAGCGCCGTTCCCGTGCCCGGGTAGCTCAGGGGTAGAGCAGTGGATTGAAAATCCTCGTGTCGGTGGTTCGATTCCGCCCCCGGGCACCATATTTGCATACAAATGTAGTTGCATTCTGCTTTCTGATACCCTCTGTACGACCGGGTTTGATGTCTTGCAATTCCGCGTGAAGCAGCGTGCGCCGACGAAGGCTTCCAACTTATCGTTCGGCTATGAAGGACAGCCCCGAAACAAGCTGTTTCAGGCCCAGCGTGGCACCTGCAAAGATTGCGGCAAAGGTTACTGGCGCACTGTAGGCCAATAACGAGAAGGCCGATATGCCTTGTCCGACGCTGCATCCCACCGCGATGATTGCGCCGGGGCCCATAATCGCTGCCCCCAATATTTGCCGCTTGAGTTCGCGTGGGTCCTCGCATGCCTCCCAGCGGAAATGACCTTTGGACCAAGACCCGAGAAATGCGCCGATCAGAACGCCGGAAACTGATCCGACGGCAAAGGACAATGTGTTCCCGGACGCGGTCATGAGGTAGAGTATCGTATCACCCAATGGTGCGGCGAAGGTGTGGGTTTGGACCCTCTCAGCATCGAATCCGTATGTTGCGACCCAGTTTGTCCCAAGCCACCCAGAGACAATCGCCAACCCGACCACAGCGCCCCAAAAAACCTGCATAGGGGCTCGGCGAAAGCGATCATTTGCCAGGGCAAGCACGATCAGGATGGTTCCAACAACTGACCCGAATATCCACGCAGGAATAGAAATTAGCCGTTCTGCCAGAAAACTGAGGCTCTGGGGGGCACTGAGATTCATCTCCACCGGAAAAATCCAAACCCGCAGATGGGCCAGGGGGCCTGACATGGCGATATAGGCTGAAAGGCCCATGATCAGAACGATGACGAATGATCGAAGATCGCCACCACCAAGCCGTGCCAATGCGCCATAACCGCAATTCCCGCTGATGGCCATTCCATAGCCGAACATCAGGCCGCCTACGATCGAACCAATCGGATTCCATGTCTGTGCAAGATATCGCGTTTCGACGGGGTCAAGCCATCCAATTCCCAAGGCAGCATGGCTACCAAGGATCGCCACACCGATGGCGATGGCCCACATGCGCATCCGCCGGTCATCATCTGCATACAGATAATCTTCGATTGCACCCAATGTGCAGAAACGACCGATACGTGCAGCAAGGCCCAAGACGATGCCACCCATCAGGCCTATTAGCGCAACGGTATTTGCCTCTCCCAATGTCTCGAGCATGGCCAGTCTCCTCCCAAAGCTGGCGGTTTCTTGAGTGGCCTCTACTTCTCCCTACAGAAAAGATCGTAGACGACTTCCAGGATTTGCGTCGATCGATCATCAGCCAGGCTGTAGTAGATTGTTTTGCCTTCGCGCCGTGTTTTGACCAGACCTTCGAACCGCAAGCGCGACAGTTGCTGTGACACGGCCGCTTGTCGGGCCGATAGCATCTCTTCCATCTGGGTCACGGATTTCTCGCCCGAGGACAGGTAACACAAGATCATCAGACGTCCCTCATGGCTAATCGCCTTCAGGAAGTTTGATGCCGTCTGGGCATTTTCCATCATTCTGTCCAGGTCGTCTGCACACATGTCCTTTGTGAACACTGGCAGTTTCGATGGTTTGTCCAACAAGATTGCCCCGCTTTCTCGGCTTCATGCATTCAAATCAGTTTATGTGATTTGTTGCTGTTTATCCAGAAGTCTCAATATCTATCCCTGCGTCATGCATCAAAGCGCCAAGCAACCCCCAGAAAAAGTCCTCGCCCGGATAGCCTTCAATCCGGCCCACTTCCTGACCGTTGTCCAGCAGAACAAAGGTCGGTGTATAGTAAAGAGGTTTTCCCAAGGCGATATCGCCCGGGGTTGTTTGGCGAATATCAAGCCGTCGCAGTGGTGCTGCTTTTCCTTCGGGTGTCTTGGGATAAATCTCAGCGATTTCATCATCCCAGCGGGCACACCACATACACCCGTCTTCTTCGACCATCAAAAGGGTCATTTCGGCCCGTGAAGCTACAGGGAAAACCAGCAATGTCATTGCCAAAGACAGCAGAAACAGGTGGCGCATCTCAAGCTCCGATTGACCGCGACGATATATCTTTACTATTTTGAATGTGTGAATGATAGCCTGACAGGACCGTTTTGACCATGTTCGACATCACATTTACAGGAGCTGTCGTCGCTGGTCTGTTGTCCTTTCTTTCCCCCTGCATTTTGCCGATTGTCCCGTTTTACCTCAGCTATCTGGCAGGGGTCGGGATGGAGCAGATCTCGGCGGGCGCGGAGATTCCCGCCAATATACGTCGCAGGGCGACGCTTTCGGCGATTGCGTTCGCGGCAGGCATCATCACGATCTTCATGGCGCTTGGCGCGACGGCGTCGATTTTTGGACAATTGGTTCGAGAATATTTTGACATCCTGCGCTGGATTGCTGCGGCGATCATCATCGCGATGGGCCTGCATTTTCTTGGGCTCATTCGCATCGGGATTCTGTATCGCCAGTATCGTGCGGATGTTGGCGAAACCTCGAATGTCAGCCTGATCGGGGCCTACGTGCTTGGCTTGGCCTTCGCGTTTGGCTGGACACCCTGCGTGGGGCCCGTGCTTGCCGCGATCTTGTTCACGGCAGCAGGGACCGAGACCGCTTGGCGGGGCGCGTTGCTTTTGTTCGCCTATGGGGTGGGAATGACAGCTCCGTTTGTTCTGGCGGCCTTTCTGGTGCGCCCGTTCATGCAATGGATGGCGCGGTTCAGGAAGCACTTGCCCTTAATCGAAAAGGCGATGGGGTGTCTGCTGATCCTGTTCGGCGTGTTGATCGCCACCAATTCCATCAATCACATCGCGCAATGGATGCTGGATCATATGCCATGGCTTGCGACCATTGGCTAATAGCGGAGGATGTTATGAAACAAGCGTTTTCAATTCTGGTCTTACTTCTAATGAGTGCCCCAATTTCTGCCGCCGAACTGGGGGATGACGGGCTGCACAAAACGCCGTGGATGCGTGACACGTTCAAGGATCTTCGTGAGGACCTTGAAGAGGCTACGGGCGAAGGTAAGCGGTTGGTTTTGTTCATAGAACAGCAGGGCTGCATCTATTGTAAAAAGATGCACGAGGAGGTGTTCCCACAACCCGATCTGGCAACGTATATCGAAGAAAACTTCTTTGTCGTACAGATGGATTTGCATGGCAGCACCACGGCAACCGACTTTGACGGGCAAGAAGAAGAGCAAAGAGCCCTGATGCGCAAATGGGGGATTCTGTTCACACCAACGCTTGTTTTCCTGCCTGAAGAGGTCTCTGAAGACGCCACAGCCATCCAGGCAGCGGTTGCTGTCATGCCGGGGGCGTTCTCAAAATCAACAACCTTGGATCTTTTCACCTGGGTTGATGAGAAACGCTACGACCTTGAGAATGGTGAAGATTTTCAACGGTATCACGCGCGGCGCATTCAGGAGCGCAACAATGTTTCGCAAGATTAGGGCCTGCCGTTACAAATAAAAAAATTCAATAAGATGAATTTAATGTTGCGAAGAGCAGTGCCCGTCGACTACGGTACACAAAAGCTTTGGGTCGCAAAGCGCCATCGGCGCGGTAGCAAATGGGAGGGATCATGAAGCTGAGACTCTTAACATTGGTCTGCACGGTGTCGGGTGTTGCCGCATTTGCAGCGGATACAGGCCCTAAAGACGTAACCTATGATGACTATGGTGCGGTCGAGGTCTCTCTGACCGGGGTTGCAGGTGATGTTGCAAACGGCGCGCTCATCGTAGGGGATAAATCGAAAGGAAACTGTGTGGCCTGTCACGCAGTCTCGGCTTTGGCGGACATTCCATTCCATGGCGAAGTTGGGCCAATGCTGGATGGGGCGGGTGATCGCTGGTCCGAGGCCGAGCTGCGCGGGCTGATCGCAAATGCAAAGATGACGTTCGATGGAACAGTCATGCCCGCATTCTACAAGGATGACGGCTATATCCGTCCTGGTGATGCTTATACAGGCAAAGCGCCGACAGCGCCTTTGACGTCGATCCTAACGGCACAGGAAATTGAAGATGTGGTCGCGTTTCTCGCGACCCTGAAAGAACAATAACCGCGCTTTCTTGCGTGACTTTCCGAAGATTCAAAGGAGATTGAAAATGGAACTCTCTCGCCGCGAGACTCTGGCCCTTGGCCTGGGCGCCGCGTTCCTGACAATGATTCCGCTCCGCGCAAATGCGGCCGCTGAAGATGCGATTGCCGCGTTTACGGGTGGTGCGGATATGGTTGATGGCGGTGTCACTTTGACTGCACCGGAAATCGCCGAAAACGGAAACACCGTGCCAATCGAAGTCAGCGCACCGGGCGCAACGTCTATTCTGATTGTCGCGGCCGGGAACCCCGAACCGGGTGTTGCAACCTTCAATTTCGGCCCGTTGGCTGCTGAACAAGCCGCATCAACTCGCATCCGTCTGGCCGGAACACAGGATGTCATCGCCGTGGCCAAGATGGCCGATGGCAGCTTCGCCAAGGCATCCGCGACCGTAAAAGTGACAATTGGCGGCTGCGGCGGCTGATCGCCACGCGCCCTGAAGAACAGGAGAGTACCCAATGGCATCCGGTGTAAAACCCCGCGTCAAGGTTCCAAAGACAGCCGCGGCTGGTGAAACCATCACGATCAAAACCCTGATCAGCCACAAGATGGAAAGCGGCCAACGCAAGGACAAAGAAGGCAATGTCATCCCGCGTTCGATCATCAACCGTTTCACCTGCGAGTTTAATGGCGAAATGGTGGTTGATGTGACGATGGAGCCGGCGATTTCGACCAACCCGTATTTCCAGTTTGAAGCCGTCGTGCCCGAAGCCGGTGAGTTCGTCTTCACCTGGTACGATGATGACGGTTCTGTTTACGACGAGAAAAAATCAATCGAGATCGCCTGACGGCTCGACACTAAGGCAGATCAGCGCTGGTCCAAGAAGCTGGCGCTGATCCACCAAGGGAGGAACGTAATGAATACCAAGGCATTGACGGCGATCGCGGCAATTCTGGCTTTCCCAGTGGCAGCAATGGCCGGACCGGATGAAGACAGTCTTGTGATCAATGATGAGCTGGATATGACCTCGGTGACCGAGGCGCCAGCACATCTGGAAAATCTGGATACGATCTATTCGGGTTGGCACTTCCGCACAGATGAGACGCAAGCGCTACAAGTTGATGACTTTGACAATCCGGCGATGATCTTTGTCGATCAGGCTATCGACCTGTTCGAGACGGTTGATGGCGCCGCTGGTGAAAGCTGTGCGTCCTGCCACGATGGGGTAGAGAGCTTTGAAGGGCTTCACGCGTCTATGCCCAAGGTTGATGCTGAAAGCGGCAAGCTGGTTGTCATGGAAGACCTGATCAACAAATGCCGCACGGATCGTATGGAAGCGGATGCTTGGAAATGGTCCGGAGGAGACATGCAGGGGATGGTCGCTCTGATCGGTTTGCAGTCGCGCGGAATGCCAATGAATGTGGCGATCGATGGCGATGCCGCCCCGTATTGGGAGCAGGGCAAAGACATGTACTACACCCGCTACGGCCAGCTAGAGCTTAGCTGCGCCAATTGTCACGAAGACAACTGGGGCAACATGATCCGTGCCGACCACCTGAGCCAGGGTATGATCAACGGGTTCCCGACCTATCGCCTGAAACAGGCCAAACTGATTTCGCGCCATAATCGGTTCCGCGGCTGCATTCGCGACACGCGGGCAGAAACCTTTGCCGAAGGGTCAGACGAATTCCGCGCCTTGGAGCTGTATGTAGCATCCCGAGGCAACGGGCTTTCAGTCGAAACCCCGGCTGTGCGCCAGTAACAACGGCCCCGCGCAAGCAATGCTTTGCGCGGGTTTTTAGCAGAAATAACATTCACATATTTATATGTGACACAGGAAAGCTGATTGATGATTTCGCGACGTGACTTCTTGCAGGCTTCAATGGCGGCCTCGGCACTCTATGGGGCGTCCGGTTTCGGCAATTGGGCCAGACTTGCCGCACAGCAAAGCCTGACACAGGATCGACTGTTGGAGTTCGAGACTTTTGGCAACATCAGCCTGATCCATGTCACCGACATTCACGCGCAACTCAAACCGATCTACTTCCGTGAGCCCGAGATCAACCTTGGTATTGGCGATGCGCGAGGGCAGATGCCACATGTCACCGGGGCGGCTTTCCGCAAGGCCTACGGGATCGAAGATGGAAGCCCGTCAGCCTATGCGCTGACCTACAACGATTTCTCTGCGCTAGCGAAGGCCTACGGTCGGGTCGGTGGATTGGACCGCGTCTCAACTGTCATCAACGCCATTCGTGCTGACCGTCCCGATGCGCTTCTATTGGATGGAGGCGACACCTGGCACGGGTCTTACACCTGCTATCAGACGGCGGGTCAGGACATGGTCAATGTCATGAACGCGCTGAAACCCGATGCGATGACGTTCCATTGGGAGTTCACGCTGGGCAGCGACCGCGTGAATGAAATTGTCGAAGGTTTGCCCTTTGCGGCCTTGGGTCAGAACATCTTTGACGCCGAATGGGATGAACCTGCTGAGCTGTTCCAGCCCTACAAGTTCTTTGACCGAGGCGGCGCAAAGGTCGCCGTGATCGGCCAGGCCTTTCCCTACATGCCCATTGCGAACCCGGGCTGGATGTTCCCCGAATACTCGTTCGGTATCAGGGATGAGAACATGCAGGACATGGTCGATGAGGTGCGTGCCGCCGGTGCCGATGTTGTCGTTGTCCTCAGCCATAACGGCTTTGACGTCGACAAGAAGATGGCGGGCCGGGTGCAGGGGATCGACGTGATCCTCAGCGGCCACACTCATGATGCACTGCCGGAACCTGTTCTCGTGGGAAAAACGCATATCATCGCGTCTGGCTCGAACGGAAAATTCGTCAGCCGCGTCGATCTCGACGTGAGGGACGGGCAGATGATGGGGCTGAAGCACAAGCTGATCCCGATCTTCTCTGACGTCATCGCTCCTGATCCTGCGATCTCTGCCCTGATCGATGAACAGCGCGCACCCTATGAGGACACGCTGCGCGAAGTGATCGGCCAAACGGACTCGTTGCTCTATCGCCGCGGCAACTTTAACGGCACTTGGGATGACCTGATCTGCGATGCCCTGATCAAGCAGCGCGAGGCTGATATCGCAATGTCGCCCGGCGTGCGTTGGGGGCCGTCGATCCTACCGGGGCAGGAGATTACGCGCGAAGACATCTGGAACGTCACCTCGATGTCCTACCCGAACGCATATCGCACTGAAATGACAGGCGAATTCATCCATGTGATCCTCGAGGATGTCGGTGACAACCTGTTCAACCCCGACCCTTATTATCAGCAGGGCGGCGATATGGTCCGCGTCGGTGGGCTTGGCTACCGCATCGATGTGAACAAGCCACAAGGGCAACGGATCAGCGAAATGACTTTGCTCAAAACGGGTGAAGCGATTGATCCGTCGAAAACCTACGTCGTGGCTGGTTGGGCCAGTGTCAACGAAGGCACCGAGGGTCCGCCGATCTGGGATGTCGTCGAAAACCACATTCGCAACCTTGGCACCGTCACGGTGCAAGAGAACACCAGCGTCGATGTTGTCGGCGCTTAAGAAACCAATGGAGACCTAAGAGATATGGATGACGCGTTCAAACCGTCCCGCCGGGCCTTCCTGAAAGGCAGTGCTGCGGTTGCGGCTGGGTCAGTTGCGGGTGCGGCAGCGGCAGACACGCCCGACCCACTGATAACAGAGCTTCAGGATTGGGCGTCTTACACAGGCGCCGGTGTCGATGAGTCACCTTATGGCATGCCGATCAGCTTCGAATCCCATGTCGTTCGGCGCAACGTGGAATGGCTGACCGCCTCTCCTATTTCGTCGATCAACTTCACTCCGATCCATGCGCTTGAAGGCACGATCACGCCGCAAGGCTGCGCCTTTGAACGCCACCACTCGGGCGCGATCGAGCTGCGTAAGGAAGACTATCGCCTGATGATCAACGGGCTGGTCGACCGCCCGCTGGTCTTTACCTACGACGATATCGAGCGGTTCCCGCGCGAAAACCATGTGTATTTCTGCGAATGCGCGGCGAACACAGGTATGGAGTGGGCGGGTGCGCAACTCAACGGCGTTCAATTTACCCACGGCATGATTCACAACATGGAATACACCGGTGTTCCGTTGCGCACGCTACTGCAGGAAGCAGGCGCTGATATCTCACCAGACAAATGGGTCTATGTTGAAGGCGCAGACGCGTCATCCAATGGCCGCTCCATCCCGATGGAAAAAGCACTGGATGACGTGCTGGTAGCTTTCAAGGCAAATGGTGAAGCGCTGCGCATGGAGCATGGATATCCCGTGCGACTGGTTGTTCCTGGCTGGGAAGGCAACATGTGGGTCAAATGGCTGCGCCGCATTGAGGTTGTCGATATGGCGGTCGAAAGCCGCGAAGAAACATCAAAATACACCGACGTCTACGAAGATGGCACAGCCCAGAAATGGACGTGGGTGATGGATGCAAAATCCGTCATCACCTCACCCAGTCCGCAAATGCCGATCAAACACGGACCGGGACCCTTGGTCATTTCCGGGCTTGCCTGGTCAGGCCATGGTCAGATCACGCGGGTCGATGTGTCCAAGGACGGTGGGATCACGTGGGAGACGGCGCGTCTTGGCAAGCAGGGCGACAGCAAGGCTTTGACGCGTTTCTATCTGGATACGAACTGGGACGGAGCGCCGATGTTGTTGCAGGCCCGGGCGATAGATGAGACCGGTTATGTGCAGCCAACCAAAGACCAACTGCGCGAAAAGCGCGGAGAGAACTCGGTCTACCACAACAACTGTATCCAGACTTGGTACGTGAGCGCAGAAGGGATCGCTGAGAATGTCGAAGTCTCTTAGTCATGTTTTCTTGCCCGTATTCGGCGGCACTGCGTTGGTGCTTGCGGTGGCTGTGGCTATTGCGAATCGGAACTACGGCCAATCGCAGATAGAAACCTTGGAAACCCGGATAAGTCAGGTTGAGGCGCACGCAGCCACTGCCCAGGAAACCGCGCAAGCAGAGGCCAGCCGGGCAGCCGAACTGGCGGCCAAGGTCGAAGAAATCCAGACCGCAGCGGCCGAGCGGGCCGCAAACGGGATGAACCTGACCGCGCCTGCGCCCAGCAGCGAGGGCACATACGGGCTTGGGCGCCCCGCGCTTGAGCAAGAGATCGCGGCCTGGGACGTTGACGTCTTGCCCGACGGGCGTGGCTTGCCCGTTGGATCAGGCGATGTCTGGACTGGAGAAGAAGTGTTTGTAGACCGGTGTGCGTCCTGTCACGGAGAGTTTGCCGAAGGCGCCGACAATTGGCCTGTTCTGGCCGGCGGTTTCGACACGCTTGCCGACGAAGATCCAGTGAAAACTGTTGGCTCTTATTGGCCGCATCTGTCGACTGCTTGGGACTATATTTCCCGCTCTATGCCCTTTGGCGAAGCAGGTACGCTGACCGCGGATGAAACCTATGCGATCGTCGCCTACATCTTGTATTCGAACGATCTTGTGGATGACGACTTCGAGCTCAACCACGACAACTTCGCCGACTTTGAAATGTACAACATGAACGGCTTTGTCGTCGATGTACGTCCTGAAACTGAGTACGCCGAGTGGCGGCAAGAGCCATGCATGGAGAATTGCAAGTCAGAAGCCGCCGTCACGATGCGCTCTGTCTTTTTGGTGGAGACGCCGCCCGAAGGTGGTTCAAACTCGGTCATGAACGACGCCAGCGCGGACGAATTGCCAAAGTTTACGGCAGAAGGTCCTTCGTTCATTCCGACTGCGGCGTCAAAGCCTGAGGACGAAGCTGCTGCAACGCCAACCATTCAGGAATCCAGCGATACGGACGGAACGACAGAAGTGTTTGCCGCTGGCGAGAAAGTCTTCAAGAAATGCAAAGCCTGTCATCAGGTCGGCGAAAGTGCAAAAAACAGTACAGGGCCCGTATTGAACGGGATCATCGGTGCCAATGCAGCCTCAGTCGAAGGGTTCAAATACTCCAAGGCCTTGAACGCTGCTGCTGAGGAGGGGCTTGTCTGGACCGACCAGGAAATGGCGGCCTTCCTGACGAAACCCAAAGAGTACATGAAAGGCACGCGGATGTCTTTTGCGGGGCTTAGAAAACCTGACGATATCGAGGCTGTGATCGTCTATCTCAAGTCGTTCGGAAACTGATCATGCGCTGGTCGGCTATACTGACCCATGCGGCGGTCGCTATAGCGACCACCTCGTCGGTCAGCGCAACCGAAGACCTGGGCGACGCCGAAGCCGGAAAAGTGGTGTTTGCCAAATGCAAAGGATGTCATCAGGTCGGTGAGGGTGCCAAAAACAAAATCGGCCCGCATCTGAATGGCGTTTTTGGACGCAAAGCGGCAGGCCTTGACGGGTTCAATTACTCCAAGAGTCTTGAGCGTGCTGGAAATTCGGGCCTGGAATGGCACGCTGATACACTATCGGCCTATATTGAAAATCCACGTGCATTTGCATCTGGAACACGGATGAGTTTTCGGGGCCTGAAAGACCCCGAGGACCGCGCCAACATCATCGCCTTTTTGCGCGGATTCTCTGATAATCCGCAGGACATCCCCGAAGCGGATCCAACGGCCAGGGGCACGGATCATTCTGTTGATCCGGCGATACTGGCTATTCAGGGCGACCCGGAATATGGCGCCTATCTCAGCAGCGAATGTACAACCTGCCATCAGATCGAAGGGGGCGACGCTGGCATCCCGTCAATCGTCTACTGGCCAGACGAAGATTTCGTGGTCGCGATGCATGCTTACAAAGACAAACAGCGCCCTCATCCGGTCATGCAGATGATTGCCGGACGGCTGAGCAATGACGAGATCGCGGCATTGGCGGCCTATTTCAATAATCCAGAATAACAGCGCAATACGGGAGGAAACGCGATGACATTCAACAGACGAACATTCTTGGGGGCCGCAGGTGTTGTGGCAGCTGGGCTATCGGCGCCGATGGTGCTGGCGCAAGGCAAACCCCGTGTCGTTGTTGTTGGTGGTGGCGCGGGTGGCGCAACCGCCGCGCGCTACATCGCCAAAGACAGCAAAGGTGAGATTGATGTAACTCTGATCGAGCCATCGCGGACCTACTACACCTGCTTTTTCTCAAATCTGTATCTAGCAGGGTTTCAAGAGCTTTCGGATATCGCGCACAGCTATGGTGCTCTGGCGGCGAACTACGGGATCAACGTGGTCCATGATTGGGCCGTTGGTGTTGATCGTGATGCCAAGACGGTGTCCTTGGCTGGGGGCGGGTCCGTTCCCTACGACAAGCTGATCCTGAGCCCGGGTATCGACTTTGTCGATGGTGCGGTCGAAGGCTGGGATGTTTCAGCGCAGAATAAGATGCCGCACGCCTACAAGGCCGGATCGCAGACCGAGCTTTTGAAAGCACAGGTTATGGCAATGCCTGAAGGCGGGACGTATGCAATGGTTGCGCCGCCAAACCCATACCGGTGCCCACCAGGGCCTTATGAGCGTATTTCCATGGTGGCCCATGTTCTAAAAGAGAATAATCCAACTGCAAAAATCATCGTCGCCGACCCCAAGCCGAAATTCTCGAAAATGGCTTTGTTTCAGGAAGGCTGGGCAAACCACTACGAAGGTATGGTCGATTGGATCGGAGAGGACTTTGGCGGTGGCAATGTTTCCGTGAACCCGGACGCAATGACCGTGACGATCGACGGTGAAGAAACCAAGGTTGATGTCTGCAACGTCATCCCGGCGATGAAGGCCGGACGTATTGCGGAAATGGCCGGTGTGACCGATGGCAATTGGGCGCCGGTGAATGCGGCTGACATGTCATCGAAGGCGGATCCGGATATCTATGTTCTTGGCGATGCGAGCCAGCAGGGCGACATGCCGAAATCCGGTTTTTCGGCCAACAGTCAGGCGAAGGTCTGTGCGAATGCCGTGCGCGGTGCATTGACCGGGTCCAAAGTGTTCCCGGCCAAGTTCTCGAACACATGCTGGTCGCTGATCGACACCAATGATGGTGTGAAGGTTGGCGCGACCTATGAGGCGACGCCAGAGAAGATTGCCAAGGTGGACGGCTTTATCAGCCAAACCGGTGAAGATGCCGATCTGAGGAAAGCAACCTACGAGGAATCGCTGGGTTGGTATGCGGGTATCACCTCGGACATGTTCAGCTAAGGGCTGCGGGGGATTTGACCGGTGTCAAAGCCCCCGACAGACAATCTGCGAAAATGCGGTTCAGGAGGAGTGCAAAGACCATGAAACACATTATTGCTGCGGCCGTATTTTCCACCGTTCTCACAGGTCAGGCTCTGGCCCAAGAGGTCATCACCACCCCTTTTGACGGCAGTTTCGACGATGCCACATTCGCCGTTGAATCCGCGATAGTCGGGCAGGGGCTGGTCATCGATTATGTAAGCCATGTCGGCGAGATGCTGAATCGGACAGGTGCGGATGTTGGAAGCGACAAACAGATATTCGCGGCTGCTGATATCTTCATTTTCTGCTCAGCAAAACTCTCGCGCGAGGTGATGGAAGCTGATCCGATGAACATCGGCTTTTGTCCCTATGGGATTTTCGTGGCCGAAGACGACAATGGCGTGACGGTGGGATACCGAAGCTATCCCGAGGGACCGATGCAAAAGGTCCAGACCCTGTTGTCCGAGATCGTGGAAGAGGCCGTCGGGGATTGAGATGAACTATCAGCAGTACTTTCGTGATCAATTGGACCAGCTGCAAGAAGACGGAAACTACCGGATTTTTGCAGACCTCGAACGTCAGTGCGGCGCGTTTCCAAAGGCGCGCAGCTACACCGGGAATGGACCCGAAAACGTCACGGTCTGGTGCTCAAATGACTATCTCGGTATGGGGCAGCATCCAAAGGTACTTGCCGCCATGCACGCCGCAATCGACCAAAGCGGTGCTGGCGCGGGGGGCACAAGAAACATCTCTGGGACAACTCACCAGCACGTTTTGCTCGAACAAGAACTTGCGGATCTGCACGATAAAGATGCGGCTTTGCTGTTTACATCCGGATATGTGTCGAACTGGGCAGCGCTGGGCACTTTGGCATCGCGCATCCCCGGCATCACGGTTTTGTCGGATGAGCTAAACCACGCCTCGATGATCGAAGGCATCCGCCACAGCCGTTGTCAGAAGCGGATTTGGAAACATAACGATGTTGCGGACCTTGAACGGCACCTTGCTGATCTGCCCGCCAATGCGCCCAAGCTGATTGCGTTTGAAAGCGTCTATTCTATGGACGGTGACATCGCGCCGATTGCCGAGATTTGTGATTTGGCGGATCGTTATGGCGCGATGACCTATTTGGATGAGGTTCATGCTGTTGGGCTTTACGGGCCGCGCGGAGGGGGAATTGCCGAACGCGAAGGCCTGATGGATCGGCTCACCGTCATCGAGGGGACATTGGGCAAAGCCTTCGGTGTCGTCGGCGGATACATCGCGGCATCGCACGAACTTGTCGATTTTGTCCGGTCTTTTGCCAGCGGGTTTATCTTTACCACAGCACTACCTCCGGCCGTAGCCGCAGGGGCCGCGGCTTCAGTCCGGCACCTAAAGCAAAGCAATGCGGAACGACATCTGCACCAGCAGTGCGTGCGCGAGGTTCGGGACAGGCTGGACGATCTGGGCATTCCGCATACGCCGAACCCAAGTCACATCATCCCGGTCATGGTCGGCGATCCGGTCAAGTGCCGCTTCATCTCGGATGTTCTGATGCGCGACTACGGGATCTACATCCAGCCCATCAACTACCCGACCGTCCCGAAAGGAACGGAACGTCTACGGATAACGCCGTCGCCCGTGCATTCTAGTGAGGACGTGGATCGTCTGGTTTCTGCATTGGCTGAGTTGTGGACGCAATGCCAATTGGCGCGCAGGCCGATGGCCGCGCAATGACAACTTGACCGAAGACAAAGACGCAACCGCAACGGTGTGAGAGTTTCCGCTGATGGAAAAGCTCATTGATTTCCTGGGTGACCAAGGCGCTTTGGCATGCGCAGGTGTGCTTGTTGGCATCCTGTTTGGTGCGACGGCCCAAAAGTCTCATTTCTGTCTGCGCGCCTCGACTGTCGAAGTCGCCGAGGGCGCGTTTGGTCCGCGTTTGGCGGTTTGGCTGATCGCCTTCACTGCGGCTCTGACTATGGTGCAGGGGCTCGTCGTATTTGACCAGTTGGACCTGTCTGAGACACGTGCAATCGCCTCGACCGGTAGCCTGAGCGGCGCCATCCTCGGTGGCGCGATGTTTGGTGCGGGTATGATACTGGCACGCGGTTGTGCATCGCGCTTGTTGGTTTTGGCATCCTGCGGAAATCTGCGCGCGCTGGTGTCCGGGCTGGTCCTGACATTGGTGGCTCAGGCGGCGTATACAGGTGTTCTTAGTCCCGTTCGTGAAACGTTTTTTGGCATCTGGACGATTTCAGGTGGCGCATCGCGCGATCTGTCAGAGTTGCTTGGATTGTCGCCAAAGGCTTACACAGCGATCGCAACGCTGGGTTTGGCTCTGGCAACAGCATTCGCGGTCTACCGGCGTGTCGCGCCTATACGGATCGTGTCTGCCGCAGGCGTCGGGATGGCAGTCGCGCTCGGCTGGTTGATGACCTTCGCAATTGCGCAGACCTCTTTCGAGGTCGTACCCGTGTCTTCGATTACCTTTACCGGCCCGGCCACAGATACTTTGATGGCTTTGGTCGCCAAACGAAACGTTGCATTGTCCTTTGGTATCGGCCTTGTTCCGGGTGTTGCCATCGGGGCTGCGGCTTCAGCTATTTATGCCGGAGAATGGAAGATCGAACGGTTCGGCAACGACACCCCGATGGAACGGTACCTTTTTGGCGCTGCCCT
Source organism: Ruegeria sp. H4 (assembly GCF_056533065.1). NCBI lineage: Bacteria > Pseudomonadati > Pseudomonadota > Alphaproteobacteria > Rhodobacterales > Roseobacteraceae > Ruegeria > Ruegeria sp. H4. The sequence continues at coordinate 108,866 of NZ_JBQFOC010000005.1, forward strand.
TATGGGATTTGGAGCCATGCTGGCAGGCGGTTGCGCCGTGGGGGCAGGGCTGTCCGGAGGGTCCGCCCTGTCCCTGACTGCTTGGCTTGCGGTGTTCTTTATGTGGGTCGGCGCGATTGTGACACATCGCTTCGCAACGCGACTGCCCGCTCTGCAGCGATCCTGAACTATTCAAACTCCATCTGTTCAAAAACGCGCCCGGCATTTTTGGTCGCCAGTTCTTCGAACGTGTCCAGATGGGCATAAGGGGATTGATCGACATAGTAGGCTTCGGCCAGATCGCCGCCTGCATCCATATGCTCCCGCACTTTGCCACGCAGGTATATCAGATAGTCGCGCGTGTAGCGACGCACCTGATCCATGTTTGTCGGATGGCCGTGACCGGGTATCACATACGTAGCGCCCAAAGGCTCGAACGCGTTGTCCCAGGTTTCCAGCCAATCCGCTGTATAGGTCTCCTGAAAGATCGGCAGCATACGTTCGTGAAATGCCATATCTCCGGCGATGACAAGGCTTTGATTTGGCAACCAGATTGAGATATCGCCGGGGCTGTGGGCAGGTCCGAGGTATTTGGCCTCAATCCGAAAATCGCCCATCTCAACCACATATTCGTCATCGAATGTCTCGGTCGGACCAGCCAAAAAGGTTCCTTCTGCCTTGTCGCGATTGTATCGCTGCATGCCCTCCAGAATCTGGGGGCCATATTCCTCAAATTCCGCGGCTGCATCCGAATGCGCCACGATTGGAATGCCAAGTTCCGACCAGTAGGCGTTGCCGAGCATCGCGTGCCCCTGACCATTCTCGTTGAAGACAAGCTTGACCGGTTGATCCGTGATCGCCTGAATTTCCTTGTGCAGGGCTTGCGCCAGCACATAGGCCGCTCCGCCGTTTACAACAACCACGCCTTCTGTGGTGACGATGAAGCTGAGGTTGTTGTTGTGGCCTGCGTTTTCGTAGGTCGGTGGCGCGGTTGCGCCAATGGCAGAATAGACGCCGGGGATGTATTCGACTGGCTTGGAGTAGAGTGCGCTTTGCGGATATTTATCAGCGATGTCTTCGCTGGCCCAGGCGGGTGCGGCTATGGCGAAGATAGTCAAAAGTGATCGTATCATGACGGCTCTCCTATGAATCGATATGCCGAGCCTGTCTTTTCGACCCGGCCAATCCCACCATCTGGCAGATGAAACCCAATAACTTTCATCTGTTCTTCAGCAAGCTGATCCAGCAGAAGGCTGCGTGTGGCGGCAGCGGTCTGAGGGTCCTGATCCGCGCCGCTGTACCAGTCCGGGCGTTCAAAGGCGACATGGGGATTGCCAAGCGCGTCGCCCACAACCATTGCCGAGTCACTGCCTTCGCGAATTTCAAACGCCATATGTCCGGGTGTGTGCCCAAGGCTGGCGCGCGCGGCGATACCCGGCAGGATTTCTTGCCCGTCATCGAAGAACATGACCTGATCCTCGATCGCTTCCATGCGCCGCTTCGCGCCGACTGCAAACGCGGCGCGATCTTCGCCAATCGTTTCAACCGTTGCGGGGTTCCACCAATAGTCCCATTCGGTGCGACCGAAGTAATGCGTGGCGTTGGCGAACAGCATGTCGTCAAAGTCGTCCAGAACGCCCCAGATATGGTCAGGATGCGCATGGGTGAAGACCACATGGGTAACGTCTTCGGGGGTGAGATTCACGGCGGAAAGAGCATCCAGCAGCTTGCCGGATGTTGGCATAAAATCTGGTCCTGCACCGACATCGAAGAGTACGGTGTTCGTGCCATCTAGGTAGAGCGTCACGTTACACTCTGGTTCGTACCTTGTCGCGTCTATCTGTTTTTGCTTCAGAAACGGCGTCAGCTCATCCTGTGGCATCGATCCAAAGACCATTTCTGGCGGTATGGTCAGATATCCATCAGATAACGTTTGCAACCTGCCAGATGAGCCGATTTGCAATTCCGCCAGTACCACCTTGGATTGAGCTCCGAGTGCTGCAAGGCAGGTAGCATTACGTAAAAAAATACGCCGGGAAAGTTGGATTTCTCTCATATACAATCATTAAAATGAATATATTAATTTGTAAATATCGAAAGACTTTAGATCGACTGTGTTTTAGCGCGACCAAGGTGATACTTGTGTCTTTGAGAGCAGTCTCAGGAGTTGCCCAGCGTTTGGATGTCGACATTGGTTTTGTTTGTAACTCTGCTTGGCGACGTTCTAAATTCTTCATTCTCCGATTTTCTGTGCCGTTGACCGATTGACATGCCGACGCAGTTGGTATGCTATCCTCGATTTTAGCGTTAACAGAAATTTGCGACTTAGTATCGCGAATTCAATGCAGCTAACCCGCTGCAGATAAGGGAGAAAATAATGAAGAAACCAATGTTCGCGCTGGCGATGTTGATGGCCTCAACAACGCTGGTTCAGGCTGAGACTTTGCGCTGGGCGCGCTCCGGGGATGCGCTGACGCTTGATCCTCATTCGCAAAATGAAGGGCCCACGCATACCGTGCGCCATCAGATGTACGAGCCGCTGATCATTCGTGACACCACGGGCGCGTTCGAAGCTGCGTTGGCCACGGACTGGGCACCCAGCGCTGATGACCCGAATGTCTGGGTATTCAATCTGCGTCAGGGTGTGAAGTTCCACGATGGCGCTGATTTTACTGCCGAGGATGTGGTGTTCAGCATCAACCGGGCGAAGCAGCCGAACTCGGACATGAAAGAGTTGATCAACTCGATCGTCGAAGTGCGTGCCGTGGACGATCACACGGTTGAGATCGTGACCGATGGCCCGAACCCGATCCTGCCCGCAAACCTCACTGACCTGTTCATCATGGACAAAGGTTGGACCGAGGCAAACAATGCGGTTGCGGTTCAGGATTTCGAAGGGGGTGAGATCACCTTTGCCACCACCAATGTGAATGGCACGGGGCCTTACAAGTTGGTGAGCCGTGAACCAGACGTGAAAACCGTGATGGAGCGCAACGAAGACTATTGGGGCCGCGATCAGTTCCCGATGGCGATCAGCGAAATCATCTACACACCAATCCAGAACGACGCGACCCGAGTCGCAGCGATGCTGTCGGGTGAGGTGAACTTCCTTCAGGATATGCCAGTACAGGACCTTGATCGGGTCAATTCTGCAGACGGTCTGGTTGTCAAACAGGCGCCGCAGAACCGGGTTATCTTCTTCGGGATGAACCAAGGCGCGGACGATATCGAAGCCGACAATGTGGACGGCAAGAACCCCTTGGCCGATGTGCGTGTGCGACAGGCGATGTCAAAGGCGATCAACCGGGATGCCATCAAGCAGGTGGTCATGCGCGGGCAGTCGCAGCCTGCGGGCATGATTGCTCCGCCCTTCGTGAACGGCTGGACGGCCGAGATGGATGCCGAAAGCAGCACGGATGTTGAAGGCGCAAAGGCTCTGTTGGCCGAAGCGGGGTATCCCGATGGCTTCTCGATCCGCCTCGATTGCCCCAACGACCGCTACATCAACGACGAAGGCATCTGTCAGGCCGCAGTTGGAATGTTGGGTCAGATTGGCATCACCGTGAACCTGGATGCCAAGCCCAAGGCGCAGCACTTCCCGCTGATCACCGACGGCAAGACCGATTTCTACATGCTGGGATGGGGTGTGCCGACCTACGATTCGGAATACATCTTCAACTTCTTGGTCCACGGTCGTGAAAGCGATATCGGCACCTGGAATGGCACTGGTTTCGACAGTGATGATCTGGACGCAAAGATCAAGTCACTGGCCTCGAACACCGACCTGGATGCACGCAATCAGGACATCGCCGATATTTGGCGGGTGGTGCAGGACGAACAGCTGTATATCCCGATCCACCATCAGGTGCTGAACTGGGGTATGGCCGAAAATCTCGGCATCGAGGTTGATCCGGAAGATCAACCCATGGTCAAACATTTTGGCCTGAACTAAAGCCTTGTTGCCGGGTTCTGTTCTGCAGAGCCCGGCCGCTTTTGAAGTGGGAGCTATCATGAAACGTCTAACCACTGCCGTGCTGCTGGGCGCGCTTGCCATGCCTGTTGCGGCCGAAGAGTTCACCTTTGCCGTCACCACCGATCCGCAAACCATGGATCCGCATGCGGTCAACTCCGCCCCGGTTCTCGGGTTTCTGAACAACGTCTATGAAGGGCTGGTGCGGCGCGGTAAGGACATGACCATCGAACCGGCGCTTGCAACCAGTTGGGAGCCGATTGAGGGTGGCGCAGGCTGGCGGTTTAAGCTGCGCGAGGGCGTGACGTTTCATGATGGGTCCGAATTCAACGCCGATGACGTGATCTTTTCCTATCAGCGCGCGTCCGACGAAAGTTCAGACACTCGCAGCTGGTTCGCCCCCGTCGCCGAGGTCCTGAAAGTCGATGACTACACCGTCGACGTGATGACCAATGCGCCAAACCCGATCTTCCCCGATAGCATCGCCAACTGGATGATCATGGATAGCGGCTGGGCCGAGGCGAATGATACCGTCCTGCCCGACAAAGAGGCCGGTAACTATGCGACACTGAACGCAAACGGGACTGGCGCCTTTCAAATCACCGCACGAGAACCAGGTTTGCGCACTGTGCTGGAACCGTATGATGGCTGGTGGGGCGATGCAGAGCACAACCTGACCCAGGCTGAACTGGTGCCGATCCAAAACCCTGCGACCGCGTTAGCAGCGTTGTTGTCGGGCGATGTTGATTTCATCAATCCGGTACCGATTCAGGATGTTGCGCGATTGCAGAACAACCCGGATGTAAAGGTCATCCAAGGCATCGAGGCGCGTGTCATCATGCTGGGCTTCGACCAGAAAGAAGGCGCGAGCGAGGTCGGGCAGGGCGGCTCTGATCTGTTCCTCGATCCGCGTGTCCGCGAGGCGGTTGCAAAAGCGGTCAATGTACCGGCCATCCTTCAAACCATCATGCGCGGCAACGCCGAAGTCGCTAGCCAGCTGGTCAGCCCTGCAATGCGCGGGTATTCGGCAGCGAACGCGGACCCTTATGGCTATGATCTCGAAGGCGCAAAGGCGCTGCTGGCCGAAGCTGGGGCCGATGGAGCGGAAGTCAGCTTCAAATGCTCCAACAATCGCTACCTCAATGACGAGTCTGTATGTCAGGCGATCACAGCCATGCTGACACAGGCAGGGTTGAGTGTGACACTGGATGCGATGCCTGTTCAGAACTACTGGCCAGAACTACGGGCCGACAACTTTGACATGTATCTGCTGGGCTGGTCCCCGGGCACGTTTGATGCTGAACACCCTGTGCGTTTTCTGGCCTCAACCCCCAATGAGGAAAAGAAGCTAGGGTCTTGGAACTTCGGCGGATATTCCAACGCGCGTGTGGATGAGTTGCTGCCGATGATCCAGTCCGAGATTGACGAGCCAACGCGCCAAGCCATGTTGGATGAGGTCACAGCCATCCTTCAGGACGAGGTCGCCTATGTCCCCCTCTATGTCCAGCCTCTGGTCTGGGGTGCTCGTAGCAATATCGAGTTGACGCAACGGCCCGACAATTTCTTCCTTCTGCGTTGGGTCACGGTCAACTAAATGCTGTCATACATTATCAGGCGCGTAGCCCAGTCGGCGCTGGTTCTTTTCGTCGTGGGCCTCGTTGCCTTTTCCATGTTCCGTTTTGTCGGCGACCCGATCGACAACATGCTGGGGCAGGAGCGGACCATGGAAGACGTGGAACGGTTGCGCAGCCAGTTGGGCCTCGATCAACCCTTCCCGGTGCAATATGTGAAGTTCCTGCGCGAGGCGGTGCAGGGCAATTTCGGCGTTAGTTTCCGTCAGGGTCGGCCCGTCGCAGAGATTCTGGCCGAACGCGCGCCGGCGACACTGGAACTGGCTCTGGTCTCAGCTATGCTTGCGATTGCCCTGGGCATCGCATTGGGCGTCTTCACTGCGATCCGACGAGATGGGTTCGCAGCAAACTTCATCATGTCGGCCTCGCTGATCGGGGTTTCGCTGCCCACTTTCCTGATCGGCATTCTGTTGATCTATGTCTTCTCGGTTGAATTGGGCTGGCTGCCCAGTTTTGGGCGCGGTGAGGTTGTGGATCTTGGTTGGTGGAACACTGGGCTGCTAACCAGCAGCGGGTTAAAAGCGCTGATCCTGCCCGCCATCACGTTGGGCCTGTATCAAATGACCCTGATCATGCGGTTGGTCCGGTCTGAGATGCTGGAAGTGCTGCGGCAGGACTATATCCGCTTCGCTCGCGCGCGCGGCCTGAGTGATCGGACCATCAACTTTCGCCACGCCCTAAAAAACACCATGGTGCCCGTGATAACCATCATCGGCCTGCAATTAGGGGCCATTATCGCCTTTGCCATCATCACGGAGACGGTGTTCCAGTGGCCGGGCCTTGGCCTGCTGTTTATCAACGCAATCCAGTTTGTGGATATCCCCGTTATGGCAGCCTATCTGATGATGATTTCGGTCATCTTCGTCACGATTAACCTTGCGGTCGACATCCTTTATGCGTTCATCGACCCACGCCTGAGGGTCAGCGCATGAGCCGCCTGCAACGTATTCTGGACAGCGATCAGTTCTACGCTTTTCGTCGATCTCCGGTGGCCATGGTCTCGGCTGCTGTTGCCTCGTTGTTGATCCTTGTAACGATCTTCGCACCGCTGATTGCGCCGACGAACCCGTTCGATCCATCCAGCCTGAACCTGATGAACGGCTTCACCCCACCAATGGAGCCAAATGCCTTTACCGGCGAAAGCTTTGTGATGGGCACCGACGATCAGGGTCGGGATGTGTTTTCGACCATCCTCTACGGGATGCGCATTTCCTTGTTTGTCGGTGTCGCAGCTGTTTTGTTTGCCATGGTTCTGGGGATCATTCTTGGTCTGCTGTCGGGGTATTTCGGCGGTTGGACCGAAACCATCATCATGCGTACAGCAGATGTGCAACTGACCTTCCCTTCGATCCTTCTGGCCATGCTGATCTTCGGTATCGCAAAGGGAGTTACGCCTGTTGAGTATCGTGATCAGATGGCGATCTGGGTGTTGATCCTGGCGATTGGCCTGTCTGATTGGGTGCAGTTCGCAAGGGTCGTTCGCGGTGCTACGCTGGTCGAGAAGAACAAAGACTACGTGGCGGCTGCGCGGATCATTGGGCAAAATCCGTTGACGATCATGTTGCGCCATATCCTGCCGAATGTGCTGTCACCCGTGCTGGTTATTGCAACGATTTCACTTGCACTGGCGATCATTGCCGAGGCGACGCTTAGCTTTCTGGGTGTCGGTGCACCGCCCACACAGCCGTCACTGGGCACGCTGATCCGCATCGGGCAGGGGTTCCTGTTCTCGGGTGAGTGGTGGATTCTGTTCTTCCCAGCATGCACCCTTCTGGCGCTGGCCCTGAGTGTAAACCTGCTGGGCGACTGGCTGCGCGATGCTTTGAACCCGAGGCTGAAATGACCGAACCCGTTCTCTCGATCCGTAATCTGACGGTGGAAATCCCAACCCGCCACGGCATTTTCAAACCGGTGGAGCATGTGACCTACGACCTGCATCCTGGTGAAATCCGGGGGGTCGTGGGCGAAAGTGGAGCGGGCAAATCGATGACCGGAAACGCCGTGATCGGTCTGTTGGACCCACCGGCCCATGTGTCCGAGGGTGAGGTCTGGCTGAACGGTCGGCGTATCGACGAACTGGACGCCGAGGACAAACGCGGGATCCGGGGCAAAGAGATCGGGATGATCTTTCAGGATCCGCTGACCTCGCTGAACCCGCTGTTCACAGTGGGTGAGCAATTGGTCGAGACGATCCAGCTTCATCTTGGCTTGTCCGCATCTGAGGCCAAGAAACGTGCGATTGCTTTGCTGGATCGCGTGTCCATCCCGGACCCCGCGGACCGGTTCAACCAGTACCCGCATCAATTTTCCGGCGGGATGCGTCAGCGCGTGGTGATCGCCTTGGCGCTGTGCACGGAACCCAGCGTGTTGATCGCGGATGAACCCACCACAGCCTTGGACGTATCCGTCCAAGCGCAGGTACTGGATCTGATCAAGGAACTGGCCAAGGAACGTCAGGTCGGCGTGATTCTTGTGACGCATGACATGGGTGTCATTGCCGATACCACAGACACAGTGACGGTGATGTATTCCGGCCATGTGGTCGAAAGTGGCACCACCGATCAGATCCTCGGCGCACCCACGCATGACTATACCAAATCCCTGATCGCCGCCGTGCCCCGCCCGCATACCAAGGTCGAACGGTTCCCGGTGGTCAGCTATGGCGAACGGGAAAGAACCTTCAAAATCGATGATCTGGCAGCCCACTGGGACAAGACCGATTTGTCAAAATCCGGCAAGCTGCTAGAGGTAGAGAACATCACCAAGACCTTCCTTCAAAAGGGCGGTCTACTGCCATCGCAACGCAAGTACTTTACCGCCGTCGATCAGGTCAGCTTCGACATTCGCGACGGTGAAGTTTTCGGCCTTGTTGGTGAAAGTGGATCAGGCAAGTCCACCGTCGCGCGGATGATCGGCACGCTCTATCCGGTTGATAGTGGTCGTGTGATCTTTGACGGTGAGGACGTAACGGCAATGGGGGGCGAGGCCTTGCAAGCCTATCGCCGGCAAATCCAGATGATCTTTCAGGACCCGTTCTCAAGCCTGAACCCGAGGATGAAGGTTGGCGACCTTGTTGCAGAACCGATCCTGCACCATCGCATCCTTCCCAAATCCCAGGTTGAACCGCGTGTCAGGGAACTTCTGGACTGGGTCGGGTTGGCCAAAGACGCCTGGCGCAAATACCCGCACGAATTCTCAGGCGGGCAGCGTCAACGCATCTGTATTGCCCGTGCACTGGCCACGCAGCCCCGATTCCTGATTTGCGATGAACCGACCAGCGCTCTGGATGTGTCGATCCAGGCGCAAATCCTGAACATCCTCAAAGACCTTCAGGATCATCTGGGGCTGACCATGCTGTTCATCAGTCACGACCTGCCGGTTGTGCGCCAGATGTGTGATCGGGTGGGCGTGATGCGTCAGGGGAAACTGGTCGAGGTGCAGAACACAGACGCGCTGTTTTCGGCGCCCAAGCATCCCTACACCAAAGAGCTATTGGATTTAATGCCCCGGTTGAAGCAATTGGAAGCCGCAGGTTAACCAAAACGCGGTTTTGGTGTTCTTAAGGAAGGTCCATCTATCAATGGGCCGTCTCAAGCTCTGCCCAGATGTCGGACATGACTTTTCCCATCGGATTGTCCCTGCGCCGGATCGCGAAAATCTCGGTGTGGCGTGTGGGGTAACCATCAACGCGCAGCGGAATCAGGGCTCCGGTCCTCAGCTCATCCTTCATCATGTGTTCGGGCAGGCCACCCCAGCCCAGCCCGGCTTTGAGAATGGTTTTCTTCGCTTCGAAATCAGAGACCGTCCAACGATGTCCACCTGATAGAACATCGCGACTTTGATCGAAATCCTGCCCGCCGGTGCCTGAAACGATAACTTGCGTATAAGCCTGCATCTCCCGCCTCGATCGGATGCCGCGGCGTTGTGCGGCCGGGAAGTCTGGGCTTGCGACGGGTCGTATCGTGATGGTTCCGAAGGGGAGCGTTTCGACATCGTCAATTGGAACGCCCTCAAGACCCGCGATGATCATATCTGCGCTGCCATCCATCAGACGCGCCAAAGGTCCGCCCATCATTTCCGACGCCACATGGATGTTGGTCCCCGGATGTCTCTCTCGGATAGTGCCCAGCAGGCTCAGGACCGGGTCCAGCGAGGTTGTGGCCGTTACCGCAATCGATATCGAGGGCTCTTGTTCACTGCGCAACCCAGCCGCGACGGCTTGCAGCCTGTGCACTTGTTCCAGCACACGCGTCGCTTCGCGAAAGTAAACCTGACCCTCGGGTGTCAGACTAGGCCGGTAGGTCTCGCGTGTGAACAGATCAAACTTCAGTTCAGCCTCCAGCTTTCGGATTTGATGGCTGACGGCAGATTGCGCTTTGTTCAAACGCTCAGAGGCCGCCCGAAAGGTTCCAGTGGCAACAATTGCGTCCAAAGCGATGAGTTGGTCTAAGGTCATATCGCATCACAAATCATCTGAATATGAGATCATTATGATGAAAACACGATATTATCAATCGCTTTACTTGATTGCTATCTCTGGCCTGCACTCATGAAAAGGAGGTTGAGATGAAACTGTACTACAAAGCCGGAGCCTGTTCTTTGGCCAGCCATATCATGCTGAATGAGGTTGGTGAGACATTTGAGATCGAGGCTGTTGACACCGCCAAGGGGCAAACGGAAAGCGGAAGAAATTATAAGGAAATCAATGAGAACGGCTATGTGCCGACGCTTGAAGTTGAGGATGGCGTATATTTGAGCGAAGGCGTTGCAATTCTTCAGCACATTGCTGACACCCATCCCGATCAAGCCTATTCTCCGCCGCTTGGAAGCGTCGAACGTGCGCGGTTGCAACAATTCCTGAACTACGCTGCGGCCGAGTTGCATAAGGCCTGGGGGCCGCTCTTTTCCGATAGCTCAACAGATGCGACAAAGGAGGCGGCAAAGGCGAAGGTTCGCTCGAAACTCGACTATCTGGAGAAAGTCTTGTCTGACGGGCGGTCTTATCTGGTCGCCGGGACATTCTCGGTTGCGGATGCCTATACGTTCGTTTTGATGTATTGGGCCAACTTCAAGGCCATTGACCTGTTGGCCTGGCCCAATGTCGCTGCTTATGTAGATCGAATTGCCGGTCGTGCGTCGGTCAAAGCGGCCTTTGCCGCAGAAGGACTAGCGTGATGCAGCTTCACAATTACCATGAAATCCAGAACGTGATGGAGCGTTACTTTGACGGGCTCTATTATTCGAACAGCGATACGCTGCGCACGGTGTTCCATCAGGATCTGGTCTACGTGAACGGCACCCTCGGCACCTACGAAGTGATGGGGTTAGAGGCCTATATGGACCGGATCGACGTCCGCACGCCGCCCGCCTCGCGTGGCGATCCGCGTAGGGAAGTTATCGAACGGATCACTCTCAAAGGCGACCGGATCGGCATCGTCGAGGCGCGCATGACCATGATGGGGCGCAGCTATCAGGATTTACTGACAGTGATCAATTCAAAGGACGGTTGGCGCGTGCTGACCAAGGTCTTCTCATTTGTTGAGAGAAAGGACTAGGACGATGCCTTACGTAAACATCAAGGTAACACAAGAGGGCGGACCTGAAGGTACAGGTCCGTCACCCGAAGAAAAGGCGCAGTTGATTTCTGGTGTGACCGACCTGTTGCACAAAGTGCTCAACAAAAACCCCGCAACGACATTCGTTGTGATTGACGAGGTGCCACTGGAAAATTGGGGAATCGCGGGTCGGAGGGTCAGTGATATCCGCGCGGAGGGCGACTGAGACTCTCGGACGAAACGCCCTCATTCAAAGAGGCGCACTTAGCACTAAAGTGTTGCGATGGTGGGTGATGAGAGACTCGAACTCCCGACATCTTCGGTGTAAACGAAGCGCTCTACCAACTGAGCTAATCACCCGTAGCGCTGCATTTAGCCAAGCCTGTGGGCGGGTGCAAGAGGGTTCAGTGGATTTTATCGGATTGTTTTACTCTGATCTGTGAAACCGTCTGTACTGTCAACGGGTCAGAGGCCGGAGCGCAGACAGGCGCCCGCATTCTCAAGCGAGGTATGGCAGATATCACAAACACCACTTGATCGTGGGAAACATGCTTGCGGGTGACCCATTGCCTCCGATATTCCAGAACCAGACGGTCGTTTCCCGGCCCGGAGTTTGGATGGCTTTCTTAATGACCCGCCGTGCGGTTGTGGCGGTTTTGGTACTGGCTACGCTCATTCTGGCTCCGATCCGGGCCGGGGCCGATGGTGTTTTGGTGTTTGCCGCTGCCAGCCTGAAAACGGCGCTGGATGAGCTTGCGACTGGCTACAACGCACAAACTGGTGTGAGCATTACGGTCTCCTATGCAGCTTCATCCGTACTGGCCCGCCAGATTCAGGCGGGTGCACCTGCGGATATTTTCATTTCGGCAAATTCCAATTGGATGGATTTGCTGCAGGATCAAGCGCTGATTGATCCGGCTTCGCGTGTGGATTTGCTAAGTAACGGGTTGGTTCTGATTGGTGCTTCAGATCGGGCACCAGTCGAACACATTGGTTCAGACTATGACATCGTGACTGAGCTGGCAGGTGGTTACCTGGCCATGGCGCTGGTCGACGCGGTGCCTGCCGGGATCTATGGCAAGTCAGCGCTGGAAAATCTAGGGCTTTGGGGTGCGGTTCAAGGGCAGGTGGCGCAGACGGATAATGTGCGCGCTGCGCTTGCGCTTGTGGCAACCGGGGCGGCACCTTTGGGCGTTGTTTATCGTTCGGACGCGATGGCGGACCCACGGGTGAGTGTTGTTAGTAGAATACCAGCCGAGATGCATCCACCCATAGTCTACCCTGCAGCCTTGATGCGGGTTCCAAGGCCTGAAGCTTCTTCATTTCTGGAGTTTCTTCAAACCAATGACGCTATGACTGTTTTCCTGAGGCAGGGGTTTTCCCTGCCGGACAGGTGATCGGGATGGAATGGTTGGGTCCGGCTGAACTGGAAGCGCTTCGGCTGTCGCTGCGCGTGTCATTGTCGGCCACTCTGGCTACTTTGCCATTCGGGATATTTGTGGCTTATGCGTTGGCACGATGGCGCTTTCCGGGACGTCAGGTGTTGAACGGTTTGGTCCATCTGCCACTTATTTTGCCGCCTGTTGTTACGGGGTACTTGCTGCTGCTGACATTTGGCATTCAGGGGCCCATAGGACGGTTTCTGGCCGAGTTTGGGATTGTCGTTGCCTTTCGTTGGACCGGCGCCGCGCTGGCTGCTGGGATCATGGCGTTTCCCCTGATGGTACGCGCCATACGATTGTCGATTGAGGCCGTGGATCCAAAGCTGGAACAGGCGGGTTCGACCCTTGGGGCATCGCGGCTGATGGTGTTTGCGACTGTGACCCTGCCGATGATCCTGCCGGGGATCATCGCCGGATCGATCCTAGCCTTTGCCAAAGCGATGGGAGAGTTCGGGGCGACGATTACGTTCGTGTCAAATATTCCCGGACAAACCCAGACGTTGCCATCGGCCGTTTATGCTTTCCTACAAGTGCCAGGGGGCGAAGCTGCTGCCACCCGATTGGTTGTGATCTCGATCATCATCGCCATGGGGGCTTTGCTTCTATCTGAATATGTGGGGCGGCGCGCTGCCGCTCGGGTGGCCGGGTCATGAGCCTGTCCGTGCGCCTGCAACACCATCTGCCGGGGATCGATCTTGATCTGACCTTTGACGCGCCGCAGGGGGTAACTGTGCTGTTTGGCCGTTCGGGATCAGGCAAAACTACGGTTGTGAACGCAGTGGCAGGCCTGTTGCGGCCCGAAGTGGGTCGGGTGGTCGTGGATGACTGGGTTCTGTTTGATACCGAAGCACAGCACTGGCTGCCGCCCCATAAGCGTCGCCTGGGTTACATCTTTCAGGAGGGGAGGCTTTTCCCACACCTGACCGTTCGCCAGAATCTGTCCTACGGTCGCTGGTTTGCGCCGCGTGGTGCGCAGCAAGAAAACCCTGATCGGATCATCGAGATGCTGGGCATCGGCCATTTGCTGAGCCGCCGACCGACCCTGTTATCGGGTGGGGAAAAGCAGCGTGTGGCGATCGGGCGCGCTTTGCTGGCCAGCCCCCGTCTGATCCTTGCAGATGAACCCTTGGCGGCACTGGATGAGGCCCGAAAAGCCGAGATACTGCCCTATTTCGAGCGGCTTAGGGATGAGGTTTCGGTTCCAATCTTGTATGTCACCCATTCGGCCGCTGAAGTGGCGCGGCTTGCGACATCCGTTGTGGCTTTGCAGGATGGTAAAGTTGCTGGCCAGGGTCCGGCCTCCGATGTCCTGTCTGATCCGTCAGTTGCACCTGCTGGCGTGCGCGCAATAGGTGCGGTCTTGCAGGTGCGGGTCAAAGAACATCACTCGGATGGGTTGACCGAGCTGGATGCCGGCGGGGAGCGCCTGTTTCTGCCCCGCGTCGCACATCAGGTGGGTGAGAGCTTGCGCATCCGTATCCCGGCGCAGGAGGTCATTCTGTCAAGCCAGCCACCACAGGGGCTGTCGGCTTTGAATGTGCTCAGTGGACAGGTTGAAACGATCCGGTCAGGCGATGGCCCGGGCGCGATTGTCTCGGTTAAAACACCTGCCGGAGTTGTTCTGGCGCGGGTGACACGACGCTCGGTCAACGCATTGGGATTACAGGCCGGGGCGACCTGTTATGCGGTGATCAAAACCGTGGCCTTGGCGCCGCAGGATGTCGGGGGACGTATCTTGTGACGCGGCCCAAGCGGCATCACACAAAGGGTCACATCGCTGTTGGTCAGCTTTACTCGGGCCTTTGAGTATCTATGTTAATACTCAGGTCCAGTTTCTATTTGGAGCAGTTGGTTATGACATTTTTCAGGATTTGCGCGCTGGGCGCGACCCTTCTGGCCCCGACATTGGCGAATGCGGTAGGATTTGGATTGAAAGTCGCCCCTCAGTTTCGGACGGAAATCACGCCTCTTAAGGATGGAACTTATGAGGTCAAAGCGATCGGCTCCTCTGCTCCGGTCAACTATTGGTGCGGGATCGGGGATTATGCGCTGCGCACTTTAGGCGTGCCAAATAACCAGAGAATATACATCTCCAGGGCCTATGAACCGGGCGTGCGAACAGTGCAGTTCTCGCTGACCCCGCCACCGGGTGTGGATACGGATCCCGGCTACTCGATCACTGTCAAACGCGTGGGCGAGAACATGTCTGCATCATCGGCGCAGAACTACTGCTACGACAACTTCATCGACTTTGGTTTTTGAGGCTCAGACCCATTTCGCCATAGGCGGCAGGCTCATCAAAACGGCGTCAGGGTCGTGTCCTGTTTCAAGGCCGAACTTCGTGCCGCGATCATAGACCAGATTGTACTCGGCATAGAGGCCGCGATGCACCAACTGGGTGTCTTTATCCGCGTCCAGGAAAGGCTGAACCCGGCGCTTTTCGACCAGCGGCACGAACGCGGGCAGAAACGCACGGCCAATATCCTGTGTCAGCGCAAAATCTGTCTGCCAGTCCCCAGTGCAATGGTCATCCATGAAGATGCCGCCAACACCCCGGGCGCGTTTGCGGTGGGGGATATAGAAATATTCATCCGCCCAGTCTTTCAGGCGTGGGTAGTAGTCTGCACCATGTGGGTCCAGATGCGCCTTTTGTGTCGCGTGGAAATGAGCGGTGTCATCATCGTATTCGATGCACGGGTTCAGGTCAGACCCGCCACCAAACCACCAGGCATGAGGGGTCCAGAACATACGCGTGTTCATATGGACTGCTGGGACATGCGGGTTCTGCATATGCGCGACCAGGCTGATGCCCGAGGCCCAAAATCGCGGATCGTCCTTCATGCCGGGGATGCCTTTGCGCGCGGCCATGGCCTGCTGCGCCCGTGCGCCCAAAGTGCCGTACACTGTTGAGACGTTGACGCCCACCTTCTCAAACACACGCCCGCCGCGCATCACCGACATCAGACCGCCACCGGCGTCAGAGCCATCGTCGGATTGACGCTTGGTTTCCTTGACCTTGAACCGCCCTGGATCGGCATCCGAGAACGGTCCGGTGTCGTGACTGTCTTCCAGTGCCTCAAACGCGGCGACAATGTTATCCCGCAATTGACGGAACCATGCGGATGCGGTGGTTTTTTCCGTTTCGAACATGAGTGTTAATGAGCCGGTGCTGCAACCGGGTCCAACAGGGTCCGGCCGCCATCGATTGTCAGGATCTGACCTGTGATAAAGCCAGCGGCGTCGGATGCCAGGAACTGGGCGGTCTCGGTCAGTTCAGTTGGGGCGGCGATGCGGGCCAGCGGCGTGTGCTTTTCGATATCGTCGCGAAAATCGCGATTTTCCTTGAGTGTTGATTGCAACGAGGCACTCATCACCGACCCCAAGGCAATTGAATTCACGCGAATCCGATTGGGGGCCAGCGCCACGGCCAGTGATCGTGTCATCTGGTCCAACGCTGCCGTCGAAACCGAATAGGCCATTAGATCTGGGTGTGTCCTTCGGGCCGCGATGGACGACAGATTGATGATAGAGCCGGCCGGGTTCTCTTCCCCCTCGTTCTCGGATTGTTTGATCATGCGTTTGGCAACCAGCTGACTCAACCGCAATGCGGGCATCAGGTTTTGATTCAGCAGCGTGCGAACGGAATCATCCTCAGGGTCCAGCGGATCTGACGGGATCACCTGACGCGCGCCGTTGATCAGAATGTCAACCTGATCGAACGCGTCCAAAGTGGCTGACAGCAGGTTGGCAATGGTCAGCTTTTCGCGCAGATCGCCCGCGAAATATCGAATATTGCTGTCATCTGCCTGTTCGCCCAGTTCTTCGACAAGGCGCTTTTCGTCCATGTCTGCAAAGACAACATTGGCGCCGGCATCGGCGAAATGGCGGCCGATGGCCAACCCGATCCCGTTGGCCCCGCCTGTCACGATTGCTGTCTTGCCAGCTATGGAAAAGGACATCCGAATCCTCCTGATTTGGTGGGCAGGTTAACGGGCCTCAACGTCGAGGGCGAGAGGCATGGAGCACCTTGAACCGATTGTCTCCGGCGACTTCATCAGCATTGATGAAATGCTCGGTCAATGCGGCCTCATAAGGCAGGTGGCGATTGGCAACCATCCATAGATCGCCCGTGCGGGTCAGGTTGCGAGCAGCGGAGGCGATGAAGCCCTGACCAAGGGCGGGGTCCGCGCTGCGCGACGTATGAAACGGCGGGTTCATGATGATCGTGTCCCTTGGATCGGAGGCCACCCATGTGACCGCATCGGCCCAGTGGAACGCGGCCCGTTCATCTTTCACATTGACCCGTGCGCAGTTCAGCGCGGTGTGATCCGCTTCGACAAGGTCCAGTGTTTTGATCTTGTCGCGTTTCAAAAGCTCGGCGGAAAGATACCCCCATCCGGCGCCAAGGTCCGCGACGCGCGGTCCCAGTTTGGCAGGCAGGCTTTGCATCAACAGTGTCGAGGCGGGGTCAATACCATCTGCCGAGAACACGCCGGGCGCAGTTTGATATCCATCGACACTCTGAGTGTCCGGCGCGGCCCAATCCGCAAACGCTGCGGGATCAGACTGAAACCAGAATATCTTGCCATGCGCTTTGGACAGAGGGCCGTCAACGGCCACGCGTTTGCGTATGTCCTTCAACAGGCTGTCTATACCGTTGGTCTTTGTACCATCAACAACAACCACGCCTGTGGCTTGCGTGCAGGCGCAATGGACCAATGCACGCGCCAGTGCCTTGGCACGGGGCAGGTGAACAATTGCATCCTGACAGGGCCTGTTGGCCTTGGGCGCGGCTGTGAAACCAAGTGCTGCAAAATGATCATGAAACGGTTTGAAGGGCTGCACGATCTGCGATTCACGAGGCAGATCCGACAAATCATCATCTGGCGTCGGGCCAAATACGGTCAGCGGCTGTGACAGCGTCAAACCGCTTTGCAGGGCAAGGTTTAGGCGAGGTGACATGGCCGAATATGTTGAACAGCAGCGCGGGGCTTACTCTTCTCGTTCCATAGTGCATTGCAAAGGGTGCTGGTGCCTGCGGGCAAAATCCATGACCTGGCCCACCTTGGTTTCGGCGATCTCATGGCTGAACACACCCACGACAGCCACGCCTTTCTTGTGCACGGTCAACATGATCTCGAACGCTTGCGCATGGGTCATGCCAAAGAACCGCTCCAGCACGTGAACGACGAATTCCATCGGCGTGTAATCGTCGTTCAGCAGCAGCACCTTGTACAAAGGCGGGCGCTTGGTTTTTGGGCGCGTCTGGACCAGAACGGACGCATCACCGTCGTCGTCCGACTTGTCAGACATCATCCATTGGTTTTCCAGCATCGCGCGCAACTGTCCGATTCAGGGATTGGGTTTACTTCTGCGCTTATATAACGTCGTTCCCGTCAGAGGAAAGAGGCAGCAGGCGTATTCGGGATGACGCAAAAACTCACCACCATAGGCTTCGATGCTGACGACACCTTGTGGCATAACGAACGGTTCTTTCAGCTGACGCAGGCGCATTTTACATCGCTTTTGTCCGATCATGCCGAACATGACCATCTAATGGAGCGTCTTCTGGAGGCGGAAAAGCGCAATATCCGGCACTATGGCTATGGTATCAAAGGCTTTGTTCTGTCGATGATCGAAACCGCTATTGAAGTGACCGAAGATCGCGTTCCTGCCTTGGTAATCCGCCAACTGATAGAAGCCGGGCAGGAGATGCTGGCTTATCCCATCGAGCTTTTGCCGCATGCGCAGCAGGCGATCGAAGAAGCTGCAAAAGCCCATCGCGTGGTATTGATCACCAAGGGCGATCTGATCGACCAGGAGCGCAAACTGGCCCAGTCAGGTCTGGGTGAACTGTTCGATGCGGTTGAGATCGTGTCGGAAAAGACCTCGGACACCTACCGTGCGATCTTTGAGGCCCATGGTGATGGCCCGGCTGCGGCGATGATGATCGGGAACTCGATGCGGTCCGATGTGGTGGCTCCGATACAGGCTGGTTGCTGGGGCGTTTACGTGCCGCATGGTCTGGTTTGGGAGGTCGAGCATGCGGATGCCCCCGTCGACGCCAAGAGATTCCGAGAACTGCGTGATTTAGGCGGTCTGAGTGATTTGCTTAGCGCGATCTCTTGATGTTGCTGTTACGCCTCAGTCAAAGAAAAATCCGCGAGTGGATTGCGGCGTTCCCTGAGATGCCCCTGATCTAGTGTTCAGGACGCATCGCACAGCTAGATATAGCGCTCTTTTTACACCGCAACGAAACCGCAAAAACCACAGCTTTCGGTTTATTTCAAAAGGCCTCTGTGTTAGCCTTGCCGCTAAGCAGAATAAAATCTAGCTGACCGGGAAAACCCGGCGGCGCGAGGCAGACAGAGGCAAAGATCGTGCAGGTTCGGCGGACAGTTCCGGCCCGAATGGGCTTATTTCTCATTGTATTGATGATGGTGCTTTCTTTTGCGCCGTTTAAATCTTTCGCCGCGCCGTATGCGGCCATGGTGATTGATGCCCGGACCGGAGAGGTCCTTCATTCGCGCAACGCCGATACTCGGCTGCATCCGGCGTCACTGACCAAAATGATGACGCTGTATATAGCGTTTGAAGCGGTCCGGAATGGCGAGATCACGCTGGACACGCCGGTTCGTATCACCAAGGCAGCGGCAGCCGAGCCGCCGTCGAAGCTTGGGTTGCGCTCGGGCCAGACGATCGCGTTTCGGTATCTGATCCGTGCGGCGGCTGTGAAATCGGCCAATGACGCAGCCACTGCCATTGGTATCGCGCTGAGCGGATCCGAGGCCGCGTTTGCGCGTCGCATGACCCGCACCGCAAAGGCAATGGGGATGAGCCGCACGACCTTCAAGAACGCTCATGGTCTGACCGAGGCGGGGCATTTGTCTACCGCGCGCGATATGACCACGCTGGGGCGTCACCTGCTGTATGATTATCCGCAGTACTATAACCTGTTTTCGCGCCAATCGACCAATGCCGGGATCAAGACTGTTCCGAACACGAACCGCCGCCTGCTTGCCGCGTATCGGGGTGCGGACGGGATCAAGACGGGATACACCCGCGCTGCAGGCTTCAACCTCGTTGCTTCGGCCAAGCGTAAGGATGAGCGCATCATCGCAACCGTATTTGGTGGCAAGTCGGGCGCGTCTCGGAACGCGAAGGTTGCCGAGCTGTTGGATATGGGCTTCCGTCGCGCCCCGTCGCGTGCGCCCATTCGCAAACCCGGACGACCTGCTTATGCGGGCAACACGGGTCTTGGCGGCTCGACCCAGGTGGCGGCTGTCAGCGGTGCGCCCAAGGCAAGCCTGCGCCCAGTTGTTCGCCCGGTGGCCACACAGGTCGCCAGCGCCGTTGTTGAAACCGCGAACCAGAACCGGGATCGCATCCAGAACGGTATTGCCGCAGCAATCGCTGAGGCCGATATAGCGCCAACAGCCCCTCCGGTCGAAAGCTCGGACACGCGCCCAGCCTTGCGGCCTGAGAACTTGACCGTGGCACAAGCTGAGCCCGCTGAGCAGCCGGAACCCGAACAAGAGGTTGTGACCCGTCTGTCCACATCTGGCGGGCATATATGGGGCGTGAATGTGGGCCGCTACACCACGCGTTATGAGGCCGAGAAGATCCTGCTGAAAACGGCGTTGTCGGAAATGACCACGCTGGAAGGTACGCTACGCAAGGTCAGCCAAAGCTCGAAAGGGTTCGAGGCGACGTTTCAGGGCATGACCCGGGAACAGGCCGATCTGGCCTGCCGTCGCCTTCAGGCGCGCAATGTCACCTGTTTCATGATCGGGCCGTCATAAGACCCGACATTCTCTCTCCTGATGGATCTGGGCTGCGATGTGTCGCAGCCCTTTTTTCATCTCAGGCTCTTAGTCGAATACGTGACCATGCTCGTATTGTTCATCCTGCCCCGCCGCTGCGGTCAGGGCTGCCACGTTATCCTTGGTGAAGAACCCATCATAGTGGTGGCAGCGTTCGATATATTCGGTGATCAGCAGCGTGTATTGCGAATGCTTCGAGAATATCTGTTTCAGGTTTGGATCGTCTTTGCATTCCCCGACCACGTGCGCCAGGAACGGCACACCTTTGTCCTTCAGTGTATTGACGACGAAATCGACATTCTTCTCACCCGCGCCATGGTCGCCATCCTGAATCTCAACGGCCATATGATGCAGGCGGCGGCCGAAATTGCGCACAAAGTCTTCGGTCGGCATAGGCAGCTTCGCAAAAGAATTCACGAAAGACGGCGTGTTGTTTGCGGTGAACACTTTGGCTGGGGATTTCTTGTCATCGTCCACATTGGCGTTGCGGTTCACATTGGTCGAGGAATTCATGTCAAAGATGTTGTACGCGCCCCAGAAATAGTAGGGCACCATCGTCAGAAATTCGAGGATCGCATCTTCGCGTTCACCTGCCAGAACCCGTGTGGCAAGGTGGTCAATGCCCAGCATCAATGGCGCGATACTACTGTCATTGCCGAATTCGGCTGCTTCCTCAAGCTTTGCCTTTTCAGCATCGCTGAGCAGTACTCGATCCCCAAGGCCAAGGCTGTCGGGGTCGTTGAAATCCAGCGTGGAGTATCCAACGCGATTGCAGGTGAAATCCGAAGGTGTGGTGAAGCGGAACCCATCCAGAGTATAGAACGGGTTTTCGGTGTCGCCGGAGTACTCAAAGCGGATGTTTTGATCTTCGAGCGTTTTGGTCAGCGTGCTAAGATCGCTTGCCGCGAAAACCTCTCCGACATAGCGGGTTTGTGGGGTATTGCGGGCCAGCGGGTACATGCGGTTGATCCGGGGAATGAAGTCTACAAAACTTTCGCTCAGCGGGGCCATCAGGATCAGCGCCGGATAGTCGGCATGCGAATGCAGGACCGAGAACTTATGTGTCCGGCCCAGATAGCTGGCTGAATGGCGATAGGGGGTCATGACATAAAGTTCGAGCATCGTATCGAACAAGGCGGTGGTTTCGACCTGAATGACAATCGCCCGCATCGGGCCGACCTGATCTGCGATGCCCGAGCTGGTTCGCCGCTCGTAGATCATTGGCAGATATTCATGAAAGAAGTCCGAGTTCTTCTTGTCGCCTCGCGGTTCGTAAGACATCAGATCAAAAGACATGCGCGCCTCCTTGCGGGGTATCCGGCTGCAAGCGCAATGGCCGGGCCAAATTGGCTGGAATAACATTATTCAGAACATGCACTTGGATGCATGCTAGGCGCTGAACCCCGTTCGGGCAACATCCAGACTTTAGGTCTTCCGGATTACGCCCAGATGTCTATCGAGTGAATTTTGTCACCTCGACCCCGCCCGCGATCAGATTTTCGCGGACTGAACGGGCGATCTGCACTGCCGTTGGCCCGTCGCCGTGCAGACAGATCGTATCGATTGAGGTCTCAAGGTGTTTTCCAGATTCGGTGATAATCGCCCCTTCGCGGACCATGTTCAGGATGCGCGACCCGGCGATCTCGGGGTCATGAATCACCGCGCCGGGCAGGCTGCGATCGACCAGAGTGCCATCGTCGTTATAGGCACGGTCGGCGAAGATCTCGCCCACCCATTTGCAGCCAAGTTCGCGCACCGCCTCTTCCTGTTTCGTGACCGCCAGCACCATGATGATGATGTCAGGCTCCACGTCCAGCGCCCCCTGATAGCAGGCCCGCGCCATGTCGATATCGACCGAGCACATATTGGCAAGTGCACCGTGTAGTTTCAGGTGCCGTATCTTAGTGCCAATCGCAGCTGCCAAACCCATCGCCGCACCCAACTGGTAGCGCACCAGATTGCGAAGGCTGTCATGAGGCAACTTCATATTGCGGCGGCCAAAGCCCTGAAGATCGGGAAAGCCCGGATGCGCGCCGATACCCACACCGTTTTCGGCGGCCAATGTCATCGTACTGGCCATCACATCCCAGTCGCCTGCATGAAACCCGCAGGCGATATTGGCCGAGGTGATGACCTTTAGCAGGCTTTCATCATCACCCATGTTCCATGGGCCAAAGCTTTCACCCATATCGGCATTCAGATCCACGCGGGGCATCAACACATCTCCTTAGTCGTTGGCAGAGATCACTCCGCCGATCAATTGGTAGGACAGCAGGTCCGAAATATCATGCGGGTCGCGGATAAGCGGTTCGATACGCCCCGGCAATCGGGCCAAATCGGACCGAAAGGCCGCATCCAGCTCTATCGCCTGATCCAGTGTCACAAGCTCGAACCGGATCTTCCCGCCCGCTGGAGTTTGTGCTGCTCTTGGCATGTCGCAGGGAAGAACAGTAGCGATCCGAGGGTAACCGCCCGTCGTCTGGCATTCGGGCAGCAGGATGAACGGGTTGCCGGTCCCTGTCATCTGTATATCGCCGGGGGTTATGACCTCGGACAGGATGTTCAGCTGATCCCTGGCAGCGAACCCTTCGCCGGCGCATTCCAATTGCATTCCCATGCGGTTGGCACGGGGTCCCCGTTTGAATTCGGTTCGAGTGAACCGGGTCAGGGTTTCCGGATCAAAGAGAGGGGTCTGAAAGCTTGCAAGAACGCGTAGTGTACCGCCATCAAACCGATCTGCAGGGGGCAACTTGACTCCGGTCTCGCCCGCATCTGGCCCAACAGGCAGGGTATCGCCTGCCTTGACCGCGCGACCGATCTTGGCGGTCAGATGGATTGAACGCGAACCGAGAAACATTTCAGTGTCGATCCCACCACCCAGATGCAGGTAGCCATAGCTGCCCTGCAATGCTGCGCCAACTGTCAAACGCTGCCCCGGTTCCAGATGGTGCGATGCATTCCAGACAATCGCAGCCCCGTCGATACTGGCCTGCATTGGCGCACCAGTTAGCGCAATCTGCACGGGTTGGGTGGCTTCAAATTCGCCACCCATGCCCGCCATTTCCAAGGCCGCAAAATCTGGGCTTTGACCCAGTAACGCCGCCCCTTCATGCAGCGCCAATATGTCAGCCACCCCGGATCGCGAAAGCCCCTGATCAAGATACCCTACGCGCCCTTGATCCTGAATGGTGCAGGCGGGGCCGATGCGCCGGACGATCAGGCTCATGAAGTGATCTCTTGGAAGGTCGCTCCCCCAAGCCCATCGTCATTGTTGGCGCGGATGCACTCCAGATCATCACGCGATATGGGTTCGAACAGCAACTCATCTCCGGGTGTTAGAGTGAACGTCTCTGTCATATCAGGTCGAAAACATCGGAAAGCCGTCTGACCGATATGCCGCCATCCGGTTGGCGTGGGGCCGGAAAACAGAACGAACTGAGATATGGCCAGCACCAGGGCGCCTTCGGGGACCATGGGTGTCAAGTCTTGCAGTCTTGGGATGTTGAACTCGGGCCCAAGTGGCCCGAGATAGGGCTGGCCCGGCGCGAACCCGATTGTCAAAACACGTACCTTAGAATGACTTAGTCGTCGCACCGCTTCTGCAGGGCTCAGACCGGCCGCCCGTGCCGCATCCTCGAGTTGTGGGGCAAGATCCGTGCCATAGACGGTTGGCACCCGCCATAGCTTTCGCCCTGAGGGGAGGGGCGTAGTGTACCAGTCTCTTGCCTTCAGCAGCTCCTTGAGGGCGCCTGCCATATCCGCGTGGGTCACCCTGGTCGGATCAAACCGAAGATAAGCGGACCCAAGCGTGGCCGATGTCTCCAACACCCCATCGAGGTCCAGCCGCTCAACCTCGGCCCGGAACGACAGGGCTGCACGGTTCGCGGGATCTGACATGGTTTCGGCAAAGGTGACCAGTACACCATCAAAGCCGACATTGCGCACCATCGGATAAGAAAGGGTGAGGGTCATATGCACCACGTCTTGAATTGCACCTGTTTAGGCAGGAGCAGACCGTATCAGGCGATAATGCGCAAGGTCTGTTCATATGCGGACCGTCGTATGGGGTTTTGCGGAGTATTTTTCGTGTACCCATCGAGCGAGATCGATCTTTTTTGTGTGGGGCTTGTGATGAATCGGTGGTTCATAGAGTTTCGACTCGGTGTTTCGAGCCGCACCGCCTTGGGCCCGGATGCCGCTGAGCCCCAATATGTTGTGCTAGGCCATTGGCAAACAAAAGGACTGTTCAGGGTTCGAGGCGACATACCCCTGGATTATGCCTGTATTCCTGTATGTAGATTGATGTTAACTATCTGTTATTTATCATTTATTTCTGAATATGCAAAAAAATGCGCCAAGATGTAATTTTCTGCTTGCGGCCCTGATCGCTAGACCTTAGAACCCCCTTCACCGGCGGCGCTGAGGTTGTTGCTGGGATGCTAGAGATGGCGGAGACGGGCCGGAGAGACGGTTGAGACGCTCGGGAGAGACCG
>NZ_JBQFOC010000006.1:0-100203 GCF_056533065.1 Ruegeria sp. H4
GGTTCTGATTTTGTATCGCGCATGGAGACACAAACTCCAAAACCGACCGAAAAGGTTGTTCATGTACAATTTGGCCAAGAAAAACCAGAAGCTGTTGAACATGAGGGACAAGACCTTCAGGATCCGTGGGGCAGGGCGCTTCGGCGCCTATCAGAGTCTGAAGCACTATTGTTTAAAAGTTGGTACTGCGATCTCAAATTTGTTGAAATACAAGATCAGACAATCACCTTGCGCGCACCCAGCAAGTTCATCGCACAGTACATTCAATCTCACCATTTGAAACCTTTACTTGGAGCGGTCCAGCTCGAGTTCGGGCGAATTCAGAAAGTGTGTTTGCTCGGCTAACAATCCAGATTTGTAAGTCGCACGCTGTGCCGTGAGACAACCGAAATTGCTGATTTCAACCGTTGAGTTTGGCCTCGAACATCCCGATGGTTTTCAGAATGTTGTCGAACAAGGGGGGATCCCCGATGATCATTTCTTGCATCCCCACATAGTCCCGGCGCAGCGCTGCTTTCAGCTCAGGGTTCGGTAGCAATCTTAGTGATCCGGGCCTGGCATTCTCGTAGTTAGCCCAAGCCGCTTTGAAGAAGACGGACTTATGGTGTGCAACCTGATCCAGCAAATCGATCTGTTCGATAGCGCGAGAATGGGTCTCGTGTTTGATCAACTGAGCCATGTCGTAATAATGGCGCGACATACGGTCAGCCAGAGGTTTGGTGATGTCCTGATGATAGAGCATATGCAGGATCGTGGCTTTCTCCCAGAATGTGCGTTCAACACCCAAGACCTTCACATCGACGTCGCTCGCCTCCAACAGGTCTGGAAATGCCTGATGCACATAAGGTGATATCCTGCGGGACTCGGCTGGAAGGTGAACCCCACGGGCGCCAAATTCGAACCGCACTACCGGCTGGATGTAGCCGCTGGCCGCACTTGTCTCGGATGGATAGGCGAAAAGCAAGGTTTGTGCATCATTAGGATCGACCGAGAGGGAAAAGTGCTGATCAAGCACGGCGCCAAACTTGATCTTGGTTTCTTTCAGAAGCGGTCCTGAGACTACTTTGGTGGCCGTATCCTGAAGCTCCTGCAGCAGTTGCTTTTGTTTTTTGCCTGAAAGGGCAGGGTGCTCGGGGTCACGTGTGCCGTCGAAACCGAGCTGTGCCCGGTCGAGAGACAGATCCACGTCTTCTGAGAACCGATGGATGATGTCATAGACCTTGGATAGCGATGTCCCACCCTTGAAGATCATGTGAGTGCCAAAAGAGGGCAGGGCGAATAGATGTTTCAGCGACCAGCAGACCCAGAAATCCTTCTCAACGATTGCCTTGGAAATGCCAAGCTTTGCGGCCGTTTCCTGAAACGCTTCTTCACGGTTCTTTGGAGTATCGTTGGCAAACTGGTCCAAGATCAGACCCATGCCACGATTTGCTGCACTACCGGGTGCATCCAGGCCGGAACATATCTACTTTGTCTTGCGAGCAATGCGCGGTCCTTAACATCCAGATTGCGGGCCAGCGTGTCGACAACACGGCTATCCACCCGGTTTTTGCCAACATAGCGTAACGCCTGAAATACGGCGCCGGTTTTCTGGCCTGCACCAACTAGCGTTTTGGATGATGCATTCCGGAACTGGATGACTTGTCGACCAACTGTCTTGGTGCGGGTCGGGCCGTCGGTCATGTAAGTCGGCTTGGACGGCACTTGGGTCGACAGCCCCAACTGGTTGGCTGCCATGGCAGGGGAGGGCTGTAGAACCTGATTGTCTTTGCGTGCAATCGCTTTGGCAATGTCATCGGCTGACGGAGACAACAGCCCTAATCGGGCGCTCTTTCTCGGATAGTCATAAAGCCCACGCGTTAACCGTCGGATCATCCCTTGATCTGCCAAACGCGACAATGCCTGATCCACACTTGCGCGGGAGCCAATATCCAGAAAGTCGGTTGGCGCAAAGATTGCGCCCCGGCCTTTTCCGATGATGCGTTGTCTAATCGATGAAGTGATCATAGTTTTCTCCTTGTCAGAAAATATAATACTTTTTTCTGACTTACAAGTTAGCAGAGTATCTGGGTGATTTTGTAAGTTGAGCGGGAAGTGGAAGTTCGCTGCAGTCGCTACGCATGCTCGCAGGAAATGCGGAAGCTGACGTTTAGATAGCTTCCCAAGCGAGCATCTTTCTGTCCCGCCGCAAGGCGGCTCCGAGTTCGTACTTCATATGAATGGTCCATGCCGAAACTGGCGCAATGGGCGGGAAACGAACCTTCGTCGTGTCAATCCCGAACTCCGCTATGCGGCCTAAGCCGAGCTAGAGCTTGTCCACGCCGGTCATATTGATTGAATTCCGAAAGTGTGGAAACGTTCATATGGTAGACGCGTTAACGGCGATATTTCACATGAAGCGTATCCTGTTCTCAGTTGTGTTTTGTTTTCTGCCTGCGATGGTGCTGGCGGACAAAGTTGCCTTGGTAATTGGCAATGCGAACTACCAACATGTCAGCAATCTCAAAAACCCGTCGAATGATGCGATCGACATTGCAGAGGCATTGCGCAGGATCGGGTTTGAGGTCACAACAGGTCTTGATCTGGATTACCGCGACATGCGCCTTGCCATACGTGACTTTGGAGAAAAGGCAAAAAACGCCGAGTCGGTCATCGTATACTTCGCCGGCCACGGCATCGAGTTGGACAACACGAACTTCCTGATCCCTGTCAGTGCGGAACTGCGGAGCGACCGTGACATCGAACTCGAGGCAATCCGCCTCAACACATTGATTAGCTCCATCGCGGGCGCACCCGGCTTGAAGATCGTGTTGGTTGACGCCTGCCGCAACAATCCATTCCTCGCGACTATGGAGCGCACAAACAGCACCCGCTCAATTGGACGCGGACTTGCACGTATCGATCCGGGAGGTGTGTTGGTTGGATATGCTGCAAGGAGCGGAACGCTGGCGCTTGACGGCGATGGCCGCAACAGCCCCTATGCTCAGGCTCTGCTCAACCACATCGAGGAACCCGGACTTGAGATTGGCAAGTTGTTTCGGCGAGTCCGCGACAGGGTTTACACTCTGACAGAAGGCTATCAGGAGCCATTTACTTATGGCTCGCTTCCCGCCAGAGACATTTTTCTTGTTCCAGATGCGGCTGCAGGCTCGACGCCAGAGGAAGAAATTGAGCGTGTCGAAGACCAGATTTATGCGGACTTTGAACTTGCGCGTTCGCTCGGAAGGCTTGATGCGATCGAGATGTTTCTGGAGCGATACGAAGGCGAAAGGGATCATTTTGCAGTCGCGCTCGCCCTTTCGTTGCGGGACGACTTGCTTGCTGAGCACCAGAAGGACGAAGTGCCGGGCAACAGTAGTACTGCGCGAGACAAAGTAGCAGCTCTTGTGCCGACATCGCCTCAAAGCGCGAAGGATGATACAGAGACGCGCAGCCTGATCCGTGATATACAAACTGAGCTAAATCGCGTTGGCTGCAGCGCTGGCACAGCGGACGGTGTTGCGGGCCCACGCACGAGATCTGCTTTCTCTCGGTATATCAGCGCTAGAGAGAATCTTGGACTGACGCCTGAGAGCCTCGAGACCAGTGAAACTCTTGCCGCACTTCGAGGAGAGCAAGGAAGAGTCTGTAATCAGTTGGTCGCGCCGTCTTTCGCGACTTTTGATGGTGACTACATTGTCTTAATCAGACGCAGATGGGACGATGATTATTGGCAAACAACCAGTCGGCCCGACAAGGCCTATTTCCCCGGAAAAATCGAGCCACTTGCAGCCTTGCGCATCAATCGCAATGGAGACAAGCTGACCTTGCTATCTGCCCAAGGCTTTGCGGCCGAAGGGCCTTGGTTTAGGGACTTCACTGGCAAATTCGATGACTCCGGTCAGTTGAAATTGCGCTTCACATTGAGTTCGCATTTCGGGCAGGCGACACCCTATAAGGTCAATATAAGCGTCAAACTGCCCGAAGGACTTTCGCCAGGAAGAAGGCTTGTCTACGAGCCGCGCAGGATTGACGGGCAGTTTTTTCTGAATTTTCTAATACGCCGTGTCAGTTGAAACTTTAAAGCGATGTCCTTGCCTGCTCCGCAAGAAGACCGTCGCTCTGGGCTCCTCGTCGCTGTTCGCCGCAGATTTCGCCAAGGTCTTGTTTGGGCCGTCCGCGAAGACGGCCCAAGTTGTTAGATTTCAATGGCCTCTGCGATCGCAAGCGCATCTTCCAGCTCAACACCGAGATACCGGACGGTGCTGTCCATCTTGGTGTGCCCAAGTAGCAGCTGGACCGCCCGCAGGTTGCCGGTCTTCTTGTAGATCTGTGTGACTTTTGTCCTCCGCATCGAATGCGTTCCGTATGCACTGGCCTCCAGACCGATCGACGTGACCCAATCCCGGACGATCCGGGCGTACTGGCGTGTCGAGATGTGCAAGCGTTCATGGAAACGACCCGGCCATAGGTACTCCGAGCCGACCATGAGCTCATCTTCCATCCACTTTTCAACCGAGGCGCGTGTGCCTTCGGAGATTTCAAAACGAACCGGCTTCTGCGTTTTGCTTTGCAACACCGAAGCTCGTTCCTTGATCTGGCCGGACGCCATCACGTCGACGACTTTCATCTTCACGAGATCGCAGCCACGCAGTTTGCTGTCGATTGCCATATTGAACAGCGCCAGGTCCCGATGGTTCTCGGCGAGTTCAAGTCGAACACGGATTGCCCAGACGTGTTTTGGTTTCAGTGGCCGTTTTTGCCCAACGATGCGCCCTTTGTTCCAAGCCGGGCGAAGCGCACGAATGGCCGGTAAGTTTGGTGTTTCCATGACTGATCCTCCGATCCGCCATGCCCTCCCACAACGACAACCTGACGTTGACGATGCCTCCATATCACGGGATGCTGCGTCGCATCCGAGGTCGGGGCTGAGCCCAAATTGACCAATTCTGTCGTCAGGATCAATTGGCGCATACTGTCAAGAAGCTGCCACTCAAATTCGCGGATCAACGCAAAGCGAGTGAGAGTTTGCGGTCCGCACGTTCCACCAAATGCTTCAATCGGTGGCAGTTAACTTCGGGTCAGACGAAGATCGCTTCAGACGCCATATGTGCAAGATCGAACCCAGATGAATGCTGCACCAATGCGCGAATTGCGAGATTTTCCAGGCTCTGATGCTCAGGAAACGGGAGTGTGAATCCTACGGGGCAAAAGAATCCTTGACCAATTCCAACATCAGCTCTAGTAAAACTGAAATGACGTTTTGCTAGATGAAACGATTGCGAATGATTATGTGGAGCCGCGCATGTCGCGAAGCCACAAACCAACCAACAGTTCGGGAGGAGCCTGACATGATGAAAGATAACCAAAAACTGAAGCTCACCACGGCGCTAGTGGCAGGTGGCCTGGCCATTGCTTCGCCTGCCTTTGCCGAGGGAGAGGTCGTGTTTGCGTCCTGGGGAGGCTCGTTTCAGGATGCCTTGCGCTCAGCCATGCTGGAACCTGCCGCTGGTGCGCTGAATATCACTGTCAAGGAAGATACGACAAACGGCATTCAGGACGTGCGCGCGCAGATCACGGCGGGTGCCGTTGCATGGGACGTTACAGAACAGGATTTGCCTTCGTGTGAAACCCTGAGCCGGGAAGGCAGCCTTGAGCCGATCGACTATTCGATTGTTGACACCACAGGCATTCCGAAAGAGCTGATCCATGACAATTACATCGGCTTCATCAACTTCACCAAGGTGATTGCCTATCGCAAGGATGCATTTGGCGACAATGGCCCGTCCAATTGGGCAGAGTTCTGGGATCTGGAAAACTTCCCCGGCAAGCGCGGTATGCACGGCAAGGTGAACTATAACCTCGAAGCCGCGCTCATGGCGGATGGTGTGCCGATGGCCGAGATCTATGACACGTTGGCCACGAATGAGGGCAAGGCGCGCGCATGGGACAAGCTGGGTGAGATTGCCCCCGAAGTTACCGTTTGGTATCGCGGCGGGTCGCAATCGGCGCAGTTGCTGCGTGACGGCGAAGTGGACGTGATCCATATGGGCCATAACCGCGTAGAAAGCGTGATCGCGTCGGGCATTGATGTGGCCTATGCCTTTGATGGCGGCACGATGGACGTGGACTGCTTGTTGGTTCCCAAGGGGGCTCCGAATAAAGACAACGCGATGCGCCTTATCAACGAATTGCTGAGCGCCGAAGCACAGGCGAGGCTGGCGGTGACCATGCCGTTGGGTCCGGTGAATTCGGGTGCCTTCGGCACCGGGATAATCTCGGATGAGATGGCAGTGAAGGTCAACACACATCCCGACAACTATGGCAAGCAGCTTCTGGTCGATCCGAACTTTTACATCGGCCAGCTGGGCGAGTTGACCGAAGAGTTTGACACGCTGATCCAACAGTAAAAAATATCTGGGCGCGGCACATCTTGTGCTGCGCCCATTTTTGTCAGGTTAGGAGCCCCCATGTCACCTGCAGCCCACTCCCTTCCCATCGATATATCCAACCTGTGCAAGGCCTACGGATCGGTCAAAGCGCTGAATGACGTGTCTTTGAACATCGCCGCGGGCGAGTTCCTGACATTGCTGGGGCCATCAGGCTCCGGCAAGACGACGCTTTTGATGGCGCTGGCCGGATTTGTGCGTCCTGATGGCGGGTCGATCCGGTTTGGCGAACAGGAAATGATTGCAACGCCGCCCCACAAGCGCGGCCTTGGCATGGTGTTCCAAAGCTATGCGTTGTTTCCGTTCATGACGGTCGCAGAAAACGTGGCTTATCCGTTGAAAATTCGCGGGGTGTCCAAAAGCGATCAGAAGGCCCGCGCCGAGCGCGCGCTGGAGACCGTGCAGCTGGGCGGTTATGGCGACCGGCGCATCACGCAATTATCCGGGGGACAAAGACAGCGCGTGGCCCTTGCCCGCGCCATGGTTTTTGAGCCGCAGATCATTCTGATGGATGAGCCGTTGTCAGCGCTCGACAAGAAGTTGCGCGAACATATGCAAATCGAATTGAAGGCGCTGCATGAAAAGCTGGATGCAACTGTCGTTTACGTGACCCATGACCAGCGCGAAGCCCTGACGATGTCGGACCGGATTGCAGTGGTCAATCATGGGCGGATCGAACAGATCGCGACGCCTGAGCGGCTCTATCGCCAGCCGCATAGTTTCTTTGTGGCGGATTTTATCGGGGAATCCATTTCCCTGCCGGTTAGTGTAGCGAATGACACGGCGCAGCTTGGCGAGCGCGTTCTGAAATCCAATACGCCTATTGCGCTGGGCAGCGGAGGCCATCGTCTGATCATCCGGCCCGAGTTGCTGGAAGTCACAGCAGGCGCGGTGCCAGACGCCGCCAATGACCTGTCCGGCCAAGTGCATGACATCATTTATCAGGGCGACAGCGTTCTAGTGATCGTTCAGCACGACAGCGCTGGTCAGATCAATGTGCGTGTGCCTGCCAATCGCGCGGGCCAAACCGGGTTGCCGTCGAAGGGAGAGCAAATCGGCCTTGCCCTGCATCCCGAAGATACGATCATCGTACCGGAACATGTGGCATGAGTATCGCCGAGACGTATGAAGGTGCTGGGACTCTTCAGAATGC
This sequence comes from Ruegeria sp. H4, assembly GCF_056533065.1. NCBI lineage: Bacteria > Pseudomonadati > Pseudomonadota > Alphaproteobacteria > Rhodobacterales > Roseobacteraceae > Ruegeria > Ruegeria sp. H4. The sequence continues at coordinate 7,582 of NZ_JBQFOC010000006.1, forward strand.
CAGCACGCTCAAATCCGAAGAACGCCGCGAAAAACTGACGTTTCTTGGGCTTTCGATGCCTGCGGTTTTGACGATCTTGATCGTCGTCTTCCTGCCGATTTTCTGGCTGTCTTCGCTGTCGTTTTTCAATGCGGCAGGCGAACTGAGCACGGAAAATTACACGCGCATCTTTAGTAGTGCTCTCTATCGGCGAACCTTTGTCGTCACGTTTCAGATCAGCATTGCCGTGACGGTGATTTGCGTCCTTCTCGGCTACCCGCTGTGCTACTGGCTGACAAAGATGCCGAACAAAACAGCGGCCATTCTGATGGTGTTTGTGCTGGTCCCCTTCTGGACCTCGGTTCTGGTGCGGACCTATGCGTGGCTGGTGCTTTTGCAGCGCAATGGGATCATCAATTCGTCGCTGATGTCACTTGGCATTATCGAAGAACCGCTGCAACTGGCGCACAATCTGACCGGCTCCATCATTGGCATGGTGCATATCATGCTGCCTTTTTTGGTTCTGCCGCTCTACGCCACTATGCGCAATATTGACGGCGACCTGGTCCGAGCCGCCGTGGGCCTTGGTTCCAGCCCGCGCGGGGCCTTTTGGCGGGTATTTTTCCCAATGTCCCTGCCGGGCCTTTTTGCCGGCATCGTGCTGGTTTTCATCCTGTCGCTTGGGTTCTTTGTCACACCGGCTTTGCTGGGCGGTGGCCGGGTTCAGATGCTGGCGCAGCGTATCGAAAGCACCATCACAGTCTATTCGAACTGGGGGGCCGCATCAGCCCTGGGCGTGGTCCTGCTGTTGCTGGCGCTGGCGATGATCTGGCTGATGAACCGTGTCTTCGGGCTCGACAAACTGTTTATGCGCTGAGGATCTGAAAATGGAACAAGTCGGACAACGTAAAATCGACGGCCTGTGGCTGACAGTGGTCGGCATTGCTGTGCTGTTCTTTCTCATCCTGCCCACGCTGATCGTTATCCCGATGTCGTTTTCGGGGGCATCCTATCTGGAATTCCCGCCGACATCGCTCTCGTTTCGCTGGTACGTGGCCTATGTCACGTCGCCGGAATGGATGAGCGCAACAAAGACCTCGCTGATCGCGGCGGCGCTGACCACGGCAATCGCGACGCCCCTGGGCTCACTTTGTGCCTATGGTCTGCATTGCTCTGCGCCTCGTATCAGGAGCGCGGCTCAAATCCTTGTGATCATGCCGATTGTCGTGCCAGTGATCCTGATCGCTGTTGGAGTGTTCAGCCTCTATGCCAAGCTGGGGCTCAATTACACACTGACCGGGATCGTGATCGCCCATACTGCGCTGGCGCTGCCATTCGTGATCGTGACGGTGATGTCGGGATTGCAGAATTATGATTTCGATCAGGAGCTTGCAGCGCGCAGCTTAGGGGCGTCCCGTGCATACGCATTGTGGACAATCACCGTACCGCAGGTGAAATTCTCGATCCAGACAGGGGCTTTTCTGGCATTTATCACGTCGCTGGACGAGGTTGTGATCTCGATGCTGGTCTCGGGCGGGGAAAACGCCACAATCACCCGGCGCATGTTCAATTCACTGCGTGATCAGCTTGATCCGACAATCGCGGCGATCTCGACCTGTCTGATTGTCGTGTCCATCACGGCGCTTATCGGTGTGCAGATGATCGGGCGTCGGAAAGACAAGGCACAATGATGCGGGTCTTATTTTTCGCCAAACTCCACCCGAATCTGGCGGGCGGCATCAAGGACCGCCGCGCGATACTTTTCGACGGCTGTGTCATTGAAGCGGACGCGCAGGCCGGACAAGCTGATCGCGCCCAGCAATTCATCTTCGAACCCAAGAACAGGAACCGACAGTCCGGCGACGTCAGGATCGCGTTCACCAAGGCTGAGATAATACCCGGCCTTTCGGATGCTGGCCGCCTGTTTTCCCTGCCGGATGGAATAAGCATCCAGCACCTGACCCGAAGAGCCCATGCTCAGCGGAATGATCTCGCCCTCCTGAACGTGATCCCGCGCAAGCCTTGGCGAATTGACCCGGTAGAGGCACACGCCAGAGTTGCCGCGTTGCACATAAAACGACGCACTTTCGCCGGTCGCATTCACCAAATTCGCAAGCACCGGTCGCACAATTGGCCCCATCCGCAGGTTTTGGCGAAACACGGATCCAAGACGCCACAAAGACGGCCCGAGGTGAAACAGACCCTCGGCGTCTCGCGTAATATGACCAAACTTTTCAAGCGACACGCTCAGACGCAGAATTGTCGCCTTGTTGACCCCGCTGCGGTCCGCAACCTCCTTCAAAGAGAGGCCTGCATCGCCCGGCTCAAAGATGTCCAGCACACGCAATGCGCGCTCTACCGCTTCGACACCACCATTGGCGTCAGGGGATCGGGGCTTGTCGGGCATAGGCAGACCTTTCGACGCAAATCCGTCGCTTTTTATAGCCGGTTTGAGCGCAATTGGAAATCGCAAATAACGAAGGCGTCTGGCAATGAATAGCGCGCGGAAACAAATGATAACAGCTGGTTATGCGGACCTTCCTTTTGGCATTCATTCGCAATGTAAGGCTGATTGTGTTGGGGTTATGGGCGTTCCGAGCGAAGTTAACACCGGGCCCCGATCCGGCACCTCTCTGGCACCCGATGCGCTGCGCAAAATGACTGCCCAACTTGGGATCGGACTGCCTGTAGATGGTCGGGATCTTGGCAATCTGGACCTGTCAGGGGATTGGCCTGCCGCGTTGGAACAACTTGTGACGCAAATGGTGGATCACGGTGTTGTACCCGTTGTCTTGGGTGGCGCGTCTGATGTCGCCTCGGGTGTGCTGGGGGCCTTGCCTGATCTGCCAGTTGTCGCGGCCATGCCGTTGGCCCGGCGTGATATCGCGACGCGAACAGCCAACACGATCTGGGTGGGATTGAACGGCGATCAACCTGCTGGTGTCTGGGATCTGATCAGCCAGCGCAAGATGGATTGGCGCACCGCGCGGCAGTTGGATGAAGGGCACGGCGACTATTCTGACACGCCCGAGCGCGCTGTCTTGTGGATCGACATATCGGTCATTGATCTGGGGCATGCAGCTGGCAGCGTCGGCCTAAATCCCGGCGGGATGAAACCTGAAACGCTGGTTTCCGTCATTGGTGCCATGTCCTGTAAATGGCAGGCGATTGTGATCACCGGCCTTGCGCCTGCGCGCGACACCAGGGGAATGTCGGAACTGGCGGCGATCGAAACCCTGAACGCGGCGTTGCACAATGAGTGAAGCGGCGCAAATACAGTTTGACGCGATCCCCAGTTTTCTGGGCGCATCCATTGGCGATCTGGAAGATCTCGTGCCCGGTCAGGTCGCGATTGCAGGCTATTTTTGTGACAATCTCGCCCGGCCATCGGCAGGGCAACGCTATCTCGCGCGCCAGCTTCGGTATGCGTCCTGCCCCACAGTAACACCCGCGAATGCAATTGACCTTGGGGACGTGAACGTCTTTCCGCTAGAACCTGACAAGCATTTTCTCGCAGTTGCCTCGCAATGTGAATCGGTTCTTGAAACCGGTGCCCGCATGGTGTTGGTAGGCGGCGATTCCAGCGGTTTGGAAGCGCTTGACGTCGCCGCAAGACAGGTCACAGGTGCGGATGTTCCCATCATTGGGGTCAATGGCGGCGCAGTGAGCCATTTGCCCCGCACCCAACCGGTCATCCTGTCTGTGGATTTACAAGAGCTTGCGGGCAAATGGGTATCGCACCCGCATCGCCTGACGGGAATGTCACCAGCACAAATGATCGCGCAAATTGACGCCACCCCGGGCGATACCATCGCGGCTGCGGTTTTTGGGCTTGCCCCGGAACTGGACAACCGTGGCAAGGCTGAAACCCGCGCTGCACTGGCGATCCTGCAAGCGGTCACAGCTCGTCTTGAGAAAGGAGCAGGCTGATGCCTCTACGTTCGGCCCCGTTGCCGCGCATGGCAGGGCATCTGTCGTTCATGCGCTCTCAGACCAAAGCAATCGGCGACGTCCGGTCTGGAGATCTGGCCGTACTGGGCATCCCGTTTGAAGATACAAACGCACCTCATGCAGGGCAATCTCTGGCGCCGCGTGCATTACGCGAAACCTCGGTCTATTTCGGTTGGCACGCAAATCCACAATTCAGTCACCCCGTAGATATCGATGCGCGTCAGGATATCAGTACCGATGGCCTGCACGAGCGGCTTTGTGATCTCGGAGATATTGCACCGGGGTCCGAAGATGCGATCCACGCGGCCTTGAAGGCGGCCATGCGTCAGATCAGCGACAATGGCGCCTGTGCAATCTTTTTGGGCGGATCAGATCGCATGTCCGAGACGGCGCGGAGCGCGCTCCCTCATTGTCAGACAGTGCAGCTTGGCGGTACACCAGCCGATGCGCGCGATTTTCATATTGCGCCCTTGCCGAACGGAACGACCACGCCGGTAAATAGAGATACTGCCGCGCAGCGTGCCGCGTTTTCAGAGTGGCGGGATCCATCAAAGCCGTTGTTTGTTCGGTTTGATCTCTCGGTGTTTGAAACATCGCTCAGTGCGCTTTGTGATCGGCCCCGTTTGGGGGGCTGCGATCTTGCGACGGTGGTGCAATGGCTTGAGCTTTTGGGACGGCACGAGGTCAGCGCCATTATGTTGACCGGTCTGAATCCGAACCGTCCCGGAATGGGTGTCGTGAAGGTTGGCCAACGCCTGATGGTCACGGCTCTTCTGGCGTTTATCTATGCGCGCCTCGGCTTTGGGATTGATTTTCCGCGCCGCCAAACTTCCAAGGAAAAAGTACTGACATGACTGCAGCGATAACGACATTTCTCCCGCCTCTGGCACAACCGGGGTATCGGCTGTTTGATGGGCCTCTGCTCGATGCCGCCGACGTCCGTCCGGGCCAAATCGGTGTGGTGGGTATGCCCAGCGATTGGACACATTCAAGCCGGCTCGGAACCAGGTTTGGTCCCGAGGCGCTGCGTAAGGCAACGACGGTATTGCAATCCATGCGACCGCAGGGGGTCAGTTTTGATCCAGATACGGGCCAAAGAAGCGCAACGGCCAGCGACTGGCTCGTGGATTGCGGGGATGCAGTGATCACCCCTGAGGATGTAGACGCAACCACCGAGGCCATTGCCGCAATGACCGAGGCGCTGAGCGTTGGAGGGGCGATCCCTCTGGCACTGGGCGGTGATCACTATAATAGCTTCCCGGCCTGCCTTGGCTATTCCCGTGGGTTGGCCAAACGCGCACCAAATGCACGTTTTGGGTATATCCAGATCGACGGTCATCTGGATTTCTCTGACCGGCTTGGCGCGTGGGGCAGCCATAACCACGCAACCAATGCCCGTCGGATTTCCGAACTGCCCAATGTCGACGTGTCCAATATGGTTTGGGTCGGGATCACCGGTTGGGTCGACAGCGGTGAACTCGCCTTGATCGAAGAGCAGGGCGGTCGGGTGTTTTCGGCTGGCGACGTACATAAATTGGGGACGGCAGAGGCAATTCGTCAGGCGTTGGAGCATGCCATGAAGGGATGTGACGAACTGTATCTGTCAATCGACATCGATGCGATGGACGCTGGCTACCTCCCCGGCACCGGCTCAATCGTTCATAGCGGTATTACACCGCGTCAGTATTACGATCTGCTGGATGGGCTGGCCGAGGCCCCGTTGGGTGGACTGGATATTGTTGAGGTGTCCCCTCCTCTTGATCCGTCGGAGCGTACCGAATTTCTGGCTGCAGAAATGTTGTTCCGGATCCTGCGTCGCTTCCGCACACAACCTGTGACCGGGGCGGTGACAGAGCAATGATGGACTACAAAGGAACAGAGCAGCTGGGTGGGTTTTCCCATGCAGGAAAAACACTTGCGCCCGCGACACGGCCCTGGATCACAGACCTGTCAGCGCTTTGCCCTTACGAGGGCCTGCAACCCGGGAACCTACCGGAATTTGAACGCGACCCGAATTGGGACAACTGGGCGCTCACCGACAGTCCCAAAGACCCGAACCTGCGCCTGAACTGGCATCTATTTGAGGACGGTGGAAGAAGATTGATGGTCGCCGACCGGATGCTTATGAGCCGCGTCAGCTGGCAGGATCTGGATGATGCGGGGTATGTCCATGGCACAGAGCTGTCGATTGATGGACGCCTGTTTCGCTGCCGGTTGCTTACGGGGGGGGATACGCCCTGTAGTGACCCTTTTCAGGGGGCGACGCGCCCCAATGAATGGGATGCGCTGGTGGGGGGCAGCGGGGCGTTGAACGCTCCGCAACCGGACCCGGCCAATAGTACAGCACCGCTTTGCCCGGATCATCTGACCTCGCCTCATAACCGTTTGTGGAACTGGTTCGGCGCGGTCAGCTGGACCGCCGAACCGGTTGCCAGACGGGCCGATGGGCGGGTGTGCAGGGGCTATCATGGCCCGACCTATTTTTACGTGAATACTGTGGACCACCGGCATGAAGATATCGGGTGGCGACCAGTTCTTGAGGAAGCGCTATGACTGCAAACCCCTTTGCCAACTTTATCGCCGGATCATGGGTTGCTAGCAGCGACGCGGCCCCCAATGTCAACCCGTCCGACCTGAACGACACGATCGGCGAGTATGCCCGGGCAAGCGCCGATCAAACGGTTGACGCAATCGAGGCCGCGGCCGCGGCCCTGCCGAATTGGCGCAAGACATCGCCTCTGGTCCGGTTCGAAGCGCTCGACCGGATCGGGTCGGAAATCCTCGCCCGTGTAGACGAGCTGGGCGATATGCTGGCCCGCGAAGAGGGCAAAACCTTGCCCGAAGCCAAGGCCGAAGCGCATCGCGCCGGGCATTTGTTCAAATATTTCGCGGCTGAGGCGTATCGTGCGACCGGCGACACCTACCAATCTCTGCGCGAAGGTGTGTCGCTAAATGTTGTACGCGAGCCAATCGGCGTTGTGGGCGTAATCACGCCCTGGAATTTCCCACTGGCGATCCCCGCATGGAAAATCGCACCCGCTCTGGCCTATGGCAATACGGTTGTGTTCAAACCTGCCGAACTGGTGCCCGGATCGGCATGGATGTTGTCCGATATTATTGCCCGTGCGGGCGTGCCTGAGGGGGTGTTCAACCTTGTGATGGGAAAAGGCCGTGAGGTTGGGGAGGCAATCGTTACGCACCCCAAGGTGTCCGGGGTCACATTCACCGGTTCCACACCCGTCGGTCGCCATATGGGGGCGGCGCTGTTTGCGCGAGGAGCGAAAATGCAGCTGGAGATGGGGGGGAAGAACCCCTTGATCGTGCTGGATGACGCCGATCTGGATCTGGCGGTGCACTGCGCCGTTCAGGGCAGCTTTTTCTCAACCGGACAACGCTGCACAGCGTCTTCCCGCCTGATTGTGACCGAGGGCATTCACGACGCATTTGTTGACCGTCTTTGCGCGGCAATGAAAGACCTTCGGATCGGTGATGCGCGCGCTCCGGAAACCCAGATTGGTCCGGTCGCCAGTGAAGCGCAGCTCGCCATCGACAAACGATACGTGTCTCAGGCTGTGGATGACGGTGCAACGCTTGCCGCAGGTGGTGGCGAGGTCAAATCCAAAACAACCGGCCATTACTTTGCGCCTGCGTTGTTTACGGATGTGTCACCCGACGCAGCCGTGGCACGAGACGAAATCTTTGGGCCCATCGCCGCCGTGTTACGCGTGCCGGATTACGACGCCGCCCTGGCCACGTCCAACGACTGCGAATTTGGATTGTCCGCAGGAATTGTCACGCGGGATCCCGCCAAAATCGATCACTTCTCGCAGAACGCCGAAGCAGGCATGATACAAGTCAATCTGCCCACCGCCGGCATGGATTTCCACGCACCCTTTACGGGCCGAAAGGGATCCTCTTATGGTGCACCGGAAAAAGGCAGCTATTGCCGCGAGTTTTTCACGGCGGCCAAGGTTGTACACGCGGGGCGCGGATAATGTCGCAGACACCTTTGAAGGGCATTCGTGTTCTTGATCTGACCAATGTCCTTGCCGGTCCGTTCTGTTGTCATCATCTGGCGCATCTGGGCGGCGAGGTTATCAAGGTCGAAGCCGTCGGTCGGGGCGATCTCGCCCGCCAACTGGGGGCCGACCCAGAGCTGAACAAAGTCAACATGGGCGTGTCCTTTCTCGCCCAGAACGCGGGCAAGAAATCGGTCACGGTCAACCTCAAGAACCCACGGGGTCGAGAGATTTTTCTGAAACTGGTCGAAACTGCAGATGTCGTGGTTGAAAACTTCCGGCCCGGCGTCATGACGCGCCTCGGCGTGGGCTACCAGACCCTGAAAGAGGCCAATCCGACCCTCATCTATTGTGCTATCTCCGGCTTTGGCCAAGAGGGCCCGTGGATACGCCGCCCGGCTTATGACCAGATCATACAGGGAACCTCGGGTGTGATGTCGATCACCGGGGATAGCGACAGCGCGCCGCTGCGCGTTGGATATCCGGTGGCAGACACTGTGGGGGGCATCACCGCAGCCTTTGCGATTTCATCTGCTCTGAACGCCAATCCGCGCGGCACCTTTATTGATGTGTCGATGCTGGAATCGGTGCTGGCGACAATGGGCTGGGTGGTGTCGAACTATCTGATCGCCGGCGTCAATCCGACTGCCAATGGCAATGAAAACCCCACTTCGGCGCCTTCCGGTGCGTTTGAAGCGAAGGGCGGGTTGATCAACATTGCCGCAAACAAAGACCAGCAATGGGAGCTACTGACGGACCACCTGGGATTGGCCGCGCTGCGCGAGCGGCCTGAATATGCCACGCGCGAGGATCGCAAACGCAATAGGCTGGCTCTGAAAACTGAGCTGGAGACCGTGTTGAAGACCCGGTCACCGCGCGACTGGGCCAAGGAACTCAATAGCATTGGTGTGCCATCAGGAGCGGTTTTGACAGTGCCGGAAGTATTGGAAATGCCGCAGGTTGCAGACCGCGGTTTCCTCGACCAGTTTGAAAACGTCCCCGGCGTCGGACGCGACATTCAGGTTGCCACGACCGGGATCAAATTGGACGGCAGCGCGCCCACCGTCGATGCACCACCGCCCACATTGGGGCAGCACAACTCTCAAATCTGGAGCGAGTTAGGTCTTTCACCGGAAGACATTGAAAAACTGGCAAAGGATGGCGCGATATGACGGACCCCGCAGGACGCAATGACGCCGATGCCATTTGCCACTGGTGGCGCACCGAAATTATCGACATGGCTCCGGGGCGGATCGCCTTTCGCGGCCACCCGATCCAGGACCTGATCGGAAACGTCAGCTTTGCTCAGATGATCTGGCTCATGGTGCGCGGCAATTTGCCCACGCCAGAACAGGCGGCGCTTTTTGAATGCGCGCTGGTGGCGGGCGTGGATCATGGTCCGCAGGCGCCATCGATAGCCGCAGCGCGTATGGCCGCGACCTGTGGGCTGGGGCTCAACAACGTCATGGCCACCGGGGTCAACATGTTGGGTGACGTGCATGGCGGCGCCGGTGAACAATGCGCCGAGCTTTATTTCGACGTCGCCAAACGGATGGATGACGGCGCTGAACAGGAAGTTGCCGTCCGCGACGGTATCGCCGCCTGGTGTGAGGAAAATGGCAAGATCGTCTCGGGTTTTGGCCACCGTTTCCACAAGCCCGTCGATCCCCGCGCACCGCGATTGATGGCGTTGGTACGCGAGGCCGCGATGTCAGGCACTGTAGAAGGGCGATTTGCCGATATCGGTGAAGCTATACAGACGGAAATCGGACGTAAGCGCGGTGCCGATATCGCGATGAATATCGATGGGGCCACGGCTGTTATCTTTTGCGAATTGGGGTTCCCGGCACCGCTTTCCCGGGGATTGTTCTGTCTTTCCCGCTCGGTTGGCGTCTTGTCTCATGGCTGGGAACAGATTCAACAGGGCGGGCGGAACAAGGGGCCAATGCCGCCGCGTTATCTGCCGGAATATATTGGTGTCAAATCGGAGCGCTAACCCGATGACCATTGATGGTGCGAACGCCTAAATTCACACCGAACTTGGCATTGAAGCGCCACTGGCGTGTGGACTGTTTTGCCGGTCTCGGTCATTGGGCATCCCCCCCTAGAAGCAGACCCAACATGTTAGTCTGAACAAAGATTCACTTCTTTGGTGTTGTCTTTGAAGGTATTTCAATCCAGGCGAGAATCGATACATTTTCATGCTTGTTCTGACGTCAGCGAAGCGCACCGAGCTGCCATCGCGACAAGCGCGGCGAATTCACACTTGGTCCGCGATGCGTGAGTTTGTCGATCGCTGGATTTCGCAGTCGCAGCTAAAGTCCGGTCTGGTGGGCCGCACCGCAGCGATGCGCGCCCTCGGTCAACGGCAGCAAAGGGCCGATCTCCTAACAAGTTGTGGAAAGAAATTACGGGATCACCTTAGATCTCAGCGTTATCGCTCAGATTGAACCAAGTTGGCTATGCTAGTTCGCTGATCATCGATTTCAGATGGCGCATGTCGGTACCGCAGCATCCTCCAAATACTTGGATCGACGGATTCTGCCTCGCAATCGCGGCAATCTGTTTACCAAGTTCAGCTGGATCGCCTTCGTCCAGCTCATCTGCTTCGTCAAGTTCCGCATGCGAGCAACTCGAAGCGTTCGCCACAAGGCCTCTCAGCCGGGGGTGGTTGCCAAGCGCTCCGGCGAAATGGGTAGGGTGAGCGCAGTTGACCATAAAAAACAGCGCCGCCGAGTCGGTTGCTGCGTCGATCTGGTCAATTCCGTCCACAAGTTTGGTCCCGTCTGCCAGGCACCCGTCTGTCTCAACAACCAGAGACATGATGATCGGCAGTTCAGCGTCCCGGGCGGCGAGGATGCATCCCGCTGCCTCGCTTGGGCGGTTGAATGTATAAGCGGTGACCAGATCGAGGCTTGTGTCTTTCAGGCTGTGCATTTGAGCGGCGTGGTATTGACGTGCATCTTCGACGGGTACCGGCGGGATGTCGGCGTAAGGATCATGGCGCGGGCCGATGCAGGCCGACACCAGTACATCATCGCGAGCGGCAGCTTGGCGCACGTCTTCCATTAGACTGACCGCATCTTTGTTTACTTCGGCGAGCCGCTCTGCATCGTACCCCAAGGGCGCTGCCCGGTCGGCGTTCGCCATCCATGTGGGCGCATCAAGGATGCATCCGACATTCATTTCACGGGCCAGATCGACAAGAGCCTGCATTTGACCGGCCAGTATCACCCTGGTGCCAGGTTCTTCCAGCAATGGAAACGACGCGAAACCGGGAAGCTCAATTCCATGATTGAAAATCAGGTCGGTGCCAGTGCCGGCGTAAACCAGAAAGGGCTTGTTACCTTCGAGTGGGAGCTGTCGCGCCATTCTGATCCACGCCTATTGCCGTTACCTCTGCACAAGAAACCTACTTTGTCTCGGGCCTCCTGTGAACCTTAGGACTGCGACAGGGTGTATTCCGTCACTCTGATCCCCACGCCAGGCCAAACACCAGGTCATGTCTCGGTCGAAATCACCAGTGGCGACCGGCGCGCTCTGATTACAGGTGATGCAATCCATACAACCGCCCAGTGCTGGCATCCCGAGTGGCATTTTATGTTTGATTCCGATGCTGAGATGGCCGTGACATCCCGTCGGAAACTGTTGGAAAGCGCCTCGGAAACGGGATGTATTGTGCTGGGAAACCACTTCGCTTTGCCGTCTATTGGTCGGGTGAAGGCGGACAACGACGCGTTTCGCTGGGAGGACTAGCCCAGGTTGTATTTTGATGTGCGCGGGTCTGTTGTGGGATGGCGGCTGACGTGAAAGTTCGACGCGCCGCGCAGCTTACAGGCAATGATCGGCGAAACTAAATCTCGAACCCATTGGGCTATGTCACATTCCCTTGAATTCTTGTTTCACAAGCTTTCTCTCTTCACCATTTTGTGAAAGCCTGAAGCAGTTATGAGTGACAGAGTGTGCAATTTTCAGAAAACAGTGGTTCTTTCTGAACTCCAATCAGCTCTCTTGGACGGAATTTGTGATCACTGCGAGGTGACAAGTTCGGAACTGGCCAAGAGTGGAGAGGTGCTGGAAATATGTGGACAAGAGTACTGTTTCGATTATGAAACCGGTGTGTCCACGGAGACTGAAATTTTGTTGTGCCCCAGCTGTCACGAGGCAAACCATCTGGACGCGCAGCGACAGCATAACCCTTGCCACATCTCTGCAAGACGCAGCCGGGAAAACATGGGTTAGTCGATGGGTTCAGGAGGCGAAGCTTTGGAACGGTTTTTGCAAGAACCATCGCTGGTCCAATTTCGGTAGTCTGACAGACCAAGCTCGTCCCACATCCAGCCGAAATCATACTCAGCCACCGGAGAGCCGGTCTGGCGCGCGCTGCGGTTTTCGATTGTCTTCAGCCAGTCTATGACTTTCTTCCTGCCCGCCGTGCTGCGAACGGCCTGGCGCGGGGTCTTGCCATCCAGGGCAGGAATCGGCTGGTCAAGCGTATCGCGGTAATGCTGTTCGAGATATTCGTGGGCCATCTGACGGGCAAGGGCACGGGGGATGTCCTCTTCTTCTGCCACTCCGTTACTCGTGCTGTCATCCGCCATCATCTGTTCGGCGGTCTGGATTGATGTCAGCGGAGATTTCACCAGGTCGCCCAGGAGGTCCCGGACCAGGGCTTCGCCGCGTTCAGCGCGCGCTGTAGAGCTCACAGAAAGTGTGAGTGTCCGACCTTTCAGATCTAGGGACCCAAGCACGGAGGCCCCTGACATTGATTTGTCCAACACGAGGCCGGTGCCGTGCTTGGTGCCGGACGGGGTGTCGAGGTCAAGCCAGGTCCAATCCTTCTGGCCTGAGATCACGAGTTCTGCGGACTGTGTTAGCTTTTCAGATACCTGGCTTTGCGTCACTTTGCTGGCGAGGGGGAAGCGCATGTCGTGAAAGAGCAGGTTGTCGCCATCGCTGTTGCTGATTTGTGGTGGTTCCGGATCCAGTAGGTTCGGCAGATGTGCGAAGAGCCAGGCATTGGTGAAGAGGGGTGCGGAACGGTGTAGCTGATCCTGTGTCAGCCTCAGTTCAACGTCGGGGTTCAATTTCAACACGGAGCGGAGCCCGTCTTCAAAAAACGCGACGGTGTCGGGGTCGAATGGGAGCAGCGCCCCCGAGATCACGTTATAATCCCCCTGTGCGACAACCCGAGCTGCGATGCGATCCCATCGCTGCAGCATCTGCGTCGCGCTGTGTTCCCGGACGGTAACCGGCTCTGCGTCCGAAAGCATGTTGCGCAAGACCATGGATCTGCCGGGGTCTACCTCGCTCACCTCATAAAGGCTGACCGACGCGTCCCGCAATCCTTTGATATAGGCGCGGGTCTGCGCACTCTCCTTGGAACCGCTCCCTTTCAGATAAGCATCCGCAGCGTTTTCGGCGTCCGCTCCGAATGTCCTGCCCAGCAAATCTTCCAGGCCACCACCCCACAGGACCATCGGCCAATCCTCGCCCAGCAAGTCGCCCAGATCCTCGAACTCAAGATCGAAGGCCTCGAGCGCTGGCAGAAAATGCTCGTCCAACACATCAGCGAGCCGCTCATGCCAAATCTCGTCACGGGTGATAAACCCGATGAGCCCACCAAGATCGTTCCCCGTTGTCATCTTCAGCTTCTCCCTGTTTGCCGGACAGGGGCGATTTAGCGCAGATTGCAACCGCCAGCCAGCCCACACGCGTATGCAGACCTGCGTTACATGGAGGGACTTGTCATGGCGAATGCTATGTCTTTGGCTCCCGCCCAAAAAGCTCTGTGAAAAGCTTTTCGGAGCGGCGCAGGCCTTCATCGGTCAGTACCACCGATTTTGCCTTTCCAACCGGGTCCAGGATCAATCCGTTACGGTGCAGGCGATCAAGCGCTCCCCAGTCAAAGCCTTAGGGCCGTCCTGAACCCAGCGAATTCGGGGATGTTGCGAGCCGCTTCGACGACGGGTGTGAGCCCAACTAGTGGATTCGTCAGGGCGTTTCCGCCGGTATTCTATGATTGCTAAAAGATGGTGGTGCTGATCGCTGTCGTATTAGATTTTCCGCAAATATGCCCAAGAGACGTATCCCTTAAGCTTGCGCGCGCGCTCCAAAGAGACGCGGCACCAACGGGTGCCACCGGTCTGCTCACAGCCGTGAACTCGTAGTGCGGTTCCATTTGGAAGACCAACGATCACATTGAACCCTGTTCCAGGCCCACTGCGCATTTTTAGCATGTCACCGTCTTCGACGCCAAAAACCTCATATGTTCCGAGTGACGCGGCCGCCGCCGGTTTAACGTCCATGACGACCCCCAGGAACAAAGCCATTAGGGGTAAAAAGATTGCATTGCGCATCGCGATGTCCTGCTTATTGCCTCAACGACAATCGTAGCAACTCGGGTCACCAAGAGGAACAACTCCAAGACAGAAATGTAGGTGATACCAAAGCTTCAAACGCTACATTTCTTCCAAATGGTGGGGAACCCTGGCCCAGTTGGGGGCATCTTTCACAAAAACCTTGCTCGTTGGCTTGAAGTTGTTTGGCTCATCCAATGTCCCAGCCGCAATGCTCGTCAATCCGAAGGCTGTCACGCCCCACAGGCCTGATCCGCAGGTGCCACAAAAATGCTTGATGACAGGTCGACCTTCCTTTGAGGTCTTCTCAAAGGTCCGTGGTTTGCCTTTCAGCAGCTGCAGGTCTTCCGACTTTATCATGTACCCGGCATAACCGTCCGTTCCGGTCATCGATAGGCAATCACTGCAAAAACACATGAGTTGCATTACTGCGCTGCCAGTGACCTGGTATCGAACCTCACCGCAAAAACATCCGCCTTCCAAGATTTCAGCCACGTTGCCTTCATCCTTCTATTTCGTTTTGCAAGATATGAGAAAACCGTACCTACTCTGGCCAGTGGTCACAACGGTTCCAGCAGCGGAATGTGGAATGGTGCCAATATGAGCTCCTGTACCTGGATGGGTACGAGGCAAGCATCAGACAGATTGAGTTGTCGAATGTTTTCATCACGGTTCTGAATCCTTGCCAATTGACTGTTCCAGCAAAGTCATTGGACAGACGAGCTTTATTGATCGACAATCGCGTCATGGAGCTGACAGACACCACACCTGTGCACCTGATCCATGTGGACCCTGAGATCAACATGGCGCGGTTCTATGGCATCGAGTTGCAGCCGACGTTGTTTGGGGAGGTTTCAGTGCTTCGTACCTGGGGGCGTATTGGCACGAACGGGCAAGCCATGATGGTGACGTATGATGACGAAGCCCTGGCTAGTGAAGCGCTCCACAATCTCGAAAAGCAAAAGCTCCGTCGAGGGTATGTTCCGGTCGGTGAGTGACTTCGGGCTGCAGTCTGTTTCTGTGGCAAATCCCGAGCCTTTCGGCTCGTGAGCAGGCTCTAGGTTTCAGCCGACGTATCGGCTTCCACCCAGAACACCCCAGAATGATCTCCCTGTCCCAGTAGCCCCTGACCCGTCTCTTGCGAGCCGGGGCAGGGGCTTTGGGTCATGGTCGGTCCATGCCGTGGTGATCTGCCCATTCGGGTGACGGTCCCTTTTGCGCTCACGCAGGATCAGAGATCCTTTGTCCTTTCCTTGTGGGTCAGGCGGGATTTGGACAAGCCAAACGCTACCTTCCGTAAGGGGGAAGGCGCGGCCTCCCCCCTCGGACAAGACAAATAGACAATACCGTGTCCTCGCGCGCCTGCGCTGCGGGCCGCACCACTCTTGTCGATTGGTCCTGTCTCGCCCCTCTCCGCGTTCGCCACGGGGCAGGTTTTAGAGACGACGCCCTTTCAGGGCTCGGCTCAAAACCAGCACCAAAGGGGATCAACCCCAGAGGTCGCACCACAAAAGGAGAGACGGTTTTGGACATTGAAAAGACAAAAGACATCGACACTGACACCAGCCTGCAGGCGGCAGAGATTGCGACCCAGAATGACCTATTTCGGAAAGCGCTGATCGATCCGACTGCGGCAATCGAGATGCATTCTAAGGGAATTCAGGGTCAGGTATTTGTCACGCCCGGCGTGTCAGGTGAAGGGATGGAGTTCCAGACTGCAGCTTTGGCAGCGGTGGCGTCGGATGACCAGTTTGACGAGGGCAATGACCCCTATGGCGATCACACCTTTGGGGCGGTGACAGTCCGTGACCAGAAGCTGTTCTGGAAGATCGATCTTTACGACACGGACTACACGTATGGGTCCGACCGGCCGTTTGACACGTCAGTGACGCGCCGCGTTCTGACCATCATGTGCCCCAGCGAATACTGATCTCAATCCCAAACCGGAAAGGAGGTGAACACCATGAGCAATGAAATCTTGCAGCAACGTATCGCAGAAGCGTGGGCGCTAATCAGGAAGGGCGACAATTTCCACATCGCGCGCCGCTTCCTGATCCAACACGCAGCCATCTAAACGGCTCCGCTCTACCCCGGAAGGGGTAGGGCACCCTTAACACGATCTCAAACACTCAAACAAGGATTTGCCCCATGAGCAAAGTCGAAACATTCACCGCACCGGAAACCATCGAAACCGTATCCCTGTCCGATCTCTACCTGTCTGACATCAACCCACGACAGGAGGTTGGTGAGGAAGGTATTGCACTTCTGGCCGACAGTTTGGTTATGTGTGGCTTGATCCAGAACCTCAGCGGGTTGCGCGATACCGATGGCAAAGTCGCAATCGTTGCCGGTGGTCGCCGCCTACGGGCTCTGAACATCGCCGTGACTGAGCGCGCTGATCTGGCACAGGTTCCCGTTAAGGTCACGGACAATCCCTTCGTGGCTGAGCAATGGGCCAATGCGGAGAACACCGCCCGTGAAGAACTGGACCCTGTGGACGAGGTCCGTGCTTATGGCAAAATGGCCGAGAAATCTCTGTCTATTGCCAAGATCAGCAATGCGTTTGGCGTGACCGAATCCCATGTGCGCCGCCGCCTCGCGCTTGCCAGTCTGCCCGCCGCCGTTCTGGATGCGCTCAAAGCCGGTGAGATCAGCATGGGGCTGGCCAAGGCCATGACCGTCAGCACCGAAGAAGAGAAAATTCTGGAGGTTCTGGAACGGGCCAAAGAATGTCGGTGGTTCAGTGAGCATGATGTCAAACAGGCACTGACGTCGGAGGCTGTTAGCAGCACTAGCCGCAAGGCCGTATTTGTCGGGCAGAAGGCTTATGTTGAGGCGGGCGGCACCGTCACCGCTGATCTGTTTGCCGATGAAACCCTATTCAATGAAGGCGCGTTACTGGATCGTCTGTTTGCCGAGAAACTGGCGGTAGAAGCGGAAAAACTGCGCGACGCGGAAGGCTGGGACTGGGTGGACACCCATGAGGAAAGCTACATTCCCTATGGGTTCTCGGGTACGAAAGACATGCACCGTTTGGACATGGTGAGCCGGGACTTCACCGAAGGACAGGCCGAACGGTATGACGAACTTGCCGAACTCTATGAGGGTGAGGCTCTGGACGCGGATGGTGAAAAGGAGCTGGCCGCGCTTGAGGACTATACGGCGCCGTTCTATTCTGACGCGCAGCGCAAGCTGTCCGGCGTGTTTGTCTATGTCACCAACAATGGCGAGATCAAAACATCCCCGGCCTATGTCGCGGCGGAACATGTTCAGGCTGCCATTGAGGCTGGTGTTCTGGCCCCGGTCAAAGAACCGGAGATCAAGGAAGAACCAAAACCAGTTTATTCGCAGAAGTTCATCGACGACATGGTGGCGATCCGGCTGGCAGCGGTTCAAACGGCCCTGCTGGACAAGCCTGATTATGTGTTGAGCCTGTTTGCTTTCTTTGCCACCCCGGCCTCCGGTCTGAGCAGCAATCTGTTTGGGTTTGGCTATGGTGGTGCCGAGCGGAACACACCCGAGATCGATGACCAGTTCATCCTCGACCCGCGTCTTGGCGGAGAACGGGATGAAGCGGCACAGGCAGCCTATGACCAGTTCCACGAGATTGCCGCACAAGGCAGCGTGGAAGCGTTCAAAGCGTTTCGCGATCTGGGCAAGAAGACCCGCAATGGTGAGATCACGGGTTTTCTGGCCCGGCGGTTTCTGACCCAACGCCCGGAGTTCATGGCGGAGATCGAGGCTGAGATCGAGGCTGACATGCGCGCGATCTGGACCCCTTCGGCTGAAAACTGCTTCAAGCGTCTGAAAGGCTGGCAGCTGGATGATCTCTACAAAGACCTGCTGGACCTGCACATCGACGCCGACATGTTCAAAGCCTTCGCGAAATCCAAAAAGGGTGCCAAGAACGAGGCGCTGCACAAGCTCTTCAATGATCCAGAGCATCAAAAGGCACTGGGCGTGACCGAGGCACAGAAAGCCCGGATCGATGCATGGGTGCCGGATTGCTTCTGAAACTGGCAGGGCAGGGCGCAACGCGCCCTGCTTTTCAGCAATGATTTTTGATTTTAGTTCAATGGTATAGGTTGTTTTGACTTGAAAGGTTGTAGCCTGTAGGCTACATATAGGTATGATAGAAATTCGTAAGACGGACCTGTTCGACAAGTGGCTCAAGGGCCTGAAGGACCAAAGGGCGAGAGCCAGGATCTTGGTTCGCATCACGCGGTTGAGCCTGGGCAATCCCGGTGATGTGAAACCGGTTGGTGAAGGTGTGAGTGAACTGCGTATCTCCGAAGGGAAGGGGTATCGCGTTTACTATGTGTCGCGCGGTGACGTTTTGATCGTTTTGCTGTGCGGGGGAGACAAGTCATCCCAGCAAGCCGACATCAAAACCGCCAAGGCGATGGCAAGAGAGTTGGAGTGAAAAACATGGGTGTCAAAACAACGAAGTTTGAAGCGGCTGACTATCTGGACAGCCCGGAAGCCATTCAAGCCTATCTTGAAGCGGCTTTTGAAACCAGCGACACGGCGCTGATCGCGTCGGCACTTGGCGATGTTGCCAAGGCCAAAGGTATGTCGAGTGTGGCCGACAAATCTGGTCTGTCTCGGGAAAGCCTCTACCGCGCACTTAGCGAAAATGGCAATCCCGAGTTTGGCACGGTGCTGAAAGTGCTGAGCGCTGTGGGTGTGACGCTCACCCCGAAAATGCACGTGAATTAACCCACTTTAAAGGCTATCCACCATGTCCACCGATGCAGCTCCGTCTACGGTTGAAAAAGCCGCCCGCCGCGTCTGGAAATCCGCGCAGATGTTCGTCGGGTTTCATACAGACCAGAAGGGCAAGCCGCGCACACAGCCGAAGCTCTGGCCGCCAAAAAACGGGAGCGCGTCGATCCATGGTGATCCCAGCGCGCAGGAGGCCATCGTGGTCGTCAAAGCCGCTGATCCGGACGAGGTACAGGACGTGCAGATCAAGCTGCACCCAAACCGCATTGTTGTGCGCCGCGATGCAGATGCCTGGTGGCAGGGTGTCGCTGTAGATGAGCATACCGTGACGGTCCGAATGGCCGACAACACGATCATCGAAATCCGCCATGACGGATCGGTGAAGCGGCGCTCGGCAGAGGACGAAACCCATGTTGAAGCAGATGGCAGCATCTTCAAGTTCACGGAATTTGCCGAGGCGCATATGACGGGTGACGGGGTGGAAATGACCCGCCGCACAGAGGATCGCATTGCCACGATCACAGCTGACGGTGTTGTCGATCGCGCGCGCAAGCGTTAGCCTGTAAAGAATACCTCCAGATTTTCCTTTGGTTAAACTCGTGGCCCGCTTCGGTGGGCCTTTTTCTTGGCGTACTCATCACTGTATCTGCCCGTGCGCCGGTCTCGCCCCGCGACAGCGCTTGAGAGAGTTCTTGCGGATTACCGGGGCGTCCTACCGAACCCGCCAATCCAAATTGAGTCCGGCTGTTTACCTGATCCGCACAAGCACGGACCAGGGCCGGACCGTCCGGTCTTTGGCCTCCGCCAGTTGGATAGGGCGGTTTGCACCGTCCGTCATTCTTCATCCTTTGCGACGACGGTCATACCGACCCAGAAGGGCAACCCCCAACTTAGAACTGAGCGCCGCGCCTGTGTCGGATCGAGGTGATGTTGCCGCCATCAAAGACATCGTTTTGTTCAGATGTTCCGCGCGCAGCGATCCCAGAAAGCCTTGCCTTTCACCAGGTCTGACAGTTTCAAGTACGTTGCCGGAGAAGATCCTCGGCTGCGGTGTTTCTGAAGGGATGAACATAAGCGGGCAGTCGGGGAAGACGCGCGGCGCCCGGGCCGGGCGCCGCGCTTCAACAAGGAATGTCCCCTGCGCCTGCGGCGCATTCCGCGCGGATCAAATTCCCTGCTGACATCCCCTTGATGCCCGCTTTTCCCTTGTTCATCGAAACACGCCATAGCGAGGATCAAACAATGGCAACTCAAACTCTGAAACTGAGCGTCAAGACCGGTGAAAAAGAAGGCAAGACATTCTGGGATCGATGCGGGGTGCTCTTCGTCAATACCGATGAGACCGGCACCATCACCTCGATCCAGGTCAAGCACAGCATGTTCCCTGGCGTTGAGATGGTGGCCTTCCCGAAGCGCACCGATGACGATCCCGTCACCGAATGACGGGAGGGCAGGGCGGCGCAAGCCCCCCTTTCTTCTGCTCCGGCCGCAGGCCGGACCACATATGCGCCACAGGTGGCGCGCGGTCCTAAGACCGGGCAGGGGTGCCGACCTGCCCCAATGCGGCAGCAGACAACCCTGCCACACCCGCCGCGAAAGCGGCGGGACATTGAGCGCGCTGAGGCGCGCGGAAAATGCCATACTGACCTTGAACGTGCCGGTATGTGACGGGCGCTGTTCGGGCAGCTCCCGCTTTGCGTGATTGCCCTGCGCCGGTCCACCGGCACCCACGCCTGCTGGCTGGAAAAGGGGCAGGACCCTTTTCCCGGCGTGGAGATTGCCTCCAAGAGCAAAACTGTTCCGGGGGCAATTTGAGAAAATACGGATTTCTAAAATCACCCCCGGTTTCCTCTTGGAGAGTATGACAGGATAAGGTAGTTGTGTTACAAGTCATAAAAACAACCAGAGGTATACATTGAGCAAGCCCGGCGACACCACTGTCTTTTCCGTTCGATTGCCGTCAGATGCGTTGGTGCGTTTGGAGGAGGCCGTGCAGTCGCTTGGGGCCAAGAGCCGCAACCAGATCATCCAACGACTGATCTATCGTCTGATCGGGTATCTCGATCCTGACCCGGCCGTTGTCGATCTCTGGCAGACGCACTTGCGGCAGGTTCAGGGTGGATACACCAACCTCAATCAGCTCGCAAAATCGGCCAAACGCGGTTCGGTGATCTGGACCGATGACGACCGGCGCGATGTCGAAAACCTCCATCGTGCGATCATCCAGCACCGGCAAGACCTGAAGGCGCTGATCACCGCGGCCCGCCGAAACCGAGAGCCAGACTCCGCCATTCGCCGAATCTTGCGCGACGATGAGAGGACATCTGAAGCATGAACGTCGCGGCTCACAATTTGACGGCAGGGGACTTTCTGGAGCTAGCCTTCCGGGAAGCGCAGAAGGGTATCGATCGGTCCAAGCAGATCAGCCAGCAGCTGCAAACCGCCAAGCGCATGAAGTTCATGATCTCGCGGGCCTCATCCATCAAGGCGCGGCTTGGTGCTGTGGTTGGAAAGCCCGAGGCGGTTGTGAAACACGTCCGCAAAGGTGGGGTGAAAAAAGCGCATGAGCTGCGCCGCCAGATCAATTACCTGACCGTCAGGGCAGAGGGCGTGTTGGACATCCGCGACAATGGTGTGACCCCGCTCGATGCCGATCAGGTGAGTGATCTGATCGAGACCTGGGCCGAGGATTTCAACGGGAAAACCAACTATGGTTATACCCGTCACATGATCGTTTCTTTTCCCGAAGGCACCTATCCGGATGCCGCGCATGAGGCCGGTTTGGACTTCGCGGATCGCCTGTTTGGGAGCGGTGATTTTGGCGATACCTGGGACTATCTGACCGTGTTCCACAACGACACTGACAACCCCCATGTCCACATCGTTGTGAATAACCGAGGCGTGGAACATGGGCAGTGGTTGGCTATGGGTATGAGCAGCGACATGAACATCGACGTTCAGCGCTCTATCCAGGTTGAGGTTGCCGAAGGATACGGAATTGAGCTGACCGCAACGACCCGCCTTGAGCGCGGTTTGCGGCAGGAAGTTGAGACCGACACGTGGAAGGTTCAGGCCGGACTGTCTGTTGTTGAAAGCACTCCGGAGGTTGAAGTTACGGCCCGCGACATGGCCGGTGATGTGATGACACTCTCCATCGCAAGAATGTCGGATCTGTTTGATGAGCGCGCCAACGCTGTCAAAGACCGGATCGAAGAGTTTGCCATCCAACTCGTTGAAAGTGAGGAACCTATGGTATCGAGAATGGAACATCTGCTGGATCAAGCCCATCATTTTGATGATTACGGCGAGCCAGGAGACCCGTCTTATGTGTCGCCCGAAGTCATGAGCAACTTGCGGCGACACATCGAATTAGGCGGTTCTGAGGAAACAATCGCACCCGAGCTGAAGGCTCAGGTTGTTGCCCATATCAGCGACGTTCGGGACAACGAACAGAGCCATCCGTATCTGTCTGCCCTTGCTGATATTGTCGATGACAAGGCGTTCCAGTCGTCCGCTGATTATGCCCCGGCAGCACGCCGGTACGAGGTCTATATACAGGACACCTTGGGCAAGGGGGCCTATGAGGACTTCCAGACTCAGACCAAAGAATTGCTGCAATCCATCGACAAGATGGAAGGGCTGGCCCGTGAGGTTGACGACCCTCATCTGCGTGTCGCTATGGATATTCAAATTGGCGAGTTGAAGGGCGACGTTGCGGACCTGCGCACCAACGATCCGGACCTTCAAGCCTTCATCATCGAGGACCGCCGCTATTCAACGATGATGGGAATGGGCACTGCCGAAATGGATGTCTTGGATTATTCAGAGGCCGGCAAGTGGGCAGCGATCCGCAAAGAAGTCACCGACACGGCCAGCAGCTACGGCCTCGATGGCGAGGCGTTCGTTGCCCGCTTTGGCGATCATCAGAACGTCACCCTGGGTACAACAATGGGATGGCGCAGCGACGACATTTCGACCGCCGCGGCCCACTTCCAGGCGCAAGGATTACCCGACAGCCACGACCGCGCTGAGGCCGTTGTTGACGAGCTGCACCAGCTTGCGTCTTCCAGGATCATCGCAATCTCAGAAGAACTTTCAGACGTTCACGCCCACGCAACGCACCCGCTCTTGCAGGGGCGCGGTGACGATGACGGGCACAGCTTGTAAGGACTTTAACCGGTCTGCCTGATGCGCGCGCCAACGCCCCAGGCAGACCCATCACAGAGTTTTCCATCAACTCGCAAAGGAAAAACTATGGTTTCGCGTACAGACTATCTTTTGAACGAAGTCGAACACTTCGCACCCTATTCCAGATTTGATCAATCCGCCCCGCGTGAAGATCGCGTTTCAGAGCAGATCGACATCATCAGGAAAGAACAGCAGGCGATGGGCTTTGATCGTGCAGCCATCGCCTCAAACAGCTTCGACATCGAGGACCAGGCCAACCGCCGTGTTGACGAACATACTGCGCAACAAGATCTGGTCGAAGAATTCAAAATCGAATTTGAAGCTGCGGAGCGGTCAGGGGAGCCGGTTGATCTGAACGATATGCAGGCTTTGGTTTCTCAGCACATGAGTGATGCTCAGGAATACGATCTGTATCACCCTTACTATTCGTCCCTTGCGGATCTGAGTGGTGACAAGGATTTTCAGGAGTCCGACGACTACCAGTCGCCCGGTGATCGCTATGTTCAGTATATGCAATCCGCTTTGGGGGAGGCCATCTTTGAGAACTACGAGCAGCAGACCAAGGACATCGTGAACTCCATCGAGAACATGGAGGCTCTTGCACGAGAGGTCGAAGATCCACACTTGCGTGCCGCAATGGACGTTCAGATCGGGGAGTTGAAAGGCGATGTTGCCGAACTGCGCCCATATGACACCGACCTGCAGGCATACACTTTGGCTGATGACAGCTACACCACATCCATGAATGCGGCCGAGTTGGACAACCTGGACCCCACGGAAGCCGAAAAATGGCTGGCTGTGCGTGATGACATTGTGGCGACCGCGCACAGCTTCGGTCTCGACGGAAGCAAGTTCCTGGCCCGCTACAACGATCATGACAGCGTTTCAATCGGCACAACGGCGACTTGGAAAGACGCGGACATTTCCACCGCTGCCGCCCATTTCAACAGCCAAGGCGTTCCGGACAGCTACGAGCGCGCGGAGGCCGTTGTTGGTGAGCTGCACCAAGTTTCATCCAGCAAGATTGCCGCCGTGGTGCAAGAGATTGCCCATACCCGCGAACAGGCTACCCACGTCCATGAGTATGATGGACACAGTCTTTAACCACGGAGGACATGATAGATGATTGTTCGCGCCGGTGAATGTGTTGCCGGGAACAGCGAGACCACCGGGTTGGAGTAATGTGGGGTCTGTTCCGATTGGGACGGACTCTTGTCCTTGGACATTCCGGGCATTCGCTGCACCACGTTTGAATAGGCAAGAAGCGGACAAAACAGTCTTTCGCTGGGACTAAAGCAATGTCCGCTCATAGTTTAGTGATCGTGGTGACAGAGTTTATGATCGGCAAGAGACGCGAGCACATAGCAGTTCTCTGACACTCCTTCGTCATCACAGCCCTTCGAAATCCGAACCAGCTCTTTTTCAAGAGCCCGTAGTCGTTTGATCTTTGCTCTTACTTCGGAAAGTTGTGAGACGGCGATGTCCGTTGCGGCTTGGCATGAACGATCCGGGTGGCCTTGAAGCACAATCAATTCGGAGATCGCTTCAATTGAGAAACCAAGATCGCGTGCATGCTTGATGAAACTGAGACGCTCTAGCCCTGCCACATCGTAGCGCCGTTGGTTGCCTTCGGTGCGTTCTGGTGCGGCAAGCAGGCCCATTTCCTCATAGTAGCGGATAGTCGGAACTTTGACCTTCGTGCGCTTGGAAAGCTCCCCGATAGAAAACATGAAAATACCTCTTGAACCTCTAGTAACTAGAGACACTACACTATGGTCACGACAGATACAAAAAGGGCTTCCCAATGTCAGCATGTTGCGGACACAACGCCAAATTCGACGGCGTATCAGACGACTACAAAAGGAGGCTGTGGATTGTCATTGCTCTGAACGCGGTGATGTTCGTCGTCGAGATGACTGCCGGTCACTATGCAAAGTCTCAGGCACTTCAGGCCGACGCTCTAGACTTCCTTGGGGATGCTTTGACCTACGGTATCTCGCTGGCAGTGATCGGGGCTTCAATCCGTGCACGCACCAATGCCGCTCTGGCGAAAGGGGTGAGCTTGCTGCTGATGGGTCTTTGGGTGTTTGGATCGACCGTGTACCGGGTGTTCTATGTCGGAGTGCCGGAGGCCGAGATCATGGGCATCGTTGGCTTTTTCGCTCTTATGACCAATCTCGCAAGTGTTCTCTTGCTCGTCCGTTACAAGGACGGCGATGCAAATGTGCGCTCTGTCTGGCTATGTTCGCGTAATGACGCCATTGGCAATGTGGCCGTTATGTTTGCAGCTTTAGGCGTCTGGGGCACAGCTAGCGGTTGGCCTGACCTGATTGTTGCGGCGGTCATGGCAACGTTGTTTCTTTCCTCTGCTTTCCAGATCGTGCGCCAAGCGCTCGCCGAGCGTCGGGAAGTTGGCGAACATGAGCATGTTTGACGTGGATTATGACCTTTGATCTCGAATGATACGAAATCGGCTCAATTTAGTTGGAAATACCAAGGACTCTCGCCATGAACCTGAAACGCCGCCAAGTACTGACTTACGCCGCTGGCTTTGCCAGCACAGTACCATTTGCCGCGTTTGCGCAAGACACGCCTTCCGTCCGTGTTCTCAAGGATCCGAACTGCGGCTGTTGCCAGGTTTGGATCGACATCCTGCGGCAGGAAGGCTTTCGCATTACCGAGGAGCGCAGCTTTGGAACACAGCTTGTCCGCCACAAATTGGACAACGGCATTCCCGAAGAAATGATGTCCTGCCACACAGGCGAGATCGATGGCTATATGATCGAGGGGCATGTGCCGGTTGCAGACATTCGTCGTCTGCTGGAGGAGCAACCCAGTGCTGTTGGACTTGCTGTTCCTGGCATGCCCTACGGTTCCCCTGGGATGGGGCCGGAAGATCGTCGTGAGGCCTACGACGTGTTTTTGATCCTCAAGGACGGTAGCACCGAGGTGTTCAAGAGTTACGAAGCGGCCTGAGGCGACGTTCATCGAGCGGAAACAGTAAGGAGGAGAAGATGACGAAGCTTGGATTACGCACTCTTACCTTAAGCGTTCTGTCTATCACCATTGCTACAGTGGGTTGCGCACAACAACAACGAGGAGATTGGTGGGGTCACGGGCCAATGGGATCTAACCACATGAGGTCTGAGCACATGCGTGGTTGGGGGCACGGCAATATGGGGCCTGGCCAGCAGCAGCGCATGCAACGACATTGGACGTATATGAACGAGGACGTGCCCGCAGCCTACCGCGGGGCTCGGAGCACCATTCGTGCAACGCCCGAGAATGTTTCGGAGGGCAAGACGCTATATACGGAAAACTGCGCAAGCTGTCATGGAGCTGAGGGTTTGGGCGATGGTGAAGCCGGACGTTCGCTCGCGCCCTCTCCCGCTCTCCTACGATGGTTCGTTCAGATGCCGATGTCGGGGGACGAGTACCTTCTTTGGGCAATTTCCGAGGGCGGCGAACGCTTCGGAACAGACATGCCAGCCTTCAAGGAAGCGCTGAGCGAAGAAGACCTTTGGAAGATCATCGTTTATATGCGTGCGGGGTTCCCTTGATCTGTCGTCAATCTGTTGGTTTTTGATGAGTGTTTTTGCTGTCGATACTATGACGACAATTCTCAGCAGGCATAAAGCTGACAATGCGCCATTCTAGTAAGCTTCACGGAAGCGGACATATATGTAAGTCGCAGCACGAGCAGGTTAGGGCTCTCTCCTGCCGTTCTCTGCATATTGAAGTAAGGTCCGGTTCGGCCGCGTCCTGTTACCCCCGTCAAGTGAAGGCGCTACTTTCAGCCCGTTTGGCTTTCATTTTCTCCATCGCCATATCTTTCGCTGACCGACTTTTCCGCTTTGCGACCGTGCGCTGCGCATCAAATGCCGCCTGAAGTTCCTGGTCTTTTTCAGAAACCTCTTTCACCGGGGCAGGGGCCGGATTCGCATCCGCCAGAGCCTTTGCCGTGTCCCTGGCCTGTTCTTCAGCAAGATCCAGATGTGTACCTTTGATCTTTGGAGCATCACCCCCAAGGAACTGCATGAAATAGGGATCTTCGAAGTATCGGATCTTGTTTGCAATCACCGGCATCTTGCCTTCGCGGATCAGCACAACTTCATTTTCAGGCAATCGGCCAACGTGTTCGGGCCGGAGCAGGCGAATGCCTTCTTCACGCTCTGATATGCTGCCCATTTCCATCTTGCCGAGTGCTCGAGACTTCGACTTGCTTATGACCGTTTTGTCCCCGATGGACCTGGACACATGTTCGCGTACTTCGGAATCCTCTGAGGCGGCAAACATCTGGGTTCCAGCGTTTGCCAGCATCGCCCGCACACCCTCGTGCCCATAAATGTCCTGTAGGCGCGACAGTGTTTGCGAAATCACCACGAGCCTGCCCCCGAACGATCGCATGGTGTCATAGGCTTCAACAACGCGCTCAAGATGGCCGAGGCGTTGGAACTCATCGAGCAGCATCAAAACCTTGAACGGCTCATCTTCGCCCGGCTCAACAGTTTCGATGGTGTTCACCAGATCGAGGAAGAACAGGCGAATGAGCGTCCGGAACTCTTTGACCTTTTTCCCTGGCACGGAAAAGTAGATCGAGCTGGGGCGCCGACGCAGATCTTCAAAGTTGATGTCATTGCCCTGCGTGGCTCTTGCTACCGACGGGTTGCGCCAGAGCTGCAGGCCGGAGTTCAACATAACCGAAATCGTTGACCGCAGGATTTTGGATTCTTCGGCTGCAAGATTCAGAAACTCATCTGCAGCTCGCGCATATCCAACTTCTTCAGCCATTTTCTCATAGTCCTTTTGCTTGGTCGTTTTGACCAGGCGCAGGACTTCGGAAATGTATGGCCGCTTTCTTTTGATCGCCAGCATCGCCATTGCGCAGAACATGCCTTCAACACCACCCATAAAGCCCTGCGCGGACGAGCTGGGCGTGTCGAACATCTGAGTTGCAACCTGAATCACTTCTTCCCATCGCCGGTCCAGATTGTCGGCACGTGCTGCGCGGCGCAGAGGGTTGTAGCTGTGGCTTTTGTCGGGGTTCTCGGGGTCGAACACAAAAACCTCATCGCCCATTGCTGCCCGACGCGCGCCGGTTGTCTGGAAAATCTCGCCCTTGATGTCCAGGACGACGCAAGACCCATTGAAACGCAGGACATTCGGGATCACAAAGCCGCTGGTTTTGCCCGAACCAGACGGGGCAATGAACATCGCGTGCGGCTTTTGGACACCGGGGCCGGGCTTATAGTAGATCGCGTTTTTGTCCTTTGGCTCACCAAATTTGGCAAACACGATTTCACTATCCAATTTGTCTTTGAGCTTCAGAACCGACGCATAGCCTTCCTGGACGAGCTGAGGGGCCTTTGCAAAGGTCGCATCACCGTATTTCGTTGAGGGACCACGCAGCGCAGCCGCCACAAATGCAAAGGTCAAAACACCCACTGCGACCACCGCCACCAGACCCATGATCTGCTGCGTCTCTGCAGGCTGTGCCATGAACTTCTCTGGGATCGCCCAGATGTCCAGCCCGCGAAAGCCTCTGGTGTTGATGTATTCGAGCGCCAGCCCGACCACCAACACCGCGCAAGCCGAGGTAGCGATAAAGCCCATAGTACCGGCTATCGCGACCTTCTTGCCTTTGGGTAGATCCTGAAACTCAGCCATCGGTCAGCTCGCGTTTGAAGAAGCACACGATGCCAAATTCTGCACGTGCGACACCAACCATTTCCCAACCTTCTTTGCCCAGCTTTGCGAATTTCTCGCTGGCGTCGTCGCATTCCGAAAAAGGCACGTCTCGGTACTCGAATTTCTTCATCTTTGTACTCCTTCAATTCAGTTGTTCAGCAGTCATCAGAGGCGGGAAGATCACGCCGTTGACCTTCCGTTCGTCCCCGATTTTCTTCATGTGAACGATCATGTGAATGGTGGCCCGGATGTCATCGACCACTTCTGACTTTTGAACGGTCGGAGATCCGCGACGCACCATTTTGCTCATCCGTCCAATGGCATCTACGGGCGAGTTCGCGTGCATGGTGCAGACAGATCCATCGTGGCCGGTGTTCACCAGTTCCAAGAACATATTCGCGTCGTCGCCTCGGATTTCACCGCAGACGAGGCGGTCAGGCCGGAGGCGAAGCGCCGATTCCAGCAGCTTTGTTGGTGATCGAGGGCCATCTTCTTCGGAACGGTCGGCAAGCAGATCGACAGAATTGGGTTGCTCGATGTCCAACTCGGCCACTTCTTGAATCGTCACGATCCGTTCGCCCGGATCGACGCGCTTCAGCATTGCATTGAGGACAGTGGTTTTGCCGGACGAGGTGCCCCCGGCAATGATCACGTTCCATTTGCTAAGCATTGCAAGGTCGGCCAGCTCGTCAAAGTTCATTGTTCCGTCAGCGAGAACAGCCCGAGCATTTTCAAGCGCGCTATGATCGTTGTTTTCTGCCAACGCCGCCTCTTTGCTGGCGAAGCTGAACGCGCCCAGATCGACGTTTTTCACGCGCAGGAGACGGATCGCAACGGACCCCACGCCGGTTGTTGCTGGCGGAATCACGACCTGAACCCGCGCTTTACCCTGCTGTGTCGGCACGTTGGCCGTCGCAATCGGCTTCTTTTCTCCGAATGTTACATCGCTGAAACCGGCCACGCAGCGCCCGATGTTTTCTACATCGTCTCTGTTCAGAGTGATGTCTGTCCTGGTCATGTGCGTTGTGCCCATTTCTTCGACCCAGACCGATCCGTCAGGGTTCACAGAAATTTCGCTCAGGCTTTCATCGTGTAACAGATGCTCGATCTTGCCTGTATAGTATTCCAGAAGGCTATTCCCGTTCCGCCCGCTCATGTTCTTGTCCTTGGTAGAGCACTTTTTGGAACACTGGAGGTTGCCTTCGCTGCATCTCGGCTTTGCCTCGAACACGAAGGCATCCACATAAGATTCATTGCTTCCAAAAAGTGCTGAATTTGCTTCAAAAAAGGCCGCTACCGCACTCGATCATGCTGGCAGCGGCCGGAAAGACCGCTGAGGCGGTCGGCTCATTGGCTCGCTCTCAGAAGCTATCGAACACAACGTCGCGCTGCAGGATCGCGTTGATACGACTGCCCTGATCGACAAAGATTGTCGGAGTGATGCGCAGGTATTCATCAAGCGCCGCTGCCGTGGCGTTCTGCAGGTTAGACCCCACTTGGGTTGCCAGATCCGTTCTGACCGAGTTGTTGCTGTCGCTGTCAGACACCAGCGCCACAGGGGCAATACCGATGATGGACAACAACGCAGCCGTGCCGAACCGCTTCCCAAAGTGTGTGTTCACCCTGCCGGTCGCGCCGGTGCGGCCCTGTCCGTCCGTGCCAACTGAGCCGATCTGAGCGGAAAGGCCATCCGGTGTAATGACACGGCTCCAAACAATCATGATGCGCGTTTGCGCCAATGTCGTATCCGCTCGATACTCGCCATAGAGCTTCGATCCACGAGGCAGAAGCAAACGTGTGCCGTCCATCGAGTAGACGCCGCGTGTGATCGTTGCCACGACACTACCGGGCAGTTCCGAGCTGACCGCCCCACCGAATAGCGCCGACAAGACCGTGCCTTGCGTTAAGGTGCGCGACGGATCGTCAATGATCGAGGCCCCGACGATGGGTGGATATTCTTCGACCAGATTGTTTTGCCATGTCGTATTCGGGTTTTCCTGATAGCCGCGCTGTTCTTCAGGTAAGCGGGTGTCGTCTGGCTGGACTTGAACCGGCTGCGGCGCAGCAGGGAAGGGTTGGAAAATGACCGGCTGCGATCCACCATTGATCGGCTGGTAGTTTTGACCGGGTGCTTCCTGTGCCATCGCGCTTGACGCCAAAGCAACCAGGGCGAGGGTGAGTGCTGTTCTGTTCATCGTCAGCTCCATTAGTTTCTGCCGTATGGGTTTTCATCGAACACGATGCCGTCTGACTGGTTCTGGCGCTCGCGCATCCGCTTGAGTTCTTCAAGCCTGCGCCGCTCATCATCAGTCAGACCCGTAGTCTGCAAGTGGCTCATACTGGCGAGCGCCCGGGCCTCTGCATCAGCAACCGCCTGGGCAAGCTCAGTCTGAAACTTTTTCTCGCGCTCATCATATCTGACCTGAAGGCGTTCATTGGTCAGGTTCAGCGTTGCGATTTCACCGTCTTTTTCTGACAGCGAAACTTTGGCGTCCGTCAGCTCGTCTTGCAGATCGGAAATCCGGCCATTCTGTTGCTCGATTGTTTTCAGGGCTTGTTTCAGCCCTTCGGAATCGACCTGCGGCACTGCTACCGGTGTTGCCACCGCAATTTCCTCGGGCAAAGCCTCTTGTTCCGGCTCATCGACCTCTGGTCCCCGTGCGGTCAAAAGCCCGTATCGCTCGCCACCGCCTTGTTGCAAAGCGTCAACGCGGACACCCGTGTTGGTGCTTTTGTTTTCGTCGCCCATGACAAACCATACAAAGCCCAGGAACACCGCCCCTGCGATTGCAACAGTTATCAGCTTCTTTGGGTCGAACTTCTTCCGGACACGTTGCGACGGCTGTTCAGCCGCCGCCCGTGCCGCAATTGTCTGATCGCGGTTCATTACTTGCTGCCCCCCGGTTTAACTGTCTGTGAAGTGACGGGCCGACCGCTCACACTTGCCTGCTGAAACGCGTCGCCATCGTTTCGTACACAGATCGAAGTGTCCTCGATGCGCAGTGTCCAAAGATCTGAAAGGCCTTGCACCTGGATAATGCCGCGCTCTTTGACTGTGGTGTTCACCATCAGCTCGCGGCCATCAGGCAGGACACGGAAGATCCCCGGCAACTCCGCATCCTGCGGGATCTGCATATAGGTGTGAACGCCATCGTCCCACACGGCAGTAGGCGCGAAGTCAGCTTTGCCCGAGCGCGAGTAGTTTTGGTTGACGAAGCGGCCTGTTGGTTTCGGTTCGCTGCGCGCTACCGTGCCACGGCGCGTTGTAGTCCCGCCGCTGTTGTTTTTGTTGTAGAACGTGACCCGGAACGGAACACGTTTGCGTTCGGCGGCGCTCTCGGCCGGAACCAGATAGAAGTTGTATGTGCCGCGATTGGTCAGGACAGTCAGGTTTGAATCCGAGTTCAGGATTTCCGGCTTGAACGCAATAACGCGACCTTCCTGAAGGCGAGTGATCTGAAAACTTTCAGTGTCGCCCGCACCAATGCTGCGGACGGTTTCGCCCTGCGGAAAGTGAACATAGGTAATCAGGCGTTCACCCACAGGGATGCGGTACACCTGGTTCTCGACGTAATGGAAATGCGTGATGCGGTGATCCGCGTTCTTTCCGTCCGGTGTCGGTGTGATTTCAGCGAGCAGAGGCGTAGAGAATGCCAAAACTGCTGCGGCGGTGGCGGTGAGTGTTTTGAAAGAACGCTGCATCAGATGTCTCCCATTGCGTCTACGCGATAGTTGGTGACGACGAAGCCGAATGGATTTTCCAAAAGTTCGTCCATCGACGTCACGATTTTTTCCTCAAACCCATAGGTCACTGTGACCACGTAGCGGGCTGAGGCCGTTGCTTGGTTTGGAACGATCAGGGACTTGCGGATCTCGACCTGCACCGTCGCATCGTTGACCGGCGACACGCCCAGAATTTCGGTCTGCACCTTTGTCTTGGGCGTATAGATTTCGTCCGGATGGTTGTCGTTCGACCCGTCCCACAGTTCGCGGTAGGACGTTTCGGCCAGCTCATCAGAACGACGCAGCACCGATTTCAGGCGCTCGTTGTTGTCCTGGACATCATAGGTTTCCCGGTCGCGCACATAATTTGCGACTTCACGGAAGGCCATCGCCTCAGAAGGTTCCAGTTCTTCGACTTTTTCAGTCAGCAGGACCGGCAGTTTCGTGTCCGGATCAATGGAGAATGGCACCGCGCGGATTTCCTTCAAGGGAAGGAGCATCGCCCAACCAATCATAGAGGCCACGCCCATTGCCATGCCGACCATGCCGAATACCTGCCATTTGAAGGCATCGCGGCGTGCACCCAGAAAGAGTTCTTTTTCGTGATCTGTCACGTGTGACATCAGCTCAATACCTCGATTTAGGAAGATTTATTGACGCGAGCTTGTCGAATGCTCTGCCGGTAACGGTCAGCGGCGTAGCTCTGTCGAGCCGCCCCATCCTGATTGCGGGCTCTGTGTGCAATGTCCCGACGCGCTTGCATCGCGCGCGAGGCGCTGTCACGAACACCTGTCCCATCGCGGGCTGCGGAGGCCATCGCGGCGGCGGTTTTCCCACCGGCTACTGCACCCCTTGCGCCGTCGCTTGCAGTGCCCAATGCACTTCTTGCGGCAGCGACGGCACCAGTTGCCACGGCAAGACCCGAGGATGCCGAAACGATTGCACCCGACATTCCGCCCGCGAGCGATGGGATCTGCGTGAGCATCACGATTGACACAATGCAGATCGCCAAAAACCGGCCACTGGCCTCCATATTGTTCACATCCTCAACAGCGGTCAGTTCTGAGCTGAAAAGGGCCTGAATAAGAGAAACAATACCTGTCAGAACGACGATGACCATGATCAGGCCAACAGTCGTTTTCGCCCAGGCTGCGAAGATATTGGCTGTTGCTGAGCTGAGCAGCGTTGCGATGAAAACAGGCGCTAGTCCCAGCAGGACCGCCAGACCGCCTTTTGCGATCAGCGCCATGCCGGTGCCAAAAGCTACGATGACAGCCCCAACAACCCAGAGAATAGCCCCGGTGATGCTCAGGCCCCAGGTCGCGTTTTCAATGGCCTGCTGGCCCATCAAGAAACACTGAAGCGCAATGTCATCGAGTGCTTCCCAGACATTTGTTGTGCCGGTCAATTCTCCGGCAATCGTGTCTGGGAGGCTCGAAATGCCCTGATAAATGGGCTGAAAGAAGCTCCAGCTGGAAGCCATACCAATGATGATCGTCGCCCGAATGATCCAGCCGACATAGCCACCAAACCCGATTTCCCGGATTTGAAGCACACCGTTGATCAGCATTGCCACGAAGATCAGCGCGGCTATTGCCCAGAGGGCGGATGCAAGATCCGCCGCCAGGCTGTTGTATGCTTGCTGCGAGAAGTTATTAAGCGCAGCCTCAATCGAGCTGACGAAATCTTGGATCACGGCCCACAAGCCTCCTCAATTGCAGGGCGCAGAGCTTCCAGACGGGTCCGTTGCTCTTTTTTAAGCGCGGCAAGATTGTCGGACGGTTGGGTCCAAAACTCGTCTTGGTCAGCTCCGACCTTTTGGGCCGCGTCCTCACGGCTCAAACCACCCAGCGGACATTCGGTGCTGTAGGTCTCGCCAGACTTGCGCAGATTACATTGCTCGATGGTGGCCTCGTGCGCTGCTATGACCTGTTCATTCAGGATCACCACCGACCAGTTGGTCACAAGAGGCTGCTTGTCTGCGGATTGGCCCGCTTCGGCCATGCGCGCTTGATCGTCTTTGACGAATTGACGACCGTACTCACTCGCGCCCGAGTACCCAAGGCACTTACGATATTCATCGAACGGCATATCGACCTTGGGTGACGGGCGCAGCTTCACCTGTGCCGATGCAGCACCCGACATAACGACGGCGGCTGCAATGGTCAGGATGAGAGTTGAGCGGAGTTTCATTGTGAGGTTCCTCGTACATAGTTGCTGAGTGTCGAAAGATCAGCAGCGGTTGCAGCCAGATCCGTGCCCGACGCCAGAGCATTAGCCGAGGTTGCGCGCAAGATTTCAATTTCAACTTGCAGGAGTTTCAGGAGAACCGCCGTGTTATAGTCGATTGCATCCTTCAGATCTTCTTGCTGACCGATTTCACCGCGCAGTTTTTCAGCATCTTCGGAGAGCTGACCGGCCATGTCATAGCCATTCTCACCCAACGCCGACGCCATCAGGCCCGCACCACCACGCTCAGACAGGATGCGGCGAGCCTGCACATCCGATCCGCTGAAGTCGGACAAGATGCCATCGTTCAGGCCGAGGTTGATTGATCGACGTTCCATTGCCTGCGCAGCGACATCGGGCAGGCCGGAGATACCGCCCTCCGCTGCATCCAGTGCGTAGCCGAGCGTGTCAGCAGCAGTCGCCAGTTTCAAAAAGCTGCGGCTGTTGAACTCATCCAGATCTGTCAAACCGCTGATGGTTTTGAAGGAGTTTTCGAGCAATGCCCGCTGTTGTTCCAGTTTCTCGTACTGTTCCAGCAATTGCTCGTACTGGCGGACCATTTCAGCGATTTCTTTGGCCGAATTGGCGGCGTCCTGCGTGATGGATGCAGAGTCCACCACCGGAACACCCTGGGCCGATGCCATGACGGGCAGGGCGGCCAGAACTGAAACAGCAATGGTTGTGCGGAATTTCTTTGAAATATTCATCAGACAAGCTCCAAGTTTTCAGGGGGGGTCATGCGCTCAAAGTCGCAGGCGCATTTGCTGCGATAGCCCGAATAGGTGCTGGTGCAGGCTGAGACAGCGGCCAGAACTACAAGGGCGATTACAAGGCGGGTTTTCATGTGATTTCCTTCCAGAAGTTGGGGTTTTTTCGCCAGTCAGGATCAGGGAACGATTTTCCGTCTGATCCGCTCAGAACACGGAGAAGCGGGCCGAGAGCGCCGACATCGACATCGAGCCAAACACTCTCATCACCCTTTTTCATGAGCATTACGCGGTCGCCAAAATGCGCCCTCAGCGCGGCCAGCTCTGAATCGTTCAAGCCGATTGCCCGGTAGTCTGCTTCATTGCCGGATCGAGAGGGGAACAAGAGCTGCGTGCTGGTGTTTTCCAGGATCGACTTACTTGCCGCCGACGACAGGAGGTGATCGGGGATCTGCGTCATCATCATCATCATGACGTTCAGCTTCCGATACGTGGTGTAGGCATTTATGAGAATGCCAGCGCCATAAGGGTTGCCAGCAATTACCCATGCTTCATCAATCACAAAGACAGTGGGTATCTTGGTGGCGCAGCGGCGTTCGATCTGGCGCATGACGTAGCTGATCCATGCCAGCCGCACCAACTCGTCATCCAGAACCTCGGAAATGTCGAAAACAAGATGACGGGCGCCAGCAGCAAACGGATCTGAGCCACCCTCGCCAAACATCCAGGACAAGCGGCCTTCGCCAGCCCATTCACTTGCACGCTTGTACAGGTTCTTGTCATCGTCAAAGGCTCTGAACCGTTCCACCAATGAATCGAAGTTCTGAAGCGCAGGCGGCAAAGTGGCATTCGCTTGGCAAGCCCGCGTGATTTCATCCTTTTGATCGGTGGTCAGTGGTTCGTCATAGCTCAACAGGGCAATGACCCAATTGGCGAGCCAGCTTTGCCCAGCCTCATC
Organism: Ruegeria sp. H4; assembly: GCF_056533065.1. NCBI lineage: Bacteria > Pseudomonadati > Pseudomonadota > Alphaproteobacteria > Rhodobacterales > Roseobacteraceae > Ruegeria > Ruegeria sp. H4. The sequence goes on from NZ_JBQFOC010000006.1 coordinate 44,108, forward strand.
CGTCTCGGTCTGAAACGGGTTCATGCCGGTTGGTTCACCAACTCGGACGCGGGTGTACTGTGCGCCGAGCGCACGCATGGGGGCCTCCATCGCCCGGTCTTTGTCAAAAGCGATGATCCGCGCGCCCTGTGCAACCGCCGTTGTCGCCAGCAGCATCGCGGTCACAGTTTTACCCGATCCGTTCGGCCCCAGAACGATTGTGTGGCCGGAGGGCAGGTTTTCAGCGTCTTTGCTGGTCTTGGGAAGGTGCAGCGAAACATCGTAGCTGTCCCCGTGCGTTGTCGGCAAAGTCGCCAATGGCCCCGGCCAGGGCAGCTTTTCCGCATCCAACCCTTTAGGGCGCATGTGGAACGCAACCATGTCCGCAAAGTTCTGGTCCGTGATCAGTTCTTCACGAGGACGGAATGCGAAGTTGCCGGGGTGCTGCGCGAAGTACACCGACCGCGCCGACATCGCTTCGCGTTTGACCGTGCCGCCCGAAATCTGGATTTCACCGATGATGTGTTTTTCGGCGGTTTTCAGATCTTCCTCGTTCCCAAACACACAGATCGACAGGTGGTGCTTGCCGAGTGACATGGTGCCGGAGGCAATGCCGTCCGCCAGAATGGACAAATCTTCTTCAAGCGACTTCGCTTTGTCGCCTGCCGAGCGCATTTGTCCCGACTTGCGGCGTTCCATTTCCTGCGCCTGGGCGCGGCTGATCGGCAGGAAGGATTGCGAAATCACAACATCAACCGGCAGGTCCAGCCCGTCGAAAATGCCGGGGAACGAAGCCATCGGGTAATTCTTCAGGGAATAGACACGGATGGAGCGTTCCTGATCGTCGCCCGTGACCAGTTTGCCGGTCTTGCCCTGAAACAGCACATCCTCTTGCGGCATGTTGAAGGCGATGGGTTCTGCAATGTTCGTGTGAATGATCGGCTGATACCGACCGTTCAACAGCATTCCATAATAGCCGAGCCAACGCCCCTCGCTGAGCTTCAGCCGGCGCACCCGGCTTTCGCCCAGCGTGCCCGCCAGTGTTGTGAAAACACCGTCGAGCTGTTCGATCATTTCGCGGCGTTCCTCGTCTATCGTTCCAGACGACATGCCGAACATCTGTTTTGCCCGCTCATCCTGCCGCTTTTGCAGAATGGCGCTGATGATGATCTTGCGTTCTTTCAGCTCTGCATCGACGGAAGCTGAGCGCATGGCCTGTGCCACTGCACCGGCAAAGCCGGTTGGATCTGTGATGACATGACCCGTCTCAGCCGGGACGGTCAGTCGATGAACGTAGAATGCCACCTCATTGGGTGTTGTGCGCAACACACGCTCAAACCGTTCGGCCAGGAACTCGAACTCGTTTTCGTCCAGCGTGTTTGCATTGATTCCGGTGATTTCTGCAGCGGCGATAAGGCCACCGTTGCGTGTGGAAATAACCTCATCGTCCACGACATAGCCATAAGGCAACATCTGAAAGAGGCTCATTTCATCCTTGCGCCAGCTCGGCTCGATCAACGAGCGGGCAAGGGTCCACAAATCCTGTGCAGCAGGCTTAGGCACTATAGTAATCTCCCCCATGATGCTGGCGGTTTTTGGTGCGCGGAGTTTTGGAAAGGGTTACGGACAGGACGCGGAAGAAAGCCGGTTCCCATTCGTAAAAGAGGCGAAGCCCGGTGTAGAAAACAAAACCCGCAATGATTGCTGGCGCTATCCCGAACATGAAGAACGAAAGCATGGTCATCCCGAGGATCACCAGCAGATAGATCACGGGTAGGCCGCCCCATTCTGCGGGGCGGCTCAGGCCGCGAAAGACCGTATTGCGGCGCGGCATCAATCAGCCTCCGATGAATGTATCAGCGAGGCCGATAACAGCGCCGACGACGATAGCGATTACCGGGCCTTTCAACGAACCCCAGCCGAACACATAGGCGAGACAGCCCCAGATGAAGCCGACAGCGGCAAGGCTGACGCCAACGACCTTCGAGTCGGCCAGTGTTTCGTTGATGAAATCGCCAATGGCATCTTGCAGCCAGCCAGCGGAGGCGGGCGCTGCGGTGATGATGAACGCAGTGATCGCGAAAAACGCCATCTGCTGGTAGAAGTGGGTTCTTTTCATAGGTCTTTACTCACTTTGCTTAGGATGATCCGCACGTAGTTGCGGGTTTCGGTGAAGGGGGGGACGCCGCCGTATTCGACGACGCGGTGAGGCCCGGCGTTGTAGGCGGCAAGCGCCAGCTTCCAGGTTCCGAACTCGCGGTACTGCGCCGCCAAATAGCGGGCACCACCGTCGAGATTTTCTGCAGGGTTCTTTGGGTTCACGCCCAGGTCTTTCGCCGTTCCGGGCATGAGCTGTGCGAAGCCATAGGCACCCTTGGGCGACAGAGCATCAGCGCGATACCGGCTTTCCTGCCAGACCAGTGCCATGAACAACTCGGCCGGAATGTCGTGCCGTTTTGCCGCTGCATGGATTTCTTTGACGATCCGCTCTTGCGACCAGCCGCCCGAGGATCTGCGAGGCCGCGGTGCTTTGCCCGCAATCTCGATCTTTGCCTGCGGTTTGGGGGTTGGTGCTTCCGGCTTTTCATTAAGCGTGTATTCACGCATCCGGATTGGACGAACGACGCCATCAACGATTTCTGCGCGAATGCCGTTTAGATACACGCTTCCATCAGGTTCGTATTCAATGACCTGGGCACAGACATCCGTTCCGAAAGTCGCCGTCAAGAACGCCAACAACGGCCAAACGGCGTTGATCCGACATCTGTTATCGGTGAAGCTTTTGATGGAGCTGGTCACTAATTTGTCCTCCAAATTAGGTCAGTAGTTTTTACATAATTACTATTATGGGGTCGACTTCAGGTCATCTGAGCGGTGGGGAATCGGGTGCTGGGACACAGCACTGAACCTTCAGTGGCGCCGCAAAAGACCAATGTCTGGTTCGGATCTCTTAGTCAGATGTTTTGGCTGGAACGTTCGGATGTCCCGCGCGCCTCAATCGTCAGACAGCGCTAAGGGATCGGAGGTGCAGACGCGTTGTCTAGGTTTGCACCCATTGACTCTGTCGCGGTGCTGCCCAATCTAGGACCGGCATCTCGGACTACTGTTTTTACCATAGTACAGTTCTCTCTTGATGTTGGAGGAATGCCCGGATGGATTAAGGGCGTTTCTTGTCCTGTCGATTGTTGGCGCAATCGGCAGGACTGCTTATTGCTTAGTCGTTTCTCTCTGCTGTCATAAATCGTTGTTTTATCCTTTCTTTCAGCCGCACCAGGACTGGCGCTTGCCACCCGAGTACGGGCGCGCCAGACCTTCAGAAATCAGGATGGCCCCGACGTTCTGTCCAGACACGCGCCCAAGCGCCAAGAAGCGATCGTGGACGTCAAAGTGCAGCTCAATCTCAAGTTCAATTACGCCCGCGAAGTTGATGAGCTCCGTCAGCCGGTCCTTGGCTCGTAGACCCAAAGCTCTCTCAGCATCGCACTGAGCCCGGAATGTCTCAGGCGTATCAAACCCAATAAGCCGGTATCGGTCGTCACCATGGTCGATCGTGTCACCGTCAACGGCAATCACCTCGGATGCGCCGAGAGTCTTTGTTTTCCTAGCTGGTTCAATCCAAACTGCAGCAATGAACAAGGACGCGAGTGCAGCGCTGAGAAACAAGAGCCGTTTCATGCGCCCTGCCCCAGCATTTTGATGAGCCGGGTTCTCGAACGTGACCGATCAGGTTTTGGATTTCGCGTCCAGGGCCTGAGCTGCTTCGAGACCCTCTGGGGTAATCGACTCGATCGTATAGTCTGATTTGACGCAGAGAATGCGCCCATCACCAAATTCCTGATGATGCTTGAAGAGGCCCGGCCAAAGATCGAACTCTCTGGGCTCAGCGCCCGCTCGAGAGATCTTCGACTTGCACAAGGCCCCGACATAGTTCGGCGAGCTGTAAATGCAGTGGTACTTAGGTCGTCCAAGGGAAGCGAGTCCGATAAATTCGTAGCGGCATGTAAAGGGAACCTGATCCTCTTTCAGGCCCCGGACCATCTCGATGGTTACCACAGTGTATTGTCTCTTGTTGTCCGCCATGACGACCCCCTATGGGCCGTCTTCTACATCCAAAAGTTGTGGACTAAAACACAATCTACGTCAATATAAGAAAACCCGCCAATATACGATATTGGATTGTCAGAAATATATTGGCCGGATATTGCTTAGGCGATTCGCAAGCAGGAGAGACCATCTTGAAACACTCAAAATCCGGAAATCGAACTCGCGCGAAGGCCCTTGCAGTTGCACTCGCTGCACTGCCAGCCACGCAGGCTCGTGCCTATCCAATTGACTGTGCCATATTCCTTTGCCTCGCCGGGGGTTGGCCAAGTTCGGCTGATTGCGTCGCAGCCAAGGCGGAGTTCATTCGGCGCATCACACCCTACCCGGTCGAACCGCCGCTTCAACTCTGGCGCTGTCCGATGAATACGTCACACAGCCCCTCGGACTTGGGTCCTATGGAACGGTTGGAAGCCATCAAGCGCACCAGTGCTAGCCCAGTTCCAGAGCTTCCATCGGATGACACCGCTAAGCCAATACTGGTAGACGCAGCGATCTCGATAGGAAGGATCGATGCACATCACGGCCAATACGGTGACGGTTTCCAAGCCACCCCGATCAGCGTCGATCTTTCTTCTTCCGATTTCGACGTTGTGAGATCCATCAGGGTTTGGGATGTGCGCCACTACAGCTATCGCCGTCGTTCAAGGGAGGGAGATTGCGAGCGTTCGCTTGATCTTGTGGTTGGCACCTACGACGATAATACGAATTTTCGCTGGTCCGAGCGCGCTCCTGCCCCAATCCCTTACTGGCTGCCACTGGGCAATCGCTGTGAACCTCCCAGCTACTTCCGCGGCGTTGGCGTCGAGTGGACCGACACATTCGGGTTCAGCGACTACGAACTCATCCGATATTGAGGTGCTGACCTGCGGTACAACGCGTTGCTCCTGGCTATGCCACCAAAAATCGCCAGCTGCATTTTTAAACCAGGCCGATTGGCCCGGAGGAAAAACTTAATCCCAGAAACAAAAACCCCCGCAAGGCGGGGCCTCAGCGGGGATCTTCTTAAGTCACGTTTGATCACCTGATTTATAGGAAACTCCAAAATTACTGACAAGGACAAACGCATCTGTGCGAACGGTTTTTCTGTGTCTTTTTGCTGAGGTTCGAGCCGCCTTGCTTCCCCAATGAGAAGCAGACCATGAGACCGTTGAACCATTCCGAACACCCTGCCCCGCGAAGCCGCGATATCAACACTGACCTTTGCCAAATGAGGCCAAATCCATGAGCTTTCGGCAGATCGCATCCGCCCATCACCACGATAATATTCGCTTTCACAACGGCCTTCCTGAGGGCTGGAACCGTGACAGGTTACGTCAGCTCTGCGTGGGATATGCGCAGATCAGAGGCGCATCAGCCCAGTGTATTCGCACCTTAGAGATCATCATCGATATGATTACGCCATGTGCTTTTCGAGACCCGTCTCAGGAACCCTTTTGCTACGCGCGCCAGGAAACCCTCATTGCCGGGCGAGGCGTGACAGATCGGACAATCCACAATCACGAACGTGAGCTGGAAAGGATTGGTCTGATCGAACGCAGGCTTGGCGCAAATGGCGCGCGCTGTAAGCGCAAGAAGCTTGGACTCTTCCTGACCCCTGCCCTGAACCTCATTCCCGAGATGCGCGACGCGGACGTGCGCAGCAAGGCCGAGAAGAAAGAACAGGACGAGCTGCGCGGGGATCGATCACGGCTTTACCGATATGTGAAACATAGTCTGGCCGTGCTTCTCTTACTCCCCTGCCCTCCTGAAAGTCTGGAAGGCATGAAGGAGGAACTTCGATCCTGGCCGCGCGCCGACAAGTTGAAATACATGACGCTGGAGGCGCTCAAGCTACATGTTCAGGCGGCTTACGACCTTTGGAGCCGGATCGAAGAGCATGTCGCAAAACCCGGTGAAATTTCGGGTGAACCCGAAGCTTGTTTCGGGTGCCATATACAAGACCAAATTGAAGAAACAATTCTGTCCTGTAACGCCGATGGCGAGAGTTCAATGTCCTCGGCAAAAGCCTCGGAACCAGATTGTTCCGGCTCCGGGCCTGACGGCCCTCCGCATTGCTTAGAAAGCAATCATCCGACAGATACGGCATCGCGCAAGGCCCAAAAACTACCGCGGGTGAATAACCGCATCCTATATGAACTGGCCTCACCCGAGCTGCGCATGCATATCGATATCGCGGGTGGCGGAGATCAGAATTCCAGCCCGTCGCTCTACGCGATTGAGACCGGCGTTTGGTCGCGATTGTCGGAGATCGGCGCCAATGCCTCGGCTTGGCGTACGGCGATTGACCGATTGACCGTGATGGGTGCAATCCTGGCCGGGTTGATCACAGACGCGAGGCTGAGCGATCCACGGTTGCCGCCAGTGGTTAATCCGGGCGGATATCTGCGCGGTATGGTGCACGCAGATGAGCGCGGTGAACTGAACCTGATTTCCAGTTTCATGGGGCTTTTGGCGCGTAGAGCCCGAGAGGAGGAAGACGGGCTTCCGCAAGATCACTGCAGCGGGTTTTAGCCGTGCCGGGTTATGAGCCGCCAGCTTCTCCAATTCATGTGTCTCATCGGCAGGTTTTCGCTCCGTTTCCGCCTCCAGAACAGAACTGTATTCAAATGCATGATTGGCTACGGGAATTCCCGAGTGGTTTGTTCAGCTTTAGGTTGCTAAGCGGCCTCGACGGCAACGCGGAACAGAAAGACGATCTATGAAAATCGCGGACATTGGCAATTCTGAACTGGATTTCAGGCAGACCGGGGAGGCGCGCCTTCAGGAAATTTGTTCGAGGTTCGGACTGGAGAATGCGTCCTACGCCCATATCGACAAGCATCACAACGTTGTCCACGGCTGCACCACGTTCCCGGCCGAATGGGTCAGGCACTACGTCGACAACGACATGGTCCTGGTCGATCCCCTCATCCGGTTTGGCGCCGCAATGATCGCACCAATTGATTGGGCTGTGTTTGATGATCAGCGTGAACACGCACCGCTATTCGATGCAGCGAGAAAATTTGGTGTGGGTCAGCACGGACTATCCATTCCGGTTATCAATCCGTTTGGGGAGCGTGGTGTCTTTACGGTTACCTCCAACCTGCGCCGATCCGACTGGGACGCCTTGGTCGGGAGTATGCTCCCTGCCCTTCGCCACGAAGCGCAGGTCCTGCATCTACTCGCGCTCGATGTGATTGATACAGTTTTCAACTTTCCTACGGATGCGTTGTCCGATCAGGAGATGGATGTTCTGAAGATGCTCGCATCAGGATTGATCCCATCCGTAGTTGCTGGCCAGACGGGGCTCTCCTCCAGGATGGTGCATGCTTTGACGTCTTCGATCGTCACAAAACTCAAGTGCCGGACAACGGAACAAGCAGTGGCGAGAGCTGTCAGCACAGGTATTCTTAAATGGACCGATTTCTTTGCCGACCCGGTCGCCGAACTTGCGGATGTTGAAGGACAGACCCTTTGCGGCGGGATCGTGCGTTGGTCTGGAAGATCACACGAGTTGATCACCTTTGAAGATGGTCGAACGGTGCGGAACTTGGATAGCTTTCAGGCGGTTCAGGTCCAGGAAATTGCCAAAGACTTCAATCTGGATGCTGAAAGGATCCTCGAAGAACTTGGACCCAACCGGGATCAATGCGTGTGGATCAGGCATCTCTGAGTTCGGCCCACGTGCACCGCTTGATTTGCAAAATTGTGAGCAGGGGCAAGTTTCACATAATTTCACTTATGCTTCCGCAATCTGTAGCCGCAAAGCTCAAATGTCACCCATGAGCAATTCAGGAATGTCACTCTCGCCTGCGATGAGGACAGGCAGAGAGTTCGGGCATGGGGTGGGTAATGATGAGCGAGCCGGATTTGAGCCGCATTGTAGTCTTTCCGCAAACTGAGTTGGCCAGATTCGATCCTTTCCGGGCGTTGCAATTAGGTGTCGTTTATTTTTTCTTTGGCGATAGGCTCGTTGAGCAACGCCGTTAGCAGGGGGCATGAGGCCGTACCCTCGGTGCAGGTCTGCACAAGTTCTGCCAGTGCTTGCTCCAACCGTTGGAGGGCGGCGATTTTTGACCTGACGTTGTCGAGATGTCTTGTTGCGACGTCTTCGACGTCACGACAAGCTTGCTCGGGCGCTTTGGACAATTCGCGAAGTGCGCATGCACCCTGAATGGTAAAGCCAAGATCGCGGCAGCGTTTGATGAATCTGAGCTCGGAGATTTCCCGTTCCGTGTATGCGCGGCGTCCCGAGGCGGTTCGACCGGCTTTCTCGACTATGCCTTCCCGTTCGTAGTAGCGGATCGTCTCGACCGACAGACCGGTCAATCTCGCCGCTTCGCCAATCGCAATCATGTGATGACCTTTCCCTTGAACCTGTAGCTACTACAGGGTGCATGTTGTCGGTCATGATGTCGAATTTCACATACCGCGCGAAGCAAAAATCGAGGAAGTCGAACCGGCTTCCGCTCGAGTTCGTCAAAGCCGGAGAAAGCTGACCATGAGCAAGTTTGTTGGCGCAAGCTTTCTTGGATCGTTTACCGCACTTGGCGTTGCGACCTGCTGCATCTTGCCGATGGCCTTGATTTTGCTTGGCTTGGGAGGGAGCTGGCTGGCCGTATTCGGCAAGATCGCCGCCGCGAGTTATTACGTGCTCGGCGGTTCGACGGCCCTGCTGTTTCTCTCTGGCATCGTCGCGTATCGCCGTGGTTCGCTCGACCGCTTCAAATGGTGGCTGACAGGCAGTTTTGCGTTGACGGCCATCGCTTGGGTTATCGTGCTCAACGAAATCCGAATAAATGATTTCCTGATAACCTTGATGTGACGCCATGAGTGAAAAGCACCCGAACCTTGTCAGCACGATCATCTGCCCGGAATGTGGACATTCAAGGCCTGAAACGATGCCAACAGACGCGTGCCAGTGGTTCTACGAATGCACATCTTGCGGAAAAGTCCTGAAGCCACTTCCCGGCGATTGCTGCGTCTACTGTTCCTACGGATCGGCCCCATGCCCGCCAATTCAGGCGGGCGACAAATGCTGCGGTTGATACGGCGACCGGGATGTCGGTTTTGTCCGCAAAGCCGGTCATCAGGCTTTGCGGACGCAGGTATTTTTTCACCGTAGGCTGGAACTTGCCCGGTAGGACAAGGCAGGCGTGAAGTCACGGATCAACTGGTTTGCCGTGAAGAATGTCACGTAAACCAGGCAGCAGAAGCGAGCGCCGTGTTTGTCAGGATCTTGCCAGCGCCATCGGGAAATTATGCGGCCGGGTAGCTGGCGAACACCTCTGTGGTTCCATCCTTGCGGATCAGAAAGACGTCGAAGGCTTCGCGTTCACTTTCCGGCCCCATGCCCGGTGAGCCGAAAGGCATTCCCGGAACCGACAGTCCGACAGCATTCGGGCGTTCGCCCAGCAGGCGCCGAATGTCAGCGGATGGGACGTGTCCTTCGATCATGTAGCCCTCCACGCGACCCGTGTGGCATGACATCATGCCCTCCGGAATCCCATTGGCGGTTTTGTAAGCGTTCAAGGCCTCCCAAGCACTGTTTTCCACGCCTACTTCAAAACCTTCCGCCCGCATGATTTTGATCCACGATCCGCAGCACCCACAATTCGGATCCTTCAGGACATGGATTGAGGGACCGGTTTTCGCGAAGGCGGGAAGCGCCGCGCTGCACGCAATTGCCGCGGCTCCTTGCATCAAGCGGCGGCGGCTCAGGTTATTCATTGTCATGTTCCCTCTTGGGTAAACTTGTCTTAAACCGATATAAAATCGCACCGGTAGGATAAAAGCTGGACCGCATTTACAGGGCCGACTTGTCCGTCACCCTCCGACACTCATCAGATATGGCTTTCTGGGCGACGCAGGGATTTCTCACAATGATCTGGCGCAAACTCTGCTCGGAAGCGGAACCCTCGCTCTCCTTTTTTCGCTGCACCTGCCGTTCTGGGTCCTGCTTGGCAATAACCCGGTTCGCAAGCAACGCCGCTACCCTCCGTTCAAGGCCGGAATTGCGCCTATTTCTCACTGCTGCGTTCTATGGCGCCCACGATCGAACAGTTCTGAATTCCACCACGCCCCGGACACGCCGCGATCAGCTCGTCCAGATTGTTCCTCAACCGTGCAAGCCCTTCGATCCGTTCCTGAATTTCGTCCCGCTTTTTGCGCGCTCTGGCCTGCATCGCGACGCACTCGGTATTTGGTGCCGTGCGCAACTCCAAAATTTCCGCGATTTCTGCCAGCGAAAATCCGAGCTTCTTAGCGCCGGATATGAATTTCAGCCGCCAAAGCGTGTCACCACCATAGTCCCGCGCGCCGCCGTCAATTGGGCGCGGCGGCTGAGTGACAAGGCCCTTCTTTTCATAAAATCTGATCGTCTCGACGCCTATCCCGGTCTCGCGCGCGGCCTGGCCGATCTTGAGTGGTTGCATCGCAGTCTCCCTCCGTCACCGTCATCTTGACACCGTATCATGATACGGAGGTTAAAACATTGAGGTCTTGGTAGTTGCGAGGATGTCAAATGCGGACCTTCCTGAAACGGTGGCTGCTGCCGATATTCGGCTCCGCCCTGGCGCTCTATCTGGTGTTTGCGCTCTACGGCAGCCTCGATTTTGCGCTGTTTCTGCAGGGCCTGCGCGGAGCCAACATGTTCTGGATCGCGATTCTTGCCGCCACCATCCTGCTGGAGCAGCTGATGAGCGGCTGGAAGTGGCGGCAGATCCTGTTCGACGTGAAACCCGTCGGCACCCTGCGGCTGACGGGGGCGCTACTGGCAGGTTATGGCGCAAATGTCCTTGTCCCGCTCGGCATCAGCCCGCTGGTCCGGGCCTGGCTGGTTGCCCGGCTCGACCGCTTGAAGATGGCGACCGTGCTTGCAACCGCGATCATCGCCCGGTTCCTCGACGGCGTCGTTTTCGCCCTTTTTGCCGGAGCGGTGGCCGCCGCCGGCCAGATTCCACAGATCGAGGGTGACCTGCGGCTGGGATTGAGCGTTGCGGGCCTGTTGAACCTGATGCTTTTCGGCAGCCTGCTTTGGGTTCTGTTCCGGTTCCGCGCGTCACTTCTGAGCGAGGACCCTCTGGTCTGCCGACTCTTCGACTGGGCTGCCGCCCGCATCGGGGCCGATGGCGCGTATCTGCGCACCGCGCTCGGTGAAGGGATCGTCTGGCCACAGGCACGGGCCCGCCGCGTCGCCGCCATTGCCGCAGCCATTGCGGGTAAGCTGGTGGCGACAACCCATTTCCTGTGGGCCGGGCTGGCGGTTGGCGTGGTGCTGAGCGCGTGGGATTACCTGTTCCTGATGGTGTTTGCCGGGTTCGCCATGGTTCTGGGTCGTTTCGTGCGCATCCCGGCGAGCTTTGTCTTTGGGGCGGGGTTCGCGCTCAAGGTGCTTGGCGTTCCGGACGAAACCGCCCTTCTGATGATCCTGTTCAACTATGTGCTGACGATCCTTCTGGTGGTCGGGATCGGCCTGACGGTGTTGTGGCAGAGCGGCATCGACATCCGCCGCGCCCGGGCGGAGGCAGAGGCGGCGAATGGCAAGGCGTAATCCCGAAGACACGAGATTTTGGCGCATCGCCGGTGCTGGTGCGGTGTTTCAGGGCGGGTCGGCGGCGGTGGACAGCGCGACGGTGGTGGCCAGTCTGGTGCATATGCTGACCGGTAGCGCGCTGGCCGTGGGCTATGCCAGCACGGTCCTGCGTCTTGGCTGGCTGCTGCCCCAGTTCGCGGTGGGCTACCTCGCCGAGCGCACCGATCGGCGGATGCCGTTCTACGCCCTTGGTGCCTATGGGCGGGCGATCACGGTCGCGATGATCGGTATTCTTCTGTGGTGGGGGGCCGACTGGCCTCAGGTCGATTGGCCTCCGGTTCCGCTGGCGCTCGGGATGCTGGGATTGTGGACGGTCTATGCCTTTGTCAGCGGCGTGGTCGCGGTGCCCTACAACGACATCGTCGGCCGGGCGATCCCGTCCGAGCGCCGCAGCCGGATGTTGGCCTGGCGCTTTTTCGGCGGCGGTGTTCTGGCGGTTCTGGTGGCGGGCTTTCTGCGACACGCGCTCGACGTGATGCCGCCGCTCAGGGCCTATGCGCTGATCTTCTGGCTCGGCGCGGTGCTGATGATCGTCTCTGCGACGCTTTTTGTCTCCGCGGGTGAGCCCGCTACCGCTGCAAGGGCGCCACGGGACCGTCCTGCCAATCTGTCTGGATTTCTGCGCGAAGGTTTCTCGACGCTGCGGCAGGACCACCGGTTCCGGCTGTTCCTGATCTTCCAATGGCTTGGTGCAGCGACGCTGATGGCGTTGCCGTTCTATGTCGTTGCCGCCAGCCGCAGCGGCCTCGGGGCGGCGGATGTCGGAACGCTGTTGGCGGCGCAGACTGTCGGCGCGCTGGCCTCGAATCCGCTCTGGGGCCACATCGGAGACCAGGCGGGCAAATTGCGCCTGCTGGGGATAGTGGCACTGGTGCGTCTCGGACCTCCGGTGCTGGTTTTGCTGCTTGTGGTCACGGGTTCGGGGCTGACCGGTTTCGCGGTGCTGTTCTTCCTGATCGGCGCGATGATGAACGGGGTGACCATCGGCTATCTCGGCTATTTGCTGGAGATCTCGCCCGACGACCGCCGCCCGGCCTATTCCGCGTGGTTCAACAGCTTTGCGGCCCCGGCGGCGCTGGCGCCGCTTGTGGGCGGTGTGGTGGTCAGCATGATCGCCATCGAAGCCGTGTTCATCGCTGCGATCCTGGCCGCGCTGGGACAGGTCGCGATCGCCGCGCGGCTGACACGGGGTTGAAATAGCACCTTGTTCAGGACCAAAGCGTTTCCTCTCAACCCGCAATTCAGATGCGATCCTGTCAAAAGGCAAGATGGCATGTCTAAACATGGGCGAAGCAGAAAACGTTGAGCGCAGCGATTAGAATTGTTCCGTTCAGAACATGACGGCGAGGTCTCTTCTCGAAAACTCCAGAAAGCGGGGTACATGTCGAATTCCGCCACATAGCATCGCGGCGCTGATCGAGGGATATTCGAGGACTGACAAACGAACTTGGTGAGGCACGCGCCTCTGAACAAAGTTCACCGCGCCGTCACCCAATTTTGACCCGTGTGTCGGTGACGAACTCGTAAGGGGGCAGATCGAGGTTGCGGGGCGCGGGGCCTTTCCGAATTCTGCCAGACGTGTCGTAATGTGAACCGTGACACGGACAGAACCAACCGTCCCAGTCTCCGGTGGGTTCGCTGCCGCCCTGCCCGAGTGGTATGCATCCCAGATGGGTGCAAACGCCAATAACTACCAGCCATTCCGGTCGCTGTACGCGCTCGGCGTCAGGTTGCGGGTCGATCATTGGTGCATCGTCTTCTGCTATCGCCAGCGCGATCCGCTCTTTAGTCCGGTGGTCGATAAAGATCGGCTTGCCTTTCCATTTAACAGTGATCCTCGTTCCTGGTCCGACACCTTCAAGATCTATGTCGACAACGGCTTGGGCGGAGATGTCTGCACTGGGGTTCATGCTGTTAACAAGTGGCCAGACCGCCGCGCCCGTGGCCACGATGGCGGCACCGCCGGTGACGAAGTATAAGAAATCGCGCCGAGTTTCAGGCTCTGAAGGTGCCTGTCTTTCAGAAAATTCAGACATATTGTTCCTCCTGTGCGTCAGGACGGGTTCATCGAATTATAGGACTCGGACGAGGTGGATCAGTCGCCTTGGTCCTCTTCTTCACCGCGATGCCCCATTCCCTATTCATCAGAGTGATCTTCGTCGGTGTCACCGTGCAATGCCTTTACAGTTAGTGCACCGGCCGTCAGGTGCAGTTCAGTTGCTGCTCTCCGAATTGGATTTGCTAACATGGCAATTTCCCTTCCTTATTGGGTTACAAATTTGTTCTGATCAGTTGGCCGTTGCTGCTCCTTGTTGCGCAGTGTTCTTGCCGCAAAGCCGCCAGCCATACAGGGCGCCGTTCTCAGTGTTTGCCGTGGCCGCGATGCATTAAGAAATGCATGCCCACGCAGACCAGCAAGAACAGCAACGGAGAACTGAGCAAAGGATAGAGTGTCTCGCGGTATTCCCAGCCCAGAACAGCGGCGCCCAACGCGATCGCAATGACAACCGGGAGCCAATTACGCTTGGCACCGTTGGCCGTCTGATCTTCGGTTTTGGGCGCTTCGGCCGTTACGTCAGAGCTGACCCTTTCGGTCGTCTCCTGTGTGGCGCGGGTTTCGTCGAAATTTGATTGGGTCATAGCTGATTTGTCTCCTTTTCGATGATCCATTGTTTGAGAAAGATGCGCTCATAGACGAAGACCAAGCCGATGCCAGCAACGGCATATACTACGATCATCGGGTCGGAGCGCAGCTTGAGTATTGTGAACGCGGTCAGGACTACGCAGTCCAGCGCCAGGGCGGTCAGCAAGACCCATCCACGGGCTTTGATCTGACCGCGCAAGCGTCGCCAGACACCCCAATGCACCGCCATGTCCATCACCAGGTAAAAGAACGCCCCCAACGAGGCGATGCGAGACAGGTCGAACAACACCGCAAGCAGGCCCGCAATCACGACCGTGTAGATCAGCGTGTGAGACTGGATGCTGCCCGTCATGCCGAAATGGCTGTGCGGGATCATCTTCATGTCGGTCAGCATCGCCAGCATCCGGGACACAGCGAAAACGCTGGCGATCAGCCCCGAGGCCGTCGCCACCATCGCCAGCGCCACGGTCAGGTAGAACCCGCCCTGCCCCAGCACCGGCCTGGCAGCCTCGGCCAGGGCATAGTCCTGCGCCGCGCGGATTTGCTCGGGCGGCAGGCTGACACCGACGGCAAGGGCGACCAGCAGGTAGACCACCGCGCAGATCGCGATCGAGATCATGATGGTGCGCCCGACATTGCGGTGCGGGTCGACGATCTCGGCCCCGCTGTTGGTGATGGTGGTAAAGCCCTTGAAGGCGAGGATCGACAGGGCTACCGAGGCGACGAACCCCAGCGGCGCGGCCGGTTCCGAGCCCTGAACCTGCCAGGTTCCGCCCGCAGCCCAAAGTGCGGCGATGCCGAATATTGCGATCCCGCCTATCTTGAGCGCCGACATGATGATCGACCACAACCCCACCGACCGGTTGCCCGACCGGTTCACCGCATAGGCAAAGACGATCAGCGCAACAGCGACCAAAGACACCAGCGGTCCGCTCTCGATGTTGAACGGGCGGAGCGCATAGGTCGCGAAAGTACGCGCGACGAGGCTTTCGTTGATCACCATCGACAGTGCCATCAGCAGCGAGGCCGCCGCCGCAACCGCCCCGGGCCCATATGCCTTGGTCAGGATCATGGCGATGCCGCCTGATGAGGGCCAGGCGTTGGACATGGCGATATAGGTATAGGCGCTGAAAACCGTCACCACGGCCCCGACCACGAAGGACAGCGGAAACCATGGCCCCGCCAGCCCGGCGATCTGTCCGGTAAGTGCAAAGATCCCAGCGCCAATCATCACGCCGGTCCCCATGGCGACGGCTCCGGTCAGCGAGATTGATCCGGGCTTCAGCGCGCCACTGGCGCCGTGGGTACTATGCTCGTGCGTGCTCAAATCTTCGCCCCCCGCAATCGCAGCGCATTCAACACCACTGAAATCGATGAAGCACTCATAGCGAAGGCCGCAAACATCGGGCTGATCAGGATGCCGAAAAGCGGGAACAGAAGACCCGCCGCCACCGGAACGCCCGAGGCGTTGTAGATCAGGGCAAAGAATAGGTTTTGCCGGATATTGCGCATGGTAGCGCGGGCCAGCCTACGGGCGCGCACGATGCCATCAAGGCTTCCGTTGACCAGCGTGAAGCCTGCACTTTCGATCGCCACGTCGGCACCGGTCCCCATGGCGATGCCCACATCGGACTGCGCTAACGCGGGTGCGTCGTTCACTCCGTCACCCGCCATGGCGACCTTTGCGCCTTTCTCCTGCAGTTCGCGAATTATGCGGGCCTTGTCCTCGGGCAGTACGTCGGCTCGAATCTCATCGATACCCAGACGTTCGGCCACCGCCTTTGCAGTGCGTTCGTTGTCGCCAGTCGCCATGATGATCCGGAAACCCAGTTCGTGCAGCGCCTTGAGTGCGGCTGGTGTTGTTTCCTTGACCGGGTCGGCGACGCAGACCAACCCCGCCACTGAACCATCAAGCATCACGAACATCACCGTTTCGCCGTCATCCCGACGCGCATTGGCCTTGGCCGTCAGTTCGGCCGCCTCGAGTCCGAGATCGGTGACCAGTTTCAGATTGCCGAGCGCGACGGGGCGGCCATCCACCGTGCCTTTCACGCCTTTACCAGTCACCGCCTCGAAGTCACTGGCGTCGGACAGGGCTACGCCACGTTCCTCGGCTCCTGTGACGATTGCCTCAGCTAACGGGTGCTCCGAGCCCTTCTCCAGCGTTGCGGCCAGCCGCAGCACCTCGACCTCGTCATGGCCAGGTTCGGGTAATACAGCCACAAGCTTTGGCTTGCCCATGGTCAGCGTGCCAGTTTTGTCGACGATCAAAGTATCGATCTTCTCGAACCGCTCCAGCGCTTCGGCATTTTTGATCAGCACTCCGGCCTGCGCCCCGCGCCCCGTGGCCGTCATGATCGACATCGGAGTGGCCAGGCCAAGCGCGCACGGGCAAGCTATGATCAGTACCGACACCGCTGCGATCAAGGCGTAGGAGAGCGCCGGAGCCGGTCCCCAAATTGCCCATGCAATAAAGGCCAGCGCAGCTATACTTATGACCGCCGGTACAAACCAGCCCGCCACTTTGTCAGCGTATTTCTGAATTGGTGCGCGCGAGCGTTGCGCGTTGGCCACCATTTCGACAATCTGGGACAGCATTGTGTCAGAGCCCACTCGGGTTGCTTCGATCACAAGGCTACCGGTGCCGTTGATTGTGGCCCCTGTGACCGGCTCGCCTTGTACCTTTTCGACCGGAACCGGTTCGCCAGAGATCATGCTTTCGTCAACAGATGAGCGCCCTTCGAGTACAATGCCGTCTACTGGCACCTTGTCGCCGGGGCGTACGCGAAGGCGGTCACCTACCTGTACTTCTTCAAGCGGAATTTCCTCTTCACTGCTGTCAGGGCGGATAATGCGGGCGGTCTTTGCGGCCATGTCCAGCAAAGCGCGGATTGCCTTTCCTGTGCCTTCGCGTGCCCGCAGTTCCATCACCTGCCCGAGCAGAACAAGTGTAACGATAACTGCGGCCGCTTCGAAATAGACCCCAACATGGCCTTCTGAATCTCGAAAACCGTCCGGAAATATGTGGGGCATCAATACGGCGACAACGCTGAACAGCCACGCGGCCGAAACCCCCATGGCAATCAACGAGAACATGTTCAGGTTCATGGTGCGAAACGAATTCCACCCTCGTTCCAGAAATGGCCAACCGCACCAAAGAACAACCGGAGTGCCAAGTATCAGTTCAATCCATAGGGTTGTTCGCTCACCAAAAATCTCTCGCACACCAGACAGCCCAACGTAGGGGCCCATCGTGAAAACCAAAAGTGGAAGCGTCAGAATCGCACCTACCCATAGGCGCCGAGTGAAATCCACCAGTTCCGGGTTCGGCCCCTCGTCCACCATCGCCGCGCTTTCCAGCTCCAACCCCATGCCGCAGAGTGGACAGGACCCGGGATGGGTTTGCCGCACCTGCGGATGCATCGGGCAGGTATATACGGGTCCGTCATAGCCTGTCGGAACGATGTCATATTCACCGTTCTCGTCCGTCGCGCCATGATGCGCGGAATGGTGGTGATGCGCATGCGCATCCACCTCGCCCTCGGGCACAAGGTGCATCCCGCATTTGGGACAGTCGCCGGGCCCAGATTGACGCACGTCAGAATGCATGGGGCAGACGTAAGCGACCTCGGTCGGGCCGTTCGCGTGGATTCTGATGTCGTGGTCTTCTGTCATGTTCTGCTCCCTGGTTTAAGCTTTGGTCGTAGAGCCGTTTAATTACGCAATGCCGGGCACAGTCCTTCAGGGCAGAACAACCATCTGGTGGCCCTCACCCAGTATCGGCATTTCGGTAATAGCCGTCAGGCTGACTTGATCGACGATCCAGACCTTCGGTTCGGTTCGGCTTGATACCATCACTTTGCCTGAGTTCGGTATGGTCGTCAGGTGATAAGGTGCCGGTGACAGGTTGGTCGAGCGCTGTTTGCCCGTAGCAAGATCAATCGACAACAACCGGTCGGTGCCTTTGGCGGCCACGAACAGTACGCCCTCGCGGTCGGACAGGCCGATCCCGTGCAACTCGCCTCCAATGTCATAGGTTTCGGTGACAGAACCGCTGGCAAGATCTACGCGGAAGGCCTTGCCACCATCACTGTCGGCTACGAAGGCGGCGCTGCCGGTGGCGTTAAGTACAAGATGCTCAGGGCCTTCGCCGACGGGCATGTTGCGTACGACGAAGCCTTTGACGACATCCACTTCGCTAAGTGTACCATTGCCGGTATTGGTGACATAGACCCTGTCGCCGTCAGGCGCGAATACCGCATAGTTGGGCATTGGCCCGGTTGCTACGAAACCAAGGAAGCTGAGCTTATCGAGATCGACGATCGAAATACCGTCACCGCCCGGATGGGTCGCCACCGCGAACCGCCCGTCGGGCGACACCGCAGTGTGATGCACCGCACCTGGAACCTCGATCTGGCGGACGACCTCGCGTGTTTCCGCATCAAGGATCGTCAGCAGGCTCCGCCCCTTGTCTTTGGGCAACGCAGTGACATCGCGCTTGGCGTGGTGCGCAGCGTGTTCATCCTTGGACATACCTTCGGGTTTTGGTGGCGTTGTGGCCTCGGTTTCTGCGTAGCTGCCCGCGACCAGGTACTTAAAGCCGGGCGCGCCGGCCAGCCCATGGACCGCCACGAGCCTCGGCAGCCGCTCGACGGTCTTGCCGGTTTCGGAGTCGATCACCAGAACCGAGTCCGCGCTGCCTTCGGGAATGAACACGGTTGCCGCCAGCGTGAGCGAAGGCGCAGTCAAAGCTGCGACGGACAGGCCTGCGGCCAGATTGAACAGGGTCATTTAGGTTTCCTTTCGTCAACTGAAACGCGCGCATTGGCGGGCACGTGCAGAAAAATCCGGTAGATGACGGCCATCAGGAAGGGCGTCAAAAGCAGGGTCAGAGCGATGGCCTTCATGGCTTTGTCCTTTCAATCAGTTGAGTTTTGTGCGAGCCGCAAAGACATTGAACAGTCCGCCGAACAGCAACGCGGCGTACCAGCCGTAGAGAAACGCCCATAACAGTCCCAACAGGAATGAGGGCAGGCTGAGCCAAGTCATTCCGGGCATCAGGCCGATCCAAGCCCGGTACATGGCAAAACTTGGAAAGATCAGGTCAAAGGCCACGCACAGCAGGTAGGTTGCGGCCAGAAACAGGCTGAGCGCCCAGCCAAGGGTTGTCACCGGAACACCGGGATGATGTTCTTGTGTCCCCATCACACAGGGGCCACAGGTCAGGCGCAACAGTGCGAATAGCACCACGCCCGTGACGAAAAAGTACAGAATGGTAAGCATGGTAAGTGTCCTGAACTGAGTTGGGCCGCAATCAACGGCTTGGGCAAGACCCCGGAGCGATTCCGGAGCCATTGCCGGTCACGTTCAGGACAGGTTTGGCGGATGTGGTAGTGGTGCGACCGGCAGGCTTGCGCGTGGCCGGAACCGTTCTGGCGCCACGGGCGTAGCAATACGCATCGAGAGCAATTCAGGTGCCGCCATAACTGCCATCGCATAGCAGCCCGGGTGCACTGAGCAGTCTAATTCTTCTGATGGATGAGACGCGGGATACCCACCGCTGTCATCGATCACAAGCTCGGCCTGGGTGGCGGCCTTCGCGATGTCATGCCCGGCATGGGACGGCACAACAGAGATCAGCATCGAAACCACCAACGCACAGATCAACAGGACCTGCAGCCGGCCCATGGCTCGGGCCGTCCGTGTCGCAGTTGATATCCATTGTGCGCGGATCACTTAGGGTTTCCTCCATTCTCCAACAGTTTAGGGCCGCTTGGACCGGTCGCATTGATCTGGCTCAATTCGTGGTCTGAAGAGCCAACAGGCATCTTGCGTTTCCAAGCCAACCAGATAAGTGGCGCCCCCGTCAACAGCCCAAGCCCGATAACCGCAAGGCTGGTGCCGCCTGTCGCGGTTTCGGTAATCTGGCTGCCCAGATGGGCCAGAACGAAACTGGCCGGCAGGAGTCCAGCCAAGGTGGCCAGTGCGAACCGCCAAAATTGAAGTCGGGTCAGACCGGCGGCATAGCTGACCATGTCGAAAGAAACGAAAGGCATCAGGCGGCTGGTGAACACGGTCAACATCAGGGCATTCTGCGATCCAAGCAACCCCAAGTCCAGCTTGTCGCCGAACCACTGGCGCAGCGCGTCGCGCCCCAACCAACGGGCTATCAGGAACGCCAGCAGCGCCCCCAACTCCGCTCCGATAGCAACCAATGCGGTTCCCAGCCCATGCCCATATGCCACCCCGGCAGCGACAGCGATCGGAGCGCTGGGGATTGGGCTGGCAACCACTGCGGCTGTCATGAAGCCGATGATGACAACGGGTCCGAACGGGCCGGCCCAATCCACCCACGCAGTAATGACTTCGCGCGATAGTCCTGCGTCCAACGCGCCAGACAGCCACAACCAGATGGTGGCGATCAGCAACGCGATCAAAACCGCGATGAAAACCAAACGGCTATTGCTGTGCAGGCCCTCCAGCTTTCGTTCCTCCTATGACATAGCCCTCCACCCCTAAACGGGAGTGACGGATTCCGAGGTCACTTAGCGATGTATTTGATCAGCGCTACGATCGCCAGAACGATCAACACTGCGATCAGCAACATCCAGATCATTCCAAACCCCATTCCAGCGCCATAGCCCATCATCGCTTTGTTCCTCAGTGGTTTGTGCCGAGTGCGATGACCCGGCTACACGGTTGCGTTTCAGTTGTTGGTTTCAGAAGCCTTTGTCACAGGTTTCGAGGCCTTCATGCCGTGTTTCGGCGACATCGTCTTTGCGCCTTTCTCGATTTCCCCTGTGGTCACAACGCCATCGCCATTGGCATCAAGATGCTGAAATCGGTCCACCATGGTTTCGCGGATCATCCCGGAATGCAGCGCTTCGAACTCATCAATCGACAGGTTGCCATCTCCATTGACGTCATGCGCCTGCATCCGGGCCTTCAGACCTTCGGCGATCTCAGATTCGCTCGGGCGACCGTCCTCGTCCATGTCCAGAACCGCCAGCCAGTTGCCGCCCATCATCTGGCCATGCATTTTCACCATCATTTGCATCATGCCTGCGTGATCGCCCATCATGCCGCCGGGCGCACCCTGCATCATGCCGCCCTCATGGCCCTGCATCTGCGCGCTGCTGCCATGCTGACCGGCGGCAAGCGCGGGCAGCGCCATCAAAGTCGCGGCAATGGCTCCAGCGGCCAGCGTGAAGGTACGTTTCATGACTTTCACCTCTCGGGTTTTTGTTTCTACACAAAGCATATGGCCGCCCTCGGTCGCGCCACCACCCCCCTGCTCAACCCGGTTTGTATCGTTGTGTCGCAGCCCGCCCAACTGATACAAAGGGATACAAAAAAGCCGGGATTTGTACCGCGCCGGGGCTTATGATTGCGCCATGACTGAAGCACCACATATCTTGATTGTCGACGACCACCGCGAAATCCGTGATGCTGTCAGCCGCTATCTGGAAAAGAATGGGTTGCGCGCCAGTACCGCGCGCGACGCAACCGAGATGGACGCACGACTGGCGGCCGGTCGGATTGATCTTATCGTACTCGACATCATGATGCCGGGCGAAAACGGATTGTCGGTCTGTCGCCGCCTGTCCGCGGCCGGTGGCCCGCCGATCCTGATGCTGACAGCCCTCAGCGATGACACCGACCGTATCGTGGGTTTAGAGATCGGCGCCGATGACTACCTGCCCAAACCATTCAACCCACGTGAATTGCTGGCCCGGATCAAGGCGATCCTGCGGCGTTCCGAAACCACCGTCCCCCCGGCTGGCGATCTGAGCGGCAAACGGATCGCCTTTGGAAGCTGGGTTCTGGATGCCGACAGTCGCACCTTGATATCCGCCGAAGGGGCCGAAGAAAGTCTGACCACCGCCGATGTCCGGCTGCTGGCCGTATTCCTGCAGCGGCCCCGCAAACTCCTGTCGCGAGACGAACTGCTGGATTTGACCGCCGGCCGCAGCCCGCACTTGTTCGACCGTACGATCGACAACCAGGTCAGCCGCTTGCGTCGCAAGATCGAAGCTGACCCAACGCGGCCGAAGCTCATCACCACGATAAGAGGTGGCGGTTATTGCCTGTCGACCGACGTGAGCGAGCTTACGGGATGAAAGCCTTTGCCCAAAGTCTGCGCGGTCAGCTTATCCTTTTGATCATCGCCGCGCTGGCTGCCGCGCAACTGGTCAGCCTGTGGCTGTTCGTCGACGAACGCTCAATGGCAGTGCACATGGCCCTTGGCCTGGAAACCGCCGGACGCGCCGCAAACATCGCGCGGCTGATTGAAGAAGCTCCACCCGAGATGCACGACGCGATCCTGCGGGCGGCAAGTTCTCCACTGGTGCGTTTCAGCCTTACAGATACGCCCGCAGTCGATCACACCGGACATAGCGCTGGTGGGACGGTCGAAAACACAATCCGCAGAATTCTGCCAGGCTATGAAAACCGTCCCATCCGGGTAGAGTTGCATGAGTTCTCTCCCGATATGCTGCCGGTTGAAGGTGTTCCGTCTACAATGGCTGAAATGCACATGGCAATGATGCGTGATCACGTTTCCGCAATTGAAATGCAGCTGTCGATCGCTCTGACGACCGATCAATGGCTCAACGTGGATACCCGGTTCCATAACCCTCCTCTGCAATGGCCTTTGCAGTCCTTCGTCAGCTTCGGTTTCACTGCAACTTTAATTCTTGGAGCAGCCATTTGGTTTCTACTGACACGGCTGACCGGCCCGTTGCGCCGCCTGTCACTGGCTGCAGACCAGTTTGGTCGCGGTGAAGACGTCCAGGAACTGACGGTTTCTGGTCCGACCGAGGTGCGAGATTTGACGCAGGCGTTCAACCATATGCGTGATAGGCTGACTCGCTATGTTGCCGATCGGACCAGACTATTGGGGGCGCTGGGTCACGATTTGCGGTCGCCACTGACGGGATTGCGGGTTCGCGCCGAACTGGTGGAGGAAGAGGAGACCCGTGACCATCTGATCGAGACCATCGAGGAAATGCAGGAGATGGTGGACTCCACCCTGTCATTTGCCAAGGGCGTGGCCACGCGCGAACCTTCCAGTACCGTCCCAATTGGTGAATTCGTAACCAAAACGACCGAAGACATTGTGCAAGCCGGTGACACGGTTGAAGTATCGGTCGCAGACAATCCGGCCGTCACGCTTCGGCCGATGCTGATGAAGCGAGCTCTGCGCAATATCATTGAAAACGCCTGCCGGTATGGTGCCCGGGCCAACGTCTCAGTCATGCAAGAGGGGAATGAGGCAAAAATATTGATCCAGGATCAGGGGCCCGGCATCCCCGAGCATATGCTCGATGCGGTATTCGACCCATTCGTGCGGCTTGAAACATCCCGCTCGCGAGAGACTGGCGGAACCGGCTTGGGGCTGTCGATCGCACGTACGATCATCCAGTCGCACGGTGGCACGATAGAATTGCTAAACGGGGAAACTGGCGGCTTGTGCGCTAAGGTGGTTCTGCCAGTTTTTGAGGGCCAAACGTAACTTGTGAACACAATCGGCATGCCCCGAAAGCTTATTGGAAGCGTACCGCTTTGGGCCAGTTTCAGGTGTGGGCTCAAACGCAGCGGCGGAGAACACTGAACTGGAAAGACTGACTTTCCCCCCAAGAGGTTTGGTGCAGGTGATGGCGATGCGCGACGAGTTCAAAGTGTTCCTCAAAAAGCACGGCGATATCGCTCGGACTATAGCGGGCGACAGGGAGACCACTGCAAGTCTCCGGCCCATCAAGTGCAAACGTAGCAATGATCACATGGCCGCCAATTTTTACCCCTTTCTTCACGCTTTCCAGATAGGCCGCGCGTTGCGATGTATCCACGAGAAAGTGAAAAACCGCCCTATCATGCCAGACGTCATATCTGCGATCGGGGACCCAAGAAGTTATATCTGCAGAAATCCAAGTGACTGTTTCAGCGGCGCGCCCCAACCTTTCCCGGGCCGTGTCCAACGCGACCTGCGATAGATCGAGAACTGTCACGTCATGGAGCCCCTTCGCAAGCAACGCTCCAGCAAGACGAGATGTACCTCCACCAATGTCGATGACGGATGAAGGCTTAGACACTCTGATCAACTCGATGAGTTCAAGCGATATCTCTGGATCATCCTCGTGCCAACTCAATTGGGTGTCAAACTTCTCGCCATAGACATCGTCCCAGTGCTCTCTTGTGTTAGCTGTCATGTCGTATCGTTTTCCCAAGTCGTCGCCCTGGAGATATCCTCATTTTGACCGCTCCGCGCTGCGTTTTCGACTGAAGCAAAAACCAACAAGGCAACGCCCCAGACAATTCGACGCTGGTCCGTTGAATGGCCGCGTGAAGTCATCTCGGCGACAATGTAGTACACACATTCCAATTGTGAAATGTTTTAGGTGGGATTTGCTTGTCGGTCAGATTTCCACTGGGCTGCGCAAGTAGCTCCAGAATTTTGCGCAGTTTAACTGCAGTGGCGCGGGCCGGAGATACCGAAGCGTTGGCAGTTTGTGTACTGCTTGCCTGGATTGCTCTGTTCAATCAGTATAGCCGGAAGATTTTCTGAGCTTTGGAGCTTCAATCAGTCAACGAATTGCTTAAAGCGCCTTTAACCGACAATGGACTGATAACTTATGAGCAGAGCCACAGATCGTTGAAATACGATTTGGTTCTTGAGTGGCTCCTACTCCATTTCTCTTAGTTCATAGAATTTCCTACAGTCGTTGAAACGGCGAACAATCACATCATTGGTGAATAGCTGCCGCATCAACAGACTCAGTTTTTCATGATCGCGCCGATCGCATACATACCATCATCGCTTTTGACCAACATCAGTGTGACTTCGTCACCTGCGCTGATCTCACCCATCATCTGGGCATTCTCAAGAAGCTGCAAATCCATCGTCATCGCGGGCCACCCGATCTCGGGGATCGGATCATGGCTGACGTTAGCGGTTTCGTCGCCAATTGAGTTCACCAAAGCCTTTGCGTGGACCGCACCTTCCATCTGTTCGGAAGACATGGGCATGTTGGAATGGTCCATGCCGTGGTTCGTTTGCGCGATGCCGGATGTTGTAGACACGGCCAATAGGGCCAAAATTGCAGTCAAAGTTTTCATCAGATGCTCCTGTTTCAAGGTTGTGGGTATTATTCTGCCGGAAGCGCAGGGGGCACTTCCTGGATCGTGTGGGAGATCTCTCGGTTCACGCGATTGAGCGCGAGCCGTTTCCAAATCACGAATATTGCGGGAATGACAAAAAGCGTAAGAAGGGTCGCTGTCACCATGCCCCCAATCATCGGCGCAGCGATCCGCTGCATGATTTCAGAGCCTGTACCGGTGCCGTACATGATGGGTATCAGTGCTGCAAAGATCGTGGCTACAGTCATTACCTTCGGCCGAACCCGAAGAACGGCTCCTTCGAACACCGCGTCTTCGATATCGTCACGTGTCAGCTTTCGCTGTTCCGATTGCGCCAGCCCTCGACGTTTCTCCCAAGCAAGATTGAGGTACAACAACATGACAATCGCTGTTTCCACGGCAACTCCCGCCAGCGCGATGAAGCCCACGAGCACAGCAATTGAGATATCGAAGTTAAGATACCATAAGAACCAAACCCCACCTGCCAATGCGACCGGGAGCGCCGCAAGAATTATCCCGACCTCAATCACCCGATTGAACGCCAAGAAAAGCATGAGCGTGATAATTAGCAGGGTTGCAGGAGCAACGATCGTCAACCTGTCCTGCATTCTCTCTATGTACTCATACTGCCCTGACCAAGTCAGCGAGTAACCTGGAGGCAGGTCGACCTTTTCTGTAACCACCTCTTGTGCTTCGGCCACATAGCCGCCCAGGTCGCGCCCCGCGATGTCGATGAACACGAACCCAGTTCGTCGAGCGTTCTCTGATCGTATCATTCCCGGCCCGTCAACTATTCGAATATCGGCGAGAGCGGACAGTGGCACATGAGCACCCGACGGCGTGACGACAGGAAGATTTTCGAGCCGTTCCGGGCTGTCTCGCCATGCCTGAGGGTACCGAAGGTTTATAGGAAACCTCTCCAGCCCCTCCACAGATTCCGACACTTGCATACCGCCAATTGCGGTCTGCACTACGTCCTGAACTTCTCGAACACTCATCATGTATCGGGAGGCGGCATCTCGTTTGACGTCGATTTCGATGAAACGCCCGCCAACAGGTCGCTCTGCGTAGGCGGAAGCCGTTCCATCAATATCAGCGACCGCACGCTCTACTTCGATCCCTATATCTGTAATGACCTCCAAGTCGGTGCCGGATATTTTGACACCGACAGGAGTACGGATACCTGTCGCAAGCATATCGATGCGGTTCTTGATAGGTTGGATCCAAACATTTGTAACGCCCGGAACCTGAACGATACGATCGAGCTCATTCCGGATTTTCTCCATTGTCATGCCGGGGCGCCATTCTTCTTCCGGCTTGAGTTGGATTGTGGTCTCCACCATCGTTAGAGGTGCTGGATCGGTTGCAGTCTCCGCACGCCCAACTTTACCGTGAACAGTTTCGACTTCTGGCACGGTCGCGATCAGGCGGTTGGTCTGCTGCAGTACCTCACGGGCTTTTCCCGTCGAGATCCCGGGGTAGAAGCTCGGCATGTAGAGAAAATCACCTTCGTTCAACTCGGGCATGAATTCAGAGCCAATTCTCTGGTACGGGTACCACATGGACGTCACCAGAACGCCGGCCAACAGTGTTGTTGCCCATGGCCAGGCAATTGCCGCGTCCAGAAATGGGCGGTACACGAACACAACCAAGCGATTTAGCGGATTTTTTCGCTCCGGTAGAATACGCCCCCTTACAAAGTAACCCATCAAGACCGGAACCAGCGTTATCGAAAGGATGGCGGCTGCAGCCATGGCGTAGGTTTTGGTATAAGCGAGTGGCGAGAAGAGCCTACCTTCCTGATTTTCCAGAACGAAAACAGGCAAAAAACTAACCGTGATAATCGCCAGAGAATAAAAAAGGGCTGGTCCCACCTCAGAAGCGCACTCTTGCACAATCCGCCATCGGTTCTCTGCTGTGAGCTTTTCTTTTTCCAACCGCCTGTGCATCGCCTCGATCATCACAATCGATGCGTCGACCATCGCACCAATAGCGATGGCTATGCCGCCGAGCGACATGATGTTTGCGTTTACTCCTTGCGCCTTCATCAGAATAAATGCGGCAAAGATTCCCAGAGGGAGCGACAGAAGAATTACGAGGGATGACCGCAGATGAAGTAGAAAAGCCGCGCACACAAGAACAACGACAATGAATTCCTGCGTCAGTTTCTTCTGGAGGTTATCGATAGCACGCTCGATCACACCAGATCGGTCGTAGGTCGTTATGATTTCGACCCCCTCCGGCAGGTTTGAGCGCAACTCTTCGATGCGCGCCTCCACCGCTTTGATCGTTGCCAACGCATTCCCACCCCATCGCAGAATGACTACTCCACCAACCGCGTCTCCTTGCCCGTCGAGTTCTCCGACACCGCGCCGCATTTCCGGCCCCAGACGGATTTCAGCGACGTCTCCAAGCGTCAGAGCGGCGCCACGGTCGTTGACCATCAACGGCGCGCTTGCAAGGTCTGACAATTCGTCAATGTAGCCCGAGGACCTGACCATGAATTCGGCTTCCCCCATCTCAATGACGCTGCCGCCCGTCTCGCGGTTGGCCGCCTGAATAGCCGTCCTCAATTGTGCAAGTGTTATGTCATAGGCACGTAGTTTGTTTGGGTCGACGACGACCTGGTACTGTTTGACCATTCCGCCGATGGTGGCGACTTCTGAGACGCCTTCCACGGCTTGTAATTCGTATTTCAGAAACCAATCCTGCAGAGTCCTGAGCTGAGCCAGATCATGATTTCCGGTTCTGTCAACCAGCGCATACTGATAAATCCACCCGACCCCAGTCGCATCAGGGCCAAGTTGTGGTGACACGCCCTCAGGTAAGCTGCCGGTAATCTGGCCCAAGTATTCGAGCACACGCGACCGAGCCCAGTAGAGGTCCGTCCCGTCCTCAAAGACAACATATACAAAGCTGTCTCCAAAGAACGAGAACCCGCGAACGTCTTTTGCACCGGGTACGGCCAATAGGGCTGTCGCAAGTGGATATGTGATTTGGTTTTCGACAACTTGAGGCGCTTGCCCGGGATATGGCGTGCGAACAATTACCTGGACATCCGACAGATCCGGGATTGCATCAACCGGCGTCTCACGAATGGCCCAAATACCCGCAACTCCTATCATGAATGCGAGGGCCAAGATGACGAACCTGTTGGCGAGCGAAGAACGAATGATGGCCGTGATCACTGCGTAACACTCCCATCAAGCGCGACCTCTAACAGCGTCATCGAAAAGTCGGGATTGCGGCGAAGGATCAAAGAAACATCAATCCCTACAGGCAAGTTAGAAACCTCAATCCCCTCCGCAACCGGGAAATCCATGGTCATGCCCGGCATGCCGATCTCAGTCATCGGACCGTGTGTTACGTTCGCGGTACGCGCGTTCGGGTCGATACTGTTAATCCGGCCAGAAACCTGAAGTGGCGGTGCAATAGGCGTTGCCGCAGCCAACACCATTGTCATGCCATCTGCACGCGCGAAAGTCAGAGTCATTTCAGAACCGACTTCGAGCATGCTTGTGTCCAATGTAGGTTCTAATGGGAAATCCATGGTCATTCCGGGCATGCCAATCTCAGTCATCGGCCCGTGAGTGATGGTTGCCGTTCCCGCCTCAGCATTAACGAGGTTGATCGTGCCGGTGACTACAATCGGTGGAGCAGAAGGCGTGTCGGTTTCTTCGGGTTCAACGGAATCCGTCGGCGGCGAGCCCTCTTCGCGAATTGCCACAATCGAGAACATCCCCCCTTCTCCCTCAGCCAGATCAAACTCAATTGGCATGTCGATTGGCACGGTAGTGAGATCTACTCCTACAACAGGCAAATCCATTGTCATGGCGGCCCAACCGAGCTCGGGGATCGGTCCGTGCTCAAGCGTCAATTTGCCGTCTGAAGTGACGGCGCGCGCGATTCCGGCACCAGTTCCGGCAATACCATCGTCTGGTGCAAGCTCCATCAGGCTCAGAAGCCCATCCGCACCCCGTGCGATCACGAAAGCGACTGCGTCGCCTGCACTCAAGCTGTCGAGCGAAACACCAGACCTCACCGGAAACTGCGAAGTCATTGCGGGCCAATCGAGGCTTTCGAGAACATCGTGACGAACAGTTGCCATACGATTTTGGGCATCGAGTGAAACCAGGGTGCCTGCCCCGCGTGCTGGTTCGGTATCCGTTGGTGCCATTCGGGTGAAACCGGCGCTCAAAGCACTTTCACTGTCGATTAGAAACTGTGCGGATGCGACAACTTCCTCACCAGGTTCAAGCCCTTGCAGAACTTCTGTTCGACCCCCCTCGCCGAAACTGTCTCGAAGA
The DNA here is from genome assembly GCF_056533065.1 of Ruegeria sp. H4. Taxonomy (NCBI): domain Bacteria; kingdom Pseudomonadati; phylum Pseudomonadota; class Alphaproteobacteria; order Rhodobacterales; family Roseobacteraceae; genus Ruegeria; species Ruegeria sp. H4. Next base: position 73,851 of record NZ_JBQFOC010000006.1, read on the forward strand.
CCTGTAGTCACCAGTCTCGGGCGAAAAGTACCATCGCCTGTTTTTAAGATGACGCGTTCCGCCGAACCGGTACGAATTAACGCCTCTGATGGAACAGTGAGAACATTTCGGCTTTCATCCGGTATAAGGCTAACACTGCCAAACATGCCCGGCCGCAGCACGCCGTCGGTGTTATCGAAACTAAGCCTTACGGGAAGAGTTCGGGTTTGCGGATCAAGCTCAGGGTAAACATAGTCGATGTCGCCTTCGAAGGTGCGACCGGGTAGGTGCTCGAACCTTGCTATCGCGCGCATATCTTCCGACAAACGTGCAATATCTCGTTCAAATACATCAACGATCAGCCATACTTCAGAAAGATCGGTTACCGAAAAAGCAAGCGTGCCTGGCTGCAGGTACATGCCATCGGCGGCATTCAGAGCTATGACGACACCGTTTTGAGGTGCCTCAATTTCCACATTTCGAACCAACTCACCGCCCGCCTCAATCTCAGCAACCTGACGAGCGGACATACCGTGGCTGATCAACTTATTGCGCGCCGCGTCCAAAATCCGCGGGTCACCAGCTTCGACTGCGCGTACAAGATCGCCGGTCGCAGCTGCGATCAGTGGTGAAAAGAGTTCAAATAAAACTTGCCCCTTCTCAACGCGATCACCGACCGCTCGAACTTTCAGTTGCTCAATCCAACCTTCAACACGCGTATGAACGTGATTGGTCAGGTGTTCGTCAAAGCCGACGAAACCCACCGTTTCGATGCGAGGTTCGATATCAGTCATGCGTGCAACCGCAGTTCGCACACCAATTGCGTTGATTTCCGCAGCGCTCAGGGTGACTTCTTCAGGGTCGCCGGTAGGTTCCTGCCCAGAATAAACCGGGATCAAGTCCATACCCATCGGCGATTTTCCAGGTCCAGGCTGCCGAAAATTCGGATCCATCGGTGCTACCCAATAAAGGACCTCTGGTTCGTTCGACTGGCCCTGATCAATTGGATTCAGGTACAGTCTTTCAAGAAAGACACCTCCACCCAGGCCAATCGCCAAGGCAAGTACTGATAGTGCCGCATATCTTCCACGCATAATAATCTCCTGACGGTCGCAGTGCATGCTCGAACCGAAACAACATGAAAACCCGCGCTGACGGGCCTGTGGATGTTAGGAGATTTGTGGAGGACGATCGGGCGTCAGAGGCGCTTGAGAGTTGTGGATGTCGGAATCCATGTTACGGTTTTTCTGGCCAAAAGCTTCAGCCAAAACCGCAAGTCCTACGTGGGTCGGATATTCGCCAACACAACAGATACCGGAATGACATTCTCCGCTGTGATTTACGTGGCTATCCGTGTGGATTTGGCCAGTCGTCGGATGCAAACCGCTATGGTCGTGTTTGAAGTCTGATGACTTTGCAGCCATTGAAACGCCGTGAGGCTCAGAGGTGCTACTGTTTTTGACGTCACTGCTCGCGACCACAACAGTGCCGACGAAGGTCATCGCCAAGCAGACGCATGTCAGAAACGTCATTCGCAACACTGAGAAAAACTTCCACTTCATCCCGTGCAGTTAGGACGAACGTAACGAGTGTTCAAGCCAGTCGGAGGAAAAAACAGGTGAGTTGGTGCGCTGTATCGAAATGAAGCGGATTCCCGCGAATACACGTAACAAACTGCCAAAATAGGAGGCAGTTCATACGATGAGCGCATCTAAGTTTGGCCGAGGTTCTTCAGGATCGGGCAGTCGGGACGGTGGTCTCCGGCACATTCATCGATTAAATGAGACAGTGTAGCATGCATGGCCTTCAGGTCCGCGATCTTGGCATCTATTTCTTTTAGGTTCTGTTTGGCGATATCCTTCACGTCCGCGCTTGCGCGTTCTTTGTCCTCGTACAACGCCAGTAGTGAACGGCAATCCTCAATGGTAAAGCCCAATGAGCGGGCCCGCCCGATGAAGGCCAGTTTGTGCAGTTCCTTTTCGTCGAAATGTCGATACCCGTTCAGACTGCGCCTGGGTTTGATGAATCCGATATCCTCGTAATAACGGATGGTTTTGGCAGGCAGACCCGAACGTTCTGCTACATCTCCGATATTCACAGCGGTTCTCCTATTCTATTCAGCAGGCGCTGATCGCAGCGCCTGCTCTTCATTCTGCGAGATCTGTTCTCGCCCAACTTTGATCGGCTTAACCCAGCGCAACCGCAGCGCGTTGGTCAGGACAAATACACTGGACAGCGCCATGGCACCTGCAGCCAAAACCGGCGACAGCAACGGGCCGCCAAACGGATAGAGCACCCCCGCTGCAACCGGTATGAGCAGCGTGTTGTAGCTGAAAGCCCAGAACAGGTTTTGGCGGATGTTACGCATGGTGCGCTGACTAATATCGAAGGCGTTGACCACGCCTGTCAGGTCGCCTGACATCAGAACGACGTCAGCCGCCTCGATGGCGATGTCAGTGCCTGTCCCGATCGCAATTCCTACGTCAGCCGCCGCCAGAGCGGGGGCATCATTGATGCCATCACCCACAAAGGCCAGTTTTCCGCCATTTGAGCGCAGATCTTGCAACGCGGATACTTTACCCTCTGGCAGAACCTCGGCCACGACATGATCGATGCCAAGCTGCGCCGCGATGGATTTGGCTGTAGCGGTATTGTCGCCGGTAATCATCGCTACTTTCAGCCCCAGTCCGTGCAAAGCTTCAATTGCGTCTGGCGTGGTGGTCTTGATTGGGTCCGCCACGGCGATGACGGCTGCGATAACTCCGTCTACGGAGGCATAAAGTGGAGTCTTTCCGTTGATTGCGAGTTCAGCGCCCCGATCAGACAACGCGCCCATTTCAACCCCTTCGCGACTCATCAGGCGGTCGGCCCCGATCAGGATTGTATGGCCTTCGACTGAGGCGCTTACCCCGTAACCGGTGATCGACGTGAAGTCTTCTGGCTTCGAAAGCTCCAGACCACGGGTTTCAGCCGCGCGCACGATGGCCGTGGCGATCGGATGTTCGGATGTGACCTCAACGGCAGCAACAAGGCGCAGAACCTCATCCTCGGCCAATCCTTCGGCCACAATCAGGTCGGTCAGCTCCGGACGCCCTTCGGTCAAGGTCCCCGTCTTGTCCACCGCAACAACGGTGGTTTCCTGCAGCATTTGCAAGGCGTCGCCCTTTCGAAACAGGACACCCATCTCGGCCGCGCGGCCGGTGCCGACCATGATTGAGGTGGGTGTGGCCAACCCCATGGCGCAGGGGCAAGCAATGATCAGTACCGCAACCCCGGCTACCAACGCCAAGCTGAGCGCAGGATCGGGTCCGAACAACATCCAAACCAGCACAGTCATTACGGCCACAGCGATCACTACCGGCACGAACCACAGCGTGATGCGGTCAACCAAGCCTTGAATCGGAAGCTTGGCACCCTGTGCTTGTTCGACCATTTGAATGATCTGGGCCAACATAGTGTCTGCGCCGATCTTTTCAGCCCGGTACGTCAATGCGCCCGCGCCATTAACTGTTCCGCCGACCACAGTTGCGCCCTCGGTCTTTTCGGCAGGAACCGGCTCGCCGGTGATCATGCTTTCATCGACATATGACGCGCCGGTCACTACGGCACCATCCACCGCGATTTTTTCGCCCGGTCGAACGTGCACAATATCCCCTACAACGATCTGCTCGATCGGTAGCTCGACAACCGATCCGTCGCGCTCAACGCGCGCTGTTTTTGCCTGCAGACCGACCAGTTTTCGGATCGCTTCACCAGTTCGCCCCTTGGCGCGCGCCTCGAGGAACCTCCCCAGCAATATGAGAACCACGATCACCGCTGCGGCCTCGTAGTAGACGTTTGCGGTTCCGGCGGGAAGAACACCCGGCGCAAAGGTGGAAACAAGCGAGAACCCATAAGCCGCCGAAGTGCCCAGAGCCACCAGAGAATTCATGTCCGGCGCGCCTTTGAACAAGGAAGGGAATCCCTTAGTATAGAACTGCAAACCTGGCCCAAAAAGAACGATCGTGGTTAGAAGGAATTGCAGGTAATAGCTGTTCTGGATGCCGATCGTGCTCGCTATCAGGTGGTGCATGCCCGGAATAACATGCGAGCCCATTTCAAGGATAAAGACCGGCAAAGCGAGCAAGGCGGCAAAGCTTGTTCGCCGGGCCAATTGGCGAATCTCTTTGGCTTTGCGGTCTTGTGGTTCGGTCTGCGTCGCGGATCGCAGGCTCGCCGGATAGCCAGCAGATGCCGCAAGCGCCGCGATGGCTTCGGGTGTTGTGACTCCCTCAGCATAACGTACAGTTGCACTTTCGGTGGCCAGATTGACCGACGCGGACAAGACGCCATCATCTGCTTGCAATGCCCGTTCAACGCGCCCCACGCACGATGCGCAGGACATGTTCTGAATATCCAGCGTTACCTCTTCCGTCCGTGCCAGATATCCGGCGCTGTTTAACGCATCAGCAATGGCCGCTTTATCGGCTGGATCGCGGAAATCGACCTGAACGCTTTCGCTGGCGAGATTAACCGAAGCGGCATCTACCCCTGGCACATCTTTCAACGCGCGCTCAACCCGCCCTACGCAGGACGCACAGCTCATACCCTGAACTTGAAACCTTGCATGTGAAATTTCAGTCATATTGTCACCACCAATGTTCTGCTGACGGGAAACATAAGGGTTCCAGCAAGTGGAAGGTCAAGGGATGGGGCTGACTTTCTTTGCCACTAATTTTGACGATCCAATAATCACGACTTGACCTTCCTGTGCTGGAATACTTTAGCCGGGACGACGGAACACAGGAGCAAACATCCATGACGACCCTAAATATCCCGGATATGAGCTGCGGGCACTGCAAGTCAGCTATCGAAAAAGCCGTTGCCACGGTGGATTCCTCCGCACAGTTGGACTTTGACATGGAAAACCGCAGGGTACGTGTCTTAAGCACCAATTCACTTGATCATATCCTTGCAGCGCTGAAGTCCGAGGGATACGAAGCCACGATCGCATGATAAACTTAGGAGCGCACATGCTGTCGCCCCCTTGGTTCTATCTTGCGTCTCTGACTGCCACGATTAACCGGGTCATTTCATCTTCGGTGATCAGACCCGGGGCAAGCGCATCTCCAATCACAAACGAAGGAGTGCCACTGAAGCCAAGCTGTCGGGCCAATTCCATGGAAATCTGAATATGCGCGTCGACTTCCGGCGCTTCCATATCTGCGCGCAATTGATCCTCGTCCAGGCCAAGTTCCCGAACAACTTTCAGTACACTGGCCTCAGTGGCACGACCGTTCAGAGCCATAAGCGCCCAATGAAATTCTTCGTATTTTCCCTGGTTTCGTGAGGCCAGCGCAGCGCGTGCCGCGAAGTCGGAACCTTCTCCAAGTATGGGCCATTCTCGATAAACAATTCGCACATCGGAATCGCCCGCGATTACGTTCTTCACGACCGGGGCAGCGCGTTTGCAATATGGGCAGTTATAGTCGAAAAACTCGACCACGGTTACATCGCCTTCCGGGTTTCCGATTACAGGCGCATTCGGATCCTGTTCCAGCAATTCACGCTGATTTTCCAAGACGCTTCCAATTGCTTCGGCTTTTGCCTGATCCTCGCGCTGTTGAAGCAATTGAATCGCCTGCATGATGATCTCAGGGTTTTCCAAAATGGCTTCGAGAGCCAGCCGTTTTACATCGGAGTCAGACAGCTCGTCGGCGCGTGCCATAGGAATGCCAATCGACATGGCGATAGCGACTAAGCCTGCAAGTATTCGTTTCACATCAGTTTCCTTCCGTTTGTTCTGCTTCGGTGCGTTGCTCTTGCAGCTTGCGTTCCCGATCCGGCCAACTCTCCTTGATGAAGGCGAGGATGTCCCAGATATCCTGATCCGACAGAGTGTCCCCGAAGCCTGGCATGCCGCTTTTGACGTCAGCGACACCCATCTGTTTCAAAGTTTGGTCCCCGCCAAACTTTGTATAGTCGAACAACAGCTTGTCGCCGTGATGCCAGGTATGCCCGGTTCGGTCATGCGGGGGCGCCCGCAAGACGCCATCCGGATCAGGTGTTTGCCAATCCTGCTGACCCTCCAAATTTGCCCCGTGGCATGACGCGCAGTTTTCGGCGTACAAAACTGCACCACGTGCCGAATCCGCTGATGCACTGTTCTGCGCACGCCCACTCAGGCCCCAGCCAGCGACCGCGACAATGATCACTACAGCAGCCAGTGACACCCATTTCGCCGAACTCTTGTTCATCATGCCACGCTCAGCCAGGTCTTCATACCAGCGGCCTGATGCGACAGCATATGGCAATGAAACAGCCAATCCCCCGGGTTATCCGCAACGAACGCAATCTCCCGCTTTTCTATCCGGTCAACCAGGATTGTGTCCCGCAGCGGCCCTAGGTTGCCGTTTGGCAGAACTTCCTGAAAGTGCGTCCCGTGCAAGTGCATAGCGTGCGGAAAGACGGTGTCGTTCTGCATCTGAATCCGGACTATGTCGCCACGCGAAACGGCAGCAAGGGGGTTTTCAGGTAACCCGGCGACACCGTTGAATGTCCAGATCTGCCCTTCCTGAACCAATTCATTGGTGCTCATGACCTGGCCGTTAAAAGTGCCTTGACGCAGTCCGCCCATCGCCCCGCCTTCCATCACTAATGGGATTGTCAAAGCGTCAGAAACATCTTCGAGAAAGGAAACAGGGTTGGGTGGCAGGGCTTCTATTGCACCGCGGTTTGCGGATGCACCGCTTCCCGAAACCGGGATTTCAGCAATGACAAACGATTCATCGCGTTCGTGAAGAGTTATTTGAACGGCTTCGTTCGATTCCGCTGTGACATCAACAATTAAGTCTGCTCGCTGTGCAGGCCCAAAAACAAGGGTTTCAAAATCCTCTGGCTGCCTTACAGGCATGCCATCATAAGCGACCAGTTTCCCGTTTGCGCCACCTACTGAGACATACATGATCCGATCAGTTGCCACGTTGACCATTCGAAGTCGCAAACGCTGGTTTGTCAGAACTTCTGTCATGGGCGATATGTGTGCGTGAACGTAGTTTCCCATTCGGCCTGCATGCGTCCAGTCATGCATCGCGCCGAAATCATCGACGATTTGGGCGTCCTGACCCAACCTCCAGTCATCCAGCAGGATCGTAATGTCATGATCCGTGTCCGGCGGGTCCATTTCGTCGACGATGAACGCGCCGTAAAGGCCCCTGGCCACTTGTTCCGTTGACTGGTTATGAGAGTGGTACCAGAAGGTTCCTGCATCCTTCAGAGGCAAGTCATACTGAAACTCGCCGCTTGTTGGTACAGCCTCCTGTGTAAGACCCGGCACCCCATCCATGTTGTTTGGAACCCGCAGTCCATGCCAATGGATTGCCGTAGGCTGAGGCAGTGAGTTCAGGAGTGTCCGGCGAACCGTTTCGCCCTGCCGGGCACGAATTTCGGGGCCCGGAACACCGCCATCATATCCCCATATCTCGGTTTCAGGATAGCTGTCGGGGGCAACACGTGCCAATCCTGAACGCGCCTCGATTATTCGGGGGGCGGTAGCCGCCCTCCCGATAGTCGGCACTGCGATTAGTGCCGACGTGCCTGCAACGAATTGCCTGCGATTGAGCTTCATGAGGACTTCCCTCCAAAGAAAATTTGATCTCTCACTCGATTACCCCCCGTCGTGCACATCCAGCAGATAGGTCGCCATTGCCTTCCGGTCTTCGTCTGTCAGAAAGCTGGTGCCATAGTTTACGACCTCTCCCATGGCGCCGCCGAAGACATCGCCATCAGGCATGACGCCGGTGCGCAACGCGTAGGCCAAATCATCTACCGTCCAACCACGCTTTTGCAGGGTCTCAAAGTCGATGGCCGGTGCCTTGTCACCGCCCGGCAGAGAGTCACTTCCCTTGAAGTGTTCCGTGTCCGAATTTCTTGCGCCAGCCAGGTTCCTCCCGGTGTGGCAGGCCGCACAATGTGTGGCACCTTCGACCAGTAGCCGGCCCCGGTTCCACACTTCGTCATTGCCCGGCACGGGATCAGTGCGGGGTGGTTCCAGAAAAGCCGCGCGCCACAGCTTCAGGCCCCATCTCTGATTGAAGGGGAACGCCATTTCCTGTTCTTTTGACGGTTCCGCTACCGGTGGAACTGTTTGCCATGCGGCCCAGAGATCGGCGATGTCCTGATCCGTGAAATTGGCATAGAATGGATAAGGAAAGGCCGGGTAATAGGGTTGTCCGCCGGGTGATACGCCTTGACGCACCGCGCGGGCGAACTCCTCGATTGTCCAATCACCGATCCCGTGATCGGGATCTGTGGTCAGGTTCGGCGAAAAGAGCGTGCCGAACGGGGTATCCAACTCCACCCCACCGGCCAAGGCCGCGCCCCCTTTGGCAAAATCTGTGTGGCAAGCGATACAACCACTTGCCCTTGCCAGATACGCCCCGCGGTTAACGTCACCCTGAATGTCGAGAGCTTGTAAGGGCTGGCCAATCGGCCAAGCCATCACAGCAACAAGTCCCGCTGACGCCGCTACGGCGGCAGCAAGGCCCAATCGGAATATCGGTCTCATGACGCATTCCTATTCCGACCGAAATTGCGTGTGACACGCCGAGCATGTCTGGCTCAGCATCATGAACACACCATCTGCCGGCATTTCAGAAAGTTGTGCCTGGTTTGGACTGCCGCCCATCATTCCGGCACCCATCATAGAACCGCCACCCATCATGGATGCGCCGCCCATCATGCCCGAACCATGGCCCGACCCGGACATCATCAACCCGTTGTCCGCCGCAAGCACAAGGCCTTCAGAGTAGGATTCCAACTGCCTGGCTAACTCTGCAAATGAACCCCAATCCTGCCAGATCTCCGATTTGGCCTCCGAGGGTTTGCCATCAGATCCCTCTGGAAACAGCTTTGTCATGCTCTCGCCAGCGTGACGCCCGATTTTCTTGGCCTCGCTTCGTACCGTTTGCGCATTGTAGGGCGTTTTCCCCTGCATCATCGGCGTAAGGATCTTCATGCTGTCCTTCATCGCGGACATACCATCCATGCGTTCTTTGACGATGCCGGTTGCGCCACCATGCGCCAGGGCGGCGGCTGCAAACAGAGAAACCAGGGCAACGCCTGTGGTCATTTTCAGAATGTTCATTGTTTTGTCCTTGTCGTCTGCTTCGACGCGCCCAGGTTGAGCGCAATTCGACTGGTCAGATCAGGACACGCGGCGGTGGTGGGTCAAACGCCGCGATACCGAGAACCCGGTATTGGGCTCGAGGGATCGAGTATCTTTGTTCAGTATCTTGGGGGCCAGGCGGTGGTGGACCCATCGAAAATAGACCAACAGCGTTGCAAATCGTTCCGCCATGACAATGTCCGGGATGACCCTGCTTGACATGCTCAACGTCCGCGGAGTCCGTTTGGTCAATCACGTGCTGAGAACCACTGCCATGTGCATGAGCAGAATCGGCCGTCACAAGCAGCCCGCCAATGGTCAGCACCATTGACAGTATGATGTAACGAATTGCACTGCCCATTCGGCTCGTCACCTTCAGAAAATCCCGTTTTCCTGCTGCAGCTCTCTGATATACGCCACGATGCCCTTCACATCCGCACGGGTCAAGCCATCGACCGGCGGCATATTGCCGAACTTCCAATGGTGTGCCCGAACTCCATTCTGGACTGCCACATAAAATGACTCGTCCGAATGGTGGCTTGGTTCATAGATTTTATGCACCAAAGGTGGTGCAAGGCCTTCCAGACCTGTTGCATTCGCGCCATGGCACGCCGAGCATTTGGCGTCGAATGCCACTTTGCCGACGGCCGCAAATTCGCTTAGCTGGTCCGGCAGAGTGACGTTTTCGATTGGGTCTCCTTGCTCCAGTGCTGACGTATCGGGCGGCGTCATCGAGTGACCTGTTGGTTGCTGATTTAAGTTGTAGACGAACGCGGCGGCGCCTGCGATCACTACTCCGCCGATCAAGAGTGTAAGTTTATCCATCTCTGTTCTTCACATGATTGTCAGTTCTTAGGTTCAACGCGCGCAAAAAAAATCGGCCTGACCAAGGTCAGATCAGTTTTACCTGAGTGCCCACAGTGGCCAGTTCGAACAATTCCGCAATCTGCTCGTTGTACAAGCCAATGCAGCCGTTGGAGGATCTTCTCCCGATCTTGCGCGTGTCGTTGGTGCCGTGGATCCGGTAGTATTGCCAGCTCAAATAAAGTGCATGTGTCCCCAGAGGATTCTCCGGACCCGGGCCCACATAATCGGGCCAAGCGGGGTTGCGCTTTTTCATTGCTGGTGTCGGTCGCCAAGACGGCCCTTCGACCTTGCGAGTAACTGTGGTGTAGCCCAGCCTTGTAAGGTCTTCCGTCAGCGGTACGCTGGTTGGATACATTCGGTAGACGCTTTCGTCTTCCGACCAATATTGCAGGACCTTGGACTGTGTATCGGACAGGATCACACCATTCTTAAGCGTATCAAAGTGGTCCTGCCATTTAGCAACGCGGAATGAGGAAACATTGCGGCGCGTCCCCTCAGTTGCCGTTGATTGGGCCCAAACGGCCGGTGCTGGAAAAAGCGTCGTCGCAGCAAACGCGGCAATCACTCCACGTCGCGTAACAACCTTTCCTTCTTTGCTCCGTTTCATGCCTGCCATCCCAAAGTTTATTCTTTTTTTCCGACTCAAATAACTCGTATGCCCGGTTCCTGCGCTGGAAGGTCAACACGCAAATGACATTTCATATGGGATGTCTCGTCTGAATTGTCGTTGCCGTTGGCGCAGGGATATTTCCTTAGAAGGCGGACCCAAATCATCAAGTCATTGTGGAAAAGCAATTTTTCTTGGACGTAACTCCAGGCTGCTTTAAGCAAAACCTGACTTTCTTGAATCAACCGAACACAAAAAAGCAACGCTAACAATTGCTTAGTTCTTGGTGAATTGATGTGATCACCCGTCGATGCGAGGGTAGCAGGCACTACAAATGACAATCACAGTGGACTAAACACCATGTCCTTCAGGAAAGCTTTCCAAGCACTGGCCGCACTTTTGTTCATCGGCGCTTGTACCGAAACAACGTCAATATCTGCAGATAGCGAGCCCGGAACGCTTTCCCAAGTTCCTGACGCCGTAGCCCAGATTGCTGCTCCGGGCCAGGACCTGAACGCAGTGAAAATCATGCCTGAGGACGGTTGCTATTGGTATCGCTATGTTGGGCCAGTTGAAACAACCTACCTACCACTTAGGACTATTGAAGGGCGCCCAATCTGTACGCGCGCCTGACAAGCGCCTGTCAGCTGGTCGCGGTCAGAAGCCGCTCGGGAGGGTAGAGATGAGCCGTGGACCCTGGCCTGACACGATCATAAAGCCCGATGATATGTGGCATCGCCATCCTTACGCAGCCAGAACTTGCGCGACCTCCGATAGATCTTGGATAAGGCGTTCCGTGAATTCGCAGGTATGTGTCGCGACCACCTTCGAACAGATAAAACGCCCTTGATCCCAATGGGTTTGTCGGCCCACCGGGCACACCATCTGCGAATTGCGCATATTCATCAGGGTCGCGCTCAATCATTTCGGCTGTAGGAGTCCAACGCGGCCATTTGGCCTTTCGCTTGATCGTGTAGACTCCGGGCTCGTAAAGATTGCCTCGGGCAATGGCTACGCCGTAACGCATTGCTGTGCCACCGTCTTCGATGAAATACAGATATCGTGCCACCGCGTCGACATGAATGTCACCCGGAGTAAGTGGTCGATTGGTTTGCACACGCTGAGGCAGGAAACGTGGGTGTAAACCCCAGGGATTGGATGTTGCGGGATCAAAATTGGCTGGAGTTACTTGCGCATCCCACTCCGACCATTGCGAGGCCGCCGCCGACGTCACTCCAAAAACCGGCTGAGAGAAAATGGCGAGCGAGGCTGCAACAAAATGTCGTCTGGTCAGCATTGATAGCGCTCCTATTGGCTGGTTGGTGTCTGGAGTTAGTACCCAGGGGATTAGACAATCCGCGACGGGGGAAGATTTGTCCATTCAATTATTCGTTCGATATCGCTTCGACCCACCCGCGAGTTTTCAAGGCTTAAAGTGACCTAGGCAGCTTCGTGTTTAACCTGAAACTTCACCAGGCGTCGGGACGACAATGCCTGCTGTTCATACCCCTAAAAACTTCCCTGTTCCGGCCGTGTCTATGCACCAAGTAAGGCCCAAGCAAATGCTGGACTGGTTTGACAGCGTCAAATTCGCTTCGCGCCAAAACAGCTTGACCTTCCATCGTGGGAAGGCGTTAGCAGAGGTCTCCAATCCAAATTTTGGAGTTGAATGTGAAAGAAAAACAGACTGCAAACGCGCCGCAGGCGTCAGTACCGGTTAGCGGCGGCAAGATAATGAAATGGGGCATGATGGTATGTTGCATTGCCATGATAACGCCGATCGCTCTCTACTTGATCGCCGGCGGGACGGTTGGTGGGCTTTCTGACTCCTTGGGTCTTTTCGCACCGTTGATCCTGTGCCTCGGAGCCCATTTCTTTATGCACAAGGCGATGGAAAAATCCTGTCATTCGAACAAATCTGAATCGGAAAGACCAAAGGCAACAGACGCCGCGGTCGGACCGAACCCAGTACACCGGCAATAATCTTCAATCATGAAGCTTTGGTGCTCAAGGTTGGCCGCCATGTCGCTGGCCGCTCTTTCGCTGGCGGCTTGCGCACCACGCCCTAAACTATGCCCGCTGCAACCGCCGCAGCCTGAATACGCCCTGCCCCAAGGTTGCCGGGTTCAATGGGAGGGCGCGGATGGCGGGGCCTATTTCATCTGCGAAGACGGGCGCGAAGGTTTCGTGAGCTGATCGTGGGGATGTGACATTCCGGCTCGTTGACCCTCCAGCGCTGGAATCTGGCAGAGACGGGTGCAAAACAACCGATGGCAACGCGCAATGGCAAGAACACTCCTAAATTTATGTATTATGATCTTGGGGTTAATCTTTGGCCAGACTTCCGCCGGGACAAGCCTTGCAGCTACATCCCAAGCGTATGAATCAGAGCCCCTGGTCGCACACATAATTACCGCGCAGGACGGGATCGCGCCTGACGTCAAGACGATCACTGCAGGACTGCATCTGAAACTGGGCGAAGATTGGAAAACCTACTGGAAGTCGCCTGGTGAGGTGGGAATTCCGCCCAAGATCACTTGGAACGGCTCGCAAAACGTCAGCGACGTACAGTTTCACTGGCCCGCGCCGATCCGTTTTCGCGCCTTCGGGATCGAGAATTTCGGGTACAAGGACGAAGTGGTCTTTCCGCTGACCGTCACACTCGAGAACCCCGGAGCGCCAGTTGACTTGAAGGCCGCTGTGACAACGCTGATCTGTTCCGATATCTGTGTGCCGGTCGAGTTTTCGCTGGACTTGTCGCTGACTCAGGGAACGGGTCGGGATCAGGACTCGGCCCGGCTTATAAATGCCTTTCTGTCGCGGGTGCCAACCACGGGAAACACAAGCGGAATGAAGTCCGACGCCGCGACCCTGGATACCGAGTCCGAGATGCTGACGCTGAATTTCACCAGCGACCTGCCCTTTGATGCGCCTGATGTCTTTCCCGACATGGGACGTGACACCGCGTTTGGTGCACCCGACATCCGGCTCGCTGGCGACAGGCGTCAGCTATGGGTGCAGTTCCCGGTCCTCGCTCTGGCACAGGACCCCCCCGCCTTGTCCGTCACGGTTACCGACACCAACCGCGTGGCCGAGTTTTCGCCCCGTACCGACGCTCCCCCTACCCCGCCACCATATGAGATCGCGGCCGCCGAAACTTCAGCCAGCGCGCTGGTCTGGATCATTTTGCTGGCGGTGGGCGGCGGGTTGATTCTGAATGTCATGCCCTGCGTACTGCCAGTGCTTTCGATCAAGCTTTCCTCGGCGGTAAAGGCTCGCGACCGCTCTGCGGCTCAGATTCGCGCCGGGTTCCTGGCTTCGGCAGCCGGAATCCTGACATTCATGTGGCTGTTGGCGGCTATCACCATTGCGGCGCGGTCGCTGGGCTATTCCGTCGGCTGGGGCATCCAGTTCCAGAATCCGCTTTTCCTTGCGGTGATGATCGTGGTGCTGGCGGTTTTTGCAACCAGCCTCGCGGGCTTGTTCGAGATCACGCTGCCGCAGTCGCTGAACACCCGGCTTGCCCATGTCGAAAAGGGCCGCGTGTCGCTGGTCGGGGATTTCCTGACCGGAGCCTTCTCAGCAGTTCTGGCGACGCCCTGCTCGGCCCCCTTCCTCGGCACGGCGGTGGCCTTTGCCCTGACCGGCCGACCGGTGGATATCGTGGCGATCTTCACCGCAATGGGGGTCGGGCTGGCCATTCCTTACCTGCTGGTTGCAGTGCACCCGAAACTTACCGCCGCTCTGCCTAAACCGGGGCGTTGGATGGTGGGATTAAAATGGGCCCTGTCGGCGGCACTGCTGACCACGATCGGCTGGTTGGTCTGGGTGATGGTCGGGGTGGCCGGAGACACTGCTGCAACTGCTACCGTGCTGGCTGCAACTGTTCTGGTCCTGTTGATCTGGAAAAGTACGATGATGCCACCCGTTTTGCGCTGGACAGCCCTGTTGCTGACGCTGACCGCAGCGTTTGCCGCACCGGTTGCGATTGCCGGCAAAGACCGGTCCAGGCTGCTTGAACCAGCCGGAGAGATCCCTTGGATTACCTTCAGCCGCCCCGAAATCGCCCGCCTTGTGTCGCGCGGCGAGGTGGTTTTCGTCGATGTCACAGCCGACTGGTGTCTGACCTGCAAGGCCAACAAAGCGCTGGTGCTGGAACGCGGCGAGGTTCTGGCAACACTGCAATCGGACAAAGCAATTCCGATGCAGGCCGACTGGACCCGCCCCGACGATGTGATCGCCCGTTTCCTTGAGGACAATGGACGGTTCGGGATCCCCTTCAACATCGTCTACGGCCCGTCGGCCCCCGAAGGCATCGCCCTGCCAGAGATCTTGACCACGAACGCCATTCTCGACGCGATGGAACAGGCCGCGCCGATTGCGGGCGGAGCCGTGGAAAGCGGATCCTGACCCCGGAGTTCACATATCCCGGACGCGGTTGCTCTGCTGCGCTAAACGCATGGTCTCGTGCTCTTCCATATCCAGTATCGCCTGAAAGAGTTCGCGTGCCTCGGGTATCTCGGCACGCCCGTGCAAATACCGATATAAGTCGATCACCTGATTGTGAAGATCGAAGACCGCTTCGCAGATCTCATCGACGCTCATCTGTGCGAACGGCCTGTCGCAGGCGCGATGTGGGTCGATCGGCTCATTGCCCAAATAGTCATATACCCAGGTGTTGAGCGCTTTGGGATCGGCTCGTTTCACGAAACCATCGACGATTTTCTCCAGAGCAGCCTCATGATCGGCGAGGTAGGTAAGCAACATCCTGGCCAGCTCCTGCTCTGACTGTGTCGAACAGTGGGCCAAACATTCGGCGAGCCAATGATGCATTTCCCGCGTCCAGACAATTAGATCAGAAAACGTTTCAACTTTCATGGTCTCAACCTCCTAAAGATCGGCATGCGATAGCCTAAACCGGAATTTTCCAGATGGCTCACTGGGCATCAGCGCGAAGTCGGCGCCGGCCCGATCCACGCCGGGCTGCGGGAATCAACCCCCCAGTTCCAGCAATGCCCGGTCGATTGCCACCTTGCGCGGATCCCCCTGCGGCAGGTCATCCGCCAGATCCCTTGCCCTGCCATAGGCGTTCCGGGCGCCGTCGGTCTCGCCCAGCACCGAATAGGCGTTGCCCAGCCGCATCCAGCCGTCCAGATCGCCTGGGTTTTCCTGCATCCGGCTCGCAAGCCGTTCGACCATCGAGCGGATGAAGGCCTGCCGGTCTTCGTCTGACATCTCCTCGGCCGCCGCCACCTGATCGGCAGTTGGGCCGGGCATGGAAGGGGCAAAAGCCGCCAGATTCACCGGAGCCCGTCCGATCGACGGGGCGATGCGGTTAAGCTGGGCCACAAAACTCTCCATCCATGGCCGGAACTCCTCTTCGGCGTCCATCCGCGTCTTCAGTAGGTCATAGGCCTTATCAGGCGATCCAGCCTGCTCCAGACCAATGGCTTTGTAGAATGTCGCTGCTGGGTTCGATGGGTCCAGTTCCAAGGCTCGTTCAAACGCCCGATCGGCCTTGGGCGTAACGACACCGTCATCGGCATAGACCAACGCCTCGCCATATTGCGACACCAGCGCTGAATTCGCATTGGGTCGGTCCAGCAACCCCTCGAACGCGTCTGCGGCATCTCCAAAGCGTCCCATACGCATATAGGTCTGAGCCAACAACACCCATCCCTCGGTTGGCCCGCCGGTTTCATCCGCCTCAAGCCGCGACTTCAGGCGCACGGCAAGGTCGGCGATTTCACGGGCTTCGGCCTGCTCCCCCTCGCGTTGGGCAAATGGCTGGCTGGGGATGTAGGGACTACCCAGTTGCCAATAAAGACCGGCTCCGAGCGCTGGAACTACCAGCGCGGCAAGTAAAATCAGCGCACGCCCGGAATGGCCCATTATCGCTTTGTCGTCCGATTGCCGGTCAATCGCCTTCAGGCGACGTTCTATCTCGGCTCTGGCGGCCTTGGCCTCTTCGGCTGAGATAATTCCTCGTTCCAGGTCCTTCTCCACTTCGCCGATCTGGTCGGAAAAGATGGCAGAGGCGCTTTCGCGTCTCGACAAGTCCGAGGTCTTGCGCCCCAGGCCGGAGAGGGCGAGCGTCAGAAACACCGCCACGGCCATGAATGAAAAGATAATCCAGATCATGCGTGCGGCTCCGTGAGTGAATGGTTTTCGGGATTCCGTTCTTCGCTCGCGCCGCGTTCCGTCTCTTGTTTTCGCGACTTCCGATATCGGCGCGCATTTTGGGTCAATACCGCTGCAGTCGCGATACCACCCAGCCCCAGGATGACGATAGGCGCAACCCACAGAATGTAAGTTGATGGCTTCCATGGCGGGTTGAACAGAACATAGTCGCCATAACGCGCAACCAGAAAGTCCATAACCTGCTGGTCCGTGTCGCCTGCCACCAGCCGTTCGCGCACAAGCAGACGAAGGTCGCGCGCCACGCCAGCGTTAGAACTGTCGATGTCTTGGTTCTGGCACACCACGCATCGCACCTGTTTCGAA
This sequence comes from Ruegeria sp. H4, assembly GCF_056533065.1. Taxonomy (NCBI): domain Bacteria; kingdom Pseudomonadati; phylum Pseudomonadota; class Alphaproteobacteria; order Rhodobacterales; family Roseobacteraceae; genus Ruegeria; species Ruegeria sp. H4. The sequence goes on from NZ_JBQFOC010000006.1 coordinate 90,953, forward strand.
ATCGCCCGGGCCCGCTCTTCCAATACCGGATCTGCAAGTATCTCGTCGGGCTCAACCGCGAATGCCGGCTGCGACACCAGCATCGCCAGAGTGACCGCGGTAATTACAATGCGACGTATCATGACGCCTCTCCTCCGGCCGCCCGCGCCTGATCCAGCGCGGTGCGCATCTTTGAAATTGCCTCGTCGCCCAGCACCGGGCCGACAAAACGGAATACGACCTTGCCCGCGCCATCAATCACAAAGGTCTCCGGCACGCCGGAAATCCCCCATTCGATCCCGGCTCGGCCGTCCAGGTCGGAACCGATGCGCTCATAAGGGTTGCCCAGATCGTCGAGCCATTTCCGCGCGTCCTGCGGCTTGTCTTTGTAGTTAATGCCCATCAGGCGAATGCCCTCATCGCGTACCATACGCGTCAGCACCGCATGTTCGGCCCGGCAGGGCACGCACCAGGACGCAAACACGTTGACCACGATCGGAGCTGACCCGTCATTTTCCACCAGATCGGTACTGGACAGCCCGTGGGTATCCAGCCCTTCGACCGGCGGCAAGTCGAACTCAGGCACCGGCTGCGAGATCAAAACAGACGGGATTTCGTTTGGATCGCGATCGGGATTCAGTCCCCATAGCAGGAAGGCACCCAGGATGCCGGCAATCGTAATTGGGAACAGTGCAAATAGACGTTTCATTGCCCTACTCCGCCGCCACCGCAACGGAGCTCTGCCCAGTCCGTTTTCGTGGTGCACCGACGCGTAGACGCCGATCGGAGAGTGACAAGACACCACCAAATGCTAACAATCCTGAACCTATCCAGATCCAGACCACCAATGGCTCATACAAGATACGCAGGGTCCATTTGCTCTGTTCTGATTCCGCCGCCGGTTCCGATATTGAGGCGTAAAGGTCCCCTGCCAACGTCGTTCGAATTGCTGACTCGGTCGTACTGGTACCCGCCACGAGATAGGCCCTGCGCTCGGGTTGAAGCGTGGTGACATAAGCGCCATCGCGAAATACCGTCAGTGTGGCCGCGCGAGACAGATAGTTCGGACCGCGAAGCTGTTCCACACCGTCAAAACGCACGTCGAACCCTGCTATCTCAATCTGTGTTCCGGGCTCGGCAAAAGTCACGACCTCGGATTTCCAAGCGCTGGACCCGATAAAGCCGATCATACAGACAGCCAACCCCGCATGGGCCACGACCATGCCGTAATGAGAACGCGGTAGGCTGCGGGCCCGACGCAGGGACTCGGCCAACGGTGCCTCACCCAGCTTAATTCGGCTGGCCCACTCTGTCAGCACAGCGCCCAGCAACCAAACCGCAAGGCCGATCGACACTACCGCCAAGGCTGGGCCGCCGGTATCCAGATACCACACAAGCAACGCTACGAGCAGGCTAACCCCGGCCACCCATTTGAGCCGGGACAGAACACCGCGCAAATCCGCCCGCTTCCATGACAACAGCGGCCCAATCCCCATTACAACGACTAGAACCAGCATGATCGGCACGAAACTGGCGTTGTAATAAGGTGGTCCAACCGAAATCTTTTCACCTGTCACAGCCTCAAGCAAAAGCGGATAAAGCGTACCGAATAGAACCGTCGCCGTTGCGGTGGCCAGCAGCAGGTTGTTAATAAGCAAACCGGCCTCGCGGCTGATCGGGGCAAAAAGACCGCCGCCCTCCATCTCCGGTGCGCGTATGGCAAACAGCGTCAATGAACCACCGATCGCGACAGCCAACAGCGCCAAGATGTAAATGCCGCGTTCGGGATCGACCGAAAACGCATGGACCGATGTAAGCAAGCCTGAGCGGACAATGAATGTCCCCAACAAGGACAACGAGAAGGTCAAAACGGCCAGTAGGATCGTCCAACTTTTGAAGCTGCCGCGCTTTTCGGTCACAATGGCCGAATGGAACAGCGCTGTGCCAGCAAGCCAGGGCATAAACGAGACATTCTCGACCGGATCCCAGAACCACCAGCCGCCCCAACCCAGTTCGTAATAGGCCCACCAGCTGCCCAGAACGATACCAAGTGTCAGAAACACCCAGGCCGCCAATGTCCAGGGTCGGACCCACCGCGCCCATGCCGGATCGACCCGCCCCTCAATCAGGGCAGCCACGGCGAAAGAAAATACGATAGAGAAGCCGACGTAACCCAGGTATAGGAACGGCGGGTGCATAGCCAGGCCGACATCCTGCAACAGCGGATTTAAATCCTGACCATCCAGCGGTGCCGGAAACACCCGGTCAAACGGGTTCGAGGTGAACAGCATGAATGACAGGAACCCCGCGCTGATCCAGGCCTGCACTGCCAGAGTGCGCGCCTTGAGTTTCAGTGGGATGTTCCGAGCCAACAGAGACACACCCAGCCCGAAAATCACCAATATCAGAATCCACAACAGCAGCGACCCTTCGTGGCTACCCCAGGTCGCAGCCACCTTGAAAAGCATCGGTTTCAGCGAATGAGAATTGCTGGCCACATTTAGCACAGTGAAATCGCTGACCACGAAGGACCACATCAGAGCGGCGAAGGCGATAGCAACCAGCGCTGTCAGTAGGACCGAGGTCGCAGATGCCGATCGCATCCACATGACATTGTTCCGTGCTGCTCCAATCAAGGGAAATACGCTTTGCACCAAGGACACGGCCAGGGCAAGCGCCAGGGCGAACTGCCCGATTTCCGGTATCATTCCAATCCCTCCGGATTTCCGGTTTTGCGGCCTTGTCCGACAATCCAGCGCTGGAGGGTCAAGCGCATTATTGCCGCACCCCCTTCGGCTGATGCATGCTTGACGAGCGCAAATCTGGCCGGCGGCCTTGACCTTCCAGCGCTGGAGACCCCCACCATTTCGACTTCACCGATGGACGTACCGAACACTTTGTTTTCAGGGCAGGGACTCAGGAAACAAACGAACACGAGGGCATCATGACACGGAGCAACAGCAAGATTACGTGCGTCTGGCAACGCCTCCAGGCTGTAATACTGGCTGGGGGGCTGAGCCTTGGGTCAACTGCCATGGCCCAACCGGAAACCCGTCCGGCTGACAACGTGGCGATGAACCCGCAAGCCTCCAGCAACATGTCAGGTATGGGAAGCATGTCCAGGATGATGCGCCCCGACGCGGTGCCGCCAACGGGTGTCGTTGGCGGTATGCATCCACCCGAGGGTGTTTTGATGCCTGTGTTCTCTTACATGAACATGGAGATGGACGGAAATCGTACCGGAACGCAGTCGCTGTCTACCTCGAACGTTCTGTCGCAGTATCCGATCGCGCCGCTCAGCATGAGCATGAACATGGCGATGGTCGGCCTGATGTACGGTGTGACCGACGAGATCTCGGTGATGGCGATGCTGCCCTATACCCGCAAGACGATGAAGCACCAGACCCGCATGGGCCAGACCTTTAAGACCAGGGCACAGGGGTTTGGCGATCTGAAGATCATCGGCGGATATGATATCTACAAATCCGACGGGCAGGTGCTGGAACTATCTCTTGGCCTCAGTCTGCCGACTGGCTCGATAGACGAGACCGACACCACGCCAGCTGGGCCGGACCAGCTGCTGCCCTACCCCATGCAACTGGGTTCAGGCACCTACGACCTGCTGCCGGGCGTCACCTATACGGGCCAGAACGCGGATTGGTCTTGGGGCGCCCAGCTGGCCGCCGTGATCCGGATGGGTGAGAATGATGCCGGTTACACCTTGGGTGACGTCTATTCAGCAACAGTTTGGGGTGCACGGCGCTGGAATGACCAGTTCAGCTCCTCGTTGCGGGTGGTCGGCGACATCGTGGAAAACATTGACGGGTCGGATGCGCGCCTGAACCCAGGCATGGTGCCCACCGCTGATCCGACCCTGCGCGGCGGCCAGTTTCTGAGTATCGGAATCGGAGTGAATTACCTTGTGCCGGGGTCGGGCGTTTTGGCGGGCACGCGCCTGGGTATCGAGGGCGTGATCCCTGTGTATCAAGATCTGGATGGGCCCCAGCTTGAACGCGATTACGCAGTCTCCTTCGCGATACGCAGGGCGTTCTGACCCTTCAGCCCCAAACCGACTGTAAACGGACAATCAGCGCCGCCGCGGTGGTCAGAACGACCACTGACACCGCCATCAGTAGCAGGGCCAATGTCACAGGTCCGCCGCGCCCAGGTACGCGACGTGCCAGTTGGGCTGCAAATCCAGTACCGTGGGCGATCTGGCTCTGAACGACGGATAGGTATAGCGGCAGCGCTCCGACCAGCGTGGCGTACAGGTAAACGCCTGAGATGTTCTCGAAGTAGGCGGAGCGTACCAGCGTCGGACCGACTACCCGCAACGCCACTACGGGATCACCGCCGAAAGACCCGAACCAGTCTGCCGAAAGCGCGTAGATCAGCGCGTGCAGCGCGATGAACAGGACGGCCCGTAGCAGCAGGTCAATTAGCAGATACCGGGCCGGGATGGCCCCCCTGCCCCGCGCCCTTACCCCAACGGCGAAAAGAAAAAAGCTGAGATAATTTAAAAGGAAAACGACCGGCAACCCATTCGTCACCACCTGACGCAAAAACCGAACAAACGCGGGACCACTGTTCAGGAGGTGCGTCGCAAAGCCCGGCGTGCGCAAAACGAAGATGGCCAACAGCGGAAACAACGCAAGGCAACTGACGATCAGCGTGTTTCTGGCAAACTTCCAGAAAGGCAATTCAGTGGCAAAATATCTGTTCATTTCATTTAGTTTGCCAACGGTTCCAGCGCAATGTCGATGCCAATTGGTTTACAGACCTGCGACAGAACCTCCGATTTTATTATTCCGCAAGCCCTCTACCTACTTTACGCGCAAAATCTGTTACTTTTGCTCGTTACTTTTGTTGCGCTATCAGTTTCAAGTTACACTCGATAAGTATCCCTTATCATGACTGATTGATTTCGCCGGAAAATGCGCGCAGAATGTGCCTCATGAAGCCCCTTGCGCCTTACCTCCCCAGCCCCTCCCCAGCCCTCTCCGCAGAAGATCAGGAGGCGCTCACCGATCTTTATGTGCGCGGCACGCCAGCCAATACGCTGCGCGCTTATGAGCGCGACCTGCTCTATATCACCGCCTGGAAGTCCGCGCGGTTCGCAGCGACGCTGGACTGGCCGGAATCTGAGGCCACCGCTCTCACCTTCATTCTCGATCACGCTCGCGATCTGAATGACGCACCAGAAACGGATGTGGCGCGCGAAACCGCAGAAGCGCTGATTACTCAGGGGCTGCGGAAGTCCCTCGCCTGTCCTGCCCCTTCGACGCTGGACCGGCGCATCGCCTCCTGGCTTGCCTTTCATCGAATGAAGAACCTGACCAGTCCTTTCGGTGCGCCGCAGGTGAAGCAGGCCCGTGCCAAGGCGCGCCGGGCTACAGCCCGGCCCCCTGCCCCAAAATCGCAGCACCCGATTACCCGCGATGTTCTCGAGCAGTTGCTGACCACCTGCCGGGGGTCGCGGCGCGATTGCCGCGACCGGGCGATCCTGATGCTGGGTTGGGCTTCGGGCGGGCGGCGAAGGTCCGAGATCACCGGATTGATGCGGGAAGATGTGTCCTTGAAAGAGTTCGAGGCCAAGGGTCTGGTGTGGATCTCGCTGCTGGAAACCAAGACCACCCAAAAGAGGGAAACCCCGCGGCTGGTGCTCAAGACCCGCGCGGCACAGGCGCTGGTGCATTGGATCGAGGTGGGCCAGATCAGGGATGGGCCGCTCTTCCGACCCATCTCCAAGGCTGACCGGGTGCTCAAGCGCCGCCTCAGCCCGGATGCGATCTACCAGATTGTTCGGCACCGGTTGAAACTGGCGAGGCTGCCCGAAGGCTTCGCCTCGCCCCACGGGCTGCGCTCGGGTTTTCTGACCCAGGCCGCACTGGACGGTGCCCCGATCCAGGCCGCCATGCGCCTGTCCCTACACCGCTCCATGGCACAGGCGCAGAAATACTACGATGACGTCGATATCGCCGAAAACCCGGCCGCAGACCTGTTGGGGTAAGCTGGTGCTAAACGAAGAAAGCGGTAACCCGTGGGTTACCGCCATTAAAATTAAGAAATCTGAGCATGGGTAACCCGCGGGTTACTACTCGTTCAAAACAGCTTCGAAAGCCTCAACCGCTCTCTGGAGCTTTGACCGGTCAATCGAACTAAAGTCCTGACCAGACAATATCCTGCACTCTCCCTTGCGCGCAGTGATTTTTGAAGCGCCCACGTGGAACTCATACTTCACGCTCTCAACCTTCTCACGCCGCTTGCCGCTAGCTGGTTCAGCATCAGAACTTGCCACGAAAGCATCAAGTATTTCGTTTTGCTCACCGGCTGTGGATGCGCGCACTAACACATCTCTTAATGCAGCAGCTGAAGCCGATGACGCTCGAAGTTTCCGCGCAACCTCAACGCCAAGGTTTCTGGAAACACTCTTTGGAAACGGCAACGCACCCTCAAGTTCACTGAGCAGGTAAACAAAGCTACGAATATAGGAGCGTTTCATCTTGTGCAGGGATGAGTACAGCCTTCCGACCAAAGCTTCTGCATCCCCTGCCCCCAACTCTGAATCTTTAGAAGCAAGAATTGCCACTTGCGCCATCTCAGCAAACGTCAAGTCTTCCCGAACAACGTTCTCTTCAACCATGTCAATATAGAGGTCGATGCGATCACTCTGGGATTTGGCAACTCGCGCCGTAACACTGGAAAAGCGTTCATCACCGGTCTCTTCATAAAGCTGCTTAAGAGCAGTTACTCGTCTCCAACCTTTTTTGAGTTGGAAGCGTCCATCTGAATCCTTATAAAGCTCTATGGGCTCCTTCTGGCCGCGTTCCTGAATTGAAGCCTTGAGTTCATCCATCTCGTCGGAACTTGCGACAGCCGAAAGATCCAAGCGATCTCGTGGCAGATCTGTCGTATGAATTTCATTGATGCCAACCGCAACCAAGACTCGCCCCTCATCACGAGCTTTACGATACTCCTTAGCATCGGAGGCATTTTGCCGTCGCTGTTCGACACGGTTCTCAGTGCTTTCATTTAGGCTGTTTGCTGTCTCGCGAACCGCAGCCCCCATCGGCCCCACTTCGCGGCGGCGTGTTTTCTTGAGGTCATCTTCATCAATTGGAGTGAAGCCAAATTTATTCCCGCTCATTCTACCCGCTCCTCAATTTTAGTACGTGCCTCCCAAGCCCTTAGGACGACATCCCTAAATTCGCTGTATGCATTATCAAATGACTGACGCGCCCGTTTCCATGTGTCCCGAGTCATCTGTCTGTAGTCCTGCTCGTAAACAGACATCTGGAACCTACCAGATTGCTCGACCGCACGTGTCATTTCGATGGGATTTTGACAGACATCGGCGCCGAAGACATTTTTGAAAGCATCCATCATCGCGACGTGCAAAGAGTTGCTAGCCTCGAAGCGAGTCATGAGAACACGTATGTCATCGAACCTTTTAGGAAGCGTGATACCAGCATCCTGTGCAATACGTTCGAACCCGCTGGTTATGTCTTCCAAGGCATCGCCAAGCTGACCAAGATAACTCGTTGTGCTGTCATACTCCCAATAACCAGGACCAGACGGAATATAGAGGATGTCAGCAGCAAAGGCCGCATTCAAAGACTGGTATCCAATTGCCGGCGGGCAATCGAAAACAATCAAATCATATTGGTCGTCAGGCAACTCATCGAGATATCTTGCTACGCATCCAAAAAAACTCCATGCCTTATGAATGGACCTGTACTGAGCGGACGCAAATTCAACGAAGGCCGCGTTCGCACAGCTCGGGATGATGTCGATCGTCGACCAAGAAGTTCTTTGAATGAAGTCTTGTACACGTTGCGCGCCAATCGACTGAACATCTTCAGGCAATTCGTCGGCAGTAGGGTAGGGGCAATCTGCGGGATCATCATATTCGTCCGCGATCCGGTTCGCCTCACGGCAGAGATCGCGGCACATAATGCCCCAGACAGTATTCCACTCTCTAACTTCAGCCAGACCCATCGAATGCGTGAGTGTCGCCTGGGGGTCGAAATCCACCACCAGAACACGGTAACCATCAAGCGCGGCCGCATTCGCCAAGTGCTGGGCAACGACAGTTTTGCCGACACCACCCTTAAAGTTCGAAACCGCTACTCTCATAGCCCGGCCTGCCGGCCTTTGAGGCAGAAGGCTTTTACCTCTAAATCTCAGGCGCCGTCTCAACTCATTTATCTCAGCCAGAGAAAACCATCTTTGCCGCCCATCATCTTCAGTCGCCCCTTGCGGAAGAGACGGATCTTCGGCCAACTTCTTTCTCAAGGTGTCCGCCGGGACATCAAACATGAACTGGCTAATTTCCCAGATCGAGAATGGTCGAAGCACTTTCTCGTCAGCGGGCGAGAAAGTAGCGCGGCGGACGGCAGCCTGTTGGGCCAGGCTTCGTTCGTTCATAGCTTGAAGGTCGGTGTGGTCACGCATGGTGCTGCTCTTGTTATATCACGGATGTCTTCTAATAACGCGATTTTGGAAAACTGCAAAACGTAAAGAATGGAATTTCCGCTTTTTCGCCTCCGACTCGGTAAAAACGGGAGGTATTTCGAAAGCGAAGCTATGTTTTGGTGACAGGCAGCGACCAATTACCAGATATATGGTGACACTCGACCCCCAATATGGTGACAGCATAGTGTCACCTATAACCTATTAACCGAATTTTCTTTTGATTTTGAAGAAAGAGGCGGTCATCCTGTTTTTCAAAGCCCGTTGACAAACTACGGGATTTCATCACACTGAACCCAATTGATGGAATCGGTCAGCGAAACCGATCCGCTCGAGGCACAGTGGCAGTATCAAAATGGAAATAAAACGATTTACAGGATTTCAGGCCGGTTCTCAGAAGTACGATCTTTTGACTGCAATCTCTGTTGCGGGATTGAATGGCACACCCGGTTTTCAATGTTCGATGATGCGGCTCATTGCGTTGATAACGGCCCGATACAACTGGCGCACTGATGAGCTGACGGTCGGACAAAAAGAAATGGCCCGCCTCTGGTCTGTGGACGAACGAACCGTCAAGAGAGAAATTAAGCGATTGACGGATTCAAGTATACTTCTCCAGCTTAGGCCTGGGGTTAGAGGCCGCGTCGCAGCGTACCGACTCAACTACACGGAAATTTACCGTCTGAGCGAACCGGTTTGGCGAAATGTTGGTTCTGATTTTGTATCGCGCATGGAGACACAAACTCCAAAACCGACCGAAAAGGTTGTTCATGTACAATTTGGCCAAGAAAAACCAGAAG
>NZ_JBQFOC010000007.1:2500-6135 GCF_056533065.1 Ruegeria sp. H4
GCCGGCCCTGTCTCGTGTATCCCGATCGAAACGAACAGAGTTGTCCAAGTCAAATATACTAACCCGAGCGACCCGCGTTGATCAGCTGCACGGCTGGGAGACCATATGGGGTTGCTCAATTGTCCTCGTCCAAGTGGCGGGGGCGGGAAATGTATGTTTTTGGTTCAGAAGAACGATCATCTTTAGTTACCAGCTGGATGATCACGATCGATCTGACCGAACTCTGCAGGCCGACAGGCCGAAAGAGTTCACGTCCTCAAGTAGCCGAATAGGCGGTAGGACAAATGGTCAAGTCTTTCTTTTTCTGGATCAAATCAAGCGCGAGAAGGGCGTTTGGTGAATGCCTTGGCAGCAAGAGGCGATGAAAGACGTGATACTCTGCGATAAGCCATGGGGAGCTGAGAATAAGCTTTGATCCATGGATCTCTGAATGGGGCAACCCACCTGAAAGTTTGTTATTGTTAGTTCTGCTAATCAATAATGGGCTTAACCAGGTATTTATGACCTGAATACATAGGGTTATAAAGGCAAACCCGGGGAACTGAAACATCTAAGTACCCGGAGGAAAGGAAATCAATTGATACTCCCCTAGTAGCGGCGAGCGAACGGGGACCAGCCGAGCCGTGAGTGTGAATAGAACCTGTTGGGAAGCAGGACCATAGAGGGTGATAGTCCCGTATATGAAGCATGATCGGACGTATTAAGTAGGGCGGAACACGTGAAATTCTGTCTGAAGATCGGAGGACCACCTTCGAAGGCTAAGTACTCCTTGCTGACCGATAGTGAACCAGTACCGTGAGGGAAAGGTGAAAAGCACCCCGACGAGGGGAGTGAAACAGTACCTGAAACCGAACGCCTACAATCAGTCGGAGGATCCTCGAGATCTGACGGCGTACCTTTTGTATAATGGGTCATCGACTTGGTCTCACGAGCAAGCTTAAGCCGTTAGGTGTAGGCGTAGCGAAAGCGAGTCTTAATAGGGCGTATGAGTTCGTGGGATCAGACCCGAAACCGAGTGATCTAGGCATGGCCAGGTTGAAGGTAAGGTAACACTTACTGGAGGACCGAACCCACATCCGTTGAAAAGGATCGGGATGAGCTGTGCCTAGGGGTGAAAGGCCAATCAAACTCGGAGATAGCTGGTTCTCTGCGAAATCTATTTAGGTAGAGCGTCATCCGAATACCCCGGGGGGTAGAGCACTGGATGGGTAATGGGGCCCCACAGGCTTACTGATCCTAACCAAACTCCGAATACCCGGGAGTACTAGATGGCAGACACACTGCGGATGCTAACGTCCGTAGTGGAGAGGGAAACAACCCTGACCTACGACTAAGGCCCCCAATTCATGGCTAAGTGGGAAAGCAGGTGGGACGACCAAAACAACCAGGAGGTTGGCTTAGAAGCAGCCATCCTTTAAAGATAGCGTAACAGCTCACTGGTCTAAATAAGTTGTCCTGCGGCGAAGATGTAACGGGGCTCAAGCCATGAGCCGAAGTCTAGGGATGCGTAAGCATCGGTAGCAGAGCGTAGTGTGACATAGTTCCTATCCTCTTTAGCGTTCTTCGGAACGCCTTGGAGGATATTTGGAGCTTTCGATGAAGCGGGCGCGTGAGCGATCCCGTGGAGAGATCACTAGTGAGAATGATGACATGAGTAGCGACAAAGAGTGTGAGAGACACTCTCGCCGAAAGTCCAAGGGTTCCTGCTTAAAGCTAATCTGAGCAGGGTAAGCCGGCCCCTAAGCCGAGGCCGAAAGGCGTAGGCGATGGGAACTAGGTTAATATTCCTAGGCCAGGAGGATGTGACGGATCACAGGTGTAGTTCAATCTTATCGGATTGATTGGGCTGCTGAGTGGTTCCTGGAAATAGCCCTCCATCAGACCGTACCCTAAACCGACACAGGTGGACTGGTAGAGCATACCAAGGCGCTTGAGAGAACGATGTTGAAGGAACTCGGCAAAATACCTCCGTAAGTTCGCGAGAAGGAGGCCCGGTTCCTAGGCAACTAGGGGCTGGGGGCACAAACCAGGGGGTGGCGACTGTTTATTAAAAACACAGGGCTCTGCGAAGTCGCAAGACGACGTATAGGGTCTGACGCCTGCCCGGTGCCTGAAGGTTAAAAGGAGAGGTGAGAGCCTTGAATTGAAGCCCAGGTAAACGGCGGCCGTAACTATAACGGTCCTAAGGTAGCGAAATTCCTTGTCGGGTAAGTTCCGACCTGCACGAATGGCGTAACGACTTCCCCGCTGTCTCCAACATCGACTCAGCGAAATTGAATTGCCTGTCAAGATGCAGGCTTCCCGCGGTTAGACGGAAAGACCCCGTGCACCTTTACTACAGCTTCGCACTGGCATCAGGATTGTGATGTGCAGGATAGGTGGTAGGCTTTGAAGCAGGAACGCAAGTCCCTGTGGAGCCTCCCTTGAGATACCACCCTTCGCACTCTTGATGTCTAACCGCGGTCCGTTATCCGGATCCGGGACCCTGCGTGGCGGGTAGTTTGACTGGGGCGGTCGCCTCCTAAAGCGTAACGGAGGCGCGCGAAGGTTGGCTCAGAGCGGTCGGAAATCGCTCGTTGAGTGCAATGGCAGAAGCCAGCCTGACTGCAAGACTGACAAGTCGAGCAGAGTCGAAAGACGGCCATAGTGATCCGGTGGTCCCGAGTGGAAGGGCCATCGCTCAACGGATAAAAGGTACGCCGGGGATAACAGGCTGATACTGCCCAAGAGTCCATATCGACGGCAGTGTTTGGCACCTCGATGTCGGCTCATCTCATCCTGGGGCTGGAGCAGGTCCCAAGGGTACGGCTGTTCGCCGTTTAAAGAGGTACGTGAGCTGGGTTTAGAACGTCGTGAGACAGTTCGGTCCCTATCTGCCGTGGGTGTAGGAGACTTGAGAGGAGTTGCCCCTAGTACGAGAGGACCGGGGTGAACGATCCACTGGTGGACCAGTTGTCGTGCCAACGGCAGTGCTGGGTAGCTATGATCGGACAGGATAACCGCTGAAGGCATCTAAGCGGGAAGCCCCCCTCAAAACAAGGTCTCCCTGAGGGCCGTGGAAGACCACCACGTCAATAGGCCGGAGATGTAAGCGCAGTAATGCGTTCAGTTGACCGGTACTAATCGCCCGATAGGCTTGATTTGATCCAGTAATGGAAAGACAAGACCAAAGACATACACACCTTGAACATGGACAGCGCGTGCCAACGCAAACGGCACTGTTGATTGACTATACAACCGAGTGGCAACGCGCATTCGCTTCGCGAATACGCTGCCTGCCACCTGTCGCTTTCTTGCGTCGCAAGAAAGTCGACATGGGCTTTTCCTCGGTTTGGTGGTCATAGCGCAAGTGAAACACCCGGTCCCATCCCGAACCCGGAAGTTAAGCACTGCCGCGCCAATGGTACTTGGGCTTAAGCCCCGGGAGAGTAGGTCACCGCCAAACCTAGTAAAAGCCCATATCTCTCTAATACGATGAAAAGAACACTACCCGGTCTCAAGTAGCCGAATAGGCGGTAGACCAACGCAAAGTGTCGCGGGATGGAGCAGCCCGGTAGCTCGTCAGGCTCATAACCTGAAGGTCGCAGGTTCAAATCCTGCTCCCGCAACCAGCGTCAGAAAACCTCAGAACAGCC